>NZ_JBBOVH010000001.1:0-1285000 GCF_038006465.1 Thermoactinomyces sp. FSL K6-2592
CGCTTTATGTTTGCCGCTCTCTCGCGGCGACAAATACGATATTATCACCTTCACCGACATAAGTCAACACTTTTTTTAAAAATAAAATCGAAAAAAATGGCGGGGACCTCAAAATCCCCGCGACCAAGCGGCCAACTCAATCCATTTCATATCTTTTCCCATTGATTTCAAAACTGGAAGAGATCCGGGCATTTAATGAATTGGAAACCGAGCAATACTTCTCAACGGAAAGCTGTACAGCCCGACGGACTTTTTCTTCGGGAAGATCCCCTTTTAACACATAATGCATGTGCACTTTGGTGAAGCGGCGGGGATGATCTTCTGCCCGTTCCCCTTCCACCTCCATTGCGAATCCTTCCACATTCAAACGCATCTTCCGCAGAATATCGACAATATCAATCGCGGAACAGGTTCCTACTGCCGACAAAACCATTTCTGTCGGTCGGGGGCCTTTGTTTTCCCCGCCGACTTCCGGTGCGGCATCCATTGTCACCGTATGTCCGGACGGCGTTTCCGTTTCAAACCGCATCTTTCCTTGCCATGTCACATTCACTTTCATTTCTATTCCTCCTAGGATATTCCATATATAATCAAGGCCGCCTCAACAACAGCCGCTAAAAACAGCAGCACCACAATGGCCGTAAGATTGGGCACCAGCCGGCTTCGAATCCTTTTCCATTCAGCAATGCTGGCCTGCATCCGTTCGCTTGAAAAGACCGATAAAACCCGCCTCAACACGGCCATTCCCAAATGAATCCCCAAACCGGCAGCCATAAACAATGCCGGCAATTCCATGATACCATGGGGCAAGATCGACTGGACAAAGATGGCCCAGGGATTTTGTCCCGAATCATGGGATGCGACGTAAAGGGTGGTTCCCAACAGCATTCCGTTCATCAGCATGGCCGAAAAGGGATAGATTCCGAAAAACAAAGCGCCCAATAAAATGATCATCATCGTGGCAAACAAGTTATTCAGAAAGATCGAGACAAATGCATTCAAAAACGTCGGCTGACTTTGGATGGATTGCACCACTTTTTCAATTTCCTCAAACACCCCGGCTTGTTTCAGAAAGGTTGTCAACGAATCCCCTTGGAAGTAACCGGTCACGGCACTGGTGACAAACACGACAGCCATCATCGTAAAATATCTTCTTTCTTCGCGAATGGCGGACCACCACTTTTTCATATTTCCACTCCTTTTTATGGACAAACAATCATAACCCTCGTCCTCACGCATACATTTAGGATAGATGTTGATTCGGGGGAGGGACCGACACAATGAATTTTTTTCTTGTGCTTTCAGGCAAACGTCTGAAACGGAGTATTCTTATCCTTCTTGTTCTATTCTTTGCAGCCGGGATCTTTTATGCGGAAAACAAAAACATTCAGGTCTTTGTACCGCTGGATCCGGGCCCGTCTGCGATTTACAGCGTTGACACAGATAAAAAACAAATCGCCTTAACCTTTGATATCAGCTGGGGGGAAGAACGCACCGGCCCCATTTTGGACGTTTTGGAACAAAAAGGGCTGAAAAAAGCGACGTTCTTCTTATCTTCTCCGTGGGCAGAAAGCCATCCCGACCTGGTCAAACGGATTGTGAACATGGGGTATGAAATCGGAAGCCACGGTCACCGGCATGATAACTACAGCCAATACAACGAAGAACAAATTCGCACTCAAATTTTAAAAGCAGACCAGATTTTGCAAAAAGCCACAGGCAAAAAACCGAATCTGATCCGTTTTCCGAACGGGGACTTTGACAAAAGGGTCCTCAAGATTGCCGACAGTCTCGGTTATAAAACCATCCAATGGGACACCGATTCCCGCGACTGGATGAATCCCGGGAAAGATGAAATTGTCAAACGTGTTTTAACCAAAGCCCATCCCGGAGACATCGTTTTGTTGCACGCCAGCGATTCTTGTCGCCAAACCCACGAAGCTTTGCCGGAAATCATTGACGGGTTGCGATCGAAAGGATATGAATTTGTCACGGTGTCTGAATTGATCTCCGGCTCCGAGGTGGATACCCAATCCGTTGAATAACGTTGCACCTACATAAGCATAGCATAAGATCAGCGTTTTCCCCATGAAAAAAGAGTCGATTCCGTTCGCTTGAACGGCAACCGACTCCTTTATTTTTTCTTTTTCTGTTTATGGGTGTTTTTTGCACCGGCCTTCGTGCTCTTGGCAAACTTCCCCTTCTTCCCCCTTTCAGCGGGCGAAGGTTGCACCCACCGGTGCAGCTGCAAAATTTGCCATGCATTGCAAACCAGAAGGACCAACACCGTGTGCATTATGATCAGAAGCGGGACTTCCCCTTCCTTGGGATTGATGGAAGGAATCGCTTCAATCGTTGTTGCGGCGATGACAAAAAAAAGCGTGGGTATGTATGCGCTTTGATTCGTCCACTTTTGTTTCAGGCCGGCAATCAGGATGGCCGACAAAACAATGACCGTGGGAACGAGCAAGTGGAGCCAGAATTCTTCTCCCTGATATTTCGCGAAATTCAAGTACAGCAAATTTCCGGTCAGAATCAGGATCAATAAAAGCATCACCGTGTCATAAACTGTCTTTTTTCTTAACAATCCCTTGGCCAACCAATTAAACACCAGATAGGCAAAGAAGCCGAGTTCCGCAACGGCCGCCAGGGTCAAGCCAAGCAAAAGCTGACTGGTCAAGGAACCGAACAACACTTCACCCGCCGCCTGTTCAAAAAGAAAACCCAAAATAATTGCCGTAACACATCCGAGGATCAGTGTCGAGAAAAACCAATAAATCAATTTCCTTAAAGTCATAACGGTCTCTCCTGTTTTGTTTTCTTAACCGATTGTACCAAAATTGATTCTGATTTGACAGTCAGGCATAAAGCCTCCGGCAAACTCGCATATTAAAAAAGAGTAAGCTCGCGAAACGGAGGAACAAAGAAGATGCAGAAGATAAAATGGATCGTAGCAATCATCCTTCCTGTGTTGACGGTCGTATCATGCAGTTCCAATCAGTCCCAGCCATCCGAGCCGGATTATCAAAAAATCAAGGAAATCACGCTGGACGTATTGCATACGGGAGAAGGAAAAAAAGTGCTGGAGGATCTGATGCAGGAGCCTGAATTCAAACAAAAAATCATGATGAAATCGCAAGAAATGGAAAAGGCTCTGGCCCAATCCCTTACCGATGCCAAAATGAAAAAAGAGTGGGAAACCATTTTGCAAAAGCCGGAAGTGGCCAACAATTTGTTTCAGGTCACGGAAGAACAAAACAAAAAGCTGATGAAAACCTTGTTGAAAGACCCGGAATATCAAAAAATGCTGATCGAGATCTTCAAAGATCCGCAAATGTCCAATCAAATCCTGCAAATCCTGAAAAGCCAGCAATACCGGGAAGAAACCAAAAAAATCATGGAAGAACTGATCCAAGTGCCGAGCATCCAGAAAAAGCTCGGTGAACAAGCCCAAAGCAAAAAACAAGACAGTCAAGAAGGCGGCGGTGAAGACGAAGGCGAACAAGGTGGCGGCGGCAATCAGGAAGGCGGACAGTCCCAACAATAATGAAGAGGCGGTGAAAACCGCCTCCCGTTATCCGGCAACCGGTGCCTTTTCCAACAATTTTTCAGCCAAATCCCCGTACCTTTTGCCATTGGGGTGATCGGCATCATAGATCGCCGGGGCAAAATCCGGATCATCCATGTCTTTATACTCCGGAGCCCCGAGCGGAATCTGGGCCAACAGATCCACTTTTAACTCTTCGGCCAACTTCTTGCCTCCGCCGTGGCCGAAGACGTATTCCCGCTCCCCGTATTTATTTTGGTACCAGGACATGTTCTCGACGACACCGAGAAGCTCATGTTTGGTCGTATTCAGTGCCATGGCGCCTGCCCGTGCAGCAACAAACGCCGCCGTTGCGTGGGGAGTCGTCACGAGGATTTCTTTGCTTTGCGGGATCATTTGGTGAATGTCCAGCGCCACGTCCCCCGTTCCCGGAGGCAAATCGATCAACAAATAATCAAGGTCTCCCCAGTAAACTTCACTGAAGAAGTTTCTCAGCATTTTCCCCAACATGGGTCCGCGCCAAACCACCGGCGAATTGTCTTGAACAAAAAATCCCATGGACATGACTTTCACGCCGAAACGTTCCACAGGCAAAATCATCTCACCAATCACCACGGGACGCGTTTCGATGCCCATCATGTCCGGAACGCTGAATCCGTATATATCGGCATCAATAATGCCCACTTTTTTCCCTTTCCGGGCCAATGCCACGGCCAGATTCACGGTCACGGTCGATTTTCCGACACCGCCTTTTCCGCTGGACACGGCGATAAACTGCGTGTTGGAGGAAGGATCCAACAACGGGGGAACCTGGCTCTGGCGGTCTTTCTGTCCTTCCTGGCGCAAACTTGCCGCCAGTTTTTGCCGTTCTTCATCTGTCATCGATCCGAAGCACACATTCACCTTTTCGGCTCCCAGCTGATAAATGGCCTTCTCCACATCTTCCTGGATTTTAAATTTTAAAGGGCAACCCTGAATGGTCAAAATTACATCCAGCGAAACTTCTTTCCCTTTTATCCGGATATTTCGAATCATGTCCAATTCGACAAGACTTCGGTTAATTTCAGGATCTTTCACATTTTTTAATGCTTCTAATATTTTTTCCTGGGTTAGCATGGCTGACACCTCAATCGAAAGCGATTTCTTGTCCATTATAACACACTACTGATCAACGATTGGAGGTGGTTCTTTTCCTGTGTAATATTGGAGAATCCCCAGATAAATGGATGCCGCCACTTTTTTTTGGTACTCCGGCTGCGACAAAAGTTCGGCTTCCGCGGGGTTGGACAAAAACCCAACCTCCACCAAAGCCGTCGGAACCGGGGAATGATTCAAAATATACACATCCCCTTTTTGTTTCGCCAAACGCTTGGTGTTGCCCAGCTGTTTCACCAATTCAGACTGGATAAAAACCGCCAGCCTTTTGTTTTCTTCTTTCGCTGGATGATAGAACGTTTGGGCTCCTGACCATCTGGGCGAAGGAATGGCATTCAAATGGATGCTGATCAAAGCATCCGCTTTTTTCTCTTTGACCAAATGAATCCGGCGCATGAGATCCTCTGCTTTCCGGGAACGGAGCCTGCCTGTGTCCGGGGAAGCCAGATCCCGGTCACTCTCCCGGGTCAGATAAACCAAGGCCCCTGCTTCTTGCAAATAATCCCGCAAATAAAAAACCATTTGCAATGTGATGTCTTTTTCGATGAGCCCGGACTCGCTGACCGCTCCTCCGTCCGCTCCCCCGTGCCCGGCATCCAATACAATGACTTTTCCGTTTAATGGCATGGACCATGTGGATACAATAAGATTTTTCGACATGAAAAACAAAGCCGGCAACAGGAGCAAAAGCAAAACGATTCCCGCCCACACCCAATGTTCTTTCAACCATTTTTCCATCCATTTCGCCTCACTTGATTAAACCTGTCTATCTTCATGTATATGGGCGAAACGGACAGTTATGTACAAACCATCGCTCACTCACTCCAGCCTTGCTGGAACCAGATGCGGCTCAATTCTTCCAGCAAAATCATCACCGATTGCACATTCCATTCATCCAACCACCGGAAGATGGAAAATTCCTTCACCAGTTGATCCGTCAATTGGCGGCATATTTTTTCGCGGTTGGTGATAAAAACATCCACCGGGTCGTTTTGGGTGACGATCAGGCAAAGCGATTCGGACAGAGAAATCGTTTTCTGCTCCGGTTGGTTGTTTTGGGGAGTACGGGAAGCAGCATCAACCGGTTGGGAAAACGTCACTTTTCGCCTCCCCGCCTTTTTCCGCTCGATCATCCCGGCCGCATATGATTCAAAAACCATGCGGTACACCAATTCCAACAACATAATTTTGCGCAACTCGGGCCAATAATGGGTAAACGGGTCTACAAAATCTTCCTTGATTTTTTTCAATTGGGACCAGGGAAACTGATTCAATGCTTTTAACCGAATTTGTTCTTCTCTTTTAATCTGCCATTCATCCCAGTAAAAAATTTGTGCCACCGGTGGTTTGCTCCTTTGTCCAAACTCTCTTTTTCTTCATTCTTGACAAAGAAACGTAAGAAAAAACAAGAACCGGGAAAGAACAGCAGATTGCCTCCGGAAAGAAAAGCGGATCCAACCTCTGTGGATTCCGGGCAAACCATCCTGGCTCAGCCGAAAGTGACATCCAAAATCATCATCACAACAAAACCGACCATCAAGCTCATGGAGGCCAGGTCTTTATTCCCTCTTTCCTGCGAGCTTGGAATCACTTCTTCCGCCACCACAAAGATCATCGCGCCCGCCGCAAAACCTAAGGCATAGGGCAACAGCGACCCGATGAACGTGACAAAAAATGCGCCGATGACGGCGGCAACGGGTTCAACCATTCCCGAGAACTGTCCGTAGAAAAAACTCTTTCTGCGGGACATTCCTTCTCCCCTGAGCGGCATGGAAACCGCAATTCCTTCGGGGAAATTTTGGATTCCAATCCCGACGGCAAGTGTCACGGCGGCTGCCAGAGAAGCTTCCGTTCCCCCGCCTGCGATGGAGCCGAAAGCAACCCCCACCGCCAGTCCCTCGGGAATGTTGTGCAACGTGATGGCAAGCACCAACAAGGTGCTTTTTTTCACTTCCTTTGAAAAATAACCTTCCGCTTGGCCGAGGGGCGCGTTTGGGTGGAGATGGGGCAATATTTTATCGATGGCCCCCCAAAAAAACCCGCCGGCCATAAAACCGGTTGCCGCCGGGAACCAATCGGCAATCGCATGGCCCCGGGACATTTCAATGGCCGGGGACAACAGCGACCAATAACTGGCGGCAATCATCACGCCTCCTGCAAACCCCAACATGCTGTCCATCAACTTTTCGTTGAACGTCTTGGTAAAAAAAACCAGAGAAGCTCCCAATGCGGTCATGAACCAGGTGAACAACGTGGCAATCAAAGCCTGCATCACCGGATGAAGAGCATAAAACGCGTCAAACATGGCGAAAAGCAAACTCCTTTATGCGTTTTACTTAATAAATCCCCGAAAAATCATGAAGGTATTCCTGCTTTAACAAAGAACAAACACCGATGTTCCACACAGAAACCTTTTGTTTGAAGAAGAATTTAATGATAAAACCGTCTCTCAATTTTTTGTTTTATGCCGTGAGGAGGGAAATGCAATGTCGGGGATTCAAGCGGTAATTTTTGACTTGGATGGCACACTGATTGACAGCGAGCCCAATTATTTTGAAGCGGAGAAAAAGTTGTTGGCGGAATACGGAATCACCGGTTTTGACTTTGAGATGAAAAAGCCGTATGTGGGCATCAGCACAAAAGAAATGCTGGAAGATTTGAATAAAAAGTACCCTTTTTCAGATCCCGTCGATGTGTTGATCGAGAAAAAGAACAGGGTTTACACACGTTTTTCCTGTAATGAAAAAGTTTTTGCACATCCTTCAGGAAAACAAGGTTCCATTGGCCCTGGTTTCGGGGTCTTCACCGGACATCATTGAGGAGATCTTGTCGGTGACCCGGTTGTCCACTTTCTTCGATGCGGTGGTTTCTTCGGAAAATGTCAAGAAAGGCAAGCCGGAACCGGATGTGTTTTTGGAAGCCGCCAGACAGCTCGCCATCCGCCCGGAACAATGTTTGGTGGTGGAGGATTCCCCATACGGGGTTGAGGCCGCCAAACGGGCCGGAATGTATTGTGTGGCGATTCCTTATCTGGCGGAAGAGCCTTTGCCTGACGGTTTCCAAAAAGCCGATTACCTTGTCAAAGAGGGAATGCGCTGTTTTTCGGCTGAAAAAACTTTTGCGTGGTTGAGACAAATCGCCATTCTTCATGAGAAATCAAAGGGAACTCCTTTGGAGCAAGGAAGTTCTTTTAATACGTTCCCCTGATTTCCATCTTTCCGAAGCCATCAGTAAGGATCCGCTTCATGGCTTTTCTGCACGGCTTCTTTGGTTGCCTGGTTGGCGGAAAGCGTCCCTTGGCCAAATTTGGTGCGTCCGGCTTCACGTCCCGGCAGCGTGATTTTTTCCCTTTCTTGCTTTGCCAACTCTTTCATTTTCTTTTCAATTCCTTTCTTCACACGACGTCCGTAATCTTCGTCCGCCTTTGTAAAGTGTTCAATCATTGCATCCTGAATCCGCTTGTCACAAACCGCAAGCGCATCCGACAAGTTTTTGATCAATTCGTCACGCTCCCAGTCTTCAAAACTCCGGTATGTCTGTCCCGCTTGTCCGTAATCGTTTGTACGCTCAATCGGTGCACTCATTGCGGCTGCATTGTACATCGGCTGATGCGGAACGCTTCCTTCTCTGGCGGCTTCTTCCAGCCCCCCCAGCAAAGAAGGTTCGTAATTGATATGCGGATTTCCACCGGATTCACGGGGGTCACGGCGATCCATTTGACCCCGGTGCTGATTGGTTCGGATCGGAACCCTCGGGGCATTCACCGGTAATTGTAAATAGTTGGCCCCGATGCGGTAACGCTGGGTGTCCGAATAAGAGAACGTGCGTCCTTGCAACATTTTATCGTCGGAAAAATCCATTCCGTCCACCAGCACTCCGGTTCCGAACGCCGCCTGTTCAATCTCTGCATGAAAGTCCACCGGGTTTCGGTTTAGCACAAGCCGGCCGACTGGCAGCCACGGGAACTGATCCTCCGGCCAAAGCTTTGTGACATCCAGTGGATCAAAATCAAGTTCGGGATGGTACCCGTCCTCCATGATTTGGACAAACAACTCCCATTCGGGATAATCTCCCCGCTCGATGGCTTCATACAGATCTTGTGTCGCATGTTCCACGTTTTTCGCCTGGATTATTTCCGCCTCTTCCTGCGTCAGGTTTCGGATTCCTTGTTTTGGTTCCCAGTGATACTTCACCAGAACCGCTTTTCCTTTGTCATTGACCCATTTGTACGTATTTACCCCGGAACCTTGCATGTGCCGGTATGTTGCGGGAATCCCCCATGGGGAAAAGAGAAACGTAATCATGTGAATGGATTCCGGTGAACGGGCAACAAAATCAAACATCCGTTGAGGATTTGGCACATTGGAAACAGGATCCGGTTTAAAAGCGTGAATCATGTCCGGAAATTTCATGGGATCACGGATAAAGAAAATTTTAAGATTGTTCCCGACCAAGTCCCAGTTCCCATCCTCCGTATACATTTTCACTGCAAATCCGCGTGGGTCCCTGGCTGTTTCCGGTGATCCTTTTGCACCGGCCACGGTGGAAAAACGAACCAATACGGGGGTTCTTTTTCCCGCTCCGGAAAACACTTTGGCACGGGTATACTTTTCAACCGGTTCATCCCCTACTTTCCCGTAGGTTTCAAAATATCCAAATGCTCCGGTGCCACGTGCATGCACCACCCGTTCCGGAACTTCTTCCCGGTCAAAGTGAGAGATCTTTTCGATGAAATGATAATTTTCAAGGGTTGCCGGTCCCCGGTTTCCAATCGTTTTAATGTTTTGATTGTCAAAAACCGGATGCCCTTGGCGGGTGGTCAGTATTCCGCGAACGATTTTATGATTCATATCATCTTTCCCAGACAAATCAAGCTCCTCCTTTGAAAATGGATTCACCCCTATTTTCAATCCAAACCGAATTTTTATTCGCTTTCATCCATGCTGCGGCCATTGTCGTAAAAACCGGAAAAGGAATGGAAAACACGGCGGCTGCCACCGCCTTGGCCATCGAGAAGTACCATCCTGTTGCCATCATCAACCAAGGAACCGATCCATTCACATGGAAACCGATGGACCAGATGGCCTCGGAAGGCAGTGCCGGGGAAGTCAAGAGCGCGGAAAAGATCCGTTATTATGAAGACGATCCGAAATTGCTGAAAGCGGCTCTGTCCGTCAAAGACAAATACAAAAACGGCAAAGTGGTGGAAGGCACCATCGGTTCGGCCGACCTTTGGAACAATGAGGTGAACCGGATCCAATAGTATCATGAAAAATACGGAACCTCCGTCGAGGAAATGGAAAGCGCCTCCGCCGCGCAAATTGCCGATGCCTATGGGGTTCCGTTCTTGGGTATGTCCAACAATAAGACAAACGCGGGAAAATACCACCTTGATACCGCTGAAACCTTGTGTATCATGTGGTAAACGAATATATTTCCACGCTGAAAAACAAATAATCCCGTTGTGAAAGAGGCGTATGGATGGTTATTTCACCCACAGGCCTCTTTCTCTTAAGTGTCCATCACCGACTTCCCTCCGTTTCCCCATATATCGCAAAAGGAGAATCAATGATGAACAAACCCCGGATTTACCAAATGAGTTTTTCAAAAATTGATCCCCTGTATGTAAAAAAAAAGCGGAGAAAAAAAGGACAAACCAAAGAAGAAGTCGATGAAATCATCCGTTGGTTGACAGGATAACGCCAAGAAGAATTAGAGGCGCACTTGGAAAAACAAACTGACCTTGAGACCTTCTTTTTGGAAGCTCCTCAATTGAATCCTTTGCGGTTCTTGATCAAAGGGGTGATCTGCGGTGTCCGGGTGAAAGACATCGAAGAACCAACAATGCAGGAAATTCGCTACTTGGATAAACTGATCGATGAGTTGGCCCGTGGAAAATCAATGGAGACCATTTTGCGCACATGAAAAACGAAGAAGCACTGATTCCAAAAAGGAGCAGTGTTTCTTCGTTTTGGTTTGAATGTAAAAAACCCTTTCCCGGACAATTCGGGAAAGGGCCTTGTAAACGTTGAGATATAAAGCTTAACGTTTGGAGAATTGGGGTGCACGGCGAGCGCCTTTGAGACCGTATTTTTTACGCTCTTTCATCCGTGGGTCACGTGTCAGGAAACCGGCTTTTTTCAAAGCTGGACGAAGTTCCGGATCAACTTTCAACAAAGCCCGTGCAATTCCGTGACGAATGGCTCCGGCTTGTCCTGTGAAGCCGCCGCCATGAACATTGACCAGAACATCATAACGATCTTGTGTATCCGTCAGCACCAACGGTTGGCGAACAATGGCTTTCAAGGTTTCCAAACCAAAATAATCATCAATGCTGCGGCCGTTGATCACGATTCGTCCATCTCCGGCAACGAGGCGAACTCGAGCGACCGATTCCTTACGGCGACCGGTTCCGTAAAATTGAACTTGTGCCAAATCGGTTACCTCCTTTTATTATCCACGCAGTTCCCACTCAACCGGCTGTTGTGCCTGATGAGGATGCTCGGAACCTGCATATACTTTTAATTTTTTGAGTTGCTTGCGACCAAGGCTTCCTTTTGGAAGCATTCCTTTGACTGCCAATTCGATCATACGTTCCGGATGTTTGTCACGCATTTCGTGTGCCGGAGTCGCTTTCAATCCGCCCGGATAACGGGAATGGCGGTAATAGATCTTTTTGTTCCATTTTTTACCGGTCAATTCAATTTGACTTGCATTGATCACAATCACGAAATCCCCGGTATCGACATGCGGGGTAAACTCAGGCTTATGTTTTCCGCGAAGCAATGCCGCAACTTCCGATGCCAAACGACCCAAGGTTTTGCCTTTGGCATCAACCACATACCACTTCCGTTCCACTTCATTGGGTTTCGCCATATAGGTGGTACGCATCCGTATTCCCTCCTCTATCAACAAACGGTAAACCGTTAATCATTTTCAAGTTTTAGAAGCATTTATCAGTGACTGATTTTGCGCCGAACATAACTCCACCGGGGCATGGAGTGGAAAATACCAAGCGTTATAATATCGCAAATGAGGTGCGATGTCAAGAAGGAGACGCGGTGGGATCGGAATTTTTCCAAGGTGTATAGCCGACTTTGACCAGGACCAGTCCTTCCGGCGGAAACGTGGGTCCCGCTTTTTGCCGGTCTTTTGCCAGAATGATTCCGGGAACCGCCTCCGGCCGGATTCTCCCTTTCCCGACTTCCACCAGCGTCCCTGCGATAATCCGCACCATATTATAAAGAAAACCGTTGCCGGTCACTTCGATGGCCAATCCGCCCGGCTCCTTTTCCAAGCGGCATTGGTAAATCGTGCGGACCTTATCTTCGATCTCGGTTTTGGCGGAACAAAAAGAGGTGAAATCATGGGTGCCCACCAGATGATCCGCCGCATCCTGCATTTTCCCCACATCCAACGAAACCGGGACATGAGTGCGAAACCGGCGCTCAAACAAATCGGGGATCGGCCTCAAATCCAACCGGTAGCGGTATGTTTTCCACTTTGCGCTTTTTCGGGCATGAAAGTCCATGGGGACTTCTTCCGCCGAAAGGGCCAATACATCCCGCGGCAAGGTACGCCTTAAGATATAAGGATATTTTTCAACCGGGATCGGACTGGAAGTCATAAAATGACAAACTTGGTGAAGGGCGTGAACCCCCGCATCGGTCCTGCCGGAACCATGAACCGAAACCGCCTCACCGGTCATCTTCCGCAATGCTTCTTCCAGTGTCCCTTGAATCGTTCTTTGTCCAGGTTGGCTTTGAAAACCGGAAAAATCCGTTCCGTCGTAAGCGATGACCAGTTTAATCTTTTTCAATCCGGGCTTTGCACCTCCCTATTGGCGAAAAATCCACACAATGCCCCCCAACAGGATCAAAACGGCAACCAGCCACCCATCCCTCCAGGTGAGCTGAAGCCGGCGCCATTTCGTTCTCCCTTCCGCTCCCCGGTAACATCTGGCTTCCATGGCCAGTGCCAGATCTTCCGCTCTCCGAAAAGAAGACACAAATAACGGGATGAGGATCGGAAAATATTTTTTCAACCGTTTCAGCAGATTCCCCTCTCCAAAATCCACTCCGCGCGCCATTTGCGCCTTGCGGATTTTCTCCGTTTCCTCCCACAGCGTCGGGATGAACCGGAGTGCGATGGACATCATCAAAGCCAATTCATGTGCGGGAACCCTGACTTTTTTAAACGGAGACAAAATCTTTTCAATCCCGTCCGTCAAGTCCATCGGAGACGTCGTAAACGTGAGCAGCGAAGCAATGGCGACAAGCAAGGAAAGCCGGCTGGCAATGATCCCGGCTTGGCGGATGCCCTCTTCATAAACGGTGATGAAAGAAAAAGACAAGACCACATCCCCGCCTTTGTTCATCCATAAATGCAAAAAGGAAGACAACAGAATGATCCAAAGGACGGGTTTCAGTGCGCTGAAAAAAAGCTTGTATGAAATCCCGGCCGCACGGACGGCGGCAAGCGTGAACAAAAGGAACACTATGCTCGGCAAAACAGCTTCCAAAAAGAAAACATAAATCATAAAGACAAAAACAAATCCCAGTTTGGCCCGGGGATCCAGCCGGTGAACAAAAGAATCGCCGGGAAAATAGGACCCCACCACAAACCCTTTCATTTTGCATTCACCCCGGAAGCAAACCGTTTTTCCAAAGCTTTTTCAAGCGCATCCAAGGTAAAAATGGATAAAGGAAGCGGCGGATCCAGTTTCCGGTTCATTTTCAGGATCAACTGCGTGACATACGGCAATGCCAAAGAAAGTTCCTGCCACTTTTGCTCCCGGCTGAACACTTCTTCCGGCGTTCCGGACAAGACCAGCTTTCCATCTGCCAGCACAAACACCCGGTCGGCACAGCGCACGACGTGATTCATGTCATGGGTCACCAGGACAATGGTTTTCCCCTGCTGATGCAGCTTTTTAAGCAAAGCAAACAGCTCTTCTTCCCCTTCCGGATCCAATCCGGCCGAGGGCTCGTCCAGAATCAGTATATCCGGTTCCAAGGCCAAGACCCCGGCAATCGCCACCCTCCTCATCTGTCCGCCGCTTAAGTGAAAAGGAGAACGATCGCATAATTCCGGCGCAAGCCCGACCAAGTCCATGGCCCATCGGACCCGGCGACTTCGTTCCGGTTCCTCCACCCCCCGGTTTTTCAAGCCGAAGGCAATATCAGCCGCTACGGTTTCCGCAAATAACTGGTGTTCCGGATATTGAAAAACCAACCCGACATGCCGTCTGAGGGCCGATCCCGATTGGCTCCGGGCGTCCCAAACCAGGTCCCCCACCTGGACGTGTCCCGCACTGGGGCGGATCAGCCCGGCGATACACTGGATCAATGTCGATTTTCCAGAGCCGGTTCCACCGACCACAGCAGCAAAACTCCCTTTCGGAATGCGAAGGCAAACCCGGGACAAAGCTTCTCTCTCAAAAGGAGTATTCGGCAAATATTTCACGCTCAGGTCTTGGATAACAATCTCCATATTTCACTCACCAGATCTTCTTTGCCGGTGATCTCTCCCAGCGGCCAGCCTTTTTTCTGGAGCCGGTGTTTCAACTCCACTTCGAGCGGAACCGCCAAACCCCATTGTTTCAAACAATGTGCCCGGGGATACAATTGCTTCACCGGTTGATCCAACTTGCATTCTCCCTGATGCATGACAATCACTCGATCCGCCTGAAAAGCTTCTTCCGCGGAGTGGGTGATGTGAATAATGGTGGTTCCCCGATCATTTAACGATTGCATCAAATGGAGCAACGTCCTCCGTCCAACCGGATCAAGCATGGACGTGGATTCATCAAAAATGATCACATCCGGTTCCAACACCAGCACTCCGGCAATGGCCAATCTTTGCTTCTGTCCGCCCGAAAGGTGATGGGGCTGGACACGTTCCAACCCCTGAAGTCCGACCGCTTTCACCGCTTGATCGATTTTGTTTTTCATTTCCGCACGCGGAACACCGATATTTTCCAATCCAAAGGCAATATCGTCTTCCACGGATGTCGCAACGATTTGGTTATCCGGGTTTTGAAACACCATCCCGACTTTCCGGCGGATATTCCACAGATCTTCTTCCGACCGGGTATCCATGTCCGCCACCCGGACCCGGCCCTTTACCGGAAGCAACAATCCGTTTGCCAACCGGGCCAGTGTGGACTTGCCAGAGCCGTTACCCCCGACAATGCTCACATATTCCCCGGAACCAATGGAAAGCGAGACATCTTTCAACACCCAAGGGGAATCTGATTCCTGTTCATAACGAAACCATACTCGTTCATACTGAATGATCGGTTCCATTTTTTCTCCTTAAAAGAAAAAAGGGTAAACGTCAGGACCAAGTGCTGGATCCTGCCTCACCCTTTCCAACAAAAAAAGATTATTTTACCAATTCAAGGAAGACCATGGGTGCACCGTCTCCACGGCGAGGTCCTAATTTGAGAATGCGTGTGTAACCACCATTCCGGTCTTCATAACGGGGAGCAATCTCATCAAACAGCTTTTTCACTGCGTTCACTTTTTGATGTGTGACTTCTTCTCCCTCTTTCACCGTGTAAGAACGATCGGTACGCACATAGGCAGCGGCTTGACGACGTGCGTGCAAATCGCCGCGCTTTCCGAGCGTAATCATTTTTTCAACGATCGAGCGCACTTCTTTTGCTTTTGCTTCCGTGGTTTCGATGCGTTCATGAATGATCAGATCGGTAACCAAGTCACGAAGCATTGCTTTGCGTGCGCTGCTGTTTCTGCCAAGTTTTGCGTATGCCATGCTTTTCCCTCCCCCTTCAGAGATTAGTCTTCTTTACGCAAAGACAAACCAAGCTCAGCCAATTTGCTTTGTACTTCTTCCAAAGATTTGCGTCCAAGGTTACGCACTTTCATCATGTCTTCTTCCGTTTTTTGCGTCAGTTCCTGAACCGTATTAATGCCGGCCCGTTTCAGACAGTTATAAGAGCGAACCGAAAGGTCGAGCTCTTCGATTGTCATTTCCATGACTTTTTCTTTCTTGTCTTCCTCTTTTTCAACCATGATTTCCGCGTCTTTTGCTTCTTCGGTCAAGCCGACAAACAACATGAGATGTTCGTTCAGGATTTTCGCACCAAGGCTTACCGCCTCGTCCGGTTTCAAGCTTCCATCGGACCATACTTCCAATGTCAGCTTATCATAGTTGGTGACTTGTCCAACCCGTGTGTTCTCCACTTGGTAGTTAACCCGTTCAATCGGCGTGTAGATCGAATCGACCGGAATCACACCAATCGGTTGATCTTCACGTTTGTTTTTATCAGCAGATACATATCCGCGGCCACGATTCGCCGTCATCCGAATGCGCAAATGAGCATCATCACTCAATGTGGCAATGTGCAAATCCGGGTTTAAAATTTCCACATCGCTGTCCGCGCGAATGTCGCCTGCGGTTACATCTCCAGGGCCTTCCACATCGATCTCCAAGATTTTTTCTTCATCCGAATGAATCTTCAGAGCCAACTGCTTCAAGTTTAAAATAATTTCCGTCGTATCTTCCACAACTCCGGGAATTGTGGAAAACTCATGCAATACCCCATCTATCTGGATGGAATTAACGGCCGCTCCTGGCAATGAAGAGAGCAGGACACGGCGCAGAGAGTTGCCCAGGGTAGTGCCGTATCCGCGTTCAAGAGGTTCCACCACAAATTTTCCATATCGATGATCTTCACTGATCTCCACAGCTTCGATCTTCGGCTTTTCAATTTCAATCATACGGCTCACAAACCCTCCTTCAGAACGTCGCGTTCCGGGCGAAATCCAACCTCATGATTGCACGGATTTGGTATAACAGGATAAAAGAATTAGTCTTATCCAGTATACACCATCTCATGCAAAAATAAACAATGGAACAGATTGGAAGCAAAAATTAAACACGGCGACGTTTCGGCGGACGACATCCATTGTGAGGGATTGGTGTTACGTCTTTGATCAGACTTACTTCCAAACCTGCCGCTTGCAAAGAACGAATCGCTGCTTCACGACCTGCTCCCGGCCCTTTCACCAGAACATCCACAGATTTCATTCCGTTTTCCATCGCTACTTTCGCAGCTTGTTCCGCAGCCATTTGAGCTGCAAAAGGCGTGCTTTTACGGGAACCTTTGAATCCCATCGTACCGGAGCTTGCCCATGCAACGGTGTTTCCGCGCGGATCGGTAATTGTTACGATGGTGTTGTTAAAAGTGGAACGAATGTGAGCCGTACCGGCTTCAATGTTTTTTCTTGCACGGCGTTTGACACGTTGAGTTGTCGTTTTACGTTTAGCCACAATTTTCCCTCCTTGCTATTCTTATTTTTTCTTGTTCGCTACAGTGCGGCGAGGACCTTTGCGTGTGCGTGCATTCGTTTTGGAGCTTTGACCGCGAACAGGCAGCCCGCGACGATGACGAATTCCGCGATAACATCCGATTTCGATCAACCGTTTGATGTTTAATGCCACTTCACGACGAAGATCCCCTTCGATGACCAGGTTTTTGTCAATGAAGCTGCGCAATTTTGCTACTTCATCTTCCGTCAGGTCACGAACCCGGGTATCCGGATTAACACCCGTCTCTTTCAAAATTCTTTTCGATTGGGAACGACCGATTCCGTAGATATAAGTGAGGGCAATTTCTACGCGTTTTTCACGTGGTAAATCGATTCCGGCAATACGCGCCATACTTTACACCTCCCGTCATTAACCTTGTTTTTGCTTATGCTTCGGATTTTCACAAATTACCATGACTGCCCCTTTGCGACGAATCACTTTGCATTTTTCGCAAATGGGCTTCACTGAAGGTCTCACTTTCATTTCAGCACCCTCCTGTCTTAAGCGTCTTTCAGCAACTGCTCACAGGTCTTTACTTGTAACGATAAGTGATCCGTCCACGGGATAGATCATAAGGAGAAAGTTGAACAGTTACTTTGTCTCCCGGCAAAATACGAATAAAGTGCATGCGAATCTTTCCGGAGACATGGGCCAGAACTTCATGACCATTTTCCAACTCTACACGAAACATCGCATTCGGTAAAGGTTCTTTTACAATCCCTTCTACCTCGATCACATCTTCTTTGGCCATCGATTCACACTCCTTTATGCTCTTTCTTGAGCAAATATTGGTTCAGGGCGTATCGTAACTTCGCATTATCCACTCGACGATACTTTTTTAAATCAGCTGCGATCTCCTGATTAATCGTATTCGTCACTTGAATGTGCTTGACATTCTTCTTTTTCGGGCATTCCATCTTTCGCCGGTCCCCGTCCGCCAGAAGAACGAAATACGGTTCTTGACAGCCGACCACGATTGCGAAGTTCCCTGCATCACGTCCGCGCAAAATGCGTACAATCTGTCCGGGACTCGGGAGACAATCCACATCTGTCACGTCCATCACCCTTCACCTGGATTACGCTTTGGTCAGAATCTCATAGCCGTCATCTGTGATCGCGATGGTATGCTCAAAGTGCGCGCAGAGAGAACCATCCACCGTTACGACCGTCCAATTGTCAGAAAGTGTTTTGACAAACCGTTTCCCATAGTTGACCATCGGCTCGACCGCAATGGTCATTCCGGATTTCAAACGGGGGCCTTTTCCGGAAATCCCGTAATTCGGGATGCTCGGACCTTCATGTAAGTTCCGGCCCACACCATGCCCGACATACTCCCGTACGATGGAAAAACCGGCTTCTTCAGCAACGGTCTGGATGGCATGCGAAATATCACCCACTCTGGCCCCGGCTTTGGCCTGCTCCAGTCCTTTATATAAAGATTCTTCCGTAACCTTCAGCAATCTTTCCGCTTCCGGACTGATCTTTCCAACCGGATAAGTCCAAGCCGAATCTCCGTGATATCCTTCATAACATGCACCGATATCCAGAGAGATAATATCTCCTTCTTTTAATTCGCGGTTTCCAGGAATCCCGTGTACCAACTCATCGTTGACGGATGTGCAGATACTGCCTGGAAAGCCATTATACCCCTTAAAGGAAGGCGTCGCACCATATCCGCTAATCACTTTTTCCGCCAGCCGGTCAAGCTCTTTGGTGGTAATCCCGGGCTGAATGGCCTTTTTTAACTCCTGATGAGTCAAATATACGATCTTTCCGGCTTCTCTCATGCGTTCGAGTTCATTGGCCGATTTGATGATAATCATGACTTCGCCCCTCGAATCACGGACATAATCTCTTTGGTTACATCTTCGATCGGCTGCTTCCCATCGACACGATGAAGTTTGCCAGTTGATTCATAATAACGCAGTAACTTTTGGATCTGCTCCATGTTGATTTTGAGACGTTCTTTCACTGTCTCAATTTTGTCATCATCCCGCTGGTAAAGTTCTCCGTTGCAGCGGTCACAAACTCCATCCACTTTTGGCGGAGCAAAAACGACATGATAAGTCGCGCCACACTCGCGGCAAATGCGTCGACCCGTCAGACGTTTCAGGAGTTCCTCCTCATCAACATCAATATAAATCACATAATCGATGGGACGATTCAACTCTTTCGTCAATTCATCCAGTGCTTCAGCTTGCGGAACCGTTCTGGGAAAGCCATCCAACATAAATCCGTTTGCACAATCATCTTTGCCCAAACGTTCACGCACAATACCGATCGTCACCTCATCAGGGACCAATTTTCCCTGATCCAGGTAAGTTTTTGCCTCCAGGCCAAGCGGCGTTTCCTCTTTCACTGCCTGGCGGAACATATCTCCGGTCGAAATATGCGGGATCTTCAACTCATCAATAATGTGCGCTGCTTGCGTCCCTTTCCCGGCCCCGGGTAAGCCCATGAGTACAATATTCATCAATATCCCTCCCGGTTCAACTGTCTACGGGTTTGGTCCGCACTTACAGAGAAAAATGGATTTGCATGCCCATATCATAGCCCCGGAAATCAATCCGGGGGATGGACAATGCTCATTTATGCATAAACCCTTTATAATGGCGTCTGATCAACTGACTTTCGATCGTTTTCATCGTTTCAAGTGCCACACCGACCACGATGAGAAGCGAGGTTCCACCAATCTGAACGGTACTGGGCAGACCCGAAAAGTTGATGAAAAAGATCGGCAAAATGGATACGGCTGCCAAAAACACAGAACCTGTCAAGGTTAAGCGATTCATCACCTTGGTCAGGTAGGTCGAAGTGTTTTTTCCAGGCCGGATCCCCGGAATAAAGCCGCCATTTTTCTTCATCTGATCAGCCAATTGAATCGGATTGATTTGCACGAAAGTGTAAAAATAAGAGAATCCGATGATCAGGATGACGTACAGAACCATTCCCAAACCAAATTGGGTGTAGGTGAAATTGGCCTGAATCCAATCAGCAACCGGATGTCCTTGCCAGAAGCTGGCGATCGTCACCGGGAACATGAGCAAAGCCAGTGCAAAGATCACCGGAATCACGCCGGCTGCATTGATTTTCATCGGAATGTGCGTCGACTGACCGCCGTACATTTTACGGCCAACCACCCGTTTGGTGTACTGTACCGGAATTCTGCGGACACCTTGTTGAATGTAAATGACCCCGATCACAACCAGGATCACGACCAGCAAAATTCCAACGGCTTTCAAAATTCCAAGGAACAGTTGGTCTTCCTGAACAAACAATGTGTTGTAAATCGCACCCACATGAGACGGGATGGCAGCCACAATTCCGGCAAAAATCAAAATGGAAATTCCATTTCCGATTCCTTTTTCCGTGATTTGTTCGCCCATCCACATCAAAAATGCGGTACCCGCTGTCAGTGTGAGAGAAATCAAAGCATAGGACCAAACGCTTTGGTCTTCAATAAAGCCGGTAATATAACGGTTGAAACCAATGGACAATCCGATGGATTGAATCAATCCCAACACAATCGTAAAGTAGCGGGTAAACTGTGCCAATTTACGGCGACCCACTTCACCTTCCTTCGCCCATCGTGCAAAGGCCGGAATGACATCCATCGTCAAAAGTTGCACAATGATCGAAGCAGTGATGTAGGGCATAATCCCCATCGCAAAAATGGAGAAGTTCGTGAAAGCTCCCCCGGAAAACGCATTGATGAGACCAAAAACACCTTGTGCTTGATCCATCAACATTTGGAGAGCCTCGGCGTTAGTGTTCGGAACCGGAATAAAACTTCCGATCCGAAATATCACTAACATCATCAAAGTATATAAAATACGCCGACGAAGATCTTCCACCTTAAAGATATTGCCCAGGTTCCGAATCATTAGATTACCTCCGTCGCTCCACCAGCGGCGTTAATTTTCTCCTGCGCTGAAGCAGAGAATTTGTGAGCTTTTACAGTCAGCTTTTTCTCCAGTTCGCCATTGCCAAGAACTTTCAATCCGCTTTTCAGGTTTTTAACAACGCCTTCTTTAACCAAGAGTTCCGGTGTCACAACGGTTCCTTCTTCAAAACGGTTCAACGTGTCCAAGTTGACGATCGCGTATTCCACACGATTCGGGTTTGTAAAACCGCGTTTCGGCAAGCGGCGGTAAATCGGCATTTGACCCCCTTCAAAACCAGGGCGTACACCGCCACCAGAACGTGCATTTTGTCCTTTTTGACCACGTCCCGAAGTTTTTCCCTGACCCGCTGCAATACCACGTCCAAGGCGTTTTTTCGCTTTACGAGCGCCGGTAGCTGGTTTTAATTCATGCAATTTCATCCCTCGCACCTCCTCTTCAGCATGTCATCCCAAAATCACTCATTGATTTCTTTGACTTCTACCAGGTGTTGCACCTTGTTCAACATCCCGCGAATCGCCGGATTGTCTTGATGCGTAACGGTTTGTTCACGTTTTTTCAAACCCAGCGTACGCAAGGTTACGCGTTGGCTTTCCGGGCGGCCGATCATGCTGCGCTTGAGGGTAATCGCCAGTTTTTTAGCCATGGTCATCCCCTCCTTATCCCAACAGTTCCTCTACGCTTTTACCGCGCAGTTTTGCTACGTCTTCCGGACGTTTCAAGTTTTCAAGTCCATTCAGTGTAGCGCGTACCATATTGATCGGGTTGTTTGAACCTGTCGATTTTGTCAGAATGTCACCAACACCCGCAGCATTCAACACGTCACGCACAGGACCTCCGGCAATAACTCCGGTACCTTTCGATGCCGGCTTCAAAAGAACTTTCCCGGCACCAAAACGGCCGATCATTTCGTGCGGAATCGTGCTTCCCAAAAGGGGCACACGAATCATATTCTTTTTCGCATTCTCAATTCCTTTGCGAATCGCTTCCGGTACTTCAGCCGCTTTTCCGATCCCTGCGCCAACTTTGCCTTTGCCGTCGCCGACAACGACAAGAGCGCTGAAACTGAAGCGACGTCCGCCTTTTACAACTTTTGCCACACGGTTAATGCTAACCACTTTTTCGATAAACTCTGATTGCGCAGCATCTCTTTTGCGCGGCTTTTCTTGTTTGCTCAAAAGTCCAGACCTCCTTCCCGTGCTCCTTCAGCCAAAGCTTTCACACGACCATGATAAATGTATCCACCGCGATCAAAAACCACTTTATTGAATCCTTTGTCCGCAGCTCGTTTCGCAATCAATTTGCCGACTTCGCGTGCCGCATCCACTGTTCCGCCATTGACACCTTTTTCTTTGATTTCTTTATCCAAGGTCGAAGCAGCTGCCAATGTGTGTCCGGCCATGTCATCAATCAATTGAGCGTAAATGTTTTTGGAAGAACGGAAAACATTCAAACGAGGACGCTCAGCGGTACCAAACACTTTGTTGCGAACACGCAAATGGCGTTTTTTCCGTCTCTCGTTACGACTTACTTTACGAATCACGGTCTAGTTCACTCCCTTCTTGATCATGCTACGGTTTACTTCCCGGTTTTCCCTTCCTTACGACGAATCACTTCATCGCTGTACTTGATTCCTTTGCCTTTGTAAGGCTCAGGCACACGGACTTTCCGGATGTTGGCGGCCATTTCACCAACAACTTGTTTGTCGATCCCTTTGACTACGACTTGCGTTTGGGAAGGGACGTCAATCTCGATTCCATCCATCGGAGTAATCTCCACTGGATGAGAATAACCGACGTTTAAGACCAGTTTGTTTCCTTTTTTCTGAGCCCGATAACCGACACCAACCAACTCAAGAGTTTTGGAGAATCCTTTGCTTACGCCTTCCACCATTCCGGCGATCAAGCTGCGGGTGGTTCCGTGTAAAGCACGGTAGGTCCGATGGTCGTTCGGACGTTCCACCACGACTTGATTCTCTTCCACCTTGATGCTGATATCGGAATGGAAGTCACGGGACAAGGTGCCTTTCGGGCCTTTCACGGTAACCTTGTTCCCTTCAACGTTTACTTCAACCCCGTTTGGGATTTCAATCGGTTTTTTCCCGATACGAGACATCACATTCACCTCCATCCGTAAACCAATTACCAGATATATGCAATGACTTCTCCGCCGACTTTTTGCTCACGGGCTTCTTTGTCCGTCAAAATCCCTTTGCTGGTGGACAAAAGAGCGATGCCCAAGCCACGCAAAACACGCGGAATTTCATTGGCTTTTACATAAACGCGCAACCCGGGTTTGCTGATCCGTTTCAATCCGGTAATCACTTTTTCATTGTTTGGTCCGTACTTCAAGAAGATCCGAATAATGCCTTGTTTGTTGTCTTCGATATATTCCGCGTCGCGGATAAAACCTTCACGTTTCAAGATCTCGGCGATTTCCCGTTTCATACGGGATGCCGGAAACTCAACACTTTCATGACGAACCATATTGGCATTCCGAATTCTTGTCAGCATATCTGCAATCGGGTCTGTCATCACCATGTGAAACCCTCCTTCCTATCCTATTACCAACTTGCTTTTTTCACGCCGGGAATCTGCCCTTTGTAGGCCAATTCTCGGAAGCAAATACGACACAGACGGAACTTACGCATCACCGAATGCGGGCGACCGCAACGTTCACAGCGCGTATAAGCACGAACTTTGAATTTCGGTTTGCGTTTCGACTTCACGATCATCGATTTTTTGGCCAAGTGATTCCCTCCCTTCAAAGTTTTGCCGTCCCGTTATTTGCGAAAAGGCATTCCCATCAATGCCAACATTTCACGCGCTTCTTCATCCGTATCGGCTGTCGTCACGATCACGACATCCATTCCACGAACTTTGTCCACTTTGTCGTAAGAGATTTCCGGGAAAATCAATTGCTCTTTCAAACCGAGGGTGTAGTTTCCGCGTCCGTCAAAGGATTTCGGAGACACCCCGCGGAAATCGCGAACCCGTGGCAGAGCCACATTGATCAGTTTGTCAAGGAAATGATACATCCGTTCACCACGAAGCGTTACTTTTGCACCAATGGGCATTCCTTCACGGAGTTTAAATCCGGCAATTGATTTTTTCGCCCGTGTCACAACAGGCTTTTGACCGGAAATCAATGTGAGGTCTTCCACTGCACCGTCCAAAGCTTTGGAGTTTTGTACAGCTTCACCCACACCCATGTTGATTACGACTTTTTCCACTTTGGGTAATTGCATGGTTGATTTGTATCCGAATTTTTTCATGAGGGCAGGAGTTACCTCATTGATATAGTGCTCTTTCAAGCGTGCTGCCATCAGGGTTAACCTCCCTTCATCAAACATTACTTGTCAAGAATTTCTCCCGATTTTTTCGCATAGCGCACTTTTTTCTTCTCGCCGTTTTTGCCTTCCACAAACTTGTAACCGACACGGGTCGGCTCTTTGGTTTTCGGATCTTCGATCATCACATTGGACACATGAATCGGTGCTTCCTGTTCAACGATCCCGCCTTGTGGATTGGCTTGGGTCGGGCGAGTGTGCTTTTTGACCATGTTGACACCTTCAACCAGCACACGGTTTTCTTTCGGCATTGCTTTAATCACACGGCCGCGAGTGTAAACTTTTTTGCCATCTGCGAAGTACGGAGCTTCTTTACCTCGCATCACAATGACCATATCACCCTTTTTGATGTGCATACCGGGCACCTCCTTACCTGCAGAAGTGTTCTGTTTTCATCTTCATGAAATCCTTAGAGTACTTCCGGTGCTAAAGAGATGATTTTCATGAAGTCGCGGTCACGCAGCTCACGGGCAACGGGTCCAAAAATCCGTGTACCGCGAGGGCTTTTATCATCTTTGATCACAACCGCGGCGTTTTCGTCAAAACGGATGTAAGAACCGTCCGGACGACGTACGGAACGGACCGTGCGTACCACCACGCACTTCACGACATCCCCTTTCTTGACAACGCCACCGGGTGTAGCTTGTTTTACAGAAGCCACAATCACATCACCGATACCGGCCGATGCTTTTTTCGATCCACCAAGTACACGAATGCACATTACTTCCTTCGCACCAGAGTTATCTGCCACACGCAAACGTGTTTGAGGTTGAATCATGACATTCCCTCCTTCCCGCTTCAATCATGCGCTTGTCATTAAACAATCACTGCTTCTTCAACGATTTCAACCAAACGCCAGCGCTTATCTTTTGAAAGCGGACGTGTTTCCATGATTCGTACAACATCCCCGACTTTTGCACGGTTTTCTTCATCATGCGCTTTGAACTTTTTGGTGTATTTCACGCGCTTCCCGTACAACGGATGCTTTTTGTAGGTTTCAACAGCGACGACGATCGTTTTATCCATTTTATCGCTGACCACTTTGCCGACACGTACTTTACGGCGACTTGTGCGCTCGTTCATCCCTGTTTCCTCCTTTCAATCCCTAGTTCGCGCTCCCGTAACACGGTTTTACAACGGGCAATATCCTTGCGAACCTGACGCAACCGGGCCGGGTTTTCCAATTGACCGGTTGCCGATTGGAAGCGGAGGTTAAACAGCTCTTCTTTGTACTGTGCGAGCTTTTGCTCGATTTCGGCGGTGGTCAATTCAATCAGCTCTTTTGCTTTCATTCGTTACCACCCGCTTCTTCACGTTTTACAAATTTGGTTTTGATCGGAAGTTTGTGAGCTGCAAGACGAATCGCTTCACGGGCCACTTCTTCCGGAACCCCTGCTACTTCAAACATCACTTTGCCAGGTTTCACAACCGCCACCCACTTTTCGGGCGAACCTTTCCCGCTTCCCATCCGTACTTCGAGGGGTTTTTGAGTGATCGGTTGATCCGGGAAAATTTTAATCCACACTTTCCCGCCACGTTTCATGTAACGGGTCATGGCAATACGGGCAGCTTCGATTTGACGGTTGGTGATCCAAGCCGGTTCAAGCGCTTGTAAACCATATTCACCGAAAGCGACTTCCGTACCGCCTTTTGCCCTCCCTTTCAAACTGGGGCGATGTGGACGGCGGAATTTCACGCGTTTTGGCATCAGCATAGGTTACTCGCCTCCTTCCGCTGCTCCTTCTTTATTTTTTTGCGGCAAAACTTCGCCACGATAAATCCATACCTTCACACCAATCCGGCCGTATGTGGTGTGTGCTTCGGCAAAACCGTAGTCAATATCTGCACGCAATGTGTGAAGCGGAACCGTTCCTTCGCTGTAACCTTCACTGCGTGCAATGTCTGCACCGCCAAGACGGCCGCTCACCAAAGTGCGAACCCCTTTTGCACCAGCACGAACCGAACGCTGAATGGCTTGCTTCATCGCACGACGGAACGAAACACGGCGTTCCAGTTGTTGTGCAATGTTTTCAGCTACCAGATATGCATCAAGCTCCGGGTTTTTCACTTCGCTGATATTGATGTAAACTTTCTTGCCGGTCAATTTTGTGAGAGCCTGACGAAGTGCTTCCACCTCAGCTCCACCTTTACCGATCACCATTCCGGGTTTCGCGGTATGAAGGGTAATGTTAATGCGATTTGCAGCACGTTCAATCTCAATTCCAGACACCGCTGCATCTTTCAGGCGTTTTTTGATATACTCACGGACTCGAATGTCTTCGTGCAAGAGATCTGCATAGTCTTTATCCGCATACCATTTGGATTCCCAGTCGCGGATCACGCCGACACGCAGACCCACCGGATTTACCTTTTGACCCAAAGCTTCATCCCTCCTTATTCAATCATTCTTTTTCAGAAACAACTACCGTAATGTGGCTTGTGCGTTTGTTGATACGGCCCGCGCCACCCCGAGCACGTGCAATGTAACGCTTCATCGTCGGCCCCTCATCTACGAAAGCTTGCTCTACATAAAGACGATTGGTGTCCATATTGTAGTTATGCTCCGCATTCGCTACGGCGGAATTCAACACTTTCTCAATAATCGGAGAGGCGGCACGAGGAGTAAAGCGTAAAATGGCAAGTGCCTCTTCTACAGATTTGCCGCGAATCAAGTCAATCACCAGACGTGCTTTACGGGGAGTGATCCGCACGTAACGAGCAACTGCTTTTGCTTTCATCATTTAACCTCCTCTCTTAACCGAAACCTCTACCGTCTTTTCGTTTTCTTGTCATCACCGGCATGCCCTCTGAAGGTCCGGGTCGGTACGAATTCACCCAATTTGTGGCCCACCATGTCTTCTGTCACATAAACCGGCACATGTTTGCGCCCGTCATGCACAGCAAACGTATGACCCACAAATTCGGGGAAAATGGTGGAACGACGAGACCATGTTTTGATCACACGTTTTTCGTCTTTTTTGTTCAGTTCTTCCACTTTTTTCAAAAGATGTGCATCGGCAAATGGCCCTTTTTTCAAGCTGCGGCCCATAAGTTCGACCTCCCTTCGAGTGAGGCTATTTCACAGCCTTTATTTACTTTTACGGCGACGAATAATATATTTGTCAGACTGCTTGTTTTTCTTGCGGGTTTTGTAACCCAGCGTCGGTTTCCCCCACGGTGTAACCGGAGATTTGCGTCCGATCGGTGCACGACCTTCCCCACCACCATGCGGGTGATCCACCGGGTTCATCACCGAACCGCGAACCGTCGGCCGTTTACCCATCCAACGAGAACGTCCGGCTTTACCCACACGGATCAATTCATGATCAATGTTTCCTACTTGACCAATCGTTGCACGACAGGTGAGAAGGATCATCCGGGTTTCACCGGAAGTCAGGCGAATGATCGCATATTTTCCTTCTTTTCCGAGCAATTGTGCAGAAGCACCTGCAGCACGCACCAATTGACCGCCGCGGCCCGGTTTCATTTCGATGTTGTGAATCACCGTACCCACCGGGATGTTTTTCAGCGGCAAGGCGTTTCCGACACGAATGTCCGCATCCGGACCGGAAACCACGGTCATTCCGACTTTCAACCCGTGCGGTGCCAGGATGTAGCGTTTTTCACCATCTTTATAATGGATCAGTGCAATGTTTGCAGAACGGTTCGGGTCGTACTCGATTGTGGCAACTTTGCCAGGAATGCCATCTTTATCACGTTTAAAGTCAATGATACGGTATTTCCGTTTATGTCCCCCACCTTGATGGCGGACCGTTAATTTCCCTTGATTGTTGCGGCCGGCTTTTCTCACCAGCGGAACAACCAATGACTTTTCCGGCTTATCCGTCGTAATCTCATCAAATGCCGAAACGGTCATATGACGACGGGACGGGGTCGTTGGCTTAAAAGATTTAATAGCCACTGCTCTTTCCCTCCTTCTTGCTTAAAATCAAACCTCGAATACTTCGATGGCCTTGCTGTCTTCCGTGAGCGTTACAATCGCTTTTTTCCGTTCGGGTCTGCGACCGCTGTAACGACCGTAACGTTTCACTTTTCCTTTTACGCGCATCGTGTTTACTTTATCCACTTTCACGCCGAAGATCTCTTCGATCGCTTTTTTCACTTCCACTTTGTTTGCGCGAGGATCCACTTCAAATACATATTTCTTTTCTTCCATCAGGTCTGTGGACTCTTCGGTGATGACCGGTCGACGAATAATGTCACGTGGGTTTTTCACTGGCCAAACACCTCCTCAATGCGATTCACAGCCCCGCGGGTGAGAATGAGTTTGTCATGATAAAGCACATCAAGAACATTCAAGCCTTCAGCCGGGATCACTTTCACTCCCGGAATGTTACGGGCGGACAGCTCTGCATTTTCTTCCACTTGATCTGCAACGATCAACGCTTTGCGATCCACACCCAGGTTTTTGAGGACTTGAACCATCTCACGGGTTTTGGGCTGTTCCATTTTCAATTCATCCAGAACGATCAGCTCGCTGTCGTTCACTTTGGAAGAAAGCGCCGATTTGATGGCGAGTCGCCGTACTTTTTTCGGCAATTTGTATGCATAGCTCCGTGGTTGCGGACCAAACACGGTGCCACCGCCAACCCACAACGGGGAACGAATGCTGCCGTGACGTGCGCGTCCGGTTCCTTTTTGTCTCCAAGGTTTTTTGCCGCCACCGCTCACAGCCGCACGATTTTTGGTTGCATGGGTACCGCGGCGCAAGGATGCTTGTTGCATGACAACGGCTTCGTGCAACACAGCTTCATTCGGGGTGATGCCAAAAACACTTTCAGAAAGCTCAATGTCCCCGACTTGCTTACCGCTCATATCTAAGACCGTTAACTTTGGCATGGATGCTCCTCCTTTCTTCACTCAATCAATTGCCTGCTTTCACAGCAGATTTGATCACAACATAACCGTTTTTCGGTCCCGGAATGGCGCCTTTGATCAAGAGCAGATTTTTCTCGGCATCAACACGAACCACTTGCAGGTTTTGTGTTGTCACCTTGTCTCCGCCCATGCGTCCGGGCAATGTTTGTCCTTTAAACACACGGCTCGGACCAACCGCACCCAAAGAACCGGGTCTGCGATGATAACGGGAACCGTGGCTCATCGGACCGCGGGATTGATTATGCCGTTTAATGGCACCGGCAAATCCTTTCCCTTTGGATGTACCTGTGACATCCACGATGTCCCCTTCGGAGAAAATATCCGCTTTGATGGTGCTTCCCAATTCATACTCATCCAAATTCACACCGCGAATCTCTTTGATGAATTTTTGGGGTTTGACGCCGGCTTTTTTCGCATGACCGAGTTCCGGCTTGTTTGCACGATGTTCTTTCTTTTCGTCAAAACCGAGTTGAACGGCCTCGTATCCGTCGGTTGCGACTTCTTTTTTCTGCAACACGACACAGGGACCTGCTTCAACCACCGTAACCGGAGTGACCACTCCGTCTTCATTGAAGACCTGAGTCATCCCGACTTTTCTACCGAGAATCCCTTTCACTTTGCACACCTCCTGCCATTACAGAATCAGAGATTACAATTTGATTTCGATATCGACACCAGACGGAAGATCCAATCTCATCAACGCATCCACTGTTTGCTGAGTTGGATTCATGATGTCAATGAGACGTTTATGAGTGCGCATTTCGAATTGCTCACGAGAATCTTTGTATTTGTGAACCGCGCGCAAAATCGTATAAACCGATTTTTCCGTCGGAAGCGGGATCGGGCCGGAAACACTGGCGCCTGTCCGCTTGGCGGTATCCACGATTTTTACCGCAGATTGGTCCAAAATGCGGTGATCGTAAGCTTTCAACCGAATGCGAATCTTTTGTTTTGCCATCTTTACCCCTCCTTCTCGCCCATTTTGAAAATGAACTTCTCCACGAAAATTTCCCGCCCGGCCATGGCAAAGGGGCCGGGTGTGTCGGCAACCTTTCGCTTCATCGCGTTCATGACAACATTCACGATTATAAAGAAAAAACAATAGATATGCAAGTTTTTTTCTTGTTTTGATTGCATCGGGGAGCCATTGTCCCATTTTTGATGAAAAAGTCCCGGAATAAAAGAGTACGGGAACCATATGGCAATTTCCTGCCGGGCGTCACGGTTTGGCTTTTTCCGATTCCCGTGCACGACGGAGAAATGCCGCAATCCGGCCGGCGGCTTGCTCGGCGTCTTTCCGGTTCGTGATGGCAATGCTTGCATGACTTAATACATACTGACGCCTTCTTTCAAAAAACAACCCTTTGATCTCTTCCATCGTTTTGTTTTGCAAAACCGGCCGGTTGTCACGGATCCGCGGATAACGTTCCTTTTTCCAATATTCCCAGGATACATCGAGGAAAACGACCAGGCCGTGTTCCAGGCAGACACGGCGCACCTCTTCCTGCAAATACGCACCGCCGCCAAGGGAAAGCACCTTCCTTTGCTCCCCCGCACACAACCTGACGATCAGATTCCGTTCCTGCCGCCGGAACCAGGCTTCCCCTTTGCGGGCAAAAATTTGCGGGACAGACATGTGAAGCACTTTTTCCAATTCCCGATCCGTATCCACAAAATCAAAGCCCAACCTCCCAGCCACCTGCTTCCCGACCGTTGTTTTTCCCGCTCCCATAAAACCAATCAGCACAAGATTTCGCTCCTGACACGAAAGACCATCCGGTTCCTTCATCTCCGCTTTCACCCTTTTCCCGCCAGTGCTGAACCCGTCAGAAGAAAGATCGGCACAGTTTTCCGGATTCCATCCAATCTCTTCCATCCAGGCCCTTTTAATTAACTAAGAGTATAAAGCGCACCCGCAAACCGTGTCAATCTTCGCCCCAGGTATACTTTCGAATGACCGGCAACAGATTTTGGACCTCTTCAACCGGCATTTGTCCCGGAGCAGAACATCGCGATCCGGCGGCAAACGTGACGGCGGACCCGTATTGCCAACCCGCCAGCCGGGTCATCGTCCCCAATCCGCCCATCGACATGGTGATTAAGGGAATTCGCACATGATGCCGCGCTTCTTCGGTTGCTCCCATTAAAACGATCACATCCTTGAAAGTGACGGGCATCACGGCCACTTTGGCAATATCCGCCCCGAACTCCCCGGCTTTTAAGATTTTATCAACCAGCACTTCTTTTGATGGAGTCTGAGCAAAATCATGGAAAGACAAAATCAAGCGGACCCCGTACTCTTTGGAAACGTTGCGGATAACCGGGATGTTCCGCTCATCCCACAACTCGTGGTCAATCAGATCCACCTGACGGGTTTGACAGACCCGCTTCATCAGGCTGATTTTTTCTGAATCCGTCAATGGGATGGGTTGCCCCCCTTCTTTTTCGGAGCGAATCGTGAACAAAAGCGGAATCTCCCCGATTATCCCCCTCATGTGCTGAACAACATCCAACACCTTTTCCGGATCGCTGATCTCTTGAAAAAAGTCCGCCCTCCACTCGATCAAATCCGGCTTTTTCCGACAAAGTTCCCTTGTCTGCTTCAGGATCTCATCCGCATCTTTGCCGACCACTGGGACACAAATACATGGCTGTCCGCCCCCGATTTCAACCTTTCGGACCGAAACGACCGTTGGCGAAATATTCATTCACCCTTCACACTCCTCTCCGCCTCTCTGCCTTTTCAGGCTGGATGCATGCGTATTGAATTTACTATACTATATCCACCCTGAAGAAAAAAACTTGCATACCGGATGATGGTGTACCCGTCCCGTTTAAAACCGCATCCGCCTCCATCGATGCCCCAAGCAACCATTCCACCGCACATTCCAAAGCAAGGAGCCGCACATCCGTGGTTTTCGGCCATAAAAAAACCGCTGCCTGATTTCAGGCAGCGGTTGTGCCAAATCCACCATTGATATTACTCAATGATTTGGGTAACGGCACCTGCACCAACGGTACGTCCACCTTCACGGATAGCGAAGCGGGTACCATCTTCAATAGCAATCGGTGCAATGAGTTCAACTTCCATTTCCACGTTGTCACCAGGCATGCACATTTCAACGCCTTCCGGCAGTTTGATAACACCGGTTACGTCCGTGGTGCGGAAGTAGAATTGCGGACGATAGTTGGAGAAGAACGGGGTATGACGTCCACCTTCTTCTTTGGACAATACATAAACTTGTGCTTTAAATTTGGTGTGCGGGTTTACGCTTCCCGGTTTTGCGAGAACTTGACCACGTTGGATTTCTTTGCGGTCAATACCACGCAACAATGCACCGATGTTGTCACCAGCTTCAGCGCTGTCGAGCAACTTACGGAACATTTCAATTCCGGTTACAACCGTTTTGCGGGTTTCATCCAAACCAACGATTTCCACTTCGTCACCTGTGTTCAGAACACCACGCTCTACACGACCGGTAGCAACGGTACCACGACCGGTGATGGTGAACACATCTTCCACAGGCATCAAGAAGGTTTTGTCGGTGTCGCGTTCCGGAGTCGGAACATATTCGTCGACGGCTTTCATGAGTTCGAGAATCGGTTGAGCATCTTCTCCGGTCGGATTTTCCAGAGCTTTCAATGCAGAACCGCGGACAACCGGAATGTCATCTCCCGGGAACTCGTACTCGCTGAGCAACTCGCGAACTTCCATTTCAACAAGCTCGAGAAGCTCTTCGTCGTCCACCATGTCGCATTTGTTCAAGAATACAACGATGTACGGAACGCCCACTTGGCGGGACAGCAAGATGTGTTCACGGGTTTGCGGCATCGGACCGTCAGCTGCGGATACAACCAAGATGGCTCCGTCCATTTGGGCAGCACCCGTGATCATGTTTTTCACGTAGTCAGCGTGACCCGGGCAGTCAACGTGAGCATAGTGACGGTTTTCGGTTTCGTACTCAACGTGAGCGGTGGAGATGGTGATTCCACGTTCTCTTTCTTCCGGAGCTTTGTCGATTTGATCGTAAGCTTGTGCTTCAGCACCACCGGTTTGAGAAAGAACGGTTGTGATTGCAGCGGTCAAAGTGGTTTTACCATGGTCTACGTGACCGATTGTTCCGATATTTACGTGCGGTTTCGTACGCTCGAATTTGGCTTTAGACATATCGAATAATCCTCCCTTTGCTTAGGAATCAGTAATATTTTAATAAATTTATTGGAATCAGGGAAGCGGACATTTTTCCGCTTCTCCAGGTAGTTTAGCAGGGTTTGCCATTAAGCGCCAGTTGCTTTTTTGACAATTTCATCCGCGATGTTTTTCGGCACTTCTTCATAATGGTCAAACACCATTGTGAAGACACCGCGTCCTTGTGTGCGGGAACGTAAGGTGTTTACGTAACCGAACATTTCGGCGAGCGGAACCATCGCACGGATGACTTGGCCTCCGGAACGGGATTCCATTCCTTCCACACGTCCGCGGCGCGAGTTGATGTCACCCATGACATCTCCCATGTATTCCTCCGGAACCACGACTTCCACTTTCATGATGGGCTCGAGGAGAACCGGGTTACATTTGTCCTTGGCTGCTTTCAACGCCATGGAACCTGCGATTTTAAAGGCCATTTCCGACGAGTCCACATCGTGGTAAGATCCGTCGAAGAGTGTCGCACGGATGTCCACCAACGGATAACCCGCCAACACACCGTTTTGCATGGCTTCTTCGATACCGCTTTGTACGGCCGGGATGTATTCTTTCGGTACAACCCCACCGACAATTTTGTTGACAAATTCGAAGCCGGCGCCTTCTTCCAGCGGCTCGAATTCGATCCATACGTGACCGTATTGACCGCGTCCACCGGACTGACGCACGAATTTTCCTTCCACTTTTGCGGAAGAACGGAAGGTTTCTTTGTAGGCAACCTGAGGTGCACCCACATTCGCTTCCACTTTGAATTCGCGTTTCAGGCGGTCAACGATGATGTCCAGGTGAAGCTCTCCCATTCCGCTGATGATGGTTTGACCCGTTTCTTCATCCATTCTCGTTTTGAAGGTCGGGTCTTCTTCAGCCAGTTTGGAAAGAGCCACTGCCATTTTATCCTGGTCGCTTTTGGACTTCGGTTCAATGGCAATGTGGATCACCGGTTCCGGGAATTCCAACGATTCCAGGATGATGGGGTGTTTTTCATCGCACAGGGTTTCACCGGTGGTGGTGTCTTTGAGTCCCACCCCTGCAGCGATGTCACCGGAATAAACGGTGCTGATCTCTTCACGGTGGTTTGCGTGCATTTGCAGGATACGACCGATGCGTTCACGTTTTCCTTTGGTTGAGTTCAGTACATAGGAACCGGATTCCAATGTACCGGAATACACACGGAAGAACGTCAATTTTCCTACATACGGATCTGTCATGACTTTGAACGCCAACGCTGCAAACGGCTCGTCATCCCCGGATTTGCGGGTGGCTTCGGTGCCATCCGGCAATGTTCCTTGGATGTCCGGCACGTCGAGCGGGGACGGCAAATAATCCACGACAGCATCCAGCAACAATTGAACCCCTTTGTTTTTGTAGGAAGAACCGCAAAGAACCGGTGTGATTTCTACGTTACATGTTCCTTTGCGGAGTGCCGCTTTGATTTCATCAACGGTCAATTCTTCCCCTTCGAGGTACTTCATCATCAACTCTTCATCCAACTCAGCGACCGCTTCCACCAATGCCGTGCGGTATTCTTCCGCTTTTTCCTTATACTCTTCGGGAATGTCGCGGGCCTCGGACCGGGTTCCCAAGTCATCGAGGTAAAAGATCGCTTTCATGTTGATGAGGTCAATGATGCCTTCAAACGTGTCTTCAGCGCCGATCGGCAACTGAATCGGAACGGCATTGGCGTTCAAACGTTCACGCATTTGTTCCACGGCACCGTAGAAGTCAGCACCGATGATATCCATTTTGTTTACGTAAGCAATGCGCGGAACGCCATAGGTGTCAGCCTGACGCCATACCGTTTCGGATTGCGGCTCAACGCCACCTTTCGCACAAAAAACCCCTACAGCTCCATCCAATACACGCAGTGAACGCTCAACTTCCACGGTAAAATCAACGTGACCCGGAGTATCGATGATGTTAATCCGATGTCCTTTCCACTGAGCCGTGGTTGCGGCGGAAGTAATGGTGATTCCGCGTTCCTGCTCCTGTTCCATCCAGTCCATCGTGGCGGCACCTTCATGGGTTTCCCCGATTTTGTGCACACGCCCGGTATAGAACAGGATCCGCTCGGTGGTCGTTGTTTTACCCGCATCAATGTGAGCCATGATTCCAATATTACGTGTATTTTTTAAGGAGAATTCACGGGCCATCGGAAATTTCTCCTTTCATGTCGGCAAATTTAAATTACCAGCGATAATGTGCAAAAGCACGGTTTGCTTCTGCCATCCGGTGTGTATCTTCTTTCTTCTTCACTGCAGCTCCTGTGTTGTTTGCTGCATCCATGATTTCGTTGGCCAAACGCTCTTCCATGGTCTTCTCGCTGCGAAGACGGGCATAGTTCACGAGCCAACGCAAACCAAGGCTGGTACGGCGCTCCGGCTTGACTTCAACCGGCACTTGGTAGTTGGCACCCCCAACACGACGTGCCTTTACTTCCAATACTGGCATTACGTTTTTCAGTGCTTGTTCAAACACTTCCATCGGATCATTTCCGGAACGCTCGCGGATGATATCAAAGGCATTGTACAAAATGCGCTGAGCAACTCCTTTTTTTCCGTCATACATCAGCCGGTTGATCAGACGGGTAACCAGTTTGCTGTTGTAAATCGGATCCGGCAGCGCATCCCGACGAGGTACTGGGCCTTTACGCGGCATGCTTCTCCCTCCTTTTTATCCCATTTTGTCAAATCTTATGCTTCATTATTTTTTCGGGCGTTTGGTACCGTATTTGGAACGGCCTTGTTTCCGGTCGGTCACTCCGGCCGTGTCCAAAGCGCCACGCACAATGTGGTAACGCACACCAGGCAAGTCTTTAACACGTCCGCCACGAACCAAAACCACGGAGTGTTCTTGCAGGTTATGGCCGATTCCCGGAATGTACGCCGTCACCTCGGTTCCGTTTGTCAAACGGACACGGGCATATTTACGCAAAGCGGAGTTCGGCTTTTTCGGCGTCATCGTGCCCACACGGGTACATACTCCGCGTTTTTGCGGTGCACTTTGGTGTACAACCTCTTTTCTCAGCGTGTTGTAGGTGTATTGAAGCGCTGGTGATTTGGATTGAGATTTTTTGCTTTTACGACCTTTACGCACGAGCTGGTTAATTGTCGGCATTCTTCAGGCACCTCCCTTTGGCGCGGATTTAACTTGTTCACAAGACCACAGATCCAGGTGTTCCATCTGTGGTTATAAAAATGGGAACGACTTATGTTTCAGGAGGCCAGCCGCGCAATCACCCTGCGCGGCCAACCGTTTATATCGTCGCTCACACTTCTTTCAAAATCGCTGCCGTCGCTGCGCCGACTTCAATGCCGCAAGCTTTTCCGAGCTTTTTCATGGAGTCGACATGTTCCGCAACGATTCCTTTCTCTTTGCAAAGCATAACAATCGGTTCTGTGATTCGCGGATCCGCATCATCAGCCACAAACACCCGGGTGGCAATGCCCTGTTCAATGGCTTTCTTCGTTTGCTTGGCACCAATCGTTAACGAATTTGCTTGTTTCACTTTTTCATAAGACATGCTTGCTGCCCTCCAAAGTGAATAATTTACATCCAAGCACACGAGGATATATTACCACCATGAATGAGCAAAGTCAATAAAAAACACTATTCAATCGTTACCTTTTCCATCTCCTGTTTGTCGCTGTCCCCGACTTCATTCGCCAACTTGTATCCCATGGAACGGTAACGGTCCATACCGGTACCGGCCGGGATCAATTTCCCGATAATCACGTTTTCTTTCAATCCCAACAGACGATCCACTTTTCCTTTGATGGCGGCATCGGTCAAGACGCGGGTTGTTTCTTGGAACGATGCTGCCGACAGGAAGGAATCGGTCTCCAGTGAAGCCTTGGTGATTCCGAGCAGAACCGGACGGCCCACTGCCGGATCCCCGCCCGACAACAGTTCTCTCCGGTTGGCATCTTCGTAATCGTGAATATCCACGATGGACCCCGGCAACAAGTCCGTCGTTCCAGCATCGGTGATCCGGACTTTGCGCATCATTTGGCGAACCATGACCTCAACGTGTTTATCGTTAATTTCAACCCCTTGCAAGCGGTACACTTTTTGTACCTCGCGCAAGATATAATTTTGAACCCCGCGGGCGCCTTTGATGCGGAGCAGATCTTTCGGGTCCACCGAACCTTCGGTCAGCTCCACACCGGCTTCCACAACATCACCCACGTCCACTTTCAGCCGTGCGCCGTACGGAACGACATGAACTTTGGATTCCACCGCTCCTTCAATTTCGATTTCACGGCGATCCTTGGTTTCGCGGATGTCTTTGACCGTACCGGCAATTTCACTGATGACCGCCTGACCTTTTGGATTCCGGGCCTCAAACAGCTCTTGAATCCGTGGCAAACCTTGGGTGATGTCGTCTCCGGCCACCCCGCCTGTATGGAACGTCCGCATCGTCAGCTGGGTTCCGGGTTCACCGATCGATTGGGCGGCAATGATTCCGACGGCTTCACCGACTTCCACCGGCGTACCCAAGGCCAGGTTGCGTCCGTAACATTTTTTGCACACCCCGTGTCGGGTCCGGCATGTCAGCACCGAACGGATGACTACTTCTTCGATGCCAGCATCCACAATTTCTTTGGCGATGTCTTCATCGATCAATTCATTCCGGCGGACAATCACTTCACCCGTTTCCGGATGACGAACCGTTTGGAAGGAAACCCGTCCCACGATCCGGTCATACAGTTCCTCAATCACTTCATTGCCTTCGGCCAGTTTGGTCACGGAAATTCCTTTATCCGTACCGCAGTCGTCTTCACGCACAATCACATCTTGAGCCACGTCGACCAAACGGCGGGTCAAATAACCGGAGTCTGCCGTTCTGAGGGCGGTATCCGCCAAACCTTTCCGTGCACCGTGTGTTGAAATAAAGTACTCCAACACGGTCAGCCCTTCACGGAAGTTGGTACGAATCGGCTGTTCAATGATCTTACCGGCCGGGTTTGCCATCAGACCGCGCATTCCCGCCAGCTGGGTGATTTGCGACACGTTCCCCCGCGCACCGGAGTTGGCCATCATATAAATGGGGTTGAATTTGCCCATATTCTTCATCAGGACGTCCGTGATTTGGTCTTTGGCCTGGCTCCAGATCGAAATGACGCGTTCATACCGTTCATCGTCGGTGATCAGACCGCGACGGTATTGCTTGAGGACTTTTTTAACCTCTTCGTCTGCCTTGGCCAGAATGTCTTTCTTTTCTTCCGGAACCGTGACATCGGAAACGGAAATCGTGATTCCCGCTTTGGTGGAATACTTGTATCCCAACTCTTTGACTTTGTCCAGAACCTCAGAGGTCACCGTTGTTCCAAAACGGCGGAAACACTCGGCAATAATCGTTCCGAGGTGTCCTTTTTTCAAAGCGGACGGTTCCTCTATATTCTGGATGAATTCTTTCACGTTGGTTCCTTTTTCGAAAATGAAATACTTGTCCGGAGTGCGTACCAGGTTTTCTTTGGAAGGTTCATTGATATACGGGAAATCTGCCGGGAAAATTTCGTTGAAAATCAATTTCCCGACGGTTGTCACCAAGAGTGCGTCCTTTTGCTTTTCCGTAAAGACGTTTTTGCCCACGTTTTTCGCCGGAATCGCAATCCGCGAATGCAAAGTGACATAACCGTGATCGTATGCATTGATCGCTTCGGAAATGGAGTAGAACACACTTCCTTCTCCGGGATCGTTTCTTTTTTCCAGCGTCAGATAGTAAGAACCGAGAACCATGTCTTGTGAAGGCGTGACTACCGGTTTGCCGTCTTTCGGGTTCAAAATGTTTTGTGCCGCCAACATCAACAGACGGGCTTCCGCTTGCGCCTCAGCCGAAAGGGGCACGTGAACCGCCATTTGGTCCCCGTCAAAGTCCGCGTTATAAGCCGTACATACGAGCGGGTGCAAACGGATGGCACGCCCTTCGACCAAGACCGGCTCAAACGCTTGGATTCCCAGACGGTGCAACGTCGGCGCACGGTTCAACAGAACCGGATGCTCTTTGATCACGTCCTCCAAGACATCCCAAACTTCGGGATGGACGCGTTCCACTTTCCGTTTAGCACTTTTGATGTTGTGGGCCAGCCCTCTTGCCACCAACTCTTTCATGACAAACGGTTTAAAGAGCTCCAAAGCCATTTCCTTGGGCAAGCCGCATTGGTACATTTTCAAGTGGGGTCCGACGACGATTACCGAACGGCCGGAATAGTCGACCCGTTTTCCGAGCAGGTTTTGACGGAAACGTCCTTGTTTCCCTTTCAACATATGCGACAACGACTTCAGCGGGCGGTTTCCCGGACCGGTCACCGGACGACCGCGACGGCCGTTATCGATCAAGGCGTCGACCGCTTCCTGCAACATTCTTTTCTCGTTTTGCACGATGATATCCGGAGCACCCAAATCCAACAAACGTTTTAAGCGGTTGTTCCGGTTAATCACCCGGCGATACAAATCGTTCAGGTCGGAAGTGGCAAACCGTCCGCCATCCAGTTGGACCATCGGTCTCAGTTCCGGAGGAATCACCGGCAAAACATCCAAAACCATCCATGCCGGATCATTTCCGGAGGTGCGGAATGCTTCCAGCACTTCCAAACGTTTGATCGCACGGTTGCGTCTTTGCCCTTGTGCGGTTTGCAGTTCCTCTTTCAGTGCCTCGACTTCTTTATCCAGATCAATTTCGGAAAGCAACCGTTTGATCGCTTCGGCCCCCATCATGGCTGTAAATGCGGAACCGTATTTTTCGCGGTAAGTACGGTATTCTTTTTCCGACAACAATTGTTTTTTCTCCAGCGGGGTCGATCCCGGATCCACGACCACGTAGGAAACGAAGTAAATCACTTCTTCCAGTGAACGGGGAGACATATCCAGAACCAGACCCATCCGGCTGGGAATTCCTTTGAAGTACCAAATATGGGAGACGGGTGCGGCCAATTCGATATGCCCCATGCGTTCGCGGCGCACTTTCGAACGGGTTACTTCCACACCGCACCGGTCACAAACAACCCCTTTATACCGGACCCGTTTGTACTTTCCGCAGTGACACTCCCAGTCTTTGGTCGGACCAAAGATTTTTTCACAAAACAAGCCTTCTTTTTCCGGCTTTAACGTACGATAGTTGATCGTTTCGGGTTTTTTCACCTCACCACGGGACCAGGAACGGATCTTCTCGGGCGAGGCGAGACCAATTTTCATAAATTCAAAGTTATTTACATCGAGCATTGGGCGATTCCTCCCTCAGGATTCATCCCGTTGTGCGTAAGGAGAGCGTTTCACACGCTCCCCCTTTCGCACTACGAAGAAGAGTTGGATTTATTGCCTTCATCGACCGACAAATCAAATCCTAACTTTTCATTGGCCGGTTCATCTTCTTCATCCAGTTCGCGCATCTCAATTTCCTGCTCATCGCCGGCAAGGATCTTGACATCCATACCCAAGCTTTGCAGTTCTTTGATGAGAACTTTGAATGATTCGGGAACACCCGGCTCTGGCACATTTTCACCTTTGACAATCGCTTCATACGTTTTCACACGACCGACGACATCGTCTGACTTCACAGTGAGAATTTCCTGCAAGGTGTGGGCTGCACCGTAAGCTTCCAGCGCCCATACCTCCATCTCACCGAACCGCTGACCGCCAAACTGCGCTTTACCTCCAAGCGGTTGCTGGGTAACCAGTGAGTACGGTCCGGTTGAACGGGCGTGAATTTTATCGTCAACCATGTGAGCCAGCTTGATCATATACATAACCCCGACCGTGACGCGGTTTTCAAACGGTTCACCCGTCCGGCCGTCGTACAGGATGGTTTTCCCGTCCCGGCTAAGTCCGGCCTCTTCCAACGTGTCAAAGACATCGTTCTCGGTCGCACCGTCAAAGACCGGTGTCGCCATATGAAGCCCCAAAGCTTTTGCAGCCATCCCAAGGTGGACTTCCAGAACCTGTCCGATATTCATCCGTGACGGAACCCCGAGCGGGTTCAACACCACTTCAACCGGCGTGCCGTCGGGCAAAAACGGCATGTCTTCTTCCGGCAGAACTTTTGCGATAACCCCTTTGTTTCCATGGCGTCCCGCCATTTTGTCCCCTTCGGAAATCTTCCGTTTTTGGGCGATGTACACGCGAACCAGTTGGTTGACGCCAGGCGGCAACTCATCTCCGTTTTCCCTGGTAAACACTTTTACATCGACAACGATTCCGGATTCTCCATGGGGAACGCGCAGTGAGGTGTCGCGAACTTCCCGCGCTTTTTCACCAAAGATGGCGTGCAACAAGCGCTCTTCCGCGGTCAGTTCGGTCATTCCTTTCGGAGTGACTTTCCCCACGAGGATGTCGCCGGGTTTGATTTCAGCCCCCACGCGGATGATTCCGCGTTCATCCAGATTTTTCAGCGCATCTTCCCCGACATTGGGAATATCCCGTGTGATTTCTTCCGGTCCCAATTTGGTATCCCGTGCTTCGCTTTCGTATTTTTCAATGTGAATCGATGTGTAAACATCTTCTTTCACAAGCTTTTCACTTAACAAGATCGCGTCCTCGTAGTTGTAACCTTCCCACGTCATGAACGCGACAACCACATTTTGTCCCAGGGCCAATTCCCCTTGTTCGGTTGAAGGTCCGTCCGCCAGCGTGTCACCGGCTTTCACTTTCTCCCCGTACTTGACAACCGGACGCTGGTTGATGCAGGTTCCCTGGTTGGAACGGGCAAACTTCGTCAGCTTGTACTTGTCGATGTCCCCTTCAACCACGCGGCCGTCCACTTCTTCCTCATGGCGGACCCATACTTCATCCGCTGTAACCCGCACAACGGTGCCGGGCCGTTTGGCACGAATCATGACCCCCGAATCCCTGGCGGCAATATGTTCCATGCCGGTCCCGACAAACGGTGCTCTCGGGCGGAGCAACGGAACGGCTTGACGCTGCATGTTCGATCCCATCAACGCACGGTTGGAGTCGTCGTTTTCCAAGAATGGAATACATGCCGTTGCCACCGACACGACCTGTTTCGGGGAAACGTCCATGTAATCGACCCGATCCCGCGGAACGGTAATCGTTTCATCTTGGTAACGGACGGTCACCGTTTCATGGGCAAAGGTTCCATCCTCGTTCAGTTCTGCGTTGGCTTGGGCAACATAGAAATGGTCTTCTTCATCCGCAGTCAGATAATCAATTTGATCCGTCACCTTTCCGGTTTCGGGATCGACCCGGCGGTAAGGCGTCTCGATAAAGCCGTACTCATTGACCCGTGCATATGTCGATAAAGAGTTGATCAGCCCGATGTTCGGACCCTCAGGAGTTTCGATCGGACACATCCGACCATAGTGTGAGTGGTGAACGTCACGCACTTCCATCCCTGCGCGCTCCCGGGTCAAACCACCGGGACCCAAGGCTGACAAACGGCGTTTATGCGTCAACTCAGCCAGCGGGTTGGTCTGATCCATGAATTGGGACAACTGGCTGCTGCCGAAAAACTCTTTGATCGCGGCAATCACCGGACGAATGTTAATCAGCGCTTGCGGTGTGATGGCATTGGCATCCTGGATGGACATCCGTTCACGTACCACACGCTCCATCCGGGACAAACCGATCCGGAATTGGTTTTGCAACAATTCCCCGACGGAACGCAGACGGCGGTTTCCGAGATGGTCAATGTCATCCGTTGAGCCAACCCCGTGCAACAAGTTGATAAAGTAGTTAATGGAAGCCAAAATATCCGCAGCGGTAATGTGTTTGACCGAGTCATCCACTTCCCCGTTCGAAATGACTTTGATCACTTTTCCGTCTTCCAACGGGGAGAAAATATTGATGGATTGCAACTCAATCGTTCCGTCTTCCGGCACGCCTCCACGCACTTTGTAGGACTTGTAACCGTATGCCTTTTCCCCGGTGAGATAAGGCATCAACTTGTCCAACACGCGGCGCTCCAAGACTTGTCCGGCTTCGGCCAAAATTTCGCCGGTTTCTGCATCCACAATGGGTTCAGCCAGTTTTTGATTGATCAAACGGTTTTTGATATGCAGTTTTTTATTGATTTTATAGCGTCCGACACTTGCCAAGTCATACCGTTTCGGGTCAAAAAATCTCGCATAAAGCAGACTGCGGGCATTTTCCGCGGTTGGCGGTTCACCCGGACGCAAACGTTCATAAATTTCAATCAGCGCTTTTTCAGTATTCCCCGTGTTGTCTTTATCCAGGGTGTTGCGGATATACTCGTCATCCCCCAACAACTCGAGGATTTCCGCATCACTGCTGAATCCGAGCGCACGCAAAAGAACCGTCACCGGAATTTTCCGTGTACGATCAATGCGAACATAAATGATATCTTTGGCATCGGTTTCCAACTCAAGCCAAGCGCCACGATTTGGAATTACTGTGGCAGTATAAGTCGGTTTCCCGTTTTTATCGACTTTCGTGTTATAATACACACTGGGCGAACGAACCAATTGGCTTACAATGACTCGTTCTGCGCCGTTGATGATAAAGGTTCCGGTTTCTGTCATGAGCGGGAAGTCACCCATAAACACTTCCTGTTCCTTGACTTCACCGGTTTCTTTGTTGATCAGGCGAACTTTCACGCGCAACGGTGCTGCATAGGTAACCTGGTGATCTTTTGCTTCCTCCACGGTATACTTGGGTTCGCCCAAGCTGTAATCGATAAATTCCAACACCAGATTCCCCGTGAAATCTTCGATAGGCGAAATGTCGCGGAACATTTCCCGCAAACCTTCATCCAAAAACCATTGGTATGACTTCAATTGAATCTCAATCAGATTCGGTAGTTCCAAAACCTCGTTAATGCGAGCATAACTACGACGTTGCCGACGACCACACGGGATCATTTTACCAGCCAAATAAACTCCCCCCTCGCACCCAGTCAAAACCGCTTTCCAGATGCGGTTGTCAAAGTAAAAAAAGAAAATGAGTGATATTGAACCTCATTTTTACCTAGAAGCAGTCTATTTACCTATTTTATCCAGTTGGATCGCGCAATAAACCAACCGGTTTTCACACAACCGTTTTCAATGATTCTATGAGTTCAAAGACACTTTCTGCAATTTAATACACTATCATAACGAAAATTTAGTGTCAATCTTTTCGTGAGCGGATAATGACATACCCTTTTTTCTTCCGGACCACATCCACATCTGCAAATAATTGTTCCAACTCTTTTTTGGCCGATTCCGCTCCCTGTTGCTTGCGGATGACGATCCACAAAGATCCCCCTGGATGAAGGGCAACAGACGCTTCTTTAAACAGACGGTAAATCGTTGATTTCCCCGCACGAATCGGCGGGTTTAACAAAATATGGTCAAATTTTCTGCCTTGCAATTGAGAGAACCCGTCGCTGACCAAAATTTCCACATGGTCATCCGCTTGATTCAAAGCTGCATTCGCTTTTGCCAGCTGAACAGCCCGTTCATTCACATCCACCATGGTCACTGCTACATCCGGAACCGTTTTGCTCACCGCAATTCCAACCGCTCCGTAGCCGCAGCCCAAATCAAGGACGGCGGATTCCGGTTCAATCTCGGCGCTTTCAATCAAAAGGCGGGTGCCAAAATCAATTCCCTTTTTCGAAAACACACCGGCATCCGTTTTAAACCGGAAAGATTCACCCGACAGAACGGCTTGGATTTCGCGCTCTTCACTTTTCGACTCAGGTTGACGGGAAAAATAGTGATCAGCCATGGATAACGGATCTCCTTTTTTGAAGAGAGGATCAGTCCTTCTCATCTCAAATTTCAGATCGTCTGCTTTAAAAAGAGAACCCGCCGACCGTATGACGACGGGTTAGCCGGATCCAAACGATTACTTAACTTCTACAGTAGCACCGGCTTCTTCGAGTTCTGCTTTGATTTTGTCTGCTTCTTCTTTGGAAACTCCTTCTTTGACCGGGGACGGAGCGTTGTCAACAAGTGCTTTTGCTTCTTTCAAGCCGAGGCCGGTAATACCGCGAACGGCTTTAATGACGTTGATTTTGGAGGAGCCTGCATTGGCAAGCACAACATCAAATTCAGTTTTTTCTTCAGCAGCATCCCCGCCGCCGGCAGCACCAGCCACTGCAACCGGAGCCGCAGCAGTTACACCGAATTCTTCTTCGATTGCTTTTACAAGATCGTTCAGTTCGAGAACGCTCATTTCTTTAATCGCTTGAATGATTTCTTCTTTAGACATAAAGGAAACCTCCTTGCATTCTGTTAGATATCAATAATTTTTTAAGCTTCGGCAGCTTCTCCATCTTTGTCAGCCACTGCTTTGACAGCCAGTGCAAAGTTGCGCACAGGCGCTTGCAACACGCTAAGCAACATGGAGAGCAAACCTTCGTAGGACGGCAGTTCTGCCAGTTCCTTGATTTCATCAAGGCTGACGGCTTTACCTTCCACCAAACCGCCTTTGATTTCCAGCTCCTTGTTCTCTTTGGCAAAGCCATGGAGAATTTTGGCCGGAGCCACTACATCTTCGTAGCTGAATGCAACTGCGGTTGGTCCGGTCAGATGCTCGGTCAGGTCGTTGGCGCCGACTTGTTCGCAAGCGCGGCGGGTCAGCGTATTTTTGAGCACCTTGAATTCAACGCCGGCTTCGCGCAACTGTTTGCGCAGCTCGTTCATTTGTTTTACATCCAAACCGCGATAGTCAGCTACAATGGTGCTTTTGCTCTTTTCCAGTTTTTCTGCGATTTCTGCGACAACTTGTTTTTTTCTTTCAATCGCTTTGGACACGCGGCACACCTCCTCATCAGGAGTTTTTAAAAATAGAAAAAGCCTCCGTAGACAGTCGAAGGCTTCCGTTACTCGTATGGATTCCGTGGAACACACCACATCCATGCATGTATCCTTACCTCGGTAGGATATTAAGCAGCAACTTCGGCACCTACTGTCTACGGTAAAAAGCTATATCCAATTATTGCGGATTCACCTCATCCGAAGCAGACACACTGCCACCGGCGAATCACATCATGACACGGATTATATCAGAAAAGTCATCACCGGGCAATACTTGTTCTCTTTATTGCCCCGTGCAAAAGATTTCCAGATGCAAAAATTAACGACCAACCAATTGTTGTGCGCTGACGGAAACGCCAGGTCCCATGGTCGAAGAAACGGTCACGCTCTTCATGTAGGTTCCTTTGGCAGCAGCCGGTTTGGCTTTCATCAAAGCGTCAGCCAACACTTGCAAGTTTTCACGCAATTGATCTGTCGTAAAGGAAACTTTACCGATCGCAGCGTGGACTATACCGGCTTTGTCGGCACGGTATTCAATTTTGCCGGCTTTGATTTCTTTTACGGCTTTCTCGATTTCAAAGGTAACCGTACCGGTTTTCGGGTTTGGCATTAATCCTTTCGGTCCCAGGATCCGTCCCAAACGACCGACTTGCCCCATCATGTCGGGAGTGGCCACAACCACGTCAAAATCAAGCCATCCTTGGCTGACTTTGTTGATCGTCTCTTCATCCCCGACATAATCGGCACCGGCAGCTTCAGCTTCTTTTGCTTTCTCCCCTTTGGCAAAGACGAGAACACGTTTGGTTTTCCCGGTACCATGCGGCAACACCACCGCACCTCTCACTTGCTGGTCAGCTTTTTTGGTGTCGATTCCCAAACGGAACGCTGCTTCAACCGTTTCATCAAATTTCGCAGTGGAAATTTCTTTCACAAGTTCCAATGCTTCTTGAGGGCTGTAGAGTTTTTCGCGGTCAACTTTTTTAAGCGCCTCAAGATATTTTTTGCCGTGTTTTGCCACGTTCATTTCCTCCTTTCGTGGTCTTAGCGGAAGATCCTCCCACAAGCTTCAAGCTGCTCGTGGCAGAGCAGCCCGGCTCTTCACCCGATCAGTCTTCGATCTGAATGCCCATGCTTTTTGCCGTGCCTTCCACCATGCGCATGGCAGCTTCCACACTTGCGGCATTCAAATCGGGCATTTTCATTTCAGCGATCTCACGCACTTTATCCCGTTTAATGGTCGCTACTTTATTCCGGTTCGGTTCACCGGATCCGGATTCAATCCCGGCTGCTTTCTTCAAGAGAACGGCAGCTGGAGGAGTTTTGGTGATAAACGTAAAGGAACGGTCTTCATAAACCGTGATTTCAACCGGAATGATCAGTCCGGCCTGTTCAGCCGTGCGGGCATTGAACTCTTTACAAAATCCCATGATGTTCACACCAGCTTGACCCAATGCCGGACCTACAGGCGGTGCCGGATTGGCTTTCCCAGCCGGAATCTGCAGCTTGACCACTTTAATGACTTTTTTGGCCACGCGAATCCAACCTCCTTCAAACATGTGGTTTTCTCGGGTATTACCCTCCCACGGAAAGGCAAGCTCCCTTTCAGTCAGGCTTGCGCTCGCCCCAAAGATGGGGGTAACATAAAACAAACAGTTATACTTTACCACACACAAAAAAGAAACGAAAGTTTTCGGTTCGCTAAATTTTTTCCACCTGGTCAAAATCCAGTTCAACCGGCGTCTCCCGGCCGAACATATTGACCATTACTTTGATTTTTGAACGGCTTGCATCAATTTCGTCAATTCTTCCGACAAAATTAGCGAACGGTCCTTCCTTCACTTTGACATTTTCGCCAATCGAAAAATCAACCGTCACCTTAGACTCTTCCATGCCCATTTGACGCAGGATGGCATCAACCTCATCCGGCATAAGGGGAGTTGGCTTGGACCCTGCCCCTGATGAACCCACGAATCCTGTCACTCCTGGTGTGTTTCGCACGACATACCACGAGTCGTCGGTCATAACCATCTCTACCAACACATAACCCGGAAAGACTTTTCGCATTACCGTTTTCTTTTTTCCGTCTTTGTGCTCGATTCCTTCTTCCATTGGTACAAGAACGCGGAAGATCTTATCTTGCATGTCCATGGAATGGACACGCTTTTCCAGGTTGGTTTTCACTTTGTTCTCGTAGCCGGAATACGTGTGAACCACATACCAATTTTTCTCCATTGCTCATCAGGGTTTGACCCCTGTCCCCCCCTTAAGAAATGACTGCTATTTAGTAATCAGTTTCACCAACTGATAAATCCCAGCATCCACGACAAAGAAAAAGACAGCCAAGAGTATCACAATCAGCAAAACCACAACGGTGTAGTTGAACATTTCCTGCCGGTTTGGCCAGCGAACTTTTTTCAGCTCCTGAATGCTTCCCCGGAAAAAGCCGGCTGTGCCGGAAACACTTTTCCGGACTCCACGTCTAAGGCCTTGAAAAGCAGCCATATTGTCACCCCCATCTTCTATCAAGCAGCTAAACCCTTATTACTTGGTTTCACGATGGATTTGATGCGAATTGCAACGCGGACAATATTTGCGTAATTCCATGCGATCCGGATGTTTGCTTTTGTTTTTGGTCAATGCATAGTTGCGTGAACGACATACGGTGCAAGCCAGTGTAATGTTCACCCGCATCTTCCGACACCTCCTCTTCATCAAGTCGCCGTTCAAACGGAAGGAAACGATAGAAAATACCCAAATTACATTATCACACTGGCTCCCTGCTGTCAATGTAAAGCCGTTTGTAAAACCATTATTGACATAAATTTCGCTCATCAAAAATCAGTTTATAAAAAAGAAACCGGCCGGGAATTTTTGAATACTTTGTTAAAAAGCAAGCAATCCGCATGATTTTCCATACATTTTTTCAAAACAAAAAGGAATCATGATGTTTTTTGTCGAATCCAAACAAAAGAACAGGTACGAAACCTGTTCTTTTGTGAACCGGTGCTTTTGTTAATCATAAAGAAAGTTCACGCACTTCAAGGTATCTCTCTAATTTCCGTTTCACTCTCTGCAAGGCGTTGTCGATCGACTTCACATGTCGATTTAAGTCGACCGCGATTTCCTGATAAGAACGTCCGTCCAGATACAACATCAATACTTTCCGTTCCAAATCACTAAGAATTTTCGCTATTTTATCTTCAATATCATTATATTCTTCCTGGCTGATGTAGATCTCCTCAGGGTTTGATAGACTTCCGGGGATTTTATCCAGCAACGTCCTGTCCGTATCGTCGTCGTAAGCAGGCTTGTCCAATGAAACATAAGAGTTGAGCGGAATGTGTTTTTGTCGGGTAGCCGTTTTGATCGCTGTGATGATCTGGCGCGTGATGCATAATTCGGCAAATGCTTTAAACGAAGCCAGCTTGTCCCCCTTAAAGTCCCGAATCGCTTTAAATAGTCCAATCATCCCCTCCTGCACGATATCTTCGTGATCGGCTCCGATGAGAAAATAGGATCTCGCTTTCGCTCTGACGAAATTTTTGTACTTATTAATCAAATATTCCAGAGCCTGATGATCTCCCACGCGTACGCCATAAACCAGCTCTTCGTCGGCCATGTTTTTGTAATCAGCATTTCTGTCGTAAGTGACAAAATTACTGGATTGAAGATTTACACTCACCGCTTTCCCTCCCGACCAAGTAGCCTATAAACCCTTATATTAACCCACAGTAATGTTATTATATCCGAAGTGAAACAAAAACGTCAAATTTTAACCTATTTTTTCCTTCTCCATTTTTCAAATATCTGTTTGAGATCGATACTTATTCTTTCTTCCAAGGTGTTTCTTTGCTTTTGTTGCCTCTCCCGTTTCAATTTTTTGTTTAATTTCTCTTTTGCGATCCGGATCTCCTCCAACAGCTCCCTGGAAGAGATGCGGTAGGCCCCTTGTCCGAAAACCATCCGTTGCTCCAGATAATCGGACGTTGCCACATAAATGGAGCGGTGCGGGCTTTTATGCTTCTTGACAAAGCGTTCGATAAACTCATCCGCGGTTTCATCGCGACGGGTATAGTAAACCAGAATTTTCTCCTCGTCGGTTTTCACGTCAATCCCTGGTGTGGAATGCGCATCAAACACAAGATGGACCTGCCGGCCGGTCATCGCCTGATATTCAGACAAATCGCGAATCAATTGAACCCGTTCCTCTTCAATCGAAACCGGATTCCAGTGCACCCCCGACTTGGCACCGATCACGTTATACCCATCCACCACCAGCCATTCTTCGTGCTTAACCATCATTCATCCGGCAGCGCATGACTTCATACATGAGAATCCCCGCCGCAACCGATGCATTTAACGATGAAACCTTCCCTCTCATCGGGAGCTTCACCAAAAAATCGCATTTCTTTTTCAACAACGTGTGAATCCCGCGCCCTTCATTCCCGATCACCACGGCAACCGGCATGTTGTAATCAATCCCGGTATACTCCTGTTCGGCCGATCCGTCGCTTCCGACGAGCCAAACTCCCCGTTCTTTCAATTCATCGGCAACACGATTCAAATTGGTCACCCGGACCACCGGCACATGTTGCACCGCACCGGCCGAGGTTTTTGCCACCACGGAAGTCACCCCTGCCGCCCTCCGCTTCGGAATGATGACGCCATGCGCCCCCGAAGCATCGGCTGAACGCAAAATCGATCCGAGGTTGTGGGGATCTTCAATACTGTCCAAAAGCAAAAAAAAGGGTGCCTCCTGTTTCTGCTCCGCCCGCTTAAAAAGGTCTTCCAGCGAAGCGTACTCAAAGGCAGCGACTTGGGCAACGACTCCTTGATGGTTATTCCCTTCCGCCAATTGGTCCAAACGGGAACGGGGCACCCATTGGTACGGAACATTTTGTTTTTTGGCGTGTTCAATGATCTCATTCACGCTGAATTTGTTGATATTTTTTGCCAAAAGAATTTTTTCCACCGGGCGCCCGGACTTCAATGTTTCCAAAACCGCGTGTTTCCCGTATATCCAGTCAATCATTTTCCTTGTACCCCTTTTCGACAATCTCTATCGCTGAATTCATCAATTCATGCAAACGTTGTTCATCTTTTTTCAAATACAGGTAGCCCATCAACGCTTCCAATCCGGTGCTTTGTCTGTAATCCGTCACCTTTGCGTTTTTGGGGACACTTCCTGACTTGGCATTGCGGCCGCGTCTTAAGATGTCCCGCTCTTCTTCCGTCAGATCGTTTTCAATCGCTTTGTACACTTTGGCTTGGGCCAAAGCAGACACAAATTTGGCCGCCTCTTTTTGCAAGTCCTGAGGCCGGGCAATGCCGCGGGCCACCAGGTGATGCCGGATAAATATCTCATACACGGCATCACCCAGATAAGCCAGCAACAAAGGATTATATTCCCGCGGTGTTTTTGTCAGCGGTTGAAGCATTCCGAATATATTTTCACTCATTTTCTTCTCCATCGAACTCCTTGTGGTGTATCTTCCAGCACAATCCCGCGGGCCAAAAGCTGGTCCCGGATTGCGTCAGCTTTTGCAAAATCCCGGGCTTTTCGCGCTTTTTGCCTTTCTTCGATCAAGGCTTCCAGCTCCTGCTCCAGGCGGTCTTCCGATTCGGTTGTGACCAGGCCCAGAATTTCTTCCCCATGCGTTTTCAGCCAATCCAAGATTCCTTGAACCGTTTCCTTGGACACGACCGGTTTCGCCACCGTTTCATTCGCCAGTTTGACCACTTCAAACAGCACACTGATGGCATTGGCTGTATTGAAATCATCGTTCATCTCGGCTTCAAACTGCTCTTTGTACCGTGACAGCTTCGCGGCCGTTTCCGGATCTTCCCCGCCGGGCATCGCCGAATCCAACCGGTGTTTTAAATTTTCCACCGCGGTTTGGATCCGTTCAATGCTTCCTTCCGCCTGTCTCATCACTTCATCGCTGAAGGAAATCGGATGCCGGTAATGGGCAGATAAAAGGAAATACCGGATCGCCTCCGGGGAATAGGTCTTACGCAATTCAACCACGCGTTTGACATTCCCGAGCGATTTCGACATCTTTTCATTTCCCATATTAATATACCCGTTATGCAGCCAATAACGCACAAATGTTTTGCCCGTCCATGCCTCGCTTTGTGCGATCTCGTTTTCGTGGTGGGGGAAGCAGAGATCCGCTCCGCCTGCATGGATGTCCAACGTGTCCCCCAGGTATTTGCGTGCCATTACGGAACATTCGATGTGCCAGCCGGGCCGCCCGCGTCCCCAAGGCGTTTCCCAGCTGATTTCCCCGGGCTTGGCGGCTTTCCACAATGCAAAATCCAACGGATGTTCCTTTTGTTCATTGATTTCAATCCTGGCCCCCGCCTTCAATTCTTCCAACGATTGATGGGACAGTTTTCCATAATCTTTTTTGCGCAAGGAGCGGAAGTAAACATCCCCGTTCTTTTCATAAGCATATCCTTTGTCAATCAGATCCCGAATCGCTTCAATCATCTCCGGAATATGCTCGGTTGCCCGCGGATGCACATCCGCCCGTTGCACCCCCAATGTATCCATGTCCTCAAAATAAGCTTGGATGTATTGTTCGGCAATTTCCGGGACCGGTTTTCCCGTTTCTTGGGAGGCCCGGATCAACTTGTCGTCGACATCGGTGAAATTCTGCACATAAGTCACACGATAACCCCGGGAGCGCAAATACCGCCGCACCACGTCAAAAAAGACAAAGACACGGGCGTTCCCGATATGAATAAAGTTATATACCGTCGGGCCGCACACATAGATGCGAACCTCATTATTTTGCACTTGAAGCATTTCTTTCTTTCTGGTCAGCGTGTTGTAAAGCTGTATTGTCATCGTCGGTTGTTCCTCCCTGATCCACTGGATTTTCCCTGCAGTTTAACTTCGCTTCCAACTCACTCAACCGGGCTTTTAACGCATCCATTTCAACATGCATGGATCGCAATGTTTCCGCAACCGGGTCGGGCAGGTTCACTTGATCCAAATCATCTTTCACCCTCACGCCGTCCTGAATCACTACCCGTCCCGGCACTCCGACAACGGTGGAATTGGGCGGCACATCCCGCAAGACCACCGAGCCGGCTCCGACTTTGGCAAAACGTCCGACACGAATGGAGCCCAAAACTTTCGCCCCTGACGCAATCATCACATGATCCTCGATCGTCGGATGCCGTTTTCCTTTTTCTTTGCCTGTTCCTCCCAATGTGACGCCCTGATAAATCGTCACATAGTCGCCAATTTCACATGTCTCTCCGATGACCACACCCATTCCGTGATCAATGAAGACCCCCCGGCCGATTTTGGCACCGGGATGAATCTCAATCCCGGTAAAAAAGCGGTTTAACTGAGATATTATACGCGCAATGAGCAACAAACGTTTTTTGTAGAACCAATGCGCCAACCGGTGAGCCCATAATGCATGCAATCCGGAATAAGTCAACACCACTTCCAAAGTGCTCCGAGCCGCCGGATCCCGGTCAAACACCGCTTGAATATCTGCCTGCAGAGTTTGGCGAATTCCATTTTTCTTACTCCACAGCATGTCAGGTTTCCCCCTCTTATCGCCGATTTGAAATAGGAAATAAAAAATCTCTGCAGCACGCAAGCTACAGAGACGGTATATCCGCGGTTCCACTCTGTTTGGGCCAACCAGGCCCCTCTTTTTCCCGATAACGGCGGGTGGCCGGATCCTCCTACTCCGGACCGCATCCGTTTCAGAGGTCAGCTCCCGGGTGCATATCAGATGTTCAGGAATGGAGCTTCGCACCGGCCAGCTCCTCTCTGGAATCCCTTTAACATCTGACTCTCCCGATCACAGCCTTGTTACTCGTTTCTATCTATATTATTTTGGCGGCTTCACAAAACATTGTCAATGACTTGATGCAAACGTTTTATCACCCGGTCCCGGCCAATCAAAGAAAGGCTTCCGCGCAGATCGGGGCCGTGTTCCAAACCGGTGACGGCCACCCGGACCGGCATGAACAATTTTTTCCCTTTATAACCGGTTTCTTTTTGCACCTGTTTAAACATTTTCTTGATATCATCCGGTTCAAAGGACCCGCTTTGTTGAACTTGTTCCAAAAAGGCCTTCAAGACAGCGGGAACTTGCTCTTCCGCAAGCACTTGCCGGGCTTGTTCAGAGTAATTGATTTCATCTTGGAAGAACAAATCCGACAACTCAACAATTTCCGCCGCATACTCCATTTGCTCCTGATACAAAGCGACCAGGCGGGTCACCCAGGCTTTCTGTTCCTCATCGAGCGGTGTCCGGATGCGGCCAGCTTTTTCCAAGTGGGGAATGGCCAGCTCAACGACCCGTTCCAAGGATGCTTTTTTGATATATTGCCCGTTCATCCATTTTAATTTTCCGGTGTCAAAAATCGCCGGCGCTTTGGACACCCGCTCAAGCGAGAACACTTCTACCAGCTCTTGCGGTGTAAACATCTCTTCTTCCCCTTCCGGCGACCAACCCAAAAGCGAAATGAAGTTGACGATCGCCTCGGGTAAATAACCCAATTCCTTATACTGATCAATGAATTGGATGATGCTTTCATCCCGTTTGCTCATTTTCTTGCCTTCGCCGTTTAAAATGAGCGGAATATGGGCAAAGACCGGCGGCTTGAAACCAAGGGCTTCGTAAATCATGATTTGTTTCGGGGTGTTGGATAAATGCTCTTCCCCGCGGATCACATGGCTGATTTTCATCAAGGCATCATCGACAACCACGGCAAAATTGTAAGTGGGGCGTCCGTCCGGCCGGCGAATGACAAAATCCCCGATGCCGTCGGATTCGAATTTCACCGTTCCGCGAATTTCATCCTCGATGACAATGGTTTTTCCCTCCGGCACACGAAAGCGGACACTGGGAACCCGTCCCTCCGCTTCAAACTTCGCCCGCTGTTCCGGAGTCAAATCCCGGTCCCATCCGCTGTATTTGGGAACTTCTCCCCGGGCAATCTGCTCCTCGCGCTCTTTTTCCAGCTCTTCTTTGGTGGTATAGCTCAAATAAGCTTTCCCTTCTTTGAGAAGCTGATCAATGTACCGATTGTAAATTTCCGTTCTCTCCATGCAACGATAAGGCCCGTAAGGACCGCCGACATCCACGCCTTCGTCCCATTCGATGCCCAGCCATTTCAACATGGCCATCTGTTTTTCATCGGCGCCCTCCACGTTCCTTTCCGTGTCAGTATCTTCGATCCGGACGATAAAATCGCCACCATTGCGTTTGGCGTGCAAATAACTGAATAATGCCGTTCTTGCACCGCCGATATGCAGATGCCCCGTGGGGCTGGGTGCATAACGTGTGCGAACCCTGTCCATGTTTTACTCTCTCCTTTTATGCCAGATTCCATTCTTTATCGATTTTGCACGAGACAAACCACCGCCATGGATGCCATTCCTTCTTCGCGTCCGGTGAAACCCAGCTGCTCCGTGGTGGTGGCTTTCACATTCACCTGAGAGGTTTCCGCTTCCAAAATCTCCGCAATTCTTTGCGTCATTTGAGGAATGTACGGAGCCATCTTCGGTTTCTGGGCAATGATCACGGAATCAAGATTCCCCAATGCGTACCCCTTTTCTTTCACTTGCTTCCAGACCTCTTTTAACAACACCGCACTGTCGGCGTCTTTGTAAGCATCATCCGTATCCGGAAAGATTTTTCCGATATCCCCCATCCCTGCGGCACCCAAAATCGCATCCGTAATGGCATGCAATAAAACATCCGCATCCGAATGGCCCATCAACCCTTTTTCGTATGGAATGGTGATGCCGCCGACAATCAGCGGTCTTCCAACAGCAAACTGGTGAACGTCAAATCCTTGTCCAATGCGAATCATTTCTTCTTTCCCCTCATCTGATAAATCGCTTCTGCCAAATATAAATCATCAGGTGTGGTCAGCTTGATATTTGTATATTCCCCTTGAACCACACGCACATCCACGCCCATTTCTTCCACCAGCATGGAATCATCCGTCGCCACCGTTTCCCGTCCGGCAAAATGCTCATGCGCCGACAACAGGACCTCGCGCCGAAAAGCCTGAGGCGTTTGGACTGCCCACAGGCGCTTCCGGTCCGGGGTGTTTTCAACAATTCCCGCATCATCGACCACTTTGACCGTATCCTTCACCGGCACAGCCAATATGGCGGCTCCGTGCATGCGGGCTTCCTCCAACAAACGGGAAATCGCTTCATGACTGACAAAAGGACGGACCGCATCATGCACCATGACCCAGTCCGTCGAAATCTTCTTCAATCCCAGATAAACACTTTCTTGCCGTTCTTTTCCTCCGGGAACGACATGCGTCACTTTTTGAAGCCCCGCTCCCCTGATCATCTTTTGCGTCCGCCCGATCTCCTTTTGATCAGCGACAACCACCATCTCATCAATTTCGGGAAAAGATTCAAACAAGGCCAAAGTATGTATCAAGATGGGTTGACCGTGAAAGGTTAAAAACTGCTTCGGTTCACGGGCCCCCATTCTTTTTCCCAGTCCTGCGGCAGGAACCACAACTCCGACACTCAAGCACCTGTCTCCTTTCGCTTTGCAACAAAATATGCCCGTCCTTGGTTTAGAATATAAACCAATCACGGGCCTCAAGCAACGGCAATTTCATTTTTTCCTTAAAGATTTAAAAAGCCTACAACGCCTTTTCCAAAAGTTTCGGTTTGGCAAAAATCATCCGACCCGCAGATGTTTGCAACACACTGGTGACCAAAACATCAATCCGTTCCCCGATGTATTCACGCCCGCCTTCAATCACGATCATGGTTCCGTCATCCAAGTATGCCACGCCTTGACCATGTTCTTTCCCGTCTTTAATCACTTGAACATTGATTTCTTCCCCGGGCAACACAACGGGTTTCACGGCATTGGCCAAGTCATTGATGTTGAGCACGCTGACTCCTTGCAACTCACAAACTTTGTTCAAGTTGAAATCATTGGTGACCACTTTCCCCGACAAAACTTTGGCCAATTTGACCAGCTTGCTGTCCACTTCCTGAATTTCTTCAAAGTCGCCTTCATAAATCAGGACATCAACATCCAGCTCTTTTTGGATCTTGTTCAGGATATCCAATCCGCGACGTCCCCGGTTCCGTTTCAGCACATCGGATGAGTCGGCGATATGTTGCAGTTCTTCGAGCACAAAGCTCGGAATCACCAACGTCCCCTCCAAAAAGCCCGTACGGCAAATATCGGCAATGCGTCCGTCAATAATCACGCTGGTGTCCAAAATTTTATGCTCAACATAAGGCTTTTCTTCGTTTTTCTGTTTTCCTTCTTTATTTTGACGCCCAAGCGTAAAAACCGAGATCAGTTCATCCCGCTTTTTGTATCCCACCCTGAATCCAAGATAACCGAACAAACCGGAAAAGATAAAAGGCAACACACGGTTTACGCCCGGTATCGGCAGCTGTGCCAACGGTTGTTGAATTAAAAATGCAACAATCAATCCGAAAATTAAACCAAGAGCCCCGAAAAGTCCATCCGCAGCCGGTATTTTAACCAAACGTTCTTCGCTCCAGCGAATCCACTTCACCACATTATTCGACAACCAAAATGTTGCGACAAACATGATGATCGCTCCAAGAACCGCGCCAATATAATGCGGTCCCGGCACTTCGCCAAAATTCAGAGGAGACTCTTGAAGCAACCCGAAAAACTCAGGACCTAAATAATAGCCAGCGGATGCTCCGACCAAGGTGAAAGCAAGTTCGACAAAACGTTTTAACACGGGGCTTCACCTCCTCCCAAAACGATGCTCGTAATAATCATTATAGACATTCTGCAAAAATGAAAACCTGATATCAAAAATTTTTCTTATGACCTTTTTGTTACAACAGAAAATAGAAACGATTATGAGTCCTTATCGGAAAAGATGCCGTCAATCAACTCCATCGCCTTTTCCTCATTCATGTCTCTTGCCAGCACCAGTTCACTGATCAAAATCTGCCTGGCATTGTCCAACATTTTCCTCTCTCCGGTGGATAATCCTTTTTCTTCATCGCGGAGCATCAGCGAACAGACCACTTCTGCCACTTCATAAATGTCTCCGCTTTTGATTTTGTCCATATTGGCACGATAACGTCGGTTCCAATTGAGTGTATCATGGTTGTCCCTTTGCCTCATTTGTTTCAGCACTTTGTCAACGGTCGACTCATCGACCACTTCGCGCAAACCGATTTTCTCCACATTGCTCATGGGAACCATGACCTTCATATCTCCAATGGGCATCCTCATGACATAGTACTTCTTCCGCTCACCCAAGATCTCCTTCTCTTCAATCGATTCTATGACACCTGCACCATGCATGGGGTATACCACTTTATCGCCAACATTGAACAAAAGATCCACCTCCAGAGGCAATATCTGTTTCCAAGATATCACAAAACTTCAGCACAGTCAATAAAATAAAAATCATTATCTTAGCATACAAAACTGATTATCGTCAATCCCTTTTTCCATTTGTCCTGCTGTTCCGTCTTGTCAAAAAATTGACACTATAATTCCGCTCCCTATATAATAAAACTGACTTCCATTGCGACCACAAGGCTGATGACACAGGTCATCCCCCGAAGTCTTTCTATAAATCTGCCGTCTCTATACGAAAAAAAGAGGTGAAAGGCATGAGCGAAAACCCTTTTTCTTCCTTTCAGGAACAAGTCGATGAATTACTCATCCGGCATCGCAGTTTTTTAGATGTGACATCAAAATTTCAAGAATCCGGCACCCGGATCAACCGGTCTCTCACCAAAGCCGTCACCGAATGCGGATGCATCCGGATCGATGCACAGAAACAACCTTACCCCACCGATGCCCCCCGTGAAGAATGGAAAAATCACTTCAAAACGCATTTATCCGGCAGGTTGTGTGACCAATGCCTGGAAACCGTTCAGACCGAAATCGGAAAAAACCTCTTTTATCTTACTGCTTTATGCAATCTGTTGGAGATCTCCCTCCCCGAAGTGATGGAAAAGGAATCAAAAAAACTCACAACACTCGGAGTATTCAATCTCCGTTAATGATTCAAAGGAAAACAACCCTTTTAAAAAAGGGTTGTTTATTTTTCCTATTTCCACTCTTCAATCGCTTTTTCGCCATCTTCTTCACGTTTTAAACTCACGGCTTTTTTCACACCATACAAAGCATACAAAAACAAGGGAATAAACAGGACTTTTGGCAATTCGCGCGGGTATAACACGGCTGTCGCCGCAATCGCAATCAAAAAAAGCGGGGCCATCCATACGGCAGATTTCGGAATGCCCACCTTTTTAAACGTCGGATATTTGATTTGACTGACCATCAGGAAGGATAAGAAAAGCATGGCCACCATGAGGAAATACGCATTGGGCACATGATTATGATACAAAGCCATGGTCGCAAGAATCCCGCCTGCGGCCGTGATCGGCAATCCGATGAAGTAGCCCGGTTCACCAGGATGTACGTTAAAGCGTGCCAACCTCAAAGCTCCGCAAATGGGGAATATGGCTGTCACCAACCAACCTTCCATCCCCATATGTTGAAATGAAGATACATACATGATGACTGCAGGAGCCACGCCAAATGAAATAACATCCGATAATGAGTCCAACTCTTTTCCAAATTCGCTTTGCGTATTCAGCATACGGGCCACCCGCCCGTCCAAGCCATCCAGAATCATTCCGAAAATCACCATGATCGCCGCATATTCCCACGAATCTTGAAATGCCAAAAGAATTGACACAATCCCGAGTAATAAGTTCCCAACCGTTAAACAACTAGGTAATGCTCTGGCAATCATAAAGGGAACCTCCTAATCAGAAATACCAAAACATCTTTCAAAGTTTTCTAATTTGATGTTCTTTGTAATTTTTTAAAGTGGTTTCATTATAGTCTAGGTTATTTATATATGTCTGTCAATAAATACTTGTTCCTGAATTCGCTTCAATCCTTCTTTGATCATCTTTGCGCGCACACTTCCGATTCCTTCGACCTCATCCAGTTCATCGATGGTTGCCACCATGATTCTCGATAAATTTTCAAAGCGCTCAACTAATTTATAAATCACATGGCTTGGCAGGCGCGGGATTTTATGAAGAATCCGGTATCCGCGCGGCAAAACGGCTTCCTCTTCAATGTTGACGGACGATGGATATCCCAAAATCCGCACCAGGTTGGCGTGTTCCAGCAAATCATCCGACGACAACTTCTGCAACTCTTGGAAAACCACTTCTGGAGAAACACACGGATCAATGCAATAGTCCTCAATCAACAACTTCGCTTCATCTTCCGTGTCAGCCACCAGTTCCTCCAATTGCATACTGACCAGTCGGCCTTCCGTTCCCAATTCATGAATATATGTTTCGATCTCGCGTTTGATTCTGAGCACCATTTCTACCCGTTGCAAAACCAGTGCCACTTCGCTCAAGGTGACCAACTCTTCAAACTCCAGCGCCGTCAGGTTCGTGGTGGTTTGATCCAAAACGGATTTGTATTTCTCCAAGGTTTGGATGGCTTGGTTGGCCTTGGTCAAAATCACTCCCATATCTTTCAGGGCGTAACGAAAGTTACCTTTATACAAAGTGATAATATTTCTGCGCTGGGATATTGAGACCACCAATTTCCCGGTCTGCCTAGCCGTTCGCTGCGCCGTGCGGTGACGGATGCCTGTTTCCGTGGAAGGGATTGCGGAATCAGGAACCAATTGTGCGTTTGCATACAATATCCTTTTCCCGTCGTTACTCAGAATAATCGCTCCGTCCATCTTGGCCAATTCATAAAGATAAGCGGGCGTAAACGGACAATCGATATGAAAACCCCCATCCACAATTTCGCGAACTCCCTCGTCATAGCCGATCACGATCAGAGCCCCTGTTTTAGCCCCCAGGACGTTGTCCAATCCTTCTCTCAAGGGAGTTCCCGGAGCGATCATTTGTAAAATACTACTGCTTCCTTGATGTCTGTCGTTTTTCACACCCTACCCTCCCAACGCCACTTCTAATGCTTCTTCCAACGTTTTGACCCCGATTAGTCCGATCCCGTTCGGAGGCGTCCATCCCTGACAATTTTTCTCGGGGAGAATGACTCTTTTAAAACCCATGTTATGCGCTTCGGCCACGCGTTGTTCAATCCGTGAGACCCCTCTCACTTCCCCGGTCAGTCCCACTTCACCGATAAACAAATCAAACGGCGATACGGCCACGTCCCGAAAACTGGATGCCAGACTGACGGCCACACTGAGATCAACGGCCGGTTCGTCAATGCGTACGCCTCCTACAACGTTGATATAAGCATCATAGTTTTGCAAGAAAAGCCCCAATCTCTTTTCCAAAACCGCCATGATCATCGTAACCCGGTTATAATCGATGCCGGCTGCCATCCGTTTGGGGGTGGCAAAACTCGTCGGAGCCACCAATGCCTGCAATTCGACCAAAACCGGGCGGGTTCCTTCCATACTTGCCGTCACAGCCGTCCCCGGCGCTCCCACCGGACGACCCGACAAAAACAACTCCGAAGGATTTTCGACTTCCGCCAATCCTTCTTCCTTCATTTCAAAAACACCTATTTCATTCGTGGAACCAAAGCGGTTTTTGACCGCACGCAAAACGCGGTATGTGTGATGGCGTTCCCCCTCAAAATATAAAACGCAGTCAACCATGTGTTCAAGCATCCTCGGTCCGGCCAGCGACCCCGACTTGGTCACATGCCCCACGATGATGATCGCAATGTTTTGTTCCTTGGCCCACCGCATCAATTGTCCGGTGCATTCGCGAACCTGAGCGACACTTCCCGGCGCTGAAGCAATATCCGGATGAAACATGGTTTGAATTGAGTCGATCACCATCAATTTCGGCCGCACTTCGTCCATCAACAATTCAACGGCCGTCAAATCCGTTTCGGATACCACCAACAAACGGTCGCTCAAAGCATCCAGCCGGTCAGCACGCAACCGGATCTGTTCCGCGGACTCTTCTCCTGACACGTATAAAACGGACAATCCCCGCCTTGCCAGTTCATGCGTCGCCTGCAAAAGCAGAGTCGACTTTCCGATTCCCGGATCTCCACCCACCAAAACAAAAGAACCCGGCACCAATCCTCCGCCCAATACCCGGTTCAACTCTCTGATCCCGGTGTCAGAACGAGGCTGATCCAGCTTCTCCACTTGCGTAATCGGAATGGCTTTTTCCCGTTTGCTCTTTCTGTGCATTCCGGTACCGGGAACGGTTGAACTTTCGCTGTTGAGCTCTTCCACCATAGTGTTCCATTCATGACAGCCGGGGCACCGGCCCATCCATTTCGGCGTTTCATAGCCGCATTCCTGACAAACAAACTTTGTTTTTTTCTTCGCCATGGCTTTTTCTCCCACTTACAATGAATCATGATCTTCAAACATTATAACAAATCACTCTTTAAAAATTTATGGAGACTTTTTCACCGGCAAAATCTCTTCCTATTAAGGAATTTTTTCCCTATACGGGCAAATTTCAACCTCTTTTTTAAAAAATAGTGATAAACAAAAGCACCCGGCCGCTGATACAGCCGGGTGCCTGTTTCTCGATCATTGGGTTGCAGACCGGGACTCTTCTTTTTCGACAACCAATTTTCCGTCTTTCACATCGATGACCACCGAGTTCCCGCGTGCGACATTGCCGCGCAACAACTCTTCGGACAAACGGTCTTCGATGTTTTTCTGGATGGCCCGGCGCAACGGGCGGGCACCGTAGCTCGGGTCAAATCCTTCTTTCGCCAAGTAACGTTTGGCTTCATCCGTCAACCGGAATTCGATTCCCTGTTCAACCAGGCGTTTGCGCAATTGGTTCACCATCAGGGACACGATCTCTTCCAGATGCTCTTCTTTCAAAGGATGGAAAACAATCACATCGTCGATCCGGTTCAAAAACTCGGGACGGAAAGTTTTCTTCAGCTCTTCCATGACATTTTGCTTCATGTGTTCATAGTCATCTTCCGCTTGATTGCCGCCAACGTTAAATCCGAGGCGTGACGTTTTCTTGATGGTGGATGCCCCCACGTTGGAAGTCATGATGATGATGGTGTTACGAAAATCCACCACCCTGCCTTTTCCGTCCGTCAACCGGCCGTCTTCCAGCACTTGCAACAAGATGTTGAAAACTTCCGGGTGAGCTTTTTCGATTTCGTCAAACAGGACGACCGAATAGGGTTTCCGGCGGACTTTTTCCGTCAATTGTCCTCCTTCTTCATATCCCACGTATCCCGGAGGCGAACCGACAAGACGGCTCGTCGCATGTTTTTCCATATACTCAGACATGTCAATCCGGGTCATCGCATCTTCGTCACCAAACATGGCTTCCGCCAAAGCACGGGCCAATTCGGTTTTTCCGACTCCGGTCGGTCCCAGGAAGATGAAGGAACCGATCGGCCGCTTCGGATCTTTCAATCCTGCACGGGCCCGGCGGATGGCACGGGAAACGGAACGGACCGCTTCCTCTTGTCCGATGACGCGGTTATGCAGGATGGACTCCATATTCAACAAGCGTTCCGATTCTTCTTCCGCCAACTTCTTCACAGGAATTCCCGTCCAGCTTGAAACGACATCGGCAATATCTTCCGCGGTGACTTCGGAATCGGTTTTTCCTTGGTGTTGTTTCCAGGAATTCCGGTTGGTCTCGATTTCCTCACGCAATTTTTGCTCGGTATCCCTCAAAGAAGCCGCTTTTTCAAATTCCTGGCTTTGCACGGCCGCGTCTTTTTCTTTTTTCACTTCTTCCAGCTTTTGTTCCAGTTTTTTCAGTTCCGGCGGCATCATGTAAGATTTCAACCGCACTTTGGATGCCGCTTCATCGATCAGGTCAATCGCTTTATCCGGCAAATACCGGTCCGTAATATAGCGGTCGGATAATCTCACCGCTTGTTCAATCGCTTCATCGGTGATTTTCACCCGGTGATGGGCTTCGTAACGATCCCTCAAACCTTTCAGGATCAACACCGCTTCCTCAGTGCTCGGCTCTTCCACCAAAATCGGTTGGAAACGGCGCTCCAAAGCGGCATCTTTCTCGATGTATTTCCGGTATTCATCCAGGGTTGTCGCACCGATACATTGCAATTCCCCACGGGCAAGCGCCGGTTTCAGGATATTGGATGCGTCAATCGCTCCTTCGGCACCTCCCGCCCCGATCAACGTGTGCAACTCATCAATGAACAAGATGATGTTTCCGGCTTGGCGGATTTCATCCATGATTTTTTTCAACCGGTCTTCGAACTCACCGCGATATTTCGTTCCGGCCACCACCGTTCCCATATCCAGGGTCATAACCCGCTTGTTGCGCAAGGTTTCCGGGATTTCCCCGTCAACAATGCGCTGGGCCAAACCTTCGGCAACCGCCGTTTTTCCGACTCCCGGTTCACCGATCAAAACCGGATTGTTTTTGGTCCGGCGGGACAAGACTTGAATCACCCGCTCAATCTCTTTACTGCGGCCGATCACCGGATCCAGGTTTCCGTCATGCGCAGCGGCCGTCAAGTCGCGGGCCAAGCCGTCCAGTGTGGGTGTATTGACCTGATGATGGGTACTGGAGTGGTTGGAGAAGGTTTCGCTGTTTCCCAAGAGTTGCAAAACCTGCTGGCGGGCTTTGTTCAAGCTCACACCCAAATTGTTGAGAACGCGGGCCGCCACGCCTTCCCCCTCGCGAATCAAACCGAGAAGAATGTGCTCAGTGCCGACATAGGTGTGCCCCAACTTGCGAGCTTCATCCATGGACAATTCGATCACTTTTTTCGCCCGTGGCGTATAAGCAATGTTTACGGGTTGCCCCTGTCCCCGTCCAATCAAATTCTCAACTTCTTTTTGGATTTTTTCCAATCCCAGGCCCAAACCGATCAAGGCCTTGGCTGCAATCCCTTCCCCTTCGCGAACCAATCCAAGCAAAACATGTTCCGTTCCGATGTTGGTATGTCCCAGACGCACGGCTTCTTCCTGAGCAAGGGCGAGAACTTTTTGCGCCCGTTCTGTAAAACGTCCAAACATCATAATCCCTTACACCTCACTTATGCATGGATTTGTCAGGACTTATGTTCCATGGCCAAACGTTCACGAATCAACCGGGCTCTGCGAATGTCCCTTTGTTCGGCATTCAGCCGTTCCCCGGCATACTGTTGCAAAAATCCGGGTTGAATCATCACCATCAATTCATTCATGACACTGGCCGAAACGCCACGGATAAATCCCAAATCAATTCCCAACCGGACATCAGAGAGAAGGCTCATCGCTTCTTTGGAATCAATGATGCGGCAATGGGCCAAAGTCCCGTATGAACGATGGACACGGTCTTCCAGCTGAATCAAAGAAACCTCTTGGAGCCGTCCGCGGGCTGTATGTTCATGTTCAATCATTTGCCGGACAACTCCTTGCAGGTTTTCCAAAATCTCATTCTCATCCAATCCCAGCGTAACCTGATTGGAAACCTGATACAATTGGCCCAAAGCTTCACTGCCCTCTCCGTATATTCCGCGAACCGCAAGCCCGACTTGCGTTATCGCCGGCAACAACCGGTTTAACTGCTGGGTCATGGCCAAAGCCGGCAAGTGAAGCATCACCGAAGCCCGGATTCCCGTCCCGACATTAGTCGGGCAACTGGTCAAATAACCGCACTTTTCATCAAAAGCAAAATTCAAGTGGCTTTCCAACCAATCATCAATCTCATTGGCCAGTTCCCAGGCTTGCTTCATTTGCAATCCGGGGAACAACACCTGAATGCGGATGTGATCTTCTTCATTGATCATGATGCTGACAGATTGGGCTTTATTCAACAAAACGGCGCCATGCCGTGATTCTTCCGCCAACATCGGACTGATCAAATGCTTCTCGACCAACACGCTTTTTTCCAAATCAGACAGGTCCTTCATGCGGATCAATTCAGCACCTGCCAGGAAGGAGTACTTCGACTGATCTTGTTTCAATGCCTGCTCGACTTTGCGAATCACTTCTTCCGCCTGGGATGCGGTGCTCAGCATGGGAAACGGAAATCCGTCCAAATTCCTTGCGACCCTGATCCGGCTGGAGAATACCACATCTGACAGAGGACCTTTCACCCGCATCCATTCACTGATGGCATGGTTCATGAAATGTTCGAGTGACATGGTGTTTCCTCCCTACTTCTTGAGTCGATCCTGCAATTCTCGGATTTGGTCACGCAAACGGGCCGCTTCTTCAAACTCTTCAGCCTGAACTTTTTGCGCCAATTGTTCACGCAGCTGTTCCAATTTTCTCTGCAGTTTTAATTCACCTTTGGCACGGGACGGGATTTTCCCGTTATGCGATGTATGGCCGTGAATCCTTCTCAACAAAGGTTCCAAACGATCCTGGAACGTTTGATAACAATCACCGCATCCAAAGCGGCCGACCTTGCTGAATTGATTATAAGTCAACCCGCATGTGGGACAGCGGAGCAAATTCGTTTCATATCCTGCATGTCCGCCGGAAGAAGAGGAATCAAAATTCAACAGCCCGGACAAAAGTTGATGGAAAGAAAACCCATTGTCAAACCCGGGCATGTGTTCTCCTTTTTCCTGTGCGCAAACTTCACATAAATGAAACTCGGACTTTTCGCCGTTGACAATCTTGGTGTAATGAATCGTTGCCGGCCGTTTACCACACTCGGGACAGAGCATCGGCCGTCACTCTCCTTTGCTGGTTAATAATGTGGTAAGTAAAACTTTCATCATCCTTGACCGCACCGGATCCCGAAGCGGAATCGGCAACTGCAAGGTTTCACGGGAAATCAAACGCTTCATGAGCAAAGCTTCCCGCTTTGTCATCAAATCTTCTTCCATCAATCTGGAAATTACATGTTCCGCCGTCATCTGGGTGACGGCATCCCCGATATATGACAACATTTCATCAAAAATTTCATGACAATTCTTATAACGTACTTTCTGGATGCGGATAAATCCTCCTCCCCCTCTTTTGCTTTCCACGATATACCCTTTCTCCACCGTGAATCGGGTACTGATCACATAATTGATCTGAGAAGGGACGCATTGGAAAATATCCGCCAATTCACTGCGTTTGATCTCAATCACGCCGTCTTCGCTTTCATTGATTATTTTTTTTAAATAGCGTTCAATTATGTCCGAAATACTACTCATTCGGACAACCTCCTGCTGACCTTGACTAACTTTGACCTTCTGATATTCATTATAAGAAAAAAGCTTCCATTTGCCAAGTCCCCTGCATTTATTTTCAGTATTGACCAATTTTTACCTTGACATGTACCGTTTGTTTTTAATCCACGCGAACTGATTTTACACCGTCAAGCTGACGGACTTCCTCCACCAATTGGGGAATGGGGACTTTTTCGTGGATGCGGATGGTAAAAGTGATCTCCAACAGACGGCCCTCATCCTCTTCTTCCTGTTCCTCCATGTGCACCCGCCTTATTTTTCCGCCAAACCGCCCGATCAGCGATGCCAGCTCGCCCAGTTTGCCCGGTTCATCCTCGGCAATGATGTGAAGCAGACAAAGACGTTTCTTTTTGATCCACATGCTTTCCAACCGGTTTAAAAGCTCCAGGCTCACCAAAACCAAAATGGTGGTCAGGACGGCCCCGAAGATAAAACCGGTTCCGACCGCCAGCCCGATGCCTGAGACCACCCACAAAGAAGCCGCCGTCGTCAACCCTGTCACCGATGCACGGTGGCGCATGATCGTTCCCGCTCCCAAAAAACCGATTCCGCTCACCACCTGTGCACTTAACCGGGAAGGATCAAACCGGACATTCTGCTCCGCCATATAATCCGTAAAACCATAGATGGAAATCAGCATAATCAAAGCCGAGCCCACACTGACCAAAATATGTGTGCGAAAGCCTGCAGGATGGTTATGCCGTTCACGTTCCCAACCGACCAACCCTCCCAAAAGTGCCGCCATAAACAAACGAACCGCCACTTCCAGGTAAGAAACCATCCATACACTTTCTCCCATTTTTCACCCTCTTTTCTTTCGTGATAACTCCCGGTACAAAAAGAGATTTCCTTCCTTTTGACTTCATTGTTCCCCGACTTGAAAATCAAAAGGTTGGAAACCTCATCCATCACCTTCACCTGTTCACTTTTTTGTTGCTTCGACCACTTGCTTCAGTTCCGGAAAAGAATGAATGATTGCATCAGCTTCGTCCAGTTCATTTTCTTGACCAAAACAGGGATATCCGGTATAGCGGCATCCAACCGAAAACAGTTGATTCTCCTTGCCGGCTTTGATGTCTGAACTGCGATCTCCGACCATCAAACCGTCCGTCACCCCGTAATCATTTTTTAAAATGCGGACAAGATCCGATTTCTCAGCCGTTTGATACTCTCCTGCTGTATAAATTCCCTTAAACAGAGAAATTAATCCTTTTGTTTCCAAAGCCGTGCGCACGTAATCACCGGCCCCGTTGCTGGCCACAAACAAGGGCCATCCGTCTTCATAAAACTGCATCAAGGTTTCCCTGACCCCGGGAAAAATCTCCCCTTTTCCCTGGCGGAACAATTCTAGCTCTTTTTGCAGCATGAACCGATCCGCTTTTTCTTTGAGGGCACTGTCTGCCCCCGGCAACAAAACCTCCCACAATTCCTGATGCGTCATTCCGAAAACGGATTGAATTTTTTCCTCATCGGGGATGTCTCCTTGAAACTTGCCCGTCGTCTGTAAATGGCGAAAAGTTTCCTGAAATGCGGGAACGGCCACTTTTTCGGTTTGAAATAATGTTCCATCCAAGTCAAAGATGATTGCTTTCATGATTCCCCTTCTTTCCAGTGATGTTCTTTTCATTTTACAAGATCGCAAAAAGGATGTTCGACAGTTTGTTCATTTTTTTTCGTTTATTTTCGTGTAAAGTAAATTTTGAAATGGCTTTTGGAGTGATCCCGTTGACTTATAAACAAATCAAATGGCTCATTTTGACAATCCCCACGATCGCGGTGGGGATCTGGGAATATATACGTCATGAATACCTGTTGCCTTATATCTCCATGGAATTGGGCAACTGGCTCACCCCTCTGATCGTTTTGGGGGTCACATTAACCCTCTTGGTGCATTTATTTGTGATTTATGAAGAAATCCAAGAAGCTCTAAAAAAAGAGCGGGAAGAAAATGCCGTTTTACAGGAACGGGAGCGAATCGCCCGCGAATTGCATGACGGCATGGCACAAACGTTGTTTTTGTGTTCGGTGGAACTGGAATCCCTGCGGGAAAAACACCCCGATCCTTCATTAAACCGGGTTCATCAACACTTGCAACAATTGCACGATGATGTCCGTCAAGCGATCGCCAGTTTAAAAAATCCGGAACACCCCGCTCCTTTTCTTTTAAAGGACAAATTGATGCATTTGTTCCGCGAATTTGAAATCGATACCGGGGTCCGCATTTCAGCCCGTTTCGAAATGGAAACCGGATCCCTTCTCACCAAAGAAAAAGTGGAACTGTATGCCTGTATACAGGAAGCCTTGACCAACGTCCGAAAACATGCCCGGGCCACTTGGGTCCAAGTCTCTTTCGAACCGTTCCGCCAAGGATGGCGATGCACGGTGGAAGACAACGGAATCGGGTTTGAAGGCGATGTGTTTTCCTACCCGGACCGATACGGGATGCGCATCATGCAAGAACGGGTAAAAAGCATCGGCGCCGGACTTCAATTAACACGACAGGACGGAAAAACCATTCTGACCATCCAAAAAGGGAGGGAAAACGAGTGAATCCCCTTTATCGCATTGTCATTGGAGATGATCATGAACACGCGCGCCAAGCCATGCGTTTGATTATCAAAAGAGATTCCCGGTTTCAAATCGTGGGCGAAGCAGCCGACGGAAAGGAAGTGATCGAACTCGCCGAATCCGCCCGTCCCGATCTTATCTTAATGGATATCAACATGCCAAAGATCAACGGCCTGACCGCCACCCGCATCATCAAAGAACAGTTCCCGTCCGTAAAAATTGTCATCGTCACGGTTTCCGATGATGCTTCCGATCTGTTTGACGCTTTAAAACAGGGGGCTCAGGGGTATCTGCTGAAAAACCTGAAGCCTTCCTTGTGGCTGGAATATTTACAAGCCGTTGCCGCAGACGAAACCCCCATGCCCAAAGAAATTGCCCGCCGGATTTTGCATGAATTCCATACCACCCCCGTTCCTTCCAAACAATCCAATCTGACCCAACGGGAACAAGAAATTTTAACATGGGTGGCCCAGGGTTACAGCAATAAAGAAATCGCACGCCAGTGCCTGATATCGGAATACACCGTCAAAAACCATCTGAAAAATATTATGCAGAAACTCCACTTGAATAATCGAGTTCAATTGACCCGTTATGCCTATGAACAAGGATGGATGGAAGGGAACGACCGGGGAGAGAATAGCTCCAAAGAGGGATAGTCATTCCTGCCGCTTTTGCTACAATGAGCATGATACAGACCGGAAGTTACGGAAGGAGTCCGCCATCATGAAGCGTAATTTATTCTTTTTTCATTTGGTTCTCTTTATCCTGGTTGCCGCCGGATGCGGACAGTTAAAACCCGAAACCAAGGAACAGCAAAACCTGCAAACACCGGCCCAGCTGAATATCACTTTCCAATCATCCCCGGACCATCCCGAAAAGAATCAGCCGGTTGAGTTAAGTTCCGTGATTACGGCCGAAAACAAACCGTTTCCGGATGCCAATGTCGAATTTGAAGTCTGGAAACAAGGGAAAGAACATCAAACGTTCAAAGCAACCCATCAGGCCGACGGAACATATACCGCAGTACAGAAATTCCCTGAGGACGGGGAGTATCACGTGGTGGTCCATGTCACCGCCCCCGGCATCCACCAGATGACCAGTGGTTCGTTTACCGTCGGATCCGTCCAAAATGACTCCCACGCGCACCATGATTCCGGGGTGCAAATGCATCTGACGGTCCCGGACAACATTCAGGACGGGCAAGCCATTGAAGCATCGGCACACATTCAACTGAATCAAAAAGCTTTAAGTGGTGCCGATGTCCGGTTGGAGGTCTGGAAACAAGGCAACGAACAACATAAGTTTGTCGAGGCCTCCGAAAAGAAACCCGGTGAGTACACCGCCTCCTTGTCCTTTCCGGAAAAAGGAACATATCATTTGAAATTGCATGTGGAAAAAGAAAAGATTCACGATCACCAGGAAAAAACCGTTACCGTGCAGTAAAAAAAGGAGCCCGGATCCGGAGCTCCTTTTTTGGTCACGTCAATCCCATTTGGCCGATTTGATACATCATAAAGCCGATAAATACGGCCAGCCCCACGTAGACGGTGCCGTAAATCCACCGCAACTTCGGAGGCACGCTGTAATACTTCTCATCCTGTTTAATACCTCCCACACGAAGAGGCGTATAAGTCCCTTTTAACTTCATTTTCACTTCCGGATCTTCCGGAGAAGGGGGAATCGTCTGTACCAACGTCATCTCATGGATTTGTCCCATCATTTCAAACTGGAGGATCGTCCCAAGCCCGGGATAACCCACTTCCGCCATTTCTCTCTGGTCTTGGATGAAACAATATTGGCGAAACGGCAAAGAACGTTGGTGATATTCACCCGGGATCCACAACCCGGCTTCATCAAAACGCTCCTTTTTCACCCTGGCTTCAATCACAAACTCTCTTTTTTTCGGCTTCTTCTTCCGGTATGCCCCCCATAAATCAATCAAAAACATAATGTAAATAATCAACAGCAAAATACTTTTCAAATATATGATCAAAAAAAGCCCCACAATCAAACCGACCACCCACAGCCAACGGGTAATCGCCACGACAATCCTTCCGCCATCCAAAGGATGAATGGGGATCAGGTTAAACAAATTTAAAAACAAGCCGATATAGGCGATGGCGATCAAAAGATCCTGATCAAGCCAAACTCCCAAACCGTAGGAAACAACCGCCCCCAACGTGCCCAAAAGAGGACCGCCCAAAGCGACAAAGGCTTCCGTCGCCGCATCGCTCGGCTGCTTCTTCATGGTGATCAACGCACCCACAAACGGAATAAAGGCCGGTGCCGACACAGGCAATCCCTTGATCTTTGCCGCCCAAACATGTCCCATTTCATGGATGAAAATCATCAAAACCAAACCGATGGCAAATTGATAAGGAAAAAGCAGCGCATATCCTCCGACGGAAATCGCCATGGTGATCAATGTGCCGCCAAACTTTCCAAATTTCAACAAGGGCAAGATCGATTTCAACTTGGTTCCGATGCTGACCAAAAAAAGTCCGAGCCAACCCAAATTTCTTCGATTTTTCTGATTGGACTGTTCCTGCTCCACTCACAGAGCCTCCTTAACCCGTCTTTTACTATATCTTTCACCGGTTAAATCCGGTCTCATTCCCATATCTTTAAGCATATAAAACAATTCCCCTTACAATATACCATGAAACCCGTTCATCAAACAGCCTCGACATTGACAGCATTGTATACAATTTTGCCGCAATTCCCCTGACAACCCATGAAAAAGGCTGTTGACCTACCGGGGTTGTCAACAGCCTTTTTGGGTGTCACCTTTTTTCAACCTGAATATCCAAAGGCAGAGGATCTTTCTCGATTTTATCCAATTGCATTTCCAATTTCGGGGTCCGGACGATGATCGGAACGCCGGCTTTTTCATCATCCCCTCCAACCGCCCAAACGACCGCGCTGATCACAGCGACCACCAGGATGAACGGAATCAAGAGTTTACTTATTGGCTTCTTCATCTTCCGGTTTTGCCTCCTTATTTTGTGGTGTGGCCTGCATTTGTTGGGCTTTTTTAATCGCATCCTGATACAAAGACTGGTTCGGATCCAACTGGTATGCGCGTTCAAAAGCTTTCAGCGCTCCTTCTTTGTCTCCCAGCCCCATGCAGGTGATTCCCAGTTGATAGTGGTAGAGAGGATTTTTCGGATCATATTTGGCGGCTTTTTCCGCTGTCTGATTGGCGGAGATGAAATATCCGTACAAATAGTAAGCCATGGAACGGTAATATTGCGCTCTCGGATATTTGGATTCTTCATCCACTGCATCATTGAAAGCCCGGAAAGCAGATTTGGAGTAGCTGGCAAGTTCTTTTTTCTTCTCTTCGGCGTTCATGTTTTTGTCTTGATAAACTTGTTCCCATTTTTTCAAATAAAGGACACCCAGCGTCACATAATATTCTTCTTTTTTGCTGCTGGCCAATTTGGCCGCTTTTTTGGCTTGTTCGATCGCTTCATCAATCTTTCCCTGTTTGAAAAGATAAACCGCCAGGTCATGTTGGTAACGTGCATTTTTCTTTTTCAAATAGGTGGCAAACTTCAGGGATTGGACTGCTTGATCATAATCCCCCATGGCCCCGTAAATTTTCCCTTGATGGTAATAAACTTCTGCTTCTTCACTGGTCAGGGAAACCGCCTGATCCGATGCTTCCTTGGCCAGTTCATAATCCTTCAGATAATAAGCGTACACCGACAAGGCATCTTGTAACTCATAATCTTTCGGGAATTTATCCGTTGCCGCTTTTAAAATCTGCAATCCGGTTTGATAATCTTCTTTCAATCCGTATAAGTTCGCCAAATGCAAGAAATACTCTTTTTGTTCCAAATCGGCGCTTAACGCCTTGCGCCCCAGGAGAATGGCCTGATCCAATTGCTTTTGGTCATAAGCTTGTGTCGATTGGCGGAAGTAATTGAACGCTTCTTGCGGATTTTCTTCCACGGTCGGATCAATCACCCCGGCCAACGTTTCCCGGGTGTTGTCGGCAAACATTTGGATCACCACAAAAGCCAACACAACGGCCGCTGCCACCAACCCGAACCGCTTCCATCCTTTCCGGCTTTTGGCCGGTTCTTTTTTCTCTTTCTTGGCGCTTTTCGCCTTCTCTTTTTTATCGGATGCAGCCGGCTTTTTCATTTTCCCTTTCTCTTCCGCCGGTTTCTCCTCCTGATCATCCGCAACCGGTTTTTCATCCAAGGCTTTTGGTTTTTTCTCTTCATATTGATAGGCCCATTTCCAGAAATCATGGATGCGCGGACGCTTAATGGCGTCATTGGATAATGACCGCAACAGCAGCCCTTCCAATTGCAATGGCAAATCCGAACGGGAGGAACGAATGGAATCGATCTGCGTGGTTTTGTCGTCAATCCGCTCTTTGGTCAGCATAAAATAAAGTAACTGACCCAATTTCTTCACATCTTCGGTCTCTTGGCGGTAGTGACTGAACAAACGGTTGGGGCCCCCGTACAAAAAGCGGAGATGGCCGTCCGATTGCAACACCATGTTTTGCGGGTCGACCAGGGCAAATTGCTCATCGTCATAACATTGTAACAGATGGCTGGTGATGTTTTTCAACAAGTTGGCCACTTCCGCCATGGGAAGAGGAGCGGAACGCATCAAATAAACCCCCAGCAAGTCCCCCTCCATACGCTCAAACACCTGATACAGGATCCCGTCTTCGATGAACACATCCTGGACCGGGAAAAACACTTCGCTGTTTCGCTTTTTTAACTCTTCCAACTCGTGCTCTTCCGGCTGGTTTTTCAGCTTTACGGCATGAATAAACCGGGTGGTGCCTTCTTCTGCCTCTTTTTTTACGGACGTAAAATACAAAACCCCTTCCACAAAAGGGAATACACTTAAAACTTCATAACTTCCCCGAATTCGTTCACCTTTCTGTTTAAACTCACTCATTTTTCTCCTCCAACCTTTTTTTCTAAACGTTCTGCCATCCAATCCAAGAAGTCGGCAATCTCTTCGATATGAGGTCGTTTATGGATATCAAAAGAGATCGATCGCTGCACAAATTCATCCAGTTCAGCCGGGCAGTCTCGACGGTATTGAGAAACAGAGGGAATTGTGAGTCCTTGTGCCATGGGATTCTTTCCAGTCAACATCTGATATAACAATGCGCCAACGGTGTACGTATCATAAATCCGGTCCGCGCTGGTGTTTCCCGAAACAGATCCTGCAAATCCTTTGGGCAATTCTCCTTTATTTCCCCCATATAAAAACCGCAAAGACCGGCCTGATGTCAGCACCATATTTTGCGGATGGACAAGTGTGAACTGGCCTATTTCATAAAGCCGGAGCAAATGCTGTATGACTTTGCGGCCTAAATTTACGGTTTCTTTCAAAGACAATGGTGCATGCGTTCCCAGATAATGTGCCAGAAGTGTTCCTTCCAAGCGCCGGAAAACCTGGAAAAGCAACCCTTTTGTTTCATCGGAAAAAACCTCACGGATTGGGAAAAACACATGTTCATCCCGATGAAGAAGTGACTTCGGATCAAAATCAGCATTCACCAATTGAAGGTCAAGGGCATGAACAAACCGGGTATGTACCTCATCCTGACCACAATGATATTCCGTATAGTATAATGTGCCAATCACAAATGGAAAACCTTTTAATACACGGTATCTTTCTTTAATCCATTCACCCTCTTGCACTTTCCTCAATCATTCATTCCCTCCTTCCCTCTGATCCGTTCTGCTTGCCCATCTGCCTTGCACTCGAATTATTTTCTACGCTTCATTCTATCATGATTATGAAAAAGAGAGTAGAACCTTGACGGATGGATTGCCTGATCCGTCCAAACGTTCAAATTTCTTTCACCGAAAAAATTTTCCTGTGTTGAAATGAATGAAAAAAAAGGAGAAATGCATGAACAAGCAAGCCGTTTTTGGTTGGGTGATGTATGACTGGGCCAACTCAGCTTATGCCACGATCATTATGACCACCGTGATGCCGATTTTTTACTCGGAAGTAGCCGGAAAACACCTAGCTCCCTCCGCTTCCACCGCCTATTGGGGATACACGCAGTCCATTTCTCTCATCCTGGTGGTGCTCATCACTCCGGTTCTCGGAGCCATTGCGGACAGCATGCACAATAAAAAAGTTTCCTTGCCTTTTTTACGGGTCTTGGCATCTCATCCACCCTGTGCATGTTCACGATCAATGAAGGGGAATGGTTGTGGGCATCGGTCACGGTGGTTATGGGAACCGTTGCTTTTTCCGGAGCCAACACTTTTATGACGCCTTTTTAAACGACATTGCCCCGGAACACGAACGGGACCGCATTTCTTCCCGCGGATATCAATTGGGCTATCTTGGCGGAGGCATCTTGCTCGCATTGAATTTATTTCTGATCCAATTTCACAATATTTTTTCTTTTACAAGAACCTTCGCCACACAGGTCACCTTTTTAACCGTGGCCGTCTGGTGGTGGGTTTTCTCCATTCCGATGTTTCGCCATGTTCAAGAAAAAAAGCGTTCTTCCCCTCCCGCTTCCGTCTTCCGCTTGACACGAAAAGGCATCCGTTCCGTCACCGGCAACCTTCAAAAGTACAAGGAAATACCCGGAACTCTTGAAATTTCTGATCGCTTTTTGGTTTTACAGCGACGGGATCAACACCATCATCAAAATGGCAACCATTTATGGTGTGGAAATTGGCATTCATCAGACCGATCTCATCATCGCTTTGCTCTTGACACAATTCGTCGGGATTCCCTGCACGTTCCTCTTCGGGAAACTGGCCGTCCGCCGGGGTTCCAAACCCACATTGATCTTCACCTTGGTTGTTTACCTCGTCATTGTCATCTTCGGTTATTTTATGCAAACGGCTCTGCACTTTTATATCTTGGCGGTCATGGTCGGATGGGTGCAGGGAGGAAGCCAGGCGTTGAGCCGGGCCATATTCAGCCGGCTGATTCCCCGGGGGCGGCAGGCGGAATTTTTCAGTTTGTACAGTTTGTCCGGCAAATTTGCCTCCATTTTCGGACCGGCCGTGTTTGGTCTGGCCGGGCAATGGATGGGATCGGGCCGGGCGGGCATTGCCTCTTTTCTTCATCATCGGAATTGTATTGCTTTTCACCGTCAATGAAGAAAAAGGCCGGGCCGAATCTGCATTGGATCCCTCCTTCACCGAATAACAACATTTATCCCATTGACGAAGTAATTTTATTTTAATAGCATAGGACTTAGTCTTAAAGGAGGTTGGGTTCGATGAGGATTGTCCCATTCCTTTTGGCTTCTGCCTTATCTTTGAGCCTGTTAACCGGTTGTGAATCTTCTGCCGGTGCAGATCCGGTTCCGGAAGATCACATCGATCTTTCAGAGGCACAACCCGCACAGGAAACCTACGAAGAAATTCCTTTTACGTTGATCAATTGGAAAGAAGGCGAACCCGAAAGACAACCGCATGGAGGCGTATGGGTATATACGAAGGAAAAGCACCCCGCCATGTTTCAGGATACCCTTGATTGGAATAACAAAGACATGCTGTTGGTTCAAATCAAAGACGAATCATACATGGGAAAAGGGCTGAAAATCAAGGCCCTGCAAAAAATCCAGCCCAAGGTGACCCGCATTCTGGTTGAATTTGATGAGGAGGGCGGAAGAGCCGGAAAAGCACCCCGGCGTTATGCGGAGATTCCCAAAGGCTCCATCGGCCCGCAAAACCAATTCGTCATTCAGACCGCCGATGGAAAAACGATTCAATAACGAGACTGAAAATCCATTCCCTGGCATCCGCCCCCACGGAATGGATTTTTTCATGCCCTTTCCCATAAAAAAAAGCTTGGTTTCCCAAGCTTCATCTTTTCATGAAAGATAAAATAAGTGCTCTTGTCAATCCCATTCTCTGTCTGTTTATTATGTACAAAGATGCCAACCGATTAACCGATCGCCAGCTTTTTCATCCGCTCTTGTTTTTCCAACACTTCTTCTTCCGTCAGGTTGGACTTCCGCTCGATATTCAATTCCCCCAGCAATTTCCCCGCTGTGGAGTCAATCACCGAGATATGGATGATTCCATCACTGTCATACTCAAAAATAACCTCGAGGGGAGCGCCTTTGGGGTATTCCGGCAAGTCGATCATGCCTTCCCCCACGATTTTTACATAATCCAGATCCATGTCTTCCCCTTCCGTCACTTGCAAATGCAATTGGGACTGTTGATCAACGGTGGTTTCATAATGGCCGCTTACTTTGCTGGGGATCACGGTATCTTTTTTGAGTACGATGGAGTTGAATTCTTGCCCGGATTCATCCAGCGCCACAACCCCCATGCTGTGAGAATTGACATCCTGCACTTCAACCACCGGGAAGGACTGGCTGAGTGAGAGGTCGGCATTTCCTTCCTTAATCTGCAGGATCGCACCTTGGATGGCAGCTCCCAAAGCCACCACTTCATCCGGATTGACATCCAATGACGGCTTGATTCCCGTGACACGCTCGATCATGGCAGGAACTTGTTTCATCCGGGTCGAGCCGCCGACCAAAAGGACTTTGTCAATGTCTTTCCATTCAATGTTTGCGTCTTCCAAAACGAATTCCATGATTTTTTGGGTCCGGTTCAGGAGAGGAGCGGTTAATTCATCAAAAATCTCTCTTGTCAGGGTGATGGATGCGTTGATTCCATTGGCAGACAGGAATACATTGGTGCGGTCACGGACAGAAAGGGTTTTCTTGGCGATTTCCGCTTTATCACGCAAGTCCTGTTCCAGCATGGGGTCTTCCAACAGATCGATGCCCCCTTGCTTTTGGAACTCTTCATTCAGGTAGTTCATCACCACATTATCCCAGTCAAAGCCGCCAAGGTTTTTGGCACCCCCGGTGGACAACACCCTCAATCCGCTTGGAGACAAGTGCATAATGGTCACGTCAAAGGTTCCGCCACCCAAATCATAAACCAGAATGTTTTGCTCCATATGCATCTTGTCCAATCCGTATGCCAGTGCCGCTGCGGTGGGTTCGTTAATGATGCGAAGAACATTGAGACCTGCAATTCTTCCCGCGTCTTGTGTCGCTTTCCGTTGTGCATCGTCAAAGTAAGCGGGGACGGTGATGACGGCATCTTCCACTTTTTCCCCCAGCAGGGTTTCCGCGTCTTCTTTCAGGCGCCGGAGAATCATGGCCGAAATTTCTTCGGGGGTAAAGTCTTCGTTTTGTTCCGTGGTGAATTTCCATGCCTTGTCGCCAATCTGTCTTTTCACAAATTGGACAACATTAAAAGGACTTGCAACTGCAGAACGTTTCGCAATACTGCCCACAACCACATCCGAACCATCAAAGAGAACGACAGAAGGAGTAATCCGTTCCCCTTCCCGGTTCACCATAATTTCCGGTTTCCCGTATTTATTTACAACAGAGATCGCCGAATAGGTTGTTCCCAGGTCGATCCCAACGACTCTTCCCATCTTTTTTCACTCCTTCGATCACTTATAACCCATGGGTTACGGGAAAGCTCCCATATACTACCCTCTTTCACGCAAAATGGCAAAATCTATGTAGTGTAAAAAACGGTTGACAAAAAAATGCGTCTTTCACCCCGGTCCCCAAATGCTCATGAAAAGGGTTCAATGATGAAAGATTAGCCAACATCATGGCTAATCCTCGTTTGTTGTCATATTCCGTTCAATCAGGGATTATATTTTTTTATCACCACTTCTTCAGGTCTGAGAACCACGTCTCCATATCTAAAGCCATGGCGGATCATATGGACAACCATATTATCTTCTGCAGGGTTATTGGTGGGAATCACTTCAACCACTTGTTGAATTTTGGGATCAAATTTGTTGGACGGGGCAACAATCAATTCAACGCCGCGACGGTACAAAATTTCCAGCACTTCATGGCTCAAGGTTTGCAGAATGTCAATTAATTCGGGATTTTGTCCTCCGACATCCAGCTGATCGTTATAAATGTTGTTCATCCGGTCAATCAGCAGAATCAAATCAATATAAAGCGGACGGAGTTGTTGAAGTTCCTGGTCCTGCTTCAACTCTTCCATCTCTTTATAAAGGCGGTCAAACGCCATTTCTTTCGTTTTGTCATAACTGAGCCGGTTGGTAACCACATTCAACAGCGATGTGAAATTTTGTTGCAATGCACTGAGCATGTTCAAAACTTGTTGTTGGGAACGAGATTCGCTTTTGGTTTCTTTGATCGGACTCGGAGCCACGTTTTCTTTTTTTGTTAATCCAAAACGCGCTTCAGGAAATGAAAGCTGGTTACCCTGTTCTAAGAATCTATGGTTCTCTTTCCTGGAACCCATAGCTTAACCTCCCTGGTGTACACTATTTTCATATTCTGTGATATATATCAAGGCCAACTATCCATCATTCTCTGTATATTGAATGATTTGCCTCTTTTTGTAAACTGAACGGAACAGTACTGCTCCTACCATTTTACTAATAACCTCATTCATGTCGCAAGTGGATGAATTCAAAAAGAATATCAAATATCTACATCAAAAAATGTTTTTCTCGCCGGACCAACGAAAATGAAGTAAATCATGCGGTAATGCCGGGAAATATTGCAAAACTTGATAGATTCCATGATATCATGATGCAACCTAGGGCAATTATAGACGTTTTGAAGTTTTTATACAAGGCGATTTTTATAAACTATTCCAAGATATTCCCGTTTCCTTTCATTTCTGAAGTTTTTTGGTCCGGCAAAACGCCATGGCTGAACTTCCCCATACAACTTCGAAATTGTCCCTGAAAACTCCTTCTTCAAAGAAAAATGCCCGTTCAGGGCATCCGGGTGATAACAAGATTGGTCTTTTTTTTGTCAGTTTGTTGAAGACATTCGGTATAACACATCCGGCAATAATACTTGCCATTGAATTGAAAAAATTGAATGTATAAGGACTTTGCGCCGCATTTGGCACAGGTGCATTTATCCATGTGCTCCCAACCTCCCTTTTCCTAGCTGTCAGGGTTGTCTATATCTTTCAACACCCAGGCAAAATTTACCTTTTTATTCCTGATATTTATTGATATTTTCTTTATTTGGAAGATCGGGGCTGTTTTTTCACAAGTTATCCACAATTCGCACAGGCGTTTGTGTATATTGTGGATAACTTGTGAAAAAAGCTTCTGATTCATAACGAATCAGAAGCTTTTCCATCAGTCTTCCTGCTGGTTTTCGCGCATATGCGGGAACAAGAGAACGTCGCGGATCGACGGGCTGTCTGTCAACAGCATCACCAAACGGTCCACACCGATTCCCAGACCGCCGGTGGGCGGCATTCCGTATTCCAGTGCTTCCAGGAAATCTTCATCCATCGGGTGCGCTTCGTCGTTACCGGCTTCTTTTTCTCTCAGTTGTGCTTCAAAACGCTCCCGTTGATCCATCGGGTCGTTCAATTCGGAGAAAGCATTCGCATGTTCCCGTCCCACGATAAACAGCTCAAACCGGTCCGTAAACCGGGGATCTTCTTCATTTTTCTTCGCAAGCGGGGAAATTTCCACCGGATGTCCGTAAACGAACGTCGGTTGAATCAATTGGTCTTCCACTTTTTGTTCAAAGAACTCATTGACAATGTGACCAAAGGTCATAAACTCTGTAATTTCCACGCCATGTTCTTTCGCAAGCCGGCGGGCTTCTTCATCGGTCATCTGCCGGGTAAAATCCACCCCGGTCGTTTCCCGGATCAATTCGGTCATCGATTTGCGTGCCCAGCCGGGGGAAAGATCCACTTCATGCCCTTGGTAATGGATTTTCGTGGTGCCCAAGACTTCTTGCGCCACATGGGCGATCAAATCCTCCGTGAGATCCATGATGTCATGAAAATCCGCATAAGCGGCATACAATTCCATCATGGTGAACTCCGGATTATGGCGGGTGGAAATCCCTTCATTGCGGTACACCCGGCCGATTTCATAAACTTTTTCAAATCCGCCCACAACCAGGCGCTTCAAATGAAGCTCAAGGGCAATCCGCATATACAGCTTCATATCGAGTGCATTGTGGTGGGTGATGAACGGACGTGCCGCCCCGCCGCCGGCGATCACATTCATAGTCGGGGTTTCCACTTCCAAAAACCCTTGTTGATCCAGATACCGGCGCATCGCGGCAATGATCCGGCTCCGGGTGACAAACGTTTCTTTGACTTCCGGGTTCATGATGAGATCCAGATACCGTTTCCGATACCGGAGCTCCACATCTTTCAGTCCATGATATTTTTCCGGAAGGGGCCGGAGCGATTTGCTCAGGAAATCCACCTGATCGGCTTTGACACTGACTTCCCCGCGGTTGGTTTTAAAAACAACGCCTTTGATCCCCAGAAAATCCCCGAGATCGGCTGTCCGGAAAATCTCATATTGCTCTTCCCCCACCCGGTCCAGCCGGACATAGATCTGAATCCGGCCGCTCATATCCTGGAGATGGGCAAAGGAAGCCTTTCCTTGTTTCCGTTTGGCCACAAGACGACCCGCAATCGATACGGAAATGTTTTTTTCTTGCAATTCTTCTTTGGACATCGATTCGTACTGATCCAAAATCTGCTTTGCATGATGGGTACGCTCAAACTTGTGGCCGAAAGGATTGACACCTTTCTCCCTCAACGCAGAAACTTTTTCACGCCTGATTTGAAACAGATCGCTTTGTTCTTCATGACTCATCGTTTCGCACTCCTTCGTTCATCCGTTACGCAGTTTCTTGATTGACGGCTTCTTGTTTTTCGCGCTGACGCTTTTCGTATTCCTCCGCAAACGAAAGCAGGAGATTTGCCATTCCATCCCTGGTTTCTTGTTGATTCACTTTTTCTTTCACCTTGCTGGCACCAGGCAGTCCTTTGAGATACCACGCCGCATGTTTTCGCATTTCGCGGACGGCAATGTCTTCCCCACGCAGTTTGACAAGCCGGTCCATATGCAAAATGGCAATCTCCATCTTTTCCCTCACTTCCGGTTCCGGAAGCAGTTCGCCGGTCTGAAGATAATGGACCGTCCGGTACAACATCCACGGATTCCCCAATGCGCCGCGACCGATCATGACCCCGTCACAACCGGTTGTATCAAGCATCCGCTTCGCATCTTCCGGTGTAAAGACATCGCCGTTTCCGATGACAGGAATCCCCACGGCCTCTTTTACTTTTTTAATCCAACTCCAGTCCGCTTGCCCGCGGTACATCTGCTTCCGCGTGCGACCGTGTACGGAAACCGCTTTTCCTCCGGCGCGTTCGACCGCTTTGGCGTTTTCAACCACATAAATATGATCTTCATCCCAACCAATGCGCATCTTGACGGTCACCGGTTTGTCCACGGCTTCCACCACGGCAGACACCATCTCTTCAATCTTGTCCGGATCAAGGAGCCAGCGGGCGCCCGCATCGCATTTGACCACTTTCGGAACCGGGCATCCCATGTTGATATCGATAATATCCGCATTGGTTTGTTGGTCGACAACTTTGGCCGCTTCCACCAGCGTTTCTTTGTCTCCGCCGAAAATTTGCAAACTGAGCGGTTTTTCCCGTTCATCCACATAAAGCATCTCCCGGGTCCTTTTATTTCCGTGCAAAATGGCTTTGTCGCTCACCATTTCCGCACACACCAATCCCACACCAAACTCTTTGGCAATGAGGCGGAAAGCCGGATTGCAGACCCCTGCCATCGGAGCCAACACGACACGGTTTTTTAACGCAATGTCACCAATTTTCAGCATCGAAATACCTCCTTTCCCCATGGTTAAACCGGAATCATTTCCAACTTGTACACTTTTTGTTCACCGGGAATCTCCTTCATCCACTGGGAAATTGTTTTATGCGTCCCCGGGATTTCGATATCCCCGGCAATTTCAAACAAGGGGACCAAAACAAATGCCCGCTCGGTCATGCGCGGATGGGGCACCACCAGATCTTCCTGCCGGATCACGCGATCTTCATAAAGGAGCAGATCCAGATCCATGGTGCGCGGTCCCCAGCGGATCTTTCGCACCCGGTGTAACTTTTGTTCGATCCGCAAAAAAGCTTCCAACAATTGCCCGGGAGACAAAATCGTCTGGATTTCCGCCGCCATGTTGTAAAACGGCGGTTGATCGAGATACCCGACCGGAGCGGTTTCATAAATCGAAGAGGTTTGCCGCACGTGGATTCCTCTGGTGTTGTTCAACAGATGAATCGCCTGTTTCAACTGTTCCCGCCGATCTCCCTGATTGGTTCCCAGTCCCAGATAGGCCGTCACTTTTCGGCTCATGGCCTTGTCCTTACCACTTCAACCCCGACCGACTCATAGTGTCCCTGAATCGGCGGATTGGGTTTGGTGACGCGGACCCGTACTTCTTCAATCGGGAAATCAGCCAACAAACGTCCGGCAATTCGCTCTGCCAAGGTTTCAATCAATTTCACCCGGGTTCCGGTCATGATGTTTTCCACTTTCTGATATACCGCTCCATAATCAACGGTTTTCTGCAAATCATCCGTTGTGCCGGCAGGCCTTAAATCCAATTTCATTTCCAGATCGACATAAAAACGCTGCCCCAGCCGGTTTTCTTCGGCATAAGCCCCATGATACCCGTAAAAGCTCAGCCGTTTCATAAAGATTTTATCCACGGGCCTCCGCCTCCTTTGGCAGAACCCCGTAAAGCATCGCATCCATCATCCGGCAAACCCTGGTCATCTCTTTGACATCGTGGACCCGTACGATCCGGCATCCCTGGGAAATTCCGAATGCCACCGTTGCCGCCGTGCCTTCCACCCTTTCATGAGCCGGCAGGTTCAATGTCTTGCCAATCATGGATTTCCGGGACGTTCCCAGCAACACGGGATACCCCAACGCGGTAATGCGATCCAGGTGGCGCATCACGGTTAAATTTTGTTCAAGGTTTTTGGCAAAGCCGATCCCGGGATCCAAAATGATATTTTCATCTTTGACTCCGGCTTGTTTCGCATTTTGTACCATCGCCATCAGATCCTGAATCACATCGTCCATCAGCGAATCATAATCAGGTTGTTGCCGGTTATGCATCAAAATGACCGGCACATCCAACTCCGCCGCAACCTTGGCCATGTCCGGATCTTTGAGCGTTCCCCATACATCATTGATGATATGCGCCCCGGCCTGGATGCATTGCCGGGCCACCTCTGCCTTATACGTATCCACGGAAATGGGGCAGTCCAACTCGCGATGCAACACCTCAATCACCGGGAGCAAGCGGGACAATTCCTTTTCCGGCGGTACATACTCCGCCCCGGGGCGTGTGGATTCTCCGCCGATGTCTATGATATCCGCGCCATCACGCACCAGTTGTTTGGCATGTTCGATAGCCCGGTCCACCGTATTGTATTTTCCGCCGTCTGAAAAAGAGTCCGGGGTCACATTCAAAATGCCCATCACCAGCGTTCGGCGGTCATAAGACAACGTATACGGACCGGCTTGAATCGTTGAATGGTTCATGGCTCCAGCTCCTCTCTGATGAATACAAGCGCTTGATGCTGCATCGATGACAAAAAAAGATGGCCGACCGATTCCTTCTGTCAGTGAGCCATCTCATATCTATCTTTCTTCTTCCGCAGAAGGAAATGGATTTGTTTTCTGAATCCGGTTCTTCAAAATGGTTTTTCATCTCTGCTTTCACAGGGATTCCGGATGGGACCGGGTCTCTTTCCGTCGGATTCCGCTCCAATCAGACTGGAAAGCAGCCTGCGCCATGATGACGGAAAAGAGGAATTCCGGCGCCCGACGTTCATGCAATCCCCGCAAGGGAACCTTTCAACACCGCTCCCGCTTCTTCTTCAAACGCTTTCGGATCCGACGCCGGTGATTACGCTTGCTTTTCTATTTCATCGATGTCCATGGCATCGCTTTTGCTCATCCCGCAAACCAATTTCATGATGATCCAATCCCTTCCCGGCTTTTCCCGACAGGCTCAACTCTTCTAATCACATCATTTTACCACATAAAACCGGGATCTTCATCACAATTTTCCCCGAAAGCAAAAGAAGCTATCCTTTCCGATCAAGGACAGCTTCCAACAGATGTATTTGGTTTACGCTTATGCTTCATCTTCGAAATTGAAAAGAGGCGTGGACAAATAACGTTCTCCGTTACTTGGAACAACAGCGACAACTTTTTTGCCTTCTCCCAACCGGCGGGCGATTTTCACCGCGGAAGCAATGGCCGCACCGGAGGAGATTCCCACGAGAATCCCTTCTTCACGAGCTGCACGACGCGCCCATTCAAAAGCTTCCTCGTTATCCACTTGCAAGACTTCATCGTAAATATCCGTATCGAGAATCTTGGGTACAAATCCGGCACCGATACCCTGAATTTTGTGAGGCCCTGGTTTTCCTCCGGACAAAACGGGGGAATTGGAAGGCTCAACAGCAACCACGTGAACATGAGGATATTTTTCTTTCAAGACCCTGCCGACACCGGTAATCGTTCCGCCGGTCCCGATTCCCGCAACAAAGGCATCCAATTCACCGCCTGTTTGTTCAACGATTTCTCTGGCGGTGTTTTCAAAGTGTGCTTTCACGTTATCCGGGTTTTCAAATTGTTGGGGAACGAAATAATCGGGATGTTGTTCATGGATTTCTTTGGCTTTTTGAATGGCCCCTTTCATTCCTTCCGCACCGGGAGTCAGCACCAGTTCGGCTCCATAGGCCCGCAGAAGATTTCTGCGTTCCACGCTCATCGTGTCAGGCATGACCAACACGGCGCGGTAACCTTTGGCTGCTGCCACCATCGCCAGTCCGATTCCGGTGTTTCCGCTGGTCGGCTCCAAAATCGTGGAACCGGGTTTCAGCTCCCCGCGTTTTTCAGCTTCTTCAATCATGCTGAGGGCAATCCGGTCTTTGACACTGCCACCCGGGTTAAAAAATTCCAGTTTCAAATAAACATCGGCATCCGTCTTTCCAACAATCCGGTTTAATTTCACAAGCGGTGTTTCGCCAATCAACTCAAGAATATTATTTCCAACCCGCATGTAGGAAGCCTCCTTATTCCGAGTAAACTCATAGGTTTTGTATTTATCATCATACTAATCCCGATCCGATTTGTCAATCAATTTCTTCTATTATAATCCTTTCTAATTCCTCATCCGTAAACAAGTATCTTTCATTGCAAAAATGGCAAACGACCTCAGCACGGCCCAATTCGTCCCGGATGGATTCTATTTCCTCCTTGCCTAGCGCCCGCAACATTGCCTTTGAACGTTCCCTGGAACAATTGCATTGAAATTGAACCGGCGATTTCCCGAGAATTTCCAAATCGTCCCCCATTAAAAAGCGCAGCATTTCTTCCGGCGTTTCCCCGTTTTTCAACCGGTCTGAGATCGACGAAAGCCGGGAAATCCGTTGCTCCAGGTTTTGAATCACTTCTTCCCCGGCCCCCGGCAAAAGCTGGATCATATACCCGCCGGACGCCAAAATTTCGTTCCCTTTGACCAATACCCCCAATCCCACGGATGATGGAGTTTGTTCAGAGGCCGTAAAATAATAAGTAAAGTCTTCCGCCAATTCCCCTGATATAATCGGCGAAGCGCCTCGATACGGTTCCTTCATGCCCAAGTCTTTGATGATGTGAATCATTCCTTTTCCCACAGCGGAAGCCACATCCAGCTTGTTACCTTTGGATTTGCCTTCCACTTGCGGTTGGTCGACACATCCGCGCACATGGCCTTGCCCGTCGGCATCCACCATGATCCGCCCGATGGGTCCGTCACCTTCCACCCGGATCAATACTTTGTGGTTCTTCTCTTTTAAAGTCACGCCCATCATCGCACCCATGGTCGCCGTTCTGCCCAATGCCGCGCTGACCACCGGAAAAGTGCGGTGACGTTGTTGCAGTTCCTGTACCAGATTCGTCGTCCGTGCCGCAAACCCGCGCACGGCCCCGTCTGCAGAGATCGCTCGAATAACATAATCTTCCATCAGTGATTTCCTCCTTAAAAAAAGGACTCCTTCGCAAGAAGCCCTCTTTTCCCATTCTGTTACTTTGCATTCAGCTCATGGATCAACTTTAATCCTTCCAAGGTTAACAGCGGATCCACCTTGTCAATCGTCTTGGTATCCTTGCAAATCAATGAGGCATACCCGCCGGTGGCCACCACCGTGGGACGTTGGCGCATCATCTTTTTCATGCGGGTGACAATTTCATCCACAAGCCCGACATAACCATAGTATATGCCAGCCTGCATGGATTGAACCGGATTTTTGCCAACCACCGAATCCGGTTTGTCAATTTCCACCCTTGTCAACTTGGCGGCCCGTTGATACAGCGCCTCCATGGATATACTGATACCGGGCGCAATGGCTCCTCCGACGTAATTTCCCTCTTCATCAATAAAACAGAAGGTGGTTGCCGTCCCAAAATCGACAATCACCAACGGCGCCCCGTATTTCTCAATGCCGGCCACCGCATTGGCAATCCGGTCGGCCCCGACCTCGCGTGGATTGTCATACTTGATATTCAATCCGGTACGAATGCCCGGTCCCAAGATTAATGGGGTCAAACCAAGATACTTTTCAGCCATCCGCCGCAAGACAATCGTCAGCGGAGGGACAACGGAAGAAAGGATGGCAGCCCCCACATCTTTGATGGACAGGTTGGTATAGGAAAGCAAATCGGCCAATTGCATGCCGTATTCATCTTCGGTCGCGTGGCGGTTTGTTTGCAAACGCCAATGATGCAACAATTTTTCCTTGCGGTAAATGCCCAAAACGATATTGGTGTTTCCAACATCCATGACCAGCAATAAATCCTTGTTCAAGTTATTCACCTGCTTTAGTGATGTAATCCATTTTATTTATAGAATACCATCCTCCCGGATTCTTTTACATCCATTAATTCACAAGAAAAAAGAGGCGGAAACGCCTCTTTTTTCTACACCGATTGGTCTGAATCCGAATCTTTATCCACCGGATCGTTATTGACAAACGGATTATCCTTTGCAGGGCTTTCTGTCCGGTTGGCATCAACCGCCCCGGAATTATCCTGTTTTGTGGACTCTTTATTGGTTTCTTCTTCCTCTTTGGATTGGATGTTGACTTTCACGGAATCGTCATCATCCAACTTCCCGTTTTCAAGCAATTGTTTGATTTGCCGCTCATCCAACGTTTCTTTCTCCAGCAAGGTTTGCGCCAACAGTTCCAATTTGTCGCGATGTTCCATGATCAGGTTTTTCGCCCGGTTGTAGCAGGAACGGATCAAATCTTGCATCTCCGTATCGATCTCATAGGCGATTTTATCGCTGTAGTTGGATTCGTGTCCCAGGTCACGCCCCAAGAACACCTGTCCTTGCGAACGCCCGAAGGTCATGGTGGCCAACCGGTCGCTCATTCCGTATTCCGTAATCATGGAACGGACAATGGAGGTTGCTTTCTCAAAGTCATTGCTGGCCCCGGTGCTGATTTCACCAAACACAATCTCTTCGGCGACACGGCCTCCGAGCAACCCGGTCACCCGATCCAGCAATTCGTTTTTGGTGGCCAAATAACGATCTTCCTTCGGCAACATCATGGCATATCCGCCGGCTTGCCCGCGGGGGACGATTGTCACCTTGTGAACCACATCGGCATGCTGCAGGTAATATCCGCACAACACGTGTCCGGATTCATGATAAGCAACAATTTTTCTTTCTTTTTTGCTGAAGACGCGGCTTTTCTTCTGAGGACCTGCAATCACGCGGTCCACCGCTTCATCAATTTCTTCCATCGTGATTTTCTTCTTCCGGTGCCGTGCCGCAAGCAGAGCCGCTTCATTCAACAAGTTCTCCAGATCGGCTCCGGAAAAGCCCGTGGTACGCTGGGCAATGACTTCCAATTTGACGTCTTCTGCCAGGGGTTTGTTACGGGCATGCACTTTCAAAACGGCTTCCCGGCCTTTCACATCAGGACGGTTCACCAGAATCTGGCGGTCAAAACGGCCCGGGCGCAACAATGCCGGGTCGAGGATATCCGGACGGTTGGTTGCCGCCATGATGATGATTCCGGAATTGACATCAAATCCGTCCATTTCCACAAGCAATTGGTTCAATGTTTGTTCGCGCTCGTCGTGACCGCCGCCGAGCCCGGCCCCGCGTTGACGGCCCACTGCGTCGATTTCGTCGATGAAAATGATACAAGGCGCATTTTTCTTCGCCTGTTCAAACAAATCACGAACACGGGATGCCCCCACCCCGACAAACATTTCCACAAAGTCCGAACCGCTGATGGAAAAGAACGGAACTTTCGCTTCTCCGGCCACCGCCCTGGCCAACAAAGTTTTCCCTGTTCCCGGCGGTCCGACCAAAAGAACCCCTTTCGGAATCCGTGCCCCCATTTGGGCGTAACGCCGGTTGTCTTTCAGGAAGTCAACAATTTCGACCAACTCGGCTTTTTCCTCGTCTGCGCCTGCCACGTCATCAAAAGTTACACGCCTTTTCTCTTCATTGTATAACTTGGCTTTGCTTTTGCCGAAATTCATCACACGGCTTCCGCCGCCTTGCGCCTGGTTTAACAAGAAAAAGAAAAGGAAAAGAATGACGACAAAAGGAATGATGTACGTAAACAAGGTGATCCAAATCGAGTCACCTTTCGGTTTTTCATAAGTCACCTTGACATTTGCATTTTGTAAATCCTGAAGCACCGTTGAACCGTAGTTCGCGGGTCCCCGGGTTACAAAAGACTTGTTCGGCTGGTCCTTGAACTTACCTTCAATATGGTAAGTACCCCCATCCAACTGTACCTTGATGTCAGTGAGCTTATTCGCCGTCAGCTGTTGCCTGTATTCATTGTAAGCCAGCTGCTGCGTGTCTGTTGCCGGATTGGCAAACATATTGATAACCGCAATGGTTACAAGGATGAGGATAATATATAATACTCCATTTCTGAGGAAGTAGTTTTTCATCCCTGGCCTCCTCTCAGTCCACTTGTATCATTTTAGCATAGCAGGCAAACGGTTCTCAACAAAACAAAACGTCACGGCTAATCCGTATAAACTTCCTTTTTGAGGATTCCTATGTATGGGAGATTCCGATATTTCTCCGCATAATCAAGGCCATAACCGACAACAAATGCATCCGGAATCGTATATCCGCAGTAATCAGGGCTCAGATCCACTTTACGGCGTTCCGGTTTGTCCAGCATGGTGATGATTTTAACCGATGCCGCATTCCGGGCTTTCAGCATTTCCACCAGATAACTGAGCGTCAAACCGGAATCAATTATGTCTTCGACAATCAGGACATGACGTCCTTCGACGGATGTCTCTAAATCTTTAATAATTCTCACAACCCCTGAGGATTTGGTGGAATTCCCGTAGCTGGAAACATCCATAAAGTCCATCTCAATCGGGATGTCAATCTCCCTGATCAAATCGGCCATAAAAGGAACGGCCCCTTTTAACACACAAACGCACAGCGGGTTCAACCCTTTGTACTCACGGGAAATGATTTTCCCCAACTCCTCTACTTTTTCCCGGATTTGCTCTTTGGTAAACAACACTTCCGCAATGTCTTCATGCACGGTGGGAACCTCCTATCTTTCTTCGGGTGCATCATTTTGATCCCACAATAAATATAGAAAACGTTTTGTTGATGCTGTCGCAGGAGCCAGGTCGGACCTCCTCACTCCCGGTATCCAGATGATTTCATCACCGGATCCAACCAATGGATAGCGCGAACGCATTTTTTTGGGGATTTTTGCTTCCATCATTAAACTTTTTACCTTTTTTCTTCCGCGCATACCTGAACAACGCATTTTGTCTCCCGGTTTCCGGGCCCGGACATAAAGCGGTCCTGAAAGAAGATCAAGGTCAAACACAGCATGGCTAAAAACGTTTTTCAATCTATGTATGGGGATGGGTTGATCTGACTCCAATATTTCCATTCTACCCAAAAACCCCGGTAATGAAGACACTCCATGACCGGGCAACCAGATCATTTCCGGCGTTTCCTGCCTGTCCCGGGCTTCATCCGGTGTTTGTGGCTTTTTTGTGAAAATCAACTTGGAATACTCTCTTTCTGCAACGATTCCTTGAAACATCCGGATCATTGCCGACGGATTGTTGTTTTCAGCCAATTTTCGAACCTGATCCACTTTATCAAGGGAAAGTTCCGTTAAATCTTGGTGGCAAAGATAACTTAATATTAGTTTAACCACTCTTCTTTGTAAAGCAACCGACAAGTGAAGAAAACTTGAAACATCAAGCGTGTAACAGTTTTCACCCCGTTCGGTGACCACTTCTTTCAATGCCTTTTTCACCCGGAAATCCCAGTCTCTTTCTTCTTCCCGGATCAGATCGCTCAACTTTGAAACCGCTCTGTCGGCATGCGGATACAGCCTTCTCACCACGGGAATCAGTTCATGACGGATCCGGTTTCGCGTATATTCCAGAGAGCGGTTGCTTGAATCTTCACGCGGGGACAGATTTTGTTCCCGGCAAAAAGAAATGATTTCCTCTTTCCTAAATCCCAATAAAGGCCGGATCAACACGTAACCGTCCCAAGGCCGGGACCAATCCATCCCGGAGAGGCCGGAGATCCCTGTTCCCCGGAACAAACGCATCAACACCGTTTCCAATTGGTCATCGGCATGGTGCGCCAACGCCAGCCGGTCTGCTTTTATTTCCTCAGCCACCCGTTTGAATGCCCGGTAGCGTAATGTTCGCGATACGGCCTGTTTATTCCCACCGTGTTTCTTCCGTTCTCCGGCCACATCCACATGCATGACACGGACGGGGATGTTCCATTCCTTTGCGCGGCACACCACATATTTCTCATCTTCATCGCTTTCTTCCCCGCGCAAGTGATGATTCACATGAACGGCAAACACTTGATGCCCCAATGTCTTTTCCAACTGTTTTAAAGCAAACAGCAAGGCCGTGGAATCGGGACCGCCCGATACCCCGACCAATACGTTGTCACCGGGTCTGATCAATTTTCTCGTTGCAATCTCTTCTTCCAAGCGTTTCAAAAACCAGGACAATGTCATCTTCCCCTTAAAATAAAAAGGCCCGGGAAGCCCCGGGTTTGTTTCATCCTTCCCTGTACTCATCATATATTTTTTCAGGAAGGGAAGCAATTTACAACATGGTTTTTGTCCGTTTTAATTCACGGGTTCCGGCCGGACGAGCTTTTTGACGCCGGGCAAACGGATCGTCGACCATTCGGGGGAATGCTTTTCCACCTTGGAAACGACAATCGTCATATCGTCCATGATCTGTCCCCCGTGATGCCGCACCACTTTTTCCAAAAGGCAATCCGCAAATCCCTGCGGATCTTTGGTGTCAATTTCCGAAATCATCCGCGCCATGAAAGCATCTTTGTTGACCGCATGATTCGGTGTGTCATAAACCCCGTCCGTCATCAAAATAATCAGGTCGCCCGGCTCCAGCTGCATTTCAATCGGTTCAAATTCAATGTGATTTAAAATGCCGATGGGGGGATTGGCTGCCGACAGCGCGATCACCTTTTTCCCCCGCTTGATAAAGCCCGGGGTGGAACCAATTTTCATAAACCGCCCTTCCGCGGTGTTCAAATCCACAATGGCCAGATCAATCGTCGCAAACATTTCGTCGGCCGACCGCAAACTCAAAATCGAATTGACCGTATCCACCGCCCGCTCTTCATTCATACCCGCCTGAAGCAAACGGCGCAACAACTTCAATGCCGCACTACTTTCGGCTTGTGCCCGTTGTCCGTTCCCCATTCCGTCCGATAAGGCCACGGCATACTTTCCTGTGCCCAAATTCATGTAACAATAGCTGTCTCCGGAAATCACTCCCCCGCCTTTGGCCGCACAAGAAGCTCCCGTTTTCAGTTCAAAACGCTGTGCCGATCCCAAAATGACAACCGCACCAGGCGATCCGTCTTTGACCACCTTCCGGTACACAGCCACCGGCTCTCCCAAAATCTCCGTCAACAAGGGAGCCACCAACTTTTTGCACTCTTCCAGCCCGTCCCGGTCAGCCATCGTAACTTCAATCTCCACTTTTCCTTCTTCCAGGTTAATGATATCCACCCGGTGAATGGACAAGCCCAACTCTTCCAGCGCCTCGTGAATCTGCTCTTCATGCGCGGACAGCACTTGTGTTTCATGCCGGATTTCCCTGGACAGCTTGGACATCACTTCCGCCATTCCGGTCAACTGGTCGGAAACCAACCGGCGCGATTCCTGCATTTTTTCCTTCCAATAGATGTTTTGCTCGTAGCGTGCATACTGACGCTGAATTTCGTTTACCACTTTGTCGGGACGGATGCAGTGACGTTCCCATGATTTTGGAACCGGCGCAGGATTTTGCGGCCCGTTCTCCTCGACACGAGCCATTAAATCCATCATCCCCTGATAAGTTTTCACCACTTTTTGATCCCAACAATGTTCAAACTTGCTGCACCCCATGCAAGCCTGATCCATGATCTCGGAAATAAAAAACCGGACCTGGTCTTCATCTTCTTTTTTGTGTTTGGTCACATCTTCACGGAAACTGAACGCCAACTCCTGAAACAATTCCGTGAATTTCTCCACTTTGCTCGCCGTCACATCCCTGAGCCGTTTGATGTGCTCCTGTTGCGCCGTATGATTTTCCAACGTGCCGGGAACATACCGGGACAATGCTTTCAACCAACGTTCCGGAGTCAGGAAAAACAAACAGACTGCCAATGCCGATTCTTGCATGGAAGGCCAGATGGCCTGGGAACCGCCGTCATATAAGGTCAGGATGGCCGAACCCAACAAAAAGCCGACCGATACGCCGATTTTTTTCCCTTCTTTGAACAAACCGGCCAGCAAACCGGCAAACGCCAGCAAACTGATCTGCAAAATGGATTTGGGTTCGGAGAGGCTTAAAATCATGCCTGTGACCACCCCCATGGAGGAACCCAACATTCCCCCACCCACCAAAGCCAGCACCAGAATTGCGTAACGGGAAATAATGTTGACGATCGATAACTGCCCAGCTTCCCACCCCATGGTTCCGGTCATCGCGGAACCCAGAAGAATCACCAAACAGACAATTTCCTCCTGACGCAGTGAAACGCGTCTTTTTTTCATGGTGAAAATCGGGAGGGATTGGACAAAGATAAACGTCAAGATGAAACTGAGCAGCACATCGATCCCGGCCAACAACAATTCATAAGAAGTCCCGTCTTTCCACCACCACTCAGCCAGGCGGGCCACGGCCCCCGTGATCCCCACCATAAAAGGAGCAAAACTGAGCTCTCCTTTTCCCAAGGCCGCAAAAATTTTCTGGATAAAAAGGAAAAGAATTAAACTGCCGGTCATCTTGGCCACCTCTGCCCCGCCCAGGGTGGCCGCACCGAGAATCAGTGACAACATCACCACCGGCCATTGCTTTTTGGCCAAATGATACACCACGGCCAGATAAGCAACAGCAAACGGGGAGATCATCCCCAAGATCGTGGCCCTTCCCAAGAGCACTCCCATCACAACAACCGGAACATTCCACATGTTCGCCAAACGATGCATGATCCGTCTTCGCTTACTGCTTTCCCAACCGAACCAACTTCCCACCGGTCGAATCAATAAATTCCGAAAATGAGTTCCCACTTGCATCCCTTGTCACCTCGCGTTCAGTTTGTGCCACTCATTATAGCGGGGAGGCAAGCGGAAAGTTTGTTGCAATTTCTGAAAAGAAAAATTTTTTTGGCGACATTTTTCTAACCGGCCGCGATCCCGTATGATTTGCCATCGGGACAAAGAAGGAACGGCAAGGGATTCAGCCAAATGAGCCCCCGGCTTCCTTTGGGAGCTCACTCGGATCCCGTCTTCCTTTGTCGTTTTCTCTCAAGACAAACATGGGAGCGACAAAACTTCCTATTTCTTTTTCCGGTTTGTCGAAAATCGGATTCACCGGCGCCGGGAAGGGGAATCCGTCAACGGATACATCTTGGCCTCGCGAATAAACGAGGGAATCAGCTTGCGATCGGCATGCAAACGGATCATCTGATCCAGCGTCCGCAACGCATGCACTTGCTGTCTGCGTTTGATCTGCCTGCGTTCAATGGAATCGGCAAATTCATCAATATCGATTACATGACAATGATCATCCCGGTCAATGATCAGATCCAACAAAAGATCCACCATCACATAACGCATGCGGCCCACCTGGTGCATTTGCATCACATCGCAATAATAGTAAAGGAATTCTCCGGAGCGGCCGAACACCTTTGAAATTGTGTATCCTTTGCGCACAAAATAATACGTCAAAAAGATCCGTTTTCCGTCCGGATTGGCATACTGCGTGGAGAACAAATGACGCCCCCGCCAATCCCGGACTTTTTCCGTATAGGTTTTATTTATGGTCGTAAACTTTATTTTCTTAATCACGACATTCACACAATCACTCCCATGCACTCGCAACTTGCTGATCCTTAAAAATCACATAAAAAAAAGGCGACATTCACCCAATTGGGGAAGCTCGCCTTCTCCTACTTTGGTAGCGGCGGAGGGCCTCGAACCCCCGACCTTACGGGTATGAACCGTACGCTCTAGCCAGCTGAGCTACGCCGCCATATATTTTGGTTGCGGGGACAGGATTTGAACCTGCGACCTTCGGGTTATGAGCCCGACGAGCTACCTGACTGCTCCACCCCGCGTCAATTCATCATTTATCACCGCGAACAATCTCAATTATACATAGCCTGTGTTTCGGTGTCAACATCCAATTTCATTTAAAATTGAATTCAGATTTTTCATGATGAATAGAGAAGGTATTTTTTCCGTATCCCCTTAAAGTGATTGATTTCTTTTTTCCATTGTCGGGTGATTTCCCGGGCTGACTTCCCCTGATCCAATTGACGGCGTATTTGGTCCGTTCCAGCCAGCAGATCTATCCAGTATTTTTCCCCTGATCGGACCCAGGCAAACTGTTCCGGATACAATTTTTTCGTTTTCTCCAAAATCGTGATCCCCGTTAAAACCGGATCAAATTGGTCAACGTCCGTAACATGGATTTGGACACCGCCCACCTCTTCCCCTTGGAATTTTGAAAAAGTGGGAATAAAATATGCCTCCCGAAAAACAACCCCCGGCAGACGGGCCCGGTTCAACGCCTGAGACAATTCCCAACCGTTGACATAGGGGGCCCCGACCAGTTCAAAAGGACGGGTCGTCCCTCTTCCTTCCGACAAGTTGGTTCCTTCCACCAACCCCGTCCCCGGATAGACAAGGGCGGTCAACGGGGAGGGCATGTTCGGAGAAGGCATCACCCATGGCAATCCGGTATCTTCATACCTCTGATCCCGTGTCCATCCCTCCATATTCACCACGTGCAATTCCGCTTTCGGCGATTGCTGATCATTGATCAAAAGAGCCAATTCCCCCATCGTCATTCCGTGTACGAGCGGAATGGGAAACCGTCCCACGGAAGAGCGGAATGCCGGGTTTAAAAGCGGCCCCTCCACCCGTGTTCCGCCAAGCGGATTGGGCCGGTCCAAAACATACAAAGGCTTCTTTAACATCCCCGCGGCCTTCATCGCATCCGCCATCGTGTAAAGATAAGTATAAAACCGGGTGCCGGTCTCCTGCATGTCAAAGACGAGGACATCCACCTCTTGAAAGAGGGAAGCCATTTCTTCCGGCTTTTTTCCATACAGGTTTTCGAAAGGGATTCCCGTTTTGGGATCCACCACCGTCTCCGGTTCCTCTCCGGCTTGTTCAGCCCCGCGGACCCCGTGCTCCGGACCGAAAACTTTCGTCACTTGAATCCCGCGGGCCAGCATCGCATCCAGCGCATGCTGATAATCCGGGGTGATACTGGTCGGATTGGCGATCAAGCCCACCCGTTTCCCTTGAAAATCCTCCGGATTCCTCAACACTTTTTCCAAGCCGGTGATCACCTTTTTTTCCCTGTTTTCCTGCACGTTAAGACGGAAACAACCGGATCCGGCCAAAACCAACAACATAATGCAAAAAAGCCCGATCCACTTTCTCCCCATCGCTATCCCTCTTCCTGACACAGATAGAAAAATCCTCTTGTTCCCCGACAGAACAAGAGGGATCTGCTTCACTCTTTGTTTTCAATGGAGTAAATTTGTTCACCCGGTTTTCCGTAACCCATTTTATGAGCCAATTCCATCATATAATCTTCCGATTTTAACTTTTGAACTTCCTGCTTTAACGTTTTCTGTTGTTCATAAGCCTGAGACAACTGCCTTTGTTTGTCGGCCAGTTCTTTTTCCTGATCCCAGATGCGCACCTGCTGGATGACGCTTTGCGCCGCCGCCCAAACAATAAAGACAACCATGCAACCAAGCCAGATCAGCCGGCGCCTTTTGACGGCGGGATGCAAAGGGCGTACGGATTGGGATTTGGATGCGGATTCCGGTTTTTTCACGGGTTTTGCGGACCGCTGGATGAAAAGCACATTATCTCTGCCGTGTTGATAAGCCATCTTTTCATTCACCCTTATCCCGGTTTTTATTCCACCATGCTTTGATCTTTCGGACTTGGGCCTTTCCTTTTTGAATCCTTCGGGAGAGCCAGGGTTCCAACCTGGCTTGAACAGGGCGAAGCAGGAAGAAAAACGGGGACAAAATCAGCTTGATGCATGCAGTGGTTCCTTTCCAGATCAGACCCGCCAACCGCCGGCATCCCCTGAACAAGATCCGGGCGGGACTGAATATCAACAGGTGAAACAGCCGTGCGAGAAAGAAAAAAATCCGTTCCATGATATTAAACAACATCCGGATTCCGCGAAGTACCGAGCGGCTTGCCCACTTAAAATAAATCAAAAAACCCAGGCACACCGCAACAAAGAAATAAAAGCGAAGCTCTCCCCAATTGCTCCAAAACAATAAACCAAACACCAAAACGGCCGAAACCATCCAATAAATGAGGTCAATGAGGGAAATCAACCACTTGCGAATCCGGAAACGGACTGTCAACACCCGGTAAAAATCAAGAATGATCCCGATAAAAAAACCGGATCCGAGCATGAGAAGCATGGTAAACCATTGCGTTTGCAGCGTCACTTGAAGATCCGGCCCCAGACGCTTTTAACTTTTTCCTGCGCCGGCACAGGCATGTCCAAATAGCTCATGTCTGAAATTTGCCCTTCAATGGAAACCCTGCCCTGATCCAAATCCAGTGTTTTGATATGCAACCCTTGCCCTCTGATCCCCAGATAACCGTAATCGGTCTGAAGCAAAAACTCCTCGCTGTCAAAACTCTCCACCCGGGTTACACCGCTGACATCCAGCGTGTTGCGGTTGGTCATCACGATCTCATGCGGAATCTGGTTAAAGGTTTCTTCCATATCACGTTCCCCCCTCTTGGTACATGATATGGACAAAATCTCCGTTTAGAACTGTTCTTGGGGATCTTTTTGTCCGCTGAGGCTCTCTTCGCGGATCAGGCTGAACATGCTCCCGGCATCTTCTTTGCGGACGGAATCCTGTAACTTCTCCACACAGACCGTCACCAATTTTTGCCCGAAACGAATCTGGATTTCATCTCCCACGTGAAGAACCGTTCCTGCTTTGGCCGTTTTTCCGTTGACTTGAACCCGCCCTTCGTCACACACTTCCTTGGCCAATGTCCGTCTTTTCACCAAACGCGACACTTTCAAGAACTTGTCCAATCGCATGATGTCACCTTCAATCTTTTAACGTTTTCTTGAACAAAGGAAAAAATCCTGCCTCGGCTCATAAATCATTCGCCTTTTTCCAGACGCTTGGCTTCATCCCACCAGGCATCCAATTCTTCTAAAGAGAAGTCCTCCCAACTTTTTTGGGACATCCTGACTTGACTTTCAATGTAGCGAAAACGGCGCTCAAATTTATAACAAGATCCGTGGAGAGCCAGTTCCGGTTGCACTTTGAGAAAGCGGGCGAAATTAACCAAAGCAAACAACACATCCCCCAGTTCTTCTTCCTTTTCTTCCTGGGTTTCGGCTTCCGACATTTCTTTTAATTCCTCTTGCACCTTTTTTAAAACTTCCTCTGCATCATTCCAGTCAAATCCCGCTTTGGCCGCTTTTTTCTGCAGTTCGTAAGCTTTCATCAAAGCCGGGAAATGTTTGGGCACACCCTCCAGCAACGAGGAAGATTCCTCTTGTTTTTTCTCTTTTTGCTTCAACTGGTCCCAAGTCTGCTTCACATCTTCCGCCGTCTCGGCCTTTAAGTTGCCAAACACATGGGGATGGCGGCGGATCATTTTCGCATTCAAGTGGCGGATCACATCATGAATGTCAAACGTCCCTTCTTCGCTGGCGATTTGAGAGTGCAACATCACTTGAAGCAAAACATCCCCCAATTCCTCGGCCATTGCGTCGGAATCCTTTTCTTCCACCGCTTCCAAAAATTCATAAGCTTCCTCCAGCAGGTACGGGCGCAAACTGTCATGGGTTTGTTTGCGGTCCCAAGGACAGCCTTCCGGGCTTCTCAAATGGCGGATCACTGCTTTTAAATACTCAAAGCGCGGGTATAAATCTTCCTCTTTCACAAGAGGTGGGAGATAAACGGAGGTCAAGTCGCTGAAAAGCTCCTTGCGATCCAATTCATACAAGGGAACTTCGGTGATCTTTTCCAATCCGTCGATCCCGCAAGCAGTGACAATTTTAACCGGGTGATCATCGGGATAAATTTCCATCAACGTCAATTTGACTTCAGAAGCGACAAACCGGCTGTATACCTGGGCAATCAAAAGGTGGTTTTCCGGATTCACCTTCCCTGAATCAAAATCCGTCCCGTTGAGCAATTGAAACCCTTCAATGGGATCCACCTGCAAACGGGCAAAAAACGTTTCCAGGAAACTCACACTTCCTCCCCGGATATCGATTTCCACCCCTTGCCCCTCCCCTTGATCAAGGAGCAACCGGACCGTCCGTTCCGCAACCATCGGGTGCCCCGGAACCGCATAAATCACCGTGGAATTCTTTTTGGCCGCCTGAAGCAACCGCCCGGCAATTTGATCATAAACCGTATCAAAATCATGATTTGACTCATAAACATCATCAAAAGTGGCAAAAGAAATCCCTTGTTGACTCAGCCACCCGGCAACCGGGATTTGCCGGGTCCGCAAAAAAACCGGGTTTTCTCCTTTTAATAACCGGAGCACTCCCAAAGACAACGATTCCTCATCGCCTGCACCCAAACCGACAACCACAATTTTTGCCATTTTTCTCCTCCTCTTGCGGATTCCTTAATTCCGTTCTTTCTTCAGCCATCCCCATTTATCCAGGAGCGGGACCAACTTTTTCCGCAACTTCGGAACTTTCTCCAGATCCCGCCGTGTCCAGACCCCGAAGCGGAAAACGGCCCACGGGTAAACCATCACGCCGACAAGCACCGACAATAAGGAAGCAGCCATCATCGCCACTCTGAATTCCAGGAAAGGAACCGCGATTTGCTGAACCACAACTGATGTCACGTAAACTGCAATCCCCATCCAGACTGCTGCCCATGCGGCAAACAGCTCTTGCCTGGGGATCCACGATTTCCAACCGAAATGCTGTTTCATTTTCACCAGTTGCAAAATGGCCGTGCACAAAAAGGCAAGCACCGTTGAAAGGGAAGCCCCCCGGATATCCCAAAGGGGAATCAGCAACACATTGAACCCGACTTTCAAAATCATCCCCAATGCCAAATAAACAGCGGGCAAATATACTTTTCCCAATCCCTGCAAAACTCCTGCCGATACAATCCACAAAGATGAGAGGACTCCGGACCATGCCAAAACAGCCATGGCATCCGATCCCGCCGCGTCTTCATACAACATCACGTTGACAGGTTCGGCGATGACCATCAGACCGACCGCAGCCGGAAGCCCCAAGCCCCAAGTCAACCGCAAAGCGAGGACAGCTTGCTCTTCAACTTCCTTCACCCTCTGTTTGCTGACCAGATCCGAAATGGCCGGAACGATGGAGAGCGCGATCGCCGTGGCAAAAAACGAAGCAAATTGAACCAAAGGTTGCCCCCGGTCAAAAACGCCTTTTAAGCGAATGGCTTCTTCAGTTTCCCATCCCCGATCCACCAGCAAATTGGCCACCGTGAAAGAATCCGCCAAAGAAAACAAAGGGAGAATGAGCGAACCGATACAAATCGGCAATGACAAACGAAACAGGTTTTTCATCACTTCAGCCGGCGGCTCGATGCCGGAAGCAACTGCAAAGCCTGCCTCTTTTTTGGGAAACGGCTGGGCTTTATGCCAGTAATAGACCAACACAATCAGCGCTCCGACGGCTCCGGTGATGGATCCAAACACAGCTCCCGCACCGGCATAAACCACGCTCATCCCCGAATCCATAAAATACCAGGAAAGAACAAGAATGGTCACAACCCGGATCAACTGTTCAACCATTTGTGAATTTGCAGTCGGAACCATATTTTGCTGTCCTTGAAAACAGCCGCGCATCACCGCCAGAAACGGCACAGCCAAAAGAGCAAAGGAAACGGTTTGAATCGGCAAAGTAAGCAAGCTACGGTTTCCCATCCATTCCGCGATTTGGCCGGCCCCAAAAAACAGGAGCAAAAAGGAAACCGCCCCCAGCAAGGACAAAGCTGTCAAAGAAACACGGAAAATTTGCGCGACTCCCGCCATTTGCCCGCGGGACCACTTTTCCGAGACCAACTTTGAAATCGCGGCCGGAAACCCGGCGGTGGCCAGGATCAACAAAACACTGTACAAGGGATATACTTGCTGATAAACATACATCCCTTCATCGCCGGTAATATTTTGATAAGGAATTTTGTAAACAGCCCCTAATATCTTCGAAAACAAAGCAGCCCCTCCCAAAATGGCCGCACCACGGAAGAAGGACTGCCGGCTTTGCTCCATCATCTTCCATTTGCTCTCCTCTCCACGCTGCAATTGCTTTTCATTATACAAAAGTGCGGGAGGTTACAAAAGAAAAAAGCAGGTACATTCACCTGCCCGACAAAGAATTGTTAATGTTCCATTTGTTTGGCCAGAAAAGTGGCAGCCGTGCTGGCCAGTTTTTCTTCCAATTCCCCCAACTTCCCTCCTTCTTTCTTGCTGAGCACGATGACTGCACCGATCGGATCGCCTCCCGCATTAATGGGAACAATGAGATAGGACTGATATTTTTCAGGCATTCCTTTGAATATCTCGGCAGTTCCGGGGTTTGTTTCCAGATGAGTTCTTCTTTGATCCATGCATGATTCCACGATTTCACCAATGTTTTTCTCCAAATATTCTTTTTTGGATACCCCTGCAACGGCAATTACATGATCCCTGTCACAAATGAGTGTGGGGTAATGCATATTTTCATATAATGCTTCGGAAAATTCCTGTGCAAAGTCACCCAACTCGCCGATGGGTGAATACTTTTTTAAAATCACTTCACCTTCTCGGTCCACAAAAATCTCCAAAGGGTCTCCTTCTCGAATACGCAGTGTTCGTCGAATTTCTTTCGGGATGACAACACGCCCCAAATCGTCAATCCGGCGAACGATGCCTGTTGCTTTCATAGAATAATTTCCTCTCTTTCTTTATATATTTTTTATAATTTCTGGTTTAATTTGTTTTATCAGCCATAGTATTTATTTTCTTCCAGCAGATTATACAGACCTCCGGACATAAAAAAAGAGCCCTAGTGCGGCATAACATGCCACGGGCTCTTTTCCGGCAGTTCAGGATCCTTTTTGGTCATTGGAAAGAAGGGACTTAAAGCCTAATTCCTCTTTGACCAGTTGATCATACACTTCTTGCCGTTTTTGCATTTTCACTTGTTCGTCCGCTTCGTCCACCGGCTTTTTCCCCCGGTCCAACACTTTTACGATATGAAAACCGTAATCGGTTTTAATCGGGTCGCTGATTTGGTTGAGGGGCAACTCCCGGCATGCTTTGGCAAATTCAGGGACAAACTGGTCCGGTGTGCCTTCATAAACTCCGTTTGAGTCTTTGGATCCGGGATCATCCGAATACTCCTTCACCAACTTTGCGAAATCGCCGCCGTCATCCAATTTTTTCTTGACTTCCTCCGCGCGTTTTTTCGCTTGTTCTTCCGTTCGTTTCGGCTGATCTTGCTGCGAACCGTCATTGATGGAAACCAACACGTGCTGTACTTTTACATAGTCATAAGTTTGCCCTTTTAATTGTTCGTCATAGTATTCGTTGACCCGGTGATACTCCACAAAAAACTGCCGTAATTGCGTCTTGTCAAACCCTTTTCCTTTGATCGCCTCATCCAGGGTTTGAGGATTGTTTTGGCCTTGTTCCTGCCCTGCTTGCTGTTTCAGGCCTTCTTCGATTTGTTTGATCGTTTCATCCGCTTGTTTGGCGAACGATGCATCATCTTTGATTTTGGTCAACATATACTGGCGGGCCGCATACTCTTTCGCCAATTCCGTTTTTAATTCCTGATTGTCCTTGATCGATGACATCATAAACGACAATTGGGGATCCAAATACGCAATGATGTTGATGTAGCGGTTCAAATCCCCTTCAACCACTTTGCCTCCCTTGTATTCGGCAACCACCTTTTTGCTGGTGGTGTCAAGGGGCTGGAATTCCATCGCCCCGGCCGTCTGCTCTTCTTCTTTGTTGTCTTTTCCCATCGCACATCCGGCAATGGTCGCGGAAAGAATCAGCACGAAGGCCAACGTCCCGGCGATCCACTTTTTACTCAGTCGCATGTTGAACGGCTCCTTTCGGTTTGGGAACATCTTTATATTTTATCAGAAACTGTTCGATCATTTCTAATGCCTGTTTATGGGGCATCCCTTTGGTTTTGAAGATGATCCCGATCTTCTCTCCCGTTGAGAAACGAATTTTTCCCGGGAAATCCTGAGCAATTTCAAACAATTTCGGGCCGTCGATTTGGTCATTTTGTTCCGGCCGCAACCGGAGAATGATATCCCCGTCTTTCTGCTCAACTGATTCCATGCCGTACAGAATGGCATAAGCTTTGATTTTGGAAATTTTTAACAGAATTTGCACAGGATCCGGCAAATCCCCGAAACGATCCTCAATCTCTTCTTCCAAGTCGGTCACTTCATCCAATGTGGTGACGGCACGGATCTTTTTATACAATTCAATTTTCTGTTTCTCATCACCAATGTATCCGGAAGGCAAATAGGCGTCCACATTTAATTCGATGACTGGCTCGGTTTCTTCCTTTGTGGATTTTTCTCCTTTCAGTTCCTCAATCGCTTCCTTCAGCATCTGGCTGTAAAGCTCAAATCCCACGGTTGCAATATGGCCGTGCTGTTCGGCTCCCAAGATGTTCCCGGCTCCCCGGATGGATAAATCGCGCATCGCAATTTTAAATCCGGATCCCAGCTCGGTAAATTCTTTGATGGCCTGCAGGCGCTTCTCCGCGGTTTCGGACAACACTTTATCCCGTTGGTACGTAAAGTAAGCATAAGCAATGCGATTGGAACGCCCCACCCGGCCGCGCAACTGGTAAAGCTGGGACAATCCCATCTTGTCGGCGTCATAAATGATCAATGTATTCACATTGGGAATATCCACACCGGTTTCAATGATGGTGGTACTGACCAAAACGTCGTATTCCCCGTCCAGGAAGTCCAGCATCACTTTTTCCAGTTCGGATTCCTGCATCTGGCCATGGGCCACCGCCACCCGTGCTTCCGGAATCAAAAGCCGGATTTGGTCGGCCATCTGTTCGATGTTGTGCACTTGATTATATAGGAAATAAACTTGTCCGCCACGCGCCAGTTCCCGTTCCACCGCTTCCCGGACCAACGCCCCGGAGTATTCCAACACGTATGTCTGCACCGGGAACCGGTTTTCAGGAGGCGTTTCAATAACAGACAGATCGCGCACACCCATCATGGCCATGTGCAGGGTGCGGGGAATCGGTGTCGCCGATAACGTCAACACATCAATATTGTGCTTCAGCTGTTTGATTTTCTCCTTGTGTTTCACGCCAAAGCGTTGTTCCTCGTCGATGATGAGAAGCCCCAAGTCTTTGAATTGGACATCTTTGGATAAAAGACGGTGCGTGCCGATGACGATATCCACCGTTCCTTTTTTCAGCCCTTCCATCGTTTCTTTCTGTTCTTTCCGGGTGCGGAACCGGCTCAACACATGAATTTGTACCGGGAAGTCAGAAAAACGCTCACGAAAAGTCTCATAATGCTGTTGAGCCAAAATGGTGGTCGGAACCAACACAGCCACCTGCTTGCCGTCCATCGTCGCTTTAAACGCCGCGCGGATGGCCACTTCCGTTTTTCCGTATCCCACATCCCCGCACAACAAGCGGTCCATCGGCTGGCTTCGTTCCATATCCTTTTTGATCTCTTCCACTGAACGCAATTGATCCGGCGTTTCCTCATAAGGGAACATCGCTTCAAACTCTCTCTGGTAAGGCGTATCTTTCGAAAAAGCAAAGCCTTTGGCCTGTTGCCGCTTGGCGTATAATTCGATCAAATCCTGGGCGATATCCTGCACCGAAGACCGGACTTTATTTTTCACCTTGCTCCATTCGCTGCCGCCCAGACTGTAAACCTTCGGCGTTTTTTCCTCGCTGCCGACATACTTTTGCACTTGGTCGATTTGCTCCACCGGCACGTAGAGCTTGTCGTTTCCGGCATACTGGATGTGCAGATAATCCTTGTGCATGCCGCCGACTTCCAGCGTTTCAATGCCGATGTATTTCCCGATTCCGTGATTGACGTGAACCACATAATCCCCGGGTTTCAATTCTTGGTAATCTTTGATTTTTTCGGCATGGTCCATCTTGGCATGGCGCCGGGTCCGCCGTTGCTTTTGCGTGAACACTTCGCTTTCGGTGATCACTGCGAGCCGGACCGGGTTCATCTCAAAGCCGTTTTGCAGATTGCCCAGGCAAATGACGGGTTTTCCCGGCAAAGGAACCTGGTCGGACAAATCTTTGGCCGCATTCATTCCGTAATCATTCAACACCCGTTCCAGACGGTCCATCCGATCTTCACTGCTGGCCAAAAACACCACACGGTAATTGGATTTTTCCCAACGTTCCCATTCCGCCTTCAAAACATGCATTTGCCCGTGAAATTGCTGCATGCTGCGGCACACCATCTGGATCACATTTTGCGGCTTGATTGCCGGAATCTTTCGCATGAACAAGGAAAGATAAATCCGTTGGTGGTCCTTGTTTTCAACCACTTCATCAAAAGAAAAAGATATTTTCAACCCTGGCAAAAGCTCTCCTTGTTGCAACAAGACGGTCTGCCATTCCCCTTCTTCCCTTTCCATCTGCCGGGCACTTTCAATGATCCGGTTCGGTTCATCCAAGATGACCAACGTGTCCGAAGGCATGTAATCCACAAGGCTTTGGCACTCCGGGTAAATTTGCGAAATATACTTGTACATGCCGGTAAAGTATGTGCCGTTTTTCAATTGTTCAATATCATAACCAATCGATTGATTTAATTTTTCCCTCAGTTCAGTCTCTTTGGTGACGCTTAACCGTTCCCCCAACCGTTTTTCCACTTTTTCGCCCGCTTGATACAACTCATCTGCCGATGCGAACAATTCTTTTGCCGGAGGAATGGTCAATTCCTCCCATTTGTCAAAAGAACGCTGATCCGACACGGAGAAAGGACGGATGGAATCCACTTCGTCGTCAAACCACTCCACACGGACGGGATTTTCAAAGTGAACGGGATAAATGTCCACAATGCCGCCACGCACACTGTATTCACCGGGTTTTTCCACCATTTCAACCCGCTGGTACCCCACATTCACCAGCTGCGTGAGCAATGAATCAATTTCCTGAACCTGCCCCACCTTCAACGTGGTATAGTTTTTCGCAAACACTTTTTTCGGCAAAAACAATTTGCGCAAGCCGGAAAACGGGACCACAAGCACCCCGTTGAATCCATGAATCAAACGGGTTAACACACCGATTTTTTCTCCCAGTGTCTCCTGGCCGGCCACGGCAATTTCGGTGGTGACCAGTTCATTGGCCGGGTACAGCAAAACCTCGTCCTTTGACAAGATTTCCTGCAGGTCTTCGGTCGCTTTTTGCGCCTGATTTAAATTATGGCAAACCAACAGGACGGGCCGTTTCACTTCCTGGAACAGCGCAGCGACATATAACATGCGGGCGGTGCCTGACAATCCGGCAACCAACTGCTCTTTCAACCCGGTTTTGATTCCTGTTACCGTTGACTGAAAATCTTTGTCCTGCTTAAATATATGCGTTAACGGTATCAACAGTTGTTCCTCCCCTTTTTTCCATCAGTCTACAGGTCAAATAGAAAAGAAGCCTTAGCTATCAACAGCCAAGGCCGTTTTTTCATTATAATCAGAAAAATATCCACCATTATTCCTAATGAAAGAGTGAAGGATACAAAACCCGTTCCGGATCTTTTTCCAATACCTGCTGACATGACTCACAAGTCACTTTCACCACTTGGTTTCCTTCAATATCACTGGTTATTATATCTTCCCGTTCTTCCGGGGTCAACTGATCAAACCCCAACTGGGATTCGGTTACCCTTGAAGAATCGATTCTTCCGATCGATTTTTGACAATGTCGGCAAATATAATGTATGGCCATGAAAATGCCTCCTGCCTGTTTATGTTAGTCATAGTATCGTCTTTCAAACAAAAAATATTCAACTTCGCTTTGGTTTCCATGGCCATACCAAATGCAACATTTATTTCCGCACATTAAACTGGTTCATCGCTTGCAAAAAGTCTGACTTCACCCATTCATTCACCGCTTCTTTGGCACGGTCAACGGCATCCAGCACCGTTTCCAGTTCTTCTTGGCGAAATGGGGACAAAACATAATCCGGAACCGAAAGATTTCCCGACGGCCGGTCAATGCCGATCTTGATCCGCTTAAATTGATCCGTTCCCAAATGGCGGATAATGGATTTCATCCCGTTGTGGCCGCCTGAACTTCCTTTTAACCGCAAGCGGATTTGCCCGCACGGCAAATCGAGATCGTCGTAGATGACGCACAAATCCTCCAAATCCAGTTTCAACCAGTCCAATGCCGGCTTCACCGACTCCCCGGACAAATTCATATAGGTCATCGGTTTCAATAAAATAACTTTCTCCCCGTGCACAAAGCCTTCGCCCACTTCGCCTTTCCACTTTTCTTTCCCCACGGGAATTCCCCATTGTTCACTCAGTTGATCAATCACCCAAAAACCGACGTTATGGCGTGTCCGCGCATACTGTCGCCCCGGGTTACCCAAACCGACTATTAGCTTCATCCTGTACCTCCAACTTTCCCTGAACTCATCTCAATCCTTTTTATTTTATCATGGAATCATGAAAAAGGCGCAACCGGTAAGGATTGCGCCTTTTTCTTCATTCTGTTTCTTCCTCATCTGTATCTGTATCAACGGCTTTTTCTTCGTTGTCAATGTCTTCACTTTTGGCAGGAGGCACGACCGTAGCCACTGTTGTTTCCGGTTCGAAATGAAGCAGTTCCACTCTGTCCGGCACCTTGATATCCTTTAACAACAGGGAATCCCCCACCTGCAGATGGGACACATCCGCTTCAATGGATTCCGGAATGTCGGACGGCAACGCCTTCACTTCGACCAAGCGGAGATGCTGTTCCAAAATCCCCCCGCTTTTCACACCGGCCGCTTCCCCCGTCAGGTGAACAGGCACCTCGACATGCAAAGGTTCATTCATTTCCACTTTGAGAAAGTCAATGTGCAAAATGGAAGATTTGATCGGGTCTCTCTGGATGTCTCGAACCATTACTCGATGCGTCTTGCCTGCTACGTTTAAATCCACAAAACCATTCGACTGAACTTGTTTTTGTGCTTCACTGTAATCAACCGCAAGCTTTACCGGATCCAATCCCTTGCCATATAAAATCGCCGGAATTTGGCCTTGTTTTCTCAAGGCATTTAAAGATCCGGTTTTTTCTCTTTTCACTGCTGTAATGGCATTCGACATTTCCATATCCCCCTTCTATAAGAGGGAATATAACCTTTTTCACCGCGATCTAAACCTGATTTTGGAAAATCACATTTTGAAAGCCGTTACAAAAAGAAACTTTGTGCCGGATCCCGCCTCAGTCGAACAACTTGCTGACCGATTGCTCATTGTGAACCCGCCGGATGGCTTCACCGATCAACTCCGCCACCGAAAGAACGGTGACCTTGTCCAGTTGTTTTTCCTTCGAAAGAGGGATGGTGTCGGTCACCACCATCTCGGTGATGTTGGAGTCGCGAATCCGTTCAATGGCCGGTCCCGAGAAAACAGGGTGGGTACAACATGTGTATACTTCTTTGGCTCCGTATTCAAGCAAGGCATTGGCAGCCAGGGTAATGGTTCCTGCCGTGTCAATGATATCATCAATGATGATCGCCGTTTTTCCTTTGACATCACCGACAATGTTCATCACTTCCGCCACATTGGGCTCCGGACGTCTTTTGTCGATGATCGCTATCGGAGATTCCAACCGTTCGGCGAGACGACGGGCACGAATCACTCCGCCGTGGTCGGGGGAGACGACCACCACATCCCCCAGATCTTTTTTGATAAAATAATCAGCCAAAATCGGGACACCCATCAGGTGATCCACAGGGATGTCAAAGAAACCTTGGATTTGTGTCGCATGCAAGTCCATCGTAATGACCCGGTCCGCACCGGCTGTCTCAATCAGATTGGCAACCAGCTTGGCGGTGATGGGATCCCGTGCCCGGGTTTTCCGGTCCTGCCTTGCATATCCGTAATAGGGAATCACCACATTGATGGTGCCGGCCGAAGCACGGCGCAAGGCATCCACAAAAACCAACAGTTCCATCAAGTTCTGGTTCACCGGATTGCATGTGGATTGAATCACATACACATCCGAACCGCGCACGCTTTCATCCAGCTTTACATGAATCTCTCCATCGCTGAATTTACCCACATGCGCTTTTCCGAGAGGAATATTCAAATGATCGCAAATGGCATGGGCAAGTTTCGGGTTGGAATTGCACGTAAAAACTTGTAGACGAGGGCTTACCGTAGACATAGAAATTTGTTCCTCCAATTTTATCATTTCTCCACACGCTTTGATTTAATTTTATCCGCATAGCCGGACTTGTTTGTCTGACGCTCCCGCGCAATGGCCAAAGCTTTTTCAGGCACATCGTCGGTAATGGTGGAACCGGCCGCCACATAAGCGCCTTGTTCAACCGTAACGGGTGCCACCAGATTCACATTGCATCCGATAAACGCATCATCCTCAATGACGGTTTGATGCTTGTTCACACCATCGTAATTCACGGTGATCACACCGCAACCGATATTCACTTTCTTGCCGACTTCGGCATCCCCGACATAAGCCAGATGGGAAATCTTGGTCCCTTCACCGATTTTGGCTTTCTTCAGATCAATGAAACAACCGACTTTGGTCCGGTTTCCGAGTTCCGTTTTCGGCCGCACCAAGACATAAGGACCGACTTTGGCCTCTTCCCCGACCCTGCTGTCTTCCAGGACGGCATAACGGATGTTTGTTCCATCGGCAACCTCCACATCGGTCAGATCTGCTTGCGGGCCAATATGGCAGTCTTCCCCAATCACGGTTTTCCCTCTTAAAAATGTTCCCGGTTCGATCACCGTATCGGCGCCGATTTTCACATCGGCTTCAATATAGGTGTTTGCCGGATCGACAATGGTGACACCATTTCGCATGTGTTCTTTAAGCAAACGCTGCTGCATCCATCGATTGGCTTCCGCAAGCTGGATCCGGTCGTTGACTCCCATTGCTTCCTCTTGGTCCCCGATCTCTTGTGCACCGATGGTTTCCCCTTGATCGCGCAAAATGGATAATACATCGGGAAGATAGTATTCACCTTGGGCATTATCGTTATTGACCAGCGACAAAACGGAAAAAAGCTTTTGATTATCAAAACAATAAGTGCCAGTATTCACTTCACGGATTTGCCGTTCGGCATCCGTGGCATCTTTATGTTCGACGATGCGATCCACCTGCCCGTCCTCGCGCCGAACCACCCGTCCGTAACCGGAAGGATCATCCATGATGGCTGTCAAAACCGTGGCAGCCGCTTTGGTTTCCTGATGTTTCTCAATCAATTTTTGGAAGGTTTCCGCTGTGAAGAGAGGATGGTCCCCGTTTAATACCAGCGTGATCCCTTCTTCATTTTCCAACAAGGACCGGGCTTGCATCACCGCATGAGCGGTTCCGAGTTGTTCCTCTTGTTCCACAAAGTCAACTTGACCGCTCAAGTGCCCTTTCAACGCCTCTTTTTGATGCCCCACCACCAAAATAGTTTTTTCAATCGCCAGCCGGTTCAATTGACCGATAATGTGATCAATCATAGGTTTTCCACAAACCGGATGCAATACTTTATGTTTTTTGGATTTCATACGGGTTCCTTTTCCCGCGGCCAAAATGACTGCATACACATGTTGTTGCATAACCCAAGTTCCCCCGTTTCTCAAAACTTCCTCCCTGAATATATCCCAATTGGTATGGGATTGCAACCAATCCCCTTTGTTTGAACATCGTATAAAAACAATGCCCATCACCATTATAATCAAAAACCTTTGCCGACAACGAAAAAATCACCCATTCCCGAAACGGAATGGGTGATTTTTTATACATCCACTTGCAACGCTTTATTCGGATCGGCTTGAGACTCCATCTCTCCTGCACGGTGGTACTCGGCCAGCACAGCGGATTCAATCTTCTCACGGCTCATCGGAGAAATGGGATGGGCAATATCGCGAAACTCCCCGTCAGGAGTACGTTTGCTCGGCATTGCCACAAACATACCGTTATTTCCCTCAATCACACGAATGTCATGGACCACAAATTCACTGTCAAACGTGATGGATGCGATGGCGCGCATTCTTCCCTCACGGTTGACCCTGCGAAGTCGAATATCGGTAATTTCCACTAGATCCCACCACCTATTTTACAATGATGACTCAATTTGCTTATTTTTACTATTCTAGGCAGCGGGATTAAATCCTTCCATGAATGGATAAATTGACCAAATTTTCTTTTTTATCTATTTTTCTTTGCAATCACTTCTATTTCAATCAACACGTCTTTCGGCAGGCGGGACACTTCCACACACGAACGTGCCGGTTGGTGTTCTTTGAAGTACCCGCCGTAAATTTCGTTTACGGTTTGAAACTGGTTCATATCCCGGAGAAAGATCGTGGTTTTCACCACATGCTCCAAACCGCTTCCGGCAGCTTCAAGAACTGATTTTAAATTTTCCAGCACTTGCCGGGTTTGTTCCTCGATTCCTCCCGCGACGAGTTTCCCGTCCGGGGTGAGCGGAATTTGCCCAGACGTAAAGATCCAATCCCCGGTTTCCACCGCTTGCGAATAAGGACCGATTGCTTGAGGCGCTTTGTCTGTTTGCACTTTTTTCAACATGATCATCGCTCCTTCCTGTCATCAAAAACATTTCCAACTTCCACTTGAACTTTCCTCTTTTTCACATCAATTTCCGTCACTTTGGCCAGTGACACATATTCATCCACCAACCGGTTCTCAGCAGGCTGTTCCAACATCACTCCGACTCCGACCACTTCTGCTTTAAATTCATTCAACAAATCCATCAGTCCCCGGACCGTGCCCCCGGCTTTCATAAAGTCGTCAATAATGAGGACACGGGCTCCTTCAGACAAGCTCCGCTTGGATACGGATAACTGGCGCAACCGTCTGCTGGAACCCGAGACGGTGTGTACGGTCACGACGGAACCTTCGGTGACGCGGTAATCGTACCGGGCGATGGTGACCGGAACCCCCAACAAAGCCGCCGTGGCATAAGCAATGGGGATTCCTTTGGTCTCGACGGTTAACACGGCATCGATGTTTTGTTCCTGAAACACCGTGGCAAAAATCCGCCCGATCTGATTCAGGAAAAAGGGGTCGCCCAACAGATCAGACAGATACAAAAAGCCGCCCGGCAAAATGCGTTCGGGACTGGATAATTTTTCGCACAACTCTTGCACGACCTTCCGGGCATGTTCCACGCCAAAACCCGGAATATAACGGACACCGCCGGCCGCACCGGCCACTGTTTCCAATTTGCCGTTTCCTTCCGAGCGCAACACCTCATCAATAATATCCAAATCTTCACTGATAGAGGATTTTGCCGCTTTATACTTCTCCGCAAAAACGGTCAGAGGAATCAATCGATATGGATTGAACAGCAATTGGCGGATCATATCGGTTAATCGTGCACTCCGTTTCCACTTTTCCATTCACTACCTCCGAAAAATCGAATGATATTGACCGAAATATATCACTTCGTTCGCTTTTCTTCAAGCAGCGGAACCTGTTTTTTTCCCAACATTCTCACGGCAAACACTTGCTGGCAAAAGCCTTTTAAACTGTTTACAATCCGTTTGGCCCTTTGTTCCTGCTTCACCAGCCCGAATACGGTGGGGCCGCTTCCGGACATCAACACCCCGTCCGCTCCAAAGAGCTGCATTTTTTCTTTTATTTTTTTCACAGTGGGATGCATGTGATGAGTCACCGGCTCCAATACGTTTTCCAGGTTTCGGACAACAGATTCATAATCTTGCCGTTTGAGTGCCTCGATCATCTTTTCCGTTTGCGGATGATGATCGATTTGGTCCACTTTCAGGTTTTGAAAAACATCCGCCGTGGATACACCGTGTCCCGGTTTGGCCAAAACAACCCAACAGGGCGGCGGTGCCGGAAGCGGTGTCAACTTTTCCCCTCTTCCTTTTGCCAGTGCGGTGGTGGAATAAACGCAAAACGGAACATCGGAACCAATCCCGGCCCCGATCTCAGCCAGTTCCTCCAAACTCCATCCCAAATTCCATAATTGATTCAATCCTCTCAAGACCGCCGCAGCATCGCTGCTTCCTCCCGCCAGGCCGGCAGCAACAGGAATCTGTTTATCGATGTAAATATGTACACCTTGAGAAATCCCCGCTTTTTCCCTCAACAATACCGCCGCACGGTAAGCGAGGTTCCTCTCATCCCTCGGGACAAATCCGGAACTCGAATCCAGGGTGATTTTTGAGTCCGGTCTCAAAGAAAGATCCACCCTGTCATACAAATCCACGGTCGTCATGACCATCTCCAACTCATGATAACCATCCGGACGTTTATATAGCGCATCCAATGTCAAATTAATTTTAGCTGGTGCTTTGACTGATATAAACAAGATTGATTCCCTCCAATTTTCACACGGTCGCCATCCGCAAATTCCGGCACATGATTTTACTATTTTATCACGTTATGAGTCCGGACTAGTAGGTGGGAACAAATATTTTCCCGCAAAAAAAAGAGGCTCTCGGGATGCGAGAAGCCTCTTTAAAAAAGGAATGTCCCCGGTTTCACCTTGAACCTTGCTGTTTTAAATACTCTTCCGCAAGCTGAACCGCTCTTTTCACCATATTACCGGCATCACGGGTGGTGATTCCACCCCATCCTTCGCGTTTGACCACATCATAAAAGCCAAGATCTTTTGCCAGTTCATACTTAAAGCTTTCAGACATGATTCCGCGCCGACGAGCCAAGCGATCTCCTCCTTTGGTTCAGGGCAAATGGTTCAAGGGCAAAACACAGGGCTTTCTTATTATGCACCAAGCACCCGTAAGTATGTAATCGCTTACAAAGGTATGAAAAAAAAGAACACATTGGGATGTGTTCATAGTTATTGCGCAGATCTTACATATTTCACAGGTATTTGTTCATTTTCCCCGCTGTAAACCGTCAATTCAACGGATTCCGTCAGTATATCTGCATAGCTGTATGAAACACGGCTGAAAGCGTGATCCTCATCCAGCTTGACAACGAACACAGAAGGATATGTCTCTTCTAAAATGCCAGTTCGCTCAATGGTCTTACGGCGTCCGCTATTGGCTTTAAGGCGAATTTTTTGCCCGATAAAACCATCCAGAGTGCATTTGATTTCAGATAAAGCGTTTTTGCCCATTTTACGACCACCTCACTTATAGTCGATTATACTACAAGCGAAGTGAAAAGTCAAATTTTGTATTATAGCAAGGGGACAACATTTTTGTCAATAATATTTTCGCATATTTATTCCTTTTTTTCTCATTTGGTAAACCGGTCGGCCACCGCGCTGGCGGCGTAAGATTCCGGTTTGATTTTCGCTGTATATCCAACGGATGTCACCCATCCGACCACTTCTTGAATCAGCTTCCTCGTTTCCCCCTGTTGTCCGACATCGAGATGGATTTCCATCGGGATATCCACAAAGAATCCAAAGAAGCCGTTTTTCTTCAACGTTTCAACGGCTTTCAAACTGTATTCCGTTTCCCGGTAGATCCGGTAACGCAAGTCACGAATGGCGGCATGGCGATATTTCGTGTAAAAGAAAATCGCCCCTTTGCCAATCCGCTGCACGATGAGCGCCGTGACAAAGATCGTTTCATTCTCCCGGGTTTGCGAATCGGTTCCGATCACCACTTTATATTGGGCATCCGGATCCTCTTGCAGATATCCCCGGATATCCATAATCATTTCATTCAGGCTTCTTCTACCTTTTCTCGGATGATAAAATTTCACGGAACAACCTCCATCGACTCAGGATATGGTTGATCCGAGACTCCGTTGGTTAAAACGATATCTTTTTCCGATCAAGCACTTCAGCCAAGACTGCAAATTCTTCCAAATCCAATGTTTCGGCGCGTCGTTTCGGATCAATTCCCGCTTCAGACATCCATTTTTCCAGTTCTTCTTTTGAAACGGAAGACAACAGATGAGAATGAAGCGAATTCAACAAGGTTTTCCGACGCTGATTAAATGCGGCCCGGACCATTTTGAAAAAGGCTTGTTCATCCGGAACCCGCACCTTCGGCTCTTTTCTAAGCGTCAAACAAACCACCTTGGAATCAACCTGCGGCCGCGGAACAAACACATGGCTCGGAACCCGCCCCACTTCTTCGACTTCCGCATAATACTGCACAAGAACCGACAAAGAACTGTAATCTTTGGTTCCCGGTGCCGCTTTCAGCCGGTCCGCCACCTCTTTTTGGATCATGATGACAATATTTGTAAGCGGCAGCCGTTCTTCGAGCAAGCGGACCAAAATCGGTGAAGTGACATAATAAGGCAGGTTGGCCACCACATGAAGGGAGCCGGTATCCCGAAAATGTTCTGCAACCACTGTTTTCAAATCCACTGTCAGTGCATCTGCATTTATTATTTCCACATTGTCATCATTTTGAAACAAATCTTCCAAAATCGGGATTAACCGTTGGTCGATCTCGATGGCCACCACTTTTCCCGCCGCCTGTGCCAAACGCTCCGTCAAAGCCCCGATTCCCGGTCCGATTTCAATGACCCCGGATTTTTTGGTCAGCGAAGCCGCATGGATAATCTTGTCCAATACATGGGAATCGGTTAAAAAATTTTGTCCCAGGCTCTTTTTCAGTTGGATTTGGTGTTCACTGAGCAATTTTTTCGTTCTTGCTGAAATCGGCTTTTCTTTCATTGTGTGCTTCCTTTCTCCTTCAGATAATCCAGCGCTTCTGCAATTTCTTCCCTGGTGATGCGCAAAACATGCAACCGCCGGTAAAATTGTTTGGCATTGGCGTAACCGATGCCAAGCCGTTCAGCCACCTGCTCCCGCAGTTTCCGGGAACCGGCATCACCGGCAAATCCCAAGTCCATATATTCTTCCCATGTCAGCGGAGGCTGCACCGTATCCTCTTTTTGGGCCGTACGGACTTTGGCCAAAGCTTCGATGATATCCTCCGCCTTGGCATGTTCAATTCCGATTTTGCGGTTTCCTTTCGCTTTTTTGGGGGATAAAAAAGCATGTTTGGCCCCGGGCACTTCCCTGGCAATTTTCTTGCGGATCTGTTCGCCGGCATAATCCGGGTCGGTAAAGATAATGACTCCCCGTTTCTGTTGGGCCCGTTTGATTTCAGCCAGCACATACGGCTCCAATGCCGAACCCTGTGTCTCAATCGTATCGGCTTCGACCGCTTTTTGGATCGCGATCGTATCATTTTTTCCTTCGACAACAATCACTTCATACACTTTCACACGTTCTCTTCCTCTCGCTCCACATTTTCCGAAAAAAGGCCAATGAGGAATGCACCTTCCCATTGGCCCGCAAAAACATTATTCTAATTTCCTTCATCAATTCCAAAAAGGCGAAAAGCGTTTTGCATGGTGATTTGAGCGAGCTCTTCCAAAGACATCCCCCGGATTTCGGCGATTTTTTCGGCAACGAGCCGGACATAGCCGGTCTCGTTTCGTTTTCCCCGGTAGGGATGGGGAGCCAAATAAGGACAATCGGTTTCAATGAGCAGACGGTCCAAGGGAACATGTTCCGCGATTTTTTGGGGAAGCTTGCCGTTTTTAAATGTGACAGGTCCTCCCAAACCGATCATGAAGTTCAAGTCAAGACATGCTTCCATAACCGAAAGGTCTCCGCCGAAGCAATGCATCACGCCTCCGACTTCTTCGGCATGTTCTTCCTTTAAGATCCGCACCACGTCCTCATCCGCATCCCGGTTGTGAATAATGATAGGCAATCCCGTTTCTTTGGCGATGGCGATTTGTTTGCGAAAAACCGCTTGCTGCATATCTTTGGGGGAGGTGTCCCAATGGTAATCCAATCCGATCTCCCCCAACGCCACCACTTTCGGGTGCCGGGTCATCGACTTGATCCACTCCAAATCCTCCGCGGTGCAATCCTTCGCCTCGACGGGATGCCAACCGACGGAAGCATAAATGAAGCAATAAGTTTCCGCCAGCTGAAGGGTTTGCCGGATGGTTTCCCGGTTATACCCCACATTCAACATATATTTTACGCCGTACTCCTCTCTTGCCCGCTCAATGACTTGTTCCCGGTCTTCGTCAAATTTCGGATCATTCAAATGGGTATGTGTGTCAAACAACATCACACGCCTCACCCTTTCCGGTTACTGCTTACTCTGCTGTGTCAAAAAATGCATCCGGTCCAGCGGCCATATGATCAAATCGGCACGGCCGACCACCGCATCGATGTTCACCGGGCCGATTCTGCGGCTGTCCTTGCTGTTGTTTCGGTTATCCCCGAGCACATAAATATGTCCTTCGGGCACCGTGACTTCCTCTTCCATGTTGAAATTCATGGGCTCATAAATATAAGGTTCTTCCAACGGTTTTCCGTTTCGAAACACCTTGCCGTCCTTTATGGCAATCTGGTCCCCGGGCAAGCCGATCACCCGTTTAATAAAATCCCGCTGTTCATCGGTATGGAAGACCACGATGTCCCCGTAATCGGGCTGGTCAACACGGTATATCAACTTGTTGACGATCAACAGCTCATCACCTTGCAAGGTGGGTTCCATGGATGCCCCGTGCACCTCATAGGGTACAAACAAAAAGGTGCGGATGCCCGCAGCGATAATCACGGCCAAGGCAATGGCCGCAACCCATTCCAACACCTTGTACCACTCATTGGACGAACTTTTTGTATCCGCCATCCGATCGTCCTCCTATCCCTGTTGCGGAAGGCATGCCGGTTTACTTGATTCTCGTGCCGTTCGGAATGTCCCCGGATACGGTCGCAAGCACCAGGCGTTCTCCCTCCGAGGCGGCCAAAATCATGCCTTCCGACAATTCACCGCGCAATTTCACCGGCTTCAAGTTGGTGACACAAATCACTTTCATTCCCTTTAACTCTTCCGGTTGATAGTGTTTGGCAATTCCCGAAACCACTTGTCTTTTTTCCGATCCCAAATCAAGTTGCAACTTTAACAGCCGGTCTGCTTTTTCGACCGGTTCCGCTTCGAGCACTTCCGCCACATGAAGTTCCACTTTGGCGAAGTCGTCGATGGAAATCAGACCCTCTGTTTTTTTCTGTTTTTCTCGTTTTTTCTCCTCTTTTTGTTGCACTTGTTGCGTGTTCCCAATCATTTTTAAGATCTCCTCCACTTCGCTTTTTACATCCAAACGCGGGAAAATCGGCTGACCTTTTTTGGTTTTCGTCCCCGGCTTTAACGCCCCGAAGGTGTACAAGCTGTCCCAGGTGGTCAGGTTCGCATCCTCAATCCCCAATTGTTCCCACATTTTCGCCGGCGCCTGGGTCATGAAAGGCTGAATCAAAATGCTGACCATTCTCAGTTCTTCCAGCAGATGGTACAGCACGGAACCCAGGGTGCTACGTTTTTCTTCATCTTTAGCCAGATTCCACGGCTGGGTCGCTTCAATATAACGGTTTCCGAAACGAACCAGCTCCCAAATGGCCGAAAGGGCAACCGAAAACTGCAATTCTTCCATGGCTTCTTCGACTTTATGTACCGTTTCGCGGGCTTTTTCAACCAGTTTTTGGTCATGTTCGGTTGCGTTTTCCACCCGTTCCGGCACAACCCCGTCAAAATACTTGTTCAACATAGCCAAGGTGCGATGCAACAAATTCCCCAAGTCGTTGGACAAATCAGCATTGGCCCGTTCCACGAAGGCTTCCGGCGTAAAGACCCCGTCAGCTCCAAACGGAACTTCGCGAAGCAAATAATAACGCACCGAGTCCAGCCCGTAGCGTTCGATCAACGGAATCGGATCGATCACGTTTCCTTTGGATTTGGACATCTTTTCGCCCATCACTTGGAAAAATCCGTGGCCGAACACTTTTTTCGGCAGCGGAAGCCCCAAAGCCATCAGGAAAATCGGCCAATAAATGGTGTGAAAACGGACAATGTCTTTTCCCACCAAGTGGACATCAGCCGGCCAGTACTTTTCAAACCGGGCTCTTTGCTCTTCATCATCAGACAGATAACCGATGGCCGTAATATAGTTGGTAAGTGCATCCAGCCATACATAGACCACGTGTTCCGGATCGCTAGCGACGGGAATTCCCCAGTCAAACGTCGTCCGCGAAATGCTGAGATCTTCCAACCCGGGCTTGATAAAGTTTTGGATCATTTCATTCTTCCGGGATTCCGGTTGAATAAAATCCGGGTTTTCTTCATAAAAGGCAAGCAGTTTGTCGACATACTTGCTCATCCGGAAAAAATAACTTTTCTCCTTGATCTTCTGGATGTCCCTGCCGCAATCCGGGCATTTTCCGCCTTCCGCCTGGCGATCGGTGAAAAAAGATTCACAGGGCACACAATACCATCCTTCATATTCCCCCAGATAAATATCCCCTTGATCCAACAGTTTCTGAAAGATCTTTTGCACCACTTTTTTATGACGGGGTTCAGTGGTCCGGATGAAGTCATCGTATGAGATATCCAAGGCCCCCCACAACTTTTGGATGCCGGCAACAATCTCGTCGACAAAAGTTTGGGGGTCTTTCCCGGCCGCTTCCGCACTTTTTTGGATTTTCTGCCCGTGCTCGTCGGTTCCGGTCAGGTACATGACATCATAACCGCGCAACCGTTTGTACCGGGCCATGGCATCCCCGGCCACCGTTGAATAAGCATGGCCGATATGCAAATGGCTGTTTGGATAATAAATCGGCGTTGTAATATAGAAAGTTTTCTTTTTGTCTCCCATCTTGGCAACCCCTTTCCGTCAAATCAGACTTGGTTTCTATGGAAATAAAAAATCCCGTCCACGTTGGGACGAGATCCGGTCTCGCGGTACCACCCAATTTGGCTTCATCGCACAAGAAAAGGCGATCACCCACTCTGCTCCCGTAACGCGGGAAAACGTTCTCTCCTACTTTGGGACAACGGTCCGGTTCAAAGAGAATACTCGGGGGCCATTTCATCGGCTTCCGCTATGCCGGCTTTCACCTGTCCCGGCTCTCTGTCCATAGCTTCCACCCACTACTCATCCCCGTCATCGAATCGGCAAGTGTTTAATTTGTCATTTAATTATACATCACAAAAAAGACCTTGAAAAGCTCCGGTTCCTGTCTCATAGTTTGAACCGGATCCTCTCTTTTTAAACTTTCAAACCTTCTCCGCGGTCGTACCGGACTGCAAAAGGCGTTTCATGTTTCGTCAATTTTCCGGATTGGGAAAGACGTTCCAGTTCCTGCTTCAGCCGGTGCACATCCCAATTCAGCCCGCATTCCTGATTGACCCGGCTCAACACTTGCATCAGGTCGGTTTCAAACACCGGCAAAGATTCCGTCAGCGTATCCAGCAATTTTTGGTCTTGTTGTGCGGAAAACCGTTTCAGCTCGTCAAACGGATTGGCCAAATGGGGACTTTGGGTGTAGGCGGCACGAATCCGGATAAACACCGTCCGCCCAAAAGCGGCTGACGAAACAAAGGTGTCCCCCGAGCGCAAATAAGGAAGCCGCTTCCCTTCTTCCGGGGTCAAATCCGTTTCTTCCCGCAAAGTGGCAATATCCGTGGCCCGAACGGTCCGGAATACGAATTTGGTGTTCAGCTGGGCGGTAATGGTCTCATCCAGCAATGTCGGGCGTTGCGTTGCCAGGAACAAAAAGACACCGTATTTCCGCCCTTCCTGCGCGATTTCCTTTAAAATCGACTTCGCCGGGGAATCGAGCGATTTGGGGGCAAAATTGTGAGCTTCATCAGTCACGATGACAAATGGCGGAAAGAAATGCCCTTCCTCCCCGTTCATTCGCGCATCTTTATACTCACGGCGTTTCCGGTACAGCGTACCGGTGACATAAGTGGCAAAAACTTGCAGGATCCAGGCGTTCCCCTGGACGACCACCAGCTTTCCTTGCTCCAGTCCCTGTTCAATGGACCGGATATCCCGCTGGAACAATCCGGCTTTGTCCAGACGTTTCAGACGCCAGTCCACTCCTTTGACGGAAGAAGGCGGCAAAGAACCGTATTGCTGCAACAATTGCATCAATTCCTGAATCCGTTGGACATCCATCGGTGTCAAATCTTCTTTCTTTCTTAACTGTCTTTCCAAACCTTGTTTCCCTTCATCGAGGGCTTGCACCAAATTGCCGATGCGATCGCTGAACGTTTCAAAACTGTCCCGGGGCCGGTGCAACATCTGGATCACATTCACCATGGAATCGGAAAGCTGGCTTCCGGCGGCCCGCAACAGTTCCACCACATCCCGCGTTGACAAATCGGAAAAAGAAATCCCCACTTCTTTGCCGATTTGCACCGTTACAAAAAGATCCCGAAAATCCGGAGCCTGGTTCGATAATCCGGGAGCCGGGTCGGAAAAGTCCATTTCAAAGTGCGGATCAAACACAAGCGCGGGAATCCGGAGTTTCATCAATTCTTCCAACATCACCCGCAAGCCGAATGATTTTCCCGATCCGGATCCGCCAAAGATGCCGACATGCGGATACTGTTGCATCGATTGAATGTCAAAAATGAAGGGAACCCCTTCTTGCGGCCTCAACTCGCCGTGCTCCATCATCACAACCCGGTCTTTTAAATCATCAGAAATCGTCCCCGCCATGGATTCCGTTCCCCGGATTTCCCCCAACGTCATTCCTTCATCCGGGGACGTTTTGACAAGGAGATGGCGCACTTCTTCAAATGAAGGCAAACGGACGGGACACCCGGTCCGCACCGGATGCGGGGCTTCCTCATACAGACGCAGCTTCGCCAGATTGATTTCATCCGATTCAATGTCATAGCCGATTTGTTCCAATGTATCAATCACTTGCCCGTCCACCAACGATTTATCCAGCCCCATCGGAATCAGGCGGTTGTACGACATGGTTTCCACCACTTCTCCCTGCGGATGGTTCAATGCAGGGTCTTCAATGACCAGAATTTCGTTGATGCGGAACTTCCGCTCCCGGGAGACAACATAAACTTCCTGTTGAGTGGTGACACCTACCACTTGCATGATCGATCTCTCCTGTTCCATCGGATTCTAAATCATCCGTTCTTTTCTTTTGCTTTGCAACAGCCGGTAACGCAGTTCAGGATCAATGTACTGTTCCACCATGGTTTCCACCAACGGGTCGGTAACCCTCACCTGATTGTCCACAATGTCCAGCCAGTAAGGGATGCCCCGTCCCTGCTCCGGCGTCAAGCTGTAAACCAACCTTGCCAGGTTCCACCGGTCTTCCCACTGGGACTTCAATCCGTCCAGTCCAATCGGTTGCGGGCTTTTGGAAGTCCGAAAAGCCATTTTCCACATGCGGCTTCCCGACGGGCTCCACGCTTCCCATTCAAACGCTTCCCCTTCTTGCAGGACCCCGTACAACAAATCACGGTCGGTCAATGCCGGATACTCGGGGAAAAAGGCATGAACCAAGGTCCGAGTCTCAATTTCCTCTGAAACCCCAACCAGAAGCGAATTTTGGCTTTCCGCCATTTGCGCCACTTGTTCCCAGCTTTTTGCATCCGATATATAGAAGTGCAGCAAAGAACCGTCCAACATCACGACCCGTGGAGCCCAGTCTTCCATCGCCTCCATCGTGACCTGCATTTCGAGACGGGACAACAGATCTCCTCTTTTGCGGGCTTCGCTGGCCGCATTGCCCTCTTTGGTTTCATCTCCTTTTAAAAGCGGCGTATACACATCCGCTGCCCACTTTTCTTTCCCGTTGGTGGCTTTGGCCAATGCCTGGAAAACGGACAAGGTGCGGGTTTGCGAGCCTTTGGTGGAGTTTACCGAACCATCGACACCGACCAGAAACCGTTCTTGGAGAAAATCTTTGATCTCTTCGCCGCTCCATTTTTCAATGGAATAAAAAGCGCCTGCTTCTTTCAAACGTTTCCGTATGGCGGATTTATCGAGGGATTGCAAAGGAAAAGCTTGTTTCAATGAATCATTCAACCATTCCAATTTCCTCTTCAGTTCAACGGATACGGGTAACAATCCCACCCCTCCTTATATGGGTTGGCCGCCAATCTTCCGGCGGTTGCTGGTTATCGCCAAGCTGTCATTTCTATCATCTATTTTTGTAGAAATCTTAGAAAACAACAAGACTTATCATAAATCGGCGCGATATTAACAAAATAAATATTTATTGATAGATGTTAAACTTTTTTCTATCTAAATATATTTTATCCTTAATATTATTAAGGAATTTTCTATAAAAATCCTCTAGTTATATTGACTGTTATGGGAATCGTTGGTATGATGAACTTAACGTCGATGTCGAAATTTGACGTCAATTCAAAGAGAAAAATTTCCCAAAACCAGATTTCGTTGAGAGGAGATTCGGAAAATGTTAAAATCTACGGGCATTGTACGTAAGGTAGACGAACTTGGCCGTGTTGTTATACCTATCGAATTACGTCGAACACTGGGAATTGGCGAAAAAGACGCCCTGGAAATTTATGTTGACGGTGAACGGATTGTTCTGAAAAAATATGAACCCGCTTGCATTTTCAGTGGCGAAGTGGAAGACACCGTTCGCTATAAAAATAAAGTTGTCAGCAAAAAATGTATCGAAGAGATGTATCAAATGATCCATGGTGAAAAAGTCTACGCAGACTAAGGAAAAATTTGTTATAAACAAAATCATTTCCTTCCCTCTCGACTCACGTGCTTTCCCGCTTGAAGGATAGAATTTCACTTTTTTGTTTCATTTTAGCAATCATCATCCGACCACATACATATAAAAAATACAGGGTTACGGAAATGATTTCTTTGTTGTTCCAAAAGTTTGCCAATTGCATGTCACAATTCATTTCGCATGAAACTCTTCTGCACGCTCAAGATAAAGCGAGGCTCATCAGTTGAACCTCGCTTTTTTTATGCCGGTTATTGCTTTTCCTCCGGTTTTTCCCCGGTTTCTTGCTGCTCTTCGGCTTGAATCCATTGTAAGATCCGGTCCTTCAATTGTTCGGATTTGGTACCGAAAACGGCTTGGAAGTTCCCGGAACCTACTTTGATCACTCCGGAAGCCCCCAGTTTTTTCAATTGTTCCTCATCCAGTTTGTCTTCATCTTTCACCGTCATCCTTAACCGGGTGATACAAGCATCCAATTGGTCGATATTCTCTTTTCCACCGATGGCTGCCAAAACCTTCCTGGCTAATTCGTCTTCATCGGATCGGGCCTGTTTTTGTTTCTCCGCGCCGTCTTCCGTTTCATCTTCACGTCCCGGCGTTTTCAAATTCATCCAACGGATTAACAACCGGAATACCACATAATAAATCACCGCATAAATGATCCCGACCAATGCCAACAGCCACGGTTTGGTTGCCAGATGCATATTCAGGAAAAAGTCAATGCCCCCGGCTGAAAAGGAAAATCCGTGGCGGATTCCAAGCAGGTAAACCACTGCCATGGAAGTTCCGGTAAGAATGGCATGAATGACATAAAGAAAAGGTGCGACAAACATAAATGAGAACTCAATGGGTTCGGTGATTCCGGTGATCAATGCCGTCAGCGCCGCACTGATCAAAATCCCCGAAACCAGTTTGCGACGTTCCGGCTTTACTTCATGCAGCATGGCAAAACATGCCGCCGGCAGCGCAAACATCAAAATGGGATAAAATCCGGTCATAAAGATTCCGGCAGACGGATCTTGAGCAAAGAAACGGGGGATGTCCCCGGTAACCACATTGCCGGCTTCGGTCGTGTATTCACCAATGTTAAACCAGACCAATGTATTTAAAATATGATGCAGTCCGAAAGGAATCAGCAGACGGTTAAACACCCCGTACAAGAAAAGCCCGATGGCTCCTTGCCCGATAATCCAATTTCCGCCGGCATTGATCGCCTGTTGAACCGGCGGCCAAACCACCAGAAAGATGAGACCGACCAAAACCATGACCAAGGAAGTGACAATGGGGACAAAACGCTTGCCGCCAAAGAATTGCAGCCAGTCCGGCAGTTTTATATCGTGATAGCGATTGTACATATAAGCCGCAATGGCCCCGGCGATGATTCCGCCCAGCACTCCCGTGTTTAATTCCATCGATTCGGTGCTGCCGAGGGAAACTACTTTGCTCATCAGAAAATAGCCGACAACTGCCGCCAACGCGGATGCACCGGCATTCCCCGTCAGTCCGAGGGCCACCCCGATGGCAAACAACAGGGCGAGATTGTCAAAAATGGCACTGCCCCCGGCATTAAAGACTTCGCCGATAAAATACGGAACCGATCCTTCCGCAAAATATTCCTGGTTCGTTAATAACGCGCCGAAACCCATCAAAATCCCGGCGGCCGGAAGAACGGCGATCGGCAACATGAATGACTTCCCGATTCGCTGTAAAGCCCCGAGAAGCGCGCCTTTTTTCTTCAAACGATTCACCTCCAGAAATAAAAAACCGCTTCCTTTATCGTTTCAATTATACATGAAACGGACATGCTACTGGAATTCCTTTGCTTTTTTCTTTTTGTCTGCTCCATTCCAACCGGATTTATTCCACATCCGCCCCGTTTTTGTGATAAGCGTTGTACACTTCACGCTTGGGCAGGGAACGTTCCCGGGCCACTTGCTTCACCGCTTCTTTCTTTGTCCATCCCTGACTGATATATTTTTCGACATGTTCATGAATGGACCATGAATGCCATTCTTCTTCCGGCTCCGTATCTTCCGTCCGGGAAAGGTCCGCTCCTTCCACCACAATCGTAAATTCCCCCCGCGCTTCCTTCTCCTTGAAATAATCCAGCCCGTCACTCAATTTTCCCCTCAACCATTCTTCGTGTTTTTTGGTCAGTTCACGGCAAATGGCCACATTCCTGTTTCCCAGAACCTCCAGCAGATCTTTCAACATCTCCGGCAACCGGTGGGGGGCTTCATAAAAGATCAGGGTGGCCGGAATCAAGCGCCAGCTTTCCAACTCCTTCTTCCGTTCCTTTTTTCCCCTGGGCAAGAAGCCGATAAAAACAAACGGTTGTGTGGGAAGCCCCGAAGCCACCAGAGCGGAGACGGCCGCATTGGGGCCAGGGATCGGAACCACGGGAATCCCCCGGCTGGTGACCTTTTGGATGAGCGGTTCGCCGGGATCGGAAATGCCGGGCATCCCCGCATCGCTGACCAGCGCAATGTTTTTGCCATCCATCAACTTTTGGATAAGTTCCGGCTCTCTGGATTGCTTGTTATGCTCATGGTAACTGACCAGCGTTCCCCGGATCCCGAACGCGCTGAGCAACTTGCGGGTATGGCGTGTGTCTTCCGCCGCAATGATATCCACTTGCTCCAATATTTCGCGGGCCCTCGGACTGAAATCGTGTAAATTGCCAATCGGGGTCCCGACAACATAAAGCGTCCCTTCTTGTCCTTCATTCATGAAACTCTTTTGAATCTCCATCCATGACTCCCCTTTTTTTGATTAATTCCCACTTCTTTCGCCTGGACATTTTTTTGATTTCTCTTTCCCGTTTCAAAGCCCAAGATTTATCGCCCCCTCTTTCCACATATCGTAACCGGACGGGCAACCGCCCGCGTGTATATTTGGCACCTTTCCCCTGTTGATGGGATTTCATTCTTTGCTTTAAACGATTGGTGATTCCCGTATACAGGGTTCCGTCACTGCATTCCAGGATATAAACGACATAAAGTTTGGACATTTTTCCCCTCTCCGCATAAAAAAACGCCGGGATCCCGGCGTCATTTTTCTTTCGATGATTTATTGAGAAAGGCAATGCAAAACAGGCAATCCCCTTCACCGCGCATACGACCGTAGTGAACATTGCAAATATGAAATCCTTCATCGTATAAATCAACCAGATGATGAACTCCTTGTCCAACGTCTTCTTCGTCTTGTTCCTTGTTTCCTGCCCGGGTTTGATCCCGGTTTGATGCAAGAACCCTTGCCTCTTCCTTTTCCTGTAACCGTTGATTTTCCATAACCAGCCGAGTGTTGTCCTCGATCAATTCCACAATCTGCTCTTTCAGACCGCCCAATTCGATATATAATTCACCGATTTGTTCTTCGACACGCGCGATCCGTTTAAAGATTTCTTCCTTGTCCAAGCCCCCCCACCTCGTTCAAGCACCAAAAACGGTTAAGATTTTTTCATCTATGATTTCATTCCGCTGGCCTGCGGAGATCCGCCGATGGTTACATCCTCAATGTCATATTCAACCATGGCGCCGGTATCCGCCAGTTCCACCAGAACCCGACGCTCCAACATGTTTATTGATATCACTTTACCCATTCCTTCTTTGGTGACGACCTGTTCGCCCAAATCGGGCAGGAGCTGTTTGGCCTCTGCATACACCTCATTTTCAAATTTGAGGCAACACATCAATCGGCCGCACAACCCGGATATTTTGGCCGGATTTAATGAAAGGTTTTGATCTTTGGCCATCTTGATCGAAACCGGTTCAAAGTCCCCCAAAAAGGAGGAGCAGCAGAGAACCCGGCCGCAAGGGCCCAGTCCCCCGAGCATCTTCGCTTCATCCCGGACTCCGATTTGGCGCAATTCGATGCGGGTTCGAAAAACGGCAGCCAAATCCCGCACCAATTCCCGGAAGTCCACCCGACCGTCTGCTGTAAAATAAAAAATGATTTTATTCCGGTCAAATGTATATTCGGCATCCACGAGCTTCATTTCCAACCCGTGATTGCGTATTTTCTCCAGACAGACTCCCATTGCTGATTTTGCTGCCTTTTGATTCTCCTCCACTTGCTTTTTGTCTTGTTCCGTGGCAATCCGGATCACCGGTTTCAGTGGCAAAACCACCTCGTCATCTTTTACATAGCGTATGCCGGAAACCACTTGTCCATATTCAATTCCGCGAACTGTTTCCACAATCACGTAATTTCCGCGTTTCACCTCGAAATCGAGTGGATCAAAAAAATATATCTTACCCGCTTGTCGGAAGCGGACACCTATTACTCTTTGCATGCAGCAATCCCTCCAAAACAGCCAATACCCTGAAGACCAGTATGGCCAGAGGTTGCATATCGGCCAGTCATCCGCCGGTAAGGCAAGCGGCAAACATCACCTGTTTTGCAACAAGTTCGGAAAAAATCTATCTCAACGCGTTCGGAATCTTATGCAACCGTTTGGTTATCAGGTTCCAAAAGTTTTGCACAAACCAGTGCTCAGAACCTTTGATAACATTTTATCATCGATGATAAAAGTTGAGCAAATTCTATTTCAGATTAACGGAGAAACCATGAATTCAGATCCTCCACGATCTCCTGAAACACTCTGTCGCCGGACTGTTCCGCACGGATGGTGCAAAAGCGGGACGGCTCTTTAGAAGCAATTTGCCGGAACCCTTTGCGGACCCGTTCATGAAACATTTTCTCTTTCAACTCCATGCGATCCTTCTTCCCTCCGCGGCTCAACAGCCGTTTTCGGCCCACTTCCACCGGGATGTCGAGCAAATACGTACGGTCCGGCATCAATCCGTCCGTGGCCCATTGGTTCAGTTTTCTCACTTCCTCCACATCTTTTTCAACCCCGTAACCTTGATAAGCCAAGCTTGAATCAATATAGCGGTCACAAAGCACCACCATTCCCTGATCCAAATGGGGGCGGATCACTTCATTGACAAGCTGGGCACGGGAAGAGGCATACAACAACACCTCGGTCTTCCATTTCATCTCGCTCCGGCCGGGATCGAGCAAAATTTCCCGCACACGATCCCCGATGATGGTCCCCCCGGGTTCCCGCACCACCAGGCAAGGAACCCGCCGCTTTTGCAAATATTGGTGAACCCGCTTGATTTGTGTTGTTTTTCCGGCTCCTTCCGGACCTTCAAAAGTAATAAACTTTCCTTTCATCGTTCTCCTCCATCCTGCGCTTGGCTCAACGTATTCAGGTTAGCACATTCACGGTGGGATTGAAATGTTGTGAAACCCCCCGCACTTGCCCGCCGCCTTTGAGAATGGTTTCAATGGTTTCCTGCGCTTCCCGGGTCCATGTCTCTCCGGGCAGCACCACCGGGATTCCCGGCGGATAAGGAACCACCATCTCCACGGCGACCTTGCCCGCGGCTTCACTTAAGGGCACCGCCCGGAAAGACCGGCGGCGAAGTTCGCTCAGTGGCAGGCGGACTTTTTGCGTATCCGTTGCAAAAGCAAAGGAAACCTTGGCAGAGGAAGCAGGAATCCCTGCAAGAGATTGATCAATTTTTTTTAGAGCTTTCCACAGGATCTTTAAATCCTCCCGGGTGGTTCCCAGACCCAAAACCAACAATACGGACAACGGATCGGCCAATTCCGCATGAATGCCTTCCTGTTTCAGCCGATCGGCCAATTGGAATCCCGTTATTTTTCCATTGGCCGTCAAGGTGAATTTCAATGGATCATCCGCTTTTAGCTCAGACAAAGATTGAAGAGATTGGATATTTCCCCGGAAATATTCCAGATCGGTTAACAAACGGTCCAAGAGCCTTTCCCCTTCTGTCGCCATAAGACGGCGTGTCACATCCAAGGAGGCCATCAGTGGATAAGAAGGACTGCTTGATTCGATCACCCGCAGCCAGTGACGCACTTCGTCAGGGGAAACCCTTTGGCCTTGCAAGTGTAACATGGACGACATGGTCATGGAAGGCAACATCTTATGGGTGGACTGAACAGCAATATCCGCTCCCAAATCCATGGCAGACTGCGGCAGTGCTTTGTGAAATCCAAAGTGCGCCCCATGGGCTTCATCCACGATGAGCGGAACCCGATGCCGGTGGCAAACCTGCGCAATTTCCCGGACCGGTTGAACCCTGCCATAGTAGGACGGACTGGTCAGGACCACCGCTTTCACCGAATCATCTTCCTTTAAAATCCGTTCAATTTCCCGGGGGGAAACCGGCTTTTCCACTCCGCATTCATCAAAACCGGTCTTCAAATAAACAGGCTTGGCTCCTGCCAACATGCAGCCGTGAAACACAGATTGATGGCTGCTTCGCTGCACAATCACCGAACCCCCGGATGGACAACATGCCAAAATCGCAGCCAAGTTGCCGGCGGTCGTCCCCCCCACCAAAAAATAAGTCGTTGTTGCCCGAAAAGCTTCCGCCGCCAGCTGCTGGGCTTCTTTAATGACTCCCGTCGGCTGGTGTAAATCATCCAGCTGCCCCACTTCCGTCAAATCCATGGATAAAAGAGGATGAAACCATTCCAATGCTTCCCGGTCAAACATTTGCCCCTGTTTATGGCCCGGCACATGGAAATTGATCCACTTTCGTGCCACATGTTCTTTTAATGCATCAAATATTGGCGCTCTCGTCTGATCCAAATTTTTTCTCCCTCCGTTTACAAGAAAAAAGACTTGAACATTCAAGTCTCAACGGTTTTCGCTCTTTTTCTTTTTCTCTGCAACAAAATCTCCGTCCAATTGAACGATCCGTCCGGTGAAAAGGACATGGTTTTGAAAGAAACCGCTTTGGGTCTTGAAAAAACGGCATCCACCCAAACCACCGGCAATCGGTGCTTCCCTTGAGGACCAACGCGCCCTGATCCCTTTTTCGTTTCTGTTGCATCAGATCGTTGCTTTGCCCATTAGATCCAGTTTCATGACAACCGCCCCATGACCATGGAATCACCGGTTCATTTCAATTCATCGCCAAACCCACTTCGTCTTATTATACCAATAACAGACGGACTCCATAAGTTTTTGGCAGCCATCTTTTAAGTTTGGCAACCATCTTTTCCGGCGTTTTTTCGCCCCTTCGTCTTTGTCTTTTTCCTGCCGATGATTCAACGATCTTTGTATCATTCATCCACAGAAAAAAGGTGATCCATCCCGCCTTCCGGTAGGGATTCCTTCCACCGGAACCGATCCCCAACCGGATGAAATCTTATCCGTGCAATTCTTTTTCTGCGTCCTGATGGATTAAAAAGCGCATTCTCCAAACCAGATATGTATACAAAATATGATTGGAATCGGATTCAATAATTTCTTTTTCACAATCATCACAAAGAAAACGATTTAATATATTGATGCCACGTTCCCTTTTTTGCCGGCAAACAATGCACTCCTTTTTCTCATGCATGCAAATCCCCTGCCTCTTTCCTTCTTTGCCATTATTTTCGCCACATTCGCCAATATTTAAACAGTTATGCAAAAAGAACCGGCCAAGCGCCGCGATGATTCCCCGCTTCGCATTTCCTTTCTTCTATTACTATCAAAGCTTCCCCGAAAAAATGTGTATTTGCTAATTTAACCCGTGAAAAAAGAACTTATGCACGATCCCAATACACATCGGATGAAATTCCTGATTGACCATAAAAGACATCATCATCTGAAAGACGTGACATCAAAAACGTGAAGTCATCTTTCTTATTTTTTCTTTCATCCCGGGGCCACCTGACCAAAGAAACCCTATTCGGATCCAATATCAGTCTGCAGTAAAGATCCACAAAATCAAATGGAATCCAAATAATTTGCGAAGCAAAAAACTTGCCACATAAAGCAAAAACCCTCTTAAGCAATTTGCTTAAGAGGGTTCAGGATGTTTGATTGCCTGGCAACGACCTACTCTCCCAGGGGTCATCCCCAAGTACCATCGGCGCTGGAGGGCTTAACTTCCGTGTTCGGGATGGGAACGGGTGGATCCCCTCCGCTATGGTCACCAGACAAAGATGTCATGGACACACCCTGAAAATGAGGATGGAAGAAGCAATGCAACCGTGAGAAGTAGTAGGGAAAGCCCTCGACCGATTCGTATCCGTCAGCTGAACACATTGCTGTGCTTACACCCCGGACCGATCTACCTTGTCATCTACAAGGGGTCTTACTTCCACGAAGGGAATGGGAAATCTCATCTTGAGGGGGGCTTCGCGCTTAGATGCTTTCAGCGCTTATCCCTTCCGCACTTGGCTACCCAGCGGTGCTCCTGGCGGAACAACTGGTACACCAGAGGTGCGTCCATCCCGGTCCTCTCGTACTAAGGACAGCTCCTCTCAAATTTCCTGCGCCCGCGACAGATAGGGACCGAACTGTCTCACGACGTTCTGAACCCAGCTCGCGTACCGCTTTAATGGGCGAACAGCCCAACCCTTGGGACCTACTTCAGCCCCAGGATGCGATGAGCCGACATCGAGGTGCCAAACCTCCCCGTCGATGTGGACTCTTGGGGGAGATAAGCCTGTTATCCCCGGGGTAGCTTTTATCCGTTGAGCGATGGCCCATCCACACGGAACCACCGGATCACTAAGTCCGACTTTCGTCCCTGCTCGACTTGTAGGTCTCGCAGTCAAGCTCCCTTCTGCCTTTGCACTCTGAGGGCGCGATTTCCAACCGCGCTGAGGGAACCTTGGAGCGCCTCCGTTACCTTTTAGGAGGCGACCGCCCCAGTCAAACTGCCCACCTGACACGGTCCTCCCGCCGGATGACGGCGGCGAGTTAGAACCCCGATACGGCCAGAGTGGTATCCCACCGGCGTCTCCACCGAAGCTGGCGCTCCGGCTTCGCAGACTCCCACCTATCCTGTACAAGCCGTACCCGGATTCAATATCAGGCTGCAGTAAAGCTCCACGGGGTCTTTCCGTCTTGTCGCGGGTAACCAGCATCTTCACTGGTAGTACAATTTCACCGGGTCTCTCGTTGAGACAGCGCCCAGATCGTTACGCCTTTCGTGCGGGTCGGAACTTACCCGACAAGGAATTTCGCTACCTTAGGACCGTTATAGTTACGGCCGCCGTTTACTGGGGCTTCGGTTCAGAGCTTCGCGTGAGCTAACTCTTCCCCTTAACCTTCCAGCACCGGGCAGGCGTCAGCCCCTATACTTCGCCTTGCGGCTTTGCAGAGACCTGTGTTTTTGCTAAACAGTCGCCTGGGCCTCTTCACTGCGGCCCCCTCGGGCCCGAAGACCCTAACGGGGCACCCCTTCTCCCGAAGTTACGGGGTCATTTTGCCGAGTTCCTTAACGAGAGTTCTCCCGAGCACCTTAGGATTCTCTCCTCGCCTACCTGTGTCGGTTTGCGGTACGGGCACCTTGTTCCTCCTTAGAGGCTTTTCTTGGCAGTGTGAGATCAAGAACTTCGGTACTGAAACTTCCCTCGCCATCACAGCCTGGCCTTAAGAAGAGACGGATTTGCCTGTCTCTTCAGCCTCACTGCTTGGACGCGCACAACCAGTCGCGCGATTCTCTACCCTCCTGCGTCCCCCCGTCGTCAACGGAACAAGGTGGTACAGGAATCTCAACCTGTTGTCCATCGCCTACGCCTTTCGGCCTCGGCTTAGGTCCCGACTAACCCTGAGCGGACGAACCTTCCTCAGGAAACCTTAGGCTTTCGGTGGAAGGGATTCTCACCCTTCTTTTCGCTACTCATACCGGCATTCTCACTTCCAAACGCTCCACCGCTTCTCACGAAGCAGCTTCGCTGCTGTTTGGAACGCTCCCCTACCATGTCCGAAGGACATCCGCAGCTTCGGTGAACCGTTTAGCCCCGTTACATTTTCGGCGCAGAGTCACTTGACCAGTGAGCTATTACGCACTCTTTGAATGATGGCTGCTTCTAAGCCAACATCCTGGTTGTCTGGGCAACTCCACATCCTTTGCCACTTAACGGTTACTTTGGGACCTTAGCTGGCGGTCTGGGCTGTTTCCCTCTCGACCACGGATCTTAGCACTCGTAGTCTGACTCCCGGAGGACGAGTCTGTGGCATTCGGAGTTTAACTGAGTTCGGTAACCCTGTGGGGGCCCCTAGCCCAATCAGTGCTCTACCTCCACGACTCCTCTCCGAGGCTAGCCCTAAAGCTATTTCGGGGAGAACCAGCTATCTCCGGGTTCGATTGGCATTTCACCCCTACCCACACCTCATCCTATGGTTTTTCAACACCAACAGGTTCGGGCCTCCATTCCGTGTTACCGGAACTTCACCCTGGACATGGGTAGATCACCCGGTTTCGGGTCGACGGCCACGTACTCATTCGCCCTGTTCAGACTCGCTTTCGCTGCGGCTCCGGCTTCTCACCTTAACCTCGCACGTAACCGTCACTCGCCGGTTCATTCTACAAAAGGCACGCCGTCATCCCTTTAAAAGGACTCCGACTGATTGTAAGCACACGGTTTCAGGTTCTCTTTCACTCCCCTCCCGGGGTGCTTTTCACCTTTCCCTCACGGTACTGGTTCACTATCGGTCGCCAGGGAGTATTTAGCCTTGGGAGGTGGTCCTCCCTGCTTCCCACGGGGTTTCACGTGTCCCGCGGTACTCAGGATCCGTCTCGGAGGGTGACCGATTTCGATTACAGGGCTGTTACCTTCTTTGGCGGGCCTTTCCAGAACCACTTCATCTATCCGTCACCTTTGTGACTCCGTGTGAGACGTCCTACAACCCCGGTTGGCAAAGCCAACCGGTTTGGGCTGTTCCCGTTTCGCTCGCCGCTACTCAGGGAATCGCGTTTGCTTTCTCTTCCTCAGGGTACTAAGATGTTTCAGTTCCCCTGGTATGCCCCCGTCCATCCTATGGATTCAGATGGCGGTGCCAGCTCTTCAAGCTGGCGGGTTCCCCCATTCGGACATCCCCGGATCAACGCTCACTTACAGCTCCCCGGGGCATATCGGTGTTCGTCCCGTCCTTCATCGGCTCCTGGCGCCAAGGCATCCACCGTGTGCCCTTAGTAGCTTACCCTACTGGCTCTCTTGGAGATTACTTCTCCCGGTGATTGCAACTTGACAAGCGACGTGTGAAGATTCTCGTCAAACGAGCCTCTTCAACCTCGTCTTGCTTCTTCCATATCTCATTTTCAAGGTGCGTCATGGTGGAGCTAAGCGGATTCGAACCGCTGACCCCCTGCTTGCAAGGCAGGTGCTCTCCCAGCTGAGCTATAGCCCCACATTAAGAAGGTGGTGGGCCTAAGTGGACTTGAACCACTGACCTCACGCTTATCAGGCGTGCGCTCTAACCAACTGAGCTATAGGCCCGTGTATTCCTTCAAAACTAAAGAGTGCGAGACATGACTCTTTGAAAGAAGAAACGTTTTTGCTCGAAATGAGCTCCTTAGAAAGGAGGTGATCCATCCCCACCTTCCGGTAGGGATACCTTGTTACGACTTCACCCCAATCATCTGCCCCACCTTCGGCGGCTGGCTCCTAAAAGGTTGCCTCACCGACTTCGGGTGTTGCAAACTCTCGTGGTGTGACGGGCGGTGTGTACAAGGCCCGGGAACGTATTCACCGCGGCATGCTGATCCGCGATTACTAGCGATTCCGGCTTCACGCAGGCGAGTTGCAGCCTGCGATCCGAACTGAGACTGGCTTTTTGGGATTGGCTCCCCCTCGCGGGTTCGCTGCCCTTTGTACCAGCCATTGTAGCACGTGTGTAGCCCAGGACATAAGGGGCATGATGATTTGACGTCATCCCCACCTTCCTCCGGCTTTCACCGGCTGTCTCGTTAGAGTGCCCATCCGAAATGCTGGCAACTAACGACAAGGGTTGCGCTCGTTGCGGGACTGAACCCAACATCTCACGACACGAGCTGACGACAACCATGCACCACCTGTCACCGCTGTCCCGAAGGAAACCTCCATCTCTGGAGGGGTCAGCGGGATGTCAAGCCCTGGTAAGGTTCTTCGCGTTGCTTCGAATTAAACCACATGCTCCACCGCTTGTGCGGGCCCCCGTCAATTCCTTTGAGTTTCAGCCTTGCGGCCGTACTCCCCAGGCGGAGTGCTTAATGGGTTACCTTCGGCACTGAGGGGCGTAGCCCCCCAACACCTAGCACTCATCGTTTACGGCGTGGACTACCAGGGTATCTAATCCTGTTTGCTCCCCACGCTTTCGCGCCTCAGCGTCAGTTACAGGCCAGAGAGCCGCCTTCGCCACTGGTGTTCCTCCCGATCTCTACGCATTCCACCGCTACACCGGGAATTCCGCTCCCCTCTCCTGCACTCAAGCTGACCAGTTTCAGGTGCCGCTCTGCGGTTGAGCCGCAGCCTTTCACACCTGACTTAATCAGCCGCCTGCGCGCGCTTTACGCCCAATAATTCCGGATAACGCTCGCCCCCTACGTATTACCGCGGCTGCTGGCACGTAGTTAGCCGGGGCTTTCTCCTTGAGTACCGTCAACCTTCCAGGCTGTTCGCCTGGAAGGAATTCTTCCTCAAGAACAGAGTTTTACAACCCGAAGGCCGTCCTCACTCACGCGGCGTTGCTCCGTCAGGCTTTCGCCCATTGCGGAAAATTCCCTACTGCTGCCTCCCGTAGGAGTCTGGGCCGTGTCTCAGTCCCAGTGTGGCCGATCACCCTCTCAGGTCGGCTACGCATCGTCGCCTTGGTGAGCCGTTACCTCACCAACCAGCTAATGCGCCGCGGGCCCATCCGCAAGTGACAGCCGAAGCCGCCTTTCCCCTTTTCCCCATGCGGGGAAAAGGACTATCCGGTATTAGCCCCGGTTTCCCGGAGTTATCCCGGTCTTGCGGGCAGGTTGCCCACGTGTTACTCACCCGTTCGCCGCTGGATCCTCATCCCGAAGGATGATTCTCCCGCTCGACTTGCATGTATTAGGCACGCCGCCAGCGTTCATCCTGAGCCAGGATCAAACTCTCCAAAAAAGTTTGATGTGAACTCTCAAGAATTAACGAGTCATGTCTTCACTCTTCAGTTTTCAAGGAACACTTCATTTCACTTTGTTTGTGCCGCTCTCTCGCGGCGACAAATATGATACTACCACCTTATTAGACATAAGTCAACACCTTTTTTCGATTTTTTTATAGCCCGATAAAAATTATTTTCACGGCCACCAGATAAGCGATTCCCGGAATCCCCAAACAGCCGGTGACAAACGCCGTCCAAAGATTAATCGGAATGTGGATTTGCACATATTGCCCCAGCAAGTTCAAAACAAACAAAACCAATGCCCCCACAGCGGTCGACAACACTCCTTTTCCCAACCACACCAGCGGCTTTTTCACCGACCGGTTGATCATCATAAAAAACACCACGCCCAACAAGCCGGCAGCCATCCACCATTGATATTCCAACAAACCCATCCCTCCCCGGATCATTTTTTTCGGAATCGGAATCAAGGCAAAAAGGCAAAACAGGAATGGAAACGGGAAACACATCCAAACGCAACCGGACATCCTTACAACCTCTGACACTCCTCCCCATGGATTCCGCTGCGACGCCTCCCAAAATAAAACCGGACACAATCTCCCCTTGATCGTTTTGACGTGGTCCGTTTCGTCCCATCCGGCATTTCGGCCTGCTCTTCTGGCAAAAATAAAAGCGACAGCTTCCCGGGAAGTGTCGCTTCCATTCTATGCACAAGGTTGTCTGTTTCATGACCAATTTTTATAACTCTTGTCTGCCTTCCAGCGCTTTGGCCAGGGTGACTTCATCCGCATATTCCAAATCCCCGCCGACCGGCAGTCCGTGGGCGATGCGCGTCACCTTCAACCCGAAAGGTTTGGTCAAACGGGACAAATACATTGCCGTCGCTTCCCCTTCAATGTTGGGATTGGTCGCCAGGATCAGCTCCTTGACTTTTTCGTCTTCCAACCGCTTCAACAGTCCGGGAATATTCAAATCATCAGGGCCGATTCCTTCAATGGGTGAAATCGCCCCGTTCAACACATGATACAAGCCATTATATTCACGAGTCCGTTCCATGGCGATCAAATCTTTGGTGTCCTGCACCACACAAATGGTGGACTGGTCCCGGTTTTTATCGGAACAGATATAACAAGGGTCCTGATCCGTGATATACCCGCATACGGAACAATGGCACAAATCCCGTTGTACCCGGACCAATGCTTTGGCCAAATCCAAAACGTCCTCTTCTTCCATGGTCAATACATAAAAAGCCAGCCGTTGAGCCGTTTTGGGGCCAATCCCCGGCAAGCGCATGAATCCCTCGATCAGTTTTGAGATTGGTTCAGGCACATACAACGTTCCCCACCTCTGGTCACTTTAAAATAGTCCGGGGATATTCAAACCGCCTGTGAATTTCCCTAAATCTTTGGCCACCAGCTCCTCGGCCTGTTTCATCGCTTCATTGATTGCAGCGGTGATCAAATCCTGCAACATTTCCACATCATCCGGATCCACAACTTCCGGGGAAATCTCAATCCCCAATAATTGCTTATGGCCGTTCATCCGCACTTTGACCACACCACCGCCGGCTGTTCCTTCCACTTCCTTTTTCTCCAGTTCTTGTTGGGCTTTCGCCATTTCCTGCTGCATTTTTTTCACTTGTTTCATCATCTGATTCATGTTCCGCATCCGTCATCGCCTCCTAAACTTTCGGTTCACTCTCATCGGAAACTTTGATGATTTCTTCGCCGAACAAATCCACGGCTTTTTTCACAATGTCTTCTTGCAAAGACTCCGGTTCCGGTTGCGGGCCGCTCTTGTTACCGGAAGCCGGAAGATTCTGTGCGGAAGCTTGTTTCTTCCAATCATCCAGCATCACGGTTTTCAGTTGCATCCGTTGCCCCGTCATCTGTGAAAGAATTCCTTCAATTAAAGACTTGTTGCTTTCCTTTTCCGTCGTTTCACGGTGAATTTTGCTTTTAAAAGCAACGATCACGGCATCATCGGTGGCTCCGACCGGTTCACCGTCAATCAACCAAGCATGAACCGTGATTTTTTCCTCTTTGACCCGTTGAAGCAATTCAGGCCAGATCTTTTTGATCCGGGCTCCTTGTTTCCCGGACAGCTTCTCCAACCATTGCCGGCTGAACGCCGGTTCGGAAGATTTGACAACCGGAGAAGACGGGCCTGGACGGTTCCCGGAGGCCGGGGAAGCTTCTTCCTTCACGGCCGCGGTGTTTTTTGCCTGGCGAATCCAACTTTCCAACTTTTCGATCCGCTCTTCCAGCCTTGCCACCAGATCCGGCTCCACATTTTTTGGATCGCTTCCAAAAACATCCGCCAAACGGACCAAGGCCATCTCCAATAACACGCGGGGATGGGTCACCCATTTCATCTGCTGTTCGGAATGAACCAACACATCCAGCATCCGGGAAAGACGTTGATGTGTCAACTCCCCTGCAACCTTTTCCACCGATTTCATCCACTGTGTTCTTCCTTCGTGCTCCATCAAAGAAGGTGCGGTTTTATACATCAACAAGTCCCGGCAAACATGGATGAAATCTTGAATCAACTTTTCCGGTTCCACGCCGCTTGCAATACACTCCTCCAGCTTTTGCAAGGCGGAAGGCATCTTCTGTCCGGCCAAATCAACGAAAATTGAAAGCACCATCTCCCTCGACGCACTTCCCGTCACGGCTTGCACCGCTTCAATGGTCAAGGAATCCCCACTGAAGGCCAGCGCTTGATCCAAGAGACTCAGCGCGTCCCGCAGTCCGCCGTCGGCGGTTTGCGCAATGGAGATCAAGGCTTCTTCATCAAAGGAAATATCCATCGACCGGCAGATCGTTTTTAAACGGTTCACGATCTTTTCAAAGGAAATGCGGCGAAAAGTAAATCGCTGACAGCGGGAAATGATCGTTGGAGGAAGTTTATGCGGCTCCGTGGTAGCCAGAATAAAAATCACGTGCTCCGGAGGTTCTTCCAATGTTTTCAACAGCGCATTAAATGCTTCTGTAGTCAACATATGAACCTCATCAATGATATACACCTTGTAACGGACTTCGGTCGGCGCATATTTCACCTTGTCGCGCAGATCACGGATCTCATCCACCCCCCGGTTGGATGCCGCGTCAATTTCGACCACATCCATCAGGGAACCTTCGGTGATGCGCCGGCAAGCTTCGCATTCATTGCAAGGCTCTTTGGCCGGACCGTGAACGCAGTTCACTGCTTTGGCCAAAATCTTTGCCGCGCTGGTCTTCCCCGTTCCGCGCGGTCCGTTAAACAAATAAGCATGGGTAAGGTGTTTTTCGCTTAATGCATTCATCAATGTTTTTGTCACATGTTCCTGACCGACTAAATCCTCAAAGCGTTGCGGTCTCCAAACGCGATACAATGCCCGATAGGACACACCCAACACTCCAACTTGTTCCCCCTCAACGGGGCATATTCATGGTCTTTACTATCATACTACACTGGAAACCTTTTTTCCAAAAGAAACAACCCACTGCCTGTGGGAAAAGATCCGTCGTCTTATCGGCAGTGGGTTTTATGTTTTGATAAGCGGCAAGCAGACTTTCACCTTGGTTCCTTTCGGTCCGGACTCAATTTTGATTTCTCCGTCAATCTCCCGCAAAATCTGACGGCAAATGGGAAGTCCCAGACCGGTTCCGTTCTCTTTGGTTGTAAAAAACGGTTCATATATTTTTTCCAAAACATGAGGTGGTATTCCGGGACCGGTATCCATGATCTCCACAACCACATGTTTTCTTTTTTCATATGTTTTGAGCCGAATCGTCAGCAGGCCGCCATCTTTCATTGCTTCAATCGCATTTTTGGAAATATTGAGAAAAACCTGTTTCAACAACTCCCCATCTGCTTCAATCATCGGAATCGTCGTCAGTTGCCGTTTGGTCACCACATCAATGTTATAAAGAAGTGCTTCGTTTTTGATGATGGGCAGGATATCGTTGAAGACCTTTGTCACATTCACGGATTGGACGTTTAAATGCCGTGGTTTGCTCAGCATCAAAAATTCCCCGACAAGGCTGCTGATCCGGCTGATCTCCCTTAACATGATATCGATATACCCGTGTTCTTTCTGCTGCCCGTTCTCCTTCATTTTGTGCCCGATCACCTGTAAAAAGCCCCGGATCGCCGTGAGGGGATTGCGTATTTCATGCGCGGTTCCGGCTGCAATCTGACCGATGGTCGCCAAACGGTTGTTTTGCTGAACCTGCTGCCTCAAAAGTTGCATCTCGGTTTGGTCCTCAATCATCAAAATTTGCCCTTTCAAGCCGCTTTCACTGTCTTCAAACGTGTGAAACCGCATCAGCAGGCACCGCGGTTCTTCCCCGTCCGGGCACCAGTCCAATTCCAGCTTCCGTTTCTCTTTGCGGGAATGCAAAATCGAAAACAACCGTTCCCTGTACTTTTTCGGCAACCCCAGCTGAATCACGGCATCCCGGAACGACCGGTACATCATCTTTGACTTTTCCAGCCCCAACAGCCTTGCTGCTGCTTGATTGATTTCCACGACATTCAACCGGTCATCAACCACGATAACTCCCAAGTGGATTTTTGAAATTAACTGGACGGCCAAACGCTCATAGGGTGTCACAGGATAAAATGTGTATAAATGGATTGACCCATCTCCATTTCCTGCTAACGCCTTTGTGTTCATATTCATCATCTTCGCACCGCCACATTAAAAGCTTCCCTTCTATCCTTCGTGCTTACTTTTTGCAACGAACGATTCATTGGAATCACATGAGATCCACAAGTGAACAACTTCTCCCATCACAACCGCAAACAACCGACATCAAAATGGGAAGTTCCCATCTTTTTTGACAACAACCTGCTGTGTACGGGCAACATGCCACAAATAATTCTACCTTTTTATTCGCTGTTTACCTTTTTCTTCCTTCTTTAAGAAAAAATTTTCCATTCAAAACCTAAAAAAAACACCTTGTGCCCAAGGTGCGTTTTTCAAAGATGTCTATGTACCGCGCACCTGTCTCCGACGTGTCTTGCCCGAGCGGCCCCTGAACCATCAGCTCAGACCAGGCACCCCTGCGGCACACGACCGGTCTCCCTTAGTGCTGCTTCCGTCAGGACCTGACACGGTTCGGAAGTGATCGTTGCGCAGGACCCGGTCATCAACACGGATGATCCAGACCAGCCTCGCACAAAGCACGCCTCGGACAGGCGTCAACCCCGTTATAGCGGATTACGGGTTACAGGGCACCGCTACCTCCCCGTCTAGCGCGGTGTATTCATCATAACACAAGCTTGGCGTCAGAATCAATGGCAGGATCAGGATTTCCCGGAACCTCCCTCCTCCATTGACAAACCTGTATAGACAGGAGTACAATTTGGTTAAATGAAAGGCTTTTCATTTTTTTATATTCCCTTTCCTGTATATACAGGCGACTGATTCCAACACGGGGATAGGAGGAAAATAATGGCGAAAGGTTTCTCTTTTGACTTTTTTCAACGTGTCGGCCGCTCCATGATGGCCGTGGTTCTCATTCTTCCGCTTGTTTCGATTTTGATGGGTCTGGGCGGTGTGATTTTAAATCCCAATGTTCAAGAATTGATTCCTTTCTTGAGCAGCAACGGCTGGCAAGTCACCGGGGAATTGATGCAACGGGCAGGACAAGCCGTTTTTAATAATCTTCCCGTCCTGTTCGCCGTGGCAATTGCCGTCACTTGGACAGGCAAAGGAATGGCTGGTTTCTCGGCACTGATTTCGTTCTTCATCATGCATACCACCCTCGGGGCGTTGATTGATATCACCGGAATCAACCTGAACGAAAAACTGCTGGGAACCGAACTTGGCATCGAAACCATGCAAATCGGTGTGTTCGGCGGGATCTTAATCGGTTTTTTGACCGCCTATCTTTACAATCGCTTTCATAAAGTGGAATTGCCCGATTCGATTTCCTTGTTCAGCGGAGAACGGCTGGTTCCCATTGTTTCTTCGTTCGGGGCCATCTTGTCTGCGGTGGTTCTTTACTTCATCTGGCCGCCGGTCGGAAACGGGATTTTTGTTTTGGGGAACTATATTGCCACCCATACCAACCCGTTGATTGTGGGGTTGTACGGCGGGATTGAAAAACTGCTCATCCCGTTCGGTTTGCATCATATTTACAACACCCCCTTGCTGTTCACGGATATCGGCGGCGCTTACACTTCGTTGGACGGCGCCCGCATCGTGGGGGACCAAAACGTTTATATTTCCCAAGTCATCGACAAACTGCGTGACCCGTCGATTGCCATTACCGGAGGCACCTACATCGCTGGGAAATTCATCCCGGTGATGTTCGGACTGCCGGCTGCGGGACTGGCCATCATTCACACGGCAAAACCGGGCAAAAAAACAAAAACCAAATCCTTGATCGTGGCGGCTGCCGTCACCGCTTTGTTGACCGGAATCACGGAACCGCTTGAATTCACATTCCTGTTTGTTGCCCCGGTGTTATATGCCATTCATGCTGTTTTGACCGCCATCGCTTTCGGGCTTGTCAATGCTTTGGGCATGCACGGCGGTTTTGCCGGCGGATCCGGGCTGATTGACTTCATCTTGTTCAATGTACTGCCCAACCACTCCAATGCATGGCTTGTCACCATCGGACTCGGCCTTGTCTTTGCGGTTATTTACTATTTCACGTTCCGGATTTTGATCCAAAAAATGAACCTGAAAACACCGGGACGTGAAGATGATAACGAAGAAACCCGTCTCCGCACCAAAGACGAGTTCCGCGAAAAAATCGGCATCCAATCCGGAAGCAAAGAAAAAGAAAGCACAAGCAGCCAAGCCGCTCTCATTTTGGAAGCTTTGGGCGGCAAAGATAACATTGTCAAACTGGACGCGTGCATCTCCCGCCTCCGGGTCGGGGTCAAAGAAATTGACAAAGTGGATGAAAACCGTCTGAAAGCATTGGGCGCCGCCGGTGTCATCAAAAAAGGCGACGGGATTCAGGCGGTGTTTGGAACGAAATCATCCATTATCAAGGAAGAAATCCAAGAGTTGATGTAGCTTACAAGGAGGTTTTTTTGTTGGCGGAATGGTGGAAAAAAGCTGTTGTCTACCAGATCTATCCAAAAAGCTTTTATGACACGACAGGGAGCGGAACAGGAGATTTAAGAGGAATCATTCAGAAGCTGGACTACCTGAAAAAGCTGGGGGTCGATGTTTTGTGGCTGACGCCGGTTTATGAATCCCCGCAAAACGACAACGGGTATGATATCAGCAATTATCACAAAATCCATGAAGAATACGGAACGATGGAGGATTTTAAAGAACTTCTCCATCAAGTGCACCAACGCGGCATGCGATTGATCATGGATATGGTGGTCAACCATACTTCCACCGAGCATGAATGGTTTCAAGCGTCCCGATCTTCCAAAGAAAGTCCGTACCGTTCGTATTACATCTGGAAAGACGGAAAGGACGGAAAGGAACCGAACAATTGGCAATCCAAATTCGGGGGTTCCGCTTGGAAACGGGACGAAAAAACCGGCCAATACTACTTGCACTTATTTGATGAAACCCAAGCGGATTTAAACTGGGAAAATCCGGAGCTGAGACAAAAAATTTACGAAATGATGCGTTGGTGGCTGGATCTGGGCGTGGACGGATTCCGGTTGGACGTGATCAACCTGATCTCCAAAGATCAGCGGTTCCCCGATGACGACGGATCCGTCCCTCCCGGGGACGGCCGCAAATTTTACACCGACGGGCCGCGCATCCACGAATTTATGCAGGAGATGAACCGGGAAGTCTTTTCCCGCTATGATATCATGACCGTAGGCGAAATGTCGTCCACGACCATCCCGCACTGCATTCAATACACCCGTCCGGACAACCGCGAGTTAAACATGGTTTTTCAATTCCATCATTTGAAAGTGGATTATCCGGACGGGAAGAAGTGGGAAACAGGCCAAATGGATTTTGAAGCATTAAAACGAATCCTTTCTTCCTGGCAGACGGAAATGCAAAAAGGCGGCGGCTGGAACACCTTGTTTTGGTGCAACCATGATCAGCCGCGGGTGGTTTCCCGCTACGGCAATGACGGACCATACCACAAAGAATCGGCCAAAATGTTGGCCACCGCCATGTATTTGATGCATGGAACCCCGTTTATTTTCCAAGGGGAAGAAATCGGCATGACCAACCCGGATTTTACGTCCATCGACGAGTACCGGGATGTCGAAACAAGGAATATGTATCACATTTTGCGGGAGCAGGGGAAAACCGAGGAAGAAGTGATGCGGATCATCCGGCAAAAATCCCGTGACAACGCGCGCACCCCGATGCAATGGACAGCGGGGAAACACGGGGGCTTCACCCAAGGGACCCCTTGGATTCCCATTGCACCGAATTACCGGCAAATCAACGTGGAACAAGCCTTAAAGGACAACAACTCCATTTTTCATCATTACAAACGTCTCATTCAGCTGCGAAAAGAGCACGATGTCTTGATCAACGGCACTTTTGAACCCGTTCAATTGGATCACCCGGATGTCTTTTCTTATCTGAGGTACGGCCGGAATGAAAAATGGCTCGTCATCAATAATTTCTTTGCTCATTCCACCCGTTGGCATCTGCCGTCTTCCCATGTGCCGGAAGACTGGAAAGGAGAATTGGTGCTCTCCAACTATCCGGATGCGCCGGACCATTTCCGGGAAATGACATTGCGTCCTTACGAATCCCTTGTTTTCCGTTTAACGAAAACCAATCATTGAGGGGAAACAAAGTGGGAAACATTTATCTGACCATTTACCATGAACTTGCCGAACAAATCGAAAAAGGAAAGTTAAAACCCGGAGGGAAACTTCCCTCCGAACATGATCTTTCCAAACAATACCAAACCTCTCGTGAAACGGTGCGAAAGGCACTGAACTTGTTGTCCCAAAACGGCTATATCCAAAAAATCAAAGGCAAAGGATCTTTTGTGTTGGGAATTCACCGGTACGACTTTCCGGTTTCGGGATTGGTCGGTTTCAAAGAATTGTTCTCCAAATTAAATAAACAATGGAAGACCCATGTGAAGAAATTGGAATTAAAACCGGCGGATCCGACAATCCACGCGGAACTTGGGTTAAAGCGCAAGGAACCGGTTTGGGAAGTTGTCCGGATCCGTGAAGTGGACGGGGAAAAAATCATTTTGGACAAGGATTACTTCCGACAGGCTTATGTTCCCGAGTTGACCAAAGAAGTCTGCCAAGATTCCATTTATGAATATCTGGAAAAACAGTGCGGGCTTTCCATCAGCTTTGCCAAAAAAGTCATCACCATCGAACCCATTACGGAAGAAGACCGGAACTTCCTTGACCATCAAAAAGAGCCTTATGTGGCGGTGGTCCGAAATTATGTCTTTTTGGAGGACAACACGCTTTTTCAATACACGGAATCCCGCCATCTGCCGGAAAAATTCCGTTTTGTCGACTTTGCAAGGCGTCATTAAAAAATCTGCCCGCGAGGACAGAAAATCAAAAACGGGTCCGAATAATAATATGAGACCCGAGACCTTCTCGCATCCGTCTGTGCTGCAGCAGGCGGGTTCATTATAACCCAATCCCTTTTTCACAGCGTTTTCCTACGTGTTTAGCCACTCCTCACCGGAGTGGCTTTTTGTCATTTTCCGTATCTTGTTTGGATCTTCGTCAACATTTCCCGAACCGGTCCTTCATACACCGGATCGTAATCATGTCTTTCCTTTTTCCGTCCGTCACCAACCACTTCTTTGACCCGCGATACAAACCGGTCAACGGTCAGATCCTGGTTCCATTCGGACAAGGCAGCCATTTTGCCGGGTTCCACTTTGGGGAAATCCGCGCTGAAATCGCCGCCTGACGCCAAATCATAAAATTGTTTCGCTTTCTTTCCTCTTTCCTTTCCGTTTCCTTCCACCAGAACAAATGCCTGAATCACAAAGGCCCGGATCTGTCTCCGCTGGGCAATGCCGCAAAACTTCCGCCCGTCAATGCTTAAATCATAATCCCCCGGGCAGTAGGATCCTTCGATTTCCCCTTTTTCAACGGGGGGAACCAAAGGTTTTAAACACTCCCGCATCAGCTGATACATGATTTCAAAGTCTTGTTTGATTTCCACTTTTCCCCTTGGTGAAGGCAAAATCAAAGAAAGATTGACCACCCCCGGATCCAAAGGAACAGCGGCTCCCCCGGAATTTCGGACTCCCACACGGGAACCAAGTGATTCCAACCAACCGATCGCTTTTTCAGCATGAGGCAATTTCCGGTCCCGGATTCCCAGGATAAAAGCATTTTGATGCCGCCAAATATGAAGCACCGGGGGAAGATGGCCGCTTCCCACTTCCTTGCAAAGAATTTCATCCACCGCAAATGGATATAAAGCCTGGCCGGTTAATAAACCGGCAGAGGTATCGATGATTTCCCGAACCTTTTTGTACGCATTTTGTCCCATTCGCTCGTACTCCTTTTTCTTTCAACCAAAATACCATGCTTCCCATTCATGCACAGCATTCCGGTTCCCTTCGGTTATCGTTCCATCCAAATCCAACCAGCCAAAAGTATAGCCCATTCCTCCTTCCGGCGCCATGGGAAGAATGACCATCCTGAATAATCCGCATGAAGTGCCCGTCCGTGAACCTCTTTTCAACCAAGGGATAAAACCGGCAACCGATGGGAACACTAATAAAAAACCACCCTGCATTTCACAGGGCGGTGCATTCCGGGACTTCGTTTACCGGTTGGATTCCTTATCTTGATTCAATTGCTTATGCATCGAACGAAGAACTTCCCGGTATTCTTGGTCACTGTACCGGTCGGGATCCCGGGGCGGCTCTTCTTTCGTTTCCGTATCTGTTTGTTTTTTCAAGCTTCTGCGCAAGGCTTCCCGATACTCATCATCGGTCATGGTGTATCCGGAGGAATCCGTTTCTTTCCCGGTCACTTTTTTCGCCGGAGATTCATTGTTTTGAGGCGCTTCTTTTTGGGACGGGACCTCCGCGGTTCCCGCCTGCTCTTCTTCCTCAACATTTTTCCCGGCACGGGAATTGATGGCATACAACACTATTCCGCCAAGAACAATGAGCGCCCCGTAAAAAAGAATCAAAAAAGTCAATCGACTCCCCCCTTTTGTTCCGGGTTTAAAGCATATCAACTTTTTACTTCAACTTTTTCGCAACGTTGGCCACACGGCGTCCCAATGCTCTTCCGAGTGACAAGTCATTTTCGCCCGGTGAATCTTCTTCCCCATCCGTGACCGGACAAGTCACAGACAATCCGTAATAAGAGCCCAACATGACATTTTCCGGCAAATTACTCGGCAGTCCGACAATAATCATTCCATTATGAAGCATCGGCGTAATCAAATTCCACAATGTCATTTCCGCACCGCCGTGCAGGGTTGCGGTCGTGCAGAAAACCGCTCCCACTTTTCCAATCAATTTTCCGTTCGCCCACAGATGTCCCAAACGGTCAATCCATGACTTCAATCCGGAACTGATTGTTCCGAAATGGCCGGGGCATCCCCAGATGATCGCATCCACATCGTTTAACTCCCGCACATCGGCTTCATTGACGTGACGGAGGATCACCTCCGCCCCTTCCACTTCGCGTGCGCCCTCTGCAATCGATGCGGCCACTTTTTCCGTATGTCCGCTTTCACTGTCATATACCACATAAATCTTCATGAATCACTTCTCTCCCTTCCACGACATTCCGAGTAATTTCAGGAACCATTCAACCGGATACTTTCTTGTCTTTCCGCACATCCCGCAAGAAGAAACTCAAAATCAAACCAATAAACGCAAAAACGGTGGCCCAAACAAAAGCATCATTGATTCCCAAAACTGAAGCATGTTGGGCAGCTTGCCCGTACAATGTGCTGGTCATCAAACTTTGTGCTTGTTCCGCCGGCAAGCCGACAGCTTGGGCAAAACCGCTCAGTGCCGAATAAAAATGATCGCTGTAAGCCGGATCCATCATATTGGCTTGATCCGCCAGTTTCCCTAAATGATATTGGGTGCGGATGGAAAAGATCGTCGTAAACACACTGATTCCAAGTGATCCGGCGATTTGCCGTGATGTGTTGGCCATCGCCGTGCCGTGACCGTTCATCTCTTCCGGCAATTGGTTCAAACCGGCCGTCATAATCGGCATCATCAACAGGGACATTCCGAAAGAACGGATCATATAGATGATCAAGATCCAAGTATAACTGGTTTCCAGGGTTAAATGCGTAAATTCATAAGTGGTCACCGTGGTGATCAACAGCCCGATCACCGCCAGAGGACGGGGACCCACTTTATCAAACAACACACCGGAAATCGGGGACATCAACCCCATGATAATCGCTCCCGGCAGCAGCAATAACCCGGATTCGAAAGCGGTAAAGCCGCGCAGGTTTTGCAAGTAAATCGGAATCAAAAACATGCCCGCAAACATGGCAATGGTGATAATCGCATTAATCACGCTCGACAGGGTAAACATATCAAATTTAAACACGGAAAAATCGAGCAACGGTTTTTTCGAACGAACTTGCAACAGCACAAACACATAAAGGAAGAACACACCCAGCACAAGGGTGGAAACCACCACCGGATCATCCCAGTCTTTGTTCCCGGCTTCACTCAATCCGTACAGCAACAGACCGACGCCGAGCGAAGAGGTGACGGCCCCCCAAAAATCAAATTGCGGCTTGGTCTCTTTTCTCAAACCATCTTTTAAAAGGAAGAATGCAAAACCAATGACGATCAGACCAAGCGGCACCATCCCGTTAAACAAAATGCGCCAATCGTAATGTTCAATGACCCATCCTGACAACGTGGGACCAATGGCCGGGGCAAAAATCATCCCGAGCCCGAACAGCCCCATTCCTTTTCCGCGCGCCTCCGGCGGGAAAATATGAAGGGTCACCACCATCACCAGCGGCATCAGGATTCCGGCACCAACCGCCTGAATCAGACGACCGATCAACATCATGGAAAACGTGGCGGCCAGCCCGCAGATGAGTGAACCTGCTGTGAAAAACACCATCGAAGCGATGAAAAGCCGCCGGATTCCGTAACGGTCAACCAAATAAGCGGAGAAGGGAATCAAAATCCCGTTGACCAACATATAACCAGTGAGCAACCATTGTGCCGTGCTTGCCGTCACATTGAATTCATTAATCAAACTGGGAATGGCCACATTGAGCAAAGTCTGGTTCAATACCGCCAAAAACATTCCCAGCATAATCACGATCATCAGCGGCAAATGCTGTCGGAATCCGCCGCCGTCCGCTGTATTTTGATTCGCACTCATTCTTTTCCTCCTTTCCTGACAAATCTGTTTAAATCAACTTATTTATGAATGAGGATCGTTGCATTCATACCCGGCACCACGGTATCCGGATAGCTTTCCATTTCAATGACCACCGGAATGCGTTGGACCACTTTGGTATAATCACCACTGGCGGTTTGTTGCGGCAACAGGGAGAAGACGGAGTTGGTCGCTTTTCCGATTTTCTTCACCGTTCCTTTGATTTTGGTGCCTTCTTCCGCATCGATCTTAATGTCCACTTCTTGTCCGACACTTACATCTTTAATCTCGGTTTCCTCGATGTTCGCTTCAATGTAAAGTTTGTTCAAATCCACCATTTGGACCAAGGTTTGGCCTGCGGCAACCATTTGCCCCTCAGAAAAATCGCTTTTCACGATGGTTCCGTCCATCGGAGCTTGAATGTCCACGGTTTGCTGTCCGGTGTTTACTTTCCCCAGAACCTGACCGCTTTTCACTTGTTGCCCTTCTTCAACCTTCCATTCTTCCAACTTTCCGTTTCCGACCGAAGCCACCGGAATCAAATCCCCTTTTACCCGGGCATCTTCGGTTTCAATATAATTGGATTTCATATAATAGAAGTAATAGCCGCCAATTCCCAATCCCATGATAATAAGGAACACAAGCGCATTCGTCAAAACAAGACGTCCTGTTTTCATGAGCCATCACCTTTCCCCTTGATTTAAGACTGTATTTTCACCTCAGCATTCATTCCGGGCATCAAATTCACGTTGATTTGGTCATCAAAGACGATTTGTACCGGAACACGCTGAACCTTTTTATTTTCATTTTGGCTGTCCGTGCTTGCCGATGGATTGGTGAAATCCCCGGCCGTCGAACCAATCTTTTGCACTTTTCCTTTAAAAATGCGGTCTTTGAAAGCATCCACCGTAATGTCCACTTTTTTGCCCGGTTTGACCCGGTCGATTTCTGTCTCATCAATGTAAGCAACGATGTATTTGTTCGATAAATCGGCAACCATCGCAACCGGTTGTCCCGGTCTGACCACCTTTCCGGGAACGGCATTGCTTTTGACAAGGACACCCGAATATGGCGAAGTAATGGATTGTGTCAACGGAGCATCGGATTCCTCGTCAGACGGCCGGCCGGACTGCAGAAGCGTCTCCGTTCCCAGGATCTGACCTTTTTCCACGGAATCCCCTTCTTCAACCGCCCACTCTTTCAGCACACCGGCCTGATCCGGATAAACCGGAACCATCTCTGCCGTCACTTGGGCAATTTCACTGGTCACATAAAGGGATTGATTGGTAAGATAGTATCCCGCACCGATAACCATCCCCAGCACAAAAAGGACCAAAATCAAGTTGTTCACCGCACGCTTCAATGCTTTGTCCCTCCTTTCTCCAACCGGTTTTCGTGTACCCCCTCGATAAACCTTTGCATATTTTCAATGAATCGCTCCATTTCCTCAGAAGAAAGATTCAACCTTTTGACATGCGCATAAATCTTGTTTCTCTGGGAGTCGGAGAGTTCATCAATCATCTCCCGGCTTTTGTCCGTCAGCCTGATCTGTACGATTCGCCGGTCTTTCTGATCCCGTTTCCTCAAAACCATACCCATCTCTTCCAAACGCCCGATCATTCCGCTCAGTGAACTCAGCGGTATATCCAGATGCTTGCTGATCTCCACCAGCGGGGAGGCTCCTTTGACATTGAGAAAATGAAGAACCAGCGCATGGGAAAAAGTTAAATGATGTTTTTTTAATTCTTCCCGCAGCAAGAGGTGACAGAGCGCCATTATTTGGTGAAACAGGCCAATCAAATTGTCCATTTGATCATCACGAATCACAATCACCTCCCCCAGGGAAATGATGTTTCGATTATCGAATGATTAATACAATAAAATATTAACCTGCATAAGTCAATATGCGTCACAAGATGTTCAACAACCATCCAAAATTACTTCGATGACCGAATGATTCATATCATAAAATATCAACCTTTCAAAGTCAATCACATCATCAAATGATTTGGATCTCTTTTTTCCGGTGCCACATAAAAGGAAAAACATGGATTGGAGGAATTGTTCTCTTTTGCAGGGTTTTGTTGGAAACCACGTTTAAATATTTATTTTCTATCTTGTAATAAAAACCCTCTTTTTTTATTTCTTTTCTATCCTCTCGTTTGAATCCAATCGTTTTCTGCTTTTTTCAAAAGGAAAAGAACGAAATTAATTCATATGGAAAATTATTCAGCCACCTTCCCATTCGCTTCAATTTGTTTTAATATGAATATGAATAATTTATTTTTTATTTAACAATTTATTTTGTTTATTGGATATATTCATAATGATAAGTGAATAATCTTTGTTTTTTCGGGATAATCCAAAAAAAGAGGGAGAGATCAACCATTTCCATCCATATCAAGCATATTTTGTGCGAAAAAAACCGCTTTATTAATGGATGATCTTGGAGCCCAAAAACCGAACCGCCTTCCGGTTTCATCCTCTGTACATTGGTTTTAATTTTTAGACATTTAAATATTTAAAACACGTATGAAATAATTGTGATATAATTAAAGAATCATTGTTATGGAAAGAAATTGAAAACCTCGCCATTCCCCTTTTTTGTAACCTGATCCCCTCTTGGATAACACACTGTCAAAAAGGGGTTGTGAATCATATGGAGTTATTAACTTCTTCCAATGAAATGGAACAAATGGAAAAGCCGAGAAAGTTGATTTGGTTAAATACTATCAAAAGAATTTTCTTTATTTTGGTCGGTGCCTTTTTGTTTTCGCTCGGTTTGGAAGTTTTCCTCGTACCCAATCAGGTTATCGACGGCGGCATTGTCGGTATCTCGATCATCATTTCTCATTTAACCCAATGGAATCTTGGATTGTTGTTAGTCGTTTTTAACCTTCCGTTCCTTTTCTTGGGGTATAAGCAAATCGGGAAAACTTTTGCTTTTTCCACCATGTTTGGGATTGTTGTGATGTCCGTGTTTACCAACTTATTCCATTCCATTCCGGCTGTAACCAAAGATCCGCTTCTTGCCGCCGTGTTTGGCGGAATTATTCTGGGAGTCGGAGTCGGTCTGGTCATCCGGTACGGCGGTTCCTTGGACGGAACGGAAATCCTCGCCATCCTCATCAATAAGAAAGTTCCTTTTTCCGTCGGTCAAATTGTGATGTTCGCCAACCTGTTCATTTTGAGCAGCGCCGGCTTTGTCTTCAGCTGGGATCGTGCCATGTACTCTTTGATCACTTATTTCATCGCTGTTAAAATGATTGACATCGTCATTGAAGGTTTTGAAGAAATGAAATCCGTTTGGATCATCAGTGACAAAATCGAAATCATCGGCCAAGCGATTTCCAACCGTTTGGGACGCGGTGTCACTTATTTGGCCGGGGAAGGCGGCTACAGCGGAGAAAACAAAAAAGTGATTTTTTGTATCATCACAAGGCTGGAGGAAGCGAAATTAAAATCCATTGTCGAGGATATTGATCCGAATGCATTTTTGGCCACCGGAAACATCCATGATGTGCAGGGCGGTTCCTTTAAAAAGAGAGATATTCACTAAGAGGAAAAAATTCAGAGGCGATCAGGTTATTGAAAAGCGGGATAAAGAGGCGTGTCCGGAGGGCACGTCTCCATTTATACCCTCCGCGGTGGATGAGCCCGGGAACTCAGGTGGTAAATTTCCGGCCCTTCCGTTAAGATGATTTCAAACAAACCGATTGGCACCAAGGTGATGGCATGAATATCATCGAGTATTATTTGTTGCTCAGACTTCAATATCAAGAGTACCGTTGTCATCAATCGTTTTATGTCAGTTTGAACGAATTGGCCCGGGTCTTGTGTTGTTCCACCCGCAACGTAAAACGGTTGTTGCGAAAAATGGTGGATGACCAACTGATCTTCTTTAAACCGGGCGGCGGGCGCGGCAAACGCTCCAAGTTGCAATTCAGACGGCCGCTACACCATGTATTCCCTTTATACATACAATTTTTGATTCAACAAGGACAATTCCGGGAAGCCGTCCGCTGGATCAAAAGAGAAGGAATCCCGGCAAAAGTGCGCGAGCAGTGCTATCGCGAACTGCTCCGTCACTTGAGCTTTCCCGGAATTCCTCTTCATGAAATCAACGGGTTTCAACAACATCCCTTTCCGGTGACACCGACCATGATCGCTTCTTCCACCGGAAAATGGTATCTGGTGGAACGAAATGATTAATCCTTAAAAAGCGGGGCCATGCGATCAATCCGGTTTGTCCAGATCCACCGGTTGTAACCTTCGGGGAGACGGTATACATCTTCGGCTTGGTCAAATCCATCTGAAAAGCCGCCGCTTCCCTTCACCAGAATCACCCGGGTGTCCACCCGGTCCATCCTTTCCAGGAACCGGTCAGGCCATCCCCACAGCCAGGGAGCGATCTCATCCGGAATATGAATCTGGGTTTGCCGGCAACTTGCCGGGACATAACCGCTCCAACCCACGGCCAGATAAGAAAGCAGGCAACTTTTCAATGATGCTTTGCTCATCGTGCGGAGCTCCGGAAGCTGTTTTTGCAATTCTTCCACCGGTTGGTCTCCGCCATACACCGCCAATTGACGGAGGCGGTCTGCAGGGAGCGATTTAAGTTTTTCTGCAAGCACGATTCCCTCTTGGGGATCATTGCTTTTCACATGAATGAGCAGCATTTTTCCGGGGAAGGCCTGAAGCACTTCGTCCAGTGACGGCATCAAGCCGACGCCTTTCCCGCGAAAGGGATGCGTTTTTCCCCCATCGGCCGTATAACCATACCCCACATCCAATTTCTTCAGTTCATCCATGGTATAATCGCGTACTTTCCCCTTGGCATTGGTCCGGCATTCCAGCATATGATCATGGAACACGGCAAACTGATGGTCTTTGGTCAGCTGAATATCCAGTTCGACCATGTCCGCTCCGGCCTGAAAAGCCGCACGCATGGAAGGAAGCGTGTTTTCCAGATAAGAATGTTCCGGCGGATGGATCCGCTCGGCGGTGCAGGTGTCATTTTCCACCCCCTCCAAGTCAAAGGTTTGTGCCAGCCCGCGATGAGCCATGAGATACGGATCGCCAGAACGCGGTTTTGCCAAAAGAGAAGTGTTGTTGACATAAACCAAAGAGACGAACAGCAAAAGAACCACAAGAATCCAAATCCATTTGCGCTTGCTTTTTTTGATTCCTGCCAATTCCCTTTCACCCTTTCCTGTGCATCGTCCGGTTGAATGATTCCTTTGTTTATCATAGCCGGCCGGCTGAATAAAAAAAGATCCTTCTTTCCCCGCTTTTGTCCCCTTTTTCAAGCAAAAAGCGGAAAGGTGTTTTCTCCTTTCCGCGCACAACCTTAACCTTTCTCTTGCCTTAAGGATTTGATCAGGGAAAAACTCATCAAAATCAATATGATTGTAAAGGGAAGAGCTGAAATCAAGGCGGCGGTCTGCAATCCTTCCAAGCCGCTACTGATGATGAGAACGGCCGTGATGGCGGCCATCAACATTCCCCAAATGAAGCGGCACAGGATGGAAGGATCGGAGTTCGCGCCGGATGTCATCATCCCCAGCACAAATGTTGCCGAATCAGCCAAACTTCCCGGGCCCTCAATTTGCACCGGCAATCCCTGGTGTACCGTCTGCGCAAAATTGAATCGTTGACCGGACGGTCCCTGGAAAATCCCGATGATCTGTTTCTGCTTGACCTGAGTATCAAACTGTGGACCACGGGAATGGTTTTGAATCAGAAATAAAAAAAAGCGGCCCGTTAGGGCCACGCCATCTGCCACTATTTGATTCCAAACGAAAAAACCGTTTTTTTGCGGTAAACTTCATCCCTCTTTAAAAGCACGGACGGAAACCTCTGATCATGCAAGGAGGCAGGCGATGCTTGTGTTTCAAAACAAACTCCCAAATATTTTCTCGACCATCCCCCCGCCAGCATCCGGTCCTTTTTCATCTGATTGGATGTATACAAGACCATCCCCGGCTGGTTTGTAATGATTTGCATCATCCGGCCGCTTTTTATTTCTTCGACTGACACGCATCCCGGGTTGGAAGCAAAGAAAAAATAGTGGTCATATCCGCCGCCAACCATCCGGTTTTGCGGATGGCTGCCGGTAAAACCGTCTTTCAGATTTCGTCCCTGCCCAAAATCAAACGGGGTTTGGCGGACGGAAAGGATTCTTCCCGTCGGAAGCAACGCTTCGTCCAATTCCGCAAAACGGGAAGCATTCATCCGCACCCGGTGGTTTTCAACGGTATCCTTCAAGTTCCCCGACAAATTAAAATAGGAGTGGTTGGTCAAGGTAACCGGGGTCGTCCGGTCCGTGACAGCTTGATAATCCATGACCAACTCATTTTTCCGGTTCAGCCAATAGATCACCGTTACTTTGACGTTTCCGGGATATCCGCTTTCTCCGTCTTTGCTTTCATAACACAGCTTCACGCCGACACCCTCCGGTGTTTGAAGCGGTTCCGCTTCCCAAATCACTTGGTGAAACCCCTGCGATCCGCCGTGCAAATGATTGTTCCCCTCATTTTTTTCCAGTTTAAATGTTTGATCATTCCATTGAAATTCGGCCCCTTGGATCCGGCCTGCCACCGGCCCGATCAACGCCCCCAGATAATAAGGATCCGTCTCATAATCCTTCTCCTTTTCATATCCCAAAACAATATTTTCCACTTTGCCAAAGCGATCTGGGACCATGATTTTTTGGATGATCCCGCCATAATTTAATACATGGATTTCAATTCCTTCCCTGTTTTGGAGAATGAATTTTTTCCATTTTTCGTGGAGCCGGATGGTTTGAACATGCACCGGATTCCCTCCCTCAATGATTTCGGCTTTGAATTTCCTGTCTGATTTTCGGCATTTTTTTCTCATAATCCAACAACATGAGCACCCCGAGCATCAAGAGAATGACGAGGAACGGAAAATACATAAACATCGACTTGATCGCGAAAACGGCACTTTCCGACTGGACGCCGGCATTGGCCACGTACCCTCCGATTTGCAGGGCCCAACCGACCAGAGCGGAGGTGAGTCCTTGTCCGATTTTCATGCCGGCGCTGGTCAAGCTGAAGACCGAGCCTTGAACCGGCACGCCGGATTTCCAATAAACCAGATCCCCCACATCCGCCACGATGGCACTCAGCCCTGCCTGCAAGGGAACCAATCCGATGGCGTTGATCACAATGCCGATAATCAAGGCGATTAAATTTTCGGAAAACACCATCATGATCAAGGACCCGGCGGCTGAAATCAACAACCCGTAACAGGCGCTTTTTTTCATTCCGAATTTGCCTACCACATACGGGGCAAAAAAGAGTCCTGCCAGCAAAGGAATCAATCCGGCTGTGCTTAAGACGCCCATCAGATTCGGCTGATGGAAAATGTAAGACGCATAATAAATTCTTGCCCCTGTTTCCGTTTGGCGCAGATACCACAACAAGTACAAAATCAAAGCCAGAATAAAGTATTTGTTGGTAAACAGCACCTTCATGGTCGGGAAAAAAGAGGTTTTGGTTTCTGCTTTTTTCTTTTTGGCCACATTTCTTTCTTTGACAAACCAACCGGTGATCATCAGGGGAACGGCGCACAGCATCCCGTAAATGGCCGCGGTGACGGTCCAACCTTGCTGGCCGCCGCCGAATGTTCCGACCAACACGGTGGTGAACGTGGTGATAATCCATACCGCCGCATTGGCGAAAATAAACCGGATGCTTCCCAAAGCGACACGGTCTTTTTCACGGTTGGTCATGAATGAGGTCAACGAAGCATAAGCGACATTGTTCGCCGTGTAAAAAACCGCAGAAATTAAAAGATAAACCGTAAAAATATAAGCAATTTTCCAAATATCACTGATATCATCCGGCACATGAAACAACATGAATGTCAGGATTCCGAGAACCGGAGCCGTCCAAAACACCCACGGTTTGGCTTTCCCCATTTTTGTCCGGGTATGGTCAATGATGTTTCCCATGAACAGATCCGTGAAGCCGTCAAAAATCCGGGCAATCAAAATAATCGTTCCGATCACCCCGGCTTGAATCCCCACCGTATCCGTCATGTAAATCGTGATAAACGAAGCGATGAAGGTCCAACTGAAATTGGCACCGAAATCCCCGATCCCAAACGTCAGTTTCTCCAGCATTGTCAACTTCGGGGTTTCCCCGGCCTTCGGTTTGTACTCCCTGATGTGTTCCATACAAATCCCCCAAACACTTTAAATTTTGGTTGGGACACGGAAAAGACCCGTCCGGCCTTTTCCGCGCGCAAAAGAATCACAACGTGACCTTGCCTTTGATCAAATCCCGCTCATGGCTGCTGTTTCCGATATAGACTTCATACTCCATATGCTCCAGCTCCCACTGGCGGGTTTTGGGATTAAACCACTTCAGCTTATCAACGGGGCACCGGATCTCCACTTTTTTGGCCTCTCCCGGTTGAAGGCGGACGCGTTCAAACCCGCGCAACACTTTCACCGGCCGGTCCACTTTGGCCTGGCTGAATCCGACATACATCTGGATGACTTCATCCCCCGCCCGGTTTCCGGTGTTTTTGACCGTACAGCTGGCAGTGACCCACCCGTCGCCGGCGGAAAACCCGGCATCATACAGATCAAACGTGGTGTAAGACAAGCCAAACCCATACGGCAAAGACGGTTCGACCCCTTCTTTTTCCAATTTGACATAACCATGGTCATATCCATAGACAATCTCATCGGCTTCCCAATCGACCGGTGGGAGATGGCTCTCCTTTTTGGGGACAACAAACGGCAGCTTTCCGCCGGGATTCACATCGCCGAATAACGTTTTGGCAATCGCAGTTCCGCCTTCCATCCCCGGATAATAAGCCATCAGAATGGAGGAAACGAAATCTTTCCACTCCTCGATCATGATCATGTTCCCGCCGATCAAAACGACTGCAGAATTTTGATTCACCGGCCCCACGGCTTGAATCAACCGGATCTCTTCTTCATGGAGCCCCAAGGACCGGACCCGGTCTCCGCCCACCGCATCAAACCCGGCACCGATGGCGGACAATCCGCTGTCATCCTGAGCATTGTTGATATATTCACCTTCATCATCATGGTCATAGCCCACCGCAAAAATGACCGCATCCGCCGTGGCGGCCAATTTTCGGGCCCGCCCGATGTCTTGTCCGTCATCAAAAATCACTTCGGCACCGGGGACAATTCGCCGGATTCCTTCCACCGGTGTCACCACATATTCGGGATAAACCCGGCTGGAACCATGATCGCCCGTATTTTCTTTGCTCCCCAGCCGGCCGATTACTGCGATGCGCTTGCAACGTTCTTTGGAAAATGGAAGCGTCTCATGCTTGTTTTGCAGCAGGGTCATCGACTTTTCCGCCGCTTCCAGCGCCAAAGCAACATGTTCTTTGCAGCCGACAACCTCTTCGCCGTATTTTTTTTCATCCGCTTCCGAAAAAGCCAGAAGCGTCCGGACAATGCGCACGGCGGCTTCATCGATTTTCTTTTCGGGAACTTGGCCGTTTTTGACCGCTTCCACCAATTTTTCGCCAAAGTATTTCACAGCGTTCATTTCGATGTCCATCCCGCCGTTGGCCGCTTCAACCGTATCCCGGACTCCCCACAAGAAGTCGCTGATCACAAATCCGTCAAAGTCCCATTCGCCTTTGAGCACCTGATTCAGCAAATAATCATGATGTCCGCAATACGTTCCCCGGTATTTGTTGTAAGCACTCATCACACAAGCCGCCCCGGCGTCGATCACGCCTTTGAAATGGGCCAGATACACTTCCCGTTCCGTGCGCTCGTCCGCTTTCACATTGACCGTAAACCGGGCATTTTCCATGCTGTTAAATGCAAAATGCTTGACGCAGGCAATCACGTTTTCACTCTGGACTCCTTTGGCCAGGTGAGAGCCCATCACCCCCAGATGGAACGAATCCTCCCCGTACGTCTCCTGGCTCCTTCCCCATCCGGGATGGCGCGGAAGATTGATGCAAACTCCCCCGAACAAGTTCCCGCCAAGTGCTTTCACTTCTTTCCCGATCGCCTGTCCGATTCTTTCTTCCAAGTCTTTGTCAAAGGTCGCCCCTCTGGCCATGGAAACCGGGAAACAGGTGCTTCGATTTCCCGACACCGCCCCGCGCGGCCCGTCGACAAACTTGACGGCCGGCACGCCCAGGCGTCGGTTCCCACCCGCTTCATAAGGAACTTCATTGTAGCGGATGCCTTTTTTGTCTTCCTCAACCAAGTCTTCTCTCGTCAAATTCCCGCTCATCAGATACACTTTTTCTTCCAAGGTCATTTGGCTGACGATTTCCTTGGCCTTTTCGGTGAAAGATAACCGGTATGCTTTGTCTGCCTTCACCTTCGCATCCTCCTCTTTAAAAGATCATCCTCCATGGCGGAATGCCTGCAATTGACGGCTCAGTCCGCTGGTAGCCGGATAAATTTCCCGGTAGATCCGAAACAGTTGCCGGTATTTTTTCACGTTTTCCGGAATCGGCTCGTAAACCCGTTCCTCTTTGACGAATTGCTCCGCACATTCTGATAACGATTCAAACCAGCCGCATCCGGCAGCCGCCAGCATGGCCGCTCCCATCCCCGGGCCTTGTTCGCTTTTCAGTTTCACGACTTTGGCCCCGAAAATATCCGCCTGCATTTGCAGCCATGTTTCATTTTTGGCCCCGCCGCCGATGGAGATCACCTGATCCACCTTTTTGCCGTTTGCACGAAACATTTCCACGGATTCATTCAGCGAAAAGGTGATTCCCTCCAACACGGAACGGACCAAATGCTCCTTTTGATGCGAACTGTCCAGTCCGATCCAACTTCCGCGAATCAAGGCATCGGCATGCGGTGTTCGTTCCCCGGCAATATAAGGGGTAAACAGCAGGCCATCCGCCCCGGCGGGAATCCGGTCGATCCCGTTTAACAGTTCGTCAAAATCCCCGTCGTTGGCTAAGACCTCTTTCAACCAGGACAAACTGTACCCGGCGGCCAACGTGACGCCCATGGTGTAAAACGCATCGGGGGCGCCATGGTTAAAATAATGGACTTTTCCGCCAAAGTCTTTGGTTCCGTCTTTTTCATACGTTAAAACCACTCCGGAAGTCCCGATGCTGACAAGCGTTTTTCCTTCTTTTAAAATTCCGGCCCCAATCGCGCCGCAGGCATTATCCGCCCCTCCGGCAAAGACGCGGGTCGCCGGCGACAAGCCGGTCTCTTTTGTGATTTCCGGTGTGACCGTACCGACTTCATCTACCGAGTCAATAAGTGGCGGACACAGGCGCATGTCCACCCCGACCCGTTCCCCGATTTCCCGGCTCCATGTTTTTTCCGGCACATTCATCAAAAGGGTGCCCGCCGCATCGGAATAGTCCATATGAAGTTTCCCGGTGAGCTTAAAGCGCACATAATCTTTGGGCAGGACAAAAGCGCCGGCTTTTTGATACAAATGTGGTTCATGCTTTTTCACCCAGAGGAGTTTCGGCAAGGTGAACCCTTCCAAGGCCGGGTTTTTGGTGATTTCGAGCAACCTTTCTTTGCCCACCCGCTCTTCGATCTCCCGGCATTCTTCCGTCGTGCGCGTATCATTCCACAAAATGGCGTTTCTCAGCACTTCCAGGTTTTCATCCAGCAGCACCAAGCCGTGCATCTGCCCGGAAAAACTGATCCCCTCAATGTCTTCGGGATCCCCCGCAAATTGGTGCAAAAGCTCTTTTAATCCGCTGATGGTGGCCTTCACCCAATCATCCGGGTTTTGTTCGCTCCACCCGGACCTTTCCTGAATCAGCGGATAGGATTTGGAGACTTGTAATACCACTTCCCCCGGCTTGTTGACCAGAAGAAGCTTGACTGCACTCGTCCCCAAATCGACACCGATGACATATTTCATATTGAACCAGCTCCTGTCTCCATGTTGCCTGCAGGTTTCTTTCAACCACAAATTTAGAAAGAATATTATGTCATTTGACGGAATTTCCTGACATCCCGGAAACCTTTCCAGCCCACACTCAGCGAAACTTTGTTTAATTGTTAAACTAAGATTAACACTTTGATGAAAGCGTTGTCAATAAAAATAAGAATATATCCAAATATATAATTTCTATATATAATAAAATACAAAATCCACGGCGGTTGGCAGCATAACTTTGTATAAACCATAAACAATCATTGCGCATGAACCGAACCATGGAGTATGATAAAATTTCAACAACAGAGGTTGCAGTAAGGAGAAAAAAGAAATGAAAGCACTCAGAACCGGTGATCAAAACCTGGTCAAACAGATCAATAAATCCGTTGTTTTCCACACCATCAAAAACAAAGGCCCGATCTCCCGGGCACAAATTTCCAAAGAAACCGGTTTGAATAAAGCCACGGTGTCCACCATGGTTGCCGAATTGTTGAAAGAATCCTTCGTCAAAGAAATCGGCGCCGGCCAATCCAGTGGCGGCCGGAAGCCTGTAATGCTTTATTTTCATCATCACGCCGGTTACGCCATCGGCATGGATGTCGGCGTGAACTATCTCTCGGGAATCTTAACGGATTTAAGCGGAAATATCGTCGAAAAAACCACGAGCAAATTAAAGTCAACCCGGCTGGAAACGGTCGTGGACCAAATGACGGCCGTCACGGAGAACCTTATCCAAAAAGCTCCCGACAGCCCGTATGGCATTGTCGGCATCGGCATCGGGGTCCCGGGACTGGTTGATTCCGGGGGACAAATTTTATTCGCCCCCAATCTGAAATGGAAAAACGTGGATTTAAAACAAGTGATGGAAGAAAAATTCCACATTCCGGTCAAAATCGAAAACGAAGCCAATGCCGGCGCCCACGGGGAACAGTTGTACGGATCCGGCAAACACATTGCCAATTCAGTGTATATCAGCATCGGCATCGGGATCGGAACGGGGATCGTGATCAACCATCAACTCTATCGGGGCTTTACGGGGATTGCCGGGGAAATGGGACATATGTCCATCGACTTTCAGGGCAGAAAATGCTCGTGCGGCAACCGCGGTTGCTGGGAATTATATGCATCGGAAAGCGCCCTTTTAAATGCGGCTTCCAAACGGAACCTCCCGGAAGGACATCCGGAAGCCGATTTGGATGTTCTTTACACCGAAGCCCAAAAAGGAAACGTTGAAGTCATTCAACTGTTGAACACTTTGGGAGAATACATCGGCATCGGCCTGACCAATGTCATGAATACGTTCAATCCCGAAGCCATGATCATCGGAAACCGGATCGCCCGCTTTGAACCCTGGATTAAAAACCCCATTGAACGCGTTTTGGAAGAGCGGCTGTCCAACCATCATCCCTTCCCAACCCGCCTTCGCTTTTCCAAGCTGAAAGATGATTCGACAGCCCTTGGCGCCGCTTCGTTTGCCATTTCAGCTTTCTTTTCCAATCAAAAGATCACGGAAATGGAATCCCTCTCCTTCACCTGAAAAGCATCAAAACCGGCTTTCCCCTTTTGATGAAAGCCGGTTGAAGTCGTGACAGCCCCTCTTTTCCTCTTCACGACATCGGAAACGGACCTTGCAGTTTCAATCCTCCCCGCCGGCTTTGACAGTCTGATCGAGGATCCGGATCAGTTCCCGGCTGTATGTTTCCAAATCCACTTTTTGCATGAGACCTGAATCCAGCATGTATTCTCCGATTGATCCCTGAATGACGTGAACCATCACATCCAAATGGAAGTCTCCAAAAACTCCTTCTTTCTGCCCTTCCCTTAAAATATTCCGCAGCTCCTTCAGAAGAGGATCCTCTTCTGAGTCACCAAGCAGATAATAAGGAATATGATCTGGTGTTCTGCCATTAAAAATGATTTCAATCAAAGCCACATTTTTCTGTTGGTGTGTTCCCTGGTAAGCCAAACTGGCTTCAATGAAGGCATGCAACTGGTCCAAGGGGGTTGTTTTCTTGTGAACCCTCTCCAAAACATAAGCAGACAAATCCCCCATCAGTTTCATCAACACATGATACATCAAGTCTTCCTTATCCCGAAAATGATAAGAAATCAGAGCGGTGGAAATGCCAGCTTTTTTGGCGATCTTGGACAAGCTGGCTTTCACATATCCAATCTCCCCCAGTGTTTCAATGGCGGCTTGAATGATCTGTTCCCGTCTCGCCTCTTGAATAAAGGATAATTTTCCTTTTTCCCGTTCATCTTTTTGCATCGCATTCACCTCTCAGGTTATTTTTTCCTGATGGCACTCATAATGGACAACACAAGGATAATCACCGGAACCAAAAATACTTTGTGCGGCTCCCGGACCACCCCTTCCAAAACCGGCCGGGCACCTCCCTGAATCAAGTGATGACCCCCCCGGATGACCAAAACCACCAAGTTCGCCACCAGAATGAACACGATCAGGGAAATCCCGCTTTGAAACAGCACGGCCGCAACAGGATGACGAAATAAAAACAGCACGGCCGAAAGCAAAGTAATGATCCCGACAATCCCGATAATCACGGGCCGGATCCAAACATACCAGTAATCATAAACAGTGATCACCGTTTTTTCTTCCACTCCGGCAAAGTGATGCCATAAATACCAAAACGCAAGGATACTCAGTCCTATACTAACAAAAAAATAAGCTTTTTCTTCTCCTTTTTGGATCTGCACGATACCCACCCTCAAAATTTGATTGTATAATCTAATTTTTGATTGGTCGTTCAATCAATTTTTATCATCAAGTGATCCGGATGTCAATAATAAAGAAACATTCCAAACATGGATCCAAAAGATATTCAAAAGGATATTTGAATCTATGCCGCTTGGTGTTATCATATAATCAAACAATCATTTGAATATTTGATGGTAAAAACCGGCCTGTCCCCGATATTTCCAAAGAAACGAGGTGCCATCGTTGAGTAAAGACCGTTGTGAAATTTATTGTTTTGATGAAGAAAAAGTCGAAAGAGCCCGGTCTTCCCTGAAAGACACAAATTTCAGCGATACGTCACAAATGTTTAAAGCTTTGGCTGACCCGACCCGCTTGAAAATCGCTTATGCTTTATTAAAGGAAAGTGAACTATGCGTTTGTGATGTGGCCAATATCATCCGGTCTTCGCCGGCAACCGCCTCCCATCATTTACGCTTGTTGCGGAATATGGGCCTGGCCAAATACCGGAAGGAAGGAAAAATGGTTTTTTATTCACTGGATGATGATCACGTCAAAGACTTGATCCGGTTGGCCTTTGATCACAGTAAGGAGTTACGCGAAAATGGAAACCAATGAAGCGAAAAAAATTTACCGTATTCACGGGTTATCCTGCGCCCATTGCGCTGCACAATTTGAGAAAAATGTTTGCAATCTGCCCGGTGTAAAAGATGCCAAGGTAAATTTCGGGGCTTCCAAGATCACGGTGCTTGGCAATGCCACCATGGAAGAAATTGAAAAAGCCGGCGCCTTTGAAAACTTGAAAATCTCACCGGAGCATGAAATCCCGGGTGAAAACCGCCTTTCATTTTGGAAGAACAAAGCGAATTATCCCGTCTTTCTCTCTGCTTTCTTTCTGATTGCCGCCTGGATCTTGAGCCGGCAATCCGGCGAAAATCTTCCCGTCATCCTCTTGTATGCGGCTTCCATCCTCACGGGAGGATACCGGTTGTTTATCCACGGTTTGAAAAACCTCATCCGATTTGAATTTCAAATGAATACCCTGATGACCATTGCCATCGTCGGTGCCGTCGCCATCGGAGAGTGGGGGGAAGGCGCCATGGTCGTTATTTTGTTCGCCATCAGTGAAATGCTGGAATCATACTCCATGGATAAAGCGCGCACATCGATTCGCTCGCTCATGGATATCGCACCGAAACAGGCCTGGATTCGCCGCAACGGGGAAGAAAAACTCATTCCCGTCCAGGAAATTGAAACGGGCGACATTATGCTGGTCAAACCCGGGCAAAAAATAGCCATGGACGGGATGGTCATCAACGGAGCTTCCACGGTCAACCAGGCCGCCATCACCGGCGAATCCGTTCCCGTGGCCAAAAGCACCGGGGATGAAGTGTTTGCCGGAACCTTAAACGAAGAAGGATTCCTGGAAGTGCGGGTGACCAAACGGGTTGAAGACACCACCCTAGCCAAAATCATTCATTTAGTGGAAGAAGCCCAGGCCGGACGGGCTCCGGCGCAAGCCTTCATTGACCGGTTTGCACGGGTGTATACCCCGGCGATACTGGCTGCCGGCATTCTTTTGGCCATCCTCCCTCCCCTGATCTTCCGGGCAGACTGGAGCGAATGGATTTACCGGGGGTTGTCGCTGCTTGTTGTCGGATGTCCCTGTGCTTTGGTCATCTCCACCCCGGTTTCCATCGTCACGGCCATCGGCACGGCCGCACGGAACGGGGTGCTCATCAAAGGCGGAATTCACCTGGAATCCGCGGCCAAACTCAAAGCCATCGCTTTTGACAAAACCGGCACCCTGACCAAAGGGACACCGGCAGTCACGGATTTCGTGCCGCTTTGTTCAAGGTCCGCAGAAGAACTGCTTGCCATTGCGGCAGCGATCGAAAAAAACTCCCAACATCCGTTGTCGTCAGCCATTCTCAAAAAAGCGGAAGAATGGAATGTTCCTTTCGGCTCCCGCGTGGTGGAGGATTTTTCCTCGCTGACGGGAAAAGGCGTGCGGGCCAAAGTGGACGGCATCCTTTACGAAATTGGAAATCCAGGGTTATTCCGTGACCGGATGCCCGATGATCTCAAAGATCGGGTCCAATCGCAACAAGCCCAAGGCAAAACCGTCATGTTGATGGGGAACGAAGAAGAAATCCTGGCTTTGATCGCTGTTTCGGATGAAATCCGGGAGTCCGGGCAAAAAGTGATTCAAAAATTGCATTCCCTGGGAATCCAAAGAACCGTCATGTTAACGGGAGACAATGCTTCCACGGCACAAGCCATCAGCCAAAAACTGGGGGTCAGCGAAGTCCGGGCAGAGCTTCTGCCACAGGAAAAATTGAAATGGATCAAGCAGTTGCAACAAGAGACCGGATCCGTCGCCATGGTGGGAGACGGCATCAACGACGCCCCGGCGCTGGCTGCATCCACTGTCGGCATCGCCATGGGCGGAGCCGGGACTGACACGGCGCTGGAAACCGCAGATATTGCGCTGATGGGGGATGATCTGGAAAAACTCCCGTTCACCATCCGACTGAGCCGGAAAGCCCTAAACATCATCAAGCAAAATATCACGCTGGCCATCGCATTGAAATTAATCGCCCTTTTGCTGATCATTCCGGGATGGCTGACACTTTGGATGGCCATTTTCGCGGATACGGGAGCCACCTTGCTGGTCACGTTAAACGGGCTCCGTCTGCTTCGCAACCAAAAATGAATAAAAGAGGCCGGATGGTCACACCCTGATCTTATTGATAGATCAGGGTTTTCTTTATGAAACATTTGTTTCTTCCCACCAGACCGAAACCGTTTACAAACCAACCGTTTCCTGGTAGGATACTTGTATACAAGTATTCAAAACCAAAAGAGGTGATGATTTGAAAGGGCTTTATCCGGAAAAAAGACTCGCAAAGTCCTCGATCGGCCAACAAGTGGCTGCCGATTTGCGAATGAGGATCCTTTCCAGGGATCTTAAAAATGGAACCGTTTTATCAGAAAACCGGCTGTCTGAGGAATACAACGTCAGCCGCTCCCCCATCCGGGAAGCATTGAGGATACTGGAACGGGAAGATTTGGTGCAATTAAACCGGATGGGCGCCAAAGTGGCCGGCATCACGGAAAAAGACATTGATGAAATTTATGATGTCCGGCTGATGATGGAATCTTTTGTTTTTAAAAACTTATTGGAGCGGGAAAATAATGATTCTCTGCTCCGGGAACTAAATAAAATCCTGGAAATGATGAAGGTTGCCATCAAATACAAAGATGCCGATGAATTTTCGTTTCGGGATATCGAATTTCATGAAACAATCATCCGGTCCATCCAACACCGGTATCTTTTCATCCTCTGGTCCAATATCAAACCGGTGATGGAATGCCTCATTTTGCTGGACATGCGGCATCGGATGAAAAACAACGATGCGGATTTTGGCCGGATTATCCAAAACCACCAACTCCTGATCCAGTCCATCGAAGAAAAGGACATGCGATTGGTTGAAGAAGCTTTTTACAAAAACTTCAGAGACGTAAAGAGAAAATCGGACGGATTGTGGACAACCCCGGAATTTTTAAAGAAAGCGAATGAGCAATATGAATGAGAACAAATGGATGATGGGTGTGGATATCGGAACCACCAGTACGAAAGCGGTATTGTACAAGGAAAACGGAGAGATTGTCGCATCGGAAAACAACGGCTATCCATTGTACACACCGGACAGCCACACTGCCGAACAAGATCCGGAAGAAATCTTTGAAGCCGTTCTCCTGTCGGTTCGCCATGTCATGAAGAAGTCGGGAATCAACCCCGAGAATTTGTCGTTTATCGCCTTCAGCAGCGCGATGCACAGTGTCATTGCCGTCGATGCCAAGGGACACCCCCTGTCACGCTGCATCACTTGGGCCGACAACCGCAGTGCAAAATGGGCGGAAACCATCAAAACCGAACGGGACGGACATGCCATTTACCAACGAACCGGAACCCCGGTCCATCCCATGTCCCCGTTATGCAAAATCGCCTGGCTGGAACATGATGTGCCGGAAATTGCCGTCAAAACCCATAAATACATCGGGATCAAGGAATATGTGTTTTTCCGTCTTTTCGGCGAATACGCCGTCGATGTTTCCATCGCCTCGTGCACCGGGTTGATGAACCTCGAATCAATGGACTGGGATCCGAAAGCGCTTCAAGTCGCGGGCATCACGGAAGAAAAATTATCTCGGATTGTCCCGACCGGGGAAGTGTTTACCGGATGCAACCCGTCTTTTGCCGAACAAATGGGAATCCTGCCTGAAACCCCGTTTGTCATCGGTGCAAGTGATGGCGTCCTGTCCAATCTGGGGGTTGGTGCCGTCAAAAAAGGGGAAGTGGCCGTCACCATCGGAACCAGCGGCGCCATCCGGACCGTGATCGACAAACCCCAAACCGATCCCAAAGGCCGCATCTTTTGTTATGCATTGACCGAGGATCACTGGGTCATCGGCGGCCCTGTCAACAACGGCGGCATTGTGCTTCGCTGGATCCGCGAAGAACTGGCCGCGGCGGAAGCGGAAACGGCAAAATCGTTCGGCATGGATCCTTACGATGCCTTGACCAAAATTGCCGGCCAGGTCCAACCGGGAGCAGACGGGCTGCTGTTTCTCCCCTACTTGTCCGGGGAAAGGGCGCCGCTGTGGAACGCGGATGTCCGGGGCTCCTTTGTGGGTCTCACCCTCAGCCACAAAAAAGAACACCTGATCCGCGCCGCCCTGGAAGGCGTGCTATACAACCTGTACTCCGTCTTTCTGGCTTTGGTGGAAGTCATGGATCATCCCGTCACTTCCATCAGGGCAACCGGCGGTTTTGCAAGATCCGAATTGTGGCGGCAGATGCTGGCAGACATCTTTGACCAGGAAGTGATCATCCCGGAAAGCCATGAGTCTTCGTGCCTGGGGGCCTGCCTGCTCGGGCTTTACGCTTTTGGAAAAATCGACTCCTTTGACGTGGTGACTGAATGGATCGGCAAAACCCATCAGCACAAACCCGTTCCTTCCCATGTCCGGGAGTACCGCAAATGGATCCCGGTCTTCATCCGCCTTTCCCGGGTTCTGGCACCAGAGTATAACCAATTTGCCACCCTCAAACCATAACGGATGGGAGTGAAAACCAATGCAAAACATGTTGCCGCTTTTGATTGTGGCACTCGGCATCATCTTTTTGCTTGTTTTGATCACCAAGTTCAAACTCAACACATTTATTTCTTTGATCATCACTGCCTTTGCCGTCGGGCTGGCGCTCGGTATTCCATTGGGTAAAATCGTCGAATCGATTGAAGGCGGAATGGGAGCAACCCTGGGCAGTATCGCTTTGATTTTCGGACTGGGAGCCATTCTCGGAAGATTGGTCGCCGATGCTGGCGGGGCCCGGCAAATCGCCGTGACGCTCATTGGCCGGTTTGGCCAAAAACGCATTCAATGGGCAGTGGTCATTTCATCCTTTATAATTGGAATTGCCCTGTTTTTTGAAGTGGGGTTGGTGCTGTTGGTGCCAATTGTATTTCAAATCGCCAAGGAATCCAAAGTTCCCGTTTTGTATTTGGGAATTCCGATGGCGGCGGCCCTTTCGGTCACCCACGGATTTTTGCCCCCGCATCCCGGCCCGACCGTGATTGCCCGGCAGTATGATGCAAATATCGGAATGGTGCTGCTTTATGGAACCATCATTGCCATTCCGGCCGTGATCCTTGCCGGACCGTTATTTGCCCGGTTGGTCAAAAAAATCAGCCCTGATTCTTTTCATAAATCGGAAGCGGAACAAATCGATTCCCTTGTCAGCAACAAAGAAATTCAACCGGAAAAGCTTCCCGGATTCGGAATCAGTGTTTTCACTTCCTTGTTGCCCGTGATTTTAATGGCCATTGCAACCTTGGTTGAACTCCTTCAGGATTTGGGGGTGGCAGGCGACAACCTGTTCTTTGACGCCATCCATTTGGTCGGAGAACCGACCACGGCTTTATTGATCTCCGTATTGCTCGCCGTCTATACCATGGGCATCAAGCGACACATTCCGATGAAACAAGTGATGCAATCGGCAGAGGAAGCCGTCCGTGCCATCGGGATGATGCTGCTGGTCATCGGCGGCGGCGGGGTCCTGAAACAAGTTTTGATCGATGGCGGTGTGGGAGACTCGGTATCCGCACTGTTTGCCGGCAGCCACATGTCGCCGCTTTTGCTGGCTTGGTTGATCGCCGCCATTTTGAGAATTGCGCTCGGTTCCGCAACGGTTTCTGCACTGACCACTGCCGGTCTGGTCATTCCCTTGATGCAAGGAGCCGATGTGGACCCGGCCCTGATGGTTCTGGCAACCGGCGCCGGCAGCCTGATCGCTTCCCACGTCAATGATGCCGGTTTTTGGATGTTTAAAGAATTCTTCAATCTGAACATAAAAGAAACATTTGCAACCTGGACTTTGCTGGAGACCGTCATCTCAGTCACCGGTCTGGCAGGAGTCCTGATTCTCAATCTGTTTGTCTAAAGGGTGGAATTCAATGAAGAACAGCATAGGTGTTTATGGTTTAGGTGTGATGGGGTCCAATTTGGCCAGAAACATGGCCAATCACGGCGAAAATGTCGCCGTCTACAACTACACGCCGGATCTGACCGACAAATTTGTCAGCCGACATGCACACAGCCGGATCGAGGCTTATTATGAACTGGAACCCTTTGTCCGTTCCTTAAAAAGCCCGCGCAAAATCTTTCTGATGGTATCCGCCGGGGCGGCAGTCGATTCCGTCATCGAATCCCTTCTGCCTCTTTTGGATCAAGGGGACATCATCATGGACGGCGGAAATTCCGACTTCCATGATTCCAACCGGAGATACCGGGCTTTAAAAGAACGGGGAATCCATTTCATCAGCGTGGGCGTCTCCGGCGGGGAAGAAGGTGCATTAAACGGTCCGGCGCTGATGCCAAGCGGCGACAAAGAAGCTTACCGCCAAGTGGCCCCGATCCTGGAAAAAATCGCTGCACAAGTCGACGGAAAACCCTGCTGCACCTACATCGGCCCTGAAGGTTCAGGGCATTATGTCAAAATGGTGCATAACGGAATCGAATATGCGGACATGCAATTGATTGCCGAAGCCTGGCAATTCCTCCATCAAATCGTCGGGCTTTCCATCCCGGAAACAGCTGATGTATTTAAGTCCTGGAATGAATCGGAACTCAAAAGCTACCTGATCGAAATCACCGCAGAAATCCTTTCCAAAACCGATCAGGAAACGGGAAAACCGATGGTGGAAGTGATACTGGACAAAGCCGGGCAAAAAGGAACGGGGAAATGGTCCAGCCAGGATGCGCTGAACCTCGGCGTTCCCACCACCATCATGACCGAATCGGTCTTTGCAAGATTTTTATCTTCCTTGAAAGAGGAAAGAATCCAAGCCGAATCCCTTTTGGAAGGACCTTCCCCGTCGGGAGAAGAAGCCGACAAGGCATACTGGATCGAACAAGTGAAGCAAGCACTTTTCATGGGGAAAATCTGCGCCTACGCCCAAGGGTTTCAGCAATACAAAACAGCTTCCGAACAATACGGCTGGTCGCTTGATTTGGGGGACATCGCTCTGATCTTCCGCGGCGGGTGCATTATCCGGGCCGACTTCTTAAACCGCATTTCCGAAGCCTACGAGGAAAACAAAGACTTGTCCAATCTGCTTTTGGCTCCTTATTTCTTGGAAAAAACCAACCGCTATCAGGCATCATTGCGGAAAGTGGTCATCAAAGGATTTGAAAACGGCCTGCCGCTGTCGTGTCTCAGTTCGGCCCTCGCCTTTTACGACGGATACCGGTCTTCCACCGGTTGTGCCAACCTGATCCAAGCCCAACGGGACTACTTTGGTGCACACGGCTTCGAACGCACCGATCAACAAGGAACCTTCCATGCCGGCTGGATGGAACCCGGAACCGTCATCCCATCCGTTAAAGTAAACAAATAGGACGCAAAAACCCCGACCGTTTTTTCACGGCCGGGGTTTTTTACAACAGAATTTTTATTCAAAATCCGGGAGTTGCAGCGCGTTCCGGTGAAGCCTTTTCCGTTTCGTTTTTTCGTACTTGCCACAGCTGTTCCGCCAGGGATGCCAGCTCTCCTTTGATTAAAATCGCTTCTTTATATTGCGGGGGAATGGATTCAAATCCCCAGTAAAGGCCGGCAAGACCGCCGGAAATAGCTGCGATGGTATCGGAATCTCCCCCCAGATTGGCCGCCTCTTGCACCACTTCTTCAAAAGAAGAGGCATGCCACAACAGGTACAACACCCATTTGAAGGTATTTTCCACATAGCCGTTGGGCGGAACTTGGGGTTTCTCTTTGACGGCCTCAGCATATCGGGTGTCTTGAATCTCCTCTTCCAACGCCGTTTTCAGGGATTCCCCGCAAAGAACCCGGTGAGCGATGCGATTGTACAGCACACAGGCTTCTGAAGCCAAATCATCATAATGCGTCATTTTCGATTGCAAGCGGCTGATTTCCGTGATTTTGGCCGGATCACCGTACACGAGGGCAACCGGCAAACAGCGCATCAAGGTTCCGTTCCCTGCACTTCTTCCGCTTAACACTTGATGGGCCTTTTCCGCTGCTTCAAACCAGTCCCCGTCGTAACAATCATATGTTGTGCGAATGATGTTCCCGATGTCCCGGGGATTCTTTTCAACCCACTTTTTGATCTCATCGCCAATCCATCCCAACGGATTGTCCGGGTTTTTCATCAACCCGTTGGCCACGGCAATGGTCAATTCCGTATCATCGGTCGTTTCCCCCGGTTTTAGATTCAGCCATCCTCCACCGGTGATTTCGGTCAAATATCCATATTGCTCCTCAATTTCCCCCCGGCTCATAAATTCGGTGGTCGCCCCCAATGCATCCCCGATTGCCACTCCGAATAAACCGCCTTTGATCTTATCCAGCATCTTCATAACTCCCTAAGCAAAACTTAAAAGTCTCATCATTCATTTTAGCGCAGAGCGGCCCCTTCCACATGTTCATTTAGCATGAGTCTTGTGACAAATCTTTTAAATCAAAATATCCTTTTTCATCCGGACCGTTCTTAGATCATGTCCGAAAAAAGGCTCTGTGTACACTTTCACCACCCGAAACCCCTTGGCTTGATAAAAGCAAAATCCCGTTTCATTGCCGGATTCCACATCCACGAGCCACGCTTTGGCCTGTTTCAGCTTCCCAAAAGCCGATTGGAACAGCCGGGTCCCCATCCCTTTTCCTTGGAATTCAGGCAACACATAAATCGCATCAATCACCGCCATCCTCCCTTTTTCCGTCACCTGAATAAAACCGGTTGCTTTTTCTCTTGCCACGGCCACCAAAAAAATGGATTCTCCGATTCGCCGCTTCAGCATTTCATCGGAATAAGCCACGGACAGAAACTGTTGCCGGACCGGTTCCGGAATCAGGTTTTCATACGTATGATGCCAGGTAATGCGGGCAATCTCACGAATCGCGCCGATATCGGAAAAAACAGCCGGACGAATTTGAACAGCCACACTGTCACCCCCCTAAAATTTCACCTTGGCACCAACGATGCACACACCCTGTCAACTGCAAAACCGAATAAACTTATCCCACTGGTCATCACTCAAGTAAAAACCGTCTGCTCTTAGCTCAAACTTGATATTCTTTTTCTCCATGCACGGGACACGGGCCGACAAATCCCCCCGGTTGGTCATTTTCTCTTCAGAACAACCTGCCACTCCCGTCAGCAGGAACGTACATACCAAGATCATCGATACTTTTTTCAACATCACATCGTTCCCCCATGTTGTTCTCGTGAAGCTGCTGTCATCCGTCACATGATAACATACCGACGCCGGGGGAACTCCCAAGCGATCGCTTTATACAGTCACAAAGCCGCTTTTTTTCATTATGTATTCGTGAAACTCCGTAAGCCCTTGGTAATCATCAACCGGCACTGGTATGCGCGGTTCCAAACCGATGCGGATATACATGCCGTCTTCTTTTGCTTCTTCGTACGGATACCTTTTAAGCAACCACAACGCATTTTCCTTGAAATCCGCGATATCCGAAGCAAACGAGCATCCGCTGTAAATCATACCGATTTTTCTGCTTTTCATTTGTTGATACGCTTGAGTGTTTCCTTTTCTTTTTTCCCTCATCATTTGGACATAAAAACCGACAGCTCGCGGCGGGAATCCCAAAGTCATCCCCAAAATGCGGTCTGTGTCCGCTAACGAAAAAGTGCTTTGTTTCAACTCTTCTTCAAACCGGTGACGCATGAAGTCGGTTTGAAAAAACAAATAAAACCGGTTACCGGACAATAAGTCGTAATCACGATGACTCACATGCGGATAGTTCGCCAATAAAAAATTCAAGTGCTTTGTCGTCTGTTTCAAGCCGAGTATTTCCAAAAATGCAGGCTTGTATCCCTTTAAAAAAGCATCTGCCGTTTTCAATGGACTTTGACTCCTTCAATGGATGTTGCTAATACTTATTCCACAGGATCATTCTTATTACCTTGGTATAAAAAGAAAACTCCCGCTGTGCGGGAACAACTCATCCCTCATATTCTTCATAATCACATTCGTCACAAACCACATATCCGTCTATGGTTTTATGCAGCTTCCCTTCTCCACAACGGGGACATGTTTTCAAACCGGGGCTTATCTCTTGAAAACGGCTCACGCCAACACACCTCCTCCTTTATTATATATAAAATTCAATCATTTCTGTATATTATTAATAAACTTGGAGAAGATTTGAATAAGACGCGACCCAATTATCAATCTGTAATTGGTATAAAAATAAGAATAACAATAAAAATCAAATTAAATATCATCTATATAAAACTCTTGAATATTTTTATAAATCTAGTGATAATAGAATTAATTAAGTGTAAAGGAGCTTAATATATGAAAAAAATTTTTATGTTATTCACATTACTAACACTAACAATTAGCTCTTTCATTCCTTCTTACAGCCATGCAGCAGGAATTAAAATGAGTGATGCAGAGCTGGACAGTACATATGAGGTAGTTGATGGAGATGAACTAGTAACAAACTTGCCGAGCACTGGGGAAAGCCTAACACTAGAACAACTCTTTCAAAAATACAATTTAGAACCCGCAACTAATATCCCTCAAGGAACAGAAGTCATTAAATTTGATAGTGTTGAGGCAGCTGATAAATTCTTTACAAAAATCAATAAGGACGCTGAAAACCCAATAATCGAAGACTCTTCATTTAGTACCCTTGCGTTAGGAACAACTCAAGTAAGATCTGTATCGTTTGGATTCTCAAAAATTAATCTTTATGCCGATATTACTTGGAATAGTAATAAAATAATTACAAGCTGCCGTGCTTGGACAACACATACAGGTGTGACTTTTTCTCTTGGGTGGGACCAAAAATATGCTTATTGTACTCCAACAAGCGGCTCAAGAACCACTATGGTAAAAGGTGGAGGAACAGGTAAATGGGTTGTATTTGTTCAGGGAGTCGGAACCGTTTACTCTAAAGACATCAATATTCACTATGGATATACTGTACCGTAAAATTTCAATATACTCCACCATAACAAAATCAACAGGAGTTGGTTAAAATATTTAGTATCGCTACTCTTCTGTACCAGACATTGATGTTTGTATTTGGCATTGTCATCATTGGGGCCATTATTTATTGGGTGAAGAAAAAAAACAAGTAATGCTGTGTAAAGGGGATTCGTCAGAAGGAATCCCCTTTACTTTTATATATTCACCAAAAAAAGAGGCGAGCCAAAGGTCACCTGAAAGGAGGAAATGAAATCACCTGTAAAAAATCGCACTCTATGTTAACAACTAAGAAAGTATCCTTCAATCCTATACTGTCTGTCTTGTCCATTTTGAAAGCAAAACAAAAAAAGAGCTCCGCTGTTGCGAAGCTCTTGGCGTTTGGCGGAGAGGGTGGGATTCGAACCCACGGTACGGGAAGCCCGTACAGCGGTTTTCGAGACCGCCTCCTTAAACCACTCGGACACCTCTCCAAGATGATATCCTGATCATACAGTTGTATATTGTACAGGAGAAATGGATGTCTGTCAAGGGAAAAAGAGAAAGAGGAATTGCCGTCAGTTTCGTGAATATGAGCGGCAATCAGGATTTTTCCTGCATTTTTTGTTCTTTTTTCCGGCGGCGGAGTTCTTTGAAGAAAGAAGTCAGGATGGTGCTGCATTCTTCTTTCATGACTCCGGTGATCATTTCGGTTTGGTGATTGAACCGCCCGTCCTGAAGGATGTTCATCAAGGTTCCGGCACATCCGGCTTTCGGATCTTCTGTCCCGTAGACCACGGTGTCGATGCGTGCTTGGATGATGGCGCCGGCACACATGGGGCACGGCTCCAGGGTGACGTACAAGGTGCAATCATTTAACCGCCAGCTTCCCGTTTTCGCGGCGGCCTCGCGAATGGCGATCATTTCCGCATGGGCGGTCGGGTCATTTCCCGTTTCCCTGAGATTGTATCCGCGTCCGATCACTTCCCCGTCTTTGACAATCACCGCCCCGATCGGGACTTCGCCAATTTCTCCCGCTTTTTTCGCTTCGGCCAGCGCTTCTTTCATATACGTTTCATGATCCATTCCGGACTTCACCTCCTTTGTGGACCGCCCTTGCAAAAAAGGACCTGCCTTTTCTTGCAAGTCCCAACCCATCCCATTTCTCTCTATTGTGTTGTCTGCTCTCCTCCGCAATCGGAACAAATCCCGTAAATCTCGAACTTGTGTCCGGTAATGGCGAAGTTTTCCGGCTCCCCCAAAATGGAATGCATCGGGCAAAGCTGGATGGCACGGGTCCGTCCGCACTCCGTGCAAATGATATGATGATGGTGTGAATCCCGGTCACAGTGAAAACGATACCGCCTTTCCCCGCCCCATTCCGTTCCTTCGATGATACCCAACCGTTCAAAAAGGGAAAGGTTCCGGTACACGGTGTCAAAACTGAGCCCGGGAAAATCCTCCTGCATTTGGTCCAACACTTCTTTGGCCGTTAAATAGCGGCCTTCTTCCCAAAAAATATGCATCATGGTTTCCCGCTTGCCGGTGTATTTATATCCATTTTTTTTCAGCACTTCCAATGCCTGTTTTAAATCCATCCCTCTCTCTCCTATTTTCCACCATTACTTTCCCTTTATTTTATAATAAATTCTTCCCGTTTTCCTCGTCATTTTTTTGAAACACAAAATAAAAAGCCAAATGATCAGCGAAACGATGACAATGGTTCCTCCCGAAGCCCAGTCCAGATAATAAGCGGCAATCAGTCCGCTGAATACGGCCAACTCCGAAAAAAGCACCGACCAAAACAATGCTTCTTTAAAGCTTTTCGCCAGTTGCAACCCGGCCGCCACCGGAAGCGTCATGAGGGCGGAGACCAATAAAATCCCGACCACCCGGATGGAAGCCGTAATCACGAGCGCCACGATCACCAAAAACAAAAAGTGCAAGGTTTTGCGGGGAATGCCTGTTAAAACGGCATGTTCCTCATCAAAGGCAAGGGCAAACATCTCTTTGTAAAAGATCAGGATGAATAAGACCACGATTCCCCCGATGGCTGCCATAAAGCCCAATTCCTCACGGGTAACGGCCAGGATATTTCCGAACAAATACCCGGCGATATCGACATTGAAACCGTCCGCCGCACTGATGAGCACGACGCCCAATCCGATTCCGCCCGACAACAAGATCGGGATGGCGATTTCTTCAAAGGATTTGTACAAGCGGCGGATTTGTTCCACCAAAACCGAACCGGCGACGGCAAAAGCCATGCCGACATAAAGCGGGTTGACCGCATAAAAAAGCGGCAGCTCTTTTTGCAACAGCATTCCGGCCGCCACCCCCGACAGTGTGATATGGGACAACGCATCGGCAATCAAAGACATGCGCCGGACCACCAAAAATACGCCGACAAGCGGTGAAATGAACCCGATGATGATTCCGGCATAAAACGCGTTTTGCATCCATTCATATTGTAAGATCTCCATCATCATAGGAAAAAAGCTCTTCCCTCCCTGTCTTTCTCCGGTCAGACGCCCATCAGTTCATATTGATAGGCTTTGCTCAAAATTTCCTGCTGTCTTTGTTGAAACTCCCCGGGATCGCCGTGAAAGATCAAGCGCCGGTTGAGGCAGGCCACCTGATCCGCCAACCCGGACACCGCTTGAAGATCGTGATTCACCATCAGCAAGGTCAAACCCTCTTCCCGGTGAAGCCGGTTTAACAAATCATAAAACTGTCCGGTTGTTTTTTCGTCCACCCCCACGGTAGGCTCGTCCAATACAAGGAGCTCCGGTTCAGCCACCAATGCCCTGGCGATAAAAGCCCGTTGCTGCTGACCGCCGGACAGTTTGCCGATGCTCCTGTTTTGGACGGACGTCAAACCGACCAGATCGATGGCATTTTCCACCTGTTCGATATGTTCTTTTTTCAGCCGCCGAAATAACCCCAGTTTTCCATACAAGCCGGATTGAACCACTTCTTTCACCGTGGCAGGAAACATCGAATGGAAACTGTTCGCTTTTTGGGAAACGTAGCCGACATTCAGCCGGTCTTGCAGTTTGGAGACTTCCTCGCCTCTTACCCGGATGCGTCCTTGCCGGGTTTTTAAAAAGCCGAGCAGGCACCGGACCAAGGTCGATTTGCCCGATCCGTTTGGCCCCACGATCCCGAGGAATTCCCCTTCCTCCACAGTCAAATGGATATCTTCCAGTACGGGTTGTTCCGCATAGGCATAATGTAAATGCTCAATTTCAATCAGAGGCGTTTTCATCTGTAGAAGAAACCCCCAATGCTTTTGCAAGGTTTTCCTTATTTTCACGCATGACACTAAAATAATCCTTCCCTTGCTTCATTTCCTGTTCCGTCAATCCTTCCAGCGGGTTTAAAACCAGAACTTCGGCTCCGGCTTCCTTTTTCACCACATTGGCAATCCGGTTGCTGACCAGGGTTTCAAAGAAAATCACATCAATGTCATGGGATTTGACTTGTTCCACCACTTGTTGAAGTTCTTTGGGGCTCGGTTCGTCGGAAGGACTCAGTCCGGAAACGGCGATTTGCGTCAGTCCGTAACGCTTCGCCAGATAGGAAAATGAGGCATGGGAAACGGCAAACTCTTTTTTGGCGGCTTTCTCCGTCATGTCCCGGTATTCCCGGTCCAGTTGATCCAGCCCGGCGGCCAACGCTTCATAATTTTTTTCATAGTCCTTTTGGTGTTGGGGATCCAGCTGAATGAGGGCATCCAAAATTGCCGATGCCTGCTTTTTCGCCAACATCGGATCCAGCCACACATGCGGATCGGTTTGTCCCCCGTGTTGATCATCACGGAGCAGGGATATCGGTTTGGATGCTTCGACGATTTTGGTTTTCTCCGGATTTAACATCCGGCTCACCCGCTCGATCCACGGTTCAAACCCGCCGCCGTTATAAACAAATAAATCCGCTTCACTCATTTTGCTCATATCACGCGCTGTGAATTCAAAGTCATGCGGCTCAACCCCCGGAGGCACCAGATTGGTCACCACCGCATGCTCGCCGCCGATTTTTTTCGCAAAGTCGTAGAGCGGGTATATACTGGTATACACTTGTATTTTATCCCCCGGCTGTTTGGCCTCCTTTTCCGGGGTTCCCGCCGAACAGCCCGTGAGCGCAAGGACCGTGAAAAGAATCCAGCACACGGCGCTTTTCAGGTGTTTCATGTTATGGATCACCTTCTCAAGACAAAATTCGTTCACAGATCTTTTTCATTATAACCCCCTTAGACATCTATGTAAATCGTAAATATTACGATTTAAATCTTTTTCGTTCCAAAGGAGAATTCTTTTCAAAATGGATAAGTATGCAAATTATAAAGAATTGTCGGCACATCAGCAAATCGGAAAAGACTATACGATTCACATTCAGTATGCCCTTCCCGACATCGTGATTTTAGCCATTCACGGCGGGAGGATTGAAGCCGGCACCAGCGAAATTGCCCGGGGCATCGCCGGCGAAAGGTGGAGCTTTTATGATTTCCGCGGGAAAAAAAAGAAAAATAACCGGGATCTCCACATTACTTCCACCTGTTTTGACGAACCGCGCGCCTTGAACCTGGTGGCCCATGCCTCCCGTGTGGTCACGGTTCACGGAACCAAAGGCGACAAACCGTTCGTTTATCTTGGCGGCCGGGATGAGGCGTTGTTGAAAAAAACCCGGCTTTACCTGTTGGATGCATCCTTTCCGGTCGGTGTCACCCCCGGCCGTCTTAAAGGAACAGACCCGAAAAACATCGTCAATCGCGGCGCCCGTGGCAAAGGACTGCAAATCGAACTGACCCGGGGCATGCGTTCGGAGCTTTTCAAGGATTTGAGCCGGCCCGGAGGAAGTGAGCCTTCCCCCCGCTTTCAACCGTTTGTGGAAGCGATCCGTTCCGCCATTCACAGTCTTCCCCAAAAAAAGCGTCCGGATTAATCCGGACGCTTTTTTTATGCTTTGCTCCATTTTAATTTGATTTGCTGCACGCCTTTTTTCAGCAACGGTTTTCCGATTTGAAGGTGGAACTGGGTGATCACAATCGCCGCGGTCATAAACGCGAGCAAAATATACATGCAGTGTTCCACGATCTCCATGTTTCCGCTGGACAAAATCGCACGCAATCCCTGAACGGTGTAAGTCATGGGCAAATAATCGTGGATCGTGCGGAAAAACGAAGGCAACAACTCCACCGGATATGTCCCGGCACTGGATGCCAGTTGCAGCATCAAAATCCCGATTGACAGGAAGCGGCCCACATTGCCCAAAAAGACATTTAACATATGGTTCAAAGCGATAAAGGTGATCGACATCACGATACTGAACAGATAGAGCCATCCCGGAAGTTCCGGCTCGATCTTCAGGCCCCAGATGATGGCCGTGATAAGCAACACTGCCTGCCCGATGCCGATCAATCCGGCGGCCGGCACGGAAAGCGGCTCTTTGCGGTGGGAAAACACTTGATACAAATCGACCACGGTAAACAGCAACATGGCGCCCACCCAGAGCGACAAAGAGATAAAATACGGGGCAAATCCGGTTGCATAGTTCGGTACATCATGATGAACATTTTCCTTTATCTGTACCGGATCGGAAATCACTTCTTCTTTTTGTTCCGAACCTTGAAGTTGGTCTTTGGCTTTATCCACCCCGTCACTCAAGCCTTGGGCCAACTCACTTTGTCCGGACTGGATTTTTCCCAATCCTTCCGACAGTTTTCCTGCTCCCGTTTCCAGCTGTCGGATGCCGCTGACCAGCTGTTGCTGTCCGTCAGACAGCTGGGAAGTCGCCTGAACCAACTGGCTCGCTTTTCCTTTTAACTCCTTGGCTTTCGCCACTGCCTGATCCACTTTTTGTGTCAACTGATTGGCATGGTCCGCCACTTTTTGTCTTTCGTTTAAAAACTCTTTCCAATGTTTTTCCCAGTCGGGGATTTTTTGGTCGATCTCGCGGAACCGGTTCATTCCCGATACGTTGCCCGCCTCCGCTTCTTTTAAAGACTCCTTCATGGAAAGAACCGACGGGTCTTGGGCCAGTTCCGGATGTTTTTCGATCAACCGGTTTAAATCCGCTTCGGTTTTTTGCAGATCCTCCGCGGCTTTTTTCACCGACCGTTGCCCTTCCGACAGCGGTGTTTTAAGATCCGGGGGATCCTCAGGCAGCGGAATCCTGGCAAGCTTTTGAATCTCATCATTCACTTGATGAATGATTTGTTGCGCCTTTTCCATATCCTCCATCGGAATCTTGTTGATTTCCTTCTCCGCTTGGGTTGCTTTTTGATTAAACAGTTGCAAATACCCGAGGATTTTGGAGGCGCCTTGATCCAACTTGGATAAGCTGCCGGTAATGGTTTCGGAACCGGATTGGGCATCCCCGGTTTTTTCCGCCAACAAGCCGGCCCCGTTTGCCGCTTTTTGCAATTCTTCCACTGAATCCGACAGTTGCGCAAAAATTTGTTCCACGTAAATTTTGCTTATCTTTTCATCCAGGTTCATCTCCAATTCCCGTTTGATGGAATCCCCGATCGTCCCGGACAAATAGTTGTTGCTCTTATCCACGTGATACTCCAACTGCCCTTTCAGCGGTTCCGGAGAATCCACGGAAACCACGGCTTGCGAGAAGTTCTTGGGGATGACGATTCCCATGTAATAGGTCCCTTTATCCAGACCTTCCTCCAGCTTGTTCCGGTCGGTCACTTCCCATTTCACCTTGGAATCCTTTTGCAGTTCCTCCACCAGTTCATTTCCGACATGCAAGTTCTCTCCGTCCCGAACGGCTCCCTGGTCTTCATTCACCAACGCCACCGGCAGGTACTCTAAATTTTCATAGGGATCATAAAACGCCGACAGGTAAATGACGCAGTAGATCAGGGGGATCAAAAGGATCCCGACCAAACCGAGGCGCATGGGCTTGGATGCCCATAACCGCTCCAAATCCTTAAAACCGGACAAAAACAAAAATTTGTTCTCTTTCCTCCTTTTCATCATTCCCCTCCTCACAGGGATCGCAAAAACTGACTGGTCAGTATAAATGATATTATACTACTCCTATTCGCATAAACAAGTATAATTTCCTTAAAAATATGGCGAATTTTTAATACTGCACAAAACAATGTGCTGGAGACTTTCAATCATTTGCGGAACATCTTTCTCGATTTGTTCGGAATCCAATTCTTCCAAACTATACAATTTTTGTAAAACCACCACGCTGGCCGCCCCAAAAAATGCACTGGCCGCTTCCGGAACATGCTTGACACAGAATTCACCGATCTGGTTTCCTTCCTCCATCACTTTCTCAATCAACTTCAAATATTCGCCAATTTTAATCCGGAACTGATGTTGCCTTGTTTTCGTTCCGAACGCTTCGCTCAACAACAGCTTGGCCAATTTTCCGTTTTGCACATAAAAATGAACCTGATTCTCCACCAATGCCAACAATTGATCCGTCGGCGACTCGTGTAAATCCACATTCCGCTGTGCACTGTCAATCAGCTTTTGGACGCCTTCATTCATCAAACCGACAAACAGTTCTTCTTTGCTTTTAAAGTGATAATAAATGGTTCCCTTCGCAACGCCGGCCGCTTTGGCGATATCATCCATTTTCGCCTGATCAAAACCGCTTTCCGCAAACACTTCAATGGCAGCTTTAAAAATCAAATCCACTTTTTCATGACGCATAAATAAGTCCTCCCAGTTTTCTGTCAATCCGATACAAACCCATTTAAAATCAGTATACGCTAAAACAATAATATATTGAAGTAATCAAACAGAAGTTTAGAAAAAAATAGAATCCCGTCTCCATTTGCGTTATACTACAAATAGATTTTCATTTTTTATTTACCAGCCAAATAAGCTATGTCTTTTCAGAAGACTACATAAGGCAAAAAGAGTCTGTCCCCCACAGACTCTTTTTCCTGCAATCAGGGACCTTTTCATCTTGTTCCAAATCGCAAGGAATAAGGATAGAATATTCTATATAAATCATTTATACAGAACCTTTTCACAGGAGGGTGGTTGCATGTTTGACATCGCCATCGTCGGAGCCGGTCCAACCGGTGCAAGCGCCGCGATTTTCGCAGCCAAAGCAGGAAAGAAAACCATACTGATCGATCATGAAAAAACCCCCATTGGAAGAGCTTTGTTAAAAAATTATCCCGGTATCAAGGAAATCAACGGGGCTGATTTGCTGAAAACCATTCAGGAACAAGCCGTTTCGTTTGGCGCGGAATGGGTGAAAGACAACGTGTCCGACATCCGCAGAGAATCTGAATATTTTGTCATCGAAACTGATAACAGAGAACCCATCCAAGCCAAGCAAGTCATTCTGGCCACCGGAATGGTTGCCAAACTTGCCGACAAAACCGGCATCCAAACCAAGCCGGGAACCGAACCATTCATCAAAACCATCTTTGAAGTGGATGAAAACGGAAAAACCAATATTGATGGGATCTGGGCGGCCGGAATCTGTGCCGGCGCGAGCTTCCACACCGTCATTGCCGCCGGGGACGGAGCCCGGGTCGCCATCAATGTAATCAGTGAATTAAACGGGGAAAGATATATGGATCATGATGCCCTCCCCAAAAAGTAAAAACGAAAGAAGGCATCTTCCCAACCTCCCGGAAGGTGCCCTCTTTTCTTCACTTGGCCAAGTATGACGTCAGCATCCAAATGTGTTTTTCAAGGTTTGTCCGTATGTCGGTCAACAAATCGGCACTGGAATCATCTTCGGCGCGTTCCGCTTCTTTGATGCCTTTTTTTGCCTCGTCCACCACCACTTGGAAATCTTGAATCAATTGCTCCACCATTTGTTCAGCGGTTTCGTTGCCCACCGCTTCTTGGATGGTGGCATGATCCAAATACTCTTTCATGGTGCTGAGCGGAATGCCTTTGATGGCCAAAATCCGTTCTGCAATTTCGTCAATGTAAGATGCCGCTTCTTTGTAAAATTCCTCGAATTTGGCATGGAGTTCAAAAAACTTTTCTCCTTTGACAAACCAATGATAATGATAAAGCTTAAAATAAAGAACGCCAAAATTGGCCAGTTGCTGATTCAAGGTCTTATGCAATTCTTGCATCATCATCCCTCTTTTCCATGCGAAGTCCACGTCCCTATTTTTTTCAAAACGCGTTTTATTATGCATGGATGAAGGAATTTCCGGCCAAATACACCTTTTTCGGCCATCCGCAATATCTGGACATTTTTATTCCCAAACGTTATAATGAAGATTGGATCATTAAACATTGAGCGCCCGTAGCTCAGCAGGATAGAGCAGCGGTTTCCTAAACCGCGTGTCGGAGGTTCGAGTCCTCTCGGGTGCACCAAGCCGGACAGGATGCAGGGTTTCACAGTTAACCGTGAAAATTCCTGATCCGTACGTACAGCCGCCACTTTACCATGCAATTGCCGGTAAAGAAAGGCGGCGTTTTATTTTATGAGAAGCCGGTAAGCCGACCGTCTGAAGAAGAACCGATGATTATTGAAGAAAATTCGATGATATGGTATATTTAGGGTATCGAAATATTTTAACCGTGTGATTGCGGTCCAAGGACGGATTTTCACCCGCGTGCCGGGGGTTCCAATCCTTCCGGTGCTCCAGGAAACGCGCTGACTCTGTTGTGGAGGGCGCATTTTATTTTGCTTTAAAAAGAAGTCGCCGATCGGGGCCGGCTTCTTTTTCATTACATGATAAAGGAGTGATGGTTTTATATGGAAAATGACAAGCTGTGGACGAAAAATTTCCTTTTTTTATTTTTGTCCAATTCTTTCGTGTCCCTAATTTTTTACTTATTGATGACCACCATGGCCGTTTATGCCGTGAAACAGTATCATGCCTCCGAAAGCTCGGCCGGACTGGCTGCGGGGATTTTTGTCATCGGGGCATTGGTTTCCCGGTTGTTTGCCGGAAAATACATTGAAGTGATCGGCCGAAGACGCCTGCTTTTGGGAGGATTGTTTTTTTACCTGATTGCCACCTTGTGCTATTTTCTTGCTGATCATTTGATTTTGTTGCTGTTGATCCGTTTTCTTCACGGAGCTGCTTTCGGGTGTGCTTCGACGGCCATGCAAACGGCGGTCATGGACATGATTCCTCATCATCGGAAAGGTGAAGGCATTGGATATTTCACCTTGAGCACCACCGTGGCAACCGCCATCGGTCCGTTTCTCGGCCTTTTCATTTCCCAACACGCGGATTACCAAGTGATCTTTGAGTTTTGTGCACTCTTTTCTTTCCTTTCCTTGCTCTTCGCTTTTTTTGCGGACATTCCTCAAGTCTCCGTCACCGAGGAACAGCTGCAGGCGATGAAAAGCGGATTCAGCTTGTGGGATTTTTTTGAAAAGAAGGCTCTTCCGATTTCTTTATACATGGTTCTCATCGGGATCACTTACTCCGGCATCGTTTCGTTTATCAATTCTTATGCCATCGAAGTGAATTTGACTGAGTCTGCCGGCTTCTTTTTTATCGTCTATGCCGTCATGCTTCTGATCTCGCGCCCTTTTGCCGGGAAACTGCTGGACTTGAAAGGGGAAAACATGGTTCTATATCCGGCCATCATTTTGCATGCGCTTTGTTTCCTGTTCCTCAGCCAAGCCCGGAGCGGATCCGTTCTGCTGTTGGCAGGTGCATTGCTTGCGCTTGGGTTCGGCGCCCTCATGTCCTGTTGCCAGGTGGTTGCCATTAAAGAATCCCCCAAGCACAAAGTCGGTTTGGCCACTTCCACCTTCTATTCTCTGGTGGATGGCGGCGTGGGCATCGGCCCTTACTTGATCGGGATCGTCATCCAGTACATGGACTTCCGGAGTATGTATTTGATGCTTTCATTCCTTGTTCTCCTGTCGATTTTCCTGTATTTCATCTTGCACGGCAAAAAAGCCGCCTTAAGAAAAAAACAGCAACAACGCTCCCAACAAGCGGCCTGATCCACCCGGGGGAAACCCCGGCTTTTTTCTGCCATGGGGCTGGATCCCCGGTTCCGGTAATACACGGCTGGAGAAATTCGGGCTATCAGGGATACAAAAAAAGTGTCGCCGGAGCTGAAATACCGGCGACACTTTTTTATTGATCCGCAAGTTTTTCTTTTCGTTTCATCCATCCGTAAAACGGCAAACCGGCCAAAGCAATGAGGATGGTGATCACGGCTCCTTCCAAGTCGTGGGTCAGCATACTGAAGACCACAAACAAAGAACCGATAATCGCCAGAACCGGAGTCACCGGATAAAGCGGCACCCGGTAATTCCCTTTTTCGCGAACCCATTCCGGGTCTCTTTTTCTCAGCAAGAATACGGCAATGAAAGCCTGGATGTAGAAAATAAAAATAGCAAAAATGGCGATTTCCGACAAACGATCCGGGTCACTCAACACCATGAACAGGACAGCCAGCAGGATTTGCAACAAAATCGCGCGGATCGGCGTGCCAAATTTGGGATGTACCTGCGACAAGAAGTTTCCTCCCGGCAGCAGGCGGTCATTGGCCATGGCAAACGCAAGCCGGGGATAGCTTAAAATTTTCCCGTTTAAACCGCCAAAAATAGAAATGATAATACCGATACTGATGATTTGTTGTCCGACCTCTCCAAACAAGAGACCGGCTGCCGTCCCCGCTGCATTTTCACCCAACGCTTGAATCTGGCCGGCCGGCATGACGGAAAGCAAAGCCAGATTGACCGCAAGATAAGCGACAATAATGACTACCAAACCGAGACTCAGCGCCTTGGGAAGGATTTTCGCCGGGTTTTTCATTTCCCCCGCCACTGATGAAGCCGCAATCCAACCGTCATAAGCAAACATGGCGGCAAGCATGGCAGCCCCCAGTCCTTCTTTGCTTCCCCCGAAGGTTGCGGAAGAAAAGATGTCGCCGGAACCTTGCCACAATCCAAATGTGGAAATCAGGACAATGGGCACCAATTTGGCAATCGTGGTGATCACTTGGATGATTCCGCCGTATTTCACGCCCAGACTGTTGACGATGGTCAGAAAAAGCACGGTTCCAATGCCAATCCACAGATGCCAGGATTCAGCCAAAGATAAATAATTCCCTGTCAACAATCCGAAGTAAAGCCCCATGGATCCGATCAGCGCCGGCTGATAAATCACCGTCTGCACCCAGCCGCTTAAAAAACCGGAAAACCTTCCGTATACGTTCTCCAAATAAATATAAAGCCCGCCGGTTTTGGGAATCCGGGCACTCAGCTCGGCAATGGTCAGGCCCGCGGCCAGCATCAATAAACCGCCCAATAACCAAGCCAATAAGGCCAGAGAGGAGTCCCCTCCCACATAATCCAGCACCGTACCGGGCTTGACGAAGATTCCCGAACCAATGACAACTCCCACCACCAAGGAAATCGCAGGCCAGAAACCGAGATCCTTTTTCAACTTTGTTTCTTGATTTTGCATCGTTTCTATCACCGTCCGATAAAGTACAATCATGCTCCATCCATTATAACGCCATTGCTTTAATGAAGTAAATTATTAATATAAAAAAGAACGGTGTTATTTTATGCCAAAAAACGCGGGATTGAATTCATTCCCGCGTTTATTGGATCACCACTTTATACCGTTTCATCCATTCATTGATTTGCCACCAGTAAGCCAACAAGGCCGGCACGTTCATCAATTGACCAAACCAAGGCAAATGCAACTGGGTCAAATCCTGATTCATGAAATTTTCGACTTCCTTTGGATCCAATAATTGAAATAACGGCGCCGACGGGTCATCCAGGATTTCGCGAATTTGTTTTTTCATCAGGCGCAAATAATCGGGATGATGGGTCTTGGGATAGGGGCTTTTTTTGCGCTCAACAATGGGTTGGGGGAGAACCTCTTTCATGGCATAACGCAGTAATCCTTTTTCCCGGTTTCCATGCTTTTTCATCGACCAGGGGATGTTCCACACATATTCCACCAAATGATGATCACAAAACGGCACGCGCACTTCCAAACCGAATGCCATGCTCATGCGGTCATTCCGGTCCAGCAAGGTGGGCATCCATCGGGTTAAATTCAAATAAAACATTTCCCGCATCCGTGCTTCCCGGGTGTGATCTTCACAAAAGCGCGGAACTTCCGACAAGGCTTCTTGATACCTTGCTTCCACATATTCCAACAGATTCACCCGTTCTTTTATTTCCGGGGAAATAAAAGGAAGCCGTTTTTCAACCAAGCGCGCCCAAGGGAACGTATCGGCATTCACCATCTCTTCCCGGTGAAACCACGGATACCCGCCGAACACTTCATCCGCGGATTCCCCGGAAAGAACCACGGACATTTCTTTCTTGATTTCTCTGGCAAAAAGGAGCATGGAAGCATCGACATCGGCCATCCCCGGCAAATCCCTTGCCTCCATCGCTTGGATGATACTGCGAAACAGTTCATGATTATCCAGTAAAATGGTATGGTGCTCAGACCCGATCTCTTCCGACATCATTTTGACCCAAGGGGGATCGGCATTGGGCTGAAATTCATTGACATGAAAGTATTTTTCATTATCAATATAATCCACCGAAAAAGTATGCAACGGCCCCCGGTTTTCTTCTTTATAAACCTGTGCCATGCATGTCGCGATGGCACTGGAATCCAATCCCCCCGACAGCATCGTGCCCACAGGAATATCCGAAACCAATTGCCTTTTCACCGCATCCCGGAAAAGTTCGCGCACTTTTTCGGCCGTGGTTTCCAGATCATCTTCATGCTCGCGGCTGGTCAGCTCCCAGTAAGTCCACGTTTTGAGGCCGTTCCGGTCATAACGGAGCATCTGTCCGGGACGCAATTCATGAATGTCTTTAAACACTCCGCATCCCGGGGTTCTTGCCGGGCCTATCACCAAAATTTCGGCCAACCCTTGATCATCCAATACCGGTTCCACTTCCGGATGGGCCAGAATGGCTTTCAACTCGGATCCGAACAGAAAAGCATCTTTTGTTTTGGTATAAAAGAACGGTTTTACCCCCAACCGGTCCCTGGCCGCAAAACAAGCCTGCTTTTTTCCGTCCCAAATGACAAAAGCGAAAATTCCATTTAAATGCTTGGGACAATCTTCCCCCCATTCCAAGTACGCCGTCAAGATCAATTCCACATCGGACCGGGTCTCAAAGGTATGCCCCAATGACCGGAGTTTGAGGCGGAGTTCCTCCATGTTGTAGATTTCGCCGTTATAATTAATGACAAATTCATACCCATCCACTTTTTTCACCATCGGTTGGTTTCCGCCTTCCGGGTCAATCACGATCAGCCGCCGGTGTCCCAAAGCGGCATGTTCGGAAAACCAAAACCCTTCTCCATCCGGTCCTCTGGATTGGAGCGTTTTATTCATCCTGCGTAAAATTTCCCGTTCCCGGGTCAAATCCCTCGTAAAATCTATCCATCCGGTAATTCCGCACATGGACATCCCCCATTTTTCTGATAAAGTGTCTTCTTCTCATACTATGTAGAAACCCCAGAAAAGTGCCCATAAAAAACAGAAAAATATTCAATATCGGGAAATGTCTTATTTTGTGTTATGATATAATTGGTCCTTTTAACCAAATTCTCGCCCAAAGGAGGGATACCTGTTGATTTTCAAATCATTAGCCAGCTTGGGAATCGGAGCCGCACAAGTGGACACCCGGCTGAACCAAGAAACTTTTTACGCCGGCGATTCAGTTCAAGGCGTTGTATTTATACAAGGCGGACAAGCCGAACAACAAATTGACGATATTTATTTGTATCTGGTGATTCATTATTTAAGATACAATAAAAAAGTCTCTTACATCCTGCAAGAATACCAGTTGTCCAAATCCTTTGTCATTCAAGCCAATGAGACCAAGGAAATTCCTTTTCAGATTCATCTGCCGATTGTCACACCGATGTCCACAGGCAGTTACCCCATTTACTTAAAAACCGGATTGGACATCAAAATGGCCATCGATCCCAGTGACGAAGACCTGATTGAGGTGCTTCCCCATCCAACCGTGCAAAATTGCCTGAAACAAATCGAGGAGTCGGAATTTATTTTGTATCAGATTTATAACCAATATGATCCGGAAGCCAAGCCTTTCGGTTTTCAACAAGTATTCCAATTCCGGCCCATCGGGCGTTACCACGGTTATATCGACGAGTTGAATGTGGTTTTCAATCTCTCTGACAGCGAAGTGTTGATGAACCTGGAAATGATCCGGGCCAATCAGTCTTTTTACACCACATTGTCCTGGAATCCTCACGAACTGGGACAGGTTTATGTCAACGGACAACAAACACTGACCAACCCCACCAACAAATTAAAGGAAATCCTGAGCCGAAAATTGGTTTAACCCGCAGGGCGATGCCCTTTTACCGGACTACATCGCCCTTTTTTTCGGCGGTGTTATGTTGTTCGACCAAGATGCGGGAAATGCGCCACTGGTCCATTTCTTTGACCGTGAACACAAATCCCTCAAACTCCACTTGATCCCCGACGCTCGGCACTTTTTCCAGCTTGGAAAACAACCAGCCCCCGATGGTGTCATTATCTTCGTCCTCAATATGGATGTTAAAATAATTGTTGATTTCTTCAATCAACAACCCGGAATCAATCAGGATGCCTTGTTTTTCTTTTTGGAAAAATGGCCTTTCATCATCAAATTCATCTTGAATCTCGCCGAAAATCTCTTCGATGATATCTTCCGTGGTAACCAGCCCGGATGTCCCGCCAAATTCATCGATAACAATCGCCATTCCTGTTTTCTTTTTCTGCAATTGGCGAAGCACATCCTTGATTTCCATCGTTTCCGGCACAACGACAACCGGGCGTACCAACGCCGTTAAATCGGGCTTTCTTCCTTCCACCAGTTGCTCATAAACATCCCGGATGTGAATCAGTCCCTGGATATTGTCTTTGTCATATTTGCACAAAGGAAAACGGGTGTGATGAAACTGCTTGATGATGTTCAGATTTTCTTCGAGCGGTTTTTCCACGTACATACAATGCATTCGCACACGGGGAACCATCACTTCCCTGGCGACGCGTTCGGTGAAATCAAACACATTGTCAAACAGCTTGAGTTCGGTCTGGTCAATGAAACCGCTGCGATGGCTTTGAGCAATCAACATGCGGATTTCTTCTTCGGTATGCGCTTGTTGCGTTTCGCTCGTTCCGACGCCAAATCTTTGGAGAAACCAATTAGCGGACTGGTTCAACAAAAAAATAAACGGGCGAAACAACCTGTAAAATCCGTGCAGAAAAACAGACGTCCATAAAGTGATCCGTTCCGACTGGCGAATGGCAAGCGATTTGGGGGCCATTTCCCCGATCACAATATGCAAAAAGGTGATCAAGGAAAAGGCAATCGCAAAAGAAATTGTATGAATCAGAAGTTCCGGAATCCCGACCCAACGAAAAAAGGGCTCCAAAGACCGTGCGATCGCCGGTTCCCCGATCCATCCAAGCCCCAAAGACGCCAAGGTGATTCCCAATTGAGTGGCCGATAAATATTCATCCAGATTGGACAAAACCTGTTGTGCAACTCTTCCCCGCTTGGTGTCAATCTGCGCGATCCGGCTGGAACGGACTTTCACAATGGCAAACTCGGAAGCCACAAAAAAACCGTTTAACAAGACAAAGATGAGGACCAACAAAAGATAAAAAAGATGGCTGATAAGCTCCTGCATAACAACTCCTCCACCTGAAGCGGACCACTTTTTCTTAGTATGTCCCGTCTTTTCATAAATAAATTTGCTATCATAACAAAAGAAACGAAACGATACGGAGGGTCATCATGCCATACCATATTTTGGTCATCGAGGACGACGCTGATATTCAGGAGCTGATTCGTGAATTTTTAACGGTTCAGGATTACTATGTCGATGTGGCCGGTGACGGAAAAGAAGGAATCCAAAAATTTATGGAAACGAATCCGGACCTGTTGATTTTGGATGTCATGCTCCCGGAGATGAACGGATATCAGGTATTGAAAGCCATCCGCCGACAATCCGGTGTTCCCGTGATCATGCTGACGGCTTTGGATGAGGAAGCCGACCAACTGAAAGGATTTGAGCTGGGGGTGGATGATTACATCACCAAACCGTTTTCTTTTCATATTTTGATCAAACGCGTCGAAGCCGTGCTGCGCAGAACCTATCAGACAGCAGAGTCAACGCGAAAATTAAAGTACCAGGAAATCACATTGGATTTGGACGGCTATAACGTTTATGTCGGCAAGCATCAAAAACACTTGACGACCAAGGAATTTGAAATTTTGCAAACCCTGATGAAACACAAAGGGAAAGTGTGTTCAAGAGAGCTTTTGCTCAACAAAGTTTGGGGATTTGATTATTACGGAGATCCCCGGGTTGTCGACACCCATATCAAAAACTTGCGCAAAAAATTGGGGGTCCCCTACATACAGACGGTAAAAGGAGTGGGCTACAAGCTTGATACAGCATAAAAAAAGCATTACCCTGAAAATTTTTTGGGTCACCAGCCTGCTGATCGCTCTGACCACCAGCATCCTGTTTGCTGCCTTTTATTTTTTGTTGCCTTCTTTTTATTATGAATACAAGATCAATAAATTAAACCACGGCATCGACCAATTGTTGGCCGATGTTTCGGAGGTTCCCGTTTCCCAAGCACAAAACCTTTTATACGAATTCACCCATGACTACAACATCCATTTGCTGATCCGGGATCAACAGGGAAACATGATTTCGATTCCGTCTTCCTCTTCTCCTTTGGTTAAAATCCCGTACCGTAATAATTACGAAAAGGAAACAGATGGCATCCCGCCGATCCGGATCATCGAAAAACCCATCTCCTTTCAGGACGGCCGGTTTATCGCCATTTTTGTCGCCACCTTGCAGCCTATCGATGAGGCTTCCAATGCCATTTTGATGCTGATGCCGTACATGGGTTTTTTTGTCCTGTTGATCTCCATGGTTGGTGCATTTCTCTACACCAAACTGATCACCCAACCCCTGCTTAAAATTAATCAAGTGGCCAAGCGAATGGCCAAACTGGATTTCAGCCAGAGGTTGGAAAACCGGTCCGATGATGAAATCGGGGAATTGTCCCAGAGCCTGAATGAATTGTCGCAAAATCTCAAACAAACGATGTCCGAATTGCAACAAGCCAATGCGAAGTTAAAAAATGACATTCAACGCGAAAGGGAACAAGAAGCGAAGCGGAGGGAATGGATGGCGACCATTTCGCATGAATTGAAATCACCGATCACGGCCGTGATGGGGCAACTGGAAGGCATGATCCACCAAATCGGTGTGTACAAAGACCGGGATAAATATTTGCGCCGATCCTATTCGATTATCAAAAACATGGAACAACTGGTAAAAGAAATCCTGGAAGTCTCCAAACTGGAATCGGATGCATTTCATCCGCTGAAAAAAACCGTTTCTTTATCAGGCATGATTCAATCCGTCATCAAAAGGCTGGAATTTTTCCGCGAGGACAAACAAATCCGATTTGACGTGAACATCGAGCCGGACCTGTTTGTCACAGCCGATCCCGGCTATCTGCAAAAAGCGGTGGCAAACATCATCCACAATGCCATCAACTATGCTCCTTCCGGCGAAACCGTCCGGATTTCCCTTGCACAAAAAAACTCCCATATCGAATTTCACGTACTGAATACGGGAGCCTCCATCCCGGAAGCCGAACTGCAAAAAGTCTTCGAACCCTTTTACCGTTTGGAAAAATCCCGAAACCGAAACACCGGGGGAAGCGGTTTGGGGCTTTATATCGTGAAACAGATTTTGGATATCCATTCGTTCCCTTACCAGCTGACCAATGAAGAAAACGGCGTTTTGTTTACGATTCATTTTCCTTTTCCTGAACAAAATGAATAATTCCATTCTTTCTGCCGGACCGGGGCAATGCCAAACCCGGTTGTTTTCTGCCGGCAAAGTGAGACCGGTTCCACGGAAAAAAGCCGGATGATTACAACATCCTGTCAAACCAAAAACAGTTTCAAAAAAAGCTTTCAACCTTTGAATAAACCATCTTTTCCCTTGGTACAGATTTTTTAATGCATTTAAAACAGCTGATCCCGATGCCGGCCCATCAACATATCCACAACTTTATCCACATTATCCACAACATATAGTGCAATTTCGGAACAGCATGCTTTTCAACCCCAAAACAAGAACATACGTTCCTATTTCGCCGAATATATGATATAATAATAAAACAAAACCACTTCCAAAGGAGCCGATGGAATGCATAATCCATGGCTGATCTGGGCTGCCCGTATCATTGAAGAAACCCTTCCCTTGGTCCAAGAACAACTATCCCATAATCAAAGCGTGATCTTGAAAATGGAGAATATGTTTGAGGAATTAACCTTCAAAACTTCTTCTTCCAAAAACCATCATTCATAATTATGCATGTGTCTTTTTTATGACCCTTTCCATAATAATATTTCGAATCAACCGATGATTCGTTATAATGAAAATGTAAGATTTCAACGGGATTGAATCACGGGAAAAAACCGATACCCTCCGGTGAGTCGCGCTAAAAAGCCGGCTCTTTTTTTCATTCAGTATGTTGTATAAAAATAAAATTTATCAACATATCCACAATTTTATCCACACTATCCACAACATCTTGTGCTAATATAAATGTTAAGATTGATAAAAAAAAGAGGAGGTTTCCCCCTCCCACTTTGATCATATTCAGCTTTTTGTCGGATTGTCTCAAACTTCAACCTGAACTTCTTTCCAATTGCTTTTGTCCGTACTGATATAGAAGCGGCTGGCTTCATGTTTTTTGGGAAACAAGCGAATCAGAGATTTTATGTATTCGTTGGCGGATTCTTCGGTCTCAAATCCGGCGGGGTATTCATGCGTTTTGATTTCCCCGTTTTTTTCAGTTTCAATTTTTAAGTAGAACATTCTTTACCCTCCTTGTTTTAAATGTTGAATGAGATTTTAACATTTGATCAAATCATTGTGAAAACTATATCTTTAATTCTGAATTTACATGAATCAGGCCGTTGGTTCAATCCTTTTATTTAAGAACCCCTGCTGATGAATGTCGATTCTCTTTCTATTTGATTAATTTTTTATGTTTTTTTAATGTTTTTTTCCATGAATGATATCTTTTGTGCATGAACAACCAGCAACAACATGGATCACACATCAAACGCATCCCGTAAAAATTTAACCTGGCAGTAAAGAAAAAGGTTTCGCTTTCCGCGAAACCTTTCTGTCCATTTGGCGGAGAGGGTGGGATTCGAACCCACGGAGGGCGTGAACCCTCGGCGGTTTTCAAGACCGCTGCCTTAAACCACTCGACCACCTCTCCACAATGTAAATATTCAATTACAAAGTTATATTATACTGATTTTTTGTGCGATGTCAACCAACCTCAAAAGATAAATCCCTGCAATATCTGCAGGGATTTATTTTATCCAATCTTCTCGATTCCGCCCATGTAAGGACGCAATGCTTCGGGAATCCGGATCGTTCCATCCGCTTGCTGGTGATTTTCCAAGATGGCGGCAACGGTCCGTCCCACGGCCAGTCCCGAACCATTGAGCGTATGGACATACTCCGGTTTACTTTTGGGGTCGGGACGGAAGCGGATTTGTGCGCGGCGCGCTTGGAAATCTTCACAATTGCTGCAGGAAGAGATTTCCCGATAGCTTTGATTGCTGGGCATCCATACCTCCAGATCATAGGTTTTGGCGGCAGAAAACCCGAGATCTCCCGTACACAAAGCCACCACCCGATAGGGGAGTTCCAACAATTGCAAGACCTTTTCGGCATTCTCCACCATTTTTTCCAGCTCTTCATAGGATGATTCCGGATGGACCAATTTCAGCAATTCCACTTTGTTAAATTGATGAAGACGAATCAAACCGCGGGTATCCCGTCCGGCCGATCCCGCTTCCGAGCGGAAACAACTGCTGTAAGCCGTGTAATATTTGGGCAGGTCTTCCAAAGACAAAATCTCGCCGGCATGATAGTTTATGACCGGTACTTCGGAAGTGGGAATCAAGAAATAATCCGTATTTTCCGCCAGCTTAAAGGCATCGTTCTCAAATTTGGGCAATTGCCCTGTACCGGTCATGGTGCGGCGGTTCACAATATAAGGCGGAATAATTTCCGTATATCCATGCTCCCTGGTATGCAAATCCAGCATGAAATCGATCAACGCCCGCTCCAGACGCGCTCCCAGACCCTTATAAAAGACAAACCGGGAACCCGTTACTTTGGCGGCGCGTTCAAAATCAAGCAAATCCAATTCTTCCGCCAGTTCCCAGTGCGGCTTCTGCTCGAAGGAAGGAGCGGGAACTTCCCCCCATGTGCGAACCACTTCGTTCTCTTCTTCCGACTTTCCGACGGGAACGCTTTCATGAGGAATGTTAGGAAGTTGGAGCAGGATTTGATTCATTTCTTCTTCATACCGGCGCAATTCTTCATCCAACCGTTTGATTTCCTCTCCCACTTGGCGCATTTCCTTGATTTTGTCTTCTGCATCCTCATTGTTCTTTTTCTTTTGGGAGATTTCTTTGGATACCACGTTCCGTTTGTTTTTCAATTGCTCACTTTGCTGAATCAATGCGCGTCGCCGCTGATCCAATTCCGTGAAGGCGCGGAGTCCTTCCAATTCGTCATTTCTTGTCGATAATTTTTTCTTCACATCCTCCATTTGATTGCGAAGGATTTTCATATCCAGCACTCACACACACCTCCTATAAAATAATAAACCTTCCCCCCTCATACAAGGGACGGAAGGTTCCGCGTTGCCACCCTTCTTGGCCGTGGACGCATCCACCGGCCCGCTCTGACGAGATAACGGTTCGTTCACCGAAAACACTTATGCGAACCCGGTTCGCTTCGTGCCTCGCTCCAAGGTGGATTCACTGATCATTTTGGACGGTTCGCACCTTCCACCGCCTCTCTGGATGGCAAAACAATCAGCTACTCGCCTTTTCCTCGCGGCCTGCCATTTCAAATTTTACCTTTTATTATATCCGATTGTACACCCTTTGTAACCATCCCAACCAAAAAATCCTCCCCAAAACAGGGAGGATTCCGTCAAGAATGAAAATTTTCCGTTATACTGCTTTTTCTGCCATCGATTCACGAACCATTTCAGCAAAATAAGCGTGAACCCGCGGATCTTCGGTCAATTCCGGATGGAAAGACATCGCGAGCAAATTCCCTTGCTTGGCAGCGACAATTTTTCCGTCCACTTCGGCGAAGACCTCGACTCCCGGTTCCACCTTTTCGATGTAAGGAGCACGAATAAAGACCGCCGGGTAATCATCAGCAATGTTTTTTAACGCCAGCTCCGCTTCAAAACTTTCCCGCTGGCGTCCAAACCCATTCCGCTTCACCGTGATGTTCATGATGCCCAAATGGGGTTCTTCTTCCGGCCCGATATTTTTGGCAATCAGGATCATTCCGGCACAGGTTCCGAAAATGGGTTTCCCAGCACGATGAAGCGCGAGAATCGGTTCGGTCAGTTCATATTTTTTCACCAATTTGCCAATCGTTGTGGATTCCCCGCCCGGAATCACCAGACCGTCCAGATCCGACAACTCTTCCGCCCTCTTCACCGCCACGGCCATTGCCCCGGTTTGTTGAAGCAGGCGGATATGTTCACGGACTGCGCCTTGTAATGCCAATACTCCAATTTTCATCGGATCTGTCCTCCTTATGTCACCAACCGCGCTCTTGCATCCGTTCTTCCGCACTCAGTTTGGAAATTTCAATCCCGGTCATCGCCGAACCCAGATCTTTGGAGACTTCTGCAATCAAAGCAAAATCTTCATAATGGGTGGTCGCTTCCACAATCGCGCGCGCATATTTTTCCGGGTTTTCCGATTTAAAAATACCGGAGCCCACAAACACGCCATCGGATCCCAAGTGCATCATGAGTGCGGCATCCGCCGGGGTGGCGACGCCTCCTGCCGCAAAGTTGACCACCGGCAATCTTCCGGTCTCATGCACTTCCAGGAGCAGTTCATACGGAGCCCCCAGTTTTTTCGCTTCGGCCATCAATTCATCACGGGACATATTTTGCACTTGGCGAATTTGTGCCTGCATCTTACGCATATGGCGAACCGCTTCCACAATGTTTCCGGTACCGGGTTCCCCCTTGGTCCGGATCATGGATGCCCCTTCCCCGATGCGACGCAACGCTTCCCCCAAATCACGGGCACCGCATACAAATGGAACGGTGAATTGGGATTTGTCGATATGGAACAAATCATCCGCCGGGGTTAACACTTCACTCTCATCAATATAATCAACCCCCATGGATTCCAATACACGCGCTTCGACAAAATGGCCGATCCGTGCTTTGGCCATTACCGGAATGGAAACAGCGTTCATCACTTCTTCCACCACACGCGGATCAGCCATGCGGGCAACGCCTCCTGCCGCACGGATATCCGACGGAACGCGCTCCAGCGCCATCACTGCCACCGCGCCGGCTTGTTCGGCAATTTTGGCCTGCTCGGCGTTCACCACGTCCATGATGACGCCGCCTTTTTGCATTTCAGCCATCCCGCGTTTTACCCGGTCCGTTCCTGTTTTCCGTGTTTGACTCATCTTGCTGCCTCCTCTGTGATCTTATGGATGTCTTCAACTGTGATCGTCATGGAAGGGGGGTTTCATTTTGCAAGAGAGAAAATCCCCCTTTTCCTCCCTCTTTTATTATAATTGAATGGAAGCATTTGAAAAATAATCAATCAAACCAACTTGAAATTTCATCCCCCACCGAGCGGAAAAAGAGGCGAATCCAGCTCCCTTCTTCCACGGATTGAGAAGTGACCACATTGATTGGTTTGAAGCCTTCCATTTTCTTTCCATCATAAACGACATATGCTTTTCCGACAATGGTGCCTTTCTCCAGAGGGGCTTTCACGTTGGAATCAAACTCCACTTTGATGGAATATTTGCCTTGTTCTCCTTTTTGAACCGGCAGCGACACGGCTTTTTCCACTTCCACCGGGACGGTCCGTTCCACGCCGTTAGGCAATGCCAATGATTCTTGCCCTTTTACTTTTCCGTGTTCCGGGACCAAAGTGGTGAATGAAAATTGGTCAAATCCGTAATCCAAAAGTTTTTTCGTTTCAGAAAAACGCCTTTGATCATTCGCGGTTCCCATCACGACCGAAACCAAGCGGTATCCGTTCCGTTGCGCGGTTCCCGTGAAACAATAACCGGCGGCATTGGTATGTCCGGTCTTCATTCCGTCCACACCCGGATAGGCATACACAAAATCCGGAAGCATAAGGTTCCAGTTCGTCACCGTTTGTTCCCGGTTGGTTCCGGGCCGGACCTTATATTTCGCCGTCGCCGTTACCTTCAGAACTTCGGGGTGTCTTTGAATCAACGTCGAAGCAAGAATCGCCGTGTCCCGGGCCGACATCACGTGTTTCCCGGGCACCTTGGGCGGATCGGGATACAGATGCAGATCCAAACCGGAGGCTCCTTGAAAATGGGTGTTGTTCATCCCAATTTCTTTCGCTTTTTCATTCATCCGGTCGACAAATCCTTCTTCGCTTCCGCCCACATGTTCCGCCAAGGCCACGGTCGCATCATTGGCGGAATAAATCAACATCGCTTCAAAAAGTTCCTTGACCGTGATCTTTTCGCCTTCGGTTAAATAAATTTGTGCTTCTTCCACATCGGCCGCCCGTTTGCTGACCGTCACCACATCATCCCAATGCAATTTTCCGTCCTGAATGTCATCCAAAACCACCAGGGCCGTCATCATTTTGGTCATGCTGGCCGGGGGATAAGGGGTTTCTTCATCTTTCGCGGCCAAAACCACCCCGGAATAAAAATCCATCAAAAAATAAGAACGCGCTTCCACTGGAGGAAGCTCTGCCTGCTCAGCCTGCACCGGAACCGGAAACATCCATATGAAAAAAGCAAACGCGCTTAAAAACAACCAAACTTTTTTGTCATGAAAATGATTCATCGTCGCTCATTCCCTACTTCCCTGTCTCTGTTTTGAAATCGTCCTCTACAACAACATTCGAAAAGGATGAAAAGGATGAGAATCATTTTACAAAATTGCAATAAAAAAAGAAATGGACAAGAAAAGAAAAATTTCGCATCACGAAGAAAAGCTGTTGACCGAATCAACGATCAACAGCTTGCATTTTAACGGATGGATTATAAATGATAGTTGGGCGCTTCTTTGGTGATTTGGACATCATGCGGATGGCTTTCGCGCAAAGAGGCATTGGTGATCCGGATAAACCGGCTGTTTTCCTTCAGTTCTTTCAATGTGGCCGCACCGCAGTAACCCATTCCGGCACGGATGCCTCCGATCAATTGATACACGGTATCGGCCAAAGGCCCTTTGTACGGAACCCGTCCTTCGATGCCTTCCGGAACGAGTTTTTGCGCATCTTCCTGGAAGTAACGGTCTTTGCTCCCCTGTTGCATGGCGCCGATGGATCCCATTCCCCGGTACACCTTGAACCGGCGTCCTTGGTAAATTTCTGATTCCCCGGGAGATTCCTCCGTTCCGGCAAACAGGCTTCCCAACATGACTGCATCCGCACCCGCCGCCAAAGCTTTGACGATATCCCCGGAATAACGGATTCCTCCGTCAGCAATGATCGGCACACCGTACTGGCGGGCCACAGTCGCGCAATCATAGATCGCCGTGATTTGCGGAACGCCGATGCCGGCAACCACACGGGTTGTGCAAATGGATCCCGGGCCGATTCCAACTTTCACGATATTGGCACCTGCCTCGATGAGATCACGGGTGGCTTCACCGGTTGCGACATTTCCGGCCACAATGACCAAATCCGGATACTTCCGGCGAAGCGTGTGAATGGCATCCAAAACCCCTTTGGAGTGGCCGTGGGCCGTATCCACAACAATCAAGTCCACTTCGGCATCGATCAAGGCTTGAACCCGGCGTTCCATATCTTTGGACACCCCGACAGCCGCCCCGACCAAAAGACGTCCTTGTTTATCTTTGGCCGCGTCGGGAAACTGTGTCGCCTTTTCAATGTCTTTGATGGTGATGAGCCCTTTTAAAACCCCGTTTTCATCCACCAGCGGCAATTTCTCGATTTTATGCTTTTGCAGGATTTCTTCCGCTTGTTCGAGCGTGGTCCCGACCGGAGCCGTAACAAGTGGTTCGGTCGTCATCACTTCTTGAATCGGCATGGCATAATCCCGTACAAAGCGAAGGTCACGGTTGGTGATAATGCCAACCAGTTTCCGGTTTTCATCCACAATCGGCACACCGGAAATCCGGTATTTGGCCATCAGTTCTTCCGCGTCATGGACTTTGTGTTCGGGCGTCAGATAAAACGGATTGGTGATCACTCCGCTTTCGGAACGTTTGACACGGTCGACTTCCTCGGCTTGTTCTTCCACTTTCATGTTTTTATGAATGATTCCGATTCCGCCTTGCCGGGCAATGGCAATCGCCAGTTTGGATTCGGTGACGGTGTCCATTCCCGCACTGATCAACGGAATATTCAATTCAATTCCTTCTGCCAGCTTGGTTCCCACATTGACTTCGCGAGGCAGTACCTCTGATTTTGCCGGCAATAGCAGTACATCATCAAAAGTCAATCCTTCTTTGGCGAATTTCTGTTCCCACATAGACGTTTTCCCCTTTTGGCCTAATAATTTTAAAGCAGTTTAACAGTCTCCTGCATAACTGTCAAGATTTTTCAAGATCCAGCCATGGCTGTATTGTATTTATCCATAGATTATCCACAAAAGCCTGTGGATAACTCACAAAGGCTTGTGGATAAATGTGTTTAAGGCAACAACTTGGATACAAATTCGGCAACCAGCGGGCTCTGGATCAACTGCAAATGGTTTAAATGCCAAAAAGTTTTCACATGGTAAGCGCCGGGAAGCGTGGCTTTTCCTTCTTCCACAACCCCGTCGCTGTCTGTATGATATTTCAGGGCCAGCAAGGTCCAACCGACGGCCAATTCCCCTTTCCATCCCCGGTCGCCCCAACCGTCCGCATCCCCGGCAATCGTGTACAGTTTTCCGTTTTGATAAAACGGGCTTTTTTCCACCGGAAAGCGCCGGTTAAACCGGGCCACTGCTTCCGGCGTGACATCTTTGATCCCTTCCTGTCCGTTGACAAACATCCCCAGCCATTCATATTCTTTCGCAAGCGGTGTCCCTTGATGCGGAGTCCCGAGCGTCACCAGGTCCGCCACTTCCCCGGGCCGCATGTAAACCAAACGCCGGGCAACGAGTCCACCCATGCTGTGAGCCAAAATGTAGTAGTTTTTCCCGAGTCCGTGCCTTTCTTGGAGAATCGAAATTTTCTCGGAAATCACCCGGGCCTGCTTCTCAATGGAATCATTCCCGGCCTGATGGTTTTTCGCCCCCATCATGATCACCCGTTTTCCTTGCACCGGCATCGACCAGACTTTCATGGACGAATTGGAATACACCACATAAACATTCCCGGAGCCCCAATTCCGGGCCAAACAGTTTAAAAATTCATACCCCCATTGATGGCGGTTGTTAAATCCGTGAATCAACACCAGATCATATTTTTTCGGAACCGTTGTCTTTCCGGAACCCGGAGGCGGCAACAGTCCAAACACAAAAACCGACAACAGACAAAGGCATATAACCTTTCTTTTCATGGATGCTGCCTCTCTCCCATTGCTCTTTCTTGTTATAGCCCTTTTTATTTTGTCAAACAATAAAAAAAAAAGAAAGAAAAATCGAGGTGACGGGTGTGCCGTTTTGCTCAGACCCTTCTTCCCGTGATGGCTTCCATGCACCGGATCTTTTTTTAAAACTGCAAAATGAAGAATGGGCACGCAAATTTCTGCAGCAAAAATATCAGGATGCTTCTTTCGGGGAACCGGGAGTTTTGGCTTACAAAAATGTCCAATCTTTTGCCGCTTACATTCGCCAAGCTTGCTCCCTGTTTCAAACAGCCCGGGCATGTGACAAATGGATGCAACCCCTTTTGCTCTATTATGGGATGATGGATTTTTTCAAAGCCTGGATTTTAACCAAAGACCCCGATTATCCAAAGAACACGGCCGTGTTGCGACACGGGCTGTCGACCCGCAAACGGAAAAGGGAACCCTTTCGCTTTTCGCAGGACGAAATCCGGATCCAAAAAGAGGGACTGTTTCCGTATCTGGCTGAAATGATGAACCTTCCGGTATCTGCCGGCGATTCCTATCGGATGAAGGAATTGCTCGGCTTTTTGCCTGAACTGCAGCCGACGTACTGGACGATCTTCGGTGAGTGCACTTGGTTTCCCGTGGATTGGATGCCTTCTTCCTCCCTTATGGTCATCCCTGAAAAAATTCTGGATCAATGCCACCTTGCTACCTCATCCTTTGTGGAAAAATTAAACGCACAAAGCAGGGAAATTCAGTTTTCATTGCACCATCAAGAGGAAGGAGCGCTTTACCTGAACTGTTCCGCCTCCGGCCCGCCGCACCGGCTTCATCCTTGGATTGAAAGAAACAAAAAGGGCGACCATTACCTGTATATCGGTAATCATCGCCCTGGTCCGCTTCCGCGGGTCATTTCCCTGATGATGCTGTGTTTTTCCATGAGTATGCTGTGCCGGTATGATCCCCCCTTGTGGGAAGAAATCATGCTGGCGTCCGTTCATCAGGAACAGCTGATGTTAATCCATCTGACTGATCTGATTCTTTACGGGTTCCCCGGCTTTATGGCCCCGTTTTGGGATTGGCCGGATTAAGCATCCGATTCTTTCTCTTCTTTTTCATCGTTTTCTTCCTCGGCATGCACCCGGGCCACCGCGGAAACTTCGTCTTCATCCACCCGAATCAGACGGACACCTTGGGCATACCGGCCCATGATGGAAATATCCGCGACTTTGATCCGGATCACAACACCCGATTGCGTGGCAATCATGAGATCTTCGTTTTCCGACACCACTTTGTGCGCAACCACTTCGCCTTTTTTCTCTGTCAGGCTTAACGTTTTAATCCCTTTGCCTCCACGCGATTGAATCCGGTACTCATCGATCGGCGTCCGTTTTCCGTAGCCGTTTTCGGTCACAATCATTACGTAGCTGTCCGGAACCACAATATCCATGTCAATGATGCGGTCTCCTTCGCCCAGGGTGATTCCTTTTACCCCGGTGGCGGAACGTCCCATTTCACGGACATCGGATTCATGGAAACGAATGGACATGCCGTGCCGTGTGCCCATGATCACTTCCTGGTCCCCGTCGGTCAGGCGCACGCCCACCAGATCGTCCCCGTCACGTAGATTGATGGCGAACAATCCGTTGCGGCGGATGTTTTCAAACTCGCTTAATGCGGTTTTCTTCACCACCCCTTCCGCCGTGACAAAGAAGAGGAATTGGTTCGGGGTGAACTCTTTGACCGGAATGACGGCTTCGATCCGTTCCTCTTGATCAATTTGAATCAAATTGATCACCGGTGTCCCTTTCGCCGTCCGTCCCAGTTCCGGAACTTCATAAGCTTTCAGGCGATAAACCTTTCCTTTGTTTGAAAAGAAAAGCAGCGTGCTGTGTGAATGGGTGACAAACATGTGCTGAACGAGATCATCATCACGGGTTCCCATCCCCGTGATGCCTTTGCCGCCCCGTTTTTGCGCGCGGTAGGTGGAAAGCGGCACCCGCTTGATATACCCTCTTTGCGTCATCATGATGGAGACTTCATCTTCCGGGATCAGATCCTCAATGTCGATGTTGTCTTCTTCAATTTTGATCATTGTCCGGCGTTCGTCACCGTATTTTTCTTTGATTTCAATGATTTCCTTGCGCAACACACCCCGGATTTTGTTCTCATCGGCAAGAATGGCACGCAATTTGGAGATCAGCTGTTGCAGCTCTTTATATTCGCTCTCGATTTTTTCCCGTTCCAAACCGGTTAAACGGTGCAGCCGCATATCGAGGATGGCTTGGGCTTGTTTTTCGGACAGGCCGAACCGTTCCATCAGGCCGGTTCTCGCTTCCTGCGTGGTTTTCGAGGAGCGGATCAAATCAATCACTTCGTCAATCTGGTCCAAAGCGATTCGGAGCCCTTCCAAGATGTGCGCCCGGTCTTCCGCTTTGTTCAAATCATATTGAGTCCGGCGGCGAATCACTTCGATTTGATGGTCCACATAATGTTGGATCGTCTGCTTCAGATTTAACACGCGCGGTTGTCCGTCGACCAATGCCAGCATGTTGATGCCGAAACTGGTTTGTAAGTTGGTGAATTTGTACAGGTTGTTCAAAACCACCTGCGGATTCACATCTTTGCGGAGCTCAACCACCACACGCATTCCGTTGCGGTCGGATTCATCTCTTAAATCGGTGATTCCGTCGATCTTTTTATCCCGTACCAATTCGGCGATTTTTTCGATCAATTTCGCTTTATTGACTTGGAACGGAAGTTCGTCCACCACAATCCGCATTTTTCCGTTTCGGGCTTCTTCAATCCGCGTTTTAGCCCGGATTTGAATGCTTCCGCGACCGGTGCGGTACGCTTTGCGGATTCCGTCATAACCCAAAATAATGCCGCCGGTGGGGAAATCCGGCCCTTTGATCACTTTGATCAATTCCTCAACGGACACATCCTGATTTTCCAGCAACAACAGGATGCCGTCGATCACTTCCCTCAAATTATGCGGAGGGATGTTGGTGGCCATCCCGACCGCAATCCCCGAAGCCCCGTTGACAAGGAGGTTCGGAAAACGGGAAGGGAGCACCACCGGCTCCTCTTGTTGCCCGTCGTAGTTGGGTGTGAAATCGATGGTGTCTTTTTGGATGTCGCGAAGCATTTCCAGATTGATGGCAGCCATCCTTGCTTCGGTATAACGCATGGCCGCCGGCGGGTCCCCGTCCACGGATCCGAAGTTCCCGTGTCCGTCGACAAGCGGATAACGGTAAGTAAAGTCCTGTGCCATCCGCACCATGGAATCGTACACGGCCGCATCCCCGTGCGGGTGATAATTCGCCGTCACGTTTCCGACGAGACGGGAAGACTTTTTGTACGGCTTATCCGGGGTCATCCCCAACTCGTAAAAGGTGTACAAAATCCGCCGGTGAACCGGTTTTAACCCGTCGCGGACATCCGGCAACGCCCGGCTCACGATCACGCTCATCGCATAGTCCAGGAAAGAGGTTTTCATTTCCTTACTGATATTGACTTCTTGGATACGGTTCATTTCTTCCATTGTTCATCTCTCCGTTCTACACTCGCCTAAATATCAAGGTTCGCCTGTTGTGCATACTCCTTGATAAATTCCCGACGCGGTGCCACGCGGTCTCCCATCAACATTTCAAACACTTCATCGGCATCCATGGCATCTTGCAAAGAAACACGGAGCAAGGTGCGGCTTTCCGGATCCATGGTGGTTTCCCACAGCTGGGTGGCGTTCATTTCCCCCAACCCTTTGTACCGTTGGATCTCGATTTTCCCTTTCCCTTGGAGCTCGGCCACGATTTCATCTTTCATCTTGTCATTGAACGCATACCGGATCTTTTTGCCTTGCGTAATTTTATACAGAGGCGGTTGGGCAATATAGACATATCCATGTTCAATCAACGGACGCATGTACCGGTAAAAGAAGGTGAGCAGCAAAGTCCGGATGTGGGCACCGTCGACGTCGGCATCCGTCATAATGATGATTTTGTGATAACGGGCCTTTTCAATATTGAAATCATCGCCGATTCCGGTTCCCAATGCCGTAATGATGGTGCGAATCTCATCATTGGAAAGCGCCCGGTCCAGTCGTGCTTTCTCCACATTGATGATTTTTCCTTTCAATGGCAAAATGGCTTGGAACATCCGGTCCCGTCCTTGTTTTGCGGTACCGCCGGCAGAATCCCCCTCCACAATGAAAAGCTCGCTGTCCTGAGCGCTGCGGGAGGTGCAATCCGCCAGTTTCCCGGGCAATGCACTGACCTCCAACGCGTTTTTGCGCCGTGTCAATTCCCGGGCTTTGCGGGCGGCCTGGCGGGCACGGGACGCCATCACGGCTTTGTTAATAATCTTTTTCGCTTCCGCGGGATGCTCGTCCAAATAGGTTTGGAAATGATCGGCAAAGAGCTGCTCGGTTGCGGAACGGGCTTCGCTGTTCCCCAGTTTGGTTTTGGTTTGCCCTTCAAACTGAGGATCCATAATTTTCACGCTGATAATGGCGGTCAAGCCTTCCCGCACGTCGTCCCCGGTCAAATTGCTGTCATTATCCTTCAAAAGGTTGTTCCGGCGGGCATAATCATTGATCACGCGCGTCAGAGCCGATTTAAAGCCGGCTTCATGCGTGCCGCCCTCGTGCGTGTGGATGTTATTGGCATAAGAATAGATGTTGGATGTAAAAGAGTCGTTGTATTGCAAAGCGATTTCAATCAGGATGGAATCCCGTTCCCCCTGAATGTATACCGGCGGTTGATTCAACACTTCGCGATTCCGGTTCAAATGCTCCACAAAAGACCGGATTCCGCCTTCAAACTGAAAAACCACTTCTTTTTCTTCTTCGCCGCGCAAATCCTTTAAAATGATCTTTACGCCGCCGTTTAAGAAAGCAAGTTCGCGCAGACGATTTTGCAAAATGTTGAAATCAAACTCGGTGGTTTCCGTGAAGATCTCGGGATCCGGTTTAAAGGTGATTTTGGTCCCTGTTTCCTCTGTTTCTCCGATCACTTCCAAATCCGCATCCGGAACCCCTCGTTGATAACGTTGATGATAGATTTTCCCGTCACGCTTCACTTCGACCGATAGCCATGTCGACAACGCATTGACAACAGAAACCCCCACACCGTGCAAACCGCCGGAAAATTTGTATCCGTCTCCGCCGAATTTACCCCCGGCATGAAGGACCGTCATCACAACCTCCACCGCCGGACGGCCCATTTTCGGGTGGATCCCGACAGGAATCCCGCTTCCGTTGTCAATCACGGTCACACTGTTGTCTTCATTGACAATCACCTGAATGGTATCACAACGGCCGGCCAGTGCTTCGTCGATACTGTTGTCCACCACTTCCCACACCAAATGATGGAGACCGCGGCTGGAAGTGGAACCAATATACATTCCCGGCCGCCTTCGTACGGCTTCCAGACCTTCTAACACCTGAATTTGTGTTTCATCATAATTTGTTTGTTGAATGGACACTCTCGGTCACCTGCTTCCTTCTTCCATAACTGATAAACTCGGTTCTATATCTTTTGAGTCAGATCGGCCCGTTTTTTCAATGTGGTTGAAGAAATGGGCGATGCATAGATGTGATGTGTGGTGATCACATACGATTTGATTTCGTCAGGAGACAAATGTTCAATTTTCTTTTTCTGATGGCAAGCGTTCAAAAACGGTGGCGTTGCACTCTTCGCAACATTGGCGTCCAATATGGCGATCACTTCGCGAATGCAAATCATCCGGCTTCCACCCAAGTGGATAAACACTTCTTTCACCCCGATTCCGTAATCTGTCCTTGCTTCACCTGATAGATTTTGGCTCCGGATAAGATATCCGGATGGATCCCGTCCAAACCGGTGGTGGTCACAAAAGTTTGGACACGTCCGGAAATGGCCTTCAATAAATGCGTTTTGCGCATGTCATCCAATTCGGACAACACATCATCCAATAATAATATGGGATAATAACCGATTTCCTGATGAATCAATTCGATTTCCGCCAGCTTGAGCGACAAGGCGGCGGTTCGTTGCTGTCCCTGGGAACCGTAATGATGAAGATCCATCTCTCCCAGAAACAACCGGATGTCATCCCGTTGCGGCCCGATGGCGGTACTTCCCCGCATCACTTCTTTTTGGCGGTTTTTTTTCAGTTCCGACCGCAAAATCTCCGCCCATTCATCCGGCCCGGATGGTTCGGGCAAAGGAAAAGAAGGGCGGTACTTGATCACCAGCTCCTCCGGCTGTTGCGTAATGGCCTGATGAATTTCACGCGCCCATCGGGTGAGGGATTTTAAAAACTGTTTTCTTTTTTTCCATAAATGGACGGACAAAGCGGCAAATTGTTCATCCAATACCTCCAATAAAGGGGAATCCTCCTGCTTTTGCCGGGAAAGTTGTTTCAACAGGCTGTTTCTCTGCACGAGCAATTTGTTTAATTGCGACAAATCATGCACATATTGAGGACTTACCTGGCCAATCTCCATATCTAAAAAACGGCGTCGAACCTGCGGGCTTCCTTTGACCAGCGCCAGATCCTCCGGCGCAAAGAGGACGGCAGGAAGCGAGCCGATATACTGACTCAACTTCCTTTGTTCAACCCCGTTCCGACTCACTTTTTTTCCTTTGTCCGATAAACTGATTTCCAGACGCTGGATCTCATTTCCTTTTTTTACTCTGCACTTGATGAACGATGCCTTTTGGCCGAAACGGATCAGTTCTTTATGAGTCCGTGTGCGGTGTGATTTGCCAAGCGCAAGGACATAAAGGGATTCGAGGATGTTGGTTTTCCCTTGGGCATTGGGGCCGACAAAGAAATGAAGCTCCTCCGGACAATGCAGATGAAGTTTCTCAATGTTTCGGTACTGTTTCAATTCCAGGGTTTGGACACGCAAAACGAAGATCCTCCCTTACCGGTCCGACACGACCACGGACCCGAACCCGGAGATATCCACTTGATCCCGGGGATAAATTTTTCTCCCCCGTCTCGTTTCCACTTCGCCGTTGACTTTTACCGTTTCCTCTTGCAAAAAGTACTTGGCTTGCCCGCCGCTGTTGATCACATCCAGGCGTTTTAAGAGTTGCCCCAATGTGATGTACGGTGTGTCAATCTTGATGGATTCCAATCCCAGTCCTCCTTTTCGGGCGTCATCCGTACCGGTCCGTCCTAACGGGTGCGGACCGGTACGATCAGATGGAGCGAGTCATCCCGGTCTGTCGGTTGGATCATAAACGGTGTCATCGCGCCTGTGAATTGAATCCGGATTTCATCGCTTTCAATGGAGCGGAGAGCTTCCATCATGTAACGCGCATTAAAAGAGATGCTCATTTCCGGCCCGTTCACCTTGGCATTCACTTCTTCAGAGACGCTTCCAATATCCTGGGCGGTGGAGTGAACTTCCACTTTTCCGTCTTTTATAGTCCATTTTATCACATTATCCCGGCCATCCCGACTGATTAGGGATGCACGATCAACGGATTGTAACAATTCCTTGGTGGAGGAAACGAGTTCCGTCTCACCACGTTCGGGAATCACCCGGTTGGTGTCGGGATAGGTCCCGTCCAACAAACGGGAATAAAACGAGAATTCATCGGTTTTTACCAGAATTTGATTTTCCGCGATCAGGATATCCACATATCCGGAATAATCCCCCAGGGTCTTGGCCAATTCCGACAAGCTTTTGCCCGGGACAATCACATTTTTCAGTGTCACTTCCGGGGAAGCTTCCACTTGGGCCTGTTGTTTGGACAAACGGTGGCTGTCCGTGGCGATGCAAGTCAACACCCCATTTTTAAGTTGGAACAGCACTCCGGTCAATACGCCCCGCGCTTCTTTGGCGGCCACGGCAAATCCAGTTTGCCGGATCAGGGATTTGAGTGCATCGGCGGAAATACTGAACATCTGCTCTGTGGATAAGTGCGGCAAGCGCGGATATTCCACCGGATCCAGTCCGTTCAGTTGAAATTCCGCCATATCCGATCGGATGGTGGTTTGGAATTGATCATTGGTGATCCATTCCACTTCATCTCCGGGCAATTTGCGGACAAGCTCGCCAAAGATGCGTCCGGGGAGTACGATACTACCTATTTTTTCCACGAACACCTGATCCAAGTCCTCTTTTTTGACGGGAACATGCACCTGAATGGTGATGTCCGAATTGCTTCCGGTCAGAGTGAGCCCATCTTCATCCACAGCAATTTTAATCCCGGTGAGAATGGGAATGGTTGTTTTGGAAGAAACCGCTTTGGATACTTGAGAAACAGCATCAACCAATGCTGATTTGATGACACGGAATTTCATATCGATCCTCCTTGATGGTGATAGAACCAAAAATTGTTTTGGGAAAAACATGACAGGCATGCATAAAGCAGGACGCTTGTACATATATTTATTTTTTAAAATTGCAGTAGCACTAGTAGTAGGGATTGTGGATAATGTGGAAAACCGGGTTTGGACCAGGTGTAAAGCGGATTGCCGGCTGTGGAGAAAGTGTGCATAAGCTTGTACACCTTATCCACAGTTTCCACAGGCGTTGCTTTTAAGCTTTGCGTTGAAGTTGTTGTTTCAACTGCTTGATCACTTCTTTGACTTGGGGGTCTTCTTCGATCATGCGGCTGATTTTCTCATGTGCATGAATCACGGTTGTATGATCGCGCCCTCCAAAATCTTCCCCGATTTTCGGCAAAGAGAACTCTGTCATTTCCCGGCACAGATACATAGCGATCTGTCTTGGAAATGCCACCGACTTTGTTCGCTTTTTACTTTTCAAATCCTCTATGCGGAGACGGTAATAATCACAGACCGTCTGTTGAATAATATGAATGCTGAGCATTCTTGGCTTTGAATCGGGCATGATATCCTTCAGTGCCTCCAGTGCCAGATCGGGAGTGATGGGTTGATTCAAGAGAGCTGAATAAGCCACAACCCGGATTAACGCACCTTCCAGTTCACGAATGTTTGTATCCACGCGATCCGCGATAAATGCAAGGACTTCACTTGGAACATCTAAATTATCAGCTATTGCTTTCTTTCGCAAGATCGCGATCCGCGTTTCCAAATCCGGCGGTTGCACATCGGTGATCAGACCCCATTCAAAGCGTGAGCGCAAACGGTCTTCCAGCGTGGGGATTTCCTTGGGCGGCCGGTCGCTGGAGATAATGATTTGTTTATTGGCGTCATGCAAAGCGTTAAAGGTGTGGAAAAACTCTTCCTGGGTCTGTTCTTTTCCCGCCAAAAACTGAATGTCGTCGATCAACAAGATATCCACGGAACGGTATTTGTTCCGGAATTGGATCGTTTTGTTATCCCGGATCGAATTGATAAATTCATTGGTGAATTTTTCGGATGAGATGTACACCACCCGGCTGGACGGATCATGTTTCAGTACATAATGACCGATGGCATGCATCAAGTGTGTTTTTCCAAGGCCGACGCCACCGTAGATGAACAAAGGGTTGTATGCTTTGGCAGGCGCTTCGGCCACAGCCAGGGAAGCCGCATGGGCAAACCGGTTCCCGGAACCGATGACAAATGTGTCAAAAGTGTACCTCGGATTCAGTTGGGAGCCGGGGTCTTTTTCGTCTTCCACGTTTTCCGCCGCCGGTTGTTGCGGTTCTTTTAAGGATTCATGATGGTTTTTTTCCTGGGTCTGGCTGACAAATTTCACGCCAATTTTTGAACCGCCGGTCACTTCTTTCAAGGTGTCCCGCACCAAATCGGCATAGCGCGATTCCAGCCAGTCCCGGGCAAAATCATTGGGGGCACAAACGATCAGGATGTCATTTTCCATGTTGATGGCTTCAGTCGCCTTGAGCCAGGTTTCAAAACTGGGCTTGCTGATTTTGTTTTGGATGGAATCCAACGTTTGGGACCATAATTCTTGGATGTGAATCACCCAAAGAACCTCCTTCCTGACAAAAAAATGAACAATACTTATCCACAGTCAAAAGCGACGATGCATCAGAGTCTATTGCATTTATTCACATTATCCACAGGCTGTGGATACTTTTTTCCACAACTTGTGGTTAAATGATCTCCCGGATTATCCACAACTGTGGATATTCACTGCTCCGCAACATATTTATCCACAGGAAAACAAGAATAGAATATCAAAATATACCAATATTTACAATGAAAAATAGTGAGTTATCCACAATTCACAAAGCGGAAAAAACCTTGTTATCCACAGCAGGGGATTTGTGGATAAATCGTGGATAATTTTGGGATAACGGGTGGATAATGAAAAATTTATCCACATGTGGATAAACAGGAGTGGATCCGGCCGGATTCTTGACAGTGATTGCCGATGCTGTCTATAATGATAGAGATTGTCCATCGGTTATTCACGGACTTGATTGAAAGAAGGGAGGTATCCTGGAACGCGGTCCTCAGCCGGCAAATTTGCCGTGGCTGAGTGATGGGGAACCAGGGGAATGAAAATGAAACGCACATTTCAACCAAGTAACCGCAGACGTAAAAACAAGCACGGTTTTCGTGCACGCATGAGCACGAAAAACGGACGTCGTGTTCTTGCAAGACGCAGAAGAAAAGGAAGAAAAGTATTATCTGCTTAATAAATGCCGGCCACGTGTTTTGTGGCCTTTTTTCCTATTTAATTCACGTTGAAAGTGTTTAATCTGCTTCTTTTTGTTTTATAATGTGAAGAAAAAACGGGGATTTTAGCGAGGAAGGAGATTTTCATTGCAGCGGGAATACCGTCTGAAGAAGAGAAAAGATTTTCGGAGGGTTTTTCAGGCCGGTCAATCTTTTGCCAATCGGCAATTTGTCGTGATCCAGTATGGCCGTTCTCCTTCCGGGCCACCGCGTATCGGCATCTCCGTGAGCAAAAAGGTCGGGAATGCCGTGATACGCAACCGGTGCAAACGTTTGATCAAAGAGGTGGCGAGGCATTGGGTTTCCCATTTGAAACCCGGAACCGATTACGTTATCATCGCCCGAAACCCCGTTGCCCAAATGGATTACAAACAGGTGAAATCCAGCCTTTTTCACGTGTTTCGCAAGGGAAAATGTTTTGTGTCAAAGCCTTCGGAATAGGGGAGGAGGAGTGGAATGAAGTGGATTGCCATCGGTCTGATTCAATTTTATCGCTATGTCATCTCACCGCTTAAGCCCCCTGTCTGCCGCTTCGTTCCCACCTGCTCGGAATACGCTTTGATTGCCTTTCGGAGACACGGATTTGTTGTCGGGGGATGGTATACGTTGATCCGTCTGTTGAAATGCCATCCTTTTCATCCGGGCGGATTTGATGATGTGCCGGAAAAAAAGAAACCGCAAACAAATGGATTCAGAGACTGAAGAGAAGATGAGGAGGAGTTATCCTTGCAAAAACGGAGGCGCGGGATTGCTGTACTCTTGCTGATGATTATGGCTGTCACCATCCTTTCGGGGTGTGCCCCCGATCAAAACCGGTACAAGATCGATTACAACAATCCCAGCTTTTTTCAACAGATCTTGGTTATCCCGATGGTCAAATTGCTGGACATCTTTAAAGATGCTTTGGGAAATTACGGATTGTCGATTCTGGTGCTGACCTTTCTCGTCCGTCTGATCGTCTTTCCGCTTACCTGGAAACAGCAACAAAGCACCCAGCGGATGCAGGAAATTCAGCCGGAAATGATGAAGATCCGCAAAAAGTACGAGAAAAATCCGCAAAAAATGCAAGAAGAAACCATGAAGCTGTTTCAAAAGCACAACATCAACCCGATGGCCGGATGCTTGCCTTTATTGATTCAGATTCCCGTTTTGTTCGCTTTTTACCAAGCGATCATGGGAAATGAGCATATCAAGGAATCCAGTTTCCTTTACCTGCAATTGGGAAGTCCGGATCCTTATTTCATCCTGCCTTTGATCGCGGCGTTTACCACGTACTTGCAGTTTATTGTTACCGGAGCGCAAAGCAATCCGCAAATGAAAGTAATGGTCTGGATCATGCCGGTTATGATCTTTTTCCTGGCCTATCAGTTCCCGTCCGCACTTTCTTTATACTGGGTATACGGGAACATCTTCACCATAGCCCAATCTCTCATTTTGCAGAAGCTGAATAAAAAAAATGAAGTAAAGGGTGCAACTCGTTGAGCAAACGGATAGAGCGGGCCCGGTCCGTTGAATTGGCGATTGAAAAAGCATGTGATGCGTTACAGGTGTCACCCGGTGAAATTGGGTATGAAGTGATCCAACCGCCCAAAAAAGGATTCCTCGGTATTTTCGGGAGACGGGATGCCATCGTGGAAGTTTCCGTCATCCGGAAGGAAAGCCCCGGGGAATATGCCTGTCAATTTTTGAAGGGGATCGTGGAGCGGATTGGTTGGCCGTGCCAAGTCGAAATGAAGGAAGAGCCGGCGGAGATTTCCTTTGTGTTGAAAGGAGAGGACTTGTCTCTTCTGATCGGAAAACACGGCCGGACGTTAAATGCAATTCAAACGTTGGTGCAAACCGTTGTCTGGCGGAAATACAATAACGGCATTCGCGTGACGGTGGATGCGGGAGATTACCGCCGTCGCCGGAAGGAGTCGTTAAAGCACCTGGCGGCGAAGATGATGGAAAAAGTCCGTGAAACGAAAAAAGAGGTGACCTTGCATCCGATGTCCGCAAGCGAACGGAAAATGATTCATCGCTTGGTACAGCGGGAAAAAGATTTAACCACATACAGTGTCGGAAAAGAACCCCGGCGCTCTGTGGTGATTGATTTAAGAAAAAACCAATAGCAGACGGCGCCCGTAAACTCCCCGTTCAGGGGGGTTTTTTGTTTCGGCGATTTTTTTGATTGAATGAATCGGATTATGCTAAGATTAAGTATTAGGAATCATGTTGGAGTGTGAAAAAATGGAGACCGATACCATTGCAGCGATTTCCACCCCCGTGGGGGAAGGGGGCATTTCGGTGATCCGTGTCAGCGGACCCGATGCCATTTCGATTGCAGATCAGATATATCAAGGAAAAAAATCTCTGGACAAGGTGCCTTCGCATACCGTCCATTACGGATATATCGTGGATCCGGAAGCGGGAGAGCGGGTCGATGAAGTGCTGGTGACCGTGATGCGCGCACCACGAACATTCACCCGGGAAGATGTGGTTGAAATCAGTTGTCATGGCGGGATGATTCCCGTTCAAAAAACGTTGGAAATCCTGTTGGATCATGGAGCAAGATTGGCGGAGCCTGGCGAGTTTACCAAACGGGCTTTTTTAAATGGCCGGATTGATTTGTCCCAGGCCGAAGCTGTCATGGATTTGATCCGCGCCAAAACGGACCGTGCCGCAAAAGTGGCTCTGTCCCAACATGACGGGAAACTTTCCCGTTTGATTCAACGACTGAGAAGCGAAATTTTGGAAACCCTTGCCCATCTTGCGGTCAATGTGGATTATCCGGAGTATGACGCCGAAGAGATGACGGCCGGATTTTTGCGTGAGCGCTGTGTTTACATTTCCGGTGAAATTGAACGGTTGCTTCAAACCGCCCGCCAAGGGAAAATTTACCGGGAGGGAATCAAAACGGCAATCGTGGGGCGTCCCAATGTCGGCAAGTCATCGCTGATGAATGCTTTGACCCATGAAAACAAGGCCATTGTGACCGACATCCCGGGAACCACACGGGATGTGATTGAGGAATTTGTCAATGTGCGGGGAATTCCCCTCAAACTGTTGGACACAGCCGGAATCCGCGAGACCGAGGATGTGGTGGAACGGATCGGGGTGGAACGTTCCCGCCAAGCATTGAAACAGGCGGATTTGGTGTTGCTTTTGTTAAATTACGCCGAACCCCTCACCCCGTTGGACCGGGAGCTGCTTTCGCTGATTAAGGAGCACAGTTCGATCATCATTGTGAACAAAACAGATTTGCCCCGGCAAATCGAATTGGATGAAGTGAAGCGCTTGGCCGGCGACGTTCCGATTATTTCCGCTTCCGTCAAAGAGGACCGGGGAATAGAGGATTTGGAAGAAGCCATTACCCGGCTGTTTCAGTTGGGAAAAGTGGAACTTGCCGATGCCACGTATGTCAGCAATTCCCGGCATATCCACTTGCTTCGCAGAGCTTTGACAAGTATGAAAGATGTGATCGAAGGGATTGATTCGGGGGTTCCGCTGGATATGGTGGAGATTGATTTGAAAAATGCCTGGGAATCGTTGGGCGAAGTCATTGGGGACTCCGTCTCCGAAGATTTGATCGACCAGATTTTTTCGCAATTTTGCTTGGGCAAATAAAGAGAGGTGAGCAGGATGAGGGATGCATCCCAATCCCAAAAATTTGACGTGATTGTAATCGGTGCCGGTCATGCCGGATGCGAAGCGGCCTTGGCCGCGGCCCGGATGGGTTGTTCCACACTGCTGTTGACCCTGAGTTTGGATACCATCGCTTACATGCCATGCAACCCTTCGATCGGGGGCCCGGCCAAAGGCCATGTGGTGCGTGAGATTGATGCGCTGGGTGGAGAAATGGGGAGAAATATTGACAAAACCCATATCCAGATGCGGATGTTAAATACGGGGAAAGGGCCGGCTGTTTATGCGTTAAGGGCACAAGCCGACAAAGTGCTGTATCAGCAAGAAATGAAGAAAACCCTGGAATCAACGCCCAATCTCCGTTTGCAGCAAGGAATGGTGGAAAAGCTGATTGTGGAAGACGGCGTGTGCAAAGGCGTCATCACCCGGACCGGAACCCGCTATCTGTCCGAAACGGTGATTTTGACGACCGGAACCTATTTGCGCGGCAAAATCATCATCGGGGATATCAGTTATGAAAGCGGCCCGAATAACCAACAGCCTTCCATCCAACTGGCTTATCATTTGAAAGAACTCGGTTTTGAAATGGTCCGGTTTAAAACCGGCACCCCGCCCCGGGTGAATAAACGATCCATTGACACCGGCAAGATGACCATTCAGCCGGGAGATGAGGAACCACGGGCTTTCTCCTATGAAACGACGGAATACATCACTGATCAACTGCCTTGCTGGCTGACATACACCAATGAAGAGACGCACCGTTACATCCGGGAAAATTTGCACCGCGCCCCCATGTATTCCGGGATGATTGAAGGGCGGGGGCCCCGTTATTGTCCGTCGATTGAAGACAAGATCGTCCGGTTCGCCGACAAAGGGCGGCACCAGATTTTTATCGAACCGGAGGGACGGGACACGGAAGAAATGTATGTCCAAGGGCTTTCCACCAGCTTGCCGGAAGATGTCCAGTTAAAAGTGCTTCACACCATCAAAGGACTGGAAAAGGCAGAAATGCTCCGTACCGGCTATGCCATCGAATATGATGCCATCGTTCCGACGCAACTTTGGCCTTCGTTGGAGACAAAATTGGTGAAAAACTTGTTTACCGCGGGTCAATTGAACGGAACTTCCGGTTATGAAGAAGCGGCCGCACAAGGCATCATGGCCGGAATCAATGCCGCTCGAAAAGTGCAAGGCAAGGAACCCGTGATTTTGGACCGTTCGCAAGCTTACATCGGTGTTTTGATTGATGACCTGGTCACCAAAGGGACCAATGAACCGTACCGGCTGTTGACATCACGGGCGGAATACCGCTTGTTGCTCCGGCATGACAATGCGGATTTGCGTTTGACGGAATTGGGCTATGAAATCGGGTTGATTCCGGAAGAGCGTTATCAGCGGTTTGTCAAAAAGAAAGAATTGATCCAAAAGGAAATTCAACGCCTGAGGGAAACCAAAGTCCGGCCGAAACCGGAAGTCCAAGCGATCCTGAAGGAAATGGGAACCTCGGAGATCAACAATGCGGTGGAACTGGCAAACTTAATCAAACGCCCCGAATTGGGATATAAAGAAATTGCCAGCATGTCCCCGCCGCCTGAGCCGCTCCCGGCGGATGTCATGGAGCAAGTGGAAATTCAATTGAAATATGAAGGTTATATCAAAAAAGCGCTCCAGCAAGTTGAAAAAATGCGCCGTATGGAAGAAAAACGGATTCCCGATTGGGTGGATTATGACAAAATCTCGGGAATTTCTTCGGAAGCACGGGAAAAATTAAAAGAAGTACAGCCGGTTTCTTTGGGCCAGGCTTCGCGAATTTCCGGGGTGAATCCTGCGGACATATCCATTTTGATGGTGCATATCGAGCAAGGCGGAAAAGCTTATGCCATATCGGAAAATCAAGCCTGACAAGTTTGTCAGGCTTTTTTAAAGGAGGTTTCAGGGGATGCATTGGGGGAGTTGGTTGCAACAAGAAACAGCGGAATGGGACATTTATCTGTCCCATGAACAGCTCCGGCAGTTCCACCGGTATTATGAGCTCTTGGTTGAAAAAAACAAAGTGATGAATTTAACGGCAATCACGGAAGAAAAGGAAGTCTACATCAAGCATTTTTATGATTCATTAACCTTGGCCCGCGTCATTCCGTTGAATCGTGTCCGGTCCGTGATCGATGTGGGGACTGGTGCCGGTTTCCCGGGATTGGCATTAAAGATTGCTTTTCCCCATTTGCAGGTGGTTTTGTTGGATTCGCTGAAAAAACGGGTCAACTTCTTAAACGAAATTGTGGGGGAATTGGGATTGACCCGGGTGGAATGCATTCATGGACGGGCTGAAGAGTTTGGAAAGAAAAAAGGATTCCGGCAAAGTTTTGATTTGGCCACGGCGCGTGCGGTCGCCCGGTTAAATGTATTGGCCGAATATTGCCTGCCGTTTGTCAAAGTGGGGGGGCATTTCATCGCCATGAAAGGGCCGGATGTGAGAGAGGAAATGGAAGAAGCGGGCAAGGCTTTGCACACCCTCGGGAAAACGACGCTGGATGTGAAGCAGTTTCGTTTGCCGGAAGAGATGGGGACGCGCAGTCTGCTGTGGATGAAAAAGCGGGATCATACGCCCAAAGCTTATCCGCGGAAAGCAGGGACACCGGCCAAACAACCATTGGTTTAAAAAGTCTGTTTCATATATAAAAAGAAAGCCGAATGCTCTTGGAGTCAGGGAGTGATTCGGCTTCTTTAATTAACCCATATTATTGATTAAATTGTGCAATCCACGCAAAGCGATTTTTCTCTTCTCAATTTTATCGATTTCTTGGCGCTTCCGGCTGTTTTGGGAATAAGGGGTCATGATTTCTTCCCACGAACTGTAGCCACCATAAGCATCTTCAAACTCAATGTCATCCCGTTTCAAACTGGATGCAGATTCTTCACTTTCATTCGTTTGAAAAGCGGAAACCGGTTGTTGCGCCTCGATCTTGTCTTCAATCCCGAAGGATTGGACACCGGATGAACCGTTGGGAAAGATGGGGTGCTTTTCATGGGTGGCGTGTTCTTCTGAAAACAGCATTGACTGGTTTCCTTGTTGTTGATGGTTTTCCGTCAATGATTGGTTTGTTTTTTCCGCAAGTGCTCCCCGCTTTTTTTGCAATCGGCTTCGCTTTCCCTGGCGGACCCGGCGGCGCGGCGAAAAAGGCTCAAACGGGACGAGTTCGTTTGACGGGTTGTCTTTGCTTTGTTCATTTGGTTTGAAATAATCCGATGGAAGGTTATTGTCGGACTCCGCATCGAATCCGTTCGAATAAAAATCAGGGAACGAGTCGGAAGAAAACGGGTCATCCGAAGTTCCGTACGTTTCCGGCGAAAAAGAGGAACGGTCTGATTGCATCGGCGATTCCTCGGCATCCTGGTTGAATGAATGGATCCACTGATTGTTTGTCCGTTTTTTGCGAAGTTTTGGTTCCCTTTCCAGAAGCATCTCTTCTTGTTTTTCCTGATCTTCGTCGATAAAAGGCGGATTCCAGGGATCTTCCCCGTGGTTGCTTGATTCTTCCTCTTTCCCCAACTGAACCCGTTCCAAGTGGTATACCGGATATTCATCCCCTGTTTCCGATGGTTCCTGGAAATTCAACTTTTGTTTACGGCGCAAAGTTTTTTTGCGTAAAGGGCCGCGATTGGTGAAAAAAGAATAGTGGGGAGGCGCATATTCCACTTTTTGAGCTTCGATGATCTCCATGTCTTTGGCGCTGGAGCTTTGGTCGGCCTGAGACGATTCATCATAAAAAGAGTCGGTTTGATAAGAAAAATCTTCAACCGGTTTGCTTTGGAATGTATATGTGTTGGTTTCAAGATGATTGGTATGTAAGGTTTGCTTTTGTACAAAGATTTCCCCGTTTCCATGCGTATCTGTTCGTGAGGAGGGGTCGCTTGATCCGGTGGATTGCCCGACTGCTTGTTGACTGATTAACGTTGCAATCATCTCGGGTTTCAATTCGATATACAGTGCGTTTTTCCCCTTTTCTTTGAGTGCATCGGCAGCCGCTTTTCCCGAATTGCCCGTACCGATAAGAATGCAATCGAATTGGGATTCAAATTGTGACATCTACTCCACCCTCCTTATAGTCGCCTGATCCCTTCCAACCTTCTTTCTCAATTATTATCTCTTTTTTCAGCGACAATCTCTATAATTTTTTTTGTTTATTTGACAAATTTCCTCAATGGAAAGCCCATGAAAAGTTTTCCCCCAAGGATTTCCTTGGGGGGTGAATCGCTTTTTTATTTTTTCCCGGATTTCCGATCTTTCTTTTGCTGGGTGTCCCCGAATTTATCAGGAACGTTAAACTCTTGGTGAATGGAGGCTGCCGCTTCCATCATTTCTTTGGATGATGCGGTGCGCGCTTTGGATTGGGCAAATTTGCACAATCCGAAGCCGTTGGCAAATTGGGCTTCGATTCCATAGTCTTCGGAGAAGATCAGTTTATCGCCGAAGCGTTCCCGGTAAAATGGTTTGAACGGAATCGAAGCTCCGCCGGTGAGGATGATATAAGTGATGTCGTCACCATAATCCAGGCGGTGCCAGACTTCATCCACCAAAGCTTCGCCCACTTCCTTGATCGATTCCTGAACGATGGCACTGACATCATATGATTTTCCTTTGAAACTGATTTCGCCGGAACGGACGATCCTAGGCAGGCTCCATAACGGATACTCTTTTCCGTTTCCGTCTTTATCCGCGTTCCGGGTGAATTCAAGCAAGCGCTTCGTCAGGTTTTGGTAAACGCCCAACATAGCATGGCGGGAGGTGAAGCTTTGGCGTTTGATGATCGTTTCCCCGTGCAGGGTTTCGATGTCCGAAGTACCAAAGCCCAAATCGTTGATGCTCACTTTTTGGATAAACAAGTCTTCATTGAGCAGTTTTCCTTCGCGGTCCAAGGCGATGTGGAACAAGGTTGCCATGGGTTGACTGATAACGAAAAGGTTTTCCTGTTTAATTTCAAACTCGATTTTGCGCCAAGGTAAGTTCCCTTGTTTCACTTCAAAACTGTGTTTCCCGATGAGACGGCGTTTCAATTCATCTTTGTAATCGATGTAGTTGTCCGTCGGCAGGGCCACCGCAACGACCGGTTCCGTCGATCCTTGCAGCATGAGGCCGGTGCTGACACGGAACATGATCAAGTATTCTTGTTCCCGGAACCAGGTCGGGCTGAAGAGACGACGTTTGTGTGAATCGAAAAGTTCGTCATCCCCGGCTTGCTCAATGGCCAGCTTTCCGCAGAACCATTCGCGGTCCCCTTCATGTTCCCGATACATGATGTTATGGGGATCGTTGTTATAGGTGATTTCCCCCACACGGTTTGGCACAACCATGTTCCGGATGAACATTTTATAAAACTTTCCATTCGCCCGGGTCACTACTTTGGTACCATAGTATCCTTGGTCATTTCCTATGTATACAGGTACGCTCATTTTTGAAATATCCTCCTCAAGTGATGAAATCCCCTTCTTCCCACGATTCTATCAATTGTGAAGGTAAAGGGTCAACAGAATAAAGTGAATCTTCACCAGCTTATAACGGGTTTTTTAGATTTGTAAATTCTTTTATATCGAAAGGCAGGGGGAGAAGGTTTGCGTCGATGTATCAGACCTTTCTTTCCACGATAAAGTTTCCGGATTCTCCCCTGTTTTTTAACCAAATGGTGAAAGGAACGGGTTTGGCATGATAAACTTTCCTCTCATATCATACAACGAAACCGGTCATGTTCCACGTGGAACATGTGAATCTTTTTCTATAATGTTTCGGGAAAGAAGGGGGTTGAACGATCAAAGCGAAAAGGTATATTAGGTGATTCCGTGACCTGAGTTGACCGTAAGGTGGTGTCTGTGTTCATGAGACAGTCTTTCACGAGATTATTCGGTCTGAAAGAGAAAGAACAAGAACAAGAGGTTCATCCGGATCAAGTCATGCAGATTCCCGTAAATGAAATTGAACCCAGTCCCTATCAACCCCGCACGATTTTTGATGAGGAACGAATTGATGAATTGTGCCAAACCATCCGTATGCACGGGGTTATTCAGCCTGTCGTGGTGCGCCGCACCGAACGCTGTTATGAGTTGGTTGCAGGTGAGCGCAGATTGCGTGCGGTAAAAAAATTGGGGCTGGACCGGATTCCTGCAGTGATTCGGGAGATGGATGATCATCAAGCGGCGGCGGCTTCCCTCATTGAAAATTTGCAGCGTGAGGAATTGACAGCCATTGAAGAAGCACATGCATATCAACGGTTGATGGAGGTTCACCAGTTGACACAGGAAGGCCTCGCGCAAAAGTTGGGAAAAGGGCAGTCGACCATCGCCAACAAATTGAGGCTTTTGCAGTTGCCGGCCGAAGTGCAGGAAGCATTGCAGAAACGGATGATCACTGAACGTCATGCACGGGCGCTCCTTCCGTTAAAAGAGGGGTTTTTACAACAACAAGTCCTGGAAGAGATTTTGGCCAAAGGGTGGAATGTAAAGCAAACGGAAGAACGGGTCAAAAAGCTTCTGGTCAAAGAAACCAATAAACAGCAAGCCAAACGAAAGTCGGTCACGCGTGATTTTCGCATTGCCATGAACACCATCCGCCAATCGGTGGATCTGGTGAAGAAAACAGGCATGGATGTCATGGTGGATGAGCGGGAACATGAAAATTTTGTTGAAGTGATCATCCGCCTTCCCAAGTGACGGAAAACGGGTTTCTGAATTTGATTTTATCTTTTTTTCTTTCTTTTTTATCATTAAAATAAGAGGAGAAATGGATGGGTCTGTGAGGCAATGATTCGCCTCATTTTCTTTTCGTACATAGGCTGGTTCGGCGGTGTGGTTCGGAAAACAAAAAGTCCGAAAATGAGGTGGGATAATGGGCAAAGTAATTGCAATCGCAAACCAAAAGGGGGGCGTTGGGAAAACGACAACCTCAGTCAATCTGGCGGCAAGCCTTGCGGCGATGGGGAAAAAGGTTTTACTGGTGGATATTGATCCGCAGGGGAACTCGACCAGTGGACTCGGGATCAACAAAGCGGACGTGAAGCAGTGTGTATATGACATTTTGGTGGATGAAGTTCCGGCAGAAAAGGTGGTTTTGCCCACTGAGGTTGAGAATTTATCGATTATTCCCGCAACCATTCAGTTGGCAGGGGTTGAAATTGAACTGTCTCAGGCCATCTCACGGGAATTGCGGTTAAAAAGAGCATTGAAAAATGCAGCCCAACATTATCATTACATTTTTATCGATTGTCCTCCGTCGTTGGGGATCATTACGCTGAATGCGTTAACAGCTGCCAAATCTGTCCTGATTCCCATCCAATGCGAGTTTTATGCTTTGGAAGGATTGGGACAACTATTAAATACAATTCGCATCGTACAAAAACATTTGAACAAGGGACTGGAAATTGAAGGTGTGTTGTTGACCATGTTTGACGGGCGCACCAATCTGTCAGTCCAAGTGATGGAAGAAGTGAAAAAGTATTTTCAACAAAAAGTTTATGAAACGGTGATTCCGCGGAATGTCCGGCTGAGTGAGGCTCCCAGCCATGGCAAGCCGATCACGATTTATGATGCCCGCTCCCGGGGTGCGGAATGTTATAATCAACTGGCCAGAGAAGTGGTGATGAATAATGAGCAATTCTAAAGGTTTGGGACGGGGATTGGGTGCGCTGTTTCAACCGATTGATGTGGAGGACGGGGATGAAACCGTCCATGAAGCGGAGATTTCCGAGTTGCGCGCCAACCCTTATCAGCCTCGTAAAGAGTTTGATCCCGACTCCCTGCAGGAATTGGCAGAGTCCATTAAGCAACACGGGGTTGTCCAACCGTTAATCGTAAGAAAAAGCATTCGCGGATATGAAATTGTGGCGGGAGAGCGTCGTTTCCGGGCTGCCCAAGAAGTCGGGCTGGAACGGGTTCCGGTGGTGGTGCGCGATTTTACCGATGAACAGATGATGGAAATCGCTTTGGTTGAAAATGTTCAGAGGGAGGACTTGAATCCCATTGAGATGGCGCGTGCCTATCAAAAATTGATGGAGCATTTATCCATCACGCAGGAAGAGTTGGCGGCGCGGGTTGGAAAAAGCCGGCCTCATGTCGCGAATTTCCTTCGTTTGCTTCAACTGCCGCCGGAGATTCAGGAGGATGTTTCACGTGGAACATTGTCCATGGGGCATGCCCGGGCATTATTGGGGATCAAAGACCGTGATTTAATGAAGAAACTGGCGGAAAAAGCAAAAAAAGAAAAGCCCAGTGTCCGCCAACTGGAGGAATGGGTGCAGCAATTGAATCAATCCGTTCCGAAAAAGGAAAAGAAAAAGAAGAAAGCGGCAGATCCTTTTATCAAACAATATGAAAACATGTTACAGCAAGTGTTCAGCACGCCGGTGCGCATTAAACACGGAAAGAAAAAAGGAAAAATTGAAATCGAATATTATTCCGAACGGGAACTGGAACGTTTAATTGAAATGTTAAACCGGGATCAGGTGATGACGGATTAACAGTCAAAGGAGAAACGAACCATGATTTATTTTGACAATGCGGCTTCCAGCTGGCCGAAACCTCCGGAAGTGGCGGAAGCTGTGCAACAAGCGATCATGCATGCGGGAGCCAATCCCGGGCGCGGCGGGCATCAACTGGCCCGAAAAGCGGAAGACATCATTGAAGGGACGCGGGGACGATTGTCTGAATTGCTGGGGGTTCATGATCCACAGCATCTGTTGTTTTGTTTCAACACCACCCATGCCATCAATATGGCGTTGAAAGGATTATTGAAAGAAGGGGACCATTTGGTGATCACGGGATGGGAACATAATGCCGTGGCACGCCCCGCCTTTTGGTTGCAGGATCATCACGGAATCGGTGTGAGTGTGGTGGATGTGGATGCCAATGGCGATTGGGTTTCGGCGATCAAACAAGAGATTCGTCCAAATACCCGCTTGTTGGTCACCATCCATGGATCCAATGTAACGGGAGAATGCCTGCCGGTGTTGGAAATCGGAGAGTTCGCCCGTGAACAGGGGATTTATTATCTGGTGGATGCAGCCCAAACCGCCGGTTTGTTTCCGTACCAACTCGATCAAATGCCCATTGACATGCTGGCATTTCCCGGACACAAAAGCTTATTGGGACCGCAAGGAACGGGAGGTTTATATGTGGCCCCGAATGTTCCGTTAACTCCCTGGATGCAAGGGGGAACCGGGACGAAATCGGAAGAGATGGAACAGCCGCAAATCCGTCCGACGGGTTTTGAAAGCGGCACTCCCAATACCCCCGGAGTTGCGGGATTGGGAAAAGGGGTTGATTTTTTATTAAAAACCGGTGTCGAGGCGGTCTGTGAGCATGAACAAGCTTTGACCCGGCAGCTTTGGGAAGGATTGAGGGGGATCGACGGGGTGGAACTGGTGACGGACGCCCCGCCCGCTTTGCCTGTGATTTCATTTAATGTTCAGGGTGTGGACAGTCATGAAGTGGCCATGATCTTGGATCAGCATTATCAAATGGCGGTGCGCGCGGGTTTTCATTGTGCGGCACTGAAACATCGCGGTCTGAAGACGAAAACAGGAACGGTACGGGTGAGTCCGGGGTATTTCAACACCGGGGATGAAGTGGATCAATTGCTTGCTGCGGTGCGGGACATCAGTAAGGCCTATTCCCTGTAAATCTCCACAAGTTTTGCCGTCCTGCCGCAAGAGTGTTCCGGCTGTTTTGGGAAAGGACTTTCCCACGCGTCATGCGCCGAAAAAGGCGCCTTTTTTATGGTTGCAAATACACAGGTTTTTCTTCCGACAGATTGCACACGGCTCGTCTGATGGATGAGGAAATCAGCTCGGCCATTTTCATGACCAGATTCAGCCTCGTATTCTGCAGGACAAAGTATTCCATAAATCCTGCCACGTTGACGATGCCGGTGATATGAATCTGGCCCACTTCCGGCAATTTTTTATGGACGCCGGCCCCGGGTTTCACAGGCCCCGGCCCCGCTTGAATCCAACCCACGTTTTTCATTTGTCCGAGACACGCATCGATGCCAATGATCAGTGCATGAGGGTGAGCGTCTTTAATCTTTGAAAGGGTTTGTTTCAAATTGAGTGCATGAACGGGCGCATCCAGTGTTCCGTACACCGAAAGTGAATCGGGAAGATCTTTCTCCAAAAGGGAGCCGACCAGCGGACCCAACGCATCCCCCGTGGAACGGTCCGTCCCGATGGAGACACAGACGACTTCTTCAAATGGAAAAAAAACAGACATTAATTTTTGCAATTGGCTTGAAAATTGATGTGGAGCATACGGATCACTGTATTCCACCCGAAAAAGGCCGGGGGGTTTCGCGCTGAACCGCGGAGGCATCGTTTCTCGCATTCGGGGGATCCCTTCCTTTACTCTGAAATCTCAAATTCAGTATACGGCTGGAGAGAAGAAAATATACATGCCGAAAAGTCCCACAGGCGTAAAATAAGGCGGATTCTTTTAAAATGAAATATAAATAGATTCAGAGGAAAAGAAGAATGGATCGCTGCAAGCTTCATCGCAAGCTTTTGTTTGCCGGTCCAGCGGCCGGTTCATTTGGGATCCGGTTCCGGGAAACCGGTCTTGTCAAAAGAGGCGGGGAGCCTCCGGAATGTCCGGTTGAATTTTAACGGGTCTCTTTCTATAATGAAGCAATAAAATAGTAAAGAGAGTGATTCCGATTGCAGAGGAAGGAATTTGGCTTAGGGGACATTGTGGAGATGAAAAAACCTCATCCATGCGGAACAAATGCCTGGAAAGTGATTCGCATGGGCGCAGATATCCGGATGAAATGCACCGGCTGTGACCATAGTGTCTTGTTGCCGCGCAGCCGGTTTGAAAGAAGAATGAAGCGGGTTTTGGTTTCGGCAAAAGACTCGGAATAAGAGAACCTCTCTCCCTGAATCGGCCCGGGAGGGAGGTTTTCTTTTTGCGGATGGAAGAGACCTCCCGTTTTACGCTATAATGGACGAGGATTGACGGGGCATAAAAATCCGGTGCGAAAAACCATTTTATAAATAGCAAGGAGGAGCCGATGTGGCGTTAGCAACAGGAATCGTCGGACTTCCCAATGTGGGGAAATCCACTCTATTTAATGCCATCACCCAAGCAGGGGCTGAATCAGCCAACTACCCGTTTTGCACCATTGACCCGAATGTGGGCGTGGTTGACGTTCCGGACGAACGACTGGAGAAAATCGCAGAAATTGTGGGTCCGCAAAAAGTCATACCCACCTCCTTTCAATTTGTCGACATTGCCGGGTTGGTCAAAGGAGCCAGCCGCGGGGAGGGATTGGGAAACAAGTTTTTGTCCCACATCCGCGAGGTGGATGCGATTATCCACGTGGTTCGCTGTTTTGAAAATGAAAACATCACGCATGTCGCGGGAAAAGTGGATCCGGCCGGTGACATTGAGACGATCAATCTGGAGCTGGTATTGGCGGATTTGGAAACCGTGGAAAAGCGGCTGGACCGCGTGGCACGCATCAAGAAAAGCGGAGATAAAGAAGCGGTTTTGGAATTTGACATCCTGACGCGTTTAAAAGAGGCGTTGGCAGAGGGAAAACCGGCCCGCACGGTGGAATTGGACGCGGATGAGAAAAAAATGATCAAAAGCTTAAACCTGCTGACCATGAAAAATATGCTGTATGCAGCCAACGTGAACGAGTCGGATATCGCCGATCCGGAGAATAACGAATATGTCCGGGTGGTCAAAGAGATTGCAGCTGCGGAAGGGGCTGAAGTGGTTCCGATCAGTGCGCAGGTGGAAGCAGAAATCGCCGAGTTGGATCAGGAAGAGCGGCAATTATTCCTGGAAGAGCTGGGACTCCGTTCTTCCGGAATGGACCGGTTGATTGCGGCGGCCTACCGCCTGTTGGGATTGATGACCTACTTTACGGCGGGGGAAAAAGAAGTGCGCGCCTGGACCATCCGCAAAGGAACGAAAGCGCCGCAAGCCGCCGGGGTGATCCACTCCGATTTTGAGCGCGGGTTTATCCGTGCGGAGGTTTTGTCCTATGAGGATTTGATCCGCTCCGGATCCCTGGCCAATGCCCGGGAGAAAGGATTGCTCCGGTTGGAAGGAAAAGATTATATCGTCCAGGACGGAGACATTATCACTTTCCGTTTTAATGTTTAAGGTTGAGAAAACCGGAAAGAGCAAAAATTTCAATGCCGGATGCGCATCCCCCGTATTGATTTATGACGGTGGCTTTGTTAGAATTAAATATCGTATTGTACATGGGCGATGATACGCTCCTTGCTCTGCCGGGAAGGCAGGGCCGAAAGTCCAGAAGGAGGTGGAAAGAGATGCAACACAGCTATGAAATGATGTATATTGTTCGTCCGGATGTGGATGAAGAAACATTGCAGGCAACCCGTGATAAAGTGGCGCAAACCATCAAAGCAAACAAAGGTGAAATCACCGATACCGATGACATGGGAAAACGCCGCTTTGCTTACGAGATCAATCACTATCGCGAAGGCTATTACACCGTTGTGAACTTCCAAGCGGATGCCGAAGTGATTGACGAGCTTGATTACACGATCCGGATCAATGACAACATTTTGCGTCATTTGATCATCAATGTGGACGAGAAAAAATAATTGGAACGTTGGAATAGATTCAAAGGTTGATCACGGGAAAGGGAGAGGTTTGTCATGATAAATCGGGTCATCCTGGTCGGGCGTTTGACGCGGGATCCGGAGCTTCGTTACACTCCGAGCGGTATCGCCGTGGTGCGATTCAATGTTGCGGTGAACCGGAATTACTTGAATCAGCGCGGCGAACGTGAAGCAGATTTTATCAATATTGTCGCTTGGCGGAATTTGGCGGAAAACTGTGCCAACTATTTGCGGAAAGGTTCGTTGGTTGGGATTGACGGACGTTTGCAAACCGGAAAATATGAGAACCAGGAAGGACGGACGGTCTATACAACCGATGTCGTTGCGGAAGATGTCCGGTTCTTGGAACCGCGCAACCGGAATGCGGAATCCGGCGGTGCTTTTGGAGCTTCTGACAACAGTCGGAACGGAAACAGTTACAGCCAGAACACGCCGTTGGATGACCCCTTTGCCGATGACGGACAACCGATTGATATCTCTGACGATGATCTTCCTTTCTGAGCACAAAAACGGTTTAAGGGAGGAGGGATGGTCTCATGGCACGCCGTCGTGGGAATAAGCGCCGTAAAGTTTGCTACTTTACAGCGAATAAAATCGAATACATCGATTACAAAGATGTTGATTTGCTGCGCAAGTTTATCAGCGAACGCGGCAAAATTTTACCCCGTCGTGTAACGGGAACCAGTTCCAAATATCAACGCCAGTTGACACGTGCGATCAAACGTGCACGTCAAATGGCTCTGTTGCCATATACCAATGATTGATCGAGAGCAGGGGTGGATGACGCCCCTGTTTTTCATATAAAAAGCAGGAAAACGCGAATCATCTGTGGAAACTTCTCCTAAATATGTTGGGTTTTGGAGGAGTGCAACCAATGAGTCGGCCTGAGCGGGGGTTACAATTCGCAAAGAGCATAAAGATTGTGGATTGGTTGAAGACAGAAATCCTGGATCAAATTGCCGCTTTGTTCCGGGCGATTTATTCAGCCAATCAGCATTTGATGATAGACAGTTTGTCCAGCTTGGTGATTTCGGTGTATGTATTGGCACGGAGAATGGGTTTTTCTTTCAGTGAATTGGATCAATCGGTTTCGCAAAAGTTGCGTGAACACGCCCGGGACGGGCACCAGCTGGAGAAATGGTATGGTGATTTGTCAAAACTGGACGAGTATCTAAACAAGAGGTGACGGATATTTGCCGCAAATGGACAAAGGTTGGATAAAAGACAGCTTCCTGTACACAGGGCTGTTTCTCTTCTTGCTGGCCTCCATTCACATTCCTTTTATCCAATGGCTTGCATTGTGGATCATTCCTTTTCCTTTTTTTATGTTGCGCGTGAAACAGCCGGTCAGTGCAATGGTTGTTCCGCTATTGGGCCTCTTCATCATGTTTCTCATCGGCATTCCGCTTTGGTACATCCTGCTCGGTGTTTCGGCCGGGTGCGTCGGCGTGGTGATGGGAAGCTTATACGCCCAAACCAGGATGACCGGAACCGATGTGGTATTGGGCGGATTGGTCAGCGGATTGATCGTCTCCGTCATGACCATGAGTGTGATGCAATGGGCCTTCGGGTTTTTTGACCGGTTAAATGCCCTGTGGTTGAATGAATGGCATCAGGCCCAAAAAATTTTGCAAGAATCGGGAGTGTCGGTGCCCGGGGAAATCATCCCGCCGTTGGAAGCTTTTGTGCTCATCTTTTTGTTGATGGCTTTATTGCCCATGGTATTGATAACGTTTGCGGTCGCCAAAAGACGGCTCGTATCCAAAGGATATGAAAGCAAATCGCTCCCTCCGTTTTATGAGTGGCGTTTGCCGAAGGTATTCTTTTATTTTTTTGTCATTGTGTTGCTGTTGCAGTGGCTTGCGGTCACGGAGGAGTACGGGAAAAATTTCCATTGGATCATCAGCGCCCTGCTGATTTTGCATGTCTTGTTTTTTATCCAAGGCTTGTCATTGATTGCGTTTTTGCTGAAACAAAAAAGAAAAAGCATGGTGTGGCTGGCACCGGCGGTTTTGTTGGCGTGGTTTCCCCCGGTTTCCTTTGTTATTTTGCTGATGGGGATGATTGATACAGGAACACCCTTGCGGAAAAGAATGCAGAAATGACAACAGGTACTTTATGGAACCGCGGATGTTTCACAAGGGGAGTTGCTCCTTGTGTCAACTAGGGTAAAATAAGAAGGAGAAACGGTTGCATATTGTGATGCATCGGATAGTTTGAGGGTGTATAGGATGCCGAAGTTTGTAATACAAAGATGGCATGGCTATCACATGGTTTTTGCCATGTGTTTCAGCCTGATTTTGATTGCGCTTTTATCGACGTACAAATGGATCTATGGAGTGATCGGTCTCGTTTTTTTTACGGTGTTGGCATGGGTCTTGTACCGGGCCGAGCGTGCCTTTCGCAAGGATTTTACCGAGTATGTGCTGACGCTTGGAAACCGGGTGAAGAACGCGGGACAGACGGCGGTGGATGAGTTGCCGCTGGGGATCCTGCTTTATGACCGGGACGGAAAAATCGAGTGGCATAACACCTTTGTCGAGCGCATGACAGGGCTTGACCGAATGGTGGGCAAGGAAATCGGTGAAGTGCTTCCCTCCTTGAAACAACATGCTTCGGAAAAAGAGGGGAGCTTTACCATGGAGCTGGGGGAGCATATCTATCAAGTCACTCCCCAGTCGGAAGAACGGTTGTACTTCTTCTGGGATGTCACCGAGTTGAGCCGTTTGAAAAAGCAGTTGCATGATGACAGGGCCGTTTTGGGATTTATTCACTTGGATAACTTTGATGAAGCCGGTCAAGGTTTGACGGATCAGGAAAGTACCTTGCTGTTGTCAAACGTGACGAGTGCGATCTCAAAATGGGCACTGGAATATGATATCGCCCTCAAACGAATTGAAACGGATAAAATGTTCTTTGTCACTCAACAGAAATCCTTGGAGAAGTTGATGAAATCCCGTTTTGGAATTTTGGATGTTGTCCGGGAAATGACCCGTCAAAATAAAATTCCGATTACGTTGAGCATTGGGGCAGCCAGTGTCGGCCAAACCATGGCGGAAAGAGTCCAGAATGCACAGGCGGCATTGGACATCACGCTGGCGCGGGGAGGCGATCAAGCAGCAGTCCACGCGGGAGAACAGATTACCTTTTATGGAGGAAAGACCAATGCGGTTGAAAAACGGACCCGCGTCCGGGCAAGGGTGATTTCCCATGCCATGAGCAATTTGTTTCGCGACAGCAAACGGGTTCTGGTGATGGGACATAAGCGCCCGGATATGGATGTGCTCGGAGCGGCCGTCGGTGTGGTCAAATTTGCCACCCTCCATGATTGTGAAGCGGCGATCGTATTGGATGAGGATGAAGACAACCTTTCCATTCAACGCTTGCTGATGGCCTTGAAAAATCATGAGTACCTGAAAGATCATTTGATTTCTCCCGAAAAAGCGATGCATTGGCTGGATGATCCGGACACTTTGTTGATTCTGGTGGATACGCATAAACCTTCGCTCGTGATGGAACCCCGTTTGTTGGATAAGGCCAAACGGGTCGTGGTTATCGATCATCACCGGCGGGGGGAAGATTTTGTTTCGGATCCGGTGCTGGTGTATTTGGAACCCTATGCTTCTTCCACTTGTGAATTGGTGACGGAGCTGCTGCAATACCAAGATGGCCGCCTGCCCATGGATACGCTGGAAGCGACCGCTTTGTTGTCCGGTATTGTGGTGGATACGAAAAATTTTGCTTTTCGTGCCGGGTCCCGCACTTTTGAAGCGGCTTCGTTCTTGCGGCGCCACGGGGCGGACCTGATGATGGTGCAGTCTCTGCTCAAGGAAGATTTGGGGCATTATGTGAAAAGAGCGGAGATCATAAAAAACACCGAAATTTATTTTGAAAACATTGCCGTGGCTCTCGGAAAGGAAGATGAGGAATATCATCAATTGCTGATTGCCCAGGCGGCGGATACTTTGCTCAATATGCAGGGAATCCGCGCTTCATTTGTGATTGGCAAAAGAGAAGACGGATTGGTTTCCATCAGTGCACGGTCTCAAGGAGAAATCAATGTCCAGGTGGTCATGGAGAAAATGGGGGGCGGTGGCCATATGACCAATGCGGCTTGCCAACTGGAACAGGTCTCTTTGGCGGAAGCGAAAGAAAAGTTGCTGAATGTGTTGAATGAAATCTTGGAGAGTGGGGGAGTGAACAGATGAAAGTAATCTTGCTGAAAGATGTGAAAGGTACCGGAAAAAAAGGGGAAGTCAAAGAGGTTGCAGAAGGGTACGCCCGAAATTTCCTGATTCCGCGGAAAATGGCGGTGGCGGCCACACAGGGAAACATGAATGCATTGAAAGACCAAAAACAAAGAGAACAAAGGCGCAAAGAGGAAGAACGGAAAGAGGCAGAGGCTTTGGCAGAAAAGCTGAACAAGATGAAGGTTTCTATCTCCATGAAATTGGGGAAAGACGGAAGGACTTTCGGTTCCATCACTTCCAAACAAATCAGCGAGATATTGAAGAAACAGCATCAAATGAATGTGGATAAGAGAAAGATCCAATTGGATCAGCCCATCCGTTCGCTTGGAGTTACGAAAGTTCCCGTGAAACTTCATCCGGAAGTGACGGCGACACTCGCCGTGCATGTGGTTGAAGAATGAGCGGAAGCACTCCATTGATCTGGAGTGCTTTTTTATGGATCGGAGGGATGTATCATGAGTGATCTTTTCGCGGACCGGCTCCCCCCTCACAACCAGGAAGCGGAACAAGCCGTGTTGGGAGCGGTTTTACTGGACCCCTCTGTGTTAACAACCGTGAATGAGCGATTAAAGCCGGGGGACTTTTATCGCCAGGCTCATCAAAAACTGTTTCAAGTGATGAATGAACTGGACGAAAAAGGTGAACCGGTTGATCTGGTGACGTTAACGGCTGAATTGAATGACCGGAAACTGCTCGACGAAATCGGCGGCGTTCCTTATTTGAACGAATTGGCCAATGCCGTGCCCACCGCGGCGAATGTGGAGTATTACGCCAAAATCGTGGAAGAAAAGGCCATTTTGCGGCGGTTGATTCGCACAGCCACGCAAATTGCCGCGTCCGGTTATTCGGGCCAAGCCGAATTGACTCAAATTTTGAATGAAGCAGAGAGAAAGATTTTGGAGATTTCACAGCGGACGGTTCGTGGGGAGGATTTTGTTTCGATCCACGATGCCTTGATGGAATCCTATGAACAGATTGAGACGCTTCATTTCAACAAGGGCGGGATCAGCGGGATTCCGACCGGTTTTGTCGATTTTGACCGGATGACTTCCGGGCTGAAAGGTTCGGAGCTGATCATTCTGGCTGCGCGTCCCAGTATGGGAAAAACGGCATTTGCACTGAACCTGGCACAAAATGTGGGGGTGCGAAGCGGAAAGACCGTGGCGATTTTCAGCCTGGAGATGTCGGCTTCCCAACTGGTGACCCGGATGTTGGCGGCGGAAGGGAATATCGATGCCCAAGCATTTAGGACCGGTAATTTGAATGAGGAAGATTGGGAAAAACTAACCATGGCGATGAGCACGCTGAGCGAAGCACCGATTTTTATTGATGATACGCCGGGGGTGACGGTGTATGATATCCGGGCGAAACTCCGGCGGTTAAAAGCCGAACACGGTTTGGGGCTCGTGGTGATCGACTATCTGCAACTGATTTCCGGCCGGGGCGGAGACAGCCGCCAACAGGAAATTTCGGAGATCTCCCGTTCCTTGAAGTTGCTGGCCCGCGAGTTTGATGTTCCGGTGATCGCTTTGTCGCAATTATCCCGTGCCGTGGAACAACGTCAGGATAAAAGGCCGATGTTATCCGATCTTCGGGAATCCGGGTCGATTGAGCAGGATGCCGATGTGGTGACCTTTTTGTATCGCGATGATTACTACAACGAGGAATCCGAAAAGCAAAATATCGCAGAGCTGATCATCGGCAAACAGCGGAATGGTCCGGTCGGAAAAGTGGAGCTCTTGTTTTTGAAGAACTATAACAAGTTTTTAAGCTTGGAAATGAACAAAACGCCAATTCCCGAATGATATTTATTTTTTATTTATCAATGTTCGACTTTTGTTTGACTCTTTTTACAGGATATTGATAAAATGTGCTTGTGCTAAAGCGATACAAAACCTCGTTTCAGGAGGAACGATAAGATGTCTACAGTGGTTGTCGTAGGTACCCAATGGGGAGATGAAGGAAAAGGGAAAATCACCGACTATCTCGCGGAAAAAGCGGAAGTCGTAGCCCGTTATCAAGGTGGAAACAACGCGGGACACACCATTGTTTTCAACGGAACCCGCTATAAATTGCACCTGATTCCCTCCGGGATTTTTTACAAAGAAAAAATCTGTGTACTTGGAAACGGGATGGTGATTCATCCCCAGGCGCTTGTCGAAGAACTGGATTATTTACACCAACATGGTGTTTCTACCGATAATCTCAGAATTTCAGACCGTGCCCATGTAATCATGCCGTATCATCTGCGTTTGGATCTGGCGAGCGAGAAACTGAAAGGGAACGAAAAAATCGGAACCACCGGAAAAGGAATCGGACCGGCGTATATGGACAAAGCCGCACGGGTGGGAATCCGCATCAGCGATTTACTGGATCCGGAACAATTTAAACAAAAATTAAAAAGAAATTTGGAAGAGAAAAACCGTTTGTTGGAACAGATTTATCAAACGGATGGATTCACATTTGAGGAAATCTACGAGTCGTATTTGGCCTGTGCCGACCGTTTCCGTCAATATGTCACCGATACCTCAGTGGTGTTAAATGATGCGATCGATCAAGGAAAACGGGTATTATTTGAAGGGGCGCAAGGCGTCATGCTCGATATCGACCAAGGAACTTATCCGTTTGTCACTTCTTCCAATCCGGTGGCCGGAGGCGTTTGCATCGGGTCCGGAGTCGGCCCGACCAAAATCCATCATGTCATTGGGGTTGCAAAATCTTACACGACGCGGGTCGGAGACGGACCGTTCCCGACGGAATTGCATGATGAAATTGGTGACCAAATTCGCGAAATCGGGCGGGAATATGGAACCACCACCGGTCGTCCGAGACGGGTCGGATGGTTTGACTCCGTCGTGGTCCGGCATGCCCGCCGGGTCAGCGGCATCACGGGCTTGTCTTTGAATTCACTCGATGTGTTAACCGGGCTGGATACGGTCAAAATTTGTGTCGCCTATGAAGTGGATGGCAAACGGATTGAAAATTACCCGGCCAATTTGTCCCTTCTTGAAAGATGCAAACCAGTCTATGAAGAATTGCCCGGATGGAAACAAGACATCACCGGCGTTCGCAGCATTCATGAACTGCCGGAGGAAACGCGGCATTATATCGAACGGGTGTCCCAATTGACCGGGATTCCGGTGACCACTTTCTCTGTCGGACCCGGCAGGGATCAAACGGTTCAAGTCCGTCCGGTTTATGCTTAAAAGACGGATCTTTGTGAAGACAGGCATATGGAACAATCAAGGACATTACATCATGTAATGTCCTTTTTGCTTTTTTTGTATTTTACTTTGATATGATTTCTATTTTAAACCCGCTAGGTACTTTTACATAGAAAGTATATCCGTGGGATTTTACGGGAGGAGTCATTTTTCAAGCGCTCACGGATTTGGTCCACTTTTTCCCTGCTTTCTTGTGGAAACCCGATATGAAACGTTTTTGGATACCGGATCTCTTTTCCTTTCATCAATGTGAGGACAAATTGGTCATCATCGAACAATTGAGAGGATTATTTTCATACCATCCCTGTATGTCATTAAATTTCTCTTTTGTTTATTTGTGATAGGTTTCTCCCCGGTTGATTTTAAAGGCCCGGTAGATTTGTTCCAGCAAGAAGACGCGGATCAGCTGATGGGGAAAAGTCATCTTTGAAAAAGAAAGGGAAAGATCAGACCGTTTCAGCACCTCGGGCGACAAACCGTAGGATCCGCCGATCACAAAGAGGATGCGGCTTTTCCCGTAGGTGGCCAGCTGATCCAGTTTCCGGGCGAATTCGGTGGATGTAAAAGCTTTTCCTTCGATGGCCAGTGCGATGAGAAAGGCATCCGCCGGACAGTGGCGCAAGATCCGTTGCCCTTCCTTCTCCAAAATTTGCTCTTTTTGTGCCGGATGAACCGGGTCACTCGCCCTTTCCTCCGCCACTTCAATGATTTCCGTTTTGGCATAGGGGGTTAATCGTTTCAAGTATTCTTTGCAAGCTTGTTGTAAGTATTTTTCTTTCATCTTTCCCACTGTGATGATTTGAATTTTCATAAGATCTCCTGCTTTTGAATTTCAAACTGATATTTCGGTTTTTCCCCGCACCATTTGCATCGCGCCCCGGCTTGTTGCGTGTCGCATGGTTCCATGACCGGCGGGGCTTGGTAAGTATCGATGAAATCTTCCATGACGATCTCTGTGTGTTCTTCACAAGCATACCAGACGATTTTTTCTCCGTCCAAAACCTTTCCTCCTTTCGACCATCGGATGAAATGAAAAATGAAACGAGTGTTTCACCCGTTTCATTTAAACATCATGGTTGGAATGATTTCGGGGCTTCCCCCAGGGCAATGGATGCGGTTTGTTTTTCGCCGTGGCGATAGTAAGTAACGTTGACTTTTTGATGAATCTCTTTTTTCGTGTACAAATACTTCCGAAGCTCGGAACTGCTCGAGATTTCCTGGCCATCCAAAGCGACGATCACATCCCGCGGCTGGAGTCCGGCTTGGTCGGCTGGGCTGCTTGGAACCACTTCGGCCACAGCCACGCCTTCACGCACGGAACCGGGCAATCTCAATTCCTCAAGGACATAAACCGGAAGGTTGGAGAGGTCAATCAGACTGAGTCCCAAATAAGGGCGTTGGACTTTTCCGTCTTTGACCAGGCTTTCAATGACCGGACGTGCTTCATTGACGGGGATGGCAAATCCCAGTCCTTCCACACCCTGGTCGGAAATTTTCAACGTGTTGATTCCGATCACCTGGCCGGCAACATTGACCAGAGCACCGCCACTGTTCCCCGGATTGATGGCGGCATCCGTTTGAATGACATCGGTCGCCATATTTGAACTGACTTCGATCGTTCGTTTCGGGGAACTGATGACTCCGACGGTAATGGAACGCCCGAGTCCCAGCGGATTGCCGATGGCAATGGCGGGTTCCCCGGCTTTCAGCGAATCGGAGTTGCCGAATTCGGCCACTTTGGTGACATATTTATCATCAATCTCCAAAACGGCAAGATCTGTATATTGATCGCTGCCAAGCAGTTTGGCATCCACTTCATGATGGTCGCCGTCTTCGCTGGAGATGTTGACTTTAAAGCTGGATCCGCCTTCGATGACATGGTTGTTGGTTACAATGAGCGCTTTGCCGTTGGCTTTTTGAAAGATGATTCCCGATCCGGTTCCTTGTTGGACTTGTTCGGTACTGAAGAAATCTCCCGAAGTTTTTAAATTAATTACGGATACAACAGCCGGCCCCACTTTGTTGACGGCTTCCGTCACTTCGGAATTGACACGGTAACTGGCTGTTTTGGAGTCGCCAAATATAAGTTCCTGTTGTTTGGAATACTCGGGAATGATTCCTTTTCCCATCAAAAAAGTAGACAGGAACAATACAACGAGCCCGCCGATGATGGCCGAAACGAGCGGAACCCATATGGTTGACGGGGAAAATTTTTTCTTCGGCGGTGGATTTTGAACATCGGATTCATCATAAAATCCCATGGCGTTCCCTCCTGCAAGTTAATATACCCAAAATGTTCTTTTTTTTAAACGGCAGTTTGCAAGATTTTCCTGTGTTTCATGGTGTTTCTGTTTTCATTCTACCGGACTTGTGTGTAGTTCATGTGAAAAAGATCAATCAAATCTGGGAACATCAGGTTCCTTCCCACTCCTGGAATTCGCCAAAATCAAAGAGGAAAACGTATGGGATGAATGGAATAGGTTTGTAAAGATTAAAAAACATTCTAAAAGTGAAGGGGAGTGTTTGGATATTAAAAACCAACGGCTTTTCCGTCGGGCTGTCACAGGGTGGATCCTTTCACTTGTTTTGGTTTGCGGTTTCCCTGTCCCGCCCGTATTTTCCGAAGAGGAACCGATGGCTCCCGTCAGTACGAAACCGTTTGTTCTCACCCGCACCGCGACGAATTTACCCGGTGAGGTGAGTAAGCTGGAAGGGGAGCTCAAAAAAAGCGGCATTCAAAAATTGCTGGATGAGGCCAATCGTGAGGCAACGCGGGGATGCAGTTCCCCGGCGCTGAACCAAGTGTCGGGTATTCTGGACAACTGGTGCTTCAACAGCGGGGACAATCAGACGTCCGAATGGTATCCGCAAGGAGTGACGGGAACCGGCGATGCCCAAGCCGATGATTATCGGGGAAGCAAACAGGCGATTTTGGTCAGCTGGTACCATTCCCAAAAAGGGGTCCGGATCAGTTTTCTGGATACGGATACGGGAAAATACCGCCATGTCTTGTTGGTTGAACCTTACACCAACTCGTATGGAAATCCGAGCTACCGGGCAGTGAAAATTCATGCCGGCGGGATCGTATGGTATGGAAACTATTTGTATGTCGTGGATACGAAAAAAGGGTTTCGCGTTTTTGACATGAGGTATGTGTTTGATTTGGGGACCAGTTCAAACGGCGATACCTCCAACAAAGATTTAATCGGGCGGCAAAACGGGGTTTATTACGGTCACGGTTACCGGTATGTGATGCCCCAGATCGGTGCCTGGACAGTTTCCGGAGACCAAACAAAAGACAATTGTGAACCTTCGGGTCCTCCCCGGTTCAGTTTTGTCGGACTGGATCGCAGTACTGTGCCTGATTCGCTGATTACCGGTGAATATTGCAATCCTCCCAATCCGGAAGAGGACCGCACATTATACGGGCGGGTGGCAAGATGGCCGATCGATGCCTCGACCGGGCAACTGAAAACGGCAGAGGACGGGAAAGTTTATGCAAGTGAAGCATATCGTCTGCCCAAAGCCCATGCACAAGGGGCCCTGGCTTTAAACGGCAATTGGTATGCGATGACCAGTGCCGGAGAGACCAAAAACGGGAAATTGTACAAAGGAACCCCGGGGAATGCACCTTCTTCCCGTGTTGCGGGGATCGGACCGGAAGATCTGTATTACTGGCCAAATCGCGATCAGCTATGGACGGTGACCGAGCATCCCGGAAAGCGCGTGTTGTATGCCGTCCGGCCTTAAAGGAGATACGTTGACCCCATCGGTATGAGGATGGGGTTTTTTGTATGACACAAAGCTCTTTAGGAACATTCACTTCCTGATCACAATTTTCTTACTTTGACTATATAAAATAGGAAAAAAGAGGAGATGAATAGAAAAAGTAAATATGCCAGGACAGATTAGGAGTTGAGAATATGGATCAACACAGACCCAAACGGGCGAAATTTTCAGGCTCGTTGGATTCGGTTGACAAATTGGACTTGGCAGGCCAGTTGGCAGAATTGAAATTAAGCTTTTACCAGCAAAGTGTGCTGTTATCCGCGATGATGGATTTGCTGATTGAAAAAGATTTACTGCAAAAAGAAGAAATAGCTCGTATGGCGATGAAAATAGATATGGAATTGGCAAAAGATCTGTATCCCCTGGAACAAAAGCCGACCGAAGAATAACAGGGCAGCCATTCACCGGCTGCCCTGTTTTGTTGCGCTTATTTCACTTCCCGTAAAGGGGTGGGACGATCATCGTAGGTTGTCCACAAATGGACATCCCGGCCGGTTTTGAGTCCGGTCTCTTCCAAAATGTTTTTTACGGTCAGATGGGCCAGTTCACTTAAATTGTTATCTTTGCTCAGATGAGCGAGATAAACATTTTCCCCCATCCCCTTTAAAATTTCCGCCAACGCTTCTCCGGCGTCTTCGTTGGACAAATGGCCGGTGTCGCTTAAAATGCGCCGTTTGACATTCCAAGGGTAAGAACCCATCCGGAGCATTTCCACATCGTGATTGCTTTCCCAAATCAATGTATCCACGCCTTGCAAAAAGTCGATGATGCGGGAGCTGACATAACCCAGATCCGTGACGGTTGCCAGCTTTTCCTTGCCGTGGTGAATCTGGTATCCCACGGGTTCGGCCGCATCGTGGGATACCGGGATGGATTCGATGAGCAGGTCTTTAAATTCCAAAGACGCTCCTGTTTCCATCACATTTTTTAAAGGCTCCGGAATTTCGCCCACACTGGACGGCAAATGTCGCCAGGTCGGTTCGTTCATATAAACGGGAATTTGCAGTCGGCGTGCCAACACGCCCAATCCTTTCACATGATCGATATGTTCATGGGTGACAAAAATCGCCTGGATGGTCGATGCGTCAACGTCCAGTTGTTGCAGGCGCATGGTCAGTTGTTTGGCGCTGATTCCGGCATCCACCAGAATCCTTGTTTGTTCCGACTCGATATATAAGGCATTGCCTGTGCTTCCGCTTGCGAGTACACTGAATTTCATGATTCATTCGTTCCCTTGCTTTATTGGTATTTTTTCAACCCCTTCATTTTGTCCGCGGTTGTTTGCCTGAATGAGGAGATAATCCGATCCCACTTCAAAGTACCAATAGGGAAGCAGGATATGTTCGTTGTTGACGCTGTTGTACAGTTTGGACCGGTAAGCGATGTTTGCGCCATTGATTGTCGCATTGTTGTTGAATTCCCAATTGGTGATCAGGCGGTACAAGGCCGTGCGCAGATTGACCGCGGAGATTGAAGACAGCTTTTCCAAGTGATTAAAATGCAGCACACGAATCGCTTCAATTTGTTTTCCGTTTAAATGGACTTCCACTTTTCCGTTGAAAAGTGGGATTTGGTTCACCACTTGGACATAGACACGCTTTTTTTCTGATGAAAATGCTTTGGAGTAACGGAAGTCCTGAAAAAACGGAATTTGTTGATTTAAAATCCGCTCCAAATCTTGTTCATTTTTAAACTCAAGCCCCGGGGAAAAGGTTTGGATGTAGCTTCCTTGTTTTTCTTTGACCCAGGGGTTCCCCAGTTCGGAAATCATCGCTTTGTACACCGTCAGTTGCCCGGGATAATCTTTTTGTTCCAGTTGGTCCAACTTTGCGTTTACATGGACCTGATCCAGCAACTGCTCAATCTGTTTGCGGTTGATTTGGTCTTCGCGGATGATTTTGGATTGTGTTTGCATCATTTGGCTTAATTGCAAGCCGAGAAAAAGATCGAGTATAAAAAAGGTGGCGATCAGGATACTTTTGGCCCGACTCCAATCCATTTGGGTTCCTCCCTGTCATGGAGAACTAATCCATACTTGCTGTCCGGATGTGGTTTTGACCACCCAGACGGGTGTCAACCGGACTTGTTGGTTGGTTGTGACAGCCTGATATCCCGGATGGATCCGTTTCACGTTGGAAAGGGAAAGATTCTGCCTGGACATTTGTTTGATCAGGGTCTCTTTATCCGGCAAGGCTGCCTGTTTTTGTTGCGGTTCTCCTGTGAGATAAAAGAGAGAACGCTCGTATTTATTGACATTGACTGCATTTTCAACCGGATTGGTTTGTAATTTGATTTCATCAGGGTGAATAAAATTCCTGTCTTTCCAATAAACCGGGTAGCCGTTCATGTAAAGACGGAATGTGAATTCGCTAAAAGCATTCTCTTTGTCTTCCACCTGATCGAGCAGATAATTGCCGGTCCATCCATGCGGCCGTTGCACAAAGTTGTTCACAGCCGACAAACGTTGTTCCACCGGCTGGATTTCTCCGGGGGACTCTTCCACGGCTTCGCTGTAGACCATAAACCGGTTGCTTTTGTTGACGGTCATCATTTGTTCGTCATACATGTACAGATCTTCATTTTTATTGATCGGGATCGGGCGAACCTCGGGATCTTTAAATAACCAGTCAATCATCGCATCCGCAGAGATGTCTTCCAACGGATAGGTTTTTTCGCTCAGAGAGACCGGTTGGGCCGGAAGGTAAAACATCCGCGGAAAAGGTTCGTCTTGATTGGCCGGATCCCACGGTGCTTTTCCGGTTGCAGGCACCGCCTCAAGAGACGGGGACAACGGATGTTTCATCTTTGAAAGCAGGTTTTCCAAGTCAATATCCGTTTTGGCTTGGATGATCTGCTGGTCTTGATCCGAAATAAACCAGACATAGTTTTGCTTTTTTTCCGGGTTGGAAAAGAACCAGATCCGGCTCACCGAGGAAAGGTGCGATATGGAATAATGTTGGGACAAAGATTCCTGGAAAAAGATGTCGGCGTATTCCAGGGAAACATCATCCGGAAAATAAAGTTCAACCCCCGTAAACCGGGTGAACATGTTTCTCCATGTGTCCGGGCTCACCTTCCCTATTTTTTCTATGTCACTGACAGACATGGATTGCATGGATCTTAATAATTGTTCATAACCGGCTTCCTCCGGCAGCAACCAATAATGGGCTCCCTTCCGGTGGACAATCATTTGGTTGGGAGCGGCCAGTTGATAAATTTTCCGGTCGTTGTATTTTTCGTCGTAAATCGGATTGATGGTGTAAGCATCGAGCGGATTGTAGGACCGCTTTTCCCCGGGTTGATTCAACCACAACAAGCCGGTCAGCAGGAAGCTGGCGAGGACCAGGGCAATGAGGAGCCCCGTTTTGATGTGCTCCACCCATTTTTCACTCATCGTTTTTCCCTCCTGTGACAGGGGGCAAGGTAAAGGTGACTAAAGTCCCTTTTTGGTAAACACTGTCAATCTCGATTTCGCCTTCGTGATGATGAACAATCTCTTGGGCGATGGCCAGTCCCAATCCCGTTCCCCCCAAGCTGCGGGAGCGCGCTTTGTCCACGCGATAAAACCGTTCAAAAATTCTTCCCAGGTCTTTTTTGGGAATCCCGATCCCCGTGTCGGCCACTCCGACTTCCACTATTCCTTGGCGGTTGGTTTGCAGCACCAAGGCGACCGATCCTCCGTCCGGTGTGTATTTCACGGCATTGGAGACCAGATTGTCCAAAACCTGATTCAGTTTGTCCTTGTCGGCGTAGACATTGGGAACCGGCGGATGAATGGACAAAGTGAAAGAAATGTTTCTTTCTTCGCATTGTAAACGGAAACGGTCGGCCACTTCCTCAAGCAAAGGTTCCAGAGAAATGGACTGTTTGTTGAAGGTCGCCTTTCTGGAATCCAAATGGGAAAGGTGCAACAGATCCTGAATCAGACGTGTCATCCGGTCGGCTTCCTGCAGGGACACTTTCAAGAAGCGACGGGCAAGTTCGGGCTCTTCCACCGCTCCATCTTCCAGTGCTTCCAGATAACTTTTGATCGTGGTCAAGGGTGTCCGCAGCTCGTGGGAAACATTGGCCACAAAATCTTTTCGTTGTTGATCCAGTCTTTTTTGCTCGGTGACGTCCCCCAAAACGGTCACCGTTCCGTACACGTTTTCTCCCTTCAGCTTGACCGGGGTGAAAGTGGCCCGCAAAATCACGGGATCTTCCGAATCCTGCTGACGGATCTCCAAATAAGTTTGCCACTCTTGGGCGAGCGGTTTGTCCAGGGGTTGATCCAGCGGGAGAATGTGATCGATTTTTTCCCCGATCGGAATCGGACGATCCAACAGTTTTTCCGCCCATTCGTTTTTCACAATCACTTTTCCTGCGCTGTCAAAAGCGATCACACCGTCGCTCATGTTGGAAAGGACCGATTCCAGCTTCTCTTTTTCTTCTTCTTTTTCAGCCAGAGCATTTCTGAGATGGGCTGCCAAATGATTGAAGGCGTGAGCCAGTTGCCCGATCTCGTCGTGACTGCGGACGTCCACTTTCCGGTCAAAATCCCCCGCTGCCATCAACGTGGCTTGTTCGGTGATCTCTTTCACCGGAGAGGTGATGGTGCGGGCCAGAATGACAATCAAAATGCAAGTGACCACCAGCGAGATCATGGTGATCTGAACCAGGATCACACTGATGTCTTTGATGTTTTCATAAGTTTGTTTTAAAGGCGCCTCAACATAAATCATTCCCACATAGTTGCCGGCATGGGACAGGCGTTCGGTGTAGAATTGATAATCCTGGTTTGTGGCCGGGTTGGTGCGTTTCAGCACTTCCGTGGGCTGTTGGGGCAAATTATAGGTGAACGGCCGCTTTTTCAGTTTGGATTGGTTGGGCTCCGTCGAAGCGATGATAAAATTGTTTTCGTCAATGATGTGAATGGTGATGTCGGATTGTTTCAATGACGGAGCCAGTTTGCCAAGCAACGTGTTCAGGTGATTGGAGCGCTCTTCGTCATTTTGTCCTTTCGCCAATTCTTCCGTGACGCCCATTTTCTTTAAGACCTCGGCTTGGGTGCGAAGGGTCTGATTTAAACTGCTCGTAAAATGATTTTCCAGCTGACGGAAGAAATAGACCCCGATCAGCTGCATGGCCATGATAATCATCAGCAAATAGATCACGACCAGTTTCCACTGGATACTGTTAGCAAGTTGTTTCCATCTTTTCAACATCCATCACCCGGCTACTGTTTCGAATAAGGATCCCGGATCGTGTAACCGATCCCGCGGCGCGTGATGATATATTGGGGAGCGCCCGGATCATCTTCAATCTTCTCCCTCAACCGCCGGATCGTCACATCCACCGTGCGTACATCCCCGAAGTAATCATATCCCCACACGGATTGCAAAAGATGCTCCCGGGTCAAAACCTGATTGACGTGTTTGGTCAGGTAAAGGAGCAACTCAAATTCCCGATGGGTCAAATCCACGGTTTGCCCTTTTTTGGTGACGACAAAGCTGTTGGGGTCAATCGAAATTTCCCCGACATTTAATGTGCCTTTCTTTTCTTCTTCGGCATTTGCCTGCTTCAGCGTTTGCGTCCGCCGCAAATTGGCTTTGATCCGGGCTAAAAGTTCCCGGTTGCTGAAAGGCTTGGTGACATAATCATCCGCGCCCATTTCCAGTCCGAGCACTTTGTCCAATTCCGAATCTTTGGCGGTGAGCATGATGATGGGAAATTGATAACGCTGTCGCACCTGCCGGCAAACTTCAATGCCGTCGGCGCCCGGCAGCATCAGATCCAAAAGCATGAGATCCGGAGGTGAGGACAAAGCTTTTTGAATGGCTTCACTGCCATCATGAATGCATTCCACGCTGTATCCTTCTTTTTCCAGATTGAACTGGATGATGTCTGCAATCGGTTTTTCATCTTCGACGACATAAATTTTGGCGCTCAAGCCCATCCCTCCCAAGGTTTTCAGGAATCGGAGAATTTATGGTCATCCACTGGTTTCAGAAACAAAAAAGAAAAAAGTTAAAACCATTTTCCCACAATTGCCTTCATGTGTACAATTTGTTTTTATGTCTTATTTTAACATCGGAATTCAGAGAAAACAGACGAAAAGATGGAAATCCACGGAACCTTAAAAAATCTCCCGGAGACCGGTTTTACGAAAATTGGGCTTTTTATTCCTGATCCATGCGACTTTCTTTGGAATAGGATACAAAAAAAAAGGGGGGGAGCGCCATTGAAACCATTGCCGTATCAGCAAGTTGCCAGCAAAAGATTGAAGACCATGGTCCTGATGAAAAACCAACGGATCCGGCCCTACATTCCGGAAACAAGACTTTTCAGTCCCCGGAACCTGATCCGGATGCTCGGCCGCCACACTTCTTTGTTTCTCAAACCGGATAAAGGAGGAGGCGGTGCAGGGGCGGTCCGGTTGTTACAAAGAGGTTGGGGGCAAATTGAGATCCGCACTTTGAACCGCAAAAAAGTGATTGAGATCCGGAAGCTTTTCCATTATTTAAACCAATGCATGCACCCCGGGAAAAACTATATCATCCAACAGGGAATCGATCTGGGGGAAATCGGCGGACGCCCGTTTGATTTGCGGGTTCATCTGCAAAAGCCTTTTCATCGTTGGCACATCACCGGAGTTTGCGCCAAGGTGGCCGCTCCCGGCAAGATTGTCACCAACCATTGCAAGGGAGGATTGCCGGTGGAAGCAAAACATGCGTTGTGTCAGGTGGCGGGGCATCCAAGCCGGACGATTCATTTAATGAATGAGATCCAGGCGCTTTCCAAAGAGACGGCCCGCACATTAAATGCGGCTTTCCCCGGTTTAAAAGAGTTGGGCATTGATCTGGGGGTGGATAAAGATTTGCGGATCTGGATTTTTGAAGTCAACACCCGTCCGGACTTTAAAATGTTCCGATCTTTGAATAATCCCCGGATGTACCGTCGAATTTTGAAAAACCATGCCATGATCGTTTAAAAATTTAAGAAGAAAAATTATCACGCAAACCATTGCGGGTTAAATGATTTGTACATGCGCAAAGCATGTTTTTTTCGTTTTCGAAAATATATAACATGTTTCGACAAAGTCTTCCCGTTGACGTTCTTGTATAACACCTGTTACCATTAATATTAATTCTAGGTATTTAAAATTTTTTAACGATTTTTTGGAGGTGTATTTATGTCTTCCATTACGGTTGGCGTATATCTGGGGAAAAAGGACCGGTTGGTTCGTTATTGGTACGAAATTTTGCCGAAAGGCCAATTCCCGATGTTGGTCAAATACTGCATCCAGTCTTATCTGAGAAACAACTATTTCCCGTTGCAATCCATTTGTGATGCAAGACAGTTGAAAGAGCAAATCCAAAAAAGAAGCGAGTATGTTCCCACCCAGCGGAATGTCACGTTCACCCCGGAAGACGGTCCGGTTTATCAATGGATCAAAGGGCTGGAAAGCGGTTACCGCAGTGAGGAAATCAAAAACATTTTGAAGGAAACGGTGGTTCACACATTGCTGAATGAACAACCGCAATATCCGCAACGTATGATGGGACAAGTCCCTTACGGCGGCATGGAGGCCCATGAAGCCCAAGGCATGTACCGCCCTTATCCGGACGACACGCAAAAATTGACCCTGCTCAAACGGGAACAGATCGCGATGGAAGAACCGTACCCGACCGAAGGGGATGCAGAGGGGAAGGATAAAGCCACCAAAGGATTCAGCCATTTGGTCAACTATCTGGGATGACAAGCGGGTTTGATGACGGAAAGATAAATGCACACAAAGATGAACGACATCATGGGAAAAAGAGGAATGACAGTGTGGAGGAAAATCAGGCAGAAGGAATGAAAGAGTCCGTTTACTGTTGAGTGCGGGCTCTATTTTATTTGGCTTGATTTCAGACAGAGGATCGAAGTTTGACAATTTTTGTCGAATAAAACAAGGTTTGAAGGATTATTTTATTTGCAAGTGGAAGAAATCAACGAAGAATAATTGCACTGGATGTTGATAAAGAATGAATTTTGACAAAATATAGCAACTAAGGGAGTGCGGATCATCGTGTTGGATTATTATGCACTGGCAGAAAAGGGTTTTTTCTATTATGAAATCCAAAAATTATTTTCGGCCTACCCCTTTTTGCATTGGATGAGTGTCGGATTGGTCACGGGATTGTTGATCTTTTTGTTATTGATTCCGAAAAAAACGATGGAACGGTTTCCGCGCTACGGATATATGGCTTCCGTTTTGTTGACCATTGCATTATTGGATTTATTTACTTTATCCATCCCGATTTTAACTGTTTACCTGATTGTATTGGGATATGTCCTGTTTCGGTCCAATGAGGAAAAAAGCTATAAAGTGGCGGTTGCCTTTTTGTCTGTGTATTTGGTCATCTCGGCGTTGACGGTTTGGAACCGGTTGATGATCATTGAGCTGATCAGCCACGGGCTTTTATTTATATGGGTCACCTGGATGGCAAATCATGTGCGGGATATATTTTTTGAATTGCAAAAACAAAGGGAAAAAATCCGTTTCCTCGTTGATCAAAAGAATGAGGCAAATCAGCGTCTCCGGGATTTCCAGCGGGAACTGGATGAGACGTATCTCCGGGATTCGCTCACGGGACTGTATAACTTTCACGGTTTTCAGGAGCAGGTGATTCGCAGTTTGTCGCGGTTTTGGCCGGAAACGGCCTATCACGTGATTTGCATTGATTTGAATTCGTTCAGGCAAATCAACATTGAAGAAGGCATTGAGACGGGCGACCGCATTCTTGTGCAGATTGCCCGTCAACTGAAAAAACATCTTCCTCCTTCTGCCAAGCTGGCCCGCTATGACGGGGATCAGTATGCGATCGGATTGATGGGGGACGAATCGGTGTTGCGTCGTCTTTTGGAGACCATTGAAGCGATCATGGCCGGCATCCGCACCGAGCAAAGCATCATTCAATATTGCGTCGGGTTTGCCAGTTATCCGCGGGAAGCCAGCACCGGAGGGGAATTGATCCGCTTGGCTGAGGAAAGGTTGCGGATTGAACAGAACCGGATTCGCCACAAAGAGGAGGAGCAAAGAAGGCATATGGAAAAATTGTCGGCGGTCGGCCAACTGGCTGCGGGGCTGGCGCATGAAATCCGCAATCCGTTGACGTCGATCCGGGGATTTGTGCAGATATCGGCGGCGGAATCGGAAGCCGTGAAAAAATGGGAGTCCATCATTTTGCCGGAGATTGACCGGATCAACGATCTTTTGAAACAGTTTTTGAACCTGAGTGAATCCAAGCCGAAACAAGTGACGCGCTTTTCTTTAAATCAGTTGATGAGTGACGTGTTAAGTTTATTGGAACCCAAATCGTTGTTGATGGGGCATGAATTGAAACAAGATCCGCCGGAGGAAGACATGGAGATCGAGGCGGATCCGGAACAAATCAAACAAGTTTTGATCAACCTGATCCAAAACGGGTTGGAAGCCCTGAACGAAAAAGGAAGGGTGGAAGTGGGCTGGAAGCGGGTAAACCAGTATGTCCTGCTCACTGTCAAAGATAATGGAAACGGAATCAATCCGGAAGATTTCTCCCGGATTTTCGATCCTTTTTTCACCACCAAAGGCGATGGAACCGGCATGGGGCTTTCCATTTGTCAGCGCATTATTTCGGAGCATGGCGGGCAAATCACGGTGAACAGCCGTCCGGGCCGTGGGACCACTTTCCAGATTTATCTGCCACTTAAACAAGCAAGCTTGTGCCAAGAAGTTGATGAAGGCCAAAACCACCATCTGGAGGCGGATCCCGATCCGGGGGCACCGGAAAGAAACGTCGTTTCCGTTCAAAAGGCGGAACCGAGGAAAGAGGAGCAAAAACAGGGGGAAGTTGCCGTGTTACAGAAGCCGGCAGCCGGCGGAAAAAAAGTCTCGATCAGCCCGGAAGTGTCCCGGAAAATTGCCGCCATGATGCAAAAAGCGGAACGCACCATCGCCTTGAAATGGAAGGAGGAAGCAAAGGTAAGCCCGATCACCGGCCATAAGCGCCTGAAAGAAGAAAACAGGGCGGATCGAAAAGGGTTATCCGAAAAAAAGAAAACCGATTTTGCCCATCGGGCTGAACGTGCTGTAAAATAAAAGGAAGGAGGATGAAGAATGGCAGACAAAAAGAAGACGCAATTTCAGATTCTCGGTAACACATCCAACAGCATCCACGGCAGTTACTATACCGGAACTTTGAATCTCAGCAATTTGTCCTCACTTCTGATTGACGGGGATGAAGTAAAAATCGATTTGGGGCTTCTTCATGCCAAAAGTGCGGTGGAGCGCGGCATCAAATTTACGGCCAATCCGGAAGAAGTTCCGGAAGGAAAGGACTATTGGGTTATCTGGGTGGCCGCCGACCGGAGCGAAAAAGGGCCTTACTATGCAGGCGTTACCGCTTGTCCGATGCGCATTGACCGGGAAAAGCGGAAAGGGTGGAAAAATCTGGCCTTTCACGTGAACCGGATGGATGATGCCCTGAAGCGCAAAATCAAAATCAACGAGTTGGGCGGCCGGGAGAGAGAAGCCCTGAAGGAATTTTTGATCCGGCATAATAAGGAAATGTGGGAAAACAGTGGGGATGAGTTGAAGGAACAATTGTCCAAAAAGTGAACGGTTCGTGAACAAATCAACATATATCTTGCCGGGGTTGACCGGCAGGGGTACACTTGATTTGTGGTTTCGGAATCTTTTGCTAGGACACGGAAATGGCGAGCATACCCGCTCGCTGTTTTTTATTTGGAAATGGATGATATTTTCGTCTCCTTTGAGTCAACATAAATGGCAAAGGAGGCGTTTTTTCATGCGTGATTTCAATTCGGTCGATCTTTTTGCCAAACACGGGGGAGTCCATTACCGGGCCAATGTCCCCAAGCAACAAATCAACTTATATGTCCGGTCCTTGCCGGAACACAAAAGACAAAGCATGTTCCAAGTGATGCAAGAATTGGAATCAGCAGGGATGATCACCATCTACAATGACGGTTTGTTTGCCGATGGAGAGGGAGAAGTGGGAGGAAGCCAAGATTGTTGAAAATACGGGAACACCCCGGCATCCATAAAGCCGGGGTGTTTTTTTATCCGTGTTTCCACCAGCGGAGGAAACGTTCCAGCATGGAAGGCTTTTTCTTCCGGGGGATATGAGACGGAGTGCAGGACACGACCGGTTCGGTGCCGGCCACAAAATACTCCAAATATGCTTGTTTACCCATGCACCCGGGGGCGGCGATGTTCCCTTCTTCCGGATTCACATAGACGGCCTTTACACCGGACGGCATGGCGAAGATACGGGCCGGTTGCTTTCCGGTTGCCTTATTCATGTACTCGGCCCAAATGTTTTGAGCGAGACGCGCTTTGTGATAAGGAAGCTTTTTCCCTTGGTCATAACCCACCCACACTGTTGTGACCAAATTCGGTGTGTATCCGGACAACCATCCGTCCCAATCGGTGGTTCCGGTTTTTCCTGCCGCGGGCTGATGGAACAGATGTCCTGCCCGGTAACCGGTGCCACCCGGTTTCAACACATTTTCCAGCAGTTTTGTCAGCACAAAGGTGTGTGCCGGAGAAGCCACCCGCTCGGGTGCGGTCTTTTCTTCGACCAGGACCCGTCCAAACGGATCGACGATTTTGGTAATCCCGATTAGCGGTTTTTTGATGCCGCCGGCTGCCAGAGTGGCATATGCTTGCGCCATTTCAAACGGGGAAACGGGATAGCTTCCCAAGGCCAGCGAAGGGGTCGCTTGAATCGGGCTTTTGATCCCGAGTCGGCGGGCGGTTTCGATCACCGGTTCGGTGCCGATTTTGGCCAGCGTTCCAACGGCATAAACGTTATCCGAACGGGCAATCGCCTCTCTCAACGTGATCAGCCGGTTCGCATAGTGCTGATGAAAATTGCGGGGCGTGTAAGTGTCCCCGCCGAATTGAAAAATGGTGGGACGGCTCATGATTTTGGACAGGGGGGTAAAACCGTTTTCCAATGCACTTAAATAGACGACGGGTTTGAAGGACGAACCGGGTTGTCTCCGGGCAAAAACCCGGTTGTATTGAGATTGTTGATAATCCTTCCCCCCCACCATGGCTTTAATGTGACCGGTCGCCGGATCCACGGAGATCAGGGCTCCTTGCAGGTCTTTGTCATTTTGGGTATGGTTTTGCACCGCTTTTTCCGCCGCTTTTTGCATGTCTGCATTCAAGGTGGTGTAGATTTTAAGCCCGCCGCTTCTGACCAGCGATTCGTCCAGCCCGTACCGGGTGACCGCGGTTTGGATAATGTAATCGCGGAAATAACTGGCTTTGGCCGGCTTGGATCGGGACAAGGGATGCATGCTGACGGCCTGGTTCTTGGCTGCTTCGGCTTCTTCCGGCGAGATGAACCGGTTTTTCACCATCAGATCCAGGATGTGATGTTGCCGCTTTTTAGCCCGGTTGAGATGGCGGTAAGGGGAATAATAATAAGGCCCGCGGGGAATCCCTGCCAAGAGGGCGGATTCAGCCAAACTCAATTCTTCCGGCTTTTTGTTGAAATACATTTTGGAGGCCCGTCCGATTCCGTAAGCCCCGTGGCCGTAATAGATCTCATTGAAATACAGTTCCAGGATTTCATCTTTTGTGTAATGCAACTCCAATTGCAACGTATAGATCGCTTCTTTCAGTTTCCGGGTCCAGGTCCGGTCATGCGTCAAATAAAGGTTTCGGGCCAATTGTTGGGTGATGGTGCTGGCCCCTTGCACCACCCCGCCCGCTTTTAAGTTGGCGAGAACGGCCCGCACGATTCCGGAAACGGAAAATCCGTGATGGCGGTAAAAATCTTTATCCTCGGCCGCCAAGGTGGCATGGATCAAAGATTTGGGAAGTTGATTCAAACGGATGATGTCCCGGGGTTCCCCGTGATCCAAAGAGCCGATCACCCTTCCACGGTCATCCAGCATCATGGAACTGGCGTATGTATCGGGAGGAGGGAGCGGGCGCCCTTTCAGGTACAGTAAGGCAAGCCCGCAGAAAAGGGAAAAAAGGATGACGCTGATGAATGCCAATTTAATCATGCGTGCAAGACGCAGGATGATTTTCGCAAGGCGGGGGACATGCCCGGGTTGGACACCGGTTGGGAAATCCTGTTTATTCACAAATAGGCTCCTTCCTTCCAACAAGTTGACAAAGGGTATTATGCGGAGCCATCAGGAAAAATATACCTGAAAAAATTATGTTTGTATTTCCCGGGAAAAATGATTGTAACCACTTAAAACATGCATTATTCTTAGTATGTTATGGATCTGGTCAGTGTGGACAGGATGAAAGGAGATTGGATGGAAGATGGACATGGAATTGTGGTATACGGAAAAACAAACCAAAAACCACGGAATTACCACAAAAATTAAGCAAACCTTATATCACGACAAATCAGAGTATCAATCTTTGGATGTCATAGATACCATAGAATTCGGCAAGATGCTGGTTTTGGACGGAATGGTGATGACCACCGACCGCGATGAATTTGTTTATCATGAAATGATCAGCCATGTGGCCATGAACACGCATCCAAAGCCGAAACATGTTTTGATTGTCGGTGGCGGAGACGGAGGCGTCGTCCGCGAAGTTTTGCGCCATCCTTCCGTCGAAAAAGTGGTTTTGGCTGAGATCGACGGAAAAGTGATTGAAACCTCCAAAAAATATTTCCCGCAAATTGCCGGCAAGTTGAACGATGAGCGGGTGGACATCCAAGTGACGGACGGCGTGCGCCATATTCAGGAGAATAAAGGAAAATACGATGTGATTATTGTGGATTCCACCGAACCGGTCGGGCCGGCGGTGGGACTGTTCCAAAAACCGTTTTATGAAGGGATTTACGAAGCTTTGAAAGAAGATGGGATCATGGTTGCCCAAACGGAATCCCCGTGGTTTAACCGGCCGCTGATCCGCCAGGTGTTCCGGGACATTTCCCAAACGTTCCCGATCGCCCGCCTTTATACGGCCAGCATTCCCACCTATCCCAGCGGATTGTGGAGCTTTACCATCGGGTCCAAAAAATATGATCCGCTCGATGTGGATGAACAGTCCATTCGCGATTTGGACACCCGTTATTATCATCCGAAAATGCATCATGCTTTGTTCGATTTGCCCCGGTTTGTTGAGGAGCTGTTAGAGGATGGGGAGGAAAACGATGCGCTTTGACGAGAAGTATTCCGGAAACGTGTTTATCGGAGCAAGCGATGATTTTGACCGGGCTCAAGCCGTGATTTATGGCATGCCGATGGACTGGACCGTCAGCTTTCGCCCGGGTTCCCGCTTTGGCCCGGCGAGGATCCGGGAAAGCTCCCTGGTTCATGAGGAATACAGCCACTATTTAAAACGCGAGTTGTCGGAAGTGGTTTATTTTGATGCCGGGGACATTCCCCTTCCTTTCGGGAATGCGGAAAAAAGCTTGCAGTGTATCAGGCAGTTCGTGAGAAAAGTTCTGGATGCCGGGAAATTCCCCTTGGGGCTCGGAGGGGAACATTTGGTGACCTGGCCGGTGGTGGAGGAAGTTTATCGGGCTTATCCCGACCTGGCGGTGATCCATATCGATGCCCATGCCGATTTGCGTACCGATTATGAAGGGGAAATTTATTCCCATGCCACCCCTTTGCGCAAAATCGCCGAGCGGATCGGGGGAGAAAATCTTTATCAGTTTGGCATCCGCTCCATGACCAAAGAAGAAGTGATGTATACCGGGGAGGCCGGGATTCATTTTTATCCGTTTGATGTGGTGGAGCCGTTGAATCAATGCCTGCCGGAACTAAAAGGGCGTCCGGTGTATGTCACCATCGATATCGATGCGTTGGATCCTGCGCACGCTCCGGGAACGGGAACGCCGGAACCGGGGGGAATCACGACGCGGGAAATGTTGCAGGCCATCCATGCGATCGCCCGGTCGGAAGTGCGTGTGGTCGGTGCCGATTTGGTCGAAGTGGCGCCTTGCTACGATCACAGTGAGCAAACCCCCATTTTGGCGGCGAAACTGGTTCGCGAAATGCTGCTCGGTTTTGTAAAATCGTAAAAAAACGTCACGTCGGGTGCCGTTTCCCCCTTATAAAGGGGGTTTTTTCATATGCTGCCTTCAAGATTGGCAAACGGCAAAAACCAGTGATAAGATACTAATATTAGACAGAAAGGGGCAGGATGATGATTCCGGTCAAGATCTATATTGAATCGGTCATTCAATCGGAACCGGACCAGGAACCGGATGTGATCAAACAAGAAGTGAACGGCCGCTTTCAAGAAAAGGAAAACGGAGAGTGGATCCTGAAATACGAGGAAAACAGCGGAACCCGGGAGGAAGTGAAAACCTCCGTCAAGTCCATGCCGGAAAGAGTCACGATCATCCGGCAAGGCGCTGTTTCCTACCGGCAAAGTTACGAACCGGGGAAGACGTTGGGAAGCGTGGTTCACACACCTGCCGGGACCACGGAAATGGAAGTCACCACGTTGGCGTATGAGCGGAAACTTAAAGGGCAGGAAGGATGGATTGATTTTTCCTTTTTATTACATATGGGTCAACAAAATTTAGGAAAATACCAGTTGAGTTTACGGTGGATGGGAGGATCATGGAATGAGTCTGCTTGAGCAGAAAAAAGAGACGTTGAAACAGGAACTGAAACAAGCGGTGATTCAGTCCGGACTTGCTGAAGAAAAAGAGATTCCGGAGATTTTGCTGGAAGTGCCGAGGGAAAAAGAGCACGGGGATTGGGCCACCAACCTTGCCATGCAACTGACCAAAGTGGCACGCAGAAATCCGCGTGAAATCGCGGCCAAAATTGTGGAACACTTGGACAAAGAGAAGAATCACATTGAAAAAATCGAGATCGCAGGCCCCGGGTTCATCAATTTCTTCTTGGACCGCAGCTTTTTGGTCGATGTTTTGGATGAGATCGACCGCCAAAAAGAAAATTACGGACAATCCCCGGCCGGGAAGAACGAAAAAGTAAATGTCGAGTTTTGTTCCGCCAACCCGACCGGTTCCCTTCATTTGGGCCATGCCAGAGGCTCGGCGGTGGGCGATGCCTTGTGCAATCTGTTGGAAGCTGCCGGATATGATGTCACCCGTGAATATTACATCAATGATGCCGGAAACCAAATCCAAATGTTGGCTTTGTCGCTGGAAGCCCGTTATCTGGAACAGCTGGGGCAGCCCGTTTCCTTCCCGGAAAACGGTTATCGCGGGCAAGATATCGTCGACCTGGCCAAAGAGCTGGTGGAGAAAGAAGGCGACCGCCTGTTAAAGATCGACCGGGAAGAACGGATTCAAAAATTGCGTGAATACGGGAAAAAGCGCCTGCTTGACAAAATCCGGGAAGATTTGGCCAAATACCGTGTGGAATTTGACGTCTGGTTCAGCGAAACCTCGCTTTATGAATCGGGTGCCGTGGAAGAAACCCTGGAGGCGTTGAAGGAACGGGGTTACGCCTATGAAAAGGACGGGGCTTTGTGGCTGAAGTCCACGGAATTTGGGGATGACAAAGACCGTGTCCTGATCAAAAAAGACGGTTCTTACACGTATTTAACCCCGGATATCGCTTATCACCGCAATAAATTCCACCGGGGATTCGACCGGTTGATCAATGTTTGGGGAGCCGACCACCATGGCTATATCGCCCGGATGAAAGCAGCGCTGGCTTCCTTGGGTTATAACCCGAATCAATTGGAAATCGTGATTACGCAAATGGTGAAATTGTTCCAAAACGGTGAACTGGTCAAGATGTCCAAACGGACCGGCAAAGCCGTGACACTTGTCGATTTGATGGAAGAAGTGGGAACGGACGCCGCCCGGTATTTCTTTGTCATGAGAAGTCCGGACACGCATTTGGATTTTGACATGGATTTGGCGGTTTCCAAGTCCAATGAAAACCCGGTTTACTATGTCCAATATGCCCATGCCCGGATGATGAGCGTGTTTCGCCAGGCGGAGGCAAAAGGCATCACTCCTTCCAGAGACCGCGAAGATTTGAAATTGCTCCGGGAGGAACAGGAATACGACTTGTTGGAGAAATTGGGAAGTTTTCCGGGCGAGATTGCTTCCTCGGCCGCACAGCTGGCCCCCCACAAGTTGGTTCGTTATCTGTATGAGTTGGCTTCCGACTTCCATCGTTATTACAACGCCCATCGCGTCATCAGCGATGATGTCAACCTGTCGCGGGCCAGACTGGCTTTGCTTCAAGGCATTGCCCAAGTGATCCGGAACGGATTAAATTTGATCGCAGTGGACGCACCGGAGCAAATGTAATGTTATACTAGCTAGAGGGGGAAATCCCTTCTGGCTTTTTTTATGCCATCATCACAGGGGTATTTTTCACATGTTGAATGAATGTTTGAAAAAATGTAACATTCTATCGCTGAAAACCGAGTTTTAATAGAGATGCTCAGACCTTTTTTCGTGGCTTGGGAATGAAAGAAATGATTTGGATAATAAACACTGCGATTAAGGAGATAGAATGATTATGGAAGGAATGAAGCTGGCGGAGAGATATGAGATCCTTCACTCTCTGGGCGGGGGCGGCATGGCGGTTGTATACAAGGCAAAGGACCTGGTGATTGACCGGTATGTTGCGATCAAAGTGATGAACAATTCGCTGATTCATGACCAGGATTTTGTCCGGCGCTTTATCCGGGAGGCGAAAGCGGCCGGCAGTTTGTCCCATCCCAATATTGTCAGTGTCTATGATGTGGGGCGGGAAGGTTCCATCTATTACATGGTGATGGAGTATGTGGACGGTCCGTCGTTGATTGACCTCATTAAAAAAGAAGGTCCTTTCCCGCCGGAAAAAGCGGTGAAAATTGCTTCACAGATATGTGACGGTTTGTCTCATGCCCATCGTCACGGGATTATTCACCGTGACATCAAACCGCACAATATTCTGGTCGGTTCCGACCAACGTTACAAGCTGACCGATTTCGGGATTTCGCATTTGCCCAGTGCCGCCACCGTCAAAACCAAAACTGGTTATGTCATGGGATCTGTTCATTATTTCTCCCCGGAACAAGCTTCAGGGAGAAAGGTGGACTACTCTTCGGATTTATATTCATTGGGAATCGTGATTTATGAGATGTTGACCAAAAAAGTTCCTTTTAACGGGGACAGTTCCATCTCCATTGCCTTGAAACATTTGCACGATCCGGTTCCGGACCCGACAACTTACAATCCGGATATTTCTGAATCGATGCGGCAAGTGCTGATGCGGGCGTTGGAAAAGGATCCGGAAAAACGGTACCAAACGGCAGTGGAATTGAAACACGCTTTGCAACAAGCCCTGGAAAAGCCGGATGCTTATATGTTGCCGGTGGACCGGCCGAAGAAGAAAAAATCAACCAAATTCAGCCCCAAAAAAATCGGGATCTTGTCCGGTGTGGCGGTTGTCGGACTTTTCCTGCTGACATTCGGCATCAAAATGATCGGGGAAACCAAGCAGGAAAAAAAGCCGGATCCTCCTTCTTCCTCCCCGACGGTTTCGCAAACACCGGCAAACGAGTCGCGGCCTGAATGGAACCATAAATGGTGGAAGGAAATACCCAAAGAAGAAAAGACCGAAAGCAAAATGTTTCGTGATTTTGAGGTGAAGGGAGCCGACGGCGAGTACGAGGTGACCCTCAAAGTCAACAATGACCTTAAGGGACGGACTTTTTATTATGATATTTATGTGGTGGATGGATTCAGTTCTCGGTCGGTGTTAAACGGCCGTTCGGTCACCTTTCACAAAGACAAGGATCAAGATTTTACAACGGTGGATTTTGAAGTCAACATTCCCAAAGAAGCGATCATGCCCATATCGGGTGAGGGAATTGCCAAAATCACCATATACAGTCTCGACAAGAAATCAGAGAACCGGAAAGAAAAATACACCATCGACAATTTATTGCAGATGTGGGGAACGGTCCCCGAATCTGAAGGAGAGAAAAAATCCGATTGACAGGAGGGAAATCCCCTCCTGTTTTTTGTCCGGATAATGCGGTACAATGGATAGTGATGAATTTTAAGCACAATTCTGATTATTTTTCGGCACCAACCGCGGAAGGAGGAATTTGGTCTGATTCATACCCGCTTGTCCAAAAAAATGATTTGCCGGTTTCTGGATTGTTTGAATGAAGGGGTGCATATCGTGGATGCCCGGGGAATGACGGTCTTTTACAACAAAGCGGCTTCCAAGCTGGACGGGATGGAGATTGACGAAGTCATGGGCGTCCATGTGCTTGAGGCATTTCCCTCGTTGACACAGAAAACGAGTACACTTTTGAACGTGCTGCAAACGGGAAAATCCATCGAAGAAAAACAGCAGTCGTTTATGAACCGGAGAGGACAGAGGGTGCTGACCGTCAACCGCACCATTCCGCTCCGGGTCCGTGGGGAAGTGGTGGGAGCTGCTGAAATTTCGCGCGACATCACGCAGGTCAAGGAATTGTCCGACCAGGTGATTCACTTGCAAGAAAAAATGAACCCGACGCCTCGCCGCTTAACTTCAAAAAAACAATCCTTTTACCAGTTTGCCGATATTGTGACGCAAAACCCGGTTATGCTGAAGGAAATCGAGAAAGCCAAGCGGGCTGCGCAAACCAAATCTCCCGTTTTGGTGGTCGGTGAGACTGGAACCGGAAAGGAATTGTTTGTCCAATCGATTCACAGTGCCTCCGGTCGTGTGAAGGGGCCGTTCATTGTGCAAAATTGCGCGGCGATTCCGTCAACTTTGCTGGAGGGGATCTTATTTGGCACGGTGAAAGGAGCGTTTACAGGTTCCGAAGATCGCCCGGGATTATTCGAATTGGCAGATGGAGGAACGTTGTTCCTGGATGAAATCCAATCGATGCCGATTGAGTTGCAGGCCAAATTATTGCGGGCACTCGAGGAAGGCGGTGTCCGGCGCGTCGGGGATGCGAGATTCCGTTCGGTGGATGTGCGGATAATTGTGGCGACCAACGAAGATCTGCTCATCAGCATGCAAAAAGGAAAGTTGAGAAAAGACTTGTACTACCGCATCCATGTGGTGGGAATTCATCTTCCTCCTTTGCGGGAGCGAAAAGACGACATCCCATGTTTGACCCGTTATTTTTTCAGGAAGTTAAAGGCCGAAATCGATTCGCCGGCCGGAGAAATCGACGATGAAGTGTTCCGGCTGTTCCATCAGTACCATTGGCCCGGAAATGTCAGGGAGTTGGCACATACCATTGAAGGGGCTTTGACGTTGGCGACCGAAAAAAAACTGAGCGTCGACCATCTGCCCGCCCATTTCAAAAACAGAAAATCCGATGCCGGGATCCAATTATCAACTTTATTCAAAGAAAACAGCAAGTCGCTGCGGGAAGTGGTGAGAGAAGTGGAGACCCGGTTGATCCGGCAGGCGATGAAAGAAACCGGAGGCAATGTGTTAAAAGCAGCCCGCCGGTTGGGGATTCCGCGCCAGACCCTGCAATACAAATTGAAGAAAATCAACTCGGTTTAAAAAGTGCCCAAAAATGGGCTTTTTTTTATGTTAAAAAACCCGGGATGCCCCGTGTTTTCGGTTGGCACCGGATTTGCATGAATAAAGGGCGAGAGGAGGGAACGACTTGATTTATCCGAAAGGCCACCCCTATGGTTTGCATCGTGTGATGGAACCGGCCGGCGCGTTGCCGCAACCGGCTTGGAAGCTGAATGCGGATCCGATGGTTTATGACAATGAACTGCTGATTGAAGTGGATTGCTTAAACATTGATTCCGCTTCTTTTCAGCAATTGAAAGAAGAAGCACGCCATGACGCCGGCAAGGTGGAAGAACAGATTTTGTCCATTGTTTCCCGACGCGGTAAAATGCACAATCCGGTGACGGGATCCGGCGGCATGTTGATCGGCACGGTGCAAGAGGCCGGCCCCCGTTTTCCATCCCGTGACGTCAAAAAAGGGATGAAAATTGCCACCTTGGTATCCCTGACACTGACGCCGCTTCACATCGAAAAAATCAAAAAAATACACATGGATACCGGTCAAGTCGAAATCAAGGGGCGGGCCGTCCTGTTTGCAAGCGGACCATTTGCCCTTTTGCCGGATGACATCCCGGAAAAAGTGGCACTGGCTGTGTTGGATGTATGTGGTGCCCCTGCCCAAACGGCCCGTCTGGTCCGGCCGCAGGACCGGGTGGTGGTGCTGGGAGCCGGCGGAAAGTCGGGGATGCTCAGTTTGTATCAGGCATGGAAAAAAGCGGGCAAGTCCGGGCAAGTGATCGCCATTGAGGCCAGCGAAAAGGCATGTCGGGAAATCCGTTCCCTTGGGCTGGTCCATGAAGTGATCCGGTTGAATGCCACGGATCCGATGGCGGTTTATGAGGCGGTTCACAAAGCCACCTTCGGGAAGCTGGCTGATTTGACCATCAACTGTGTCAACGCTTGTGATACGGAGCTTTCCTCCATTTTGGCCACCCGGGATCAAGGATTGGTTTATTTCTTCAGCATGGCGGTACAGTTTACCAAAGCAGCTTTGGGAGCCGAAGGAATGGGCAAGGACGTGCAAATGATGATTGGAAACGGCTATGCTCCCGGGCACGCAACGTTGGCTTTTCAGTCTCTTCGGGAATGTGACCGGTTGTTTCAAGCTTTTGCCAAACGCTATCAATGAAAGGGGTCGGAGACAGATGAGAGATTGGCGTGAGATCGAACTGTGGAAAGATGTGACGGAGGAACAGTGGAATGACTGGCTGTGGCAACTGACGCACACCATCCGCACGTTTGAAGACTTAAGCAAGGTGATCCGTTTGACGCCGGAAGAGATCGAAGGGGTGAAGATCTCCAAACAGACCATTCCGCTGAATATCACGCCGTATTATGCACTGTTGATGGATCCCGATGATCCGCAAGATCCCATCCGGATGCAATCGGTGCCGGTTTCTGCCGAATTGGACCGCACTCCTTACGACATGGAAGATCCGCTGTTGGAAGATACCGATTCCCCCGTCCCCGGATTGACCCATCGTTATCCGGACCGGGTCCTGTTTTTGATCACCAACCAATGCTCCATGTATTGCCGCTATTGTACGCGCCGCCGCTTTTCCGGGCAAATCGGGATGGGCGTTCCCAAAAAACAGATGGATGCCTGCCTCGACTACATCCGAAACACACCCGAGGTCAGGGACGTGCTGTTATCCGGGGGAGACGGATTATTGGTCAACGACCGGATTTTGGAGTATTTGCTGAAAAACCTGCGCGAAATTCCCCATGTGGAAATCATCCGGATCGGAACCAGGGCCCCGGTTGTTTTCCCGCAACGGATCACTGAAAATTTGTGCAATATCTTAAAGAAATACCATCCGGTATGGCTGAACACGCATTTTAACCATCCGAAGGAAATCACGCCGGAAGCCAAACGGGCTTGTGAAATGTTGGCGGATGCAGGGGTGCCGCTGGGGAATCAGTCCGTGATTCTGGCCGGGGTCAATGACTGTCCGCATATCATGAAAAAATTGATGCATGAGTTGGTGAAAATCCGTGTCCGGCCTTATTACATTTACCAATGCGATTTATCGGAAGGCATCGGGCACTTCAGAACTCCTGTTTCCAAAGGATTGGAAATCATCGAGTATTTGCGGGGGCATACTTCCGGTTATGCCGTTCCCACGTTTGTGGTGGATGCCCCGGGAGGAGGAGGCAAAATTCCGCTCAGCCCGAATTATCTGATCTCGCAAAGCACCGAAAAAACCGTTTTGCGCAATTTTGAAGGAGTGATCACCAGTTATCCCGAGCCGACCCATTACCAACCACATAACAAAGAAGAATGTGAATACTGCAGAGCAGCCGGGGAGCAAGTGGGAATCGCCGCTTTGATGAACGATGAACGGATCAATCTGGAACCGAAACAATTGACACGGGAAGACCGGCGTGTCCATCCGTCTTAAGGAACCGGCCATGGGCTTAAAAATGGATATCTCCTCCTTGTCTGTCATCGGACTGTCCAAAAACGCCGGAAAAACAACCGTGTTGAATGCGTTGATCCGCGATGCCCCCAAGGCCGGTGTGCTTGGGATATTAAGCATGGGCGTGGACGGGGAGAAACATGATGCCATAAGCGGCAGGGAAAAGCCTTTGATCCGGGTGAGGGAGAATATGCTGGTGGCCACTTCCGCTCACTGGTTGAACCGTCAACCGGGGCACTGGGAAGTGATTCAATCCTGCGGAATCCAATCGGTGATGGGGGAAGTGTTCATTGCCCGCGCCAAACGGGAGGGACCGGTTCTGTTGGCAGGTCTTCCTTCCAAAAGCGGGGCGGAACGGGCGATGGAGTTTTTGAGGCAGGCCGGTGCACAAAAAATCCTGTTGGACGGGGCTTATGACCGAAGATCGCCGTCCAGTCCCCAACTGACCGATGCAACCATTCTCGTCATCGGGGCTTCCCTTGATCCAAATTTTGCAGAGGTCCTCCGCAAAGCCGGGGAATGGAGCCGCTTGCTGCGCTTGAAGGCATGCAGCCATTTTCCGGAACAAAAAGCCGGAGCCTTGGCTTTGGAAAAAAAGCGGGTGGTCGGAGTTCTCCGCAACCGCATCGAACTGCTTCCTTTCACCGGTTTGTTTTCCGTCCGGGAGGACGGAGAATGGTTGCAAAAAGAATGGCAGGCACTGGCGATCAGCGGAGCGTTGACCGATCGGATGTTGCAAACTTTTCTCCGCTCCCGGAGGGCCGTCCGCATCATCGTTCCGGACATTACGCATTTATTTGTCAGTATGCCGGTGCTTCGCCGTTTTTACAAGCAAGGAGGGGAGATTCGCGTCCTGAAACCGATCCGTCTCCTTCAGGTGGCCGTCAACCCGGAATCGCCGGACGGATATTCCTTTCCCCCCGGGGAAATGAAAGAAAAAATCGGCCGCCTTTTCTTTCCCGTCCCCGTGGTGGATGTGATGAGGGACCGGCATGAGCAGGGAGTGTGGTGTGATGTTTTGTGATGAGCGTACTGCCAAAGAAATCGGCCTCTCGGTTTGCCTGGACTTGTTTCAGCCGCTCACCCCTTACGGAAGAGAGCAAAAGGATTGCCGGCCGTTTTTGCCGGGAGAGGAAGAAGCCTGGCAGCAATGTTTACAAGAGCAAGCAGAGATCAAAAAGCAATTTGACGCTTTTTCCATACGGGAACCGGTTCATGCCCTTCTCACCGAAATCCCGGACATTTCCTCTGTATTACGGAAACTGGAGGAGTTCCGGTTATTGGACTTGACCGAATGGTTCCAACTGAAAACCTTTTTATACAGCACGCAGAAGCTCCATTCGCTGTTGAAACAAACCACGCTCTTCCGCATGATTCTCAAAAACAAAGCGATGGAAAAGCGGTGCGAAAAGGCTTTTCTCCTTTTAAATCCCGCCAAAACGCACACATCTTCTTTTTGGTTTGATGATGCCTATGATGACCGTTTGAGAGAAGCCAGAAAAACGCTCAGGAAATTGCAGGCAAAAGTCAAACGGGATCAGGAACAAAAGGCGGTAAGGATTGCGGAAAAAACCGGGCAAACTTGCAACCGGTTTGGAGAATGGGTGGTGCCCCGGGATACAGAAGGGGACCGGTTGTTAAAAGAAGAGGCGGAATTGATGCTGGTTCGGCAAACGTCCCATGAATCGGTTTACCGCTTAAAAAACGAGCATCCCTTGTCGTGTGAAATTGCCGCATGGGAAGAACAGATCGCCCGGATCGAACAGGAAATCAACTGGTGGTTGGTAAAAGAACTGGTCCCGTTGGTCCCGGATTTCCGTGAATGGATGGTTCACATCACCCGGCTTGATCTGCAATGGGCCCGGATCCGGGCGGCCGAACACTGGCAAGGAGTCCGCCCGCGCTGGTCCAAAAATCAATTCCGGGTGAAAGGCGCTTTCCATCCTGCCTTGGAGCAAAAGCTGAACGAACGCGGACAATCCATGACCCGTGTGGATTGTTCCATCCGGCGCGGGGTGACGGTGATCATCGGCCCCAATATGGGGGGGAAAACGGTCGGATTAAAAACATTCGGGTTGATTGCTGTCTTGGCGCAATACGGATTTTTTGTCCCGGCTGCCGCCTGTGACATGCCTTTGTTTTCCTGGGTTGCCGGTTTGATCGGTGACGGACAGGGAATCCGGCAAGGGCTAAGCCGTTTTGGTGCAGAAATGGTCCGGTTTCGTGAGTTTTTACAGCTTCCGGGAACGGGACTGTTGTTGTTGGATGAAACGGGAAGCGGAACCAATCCGGTGGAAGGAGGGGCATTGGCCCGGGCCGTCACGGCTTTTCTTGCCAAAGAGCGGCACTATTCCGTGCATGTGACGCATTATCAGGAGGTTCTGGAAGTCAAAGGCATCCGCCTGTACCAAGTGGCCGGGATTTCCGGGCGGATGGCCGAAGCCGGTGCATTTCTTCCCGATACTCTTGAAAAAAGGATGGATTACCGGCTGATCCCGGTCAAAGAGGGACGAAAAAGCATCCCGCATGAAGCCATCCGGATTGCTGAAGCCATTGGTCTGCCTCCCGAAATCATCCGGATGGCCAAACAACAAGCGGGGGAGAAAGCGGGGGAGGAACAGTGAATAAATTGAGGCTGGATCCTGAGAAAATCGCGCGTGCGCGTCAAGCGGCCAAAAAGATCGCCACCCAAGTGGACCGGTTGGTTTCCGATCACACCACGGTTGCGGTGGAACGGACGGTTTTGCGTTGTTTTGGAATCGACGGGGTGAATGAAGATGGAGTGCCGCTGGCCAATGTGGTTGTGGATCACTTGCTGGAAAGAGGACAATTGGAAACGGGTGCCGCTTATTGGGTTTTAAATGCGATGGTGATCAACGGGTGTTCGGCGCAGTATGTCGCGGAACAAGTGGCGGAGGGAAAATGGGATTTGGTGCAACTCCGCCGTGCCCCCTTGGCTGAGATTCAGGAAAAAGGAAAGCAAATGTCCGCTCTGGCTCTGGATGAGATTTGGAAAAACCGGATGGTGCGACAGCAGTGGACCGGGAAAACCGGGGAGAGAAAAAATCCTTATTTGTATGTGATCGTGGCAACCGGCGACATCTACGAAGATGTTGTGCAGGCCAAGTCTGCGGCCCGCCAGGGGGCGGATATTATCGCCGTGATCCGCAGCACGGGTCAGAGTTTGCTGGACTATGTGCCTTATGGCGCGACACGGGAAGGGTACGGGGGGACGTTTGCCACCCAGGAGAATTTCCGGATCATGCGGAAAGCGCTGGATGAAGTCAGCCGGGAAGAGGGGCGGTATATTTATCTGTGCAATTATTGCTCGGGGTTATGCATGCCGGAAATTGCCGCCATGGGAGCGTTTGAGCGGTTGGATGTTATGCTGAATGATGCCCTGTACGGGATTTTGTTCAGGGATATCAACATGCAGCGAACCCTGATCGACCAATCGTTTTCCCGCATGATCAACAGTTATGCCGGCATCATGATCAATACCGGGGAAGACAATTATTTGACAACAGCCGATGCCGTAAAAAGCGCGCATACCGTGCTGGCGTCGCAATTCATCAATGAACAGTTGGCGCTGTTGTCGGGACTTCCCCCGGAGCAAATGGGACTCGGCCATGCGTTTGAAATGAATCCGGATTTGGAAGACGGGTTGCTGTGGGAAATTGCCCAGGCCCAGATGGCAAGGCAAATCTTTCCCAATGCCCCCTTGAAGTATATGCCGCCGACCAAACACATGACCGGAAATATTTTTAAGGGCCATATCCAAAATGCACTGTTTAATTTGGTCGGCATCATGACGAACCAAGGGGTGCAATTGCTTGGCATGATGACCGAAGCCATGCATACACCACATATCCATGACCGGCAACTGGCCATCGAAAATGCCCGGTACATTTTCCGCAATGCCCGCCATTTGGGAGAAGAAATCTGCTTCCGGCCAGGGGGGCGCATCGAACAAAGAGCCCGCCATGTTTTGGAGGAAGCGATGAAACTATTGGAAGAAATTCGTGAAACCGGCTTGTTTTATGCTTTGGAAAAAGGCATGTTTGCCGATGTGAAACGGTCAAGGACCGGAGGAAAGGGGCTGGAAGGGGTTCTCAAAAAAAGCCGTGACTATTATAACCCGATTGAAGCGGAACTCCGGTTGCGTCTCGGATTGAAACCAAGGGAGGGGGTTGGACGTTGAAGGCGGATTTGACCCGTGTGAAACCGTATGGCGACACACTGAATGACGGCATGGTCCAGCTGAGTTTCAGCATGCCGGTTCCGTATGGTGAAGAAGCCCGGGAAGCAGCCAGACAACTGGCGATGAAAATGGGGCTGGATGAACCGCAAGTGTACCATATGAAAGACCTGACGGAAGGCTTCACTTTCTTCATCGTTTACGGAAAATGCCGCCATGCCGTTGATTTCACGGCCATCCGGGTTCCGAAAGTGGACAGTGTCCGCATGGATTTTGATCAGATCAATCAGTATATCCGGGAGAACATCGGAAGGAAAGTGGTTGTGGTCGGGGCGTGCACCGGAACGGACGCACACACGGTCGGCATTGACGCGATCATGAATATGAAAGGTTATCACGGGGAATACGGACTGGAACGGTATCCGGAAATCGAGGCTTACAATCTGGGAAGCCAGGTTGAAAACGAAGTGTTGATGGAAGAAGCTTTAAAGAAAAAGGCCGATGTGATTTTGGTTTCCCAAGTGGTGACCCAAAAAGGGGCCCACATCCAAACGCTTACCGGGTTGGTGGAATTGATGGAAGCGGAAGGGGTGCGGGACCGGTTTATCCTGATATGCGGAGGCCCCCGCATTCATCATGAACTGGCTTTGGAGTTGGGGTTTGATGCCGGTTTCGGCCCCGGCACATTGGCCCCGGATGTCGCTTCGTACTTTGTGCAGGAACTGGTTCGCCGCCAAAACCGGTCCCGGATGTTGTAAAAGGCTGACGCCAGCGCCAGCCTTTTTCTTTAAAACGAAAATTCGGGAGGAGACAAGGGGATTTCATTTTCCTGGTAAACTTTTCTTACATAGACCAGATAGTAGGATCGGAACTCCTTGTTGTTTAAGGGATGAATTTCAATCAATTCTTTTTTCTCCAACTGTTCCATGGCAAAGGAAACACGCGAATAGGGAAAATCCATTTCCTTGGCCAACCGGAAATGGTTGATAATCAGCCCCCGTGGCGGAATATTCACTCTGAAAATGGTATCTTTTTTAGCGACAGGAGAGGCCAAGCGGCTCAGTTCGTAGTAAACGAATCGTTCCATCGGAGGGAGTTTGTCAACGACAGAATACGGGATTTGAAAAGAATGAGGCTTCATATTCTCTCTCTCCTATTCTATATAAACTTAATAATCAAACGGGATGCCACTGGCTTTAATCTCTTGAAAAGAGGATGGAGGTACATTTTGACTCGACAGCATCCGGGAATTTTTCACGGGAGAAAGATCTTTGGCAGGTTGCAATTGGCCCATGCAATAGGCAAACAACAGGTTTTTGACAAGTCCGGAAAAGTTGATGTCTTCCCGGTCTGCCAACTTGAGCAGTTCCAGTTCCACCGCATCTTCGGTATTAAAGGAAACTTGTCTTCTTTCCCTCTTTTTATATTCCCTCATTCACCGAGCGTCTCCTTTCCCAGTGCATAATAACCGAGTGCATTGGCATATTGCGGATTGCCAAAACTGGTGGCGTGGATGAAACCCACATGTTTGAAGGGCTCCACCAATTCCGTTGCCTTTCCGCCGATCAACTCGACCACATCGGTCGTGGACCACATTCCTCCCAAATGTCCGACGATCATGGCCGCCATTTCCTCCGGATCGGCTTCCCGCACATTATCCCATCCTTTTGGCAACGTTCCGCTCTCCCGGTCAATAAAAATCCCGTCTTTAAACGTGGCATAGTTTGTCGTCCGGGCTCCCGGATCCACGATACGCACCGTTCCCATGCGCCGGTGCACCCAATAGGCCGCTCCTCCCTCAATGGTGATCGCGGCTTTGGTGATATTGATCTTTCGATATGTACCGTTTAAGACCACTTCGTGCTCTCCCTCCAACTTGGCACGAAGCCTCGCTCTTTCTTCCTCTTTATACATGTTGATCGGCACGCCGGTGACTAATTTTACATCCCCGATCGCTCCTGCTTTAAACAAAGCCGTCAGGATCAACAATACCGTTTCCACATTGACTTTGCTTTCGGTCATCATCTGTCTTGTGAAAGACCCTTCCCGCTCTGCCAGTTGCCCGATAAAATATTCCTTCCCTTGATACCGGAGCTCGATATCTTCCTCCAATGTCTGTACAAATGTTCTTTTTCTCGCTTTTGAAACTTTACTTGGAAATGAGAATTTTTGGTTTCCCGTTACTGTTTTTACAAAGGCACGTCCTGCATCCACCGCTATTAACATAAAAACGCCTCCTGCATCATTTTTGGCAAACGGAACAAGTGTCATTCGATTCGTCTGTCCGGGGACTTCAGTCCGGACAAAAGTCAACGAAATGGAAAATCAGGTTGCCGTTTGTCATGACTCAAGTCTGCATAAACGGAATAGAAATGTCCATAGTCCGGACCATGGTCTATTATAGCGCAAAAAAACGGCTTGGAGCATGAAAATATGCTAAAATTGAATAAATATCCATGGAAATGGATGAAGCTGGTTTTGATAAAAATTAATGAATGACTGCTCAGTTTATGATAGAATGTAAACAAACTGAATTTAAAGTAATTTTTGTGTGTTTGCAAAATCTTTTTTCTGAATTAACATAAATAATGGAAAGGAGAGAAAAGGATGTCGATGCTGCAAATTGTGAACCTCTTGGTCTTTTTAGGAGTTACCGCTTATGCCGTATACTTATTTGCCAGTGTTGTATATCGTCGGTATCAATATGTGAAATTGGGAAAGCCGGCCGATTTGGAGGTGGATTTAAAAACCGGAATCAATCAAGTGCTGGTAAACGTTTTTGGACAAAAGAAGCTGCTCAAGGATAAAAAAAGCGGGTTCATGCATGTATTGATGTTTTACGGTTTTATTATCATTCAATTTGGAGCGATTGATTTATTCATCAAAGGTTTGGCACCGGGACATCATCTTCCCGTGCCGGCATATCCGTTTTTTCTGTTCTTGCAGGAACTGACGACATTCATCGTCTTGTTGGCCACCCTTTATGCTTTCTACCGGCGTTATATTGAAAAATTGCCCCGGTTGAAAAGAGGTTTTAAATCCGGTCTTGTGATTATTTTTCTGACCTTATTGATGTCTTCCATTTTATTGTCCGCGGCCTTTGAAAAATTGTGGGCCGGCGAGGGGGTCACTTGGTACACCCCGTTTTCTTCCATCCTTGCCATGCCGTTTATGGATTGGATGAGTGCGGAGGCCGCCAAGGTGATGTTTTACGTTTTCTGGTGGATGCATGCCTTGGTCTTGCTGACTTTCTTGGTCTACGTTCCCCAATCCAAACACTTCCATTTGTTGGTGGCGCCGGTGAATGTTTTCTTGAAACAAAAACAGAAGCAGGCACCATCCAAGTTGTCTTTAATCGATTTTGAAGATGAATCCATCGAAGAATACGGGAAAGGAAAAATTGAAGACTTCAGCCAAAACCAATTGATCGATTTGTATGCCTGTGTTGAGTGCGGGCGTTGCACCAATATGTGTCCGGCTGCCGGAACGGGAAAAATGTTGTCTCCCATGGATTTGATCGTCAAAATGAGGGACCATTTGACCGCCAAAGGGGCAGCCATTACTTCCAAAAGCCCCTGGGTTCCGGGATTTGCCTTTGCCGGGGCGAATCAACAAGCTTTAAACACCGGGGAAGTCAATCTGATCGGGGATGTGATCACCGAGCAGGAATTATGGGCTTGCACCACTTGCCGCAACTGTGAAGACCAATGCCCGGTGATGAATGAGCATGTGGATAAAATTATTGACATGCGCCGTTACCTTGTGATGACGGAAGGGAAAATGAGCCCCGAAGTTTCACGGACTTTCTCGAACATTGAACGTCAGGGGAACCCTTGGGGAATCAGCCGGAAAGACCGGGCCAAATGGATTGAAAATTCGGATGTCCCCGTTCCGACCGTCAAAGAAGAAAAAGAATTCGAGTACCTCTTCTTTGTGGGTTCAATGGGGTCTTATGACAACCGCAGTCAGAAAATCAGCCGGGCTTTGGTGAAATTATTGAATCATGCAGGTGTGAAATTTGCCATTCTCGGGAATAAAGAGAAAAACTCGGGTGACACCCCCCGCCGTCTGGGAAATGAATTTTTGTTCCAACAATTGGCGATGGACAACATTGCTTTGTTCCAAAAGCATAAAGTGAAAAAAATTATTACGATTGATCCTCATGCCTATAATGCCTTTAAAAAAGAATATCCCGATCTTGGGTTGGAAGCGGAAGTATATCACCACACGGAAGTGTTGGCCGAACTCTTGAAACAAGGACGGATCAAGCCGACCAAAGAAGTGAAAGAACGTGTGACATACCATGATTCCTGCTATCTTGGAAGATATAACGGGGTGTTTGATCCCCCGCGTTATATCCTGAATCAAATCCCGGGCATCGAGCTGGTGGAAATGAAACGAAACAGAGAAAACGGCATGTGCTGCGGAGCCGGCGGAGGATTGATGTGGCTGGAGGAAACCGAAGGGGTGCGCGTGAATGTCGCCCGTACCGAGCAGGCGCTTGAAGTGAACCCGACCGTGATCGGAAGTGCTTGCCCTTATTGCTTGACAATGTTGTCCGACGGAACCAAAGCCAAAGAAGTTGAAGACACAGTGCAAACCATGGATGTTGCTGAAATTTTGGCTCTTTCCATTGAGGATGAGCCGGGAGAAGTGGCAGAAGGCGTCCATTGATCAACAACGGGAAAGCGAATATGGGAAGAAAACTTCCTGTATTCGCTGTCTTCTTCTTTTGAGGAAAAAAAAGACAGGAAAGTGAAGCACAAATGCCAAAGATTTTGATCGTGGAGGACGAAGTGGAATTGGCCGGTCTGGTTGCAGGGGAACTGCGCCGCGACAGTTATGATACGTTGGTGGCCCACACGGCCGGCGAAGGATTGGAACTTTGGAAACAGGAGCAACCGGATCTGGTGATTTTGGATTGGGTTTTGCCGGATATGGAGGGAATCGAGGTCTGCAGAAAAATCCGGCAGAAATCGGTGGTGCCGATTTTGATGTTGACGGCCCGTGGCAGCGAGATGGAGAGGATTTGGGGACTGGATGTCGGTGCGGATGATTACATGATCAAACCTTTCAGCACCGGTGAATTGAGGGCCAGGGTTCGTGCCATGCTTCGCAGAATGGTTTTGATGGAACAGGAGAAGGGAAAACACGAACAGACCTGTATCGATTACGGGTTTATCCGCTTGAATGTGGAGACCCGTGAGGTTTTTTTGGAGGATTCCCTGCTGGAACTCACACCAAAGGAATATGAATTGTTGCACTTGTTTTTGGCCCACCCGGGCCGGGTGTTCAGCCGGAAATTTTTATTGGAACAAATCTGGGATTTGACGTATGATGGATTTGACCGGACGGTGGATACGCATGTATCGCGTTTGCGAAGAAAATTGGCGCCGTATTCAAAACATATTCTGACGGTGTGGGGAATGGGTTATAAGTTTGTGTTAAAAACGGCAAATAATGATTCATCACAGGAGTGAAAAGGTCTCTGCACAGCAGATGACCTTTTTTTAAAAGGGATTCGGGGGTCTCATTCATGCAGTTGAAAAGTTTCCAAAAAGCAGGAATCAAACGGGTATTGATTGAAACCTTTGCCCCGTTTTTGCTTTTATATGTGCTGATGCTCCTTTGGCAGGTCCGTACCTTTTATGAGTTGGTTTGGATGTATATATTGACGTTTATTCCCGAGTTTTGGATGAGTGTCTGGCCGGCTTATCGTTTCAAAAAAGGAGAAAATGCCAAAGAAAGTCTGGCTTTGTGGGCAAAGTTTTTGATCCCTTACCTGACGGGGGTTTTTTGTTTTGAATGGATCATGGAATGGCTGTTGAAACGGTTGCCCGTTTTCAAAGAATATCCGGTTCTTTTGCCGGACAATCAGGAAGTTTATATGGATTATGTCTGGATTTTGGCCATTGCGCTTTTCATCTTGGTTGCCTTCCGCCTGATCTTTTTCTTCCTGGGTGCCATTTGGGAATGGGCATCCGGCCGGTTGGTGCGCCAAATCACTTTATCACATGTCAATCTGTTTCTTTTTCTGGTGTTTTCCCTGGTTTCTTCTCTTGTTTTTTATACCGTCACCACCTATATCCCGAAAGTGGTCCGGGGCGAAAATGAAACGGTTCAAGTGGCCCGTTGGGCCTCCTACATGATGGAAAACCCACGGCTTCAGTCGTCGTTGCCCGAGTGGATCCGGCAGGTGGAATCCACGGCATGGAATGATTGGATTTTCCGGTGGTCTCCTTATCAGGTTGAACGGTATTGGACCATTTACAACCAAAAAGGCGAGTTGGTGGCCGACAGCACTTATCCGTTTTTGAAAGAAGCCCTGATCTCACAAGCGGCCCATCACGAAGAAAAAGCGTTTATCCGGGAGGTGCTGAAGACGCAAAAAATGATCAGCATCCCGTTAAAAAGCGGGAGCCGGTATATGACGGCCGCTCCGATTTACGGACACGACGGGCAAATTTTGGGCGTGGTCAATCAGATGATCCGCTTTGACGATTTCTTTTACGTGGATGCAGTGGTGTTGACCATGTTCTTTTCGTTTTTGTTATCCATTCCGCTGATCCTGTTGACGGTTTTGCTCGCGTTCGTCATTGCTCTACCGTTTTCCTATCTTCATGCCCGCTTTGTCACCCGCCGGGTCGTCCAGGTGGGGGAAGCCGCCAAAGCCTGGTCCCGGGGAGATCTTGCTTTTCGGATTCGTGACGAACAAATTGATGAGCTGGGAATCTTGAGCCGCCAATTGAATCAGCTGGCCGGATCTTTGGAGGAAACGACGCAGAAGTTGCACAATGAAAAGAGACAAGTGGAGAGTTTATTGCGAAGCAAACAGGAGTTTGTCGCCAATGTTTCCCACGAATTGAGGAATCCCCTTGCCATTATCCAAGGGTATGTGGAACAACTGCACATGCATGACCCGTGGAAGGAGACGAAAGAGGTTCAAATCTTGAAACGAGAAGTCACCCGGTTGCAAAGGATGATTGATGACCTTTTTGTCATTGCCACCGAAGATGAAAAAAAATCGCTTGCTTCTTTTTTACAGCCGGAAACAACGCAGGTGGCCGGACTCATCAAACAAAGTCATGAAACTTTTTCCCGGATCGCATGGCAAAGCAAAAAAGTAAGTATTTTATTGGAGATCGAGCCCAAATTGCCCCTGATCCGGGTGGACCGGAAGAGGTTGTCGCAAATGCTGGACAATCTGATCCGCAATGCATTGCGTTTCACCCCGAGCGGATCGATGATCAAATTATCGGCAAGGCCGGCGGGGAACCACTGTGTCATTGAAGTGCAGGATACGGGGATGGGGATTTCCGAGGATGAACTTCCGTATATTTTCGAGAGATATTACCAGGGAAAAACCGGAGGGCGCGAACACGGGGCAGGGCTGGGGCTTGCGTTGGTCAAAGAATGGGTGGAGGCCATGGGCGGAAAAATTGAAGTGGAAAGCAAGGCCAATCAAGGCACTTTGGTTCGCCTTTGTTTTCCTGTGATGGATTCCAAATAACCGCACGCAACGTGCGGATTTTTTTATAGAAAATTTTATCTATACAGAATAAAGCATTTTATGGTAATAAATAAATTCGATTAACTATTGTTAAAAATAATAATTTCCGGTAAGCTAATGAATGAAGGCGTTTTCAACGTATGCCAGCATATCGAACGAACGCTCGATAGAGTGCCTATTTACCGGAGGTGAAGAGATTTGTCCGAATCGGTGATTTTGGGTGGTGCACGAACTCCGATCGGGAAACTCGGAGGAGGATTAAAGGACAAAAAAGCAGTGGAATTGGGTGGCACGGCCATCCGGGCCGCTCTGGACAAAAGTGGTGTGCCGGATCAATCGGTGGACGAAGTCATCATGGGGATGGTTTTGCAAGGCGGAGCCGGACAAATTCCCTCCCGCCAGGCCGCCCGGCTTGCAGGGTTGAGCTGGGAAGTGGGAACGGAGACGATTAACAAAGTCTGCGCTTCCGGTCTTCGCAGTGTGACCTTGGCGGATCAGATTTTGCGGGCCGGCGATGCCGGATTGATGGTGGCAGGCGGCATGGAGAGCATGAGCAATGCGCCTTATGTTTTGCCCGGCGCGCGTTTTGGTCATCGGATGGGCGACGGGAGATTGGTGGATTTGATGGTGCATGACGGTTTGTGGTGTGCATTTCACGATGTTCACATGATCATCCATGGAAGCAATACGGCCAAAGAACAAAACATTTCGCGGGAAGAGCAGGATGAATGGGCTTTGAGAAGCCATGAACGGGCATTAAAAGCCATTCAATCCGGCCTCTTTGCGGAAGAGATTGTTCCGGTCACCGTCAAAACCAGAAAAAGTGAACATGTCGTGGATCAGGATGAATCGGTCCGGCCGGACACCACACTGGAGAAATTGGCTGCTTTAAAGCCCGCTTACCAAAAAGACGGCACCATTACAGCCGGAAATGCCCCCGGGGTGAATGACGGTGCTTGCGCATTGGTGGTTTCCACCGCCAAAAAAGCGGAGGAACTGGGCGTAAAACCATGGGCACGCATCTTGGGGCATGCATCCGTGGCGATGGAAGCCAAAGACTTTCCCATCACACCGGCATATGCCGTCCGGAAACTGTTAAACAAGCACCAGTTGTCGCCCCAAGACATTGATTTGTATGAAATCAACGAAGCTTTTGCCGCGGTGGCCCTGGCCAATCAAAAACTTTTGGGAATCGATGCGGAAAAATTGAATGTCAACGGGGGTGCCGTGGCATTGGGGCATCCCATCGGAGCCAGCGGTGCACGCATTCTTCTCACCCTGATCATGGAATTAAAACGTCGTGGCGGAGGATTGGGGGTTGCCGCCATTTGCAGCGGAGCAGCCCAAGGAGATGCCGTCTTGGTCCGGGTGGATGGATAGAAAGGGAGTGGAATGATGGAAATTAAACGGATTGCAGTGATCGGTGCCGGGCAGATGGGGAGCGGAATTGCCCAAGTGGCTGCCCAATCCGGTTTTTCCGTTTCTTTGCATGACGTGGCTGAAGAGCAGGTGAAAAAAGGACTGGCGCGGATTGAAGGTCTCTTGGAAAAAGGAGTGGCCAAAGGGAAGTGGACCGGGGAAGAAAAAGAGGCGGTGTTGTCACGGATTCAAACCACCGCGGATTTGCAGGAAGCGGTCAAGGATGCGGATCTGGTGATTGAAGCCGTGGTGGAAAACATGGAAGTCAAAACCGATTTGTTCCGCCAGTTGGACCAATACAGTCCGAAGCATGCGATTTTGGCCAGCAACACTTCTTCCCTGCCCATCACAGAAATTGCCGCAGCGACTTCCCGCCCCGAATCGGTCATTGGCATGCATTTTATGAACCCGGTTCCGGTGATGAAATTGGTGGAAGTGATCCGGGGATTGGCCACATCGGATGAAGTGAATGAAACCGTGAGGAATTTGGCGGAAAAGATGGGGAAAGTTCCGGTGGAAGTCAACGATTTTCCAGGCTTTGTGTCCAACCGCATCCTGATGCCGATGATCAATGAAGCCATTTATGCCGTGTATGAAGGCGTGGCTTCGCCCGAAGATGTGGACACTGTCATGAAACTGGGGATGAACCATCCGATGGGGCCGCTGACGTTGGCGGATTTTATCGGATTGGATACCTGCCTGTATATCATGGAAACCTTGTATGAAGGGTTTGGCGACAGCAAATACCGCCCGTGCCCTCTGTTGAGAAAATATGTGAAAGCCGGCTGGCTCGGAAAGAAAAGCGGTCGCGGTTTTTATCAATATGACAATGAAAAATAGAGAAAAAGCATCCTGAACTTTCATTTTCACGGAGTGGAGTGATTCTCATGCGGCTTTCCTTTACGGCTGAGCAAGAAATGATGCGCAAGATGGTGCGGGACTTTGCAGAAACGGAAATCGCTCCGTTGGTAAACCGCATGGATGAAGAAGACCGGTTTCCGGGAGAAATTGTCAATAAAATGGCACAACTCGGTTTGATGGGAATTCCGATTCCCGAGGAGTGGGGAGGAGCAGGAGCGGATTTTATCTCCTACATCCTTGCACTGGAAGAGATCTCGAAAGTCAGTGCCACGGTTGGCGTGATTTTGTCGGTTCACACTTCCGTCGGCACGATGCCGATTTTGACATACGGAAATGAGGAACAGAAAAAGAAATACGTTTCCCGTCTGGCTGCCGGCGAGTATCTCGGGGCTTTTGCCCTGACCGAACCCCAAGCCGGCTCGGAGGCTTCCAATCTTCGGACCAGTGCCTGGAAAGCAGGAGACAAATATATTTTGAACGGGAACAAGATCTTCATCACCAACAGTGGGGAAGCGGATGTATATGTCACGTTTGCCGTAACCGATCCCGATCAGGGTTCCAAAGGGATTTCGGCCTTTATTGTGGAGAAAGACACGCCCGGCTTCCGTGTCGGTAAAAAAGAGAAAAAGATGGGTTTAAATGGTTCCAATACGTGCGAGCTAATTTTTGAAGACGCGGAAGTACCGGCAGAAAACCTGCTGGGAAGCGAAGGGCAGGGGTATGAAGTGGCTTTGTCCAACCTGGCGGGAGGACGGATCGGCATTGCCGCGCAAGCCATCGGAATTGCCCAAAGAGCGATGCAGGAGGCACTTTCCTATGCCAAAGAACGGAAACAGTTTGGCCGGCCGATTGCAAAGAAACAGGCCATTCAATTCAAACTGGCCGACATGGCCACGCAAATCGAGGCGGCCCGTCTCTTGATTTACCAGGCAGCGGAGAAAAGGCAAAAAGGAAAACCGTGCAAGAAAGAGGCATCCATGGCCAAGATGTTTGCATCGGATACGGCCATGAAGGTGACCACCGAAGCGGTCCAAATTTTCGGCGGGTATGGTTATACGCGCGAGTATCCGGTCGAAAGATTGTTTCGTGATGCGAAAATTACGCAAATTTACGAAGGCACCAATGAAATTCAACGGATTGTCATCGCCGGCGAACTGTTAAATGGTTAGAAAACGATGATGGATGGGAGTGAAACCCGATGGAGTTTCAGTTGAGTGAAGAGCATGAAATGATGCGCAAGATGGTGCGTGATTTTGCATTAAAAGAAGTGGCCCCGTCTGCAGCCGAACGGGATGAACAAGAGAGGTTCGACCGTACCATTTTCGAAAAAATGGCAACGCTCGGACTGACGGGCATTCCCTTTCCCGAAGAATACGGCGGAGGCGGAGCGGACTTTTTGAGTTATGTGATTGCCGTGGAAGAGTTGTCCCGGGTTTGCGCGTCCACCGGAGTGACCTTGTCGGCGCATATTTCCCTGGCCAGCTGGCCGATCTTTAAGTTCGGCACCCCGGAGCAGAAAGAACGGTTTTTGCGTCCGTTGGCCGAAGGAAAGAAGTTGGGCGCCTTCGGTTTGACCGAACCGGGATCCGGTTCCGATGCGGCGGCCATGAAAACCACCGCCGTCCGCGACGGGGACGACTATGTTTTAAACGGCAGTAAAATTTTTATCACCAACGGGGGAGAAGCAGAGATTTATGTCGTTTTTGCCTTGACGGATCCGTCGCTGAAACATAAGGGAACCACGGCATTCATTGTGGAAAAGGGAACTCCCGGCTTCTCCATCGGAAAAAAAGAAAAAAAATTGGGGATCCGGTCGTCCCCGACCACGGAAATTTTGTTTGAAGACTGCCGGATTCCGGCGAGCCAGCGCTTGGGGGAAGAAGGAGAAGGATTTAAAATCGCCATGATGACGCTGGACGGGGGCCGGAACGGGATTGCCGCCCAGGCGGTGGGAATTGCGCAGGGCGCTTTGGATGAGGCGCTTTCCTATGCCAAAGAACGGCATCAATTTGGGAAACCGATCGCGAAAAAGCAAGCCATTCAATTTAAACTGGCCGATATGGCCACCCAGATTGAAGCGGCCCGCCTTTTGACTTACCAGGCTGCTTGGAGGGAATCCGAAGGCATTCCTTACGGAAAGGCATCGGCCATGGCCAAATTGTTTGCCGGGGATGTTGCCATGCAAGTGACGACGGAAGCCGTTCAAATCTTCGGCGGCTATGGATACACCCGTGAATATCCGGTGGAGCGCATGATGCGTGATGCAAAAATCACACAAATTTATGAAGGAACGAATGAAATCCAACGTGTCGTGATCGCAAACCACTTGTTAAAAGAATAAACCGTCTCCGGGAGGGGGAGTGATGGAGAGTTGGATCCAAGCCATCAGGCAAAAAAACAAGCGGAAGATTGCCCGCCTGATCACACGGATTGAAAATCAAGATCCGGATGCGGACCAATGGATGGAAGCGATTTATTCCAACACCGGAAATGCATACATTGTCGGGATCACCGGTTCGCCGGGGGCCGGCAAAAGCACGTTGTTGGACGAAGCCATCTCTTATTTGCGTCGCCAAAACTTGACGGTCGGGGTCATCTCCATTGACCCCTCCAGCCCCTATACAGGTGGGGCCATTCTGGGGGACCGGGTGAGAATGACCCGCCATTCCCTGGATGAGGGGGTTTTTATTCGGAGCATGGGAAGCCGCGGATCTTTGGGCGGCATTTCCAAATCCGCCAGAGACGCCGTCAAAATTTTGGATGCGGCCGGCTATGACCTGATTTTATTGGAGACGGTGGGAGTCGGGCAGGCCGAACTGGATGTGATGCATGTGGCCGATACCGTGTGCCTGGTTCTCAATCCGACCGCCGGGGATGTTATTCAGGTGTTTAAAGCCGGAATCATGGAAATTGCCGATTTGTTTGTCATCAATAAAGCCGATTTACCGGGAGCCGGACGCTTGGAATCGGAGATCAATGATTTGCTCGATTTGTCGAAGCAAAAGGAAGGCTGCTGGCGCCCTCCCATTGTCCGGACGATTGCGACACGGGGGGAAGGAATTGAGAAATGGTGGGAAGCGATTGAACGGCACCGCCGCTACTTGGAAGAAAACGGGGAATTAAAGAAGAAGCGGAAAAAACAGTTGGAGCTGGAAACCCGCCAAATCATCGAAGAATCTGTCCGGCGCCTTTTGGAGAGGGCATGGAGGAGTCCGGATTGGAAAAAAGATTTGCAAAATCTGGAATCCCGTGAGATCAGTCCGCGGAAGCTGGCTGAAAAATGGATCGGGGCATTGGGGAGGGGAGTCTGTGAAGAAACATTCCAAACTGATTCCTTCGATGATTAAGAATGAGCGTTTGATCGAACAAAGGCGGGAACAGATCATCGAAGGGGCGGTTCGGTTATTCGTGGAAAAAGGCTTTCACAAAACCACCACTCGTGAGATTGCCAGAGAATGCGGACTGTCCATCGGGACCATGTATGAATACATCCAGAGCAAAGAAGACGTTCTTTATCTGGTCTGCGAGCACATCCATTCCAAATTGGAGAGCCGGTTGCTGAAAGTCATGAACGAAGAAGACACCGGAATGGAATCATTGCAAAAAAGCTTGAAACAATTGTTCCGAGTCATGGATGAGATGCGCTCCTTGGTTCTTTTGATTTATCAAGAAACCAAATCATTGCCCAAAGACAAGATGAAATATGTATTAAAAAAAGAAGAAGAGATCACCAATTTATTTTCCCGAATTTTAGAAAAAGGAATGAACGACGGAACCATCCGAATCGATCCTTCCTCCATCAAGTTGATGGCCCACAATATCATGGTGATCGGCCAAATGTGGACGTTTCGCCACTGGGCGTTGGGGCGCGAGTATGATGTGGAAGAATACACAAAGCGGCAAATGGCTTTGTTGTTGGGAGAATTTACAGCAGGAGGCGATCGGGATGCAGGGGATTAAAACCAAGTATGCCATTCGGTTTGTGACCGCTGCGAGCTTGTTTGACGGACACGATGCTTCGATCAATTTATTCCGCCGCTTGTTGCAACAGGCCGGAGTGGAAGTGATTCATCTCGGACACAACCGGTCCGTGGATGAAATTGTGGAGGCCGCCATTCAGGAAGATGTGCAGGGGATCGCGGTTTCTTCGTACCAAGGCGGGCACATGGAATTTTTTAAATATATGATCGATTTGCTCAGAAAACGCGGCGCCGGCCATATTCAAGTGTTCGGCGGCGGGGGAGGCGTGATTGTCCCGCGGGAAATCAAGGAACTGGAAGAGTATGGCGTCAAAAAAATCTTTTCCCCGCAAGACGGGAGAAAGATGGGATTGGAAGGCATGATCCAAACCATGGTGGAGACGACGGATTTCCCCACGGTTCGCGACATTTCCCGGGAAATGAGTCGTGCCAAGAAAGGGGATAAACAAGCGATTTCCCGTTTGATCACTTGGGTGGAGGATGATCCTGACCAGCGGGCAAGGCTGGGGGAACAGTTATCCAAAGAATTGCAGGGATTTGTTCCGGTCATCGGGATCACCGGGACGGGGGGAGCCGGGAAAAGTTCATTGACCGATGAATTGGTCCGGCGTTTTATCCATGACTTTGAAGACAAAAAAATTGCGATTTTGTCCGTCGACCCCTCCAAGCAAAAAACGGGAGGCGCGTTGTTGGGGGACCGGATCCGCATGAATTCCGTCCATCATCCCAGGGTTTACCTGCGAAGCCTGGCCACCCGGAAAACCCGGTCGGAATTAAGCGGCGGAATCAAAGAAGCGATTCAAATCTTAAAAGTGGCCGGATATGATCTAGTGATTGTCGAAACCAGCGGAATCGGGCAGGGAAATGCCGATGTGGTCGAAGTAAGTGACTTTTCCGTTTATGTGATGACATCGGAATTCGGTGCGCCTTCCCAGCTGGAAAAAATCGAAATGCTGGATTACGCCGACATGGTGGCCATCAACAAATTTGACAGGAAAGGATCGCAAGATGCCCTCAGAGACGTGAAAAAACAATACCGCCGCAATCATCAGTTGTTTGACGCCGATGATGAGGAGATTCCGGTTTATGGCACGATGGCTTCCCGGTTTAATGATCCCGGAACCAACCGGTTTTACCAGGAAATGATCCGGAAATTGAATGAAAAGTTTGATCTCGGTTGGGAAACCAAAGTAAAAGCCCCGGTTTCGGAAATGGACATCCATCATATCATCCCTCCGGAAAGGAGCCATTATTTAAGGGAAATTGCGTCCACCGTGCGGAAATACCATCAAGAGACGGAAGCGCAGGCAAAGCTGGCCACAAGGCTTTATCAATTAAATGGAAGCCTGCAATGCATGAAGGAAGAAGCGGCCGGGGAAGAAAGCCTGACGGAACGTTTTAAAGAGACCATTCAAAAAATTGAGGAACGCCTCACCCCGGAGAACCGGAAATTGCTGGATGAATGGGGTTTGTTGGCCGATGCCTACCGGCAGGATCGATTCACCATCAAGGTGCGCAACAAGACAAAGGAGATTCCTCTTTATACCAAAACGTTGGCCGGAAGCAAAATCCCCAAGGTGGCCTTGCCCCGGTTTGAGGATTGGGGAGAACGTTTACGCTTTTTGCGCAAGGAAAATGTTCCGGGGAGATTCCCGTTTACGGCCGGTGTGTTTCCGTTTAAAAGAACGGATGAAGACCCGAAACGGCAGTTTGCGGGAGAAGGAACGCCCGAACGCACCAACCGGCGGTTTCACTATTTGTCAAAAAATGATCAGGCCAAGCGGCTGTCCACCGCTTTTGACAGTGTGACCCTTTACGGGGAAGATCCGGACGAACGCCCGGACATTTACGGAAAAGTGGGTGAATCCGGCGTCAGTGTTTGTACCTTGGAAGATATGAAAAGGTTGTTTGAAGGCTTTGACCTTTGTGCTCCGAACACCAGTGTGTCCATGACGATCAACGGGCCGGCCCCCATTCTTTTGGCCATGTATTTCAATACGGCGATTGAGCAGCAGATGGTACAATTCCGCAAAAGGGAAGGACGGGAGCCCACGGCTGAAGAGGCGGAGGAAATCAAGAATCAGGCTCTGAAAAAGGTGCGCGGAACCGTTCAAGCCGATATCTTGAAAGAAGACCAAGGGCAAAACACCTGCATTTTCTCCACTGATTTTGCGCTGAAGATGATGGGGGACATCCAGGAGTACTTTATTAAAAAAGGCATCCGCAATTATTATTCGGTCAGCATCAGCGGTTATCACATTGCTGAAGCCGGCGCCAATCCCATTACCCAGCTGGCTTTCACTCTCGCCAATGCCTTTACCTATGTGGAGTATTATTTGAGCCGCGGAATGAAGATTGATGAATTTGCCCCGAATCTTTCCTTCTTCTTCAGTAACGGATTGGATGCGGAGTATGCCGTGATCGGCCGGGTGGCGCGCCGGATTTGGGCCATTGTGATGAAGCATTTGTACGGAGCCAATGAGCGGAGCCAGAAATTAAAGTATCATATTCAAACTTCGGGCCGTTCCCTGCATGCGCAAGAAATGGACTTTAATGACATCCGGACGACTCTGCAGGCATTGATGGCCATTTATGACCAATGCAATTCGTTGCACACCAATGCCTATGATGAAGCGATTACCACACCGACCGAGGAATCGGTTCGCAGGGCCATGGCCATTCAGTTGATCATCATGAAGGAACTGGGGCTTGCCAAAAATGAAAATCCTTTGCAAGGCTCCTACATCATTGATGAACTGACGGATTTGGTGGAAGAGGCCGTCCTCTGTGAATTTGAGCGGATCAGTGACCGCGGGGGCGTGCTGGGGGCCATGGAAACCCAGTATCAACGGGGGAAAATTCAAGAGGAATCCTTGTTGTATGAAACGAAAAAACATTCCGGCGAGTTGCCGATCATCGGCGTGAATACTTTTGAAAACCCCAATCCCCCGGAAGATGTGGAAGTTCCGCTCAGCAGGGCCACCAAAGAGGAAAAAGACCTGCAAATCCGCCGTCTCCGTGAATTCCAGGAAAAACACCGGGAAGAGGCGAAAGTTGCGCTGGAGCGTTTGAAAAAAACGGCCCGCGAAAATGGAAACATTTTTGCCGAGTTGATGGAAACCGTAAAAGTGGCAAGCTTGGGCCAAATCACCCGTGCTTTGTATGAGGTGGGAGGCCAGTACCGCCGGAATATGTAAAGGTTTTCATGTCCGGGATGGAGACGGTTGTTGCTCCATCCCTTTTTTTGAGCCGTCCGGCTTTGGATGTTTATGGTTGACTTCACCTGTTTTTTGGATAAAATAGTTGTACTAGAAACAGGATATACGGTCTTCACCTCTGGATGGAAGGATGTGTCCGAATTTGAGTGACAATCTCGCTGTGGAAAGAGTGCGAGAGACTGCCATGGTTGATTTGGCTTACGACCTTTTGAAACAAAAGGGAGAAGCAATGCTGTACCGGGATATCATGGGCGAAGTTTCGAGCATGAAAGGGTTTACAAAGGAAGAAGCCGAGCATTACATCGCCCAGCTTTACACCGAAATCAACATTGACGGAAGGTTTGTCTGTGTCGGCCGCAATTTGTGGGGATTGAGGGAATGGTATCCGACGGACCAAGCGACGGATTCCGCGGTTGCAGCCAACGTCAAAGAAGACGACGAATATCATGACCTTGATGAAGAACTGTTTGATGAGGAAGAAGAAGAGTTGGGCGAGATCGAAAATACGGAAGATGAATTTGCAATGGATGAGGAAGAAAATGAATTTGACGACGGGGATGAAGTGATTTAGTTGCTTGACAATCGTCATTTCCTGCGATAAATTATTTTCTGGGCTCGTTATGAACGGAAATAAAAGAGCGCCCCTTGATTGGGGGCGCTCTTTTCTATTTTGCGAAAAGAAAGGGCATCCTTGTCTATAGGAGGAAGATAAAAATGGCGAAATATATTTTTGTTACCGGTGGTGTGGTTTCTTCTCTGGGGAAAGGGATTACCGCTTCTTCCCTGGGAAGATTGTTAAAAAACAGAGGACTGAAAATTACCATCCAAAAATTTGACCCTTATATCAACGTGGACCCGGGAACCATGAGTCCTTACCAGCACGGTGAGGTATTCGTCACGGACGACGGGGCGGAAACGGACTTGGATTTGGGCCACTATGAACGATTTATCGATATTAATTTGACAAAAAACAGCAATGTGACAACGGGAAAAATTTATTCATCCGTCATTAACAAAGAACGCCGCGGGGATTACTTAGGGGGGACGGTTCAGGTCATCCCTCACATTACCAATGAAATCAAGGACCGGGTCTTCCGTGCGGCCCGTGAGACGGGCGCCGACGTGGTGATCACGGAGATCGGCGGTACTGTCGGGGACATCGAAAGCTTGCCTTTTTTGGAAGCCATCCGTCAAATCAAAAGCGATGTCGGCCGGGAGCATGTCATGTATATCCACTGCACCTTGGTGCCAATGATGCGGGCCAGCGGCGAATTGAAAACGAAACCGACCCAGCACAGTGTGAAGGAACTGCGCAGTCTCGGCATTCAACCCGATGTGATTGTTTGCCGGACCGAATATCCTCTTTCGGAAGAACTAAAAAATAAAATCGCCTTGTTCTGTGACATTGATCGTGAAGCGGTGATTGAAGTGCGCGATGCCGAAACCCTTTATGAAGTCCCGCTGATGATCCAGGAGCAGGGGCTGGATGAAATTGTGGTCAAGCGGTTGGGCTTGGAATGCGGACCGGCGGAAATGTCCGAGTGGTTGGAGCTGGTCAACAAAGTGAAAAACCTGACCCATCAAACACGCATTGCCATCGTCGGAAAATACGTGGCTTTGCATGATGCTTATATGAGTGTGGTTGAAGCATTGCGTCATGCCGGCTTTGACCGGGATACGGAGATTGACCTCAAATGGGTCAATTCCGAAGACGTGTCCGATTCCAATGTCCATGTTCTTCTCGGGGATGTGGACGGCATTCTGGTCCCCGGCGGATTTGGCGACCGCGGAATTGAAGGAAAGATCTCGGCGATCCGGTACGCAAGGGAACAGCGGATTCCTTTCCTCGGCATCTGTTTGGGTATGCAGATGGTTTGTGTGGAAGGCGCCCGGAACCTCCTGAAACTGGAAGGGGCACACAGTGCGGAATTTGATGCATCGACGCCTCATCCGATTATTGATTTATTGCCGGAACAAAAAACGATCGAGGAAAAAGGCGGCACCATGCGCCGTGGCTTGTATCCGTGCAAGTTGGTTCCCGACAGCCTCGCACATCAGGCATACGGATCGGATTTGGTGTACGAACGCCATCGCCATCGTTACGAATTCAACAATGAATACCGGAAAGCGTTGGAGGAAGTGGGATACGTGTTCTCGGGAACTTCCCCGGACGGAAGACTGGTCGAGATTGTGGAGTACAAAGATCATCCGTGGTTTGTGGCTGCTCAGTTCCATCCGGAATTTGTATCACGTCCGACGCGTCCGCAACCGCTGTTCCGTGAATTTGTAAAAGCAGCACTTCAAATGCATTTAAAGCCGCAAGTGGAAGTTTGAGGCGAAAAACCCGGCTGATTTCAGAGCCGGGTTTTTTGTATAGGGATTCGCAAACATTGGCTATTTTCTGTATAATAAAAATAATCAGATTGAAAGAGCGGGGGTGCTTCCGGTTTGAAGACACAACTGCAAAACGAAGTGAAGCCGGTCAGGCAAAAAAGTGATACCGCTTTCAAACACGTGGTTTCTTTTTTATTCATGATTGTCCTGACGGCCGTTTCGTTTCTGGCCGTGATTAATCAATGGTTCAGTTTGCAGGGAACGCTCTTTGTGATTCTTTTTTTGGCGGCTGTTCAAGTGATTTTGCAGCTTTATATTTTCATGCATCTGGATCAAAAAGGGTACGGGATGATGAGGATTTTCATCTTTTTCGGTCTGTTGTGCGGAACGGTTTGTGCCGTGGGGATTCTCCTCATGTAATGGGGGAGAAGTGTTCATAAAATGGTTAAATAAGGATTTGATTCATCGTTGTATTCGCTTTGCAGCCTGGTATAATTTTGTGTTGGAGCTGTCATGTCATATGACAGCTCTTTTTTTTCGGGACTTTTATTATTGATTTTTTTGCGCAAATTAGTGACAACAGGAGGGACAGAAATGGAATTTGCAAAATCCGTACCATCACAAACCGATGAAGTTTTCCAAGTATACAAAGAAGCCACCAAAATCATGAATGCCAATAATATTTATCAGTGGTCTGAAAATTATCCGGTACGGGAGGATATTGAAAAGGATATCCAAAGCGGAAATTTATATGTGCTGATGAACGAAGGGGAAATCGTTGCTTGTGTTGTGTTGGATCAACATCAGGAACCGGAGTATGATCACATACCGTGGGAAGATTCATCCGGGCGGTTTTTAGTTGTTCACCGGCTTTGTGTGAACCCAAAGTACCAAGGAAAAGGAATTTCGCGCACTTTGCTGGCGGAAATCGAACGATTTGCCAAAAAAGAAGGGTATGCCAGCATCCGGCTGGATACCCAGATGATCAATGAAAAGGCCATGTATTTGTATGAATCTTGCGGTTACGAGAAAAGAGGAAAATTTTATTTTCCCCGTCATGATGAGCCGTATATGGCTTTTGAAAAACGGGTGACTTAGAAACAAGCAGGACAGCAGGTTTCACGAGGTGGAGCCTGCTTTTTCTATTGACTGGATTTCTCAAGTTCTTGCTGATAAATCGACAACCTGCTGTAGACCGCTTTTATGAGCGGCAGACGGGCATCTCCGGGTGCCATTTTGAGCAAGGCCCCGTGGAAATGGTCGGATTCCACCGGCTTTCCTTTTTCCATGTCCCTCAACATGGAAGATTTCATGCTTGGGGAAAGGGATTCCATGTTGTGGAGGATTTTTCCGGCCAGGGTGGTCGGGATTTCCGGTTCCTGATGATGGGCAACCGAGACAATCTCCTCCAGCAGCTGTTGGTACATTTCTTTTCCGTAAGGTGCGGAAAGGATCGGACCGATACTGCTGTTCATCAGGCAGGTCATTCCGCTCATGGCGCTGATGAAAATATATTTTTGCCACATTTCAATCCGGATTTTTTGGCTGTATCTCGCGTCAAAACCGGCACCATCGAACAACGCTTGGATGTCAAGGATCCGTTTTGTCACATCTCCGTTTAATTCGCCGTAAACGATTTCATGTTGCGGGCTGTATTGTTCAATCTCCCCTTTGTCATTCAAGGTGGATTCAATAAAGCATAATCCGCCCAGAATCTTTTCAGCGCCGAATTCGTTTTGTAACTGCTGAATGTGAATGATCCCGTTTAACAGGGGGAGAATGGTGGTGTTTTCCCCGACATACGGCTTCAAATCATTGAGAGTCTTCGTTAAGTGATAAGCTTTAACCGAGAGGATGATCAGGTCAAAAGCGGGGGCCGGTTGTCCGGCGGTCAGGGTTTTCACTTTTAATTCGGCATTGCCGTTGACGCTTTTGATCACCAACCCGTTCTGCTCCAATTGCTCTTGTCTTTTCTTTCGCACCAGGAAGGTGACATCTCCTCCTTTTTCAACAAGCCTTCCTCCGAAATATCCGCCTACCGCACCGGCGCCAACCATCAAAACGCGCATCGTATTCCTCCTTTTGTCAAACAAAGGTCCTCTTGTAAAGCTATTGTAACAAAGGACCGGGCGAGGAACCCAGACCTTTGTCTGCCGATTAATAATGATATGTATTTTGGTTATTTTTCATTAATTGCAGAAACTGGCTTTTGACACTGTGATAGCCGATTTGGTACCATCCGTTTTTCGGATCCCACTTGCCGTATACTTGGACGGCACGCTTGATTTTATTTGCATCCTGCGGAACCAGCAGTTTCATTGTATATTCTTTTTGTGTGGGTTTGTATTTTGTGAACCGTGTTTTGTAAATGGAAAGAAAATATAAAGTTTTTTCGCCCTGGATTTTGCCTTCTTTCTCAAATTCGCTCAGGACTTTTCCCAGCATCCTGTGATCCGGATGGTAATCCTCGATGCTCATCGTCCGGAAGTGGGCGTCCGGAAAACGTTGCAAAAGCTCGTCCACAATTTCGCGAATCTCTTGTTCCTGTTCTTCAAACCGGTCGTTTTCAAGATCATAGACATGGACGTGATCTTCAGGAATCCCCAAAAGCTTGGCAGACTCTTTGAATTCCCGGACCCGGGCTTCCCCCAGATCGTCCACGGTGAGATAGAGATCCTGGTAGTGTTCTTTTTCCGGATCATGATATCGCTTGTGCAGAGGGCAATAAACCGGCGTTTTAAAGAGGAAGGGCTCTTGGTCGGAGTCTTTGAATCCGTTGATCAAAAAGCGGGCGCGGGAGTGGCCGCCGGGACTCATCAAAACCAAATGCACATCATAGCGCAAGCGGATGTGGTTGACGATGTCGACACCCATGGACAACAATTCATCATCGGCATGAGGGACCAAATACACCACTTGCGGCTGGTGAGACAGGTCGGATCCGTCCCCGCTTAACGCATGCAGTTCTTGATCCTCCAGAGCGGATACTTTGTGAAAAATGAAAAAAGCGGAGAATAAAAGGACGGCCAGCCCTGTGATGATGGGAAACCATTTCCATTTCATGAATGTCTGCACCTACTTTGTCCAAATAAAACTCTTTTGCAATGAATTTATTATACGATGAAAAGAGTCCCTCTTTTATAAGCTCATTTTAAAATTTAAAGGAATTTTCGTGGGAGAAGGGGGTGTCGCATTTTTCGCCAAGAAGCAGGAAATAAGTGAAGGAATCGATAAATATTAGTCATAAATCCCTTTTGATGTTCGAAGATGCAAAATGGAAGCGGGGTTTGCAGGGACGGATCTGAGAGGAGGCAAGAGGTGAAATGGATAAAAAAATACTTGTGGTGGATGATCAATACGGAATCCGACTTTTGCTTCAGGAAGTGTTCTCCAAGGAAAATGTACATATTTTTCAAGCTTCCAACGGAAAACAGGCACTTGAAATCATACAAGCGGAAAAGCCGGACCTCATATTATTGGATATGAAGATGCCGGGAATGGATGGTTTGGAACTGTTAAGGCGTTTGCGGAAGTTTAACACCGAATCGAAGGTGATTATGATGACGGCTTACGGCGAATTGGATATGGTTGCCGAAGCCAGCCGACTCGGGGCGCTCACCCATTTTACCAAGCCGTTTGACATTGAAGAGCTGCGTACGGAAGTGTTAAAGCAACTGGCATCATAATGAGAATAAAGGGGATCATCAGGATGGAAGCAAAAATTCGCTTGCGGATGAGTCAGTCGGATGCACATTACGGGGGCAATCTGGTGGATGGAGCCCGGGTGATGTCTTTGTTCGGGGATGCCGCGACGGAACTGTTGATACGCCATGATGGCGACGAAGGGTTGTTTGTGGCTTATGACCAAGTGGAATTTTTGGCTCCTGTTCATGCCGGCGATTTTATCGAAGTGACCGGACGGATCGTCAAAGTGGGAAACACGAGCCGGAAAATGACCTTTGAAGCGGTCAAGGTCATTGAAGGCGGCATTGACCCCGCTTGCCCGTCCCGTGCCCGGGTGCTCAAGGAGCCGGTGGTGGTTGCCAGAGCTTCCGGAACTTGTGTGGTTCCGAAAAAGAACCGGACCGGATCATCGGTTTGAAGGAGGGAGCCGGTTTGCAAAAGCTGATCATTACGGCGGCGTTGGTGGGGGCGGAAGTGATGAAAGAGGACACCCCCCATCTTCCGGTTACGGCGGATGAAATTGCCGCTCAAGCCGAAGAAGTGAGAGAGGCGGGCGCATCGGTTGTCCATCTTCATGTCCGTGACGAAAACGGCCGTCCCAGCCAAGATCGTTCGCTTTATCAGGAAGTGATCGAAAAAATTCAAAAACGGACCGATCTCATTGTGCAAGTTTCCACGGGCGGGGCGGTGGGGATGTCTCCGGATGAGAGGTTGCAGCCCCTTTCTTTGCGTCCGGAGATGGCCACGTTGACAACGGGAACCGTCAATTTCGGTCGGGAAGTGTTCATGAATTCTCCCGCGCATCTCACCCGATTTGCGGAAGAATTTGAACGGTACGGGGTCCGGCCTGAATTTGAAATCTTTGATGTGGGAATGATAGCTAATGCCTTGAAGCTTGTGAAAGGAGGCTATTTTACCGGTCATCTTCATTTTGATTTCGTGATGGGGGTTCCCGGTGCGATTCCGGCCACGGCGGAAAACCTGCTCCATTTGATCCGCCAGTTGCCGGAAGGGGCGACCTGGACGGTGGCGGGAATCGGGAGGCACCAATTGCCCATGGCTGCACTCGGCGTGATTTTGGGAGGGCATGTACGCGTCGGTTTGGAAGACAACATTTATTACCGGAAAGGGGAACTGGCAACCAATGTCCGGCTGGTCGAGCGCGTGGTCCGGATTGCCGGGGAACTGGAGCGGAAGGTGGCAACCCCGGATGACGCCAGACAAATATTGCATTTAACAAAGAGTCGGTTTTATTAAGGAAGTGCATCTCTTTCTACCCAATCCTCCGATCAAGTGTTATAATGTCAAAATGATGATTTTTTGAACTGAAGGAGGCTACATATCATGCCACTTGTATCGATGAATGCCTTTTTGCCGCAAGCCAAAAAAGAAGGTTTTGCTGTCGGGCAATTTAATGTAAACAACCTGGAATTCGTGCAAGCCATTATCGAAGCCGGGAAAGAAGAACGTTCCCCGCTCATTTTCGGAGCCAGTGAAGGTGCCATCCGCTACATGGGGTTGAACAACGTGGTGGCATTGGCCAAAGCCGCTGCGGAAGAAGCTGATGTACCCGTCGCCCTTCATCTGGACCACGGAAGCAGCTTTGAAGTGGTGATGAAATGTATCCGGGCCGGATTTTCTTCGGTGATGTTCGACGGTTCCCATTATCCGTTTGAAGAAAACATCCGCCTGACCAAAAAAGTGGTCGAAGCTGCCCATGCCGTGGGGGTATCTGTGGAAGGAGAATTGGGAACCATTGGTGGTGTGGAAGACGATTTGAACGTTTCCGAAGAAGATGCCGCATTGGCGGATCCGGAGCAAGCCATCCGCTTCTGGGAAGAAACCAAAGTGGACGCGATGGCGATTGCGGTGGGAACGGCTCATGGCATGTATAAAGGAGAGCCGAAAATCCGCTACGACATCATTGAAAAAGTTGCCAGCCAAATTGAAGCTCCGATTGTTCTGCACGGCGGTTCTGGCGTGCCGGACGAATCCATCCAAAAAGCCGTTTCCCTGGGTGTCGGAAAAATTAATGTGAATACGGAAAACCAAGTTGCCATGGTGAAAGTGGTTCGTGAGTTGCTGGATAAAAACCCGGATATGATCGATCCGCGCAAATACCTCGGGCCGGCCCGCGAAGCCATCAAAGAAACCGTTAAAGCAAAAATGCGTTTGTTTGGAAGCTCCGGCAAAGCGTAAGCGATTGAACAATTATGGTTAGAAGGTGGTTGCGATGAAATTTTTTTTAGATACGGCCATTGTTGATGAAATTCGCCAGGTTCATGAATGGGGACTGTTGTCCGGGGTAACCACCAATCCCAGCCTCATTGCCAAATCAGGACGGGATTTTGAAGAAGTGCTCAAAGAAATCACGGAGATCGTGGACGGTTCGGTCAGCGCGGAGGTCCTCAGCCGTGACGCGCAAGGGATGATTGAAGAAGGAGAGCGTCTCGCTTCGATTTCGGACCAGGTGACGATTAAAGTCCCGATGACCGTAGAAGGATTAAAAGCCGTCAATCATTTTGCCAAAAAAGGGATCCATACCAACGTCACTTTGATTTTTTCCGCCAACCAGGCCTTGATGGCTGCCCGGGCCGGAGCCACCTATGTCAGCCCCTTTATCGGCCGTCTGGATGATATCAGCCAGGACGGAATGCAATTGATCCGGCAAGTGGCTGAGATTTTCCGGATTCACGACATTTCCTCACAAATCATTGCGGCCAGCATCCGTCATCCGGTGCATGTGACGCAAGCGGCCCTGAACGGGGCACATATTGCCACCTTGCCGTATAAGGTGTTGGAACAAATGGTTCGTCACCCATTGACGGATCAAGGGATTGAAAAGTTTGAGGCCGATTGGGAAAAAGTGAAACAATCTTGATCGCAGACGGGTTTGGCCGGGAAGGAATCTCCCGGCCGGACTCCCCTTTTAACCGGTACATTCCTATTTTTGGGATTTTTCACTCTACTGTTTTTGATAGTCATGATTTATAAATATCTTCGTCGTTCCCTCGCATTTTCTGTGCACAACCACTTTGTGTTCTCGTGATTTTCTTCACCGAAAAGGCGTTTCCTCCATCGAGATATCAAAAAATTGATCCATCCCCGTACAATCGTGTAACATATATCATAAATATGTTACTCTGATTGGGAGTTTTGTTGTCATTTTGATGTTTATTTTAAACAGGTGAGGGGATCGATCATGGAAAGAAGTTTAACGATGGAACTGGTGCGTGTGACCGAGGCGGCCGCTATTGCTTCCGCACGGTGGATGGGCTGCGGCAAGAAAGACGAAGCGGATGAAGCGGCAACAGAAGCGATGCGCAAAGTGTTTGACACGATTCCGATGCGCGGGACGGTTGTCATCGGCGAGGGAGAAATGGATGAGGCCCCGATGCTATACATTGGAGAAAAAGTGGGCTTGGGTTATCTCCCGGAAGTGGATGTGGCGGTGGACCCGCTTGAGGGCACCAATATTGTCGCTAAAGGTTTGTGGAATGCGCTGTCGGTGGTGGCGATTTCCGACAGCGGCGGATTGTTGCATGCCCCCGACATGTATATGGATAAAATTGCCGTGGGGCCGCAAGCCGTTGGACAAGTTGATATTGATGCGCCGGTGGAGGATAATTTGAAGGCGGTTGCCAAAGCAACCGGCAAGGATGTCGAAGATTTGGTGGCGGTGGTGCTTGACCGCCCGCGACATGCGAAACTGATCGAGGATATCCGCAAAGCGGGGGCGCGGATCAAGTTGATTCCGGACGGGGACGTGGCTGCGGCGATTCATACCGGATTTCCCGACACCGGGGTGGATATTTTGTTCGGGGCCGGCGGTGCTCCGGAAGGGGTTTTGTCTGCCGTTGCATTAAAATGCTTGGGCGGGGAAATCCAAGGCCGGCTGTTGCCGGAAAATGAGGAGCAATATAACCGCTGTGTTCAAATGGGGATCAGTGATCCGGGCAAAGTCTTGCGAATGGAAGATTTGGTCAAGGGGGATGATGCGATTTTTGCAGCGACTGGGGTGACGGACGGCGAATTGTTGAAAGGCGTCCGTTACAAAGGAAACCTGGCCAAAACCCATTCGTTGGTGATGCGTGCAAAAACCGGAACCATCCGTTTCATGGACGGAACGCATAAACTTGAGAAAAAACCAAATCTTATTTTATAATTTTCTCCTCTTCCTCTTTCTGATCCGGAAAGAGGAAGAGAATTTCAATAGAATCGAGTGGTGATGCGACACATGGAGCTCACGTTAAGTGATTTGGAAAATCGCCGCTTGGTGGATTTGTATAAGCTGGCGAAAGAATATCAAATTCCGTACTATTCACAGATGAAAAAGAAAGAATTGATTTTTGCGATTTTAAAAGCCAAGGCGGAAAAAGACGGATATATGTTTATGGAGGGTGTGCTGGACATCCTTTCCGAGGGATACGGTTTTTTAAGGCCGATTAATTTCCTTCCGTCCTCCGAGGATATTTACATCTCCGCTTCACAAATCCGCCGCTTTGATTTGCGGTCCGGAGATCTGGTGTCCGGTAAAGTCCGGCCTCCGAAAGAAAATGAGCGTTATTTTGGATTGCTTCATGTAGAAGCAGTCAATGGCGAAGACCCCGACATTGCTGCGGAAAGGCTCCACTTTGCTGCGCTTACTCCTCTTTACCCGCAGAAACGTCTCTTTTTGGAAACCACCCCAGATCGGATTTCAACGCGGATGATGGATTTGATCGCCCCGGTCGGTTTGGGACAGCGCGGTTTGATCGTCGCTCAGCCCAAAGCCGGCAAAACGATGCTGTTAAAAGAAATTGCCAATAGTATTACCACCAATCACCCGGATATCGAATTGTTCGTCCTGTTGATTGACGAACGGCCCGAAGAAGTGACGGACATGCAGCGGTCCGTGGATGCGGAAGTGGTGAGTTCCACTTTTGATGAGTTGCCGGAAAACCATGTTAAAGTGGCGGAGCTGGTTTTGGAAAGAGCCCAACGTCTGGTGGAACACAAAAAAGATGTGGTCATTTTGCTGGATAGTATTACACGCTTGGCACGAGCCTATAACCTGGTGATTCCCCCGAGCGGACGGACTTTGTCCGGCGGAATCGATCCGGCTGCTTTGCACCGGCCGAAAAGATTTTTCGGTGCCGCTCGCAACGTGGAAGAAGGCGGCAGCTTGACCATTTTGGCGACGGCGCTGGTGGATACCGGGTCGCGGATGGATGATGTGATTTATGAGGAATTTAAGGGAACGGGGAACATGGAACTTCATTTGGACCGCCGTCTGGCCGAGCGCAGAATTTTCCCGGCCATTGACATCCGCCGCTCCGGAACGCGCCGTGAGGAATTGTTGCTCAGCAAGACCGAACTGGAAAAGTTGTGGATGATTCGCAAGTCATTGAATGATTCTTCTGATTATACAGAAGCTATGGTGAAACGGTTGAAAAACACCGAGTCGAATGAGGAATTCCTCGCTTCGATCGAGTTCAAGTCCCATCGCACCAAGACATCGGTCTCTTAACGCCGGCTTGTTGTCATATTAAAGAAATTCCTCACATAAAGATAAAACCGGGTGAACTTCACCCCATCCATTATCTTCTGTGAGGTGCTAAAATGTCTTCAAAACGTGCCTTATTGGCTTCTTCCTTAGCCATCTGTTCAACATCGGCTTCATGGATGATGGGGACGGATAAGCATCCGGTTTATGCCCGGGAATTGGCCGATGGAGCTGATCCGGAACCGGAGAAGGAGCAGATTGCACAGGAAGCAATGTACCAATTTTTAAGCCCCATTTCTCAGGTTGCCGAGGGGAATTTGGCTGCCACGGTGGAGACAAAGCCTCTCACTTATCGTGTGCAAAAGGGGGATACGCTGTCACAGATCGGCCGATTGTTCGGAATCCCTCATCAAGAGCTGGTCCGGTTCAACCGGTTGGAAAACCCGGACTTGTTATACATTGGTCAGGAGATCAAAATTCCTTTGGCGAAAAAATGGGTTCGCTTGGAGTCCGGGGATACCTTGTCGGCTTTGGCCGAGACGTACCATACATCCCGTGAACTGTTGCTTTATTTGAACCCGAAGCTGAAGGAGGCCCCGCTCACGTATGCCGGGCAACTCATTGCCGTTCCCGAGAAATGGAGGGAAAGCATTCCGGGGTCATGGCCGAAAAAAGCGAATGCGAACAAAAAGAAAAAGAATACGATCCGGTTGGCAGACCGTGAAGGGGCTTATGTGTTCCGGTGGCCGGTCAATGGGCAGATCACCAGCAATTTCGGCTGGCGAAACGGCCGTCAGCATAAAGGGATTGATATTTGGAACGCAAAGAAAGCCAAAGCTGAAATTTGTGCATCGTTAAGCGGAGTCGTGATCCAGGCGGGTTATTCCGGATCTTACGGAAATCTTGTGGTCATTGACCATGGCGGCGGATGGGTCACTTATTATGCACATCTCAGCCAAATTTTGGTCAGCAAAGGCCAGGAGATTGAAACAGGGAACGTTTTGGGGATGATGGGACAGACCGGTCGTGCCACGGGTTATCATTTGCATTTTGAGGTTCGCAAAAACGGGAAAGCGATTAATCCCTTGCGGGTTTTAAAATAACTTGCTCTCATATTGGTTTATTTTTATGGAAGGGCACACTCTCCTGAAACCGGAGAGTGTGCCTTTTTAAACGGCCGGTTGCGACGGGGGCTGGTCTCTTTTCTTGCTTTCTCATCATCAAACGTGCTATAATACACCAGTGGTTCTAAATGTACGTATGGAAGCGGCATTAGGAAAGAGGTGAGACGAATGAAACAAGGAATTCATCCGGAATACAAATTGACCAAAGTCACCTGTGCGTGTGGAAATACATTTGAAACCGGATCGACCGTTGAAAACTTGAGGGTGGATATTTGCTCAGAATGTCATCCGTTTTTCACCGGGAAACAAAAAATGGTCAGTGCAGGTGGGCGTATCGATCGCTTCAAAAAGAAATACAACCTCAAATAATATCCTGGCAAGTCAGGCAAGCAGAAAATCGGGCTTGCCTTTTTATTTTTCATTCAGCAAACTTGAGACTGTGTATGTTAAAATAAAGAGAGTTTGCTTGGGCATCCAGAAGGGCTGGGTGCTTTTTCTTTGTGTAAAGAAATGGATTGAGCATCAATTTTTCGGGAGTTGGAGGAACAACAATGAGAGATATTCATCCATTAAGTGGTGATCACAGCGGCTGGATTGAAGTGATTTGCGGCGGGATGTTTTCCGGAAAAAGCGAAGAGTTGATCCGCCGGATCCGCCGTGCCAAAATTGCCAGGCAGAAAGTGGCCGCCTTTAAACCGGCCATTGATGACCGCTACCATCAAGAAGCGATCGCATCACACAATGGTTTGATGGCGGATGCCCGTCCGGTGAAAAGTGCAAGTGAAATTCCCGGATTGCTGGAAGAAAATGTGGATGTGGTGGCCATTGACGAGATTCAGTTTTTTGAACCCGAAATCGTCGATATTTGCCAGCAGTTGGCCGATCAGGGAAAACGGGTGATTTGTGCCGGATTGGATCAGGATTTTCGGGGAAAGCCGTTTGGCCCGACTCCGGTGTTGTTGGCTGTGGCGGAATATGTGACAAAATTGCAGGCCATTTGTGTAAAATGCGGAGGTCCGGCAAGCCGCACCCAGAGGCTGATCGATGGACGTCCGGCTGCCATTGATGATCCGGTGATCCAAGTCGGGGCCAAAGAACAATATGAAGCCCGTTGCCGGCACTGCCATGAGGTGTTGAGACAGAAAGAAGGGATTCTTGAAATATAAAAAACCCGCCGTTTGGAGACGGGGGTTAACTGCCCAACAGGCTCACGGAGATGTTATACGTCGCATGAATGATCATACATACGGTGGTGTTATAACGGATCCGTGCCCAACCCAGTACCAAGGCAAGCAACAGAACAACAAGGGAATTGAAACTGAATCCGTAGTTAGCGTGGACCAATGTAAACAACAGACTGGTGTAGACGAAGCCGAACCGCGGGAGCAATGCCCCCCGGAAAATCATTTCTTCTCCAAGAGCCGCTGCCAGTCCGATGGTTAAAATGCCGGGAATGGATGAGAGTAACGGTCCGAGCATTTTGTCCGTCAACTCATTGGCATGCACGTTCTCGGACCAATTCAGGGTCTCTGCCACCGATTGTGCGATGATCGGGGCCAAAAGCATGATCAGTCCGATACTAATGCCGGCTGCCGCCTGCTTGAGGGTGATTTTTTTCAATCCCAAGCGGTCCAAAGATTCCTTGAATGATCGTCTGGACAGCCATCCCACCCCGACCAGTCCCAAAATGCCGAACAGGATGTCTTGCGACCAGATGGAGGAAAGCGTTCCGGCTTCATCTCCGGGAACCGTCTGTTCATTGATCGATTCCAACCCGAAGCTCTGAGTGACAAAAAACTGAATAAAAACCAGCATGGAAAGGGATAAGGCGACGGCATGGACCTTGCTCCCGGGGTGAATGCGGAGAAAACGGGCACAAAACCGGCGTACGGGCGGCAACAAAACCGACATGGCGATCAAGGACGGGATCCATAGTGACATACCGACGTTTTTAACCATGTTCACTGAATACGGATCGACATCGAAATTTTGTGTCCATGGCAAGAAAGCATGGCTGTAGAAAAAAAGCAAGAGACCGATGATGAAACTGGCAAGATAACCGATCCATACGATCAAGTAACACAGAAAACCCAAAATGTTTCCCTTTATATCGGAATCGGAGTATGTATTTTCGGAATGGTTTATCAGCCAAAATAAAACAATCAAAGGACCGATAAGCAACAGATTATTGATGATGTTAAAGATGACTTCGTTCATGATCGCTCTCCTTTTATATTTTTTAACCGGTCTTCTGCTTTTTTATCATACCATTCTTTCCAATCCATTTCCTTCGCTTTCTTTCAAGGCTTGTGGTAAAATCAATTGATGCCAATTCTTGATCAATCATCATACTTATATCTTATAGTTAGCCGATATGCATGGCAAAATGATCCGATTTTACGGGAGTGAGCACAGTGTTAGATCGTCTTGAGGCGATACATCAACGTTATGAAGAGTTAAGCCGCCTGCTTTGTGACCCGGAAGTGATCAATGATACCAAAAAGTTGCGTGAATACTCCAAGGAGCAGGCCGGGTTGGAAGAAAAAAATCAAGCCTATATTGAATATAAAGAGACGATTGAGCAATTGAATGATGCAAAATCGATGTTGGAAGATAAACTGGACGAAGAAATGCGTGAATTGGTGAAAGCCGAAATCGACGAACTGAGCCGCCGGAAAGAGGAGCTGGAGGAAAGGATCAAAGTCCTGTTGCTGCCCAAAGACCCGAATGACGAGAAAAGCGTGATCGTGGAAGTGCGCGGGGCGGCAGGAGGAGAAGAAGCTGCATTGTTTGCCGCGGATTTGTACCGCATGTATACGCGTTTTGCAGAAAGACAAGGATGGAAAGTGGAAGTCCTGGAGGCAAACACCACCGGGCTCGGCGGATTTAAAGAAGTGGTTTTCTCTGTGGATGGCAACGGGGCTTACAGCAAATTGAAGTATGAGAACGGGGCACACCGGGTACAACGGGTGCCGGAGACGGAGTCCGGCGGACGGATTCACACGTCAACGGCCACGGTTGCCGTTTTGCCGGAGGCCGAGGAAGTGGAAGTGGAGATTCATGATAAAGACATTCGCATCGACACTTTCTGCTCCAGCGGCCCCGGGGGGCAAAGCGTCAACACGACCCAGTCTGCCGTACGCGTTACCCATCTTCCGACGGGGATTGTTGTTTCCTGTCAGGATGAAAAATCACAAAACAGCAACAAAGAGAAAGCGATGAGGGTGCTTCGTGCCCGCTTGTTTGACTTGAAGCAGAAAGAAGAAATGGAAAAAATGGCAAACGCCCGAAGAATGGCCGTGGGATCCGGTGACCGAAGCGAACGGATCCGGACTTACAATTTTCCGCAAAGCCGGGTAACGGATCATCGCATCGGACTGACGTTGCACAAATTGGATCTGATTCTGAACGGAGAACTGGAAGAGATTATCGATGCGCTCATTTTGCATGAGCAAACCGAGTTGTTGAAGGAGCAGGAAACAAAGACTTCCTGATTCAAAGGGTGAGTTTGATGAAAAATAAAACGATCCGGGAAGCCTGGCAAAAGGCTTCTTCTTTTTTACAGCAAAGCGGAACCGATTCTCCGCAGTTTGAAGCGGAATACATGATGCGCCGGCTTCTCGGGGTGGAGCGGGCCGCGTTTTTTGCGAAAATGGCCGATCCTTGGCCAAAGCGTCTGGAACCCAAATTCCGGGAATGGCTGAAACGACGTGGCGAGGGGGAACCGCTGCAATATATCGTGGGGGATCAGGAGTTTTTTGGGCGGGTTTTTGAGGTGAAGCCCGGGGTGTTGATTCCCAGACCGGAAACCGAATTGCTGGTGGAAGCTGTGTTGCGGGAAGGGGAAAAGCTGTTTGCCGGCCGTCCGGTACATGTGGTCGATGTCGGGACGGGAAGCGGGGCGATTGCTGTCTCGTTGGCACTGGAACATCCCCACTGGCAGGTCACCGCGATTGACATTTCAGAACAAGCATTGTCGGTGGCAAGGCAAAATGCCCGGAAATTCGGGGTGAAAGAGCGGATCCGGTGGGTTTTGGGAAGTTATTTAAAGCCGCTTGAAAAGGAGCATCCCCCCATCGACATTTTGGTTTCCAATCCACCGTATATACGTTCCGGGGAGATTGCAAGCCTTGACAAAACCGTTTCTTGTTATGAGCCCCGCCTTGCATTGGACGGGGGAGCGGACGGCCTTGAACCGTACCGTCGGATCACCCGGCAACTTTCCGGTTGGCCAAAAAGCCCGCGGCTGGTTGCTTTTGAAATTGGCGCCGACCAAGGCGAAGAGGTTTGCGGGCTGGTTCGCCAAATGCCGCGCATCACCCGCGTGGAAGTGAGAAAAGATCTGGCGGGAAGAGACCGGATGGTTTTGGGATGGTTTCAGGACGGAGAATCAATTCTGAAAAAATAAGATTAAGTTTTCTCCTCTCTGTCCATACTGTGGGTAGGGATAAAGAGGAGGAATGGGCAATGCGTAAATGGACTTATTTCATTCTTGGTATCATCGTGCTTTCCGGAGGAATCTTTTTTTACCAACGGGTTTGGGAGGATGCGACCCAAACGCAAATGGCGTCATCTTCGAACCGGATCCCGGATCAGGCCATCCGCCTCAGAATTTTGGCCAACAGCGACCAGCCAGAAGATCAGTGGTTAAAACGAAAAGTCCGCGACGAAGTAATTCACGAAATGAATACATGGGTGACTCAGCCCCGTACGATTGAAGAAGCGAGAAAACTGGTGAAAGAGCACTTGCCCCGTTTTGAGGAAATTGCGCGGAAAACGGTCAGAGAACAGGGGTATGATTACGCGGTCCGGGTGGACTATGGAATGGTTCCGTTCCCGACCAAATTATACGGAGACAAGGTTTATCCCGCCGGAGATTATGAGGCGCTTCGCATCCAGATCGGAAGCGGCAAAGGGGAGAATTGGTGGTGCGTGTTGTTTCCTCCCCTGTGTTTTGTGGATATGAGCAACGGGGATGCCGTCAAGGCCAAATCGCCCGAATCGTTCTCCACTTCCATGACATCGGCGCAACCGGTTTATGCTTCGGAAGCGAAAGCACAAAAAGAAGAACAGGACAAGAAGCCCGAAGTACGGTTTTTTCTCTTGGACCAGGCAAAGAAGTGGATGAATGACTGACTCTTTGGTTCTATGAAACCTTTTTCTTTCATACCGCTAATATCAAAGAGTTTCAGCGGAATGGGGGAAAGGTATGTTTATCATCCGTCAAGCGGAGAAAAAAGATTTGTTTCAGATTCGCAAATTGCTCAAAGAAGTCGGATTAAATGACCGGGGGATCGAGGAGCACCTGGATCACTTTTTTATCGCCGAACTTCCCGGCGGAGGGGAAGGGGATGTTTCCCAAATGGTGGGCATCGTTGGCATGGAAGTGTATCCTCCGTACGGGTTGATCCGGTCTTTTGTTTTGGAGCGGGCTCCCTGGAACAGCAAAGTGGGAGTCCATATGATTCAAGTCATTCTTTCTTATGCCGAACAGATGGGGTTGTCCCGGATTTATTTGCTGGCCGGTCAATCCACGCATTTTTTCACCCGGCTCGGTTTTGTCAAGACCGGCGAAGAACATTTGCCGGAAGAGTTGCATCAATCCGCCCATTTGAAACAGTCGATCCACCGGGGGCAGCCGATGGTATACACCTGTGAGAATCCGACCTCGTTGCCGCATTGAGAAAATGTGTTATCATAAGTGGATAAAACGTGGAAAAGAAGGGAGCCAATGTTGAAAAAGACAGAACGGTTTCAACTGGATTGCGGGATGGAGGAAAAACAGCTCATTCATTCGGAAGCCATCAAACGGGCGGCGGCTTATTTGCGCCAGGGGAAACTGGTCGCTTTTCCCACGGAAACCGTCTATGGTTTGGGAGCGATTGCCACATCCCGCGACAGTGTTGCACAGATTTATGAAGCCAAAGGAAGGCCTTCGGACAATCCGTTAATTATTCATATCGGAAAAAAAGAGCAGCTGGCCAAATGGGTCCGCCGGTTTCCGGAGAATGCGCAAAAGCTGGCGGAAAAATTTTGGCCAGGCCCTCTGACGATGGTATTGCCCCACCGTGATAACCTGGCGGAAAACGTGACGGCAGGACTTTCGACGGTGGCGGTCCGGATGCCGGATCATCCGGTTGCGCTGGCCTTGTTAAACGAGGTGGACATTCCGGTGGCGGCTCCCAGTGCCAATCGTTCCGGGAAGCCCAGTCCCACGACGGCCGAGCATGTTTTAAATGATCTGGACGGAAGAATTGACGGAATCTTGGATGGAGGTCCGACCGGCATCGGGGTGGAATCCACCGTGGTCGACGTCAGCGGGGAAATCCCCGTGTTGCTCCGGCCGGGAGGAATCACTTTGGAACAGTTGCAAGAAACACTGGGGGAAGTTCGCGTGGACCCCGGATTGATGGACGCAAGCCAAACGCCCCGTTCACCCGGCATGAAATACCGGCATTACGCCCCGCAGGGAGAAATGTGGCTGGTCAAAGGGAATCCGGAAGCGGTGATTTTGTACATACAACAACAAGTCCAAGAGGCCGTCAAAAACGGAAAACGGGTCGGGGTTCTCACCACGGAAGAGAACCAAGGAAAGTATGATCGGGCGGATTGTGTGATTGCAGCCGGATCCCGCCGCCATCCGGCCAGCGTTGCCCGCCATTTGTATGGTGCATTGCGCCGTTTTGACGAACAAAAGGTGGATGTGATTTTTGCGGAAGCTTTTCCGGAACAAGGGTTGTTTGCTTCCGTGATGAATCGCATGAAAAAAGCGGCCTCCGGCAACATGGTGGAAGTGTGAGACAATAGGCCCTGAAACCAAAAAACAGCTGCAATCTTCTGCAGCTGTTTTTTTCTGTTTATGTAAAATTCATCGTGATTTCCACGACTTCCGGCCGGTTTCCGATCCGAAGAGGCGGTCCCCATGTGCCGAACCCGCAGGAGACGACGGAATAAAAACCGCCTTTTTGCAAAAGTCCCCAGTCATTCTCGTAGATCATGGCGGTGATCCAGTTTCCGGGGAAAATTTGTCCGTGGTGGGTATGCCCGGAAAGCATCAGGTCAATGCCGTTTTTTTGTGCCTGTTCCAGCTCGATCGGTTGGTGATCCAGAAGAATCAAGGGTTGGGAAGAATCGGTTCCTTTCATCAAAGATGCCAGATCTTTGCGTCCCGGTTCCCGGATCAAATGAGGGTCATCCCGGCCGATCAGGGTGAAACGGTTTGGGAATACAACCTTCTCGTCTTTTAAAACCTTTATGCCGGCTTGTTTCAACGCCTGCATCAGTTCGCTTCCCCGTTCGGCAAGATCGCGGTCATGGTTTCCGGGAACGGCATAGACGCCATACGGTGCCTTGATATTTCCCAACGCAGTGGCCAATTTCCGGTCTTCCCCCGGCGGAAGAGGACCGTTGGTGATGTCACCGGCCAACAAAACCAAATCCGGTTTGATTTGATGAATCATCTGTTGCAAGGTTTTCAGTCTGTCCGTATCGATGACGGGACCGTAATGGATGTCGGATACCATGGCAATCCGGAGTTGTTTCATTTCGCCGGCATCTTTGTTGACGTGGACGTTGTATTTTTTGACCACCGGATGTTGTGCATTCCAACTGCCGTAAGCCACGGGAACCGTTGCGAGGAGAAAAACTGCCGCAGCCAGGGAATAAGGAGTGAAATGATGATTTTTAAAGGCGGGAGGAATGAATTTGGCCAGGCGGTCGATGAAGCGGACCACATCGAGCATCAGGATCAGAAAGAACAAATATAAAACGATGATCATGGAGTGTCCTCCCCAGATGCCCAACCAGGAACCGATGCGCTCAGGCAAAAGGTTTTTTCCCAGTTCGGACAGCGGGAAAGGGACGATCAGTGCCAACAGCGCCGCGATAAAAAGGACTTTGCTTACGGGGGAATCCTTACGGATCAAATATTTCCAACCTTTGCGGCCGATGTAATAACCCATCAGGCCATACAGTGTCAAAAAAATCAAAATAACCAGACCCCACATATGGCTCTCTCCTCTTAATTGATTGAAATGGTCTGTAGATGATTTTACTACAGATTCCGGTGGCCATGGCAAGCTTGGTTCTTTTTTTCGGGATCCGGCATATGATGGAATGTGACAAGCAGGCTCAGGGGGGGAACCAATGGAGCTTACACTCATTCAATGGGGTCAAGTGATGACTTTATCCATGATTGCGGTAGCACTCGGCATGGATGCTTTTTCCATGGGAATCGGGCTGGGATTGAAGCGGATTTCCGGTTCGCAAATGACGTTGATCAGCCTGTCCGTCGGCCTTTTTCATATCATCATGCCTCTTTTGGGAATGGGGATCGGGCACTTTTTAAGTGCTTTGTTGAAAGATATTGCCGTCATGCTGGGAGGCATCATGCTTTGCTTGTTGGGGTTGAATATGCTGTACCAGGTCGTCAAAGGGGATGATTCGGAGGAACTTCAAGTTCAATCGTTCTGGCAAACATTGATGCTTTCACTGAGTGTAAGCATGGATTCCCTTTCGGCTGGATTGAGTCTCGGCTTTTTTTCGACAGACATGGTGCTCGCGGTTTTGTTGTTTGGTTTCGCCGGACTGACCATGGCGGGAACGGGACTGATGCTCGGACGAATTTTCGGGGGATGGATTGGCCGCTACGGGGAAGTGATCGGAGGGTTTATTTTGCTTTTTTTGGGAGGAAAATTTCTGTTTTGACCGCTGGCGGCAGGAACAGAGAAGATGTGGAAGCCGCCGGGGATTTAGTGGTATGTTTTTAAAAGAAAGGGGGAAAGGGTATATCATCCATCTGTTCAACGGATACTGAAGAACAGGTGAAAATTGAGGTGAACATCATGAAAAGGGTGTTGTTTGTTTGCACGGGGAATACCTGCCGGAGTCCCATGGCAGAAGGATTGTTCCGTGAAACGGCCAGGAAAAGGAACATCCCGGTCGAGGTGAAGTCCGCCGGAATTGCTGCCATCGACGGGGTGAGGCCGTCCATGCAGGCGGTGGAGGTATTAAAAGAAAAAGGCATCAACTGCAATCATCGTTCCCGTTTATTGAATCAGCAACTCGTCGAATGGTCTGATTTGATTTTGGCGATGACGGAAGAGCATAAACAATTCATCGCACAAAACTTCTTGCAAAGCAGAGAAAAAATATACACTTTGAAAGAGTATGCTTTGTGGGGAGAAGAATCTGAGCAAATCCATAAAAAGCTGGATCAATTGTATCTGGAAGCGGAAAGCATCCGGGCAAAAATTCAGGCCCAGTTTTCCGTCAAAGCGGACGAGCCTTGGCCGGACGAAGCAAAGGCCGCCATGGAAAAAGCCCTGAAGCCGCTGAGGGAACAGGAACAACAATATCTGGAAGAGATGAATGGGACAATGGATATTGAAGATCCGGTCGGCGGCAGCGTGGAGCGGTACCGGGAATGCGCCGCGGAATTGAAAAAATACATTAACCGGATTTTAGACCGGTGGGAGCAAGAATCATGACCCGGCGGGAAGGATTGATGATGTTATACTAAGATGGATCCAAGGAGGGAGATGAAGGGATGAAGCTGATCATCGGATCCGATCACGGTGGCAGAAATTTGAAAGAAGAGATTAAAGGACTGCTTGAGGAAATGAACATTGCTTATGAGGACGCAGGTTGTGATTGCGACACATCGGTGGATTATCCCGATTATGCCAAACCGGTGGCCAAACGCGTCGCCGAAGGGGAATTTGACCGGGGAATTTTAATTTGCGGAACCGGCATCGGGATGTCGATTGCCGCCAATAAAATCAAGGGAATCCGTTGTGCGGTCGTCAGCGATGAATACTCGGCGCGGATGAGCCGTGAACACAACAATGCCAATGTCCTGGCATTGGGCGAACGGGTCGTGGGGCCCGACCTGGCCAAATCCATTGTCCGCACCTGGCTGAAGGCCGAGTTTCAGGGAGACCGTCATCAGCGCCGTTTGGATAAGATCGAGCAATTGGAAAATGAAGGATGATCATGATGAAAGAGGAAGTGAAAAGGGCCTTACGTGATTTATTGGCGGCGATGCCCTTGGATGCCGGACATGTTTTGGTTGTAGGTACGAGCACCAGCGAAGTGGCCGGGAAACGGATCGGTTCCGGCGGCAGTGAGGAAATTGCGCGCGAATTGTATGAAGGAATTTCGGAAATTCAAAAGCAAGCTGGCTTTCATCTGGCATTTCAATGCTGTGAACATTTGAACCGGGCATTGGTGGTTGAACGAAAAACCGCCGAACGTTTTGGTTGGCCGGAAGTGACGGTGGTTCCCGTGAACAATGCCGGCGGAGCCATGGCCGCATATGCGTACAGACACATGGAGCAACCGGTGGTGGTCGAACAGATTCAGGCCGATGCGGGCATTGATATCGGGGATACACTGATCGGCATGCATTTAAAGCCTGTGGCCGTTCCCGTACGCTCTCAGCAAAAGACGATCGGACAAGCACATGTCACGTTGGCCAAGACCCGCCCCAAACTGATCGGGGGAGAGCGGGCCGTTTATGCGTTGGAAAAGTAATCCGAGTCCAAAAAAGAGAACTTGTTTGATAAAATAGAGAAAATTACCGAACAGGACAAGGAGGCAAATCATGAAGCAATTAATCACCAGCGATCCGCAAGTGGCTGAAGCCATCCAACAGGAACTGGGGCGTCAACGGGATAAAATCGAGTTGATTGCTTCGGAAAACTTCGTATCCCCGGCTGTGATGGAAGCGATGGGGACGGTCTTGACGAATAAGTATGCCGAAGGCTATCCGGGAAAGAGATATTACGGCGGCTGTGAGTATGTGGATGTGGTGGAAGACTTGGCAAGGAACCGTGCCAAGGAATTGTTTGGTGCAGAACACGCCAATGTTCAGCCTCACTCCGGCGCCCAAGCGAATATGGCCGTCTATTTTGCCGTTTTGGAACCGGGAGACACGGTATTGGGCATGAATCTTGCCCATGGGGGCCATTTGACCCATGGAAGCCCGGTGAATTTCTCCGGAAAAATGTACAATTTTGTCGCCTATGGGGTGGATCGTGAATCCCACCGGATCGATTATGAAGAAGTTCGCAAAGTTGCCTTGGAACATAAGCCGAAGATGATTGTGGCGGGAGCCAGCGCCTATCCCCGGATCATCGATTTCAAGCGGTTTCGGGAAATTGCCGATGAAGTCGGTGCATATCTGATGGTGGACATGGCTCACATTGCCGGACTGGTGGCGACGGGACTTCATCCCAATCCGGTTCCTTATGCCGATTTTGTCACCACCACCACACATAAGACGTTGCGCGGGCCGCGGGGCGGCATGATCTTGTGCAAAGAAAAATATGCAAAGCAAATTGACAAATCTGTCTTCCCGGGGGTTCAAGGAGGACCGCTGATGCATGTGATCGCGGCCAAAGCCGTGGCGCTCGGGGAAGCCTTGACCGATGAATTTAAAACCTATACCCAAAACATTGTCGACAATGCCAAAAAGTTGGCGGAATCTTTGAAAGAGGAAGGGTTTAACCTGATTTCAGGCGGAACGGATAACCATCTGATCCTGATGGATGTCCGCAACTTCAACCTGACCGGCAAAAAAGCGGAACATCTGCTGGATGAAGTGGGGATCACGACCAATAAAAACGCGATTCCTTTTGATCCGGAAAAACCGTTTGTCACCAGCGGAGTCCGTATTGGCACGGCCGCTGTGACCAGCCGCGGCATGGACGGAAAAGCCATGGAGGAAATCGCGCAAATCATCGGATTGACTTTGAAAAATCCGGAAGACGAAAATGCACGGGAGGAAGCCAAAAAACGGGTGGCCCGGCTGACGGAAACGTATCCCTTGTATCCACAACTTTAACGGATTCATATGCCCGATCCGAGAGGGTCGGGTTTTTGGCAATAAGAAACATATATAAAAAAGTTGTGTACACAGGGTGAATTATGGTTATAATCAGTTGGATAAAAAATAGATGAGAAAGAGGTGAAGCAAGTGGGTCGTGTACATGTATTAGATCACCCGCTCATTCAACATAAGCTGACGTATATCCGGGACAAAAACACCGGCACGAAAGAGTTTCGCGAACTGGTGGACGAAGTCGCCGCTTTAATGGCTTATGAAATTACGAGAGACATGCCTTTGCGTGAAGTGGAAGTGGAAACGCCGCTGGCCAGGGCCAAATGTCAAGTGTTGGCCGGAAAAAAACTGGGCCTCGTTCCGATTTTGCGTGCGGGACTCGGCATGGTGGACGGAATTTTGAAATTGATCCCTGCCGCAAAGGTGGGGCATTTGGGAATGTACCGGGATCCGGAAACCTTAGAAGCGGTGAAATATTATTCCAAAATGCCTCCGGATATCGGAGAACGGGAATTGATTGTGATCGATCCCATGCTGGCAACGGGCGGGTCGGCCGCAGCGGGAATTTCCGTGCTGAAAGAAATGGGGGCCAAACAAATCAAACTGATGTGTTTGATTGCTGCTCAAGCCGGTATTGACCGCGTGCAAAAAGAACACGATGATGTGGATATTTATGTCGCGGCAGTCGATCCGGTTCTGAATGAAAAAAGTTATATCATTCCGGGACTGGGAGATGCAGGAGATCGACTCTTCGGTACAAAATAATTTTGAAAAAACCCGGTGTTTCAAGCGGAGTTTTTTAAATTGCGACAATTTGTTCATAAGTGTTTTTGAGAAAACGTTGACAAAAGATAGAACGCTTCGTTACTATAGGCAGGGGGAAGGATGGAAAACTGAGAAAACTTCACTCTTGTCAATCCGGCTCCCTACGGCGAAACTTCCCCTTTGAAAATGCCAAATGTTACGGGGGTTTTAAATTGAACGGAAATGCATGGCGGTTGTTTGCCGTGATCAGTTCCATGGGAATGGAAATCGTTCTTTTGACCTTGGGGGGAGCTTGGTTAGGGAAAAAACTGGATACGGTTTGGGGAACCCGGCCGTATCTTTTGATGGCTGGAGTGTTGCTGGGATTGGGAGTGGGTTTTTTCAGTGCCATTTACACCCTGAAAGCATTGTTAAAGGAATGAACCCTCATGGATACCGTGAAGACCATTCGGAAGCGAGTGGTATCCCTCACAACCGGACTCCTCACTCTGTTATTGATCATTTGGTTTATGACTCCGCACCAACGCATTGTTGCAGGCGTTTTCCTGGGTTTATGTGTAAGTTTGTACAATGTCTTAAACTTGTTGTGGAAAATAAAAATAGGTAGGGAAAGTGCCTTTCATGCAAAACCAAGATTTCGGGGAGTTGGAATGATTCATCGTTATCTCATGGTTGCCCTCGCTGTCATGATTGCTGTCAGATTTCCGGAATGGATTGAAGTCAAGGCAATTGTCGCAGGGTTACCAGTTTGCTATATATTGTTTTATTGCACTCAGTTTATCCAAGTGATTCGCTCTTCATCTTAAAGAGAAAGGAGTGAGGGAATGGAACTTACACCGAAGCTGGGATTTGAAGTGGCCGGGATTCCGATTCAATTTGACGTCACGGTCATGTTTACAACCACGGTCGCATGCATCCTGGTTTTTGTGATCGCCATGCTTGCTGCCCGTCGCCTTTCGCTTGTTCCGACCGGCATGCAGAATGTGGTTGAGATGGTGATCGAATTTACGCAGGGAATAGTCCGTGCCAGCATCTCGGGGAAAACGGCTGAACGTTTCTTCGGCTTTGCATTCACGCTTTTTCTGTTTATCTTTATCTCCAACCAGATGGGAGTCATGTTCAATGTCGTCGCCGAGTCGCATGTATCGATTCCGTTTTTGAAAATTTGGGCGGCCGATTCAGCCGGAGAAGGGGAACATTATGCGTATGCCCTGTGGAAATCGCCCACCGCCGACATCAATGTAACCATGGCCATGGCTTTGGCCATCACGCTGGCGGCTCATTTCCTGGGCTTCAAAAAATCTCCCAAGCATTATATTTCCCACTACTTCCAGCCTTTCTGGCCGATGGTCTTGATGCATGCGGTGGATGAAGTGGCGAAACCGTTGACACACGGCATGCGTTTATGGGCCAATATCTTTGCCGGTGAAGTGTTGATCATTGTGATGGTGAAAGGCAGCTGGTTCCTGACCGGGGCCCCGTTGATAGTCTGGCTGGGTTATTCCTTGTTCGTCGGAACCATTCAGGCCTATGTCTTCACCGTGTTGGCCATGGTTTACATGGCGCAAAAAATTGAATCATGACAATCAGAATGCAGTCTGAAGTCAGTCTTGTCTGATCCGCATATGGACTATCAAAAAAATTTTGAAACGAAAACAAATCAGAGGAGGAAATATCATGGATGTAAACATTTTGGCTGGTGCATTGTTGCTCGCAGTCGCAGCGATTGCCGGAGGATTTGGAAACGCAGTGGTATACAGCCGTTATTTGGAAGGGTCTGCCCGTCAACCCGAAATGGAAGGGAAACTTTTCACCCGGGCGTTTATCGGGATTGCGTTGGTTGAGGCATTGCCGGTTATTGCCGTGGCATTTGGTGTCATGTTGTTCTTCGGTGTAATTTAATGGATCGATCCGTATGATGGAGGCGGGGATTTGACTTTAAGTCCCCGTCTGGTCGTATTGAAGAAGAAACACGATCCCGAAGGGAGTGAGTTGGATTGCTGACCATCGAAATCGGTACGATGCTGTTTCAGCTGATTGCATTTATTATTTTAATGCTTCTTGTGTCCAAGTTTGCCCTTCGTCCGATGCTGCAGGTGATGAAACAACGCCAGGATCACATCGAAGGCCAGATCAAGGAAGCGGAAGAACGCAGAAAAGAAGCGGAAAAACTGCTTGAAGAGCAACGGCAGGAACTGAAAAAAGCGCGTCAGGAAGCCAAAGAGATCATTGAACGTGCCAAAGCGCAAAAAGACCGCGAAGCGGAAGCGATCATCAAGCAAGCACAGGAACGGGCAGGGCGCATTCTGGAAGAGGCGACGAACGAAATTCAGCGCGAAAAAGAAAAAGCGTTGGCCAGCTTGCGTGATGAAGTCGGCGGGCTTTCCGTTCAGTTGGCGTCCAAATTATTGGAAAAAGAATTGGACAAAAACCGGCATTCCGATTTGGTTTCCAGCTATCTTGACGAGGTAGGAAGATTGCAATGAGTAAGACGGTAGCGAGACGTTACGCCAAAGCGCTGTTTGAAGTTGCCTCTGAACAAAAGCAGATCGATGCCGTTGAGAAAGATTTGAAGCAAATCACCGATACATTGGAAGCTTTCCCGGAATTGACGGAATGGCTCAGCCATCCTTCAATCGGGAACGGACAAAAAAAGGAACTGCTCACCAAAATCTTTGATCAGTTGAATGCTTACACCAAGAATCTGATGTATCTGTTGGTGGATCGCCGGCGGGAAAACGTTCTCTTTGATCTGTATGAAGAATACAAAAAGCTGGCAAATGAATCCAGAGGGATTGTCGAAGCTGTTGTCACGACGGCATTTGAATTGACCGAAGAGGATAAAAAACAAGTCAAAGCAACCTTTGAGCCAATGATCGGGAAAACCATGGAACTGGTTGAGAGAGTGGATTCAGATATCCTGGGCGGCGTGGTTGTGCAAATCGGCGACCGTTTGTACGACGGAAGTTTGCGAACCAGGCTGAATCGTTTCCAAGAACAGCTGAAACAAAATCAAGTTGGATAGATCACAGACGGAAAGATTGGGGTGACATTTATGAGCATTAAACCGGAAGAGATCAGCTCTCTGATTAAAGAGCAGATCGAGAATTACCGTTCCGAAGTGGAAGTGACGGATGTCGGCACCGTCATTCAAGTAGGTGACGGGATCGCACAAGTTCATGGCCTTTCCAACGCAATGGCGGGTGAGCTGGTTGAGTTTAAAAACGGCGTCATGGGAATGGTTTTGAACTTGGAAGAACACCATGTGGGGGTTATTATTTTAGGACCTTATCAGGATATTCGTGAAGGGGATCAGGTCAAACGCACCGGCCGCTTGATGGAAGTTCCGGTGGGGAAATCGCTTCTTGGCCGTGTCGTCAACCCGTTGGGTCAACCGCTTGATGGAAAAGGCCCCATTGAAACCACCGAATTCCGTCCCGTCGAATCTCCTGCACCGGGTGTCATTGACCGGAAATCCGTCCATGAACCTCTGCAAACAGGAATCAAATCGATTGACTCCATGATCCCGATCGGACGCGGGCAGCGTGAGTTGATCATCGGGGACCGTCAAACCGGGAAAACCACGATTGCCATTGACACCATCATTAACCAAAAAGATGAAGACATGATCTGTGTTTATGTGGCAATCGGGCAAAAGCAATCGACTGTTGCACAAGTTGTTGAAAAGCTTCGCCGCTACGGTGCGATGGATTACACCATTGTGGTGGTTGCCAGCGCTTCGGATCCGGCACCGCTTTTGTACCTCGCTCCCTATGCCGGATGTGCAATGGGTGAATACTTCATGTACAATGGCGGTCATGTTCTCTGCGTTTATGACGACTTGACCAAACAAGCCGCTGCTTACCGCGAGCTTTCGCTCTTGCTCCGTCGTCCGCCAGGCCGTGAAGCTTATCCGGGGGACGTGTTCTATTTGCACTCCCGTTTGCTCGAGCGGGCTGCAAAATTGTCCGACGAACGCGGCGGCGGTTCCTTGACGGCACTTCCGTTTATTGAAACCCAAGCCGGGGACGTGTCCGCATACATTCCGACCAACGTGATCTCCATCACCGACGGGCAAATTTTCTTGGAATCCGATTTGTTCCACTCCGGTTTCCGTCCGGCGATCAGTGTGGGGACGTCGGTATCCCGTGTCGGTGGCGCGGCGCAAACCAAAGCCATTAAAAAACTTACGGGAACGTTGCGTTTGGATTTGTCCCAATACTATGAGCTGGCGGCTTTTGCCCAATTTGGTTCGGATTTGGACAAAGCCACCAAAGCAAAACTGGAGCGGGGAAAACGCACCGAGGAAATTTTGAAACAGGAGGAACACCATCCGCTTCCTGTTGAGAAACAAGCGGTTTCCTTGTATCTTGTCACTAAGGGGCACTTGGATGACATCCCGGTGGAAGATGTGCGCCGTTTTGAGAAAGAATTCCACAGCTATCTGGAAACCAATGAAGAAGGCATTCTGAAATCGATCCGGGAGAAAAAAGCGCTTGAAGACGGGACCGAAGAAAAACTGAAAAAAGCAATCGAAACCTTTAAAAAAGGGTTTGCGGTTACCGAGAAATAAGCCGTTTCAGATAAAGTAGAAAAGAGTCGCTGGTCGTCAGCGGCTCTTACGGGGAGACTGGCAGCGGAAAGGCGGTGAAAACATGGGTCAATCGATGCGTGAGATCAAAAGGCGCATTCGTTCGACGGAAAAAATGAGACAAATCACCAAAGCGATGAAGATGGTTGCAGCCGCGAACTTGCGCCGTGCACAGGAAAGAGCCGAAAAAGCGCGTCCTTATGCGGAAAAAATGCGTGAAGTGATCGTAAGCATTGCCCAAGGTACGACGAATGCAAAACATCCCATGCTGGTTTCGCGCCCCGTACGTAAAACAGGCTATCTTGTGATTACGTCGGATCGCGGCCTTGCGGGAGGATACAACAGCAACCTTTTGCGGATGTTGCTTCAGACTTTGAATGAACGGCATCAAAGCAAAGATGAGTACGTATTGTTTGTCATTGGCCGGAAAGGCCGGGACTTCTTGAAAAAACGCAATTATCCAGTCATTGATGAGATTACGGGACTTTCTGATTCACCTTCTTATGATGAAGTGCAAGAAATTGCGAAAAAAGCCGTTCGTTTTTATGCAGAAGAGAAATATGACGAGCTGTACATCGTTTACAACGAGTTTGTAAACCCGGTTGTTCAGCGGCCTTTGGACAAACGGTTATTGCCGCTTGCGAGCGAGGATTTGAGCGGGCAGAAACAAGGTCCGAAAACAGCTTACGAATATGAACCATCGCAGGAAGAAGTGTTATCCGTCTTGCTCCCCCGGTATGCTGAATCTCTGATTTACAGCGCCTTACTCGACGCGAAAGCAAGTGAATTTGCTTCCAAAATGACAGCGATGAGCAATGCAACGGATAATGCGACGGAGTTGATTGATCAATTGACGTTACAGTTGAACCGTGCGCGTCAGGCTGCAATTACTCAGGAAATCGCTGAAATTGTCGGCGGTGCATCTGCGCTAAACGGCTGAGCATGATCTTTTCACAAGTGAAGAAACCAGTGCATGGCAGTTTAAGGAGGGAATTCGATGAGTTCTGGACGTGTGCTTCAGGTTATGGGGCCGGTTGTGGACGTTGAGTTTGAACGCGGACATCTGCCTGAGATTAACAACGCGATTAAAGTCAAGCGGGCGGACGGAAGCGAGCTTGTTTTGGAAACAGCTTTACATTTGGGAGATAACACGGTGCGTACCGTAGCCATGGCATCCACCGACGGTTTGGTCCGGGGGATGGAAGCGATCGATACGGGAAGACCAATCTCCGTACCCGTCGGACGTCCGACATTGGGACGGGTGTTTAACGTATTGGGAGAGCCGATTGATGAGGCCGGAGAAGTAAAAGGAGCCGAAAGACACTCCATTCACCGTCCGGCACCGAGCTTTGAAGAACAATCGACTGAGCAGGAAATGCTGGAAACGGGAATCAAAGTGGTTGACTTGCTTTGCCCTTATGCCAAAGGTGGAAAAATCGGACTCTTTGGCGGTGCGGGAGTAGGAAAAACCGTTTTGATTCAAGAGTTGATCAACAACATCGCACAAGAGCACGGCGGATTGTCGGTGTTTGCGGGGGTTGGTGAACGTACCCGCGAGGGGAACGATCTTTATCATGAGATGAAAGACACCGGGGTCATCGACAAAACCGTCATGGTGTTCGGACAGATGAACGAGCCCCCGGGGGCGCGGATGCGTGTGGCTTTGAGCGGTTTGACCATGGCGGAGTATTTCCGTGATCAAGAAGGTCAAGACGTTTTGTTATTCATTGATAACATTTTCCGCTTCACCCAAGCCGGATCCGAGGTGTCCGCACTTTTGGGCCGGATGCCGTCTGCGGTGGGTTACCAACCCACATTGGCAACGGAAATGGGTCAATTGCAAGAACGGATCACCTCCACGAAGAAAGGTTCCGTCACCTCCATTCAGGCCATTTACGTGCCGGCTGACGACTACACCGATCCGGCTCCGGCGACCACCTTTGCCCACTTGGATGCGACCACCAACCTGGAACGTCGTTTGTCTCAAAAAGGGATTTATCCGGCGGTGGATCCGCTGGCATCCACTTCCCGCATCCTGACGCCGGAAGTGGTGGGAGAAGAACACTATCAGGTTGCCCGTGGCGTGCAGGAACTCCTGCAACGTTACCAAGAGTTGCAAGACATCATTGCCATCTTGGGAATGGATGAATTGTCCGAGGAAGATAAAATCGTGGTTGCCCGTGCACGGAAAGTGGAGAAGTTCTTGTCGCAAAACTTCCACGTTGCTGAGCAGTTCACCGGTAACCCGGGAGTATATGTGCCGGTGAAAGAAACGGTTCGCAGCTTCAAAGAAGTGCTGGAAGGAAAATATGACGACTTGCCGGAAGACGCTTTCTACATGGTCGGCGGCATTGACGAAGCCGTTGAAAAAGCGAAAAAACTGGGTTATACCCGCATGGTGTAGATCCCGGCATTTTTTGCGGCGGGTTTCCGGTTGAACCGGAATGCCGATCGATGGATACACGGCTCACTCCGCAGGACAAGGAGGTGAAGCCCTGCCACATCCCGTGGTTGTTCCCGGGATCAGCAGGTCATGATGGGGAATAAAGTGCAGTTGGATATTGTAACGCCTGAGCGGATTGTTTATTCCAAGCACATTGATATGGTGGTGACAAAGGCGGCCAATGGAGAGATTGGCGTGATGGCCAAGCATGTTCCGTTTGTGAGCCCGATTATCGGGGATACCGTTCGGGTGAAAAATGACGGATCGGAAGAGACGTTTAAAATCAGCGGCGGGTTCATTGAAGTGCGCCCTGATAAAGTCACCATTCTTGCTGAATCCGCAGAGGTATAAAAACGGATCTTCAAAAAGACACCTTTTCCGAAGGTGTCTTTTTTATTTTAAGGTTTGTGAAAAATATTTCCCGCTTTTGGTGAACCATCTCAGATAAGCGCTATTTTTCTCAAGGACACGATCCTTCTCACAATTGGGAAAGTAGTGTATAATCAAACAATAGAGGAGGGGATTGCCAACTTTTTAGCACTGCTTTAAAAAAGCATTTTATTACTGAAAAATTAGTATTTCATTTAAATAATGTAAGCGTTTTATTTTTGTATAGATCAAGATGAAGGAGGGGTTTGTTTGTCTGCCGTCAGTCACGGGATCATTGCCATCTTTTTTATTCTCGGCATTGTTCTGCACATTGTGGCGCTTTCCATTGGAAAACTGCTTCGTCCCCATCAGCCCGCCCCGGATAAGGCCATTTCTTATGAAAGCGGTGTGGATCCGACCGGGGACAGTTGGATTCAGTTTAATGTCCGCTATTATTTGTTTGCGCTCTTGTTTGTCATCTTTGATGTGGAGGCGGTTTTTTTATACCCTTGGGCAGCCGGTTACGATGTTCTGCGCTCTGAGGTGGGGCTGTTCATTCTGGTGGAAATGGTTTTGTTTGTTTTCTTTCTGATCCTGGGTTTGCTTTATGCTTGGAAAAAGAAGGTGTTAGAATGGGAGTAAATTTTGAAAAATTGGCTCCGGTTGAGGAGCAGGAATTAAAGCGCAATGTGGTGACGACGAATTTGGAACAGATCAAAGCATGGGCGCGCAGCAGTTCTTTATGGCCCCTTACTTTCGGGTTGGCATGTTGCGCCATTGAAATGATGGGCACGGGGGCCCCGCATTATGATCTCGACCGGTTTGGCGTCATTTTTCGTGCGTCCCCGCGCCAGTCGGATGTCATGATTGTCGCAGGAACCGTGACCAAAAAAATGGCGCCTTTGTTGCGCAGATTATACGATCAAATGCCGGAACCCAAATGGGTGATTGCCATGGGGTCTTGTGCTACTGCCGGCGGACCGTATGTGAAATCTTATTCTGTTGTCAAAGGCGTTGATCAAATTGTGCCGGTCGATGTCTACATTCCGGGATGTCCTCCCAACCCGGCAGCCTTGATTTACGGAATCAACAAATTGCAGGAAAAAATCCGTTATGAAGCCAAACACGGGAAGAAGGTGACGAACCGGTGAGTTCTCATGAAGAGGATCGGAAAAAATCTGAAGAAAAAGAAAAAGGACTGGAAGAGAAAAACGCATCAACTGCTGGATCAAGTCCAAATGCTTTAGAACCGGAAAAACCGGCTCCCCAATCCCCGAAACCGAAAGACAAAGCAGTTCCCCGGCGGGCAAGGCCTGCTTCCGTCCGTTCCAAACCAGCCGACAAAGAGGAGAAAAAACCGGAAGAGCCGTCACCGCTTGAACCGGTTTTAAAACGTTTTAAGCAGGAAATCGTGGAAAAAGCAGGGGAAGACGCCGTGGTTGAAGATTATATCAACCGGGCCGGCGAACATATTCCCACGTTTGTCATCGCCAGGGAAAAGTGGCTTGAGGTGGCCCGGCTTTTGAAAGAAGATCCGTTGTTTTCCTTTGATTATCTGCGCAATTTATCGGCTGTGGATTACCAAAAAGAAATCGAAGTGGTATATCAGTTTTACTCTTTCAAAAAGAAACACCAGATTGCCATTCGCGTCAAAACAGACCGGGATGAAGCCAAAGTGCCGAGTGTGGCTCATTTATGGAAAGCAGCCGACTGGAATGAACGGGAAGCTTATGACCTGATGGGAGTGGTTTTTGAAGGGCACCCGAATCTGAAACGGATTTTGTTGCCGGATGAATGGGTGGGGCATCCGCTCCGGAAAGATTACGAACCACTGGATAAGGAGGTTTAATCCTTGTGCTTAGAACGGAAGAAATGTTGCTGAATGTCGGACCTCAACATCCCAGCACCCATGGCGTGCTCCGTTTGGTCGTGAAAATAGACGGGGAAATCATTGTGGATGCCGAGCCGGTGATTGGATACCTCCATCGGGGAACCGAAAAGCTGGCGGAGGATCTGAATTATACACAAATCATTCCCTATACGGACCGGATGGACTATCTGTCCGCCATGACCAACAACTATTCCATCGTCCATGCCACCGAAAAGCTGATGCAACTGGAAGTTCCGGAAAAAGCCCAATTTTTGCGGGTGATTGTGATGGAACTGAACCGGATTGCCAGCCATTTGGTTTGGATGGGAACTTATTTGTTGGATATCGGTGCTTTAAGCCCCTTTTTATATGCATTTCGGGACCGCGAAAAGATTTTGGATCTGTTTAATGAGTTGTGTGGTGCCCGGATCACGTTCAACTATATGCGCGTGGGCGGTGTCAAATGGGATGCGCCTCCGGGTTGGATTGACAAGGTCGGGCAATTCGCGGAGGACATGAAACGGCAAATGAAAGAATACCATGATCTCATCACCGGAAATGAAATCTTTATTCAACGGACCAAAGGAATCGGGGTGGTTTCGCCGTCGCTGGCCATTGAATACGGACTGTCGGGTGCCAATTTACGGGTGACCGGCGTGGATTGGGATTTGAGGAAGAACCAGCCGTATTCGATTTATGAACGGTTTGATTTTGATGTGCCGGTCGGGAAAACCGGAGATTTGTATGAAAAATATTTGTGTCGGATGAGGGAAATTGATGAATCCTTGAAAATCGTCGAACAAGCGGTTGCTCAGTTCCCCGAAAGCGGTCCGGTCATGGGAAAAGTTCCCCGGGTCCTACGGGTTCCGGAAGGAGAGATTTATTGCGGTATCGAATCTCCACGGGGAGAGCTGGGTTGCCATATTGTCAGCAATGGGAAAGACAAACCGTGGCGGTTGAAGTTCAGGCGTCCGTCTTTTTATAATTTACAGATACTCCCGACTTTATTAAAAGGAGAGAATATATCCAATTTGGTGGCGATTTTGGGCGGAATCGACATTGTGCTCGGGGAGGTGGATTGTTGATGAATCCGTGGATGATCATCGGACCGGTTCTGCTTTTGCTGATCGTACTCGGGTTTGTGACGTATGCCATTTTGTTTGAGCGGAAAGTGCTGGGCTGGATGCAGAACCGCATCGGCCCGAACCGGGTGGGGCCCCGGGGGATGTTTCAAACCGTGGCGGATGTTTTGAAGCTGCTCATCAAAGAAGATGTCATTCCCGCAAAAGCGGATGCCGGATTGTTTAAATTGGCGCCGGCGATTGCCTTTGTTCCCGCTTTTGCCGTGATGGCGGTGATTCCTTTCACCCCTTCCATTCAGTTTTCTGACTTTGCAGTCGGTTTGCTGTATTACATGGCAGTTTCCAGCATTACCATCATCGGAATCCTGGTGGGAGGCTGGGCTTCCAACAACAAATATGCATTGATCGGCGGGATGCGTTCGGCAGCGCAAATGATCAGTTATGAAATTCCGCTGGTGATGTCTGTCGTCGGGATTGCTTTGTCGGTCGGTTCATTAAATCTGGCCGAGATTGTGGAGGCCCAAAAAGAGGTTTGGTTTATTTTTCCGCAATTTATCGGTTTTGTGGTCTTTTTGATCGCGTCGGTTTCGGAATTGAACCGGACGCCGTTTGACCTGCCGGAAGCCGAATCGGAACTGGTGGCCGGTTACCATGTGGAATATACGGGTTTCCGGTTTGCGTTTTTTATGTTGGCGGAGTATACCTACATTTTTGCCATGGCATCCCTGACGACCGTGCTTTATCTGGGCGGATGGAATGCGCCATTCGGCTTCACGTGGGTTCCGCCGGTCCTTTGGTTTATATTGAAATTTTTGCTGGTCGTGTTTTTCCTGTTCTGGTTGAGAGCCACCATGCCGAGGATTCGTGTCGACCAACTGATGCAGTTTGCATGGAAGGTGTTGTTGCCGGTCGCTCTCCTCAATATTTTGCTGACTTGTCTTTTAAAAGAAGTGCCGGTGATCGGGACTTATTATTAACGGAAAAGGATTGGAGGGGAAAATGGTGCTTGGCTTGATCAAAGGGTTGGGAGTCACCCTCAAAAACATGACAAAGCCGAAGGTCACTTACCGGTATCCGGATGAGCCGCTCGAGATGCCGGACCGCTTTCGCGGAATCCAGCATTTCGATCCGGAAAAATGCATTGTCTGCAACCAATGTGTCCGCATCTGCCCGACCGATTGCATTTCACTGACGGGGAAAAAGCATCCGGAAAAGAAAGGGAAAGTGATTGACACTTACGATATTAACTTTGAAATTTGCATCTTATGTGATTTATGCACGGAAGTTTGCCCGACAGAAGCCATTGTCATGACCAATAACTATGAGCTCGCCGTTTACGGAAGGGATGAATTGTTTAAAGATTTGGAGTGGCTCAACCAAAATAATACAAAGATTCGAAAAGAAAACAGCACCAATCTCATCAAAAAACCGGGAGGAAAAAAATAATGCCCGTAAACGCTGAATTCATTGCATTTTTTATCCTTTCCGTCATGGCGATTGGCGGGGCCGTGTTTATGATCAACTTTACAAGGGTCATCCATATGGCTTTGGCGCTCGCATTCACTTTCTTCAGTATCGCAGGCATTTATTTGCTCTTAAACGCCGAGTTTTTGGCGGTGATCCAGGTGCTGATCTATACCGGGGCCGTTTCGATTCTCATGTTATTCGGGATCATGTTGACCAAACACCGGGATGAAGAGAAAAGTTCGATTGCGCCATGGCATGCCGTGCTCGGTTTTATCACTGTCGCTGCCTTTTTTGGCGTCATGATGTGGATCATTTATCAGGTGCCGGTATGGAGCGAACCGCATAACGGTGAAGGATGGAACGTCGTCCGGTTGGGAGAGCGGGTCTTCACTGAATACGTGATCCCGTTTGAACTGGCATCGATCTTACTCTTGGTGGCACTGGTCGGGGCAGTCATTCTGGCAAAAAGGGAGGAGAAATGAGATGGTCATCACCTCATATCTTGCTTTGTCGGCCATCTTGTTCAGTATCGGTTTGTATGGCGTGTTGACGAAGAAAAACGCCGTGATGGTCCTGTTCTGCATTGAGTTGATGTTTAACGCCGCGAATATCAACTTTGTGGCATTTTCCAAATTTGGTCTGTTTCCCAATCTGGCGGGCCAGATCTTCACACTGTTTACGATTACGGTGGCAGCGGCGGAAGCGGCTGTGGGGATTGCCATTTTGATTGCCTTGTACCGGCAGGTGTCCACGGCGGAAGCCGACCGTTATCATTCGCTGAGAGATTAGCGGAAGCAATCAAACTTCTAAAAAGAAGGAAGGGTCAGAAATGGAAGCAAACATGGCTCTGTTGATTCCTCTTTTTCCTTTCATTGCATTTCTTTTGCTTCTGTCCGGCCGTGGATTCATCCAAAGGAAAATTGCGGCCGCAACAGGAGTGACGGCAACTTTTCTTTCTTTGTTGCTGTCCGTTTACGTTTGGTTGTCCGGGGAAACCGTCACATGGAACATTCCTTGGTTGAATCTGGGGGACGTTGCGGTTTCATTCAGCATCCATCTGGGTTCCCTGCAAATCTTGATGCTTTTGATCATCAGCATCGTCAGTTTTCTGGTTCATCTGTATTCGTACGGTTATATGGAACGGGATGACCGGATCCGGGTGTTTTATGCTTATTTGGCTTTGTTCACTTTTTCTATGTTTGGTCTGGTCATGGCGGCCAATCTGTTGTGGATCTATATCTTTTGGGAATTGGTCGGGGTTTGTTCCTTCTTGTTGATCGGGTTTTGGTACTTCAAACCGGAGGCCAGGGAAGCGGCACACAAAGCGTTTGTCGTTACAAGGATCGGGGATGTCGGTTTCTTCATTGCCATTCTCCTGATGTTTTGGCATGTGGGAAGCTTTGAAGTTTCCGATTTGAAAACGGCTGTGGTTTCCGGGCAAATGTCCCCCGGTTTGATCACTTTGTTGGCAATTCTCATCTTTATCGGAGCGGTTGGAAAATCCGGACAGTTTCCATTACATACCTGGTTGCCGGATGCCATGGAAGGGCCGACGCCGGTCAGTGCCCTGATCCATGCGGCCACCATGGTAGCCGCCGGGGTTTATCTCGTTGCCAATCTGTTTTTCCTCTTTCAGGCATCTCCTCCGGCCATGGATGTGGTGGCTTATATCGGGGGGTTCACTGCGATTTTTGCCGCAACCATCGGATTGATGCAGCATGATGTCAAACGGGTGCTTGCTTATTCCACGGTGAGCCAGCTCGGCTTCATGATGTTGGCCCTGGGTTCGGCCGGATATGTGGCCGGGGTTTTTCATCTCTTTACCCACGCTTTTTTTAAAGCGTTGTTGTTTTTGGGAGCCGGCGCGGTCATTGTTTTGCTCGCCCATGAACAGGATTTGCGGAAGATGGGCGGGCTTTGGAAAACCCACCGCCAACTCGGTGTTTGGTTCTTGGCCGGTTGTTTGTCCATTGCGGGGATTCCGCCTTTCTCCGGGTTTTTCTCCAAGGATGAAATCTTGTTTTCCGTTTACCAGGATGGAAGGACGGGGCTTTTTGTCACCGGTTTGATTGCCTCCTTCTTCACGGCTCTTTATATGTTCCGCCTTTTCTTTCTGGTATTTGCCGGGGAACCGAGGGGTCCCAAGGCAGACCGTCCGGTGCCTGCCGTGATGATGATTCCGGTGGCCGTGCTCGGGATTCTTTCAATTGGAAGCGGATGGGTCGGTTTGCTTCCCGGCGGGGGGTTTGAAAACTGGTTGGCCGCCGGCAACGAATCCGTTTCGGATGCCGCATCGGTTCCGGTGTGGTTGGCGGTCGTGACGGTTGCGGTTTCCCTTGCCGGAATCGGATTGGCCTGGCTGTTTTACGGAAACGGTAAGTTCAGCGCCTGTCAGGCGGCACAAACCGTTCCTTGGCTCCATCGCCTGGTTTTGAACAAATATTATGTGGATGAATTGTATCAGTATTTGTTTGTCTGGACGATCAAAGGAATCGGCTGGTTTTTGTCCGGATGGGACCGGTTTGTGATTGGTGGGATTGTCCGGTTTGTCAGTTGGGTCGTCCAATGGATCGGGCGTTTGGGTTCCAAGATCCAAAACGGGCAGGCACAGACTTATGTGTTGGTGAGTGTGATTGGTTTTGTCCTTTTGATGGTAGGAATGACAGCGGGGAGGTTATTTAAATGAGTCGGTTTGATTGGATGCCTTCATTGGTCACGTTTCTCCCGCTTTTAGGGGCTTTGGTTCTCATTTTTCTTCCCCGTGAGAAAGTGCGCTGGCACCGGATTTGCGGGATTTTGTCCACACTTCCGCCGCTTTTGCTGTCCCTTGTGATGTATGCGCAATTTGATCAGGGGTTGAAAGGGTTACAGTGGGTGAAATCGGTTGTCTGGTTTCAAATCCCCCTCTTACAGGGAGAACCGTGGACTTTTCATTACAGCATGGGAGTGGACGGATTATCGCTTCCCTTCATCGTTTTGACCACCCTGATCAGTGCCGTGGCTGCCGCGGCATCCGGATTCATCAAGGAGGAGACCAAAGGGTTTTACCAGCTGTTTTTGCTCTTGGAGACAGGGATGATTGGTGTTTTTTCCGCATCCAATCTGTTTCTCTTTTTCATCTTCTTTGAAGTTACATTGATTGCCGCTTATTTTCTGATCGGAAAGTGGGGATTTTTGGGCAGGGAGAAAGCAGCCAACCAGTTTTTGTTGTTTAACGGGCTGGGATCCGGATTCCTTCTGTTTGCCATGGTGGGTTTGCTGCTTCTCTTTGGCACGTTGGATTATTCGGTGTTGCAAGACCGGATGGATCAGGTGATGGGGCAATTTGCGCTGTTGCCCCCGGTTTTGAAAACGATGTTGTGGGGAACGTTTGCGGCACTGGTAATCGCATTTTGCATTAAGTTGCCCGTGTTTCCTTTCCACAGCTGGATGTTAAAAACCCACGTCGAAGCTCCCATCCCGGTGGTGATGGTTCATGCCGGGGTTCTGCTGAAGATGGGGGCTTACGGTTTAATCCGGTTCGGGTTGGGGTTGTTCCCGGTGCAAATGAAGGAAATCTCCATCTATCTGGCTGTGTTCGGTTTGATAAACATCTTGTACGGAGCCTGTATTGCCATTGTGCAAAAAGAGTTGAAGCATGTGCTGGCTTATTCCAGTGTCAGCCATATGGGGATCATTTTGTTCGGGTTGGCCGCTTTAAATACGGCCGGACTAAACGGAGCGGTTTTCCAGGCGGTGTCCCACGGGATCATTTCGGCACTGCTTTTCTTCCTCGTCGGCAGCATTTATGACCGTGCCAAAACGACGGAATTGGATGATCTGGGCGGACTGGCCAAATCGGCACCGGTACTTTCGGGGATTTTCCTCACCGGTGGATTGGCGCTTTTGGGATTGCCGGGGCTGTCCGGTTTTATCAGCGAGTTTCTGGCCTATCTCGGCGTGTTCCAAAACCATCCGGTGATTGGGGCGGTCGGGGCACTCGGGTTGATTTTCACCGTGGTTTATGCATTGCGTGCTGTGTTGAAAACGACCTTCGGACCGTTGCCGGAACGTTTTCAGGCGGTTGGCGATCTGCATTTGCGCGAAAGCTTTCCGATGTTGGTGATGGTGCTGTTGATTGTCCTGATCGGTGTTTATCCGGCCGTTTTGAGTGCGCCGATGCAAGAAACGTTAGATCTTATTGTATCTCGGATCGGAGGGTAGGGGCATGATGCAAACATTGCTGGATTTTGACCTGAGGGTGATGGCCCCCGAGCTGACGATCGTCGTTGCCGCCGCTCTGTTGATGATTTTGGATTTGTTGTTGAAAGAAACGGTGTCAAAGAAATGGATGGGCATCTTCGGGCTCATGGCCATCTTGGCGGCAGGCGTTTTTGTCGGCATGGGTTGGGGGCATGAACCGTATCAGATTTTGGGGGATTCGTACCGGATTGATCATTTGAGCTTGACGCTCAAAGGCATTTTGCTTGCCGGAACGGCTTTGGTTTTCTTGTTTTCCTTCCGGAAAGACGAAGAGTTAAAAGCGGAAAGCGAATATTATTCTTTGCTTCTTACCGCTTTGCTCGGTGCCATGATCATGGTGTCGTCGGCGGAGTTGATCACATTGTTCGTCGGTCTGGAGCTGTTGAGCCTCTCATCCTACATATTGACTGGGATTCGGAAAAAACGGACTGATGCGACCGAAGCGGCATGGAAATATGTCGTTTTGGGAGGGGTTTCTTCCGCTTTTATCCTGTACGGGATGTCCTTTCTCTATGGATTGACCGGAAGCACCCACTTGTTTGAGATACGGGACCGGGTTGCGGAAGTTTCGGCAACTGATTACCAGTTGTTCCTCTTTTTGTCGTTCTTTTTAATGATGGTCGGATTTGGTTTTAAAATTTCATCCGCGCCTTTCCACACCTGGGTTCCCGATGTTTACCAAGGCTCGTCAACCCCGGTGGCGGTGTTTTTGGCTGTGGTGTCCAAAACCGCGGCGTTTGCTCTGGTGCTCCGGATGTTGCTCGGGGCCTATATTCCGCTGGTGTCAAACGGTGTCTGGAATGAAGTGATTTCCTGGACATTGATGATCATGGCAGCAGCTTCCATGATTGTGGGAAACACGGTGGCATTGCGCCAAACCAATGCCAAGCGGCTGATGGCTTACTCCAGCATCGCCAATGCCGGTTATCTGCTGGTTCCTCCCGCAACGATGGGATTTGTGGGATATGATCTGTTTCCGAGTCTGGTGTATTACCTCATCGCCTACCTGTTCATGACGGCCGGGGCCTTTGTGGTGATTGAAGTCGTGGGAAAAGAGACGGGAACCTATGATTTGAGAGCTTTTTCCGGGTTGTACCAACGTTCGCCGGGGCTGGCGGTGATCATGACCCTGTTTATTTTGTCTCTTGCCGGCCTTCCCGTGACGGCGGGGTTTGTAGGGAAATTTTACATTTTGATGAGCGCGGTGGCCAGTTCACACAACTGGCTGGCGCTCATCATGATCATCACAACGGTGATCTCTTATTACTACTATTTTCGCATCGCCCGGCACATCTATTTTAGAAGAGCCGGGGATGATGGGAAGCTGAACGTCCCTTGGACGGTGATGGCCGTCATCGGGATCGGATGTTTGGGCACCTTTTTGTTGGGATTGATGCCGGACTACTTCTTTCAAGCCTTGGGGGATCTGGATTGGATGTCTGCGTTCTCCCAAGCTGCCAATACTTCACCATAGGCGCTCTTTTCATCAAGCGGAATCTGAAAGCATACCCCTCTTCAGAAGGGGTATGCTTGTTTTGTTCATGCATTTGCAAAAATATCTTTTGCGCATTCGCCATTTTTTTTGTACCATGGTAGCATGTGAACATATGCCTGAGGGAGTGCATATTATGGATGGGACGACGCAGCTGGCCTTGTCGGGGCTGGTGAACATATTCCTCTCGATCTTAAGCATTGCCTTTGTCTGGTGGATCTTGCTGGGCATGCGCATCGAGCAACTTTTCAAAAAGAATCACACGGCTCAGATCAGAGCCTTGATGATCGTCTTGTCGATCATTCTCGGGCATCAACTGGCGTCCTTTTTTATTGATTATCTCAGTTGGTCCAGGCTGATCAGCCAGCTGATTCACTGACCGGCTCCACGTATATCCTTTTCCCTGAATGTGAAGAATGGGAATAATAAGAATTCAGGGAGAGGGATGGAAAATGTGGGGGATTGTGAAAAAAGTGATTCTTTTTTGTGTTTTTTTGCCTTTTGTATTCATTGGATCACAGGAACAATCCCAACCCGAAGGGCAATTGATCAAAGCGTTCAAGAAAGTCGGGGTGGAACCGGAACGATATGTGTTGCATTATGGAAACCGGCTGCACCGGGCAATGAGCCAACAAGAGATCGAAGAGTGGACACAAGCATTGAGTCGTTCATTAAATATCGGGCCGTTGGAACGCAATGATGAATTTGCCGGAATAAAATTTTCGGCGGAAGGGATCATCGAGCGAAACATTTTGGTGAAAATGGCCGTGATCAATGATGAACCGTCTGAAGAATTCATCCATCCATATTTGTCCATTCAATTGGAAGGAAAAGGAAGTGACCGGGAAAACTGGCAAGCTGCCCGCGATCATGTGACGCGTGTTTTGTTAAATCATGGCATTACTCCATCTTATCATTATTCCGTTCAGGGAAGCAGGCCGGTGCAAAACGAACAGGAGGAATATTTACTCGCGGAGATTTTCCGGCTGTTGAAAGCGGAAGAGGTGGAAGCGATGCGTACGGATCATACCGTCAGCATCTCCGCACTTTCTCCGTTGTTACCGGCAGGCATCAAGACAAGAGGCGGCATGATGAATATGCAAGCGGCCGTTCGGATGAATCAGGATGCCCATCGCATGGTTATCACTTTAGGCACGCCAATTATCACCATCGAATATTAGTTTTTGGGGGGAAAAGCTTTGGAAAAGATCATCGTTCAAGGCGGAACACGTTTAAAAGGAAGAGTGAAAGTACATGGCGCCAAAAATGCGGTACTTCCTTTGATTGCCGGATCCATTTTGGCATCCAGAGGGGACATCAGGATTACGGATGTTCCGCTTTTGGAAGATGTGAAAACCATCACTCAACTTTTGAAACGCTTGGGGATCCAAGCCGATCTGGGTGATGACCAAATTGTGATCAATGCAGAAAAAGTGGAATCCACCGAAGCGCCTTATGAACTGGTGCGCAAGATGAGAGCTTCTGTTTTGGTGATGGGACCCCTGCTTGCCAGGAAAAAACACGCACGGATTCCTCTCCCGGGAGGATGTGCCATCGGAAGCAGGCCGATTGATCTGCATTTAAAAGGACTGGAAGCCATGGGTGCCCGGTTTGACATCGGGCAAGGCTACATTGAAGGGACCATTGACGGGCGTCTTCATGGAGCGACGGTTTATCTGGATTTCCCAAGTGTCGGAGCAACCCAAAATATCATGATGGCAGCAACATTGGCTGAAGGCCGGACAGTGATTGAAAATGCCGCTTGTGAGCCGGAAATCGTGGATCTTGCCAACTTCCTCAATGCGATGGGTGCAAAAATCCGGGGAGCCGGTACCGATGAAATTCGCATCGATGGAGTGGATATTTTGCGGGGAACAGAATACACCGTGATTCCCGACCGGATCGAAGCCGGAACTTACATGGTGGCGGCTGCCATCACCCGCGGCGAAGTTTTTGTGGAAGGGGCCATTTCCGATCATTTGGTTCCGCTGATTGCCAAGATGCGTGAAATGGGAGTCCATGTGCTTGACGGCGAAAACGGGATTCACGTTCGTGCAGACGGGGATTTGAAACCCGTGGATGTCAAAACCTTGCCCTATCCAGGATTTCCGACGGATATGCAATCACAGATGATGGCTCTTTTGCTTACCGCAAACGGAAACAGCATGCTGACGGAAACCGTGTTTGAAAACCGGTTTATGCATGTGGAAGAGTTTAAGCGGATGGGGGCGCAGATTAAAATCGACCGGCGCACCGCATTGATTGAAGGTGGAAAACCGTTGTCGGGAGCTCAGGTGAAAGCCACGGATCTGCGTGCCGGTGCGGCCTTGATTTTGGCCGGATTGGCAGCGGAAGGAGTCACCGAAGTGACGGAGTTGCATCATGTGGATCGCGGTTATGTGGACATTGTCGGGAAATTGAGAGGCTTGGGAGCCAAAATTGAACGGGTGAGCGAGGAGAAAAGTTCCAAGACGGAACAAAAATCTTTTGCATGACCAAACGAAGGTCAAGCGGCTTCTTTGAAGGGAAGCCGCTTTTTTCTTTATCAGGGAATCTACGAATTCCGGTTCTAAAAAAAGGGGTTTTTTTCATAGCTTAGTAGTGAACGCTGTCATTCAAATGGAGGCGAAGAACAGATTGCACAAAGGATTGCTGATGGTATTGTTGGGGCTTGTGGGCGTTATTCTTTTGATTCCGGTGTTTCTGGTTGCTTGGGATTCCGATGTCCCACCGGAGGCATTGGCAAAAGAGAAAGCATTGCAAAGTGAAAATCAGGATATCCGGGTTAAAGTGTACCTGACAGAGTCGAAAAAAGTGATTCAATTGCCGTTGGAAGAGTACATTTACGGTGTCGTGGCGGCGGAAATGCCGGCGGATTTCCACAAGGAAGCCTTAAAAGCCCAGGCCTTGGCTGCCCGGACTTATATCGTGGACCGGTTGGAGCGAAAAGATTATTCGGATATGTCCAAATGGGGGGAAGAAGCAAAGAAAGCACATGTCACGGACACGGTGAACCATCAGGCTTTTAAAACGGATGAAATGTTGAAGCAGGAGTGGAAAGCCCAATATGAAACCCTCCGGAATTCCATCCGGGAGGCCGTGAGGGAAACCGACGGCCAGATCATTACCTATCAGGGAAAGCCCATTTATGCTGCGTTTTTCTCAACCAGCAACGGCTATACCGAGAATTCGGAGGAGTATTTCAAACAAAAGTATCCTTACTTGCGGAGTGTGTCTTCCCCATGGGATCGGATGTCCCCAAAATATATTCACCGGCATACGTTGTCATGGGACGAGTTTGTCAGCCGACTGGAAAAGAAAACCGGACAGGCAGTCAGTCTTCCCGCCACAACCGGTACGCGTTTGATCCAGGTGACCGAGCGTACAAAAGGAAAAAGAATCGCCAAAATCAAGATTGGCGATCAGACATTCACCGGCAGGGAAATCCGGGAAGCATTGGGATTGGCTTCAACCGATTTTGATGTGGCGGTACAGGGGAATCAACTTCAAATCACCACCCGCGGATACGGACACGGCGTCGGCATGAGCCAATGGGGCGCCAATTTGATGGCAAAGCAGGGAAAAAAGGTGGATGAAATTATTCAGCATTACTACCAGGGGGTAAAGATCGAGCCTTTCTCCCCCGATCAAGTGAAATAAAGAATTTCTGCCCGGGGAAAGTAAGTGGAAATGGTGCGGTGCATGAAATCTTTGATTTCGTCCATTTGCTCTTTGGGATAAACATACTTTATCCGTCCGTAAGGGCCCCATTTTTTTCTCCGCTTTTCATCGTCCATGTCCAGCTTGGTCTTGGGATAACGTTCTTCGATGACCCGTTTGGCGCTTTGCGTGTAACGGTGGGTGATGAGTTCAAAGGTCAAATCATCCACTTCGGGAAGGCGATTGGACAATTTTTTCAATAAGGCCTGGTATTGTTCTTTCCATCCGGAAAAAGACATGATGGGAGCGATGATGAATCCGAGCGGGTAGCCGGCTTCCGCCACTTTTCCGGCGGCTTCAATCCGGTCCGGCAACGGTGAGGTTCCCGGTTCAAAATGTTTGACCACATAATCGGCATTAATGCTGAAGCGAAAACGGGTATGTCCCTTGTGGTCGGCATTTAAAAGGGATTCCACATTGGCGTACTTGGTGACAAAGCGCAAACGGCCCAACGGCTGTTTTCCCATGAACTCGATGGTTTTGTATAGCGACCCCGAAATATGTTCGATGCCCACCGGATCGGAAGTACATGCGGCTTCAAACCGGGTGATTTCCGGAGCACGTTCTTGGATGTATTTTTCGGCTTGGGAAAAAATTTCATCCAGGTTGACATAAATCCGGATATAAGGACGTTTTCCGAGCGTTGTTTGCAGATAACAGTAATGGCAATGCCCCATACAGCCGGTGGCCAGCGGAATGGCATATTCGGCTGAGGGCTTGGATTGTTCGAATTTTAATGATTTCTTCACTCCGATGACCAAGGTCCGCTTGGCAATCCGGTATTTATCCAACGGGGTCTCTCCCGGCAGGCCGGTCACCTGGTTGTGCGAGGTTGTTGGCCGGACCGGAATCTTCATGCTTTGAAACCTTGCCACCAATTCTTTTCCGAGTGGATAGTCCAAAGCTCCGGGCTCGTAGTAGACCAGATCAGGCTCAAAGGGTTTTATCACCGTTTCACCTCCTTCTGCCAAGCCTTTTCTAAAGTATGAGCCAAAGAAATGAAGATCATGTATGTCTCAGTTTTGACTTTGCTTCGAATTTACTAAAAGTTCCCATCTGTAGGTATAAAAAGAGAGAAGCTGGTCGACAATGGTTCCTGAGGTGATTTCCATGAAATCGAAGGAACCAAATGCAAATAACCAGATTTCTTCCTTTGAAAAAGCGAAGCGACGTTTGAAATGGAAAAAGTTAATGTCCAAAAAGTGGTTTTTCCCTGCTGTCTATCTCTTTGTGGCGGCACTGATTTTAAGTGTGGCATGGTGGTATCAGGATCATCAGGTGGAAAAAGCATCCAAAACCACCAGGGATTTGGTGGGACAAAATCTTCCCCAAGAGCCGATTCCGACCAATCCGACCGATGATGACATGATATTGCCTGTCGCCAAAAATGCCCATGCCGACAAAACCATGGGATTTTATAAGCAAGAAGATCCGGAAGCGAGCCGGGAATCCTCTTTGAACCAATATGCCAATACGTTCACGCCGCATTCGGGAGTTGACTTTGCGAAAAAAGATGGAGGAACCTTTGATGTGGTGGCGGCATTGGAAGGGAAAGTGGTGAAAGTCGAGGAAAACCCGGTTGTCGGATGGCAAGTGGTCATTCAGCATGAAAGCGGCATTCAAACGGTATACCAAAGTTTGGACGATGTCCGCGTCAAAAATGGACAAACCGTCAAGAAAGGACAAGTGATTGCCAAAGCAGGACGCAATCGTTTTGAAAAGGAAGCGGGTGTCCATCTGCATTTTGAAATTCGCGACCGGGATCAGAAAGCCATCAATCCGGATGTTTATTTAAGCGGGGAAAAATAAGGAAAAAGGCGTTTCCATCCAAGGGAACGCTTTTTTTTGTTCCCGAAAAAAGAAAAATTGCCAAACATGGCTTGTCATGGCTTGTTTAGAAAGAATAACCCGCCTCTTCCCTCAATATAATGTAGCAAATGGAGAAGAGAGGAGGTTTGGCGGGGTGCATGAATATATTAAGGAACGAACATTAAAAATCGGACATTATTTTGTGGAGACGCGAAATACGGTCCGGACGATTGCGAAAGAGTTTGGTGTTTCCAAGAGCACGGTTCATAAAGACCTTACGGAACGATTGCCGGAAATCAACCCGGAACTGGCTCGTCAAGTGAAAGAGATATTGGAATACCATAAATCGATTCGCCATATAAGAGGTGGAGAAGCGACAAAGATTAAATATAAGCAAAAAACCGGAAAAAAGAAGCAAGAAGTGTCCGTGTGACTGTGAAAATGAGACGGAAGCACCGGCAGTGTTTACATAAAAACAAGATCTCCGAATCATTGCCATAATATGTATCCTTTTTCCTTTCAACCCGGTGCTTCTACTGTATAAGAAACTTTCACACTCCTATAAGCTGTAAGTATAGACTTATGTTCATAGTTGCGATATATTCTATTATGAGTAGAATGGAGCTTATTTAAAAGTAAACTTGATTTTGTTGGACGAGCTTCATGAAATAGAGAGGATCGGTAATAGAAGTTAGCCTTGGAGAGGAATGCAGATGAGTTATTCTGATAAAGAAAAACACATGGACTACCAATCAGACGATGTGGAGTCTTCAGCAGAAAAATTCAATAATCCATCGGACCATTTGACAGTGGAAAATGAAAAAGTGGATGATATCTTGCCGGTAGGCCAATTGAAATGGCGAAGAGATGAAGAAGAAGAGCAAGACACCCTCGACAGTTTGGAGGATGCCCGGAAGTTTGAGCCTGCAAAGCAAGAAGGCGACAAAGAGAAAAAAGAGGAGCAGACGGAGGAGAAGAAAGACTCCGGTAACCAGTTCCATTCCCATGAGTATGGCGCACCTCCAACCTTCGAAGTGGAACAACCTTCTTCCCCGCATGAAAAACGGCAGCTTTCATTAGAAGATACGTTAACTCCCATCGATTTTAAGGAATATTCCATTGATCCGGTCATCGGAGAGAACAGCGGCGACGAAAATTTCAAAGAAGAAGTGAAAAAACCGTCTTTTGTTGCAGAACAGCCAGTGAAACCGCGGGTGGAACAACTGGACTCCACCAAAGAAAAAAAGCAAAGTGCCGCTTCCCGTAGTGAAGATGATCCGCCGATTGATGAGAAAAAAGAGCAAATTCTAAAATGGGTTAAAATTCTTTGGCTGCCTGTTTCGCTCATTGTGGCTTTGTATGCGGGATTTGTCGTTGGTCATACCATCATTGGTGATCAACCGGCCGGCGATTTCTTGGATTTTGACATGTGGGTGCATATTTATCAGCTCATTTTTGGATCATAAGTCCCGTCTGTCACTTGGATGGAAGACGGGCTCTTTCCTTTTTTATTAACCATCCGTTCGGTAAACTGTAAGAAGGGGGGTCCTGAATGAATTTGCCCAATTTCTTGACCATGATTCGCCTTTTTTTGATTCCTGCGTATTTTGTTGCATTTTTTTCGGACACGCCATGGAATGTGTACTGGGCGTTTGGGATCATTCTTCTTGCGGGGTTAACCGATGTCATTGACGGGTATGTGGCCAGAAAGACAAAGCAAGTGACCCAGATTGGAATCATGCTGGATCCTTTGGCGGACAAATTAATGATGCTCTCTGTTTTTTTATCCCTGATGATCTCCGGAAAAATCGGAGTTTGGGCTGCCTTTATCATTGTCTTGCGCGATGTGTCCATGATCCTTTTTTCTGTTTTCCTGAAGCTGAGAGGCAAACGAACGGTCCCGGCAAACATTTTCGGCAAGCTGACAACCTTTTTGTTTTATGTCGCTTTATTTTTTATCATGTTTGAATTGCCGCTTGCACAAACTTTTTTATGGTCGGTCATTATTTTGTCCTACATCACGACACTTTCTTACCTGTTGCAATTGAAAACGGTGAACGAACGGGCTATGTAGGAAGAATCGGTGACCGGATCCGGTTCTTTTTTTTCGATTTGACTTCAGACGGATTAGGGAGGTTAACGGATGGTACGGAATATGACACGCAGCATTATCGTGGAAACTCCTTCAAAGCCTGGCAACCTGGGAAAAGTGACCACAGCGATCGGACAAGCAGGAGGCGATATAGGGGACATCACCACCATCAAGATCGGCCCGTTTTCCACTCTCCGGGACATCACGGTCCAGTGTGAGAGTGAAGCACATCTGGATCAGGTGGTCACCAGCATTGAAGCGTTGGGGGGCGGCATTTACGTTCATTCCATATCGGACGAAGTGTTAAGTGCCCATGAAGGCGGAAAAATCCGCATGGTCAGCAAGATGGACATCCGGTCCTTGGCGGATTTGCGCCGTGTTTACACCCCGGGAGTGGCCAATGTATGCCTTGAGATCCGGGAGAATCCGGAAAAAGCCAATTATTATACAAGCATTGGAAACACCGTTGCCATTGTGACTGATGGCACCGCCATTTTGGGGCTTGGCAATATCGGTCCGTTGGCGGGAATGCCGGTGATGGAGGGAAAGGCCGCTTTGTTTGACCGCTTTGCCGGGATCAGCGGGATTCCGATTTTGTTGGATACAAGTGATCCGGATGAAGTGGTGAACATCTTGAAACACATTTATCAGGGATTTGGAGGCATTTTGTTGGAGGATATTGGTTCCCCGCATTGCTTTGAGATTGAAGAACGCCTCAAAGAAGAGTTGCCCATTCCGGTGATGCATGACGATCAGCACGGAACGGCGGTCGTGACACTGGCTGCCGTGATTTCGGCTTGCCGTTCCACCGGGATCAACCTGAAAGAAGCGTCAGTGGGACAAATCGGGCTTGGTGCCGCGGGTTTGGCTATTTGCCGCATGTTTAAAGCTTACGGGGTGCGGGAGATTTGCGGTGCCGACCGGCAAGAAAAAGCTTTGGAGCGTTTGGAGAATTACGGCGGCATACCGGTGGGCATGGAAGAATTGATGGAACGCTGCGACATTGTGGTGGCGACAACAGGGGTTCCCGGATTGATCAAACCGGAAATGATCCGGGAAGGTCAGGTGATTCTCGCCTTATCCAATCCCAAACCGGAAATCGACCCTGAATTGGCACTCAAATCCGGTGCTTCTTTTGCAGCAGACGGGCGTTCTGTCAATAATGTCCTCGGGTTTCCCGGGATCTTCCGCGGCGTGTTGAATGCCAATGCCAAGAAAATCACTCACCCGATGTTGGTGGCCGCCGCCGAAGCCATTGCAGATTGTACCAGTCCCGGGGAATTGGCGCCGCATCCCTTGGATCCCAAAGTCCATCGGGAAGTGGCCCGCGCGGTGGAAAGGGCTGCCGCTTTGTCGTGAAAAGTCACAGGGCGCAAGCATTGACACTTTGTTAAACGGACCGGAAAGTCCGTGTAACAAAGTGTTTTTTTATTCTCCAGATTGTTAAGAAACCGCCATTTTATGACGCCCGGATGTTTGGTAATTTAAATACGGTTTCGCTATAATGGTGACAAGTGATTTCAGAAGGTGAGACGGTTTTTTGAGAGGTGGATGACGATGTTAGATGCAAAACAGATTCAAGAAATTATTCCTCACCGGTATCCTTTTTTGTTGGTGGACCGGATCACGGAATTGGAACCGGCGAAAAAAGCGGTGGGAATCAAAAATGTGAGTGTGAATGAGCCGTTTTTCCAAGGGCATTTTCCGGACTATCCTGTTATGCCGGGCGTGCTGATTGTGGAGGCATTGGCGCAAGTGGGGGCCGTTGCCATTCTCAGTGTGGAAGAAAACCGGGGCAAAATCGCATTTTTTGCCGGACTGGATAAAGTCCGTTTCCGTCATCAGGTCAAACCCGGAGATGTCCTAACGCTGGAAGTGGAATTGACCCGGGTGAAAGGAAAAGTCGGGAAAGGCAAGGGTATTGCCCGTGTCGGGGAACATGTGGCGGTGGAAGCGGATCTGATGTTTGCGATCAATGATTAAAAAATACATAAAGCGGGAAGGTCCTTGGGGATGGACCTTCCTTGTCATGTATTTATTTCCATAAATGAAAAATGCGAAGTCCGAAATAAATCAGTCCCCAAAAAGGCAAGCTGATGAGAAAGGCATTCAACATGCCGAGGAATCCGTCATAGGAGTCGCTGGCGATTCTTTGTCTTTTCATGACAACGACCTCTCCTGTATGGTGTTGTACATAGTATCACCGGTTTGGAAAATGCTATTGACAGTAATCTTTCGGAAATGAAACCGGATAAAGGAAGTGGTTTCAATGAATGGGCGTATTTTGATCATTTCGCATATGTACCCGAATCCGGTCAATCCCATGGCGGGAATTTTTGTCCATAACCAGGCAAAAGCTTTAAAAAGAGAAGGGGCAGAGGTAAGCGTGGTGGTGCCCGTTCCTTCTTTCCCCTTTTACCCGAAGTGGAAAGGGTATCGTCAATTGCCGAAAAAGACAGAAAAGGATGGAATTGCCGTTTATTATGTTCCCACGCGAATGATTCCGGGGGGATTTTTTTTCCAACGCTATGGCAAGTATTATACAAAAGCCCTGCAAAAGGCAGTGGAGGAAGTACATAAAGCGTTTCCTTTTGATCTGATTCATTGTCACACCATCTATCCGGATGGTTATGCAGGAGGGGAACTGAAGAAAATTTGGAAGGTGCCGGTGTTAAGCACGATCCATGGCTCGGACATCATGTTGTATCCCAAACGAAAGCGTTCCGTTTATGAACAGACGCTTCGTGCATTAAAGGAAAATGACCTGGTCATCACGGTCAGCGACCGGCTGAAAGAAGAAGCGGAAAAAATGCATCCCGAGCTTGCGGCCAAAACGGTTTACAACGGTTTTGACCCGGAGAAATTCCGCCCCATGGACCGTCTGGAGGCAAGGAAACGTCTGGGGTTGAACAGGGAACAAAAAATTTTGCTTTTTGTCGGCAACTTGTATCCGGTCAAAGGCGTTTCTTATTTGTTGGAGGCTTTTTCCCGGATCCGCCAAGAAAGCCGGGACATTCATCTGTATTTGATCGGGGACGGGCCTTTGCGCCCCCGGCTTGAAAACCAGGCGGAAGAATCGGGATTAAGCGAAGCCGTCACCTTTTTGGGCAAAAAGCCGTACGCTGAGATTCCCGACTGGATCAACAGTGCCGATGTGATGGTTCTCACCAGTCTGAGCGAGGGGCTTCCCTCCATATTGCTGGAATCGATGGGGTGCGGCCGGCCCATGGTGGCGACGGATGTGGGCGGAATCAAGGAAATTCTTCAAGACGGGAAGACCGGATTTCTTGTGCCGGCCAAAGATGTGGACAAAATTGCCGGTTGCTTGCGCAAAATCCTGATCGATGATCCTTCCCTCATCGCCACTATGGGGAAAAATGCGTTGGATGCGTCCCGTGCATTGACTTGGAGCGAAAACGCGCGAACTACCTTACAAATTTATACATCTTTAATAGAACGGAAAAGTTTATGACTTTTTTGATGCAGGGTACTCAAGAGATTTCATCTATGTTACATTGAACATTAGATTTTGTAATGTTACTGTAATATAGATTGGATATGAATTGACTGACTGGGTAAAAGAAGAGAGGGAGATCTTTTGATACGCTATGGAATTGTAGGTTGTGGTCACATTGCGAAAAAGCACGTGGCAGCCATTAAAGCGGTGGAAGGAGCCGAGTTGGTTGCGGTTTGCGACACCAATGAAGAGCGTCTTTCCGAGTTTGCCGTCGACGGTGTCCGTGGGTATGCCGATTTGAAAGACATGCTGGCTTCGGATGTGGATGTGGTTTGCATTTGCACACCGAGCGGGATTCATGCACCGCTGACCATTCAGGCAGCGGAAGCCAAAAAGCATGTGATCGTGGAAAAACCGATGGCACTGACCTTGGAAGATGCAGACCGGATGATCGATGCCTGTGAGAAAAACGGTGTGAAAATGGCGGTGGTTCACCCCAACCGTTTCCGTCCGGCTGTCGTGGAACTCAGAAAGCAGTTGGAACAAGGGGCTTTCGGCAAAATCGGGCATGCCAACGCAACGGTTCGTTGGAACCGAAACCAGGCTTACTATGACCAGGCTCCTTGGCGTGGCACGAAAGCAATGGACGGAGGCGTGTTGATGAATCAGGCAATTCACAACATGGATCTTTTGTTGTGGATGATGGGGGACATTGAAGAGATTTCCTCTTATCACGCGACCCGTATCCGGAACATTGAAGCTGAGGACACCTCGGTGTCGGTGATCCGCTTTAAAAACGGGGCACTCGGGGTGTTGGAAGCTGCGGTCACCATTTATCCGAAAAACTTGGAAGAATCATTAAGTATTTTTGGCGAAAAGGGGACCGCGGTGATTGGCGGGCCGACGGCCAACTGGATCAAAGAATGGAAATTTGAAGGCCTGCCGGATGAAGAGGCTCAAAACACAATCCGCCGGGTGGAACAAGATCCATTCGGAATTCCGGGACATCAGTGCATCATTCAAGATATGACCGAAGCGGTGTTAAAAGACCGGAAGCCGGTCGTTTCCGGCGAAGAAGGACGCAAGGCGTTGAGCTTTGTGATCGGATGCCAGTTGGCTGCCGAAAGAAACCGGCCGGTCCGGATGGACGAATTAAACCGAAAATAAATTGAAATGATTAAAGGAGTAGAAAGCGATGAAAAAGATTCCTTTATTGGATTTAACGGCACAGTTGCAACCGATTCGGGAAGAAGTTCTCCAAGCGGTGGAGCGGGTGATTGACAGCGGACAATATATTATGGGGCCCGAAGTCAAAGCTTTTGAAGAAGAAGTGGCCAACTATCTCGGGGTGAAACATGCCATCGGCGTTGGAAACGGCACGGATGCGTTGCTTCTGGCATTGGATGCGGCAGGAATCAAAGCTGGCGATGAAGTGATCACGACACCGTTTACATTTTTCGCCACTGCCGAAACGATTTCTCAAGTCGGGGCCACCCCGGTTTTTGTTGACATCGACCCGAAAATTTACAACATCGATGTGAACCAAATCAAGGAAAAAATCAATGAAAAAACCAAAGCGATCATTCCGGTTCACATTTTCGGCCAGCCTGCCAACATGGAAGAAATTATGGCATTGGCTGAAGAACATCAATTGTTTGTCTTGGAAGATGCGGCTCAAGGCATGGGTTCGGAATATAAAGGACGGAAAATCGGAAATTGGGGTCATGCGGCCACCTTCTCTTTCTTCCCCACCAAAAACCTGGGCGGCTATGGTGACGGGGGAATGGTTGTCACCAATGATGACCAACTGGCGGAGAAAATCCGGATCTTGCGGGTTCATGGTTCCAATCCGAAGTATTACCACAGCATGATCGGATACAACAGCCGCCTGGATGCTTTGCAAGCTGCTGTTTTGCGCATCAAACTGCGCCATTTGGATGCTTGGAATGACGGCCGTCGGAAAAAAGCGGCCCTGTACAACGAGCTTTTAAAAGATACACCGGTGGTTACTCCTCATGAAGCGGAAGACCGCAAACACATCTATCACTTGTATATCATTCAGGCAGAAGATCGCGACGAATTAATGGCTCATTTGAAAGAGCAGGGAATCTCCTGCGGAGTTTATTATCCGGTTCCCCTGCATCAGCAGGAAGTGTATAAAGACTTGGGATATGAAGAAGGAAGTTTGCCTGTTTCCGAATACATGGCCAAACGCACCTTTGCACTTCCTCTGTATGCAGAATTGGAGGATGAAAACATCCGTTTTATCGCAAATACCATTAAAAGTTTTTATGCCAACAAATCCAAGTGAAAGAAGGAATAACCGTGAGTGGTAAGACTTTATTGCAAAAAATCGATGACAAAACGGCTAAAATCGGTGTTGTCGGATTGGGATATGTCGGTTTGCCACTGGCTGTGGAGAAAGCCAAAGCCGGGTTCAAAGTGATCGGTTTTGATATTCTGCAAAACCGTGTGGACATGGTGAACCGGGGAGTGAACTATATCGGCGATGTGGTGGACGAAGAATTGAAACAATTGGTGGAAAGCGGACAAATGTCTGCGACCACGGATTACTCCTTGATTCGTGAAGTGGACGCGGTGGCTATTTGCGTTCCCACACCGCTTGACAAATATCAGCAGCCCAATGTTTCCTATGTTGAATCTTCAGCAGAAAGCATTGCAAAATATTTGCACCCGGGCATGCTGGTGGTTTTGGAAAGCACCACCTACCCCGGAACCACCGAAGAAGTGGTGAAACCGATTCTGGAAAAAACCGGCTTGAAAGCAGGCGAAGACTTTTACCTTGCTTATTCGCCGGAACGGGTGGATCCCGGCAATAAAGTGTTTAATACCAAAAACACTCCCAAAGTGGTGGGCGGTGTGACCGATCAATGCACGGAAGTCGCCGGTGCTTTGTACCGCGCGGTGTTGGACGGGGAAGTTCACCAAGTATCCAGCCCGAAAGTGGCCGAAATGGAAAAAATTCTTGAAAACACCTTCCGCAACATTAACATTGCCCTGGTGAACGAGATGGCCATTCTTTGCAACAAAATGGGAATCGATATTTGGGAAGTGATCGATGCCGCCAAAACCAAACCTTACGGTTATATGGCTTTTTATCCGGGGCCGGGTCTGGGCGGACATTGCATTCCCATTGATCCGTTCTATTTGACATGGAAAGCCCGCGAATATCATTATCATACGCGTTTGATTGAAGTGGCAGGCGAAATCAACAATGAAATGCCCGACTTTGTGGTGGATCGTTGCATGAAAATCTTGAACCGCTACGGCAAATCGTTGAATGGTTCCAAAGTGGCGGTACTCGGGGTGGCTTATAAAAAGGATATCGATGATTACCGCGAGTCCCCCGTGATTCAAATTGTCGAGCTGCTTGAGAAATATCAGGCAGAGTTCACGCTGGTTGATCCGCATGTGAAAACCTTCAAAGCCGGAGGCAAAGAATATGAAACGCAAGAGCTGACCACCGAACTTCTGGAGATGGCGGATCTTGTTTTGATCACCACGGATCACAGTGACTTTGATTATGAAGAAATTGCCGATAAAGCAAAAGTGATCTTTGACACGCGGAATGCTTTGAAAGATGTCCAAAACATCAAAGCGGATTACGAAAAATTATAAGAGGATGGGTTTTTCATGAAACAATCTTTCATTCATGATTCAGTCGAAATGGGAAAGAATGTCTCCGTCGGTTGTTTCTCTGTCATTGAAGAAGGCGTGGTTCTTGGCGACAATGTGACGATCGGCAACAATGTCACCATTAAAGCAGGAACCGTGATCGGTTCCGATGTATATATCTCTGACAACTGTGTGTTGGGCCGCTGGCCGAGACCGGCAAAGTCGTCCACCGTAAAGGTGGATGCCGACTTGCCGGTGCTGGAAATCGGCGACGGAACGACGATTGGTGCCAACACCGTTCTTTACCGGGGCAGCCGTTTCGGAAAAGAGGTGATGATCGGGGATCAGGCATCGGTCCGTGAAAAATGCGAGATCGGGGACCGTGTGGTGATCGGCCGTGGCGTTGCGGTGGAAAATCAGGTGAAAATCGGATCTTTTACAAAAATTCAAACCAATGCTTATATTACAGCTTATACCGTGTTGGAAGATCATGTCTTCATTGCCCCGACCGTCACGACCACGAACGACAACTTCATGGGGCGGACCAAAGAGCGTTTCAAATACGTGCGCGGTCCGGTTGTGAAAAGAGGAGCGCGTGTGGGCGGCGGATCCATCCTTTTGCCGGGGATCACGGTGGCCGAAGAAAGCTTCATTGCCGCCGGGGCATTGGTCAATCGGGACACGGAGCCGGGCAGAGTGTATATCGGGGTTCCGGCACGGGTTTTGCGCGATGTTCCTGACCGTGAGAAATTGGAAAATCAAGAGTAACAGCCTGCAGGCAGAAGGTGTTGTTTAATCATGAAACAACTCATTAAACGGCTTTTTTCTGATTCAGCCGCTTTTGCGATTGCAACGATGGGGAATAAGGTGGTTGCGGCCATGCTTGGCCCCATCTATGTTGCTTTTTTGACCGGAGAAGGGGAAATTGCAGAGTGGGGACTCACCAACACGCTGACTCTGATTTTGACTTATCTCAGCATTTTGGGAACGGATGCGGCCATGGCGTTCTATTTTTATGACGCCAAGGATGTGACGGAACGCCGCACCTATTTTACCAATGCGGTGGTTTTCAGTGCCGGGGTTTGCCTGATATTCACCGTCTTTGCATTTTTGTTTGGAGCCCCTTTGTCCGAATGGGTCTATGAAAGCACGCGGGATTATTCCAACTTGTTGCCGGTTGCTTTTATGGCCACGTTTGGGGCGATCATTATTCAGCATATTTTGGGATATGCCAGATACAGCCGCCGGGTATGGCTGTTTAATATTTTCAGCATGGCTTATGTGATTGGTTCCAATTTGTTGAGCATCTTTTTTGTCACTGTCTATGACATGCGGGTTATGGGAATTTTTTATGGACAATTAATCGGTCAATTGACAGTGGCATTGATTCTGATTATCCTATTTCGCAAGGAATTTGTTTTTCGTATTTCGCGTAAACATTTGATGGATTTGATTCGTTACGGTGCTCCGCTGTTGCCGACACTGCTGGCTTTTTGGGTGATGACATCCGTATCCCGGCCCATTTTGTATCACATGGATTCCCAACTGAGTGCGGATATTTACGAAACCTGCATCCGGATTGCAAGCATCATTGTTTTGATCACCTCACCGTTTCAACTCGCATGGCGCCCTTTTTCCATGTCCATCAAAGAGCGGGAAGATGCCCCGCAGTTGTTCGGGCTGGTCGGTCGCGCGTTGTTGGTGGTTGGAACGCTGGCTGTCATGATTCTGGCCTTCTTCATGAAACCACTGTATCATTTGTATATTATCGGTCGGGATGATCAGTCGCTTTCATCCGGTTATATCTATGTCTGGGCTTTATCTTTGGGAACTTTATTCAATGTGTTGCATAATGTTTTTGGTGTCGGTTTGTTGATCAAGAAAAAAACCCAGGTCATTTCCTACGGATTTATGATTGCCGCCGCCATTTACCTGATCGGCAATTTGATCCTGGTGCCGGTTTTCAGCATTTGGGGCACTGTCATCATGACCGTTGTGGCTTATCTTTTTGTCATTGTTTGGGTTTATTGGAAAAATCAAAAAGAATATCCGATTGATTTCCGGTTTCGTTCCATTCTCATCTATTTGGCTGTCTTTTTCATCTCAATGACCGGGGTTACCTGGGTCCAATTAAATGAGATGGAATATGCCTGGCTCTATTATGTGCTGGCTTTTGTTGTAACCTTCGGATCTGTGTTTGCGACAGGACTTTTTTCCATTTCTTCACTGAATCGGATCGGTCACTTGTTACCCAAACTAGGAGGAAAAGGGTGAGAGTTGGTGAGTGAACTGTTGTTTTCAAAGCAGAAGCGTTTGGATATATTGTTTTATTTGATGATTGTTTTTGCGCTGATCGGCCCCTCCTTGGGTGTACCGATATCCGATGGGTTTAATCTGACGTTTTTCCGCATCGCATTTCTGTTGGTGGCGGCGGGAATCGCGCTGAGATTTGCAGCGGAAAAGAAATTGGAAACTTCCTACATGTATCCGGTTCGGTGGTATGGAGCCTTCTTTTTGTTTTGGTTTGCATACGGAGTGATTGCGTTATCCTGGTCAGCCAGTCTTTCTGCCGGGGTGCGGTATCTCTTTTTATTGGGAATGATGTTGCCTCTTGCTTATTCGTTCCCGTTTTTCCTGAAATCAACCGATTATTTTTGGAAAACCCTGCGGATTTTATTTTGGGTTTTTGCAGCCATTATTTTGTTTGCGGTTTTTGAGTCCATCACTTTGATTCATTTGCCGCAATCACGTGCATTTGGTCGGTTATCGGCTTCGGTGACATCGGTGTTTCGCAACCAGAATGATTTGGCAACCTGCATCACACTCGGCCTTCCTTTCCTGGCCAGTTCCTTTTATATGCTGGATCTGAAACGTAAACACAAATGGTTTATCTATATTATCGGTATCCTGTCCATTTATACACTGATTGCGACCGGTTCGCGCAGCAACACCTTCTTTGCCCTGCCGCTTGCCGCTTTGCCATTGGTGGTGCTGTTGCCGCAGGTGATGGACCGGAGCAAAATCACGTTGAAAAATGTATTTAAAGCCATTATTGCCGTTTTGGTGGCTTTCATACTGGCCAATGGTTTGAGCATGGTTTTCTTGAGCGCTGAAGCCAGGGAACAAGCCAAAACCAAACTGTCCAGCACTTTTGGCTTCTTGATGGATGTTCAAAACAGTCCGTGGACGGTGGAAGAAGGGGGAGAAGACCCCATTGATGCGGAAACCGGCCGGAGTGCCACGGTCCGGAAGTTTTTGATCCTCAACGGACTCCGCTTCCTCCATCAAAGCCATTACATGGGAGTCGGTCCAGGAAACGTTGAAGTGTACATGGACGGCGCCCCCAAAGTGGATAAAGTCAATATGCACAATTGGTGGGGCGAAGTGTTGGTCAACTTTGGCGTGATTATCTTTATCCTGTATATGTCCCTTTACTTCCTTATGTTGTGGCGCTTGTGGAAATTGGCCAGCTTGAAACACTCGCCGGAATTGAACCCGGTTTTGCGTTGGGGCGCTTACGCCACCATAGCCGCATTGACCGGTTACTTCTTCGGGGGCATGGCACCAAGCACGGCCATTCACTATACGCCGATGTGGATTTGTTACGGAATCGGCTTGGCCATCATTGCCATCGGGGAAACTTTGAAAAAGAAACACTCCGGATCGGAGCGGGAAAAAGGGTCTCTGGAGGGAGTGTGAGGAGAAAGGAGTTGCTTGTGTGTCCGCTAAAGTAATGATCTTCAGTTCGGTTCATCCTTATGATGATTCGCGGATTTTCCACAAACAAGCAAAATCACTGGCGAAAAACGGATACCGGGTGGAGCTCCACGCCATCGCCGATTTTAAAGAAAAAGTGATCGATGGCGTAAAAATCCGGGGGGTAAAGCGCGTCAACAAAAAGTGGAAACGGCTTTGGACCGGATATGAGCTTTACCGGCGCGCTTTAAAATGCGGAGCGGATTTGTATCATTTTCATGATCCGGAGTTGTTGCCGTGGGGAGTGTTATTGGCTTGGCGGACCGGGTGCCCGGTGATTTATGATTCGCATGAGGATTTGCCCAAACAGATCCAAACCAAACCGTGGATTCCCGAAAAGCTCCGTGCCCCGCTGGCAAAAATCGTCCATAAAGTGGAAAAGGGATTGGCCCGCCGGCTGTCCGCGGTCATTACAGCGACGGAATCGATTCAAAGACAGTTCCATCAAGCCAAAAGAGTCGAAGTGATTAAAAACTATCCGTTGTCGATGCCGGAGATCGAAAAAGAAGAGGATGGCGTCAACCGGATTTTGTATGTCGGGGGCGTGTCGTATCTGCGCGGTTACCGGGAAATGATACAGATGATGGATTATTTGCCGGAATCCTTGCAAGCCGAACTTCACATCATTGGTCCCCTCCAGCATATCAAACCGGAAGACCGGGACAAGTCCGCACTGGAACAGAAGAGGGTTTATTTGCATGGCCGGATTCCGTTTGATGATGTGCAGAAGTGGTTGGGAAAAGGAAAAGTGGGATTGGTTTGCCTGCATCCGGTCGAGAATTACCGGGAATCCCTTCCCATCAAGATGTTTGAATACATGGCCGCCGGATTGCCCATGGTGGCGACGGATTTTCCGATGTGGAGGGAAATTGTGGAATCCAGCCATTCCGGGCTGGTGGCCGATGCTTTGAATCCCAAGGATATTGCGCAAAAAGTGGAACGGATCTTAAGCGATGACGAACTGCGCGGCCAAATGAGCACCGATGCGAGAAAAGCCCATGAAACCCGTTATAATTGGAAGGTTGAGGAAAGAAAAGTTTTTTCTTTATATCAGGAACTGCTTCAATGAAAAGGGATCCTGTGTCCATGATCAGGGCGATTCCCCTGTCCATGGCAGGATCCTTTTAATAAAGGGTGTCAGGAGGTCGGGAATAGTTCAGTTGTTCCGCCAGGATCCCCCGGATGCGTTCGATTTCTTCGGGTGACACCCGGAAATAATAAATGCCGTCAATGGTTGCATCTTCCCCTTTGAACCGGACCGTTTTGATATTTTCCCGTGAAAGATTGGCATAGCGGTTTTGCAGTTGCAAAAGCTGAAAGGGGGAAATGTCGGTTTTGACATTGGAGCCGAGTTTTTCCATGACCGTATCCAGTTTGGTGAATGTGGTCCAATCCGTTCCCTTGCGGACGATGGCCCGGATCACTTCTTGTTGCCGTTGAATCCGTCCGAAATCCCCCAGCGGGTCCTCTTTTCTCATTCGTGCAAAGGCAAGGGTTTCTTCTCCGTTTAAATGCATGGTCCCCTTTTTGAAAGTGTGTCCTCCATAGGAAAAGGTGAAAGGCACTTCGACATCAATTCCATCCAGCTCATCCACGATTTCTTTCAAGCCTTGCATGTTGATTTGAACGTAACCATCGATGGGCAAATCCAAAAAATGCTCCACGGTCTTGCGGGTCAAATCCACTCCGCCGTAGGCATAGCTGTGGTTGATTTTGTCGCGGAAGTTTTTACCGGGGATTTCAACCCGGGTGTCCCGTGGAATATTGGTTAAGACAATGTCTTTTTCTTGCGGATTTAAAGCCGCAATCATAATGGTATCGGCACGTCCCTGATCTCCGTCCCGTTCATCCACGCCAAGCATCAAAATGGCGACAGGATCCTCATGCCATTTGATCGCTTCTTGACGTTTGTCCGATTTTTCCTGTTCAGGCGGGACATAGGACCGGTGAGCGGCGGACCAGATCAGGTACACATAATATCCAAATCCAAGCAGAACTGTTATAAACAAAAGCAGAAAAAAACGCAGGATCCATTTTTTCATTACGGAAAATCCCTCACAGGTGTTTGGTTTTATGTACTATATTATTCTTCTTTTCCATGGGAAAATACCTTCCAAAATATTGGGTGGGGAAGTGGGGACCAAGGGGCTATTTTCGAAAAATATGGACAAAAAGTTTAAAACTTGTCTTTTGCTTCTGCCCGGCTGAATTGATAAGATAGACGGGAATACGTTGAAAATGGCCGACTCAATTGACAAAGTCCACTCGAGAGAGGAGTCTGTAACAATGAAGGTAATCGTGACAGGCGGAGCCGGTTTTATTGGTTCCCACATTGTCGATCTGTTGATTGCAAGAGGAGACCGGGTGGTGATCATCGATAATCTTTCTTCAGGCAAGAAAGAGCACATCCATCCGGAAGCGAAATGGATTGAAATGGATTTGACCAATCCGGAATTAAGTGATGTGTTCATGCGGGAAAAACCGGAAGCCGTCATCCATCAAGCGGCGCAAATCCGTGTGGATGTTTCCGTTGAAGATCCGGTTTTGGACGCAAACACCAACATTATTGGGACGATCAATCTGTTGGAAGCCTGCCGCAAAAGCGGGGTGAAGAAAGTGGTTTACGCTTCATCCGCCGCCGTCTACGGAGATCCGAAATATCTGCCGGTTGATGAAGAACATCCGGTGTCACCGCTTTCCGGATACGGAATTTCCAAACATACCGTGGAACATTATTTGGAAGTGTACGCCCATTTATACGGGTTGAAATACACCGTTTTGCGCTACGCCAATGTTTACGGGCTCAGGCAGGATCCCCGCGGGGAAGGGGGAGTCATTTCCATCTTGGTGGATAAGTACTTGAAAAAAGAGCCTTTCACCATTTTTGGCGACGGCGAACAAACGAGGGATTATATTTATGTGGAAGATGTGGCCAAAGCCAACGTCGCGGCACTCTCAAGAGGAGACGGGGAGATCCTGAATGTCGGAACCGGGGTGCAAACTTCGCTGAACCAATTGCTTTCCTTGTTTGATGAAATCGCTTCTTTTGAAAACGAAAAGGTTCACGGCCCGGACCGTCCGGGGGACATTAAACACAGTTATTTCAAGAATGACAAAGTTTGCCGCATATTGGACTGGAAACCGAAATACACTCTTATGGAAGGTTTACGCAAAACCTACGAATATTACCAAAACGAATATCGCAAAATGGACAAAGAAATGTAGAAAATAAGCATATGCTGTGATCGGTCAAGGATTTGACACGGTTTTCAAAAAAGAACCTATTGTCATTCCGTGGGTTCTGCAGTATACTGTTTTACAGTAATCGGTTTGAAATATTACTGTAATGTTACTGTTATTTTTGTAAACTTAGCGAAGAAACGGAAGGGATTCTGATTATTATACACAGCAGGGGTGGATAGCTGATGCGTTCCAAGTTAGCCTACGAGAGCAACAACACGGGTGCATTTTCCGGACAGACCATTTATCCGATTTTCAAGCGGGCTTTTGAGATTGTTTTTTCCGTTGCATTGCTGCTGTTTACATTGCCTGTGCTTGTACTGACCATGATCGCGATTAAACTGGAGTCTCCGGGGCCTGTTTTTTATAAACAGGAACGCGTGGGGTTGAACGGGAAACGGTTTGAGATTATCAAACTCAGATCCATGCGCACCGATGCTGAGAAAAATGGTCCGCAATGGGCGGCAAAAAATGACCCGCGTGTCACTCGAGTAGGTAAATTTATCCGTAAGACACGGATTGACGAGCTTCCACAGTTAATCAATATCCTACGTGGTGACATGAGTCTGATCGGTCCCCGTCCGGAGAGACCTGTCTTCACCGAGAAATTTGACAAGGAGATTCCTGGTTTTAAAAAGCGCTTGTTGGTGAAACCAGGTTTGACTGGGTGGGCTCAGGTAAACGGAGGATATGAGATGACACCTGCTGAAAAGTTTGAGTTGGATATGTTCTATATTCAAAACCAATCCTTTAAAATGGATATGCAGATTTTGTTTCGGACGGTTTGGGTGGTTGTTTCCGGAAATGGAGCCCGCTAAAGAGATGCTGCCAAAAAGGGTGGCATCTTTTTTATTTATCGGAAGGATGATGGATTTCATTTGGTGCGCTCATTCAGAAAATCATTTTTAAAAACAGGTACATGAGAAGCCACAGTGGCACACTCAAACAAGAAGCGTTCATGACTCCGATCCAGAAGGACTTGCCGACAACCGTGTGCTCCATATGCGCACCTCCAAAGGATGAATGTATTTTTATTATACGCCATCTTCATTTTGGATAGATCGAAGTAGCGGCTTTGTTAATGAAATGTAATCTGGGAGTAACAGTTGATAAGATGCTGAAAACAGGCATATTTTTCCATAAATCGAATGAAGTTATACATGACCTTAAAAAATCGTTTGCATTAGAACGCTAATTGTTGACTGGCATGATTTTATGTGATAATTTTAGAAAAGATCTTGAACAAAATTGTATACGGGAATGAAGTATTCTCTTATCCAGAGAGAGGGAGGGAACAGGCCTGATGATCTCTCGGCAACCCCCTGTTGGGTTTGAAGAACCCATGGGAAGGTGCCAATTCCTGCAGAGCTGTACACTGCTCTGACAGATGAGAGAAGGAGATTGAGCAAAGTGATCCTTTCTGCATCTGAACGAGCAGGAAGGTTTTTTTATGCTTAAAAAATGTTTGCAGATCGAAGGCGGTGAAGGAAATGATTCAGTTGAAAAATGTTGTCAAAACATTTCCGGCTGCAGGTAAAAACAAAGAAATTACGGCATTAAAAGAAATTTCCCTGGAAATCGAAAAAGGGGATATATTTGGAATTGTCGGTTACAGCGGGGCCGGGAAAAGCACGTTGCTCCGGTTGTTAAACGGATTGGAGACGCCGACAAGGGGAACGGTGCTGGTGGATGGAAAAGAAATTTCGCGGCTTAGTGAACGGGAATTGCGCTTTGCCCGGCAAAAGATTGGTATGATTTTTCAACATTTCCATCTGTTGTGGTCCCGGACGGTTGCGGAAAATGTGGCGTTTCCGCTGGAGATTGCCGGGGTTCCCAAAAAACAGATCAAGGAGAAGGTAAGCCGTTTGCTGGAACTGGTCGGATTATCCGAGCGCGCCGATGCTTATCCGGCACAGCTCAGTGGAGGACAGAAACAACGTGTCGGAATTGCCAGAGCCTTGGCCAATGATCCGGACGTGCTTTTGTGCGATGAGGCCACCTCGGCGTTGGATCCGGAGACCACGGCTTCGATTTTGCGGCTGTTAAAACAGATCCATCAAAAACTGGGGCTGACCCTTGTCTTGATTACGCACGAGATGAGTGTGGTACGTGCCATCTGCAACAAAATGGCGATCATGGAAAACGGCCGGATCATTGAAACGGGTCCGGTTGCCGAAATTTTTCAAAATCCGAAGCATCCTTTGACGAAGAAATTTGTTCAGGATGCAGAACCCGGCCAGGATGGCATTTGGGTGCCGTGGTCCGGCCTTTCCAAACTGAATGAACTGGCCCGCCAATATAACGTGCATTTTCAACTGGTCGGCGGAGAAGTGAAAGGAAGCAACGATGAAGATGCAGTCCAAGTCAAAATCGGCGGAAATGAAGAAGCAGTGGAAAAAGTGCGGAAGGTGTTGGGAGGGGAACTTGAATGTGGGAGTCGGTAGATCTTGATCTGTTGCAAGAAGCAACCCTGGAAACTCTTCATATGGTGGGAATTTCCACCCTGATGACGGCGGTGCTGGGGATTCCGCTGGGGGTGCTTCTGGTGGTGACGGACCGCGGCTATTTCTGGGAAAATCTCGTTTTTCAACGTATCTTGGCCTTTGTGGTCAATATTTTCCGGGCCGTTCCTTTCATTATTTTGGTTTTGTTTTTGTTTCCGGTGGCCAAGCTCTTGGTGGGAACCACATTGGGGCCGACGGCAGCCACCATTCCGCTCATTGCAGGAGCCGCTCCTTTTTATGCGCGCATGGTGGAAACCGCCATCCGTGACATTGACAGAGGAGTGATTGAAGCCGCACAAGCAATGGGGGCCAGCCGGCTGACCATCATATGCAAAGTGCTGATTCCGGAGGCATTTCCTTCGATTGTCTCCGGACTGACCGTTACTTGTGTTTCGTTGATCAGTTTTTCCGCAATGGCCGGAATTGTCGGGGCCGGCGGTCTCGGGGACACGGCTTATCGTTTTGGTTTTCAGGCATTTAATGATGCGATGCTGTACAGTTGTGGAATTTTGTTGGTCGTATTGGTGCAATTGGTTCAAGCAGTGGGGGACTGGATTGCCCGTGCCTTGGATAAAAGATCTTAAGGAGGTCAAATGGGATGAAAAAGTTTTGGGTTTTGCTTGTCAGTGTGCTGGTTGCGGTATTGGGAGCCGCTTGCGGCAACCAAAGCAAGGAAAATACGCTTGTGGTCGGAGCCACGCAGGTTCCGCATGCGGAAATTTTGGAGCATGTCAAACCGCAATTGGAAAAACAAGGGGTAAACTTGGAAATCAGAGTGTTTACGGATTATGTTTTGCCCAATAAAGCATTGGAAGAAGGAGAAATTGACGCAAACTATTTCCAACACATTGTCTGGCTTCAAACCACCAATCAGGAAAAAGGATATCATTTGAGGGATGTGGCCCGGGTCCATCTGGAGCCGATGGGGGCTTATTCCAAAAAAATAAACTCGGTTGATCAATTAAAAAGCGGTGCCAAAGTCGCCATTCCCAATGGAACGAGTGAAATTACACGCGTTTTGCAGTTGTTGGAGAAAAACGGGTTGATCAAGTTGAATGGACATCAAGGGGAGATCACCCTGAAAAATATTGTGGAGAACCCGAAAAATTTGCAGTTTGAGCTGCTTGAGGCTTCTGCACTTCCACGGATGATCAATGAAGTGGATCTGGCTGTGATCAATACCAACTATGCGCTTCAAGCCGATTTGGATCCGCTCAAGGATGCACTGTTTATGGAAGAGAAAGACCAAAATCCTTATGTGAATGTTTTGGCGGTCAAACAAGGGAATGAAAATAACCAGGCGGTGAAAAAACTGGCGGAAGCCCTCACTTCACCGGAAGTGAAAAAGTTTATCGAGGAAAAATACAAAGGCGTAGTGGTTCCGGCGTTCTGAGGTGTAAAGAAATCCCCCTTTCCGGTCAGGAGGAAAGGGGGATTTCTTTATATTCTTTTTCTCCGCGTGTCACTTTCACTTGCCCGTGGGTCCAGTTGGTGACTTGTTGGATGAAGTCCTCTTCTTCCCCAACCGGGATCCACACCGGCCAAGACACCACCTCCTGATAGAGGGGTGTTTCCAAAAAGTAATCGGTTTGGCGGAATTCATGTTCCATTTTTCCCATAAAATGATAATCAAACGTAAAGGTGATTTTTTGGTGTAATTGGCAGCGGATGATCCCGGCTGCTTCAATTGCCGCGGAAGCCCCCTGGCTGTAAGCGCGTAAGAGCCCGCCCGCTCCCAATTTAATTCCCCCGAAATAACGGGTTACAACAATGGCGGTTTTGACCAGCTTTTTGGCATGGATCACTTCCAGTATCGGACGTCCGGCGGTCCCGGCCGGTTCCCCGTCATCGGAGGATTTTTGAATGGTGTCGGACACCAGGTATGCATAACAGTTGTGTGTGGCATCCCAATGTTGTTTGCTGATTTTCTGGACGAATTGTTGCGCTTCTTCCTCCGTAGAAACCCGTTTGGCCCTGCAAATAAAGCGCGATTTCTGAATGACGATTTCCGTTTCCCCTTGAGGTCCGACGGTTAAATACTGTTTCTCAGACATCGTTTCACCTTCTTCCCTACTATCTTAATGAAAACGGCGGGGAAATACCAGCGGTTTGCCGGGGAATTCGATGGTAAAACGGAAAAGTGACGGCTTAATAGCTGCCGTCACTTTCTGTATCACCGTCATATGAATTGGTGTTTTCGGTATCCGACATGTCATCATCCGTTCCGGAGCCGGAGTCACCGTCTGTCTCCCCATTTTCAAGCGGAGGCAATTCCAATTGTTCCCGCAGGGCTTGTCGAATTTTTTTGCGGTCTTTTTCAGGCCAGATCAACACCGCACCTGCCCCTTTGATATTTTCGGGGTAGGTTTCAATATGCAGGGTTTCAATATTGCTCTTCGGTATTTTGGTGTAGATGTTCACCAATGCCGGGAAGTTGTCCAATTCAAGACTGTGTTCGAAGTTCTCGCCCACTGCATTCATCAGGTCGGAGAATTTGCCGACTCCTTTGAAACTGGCGATTTTGTCAATCAATTTGGCAACCACTTCTTGTTGCCGTTCGTTGCGGCCCAAATCCCCGCGGGGATCCTGCTTGCGCATCCTTACATAGGCCAGGGCTTCAGATCCGTTCAGTTTGGCCGGTCCCGGCTCAAAGTAAACCGTCTTGCCGCCGATGGCTTTTTGGTGGAACGCAAACGGTACATCCACTTCCACTCCGCCCAAGGCATCGACAATGTCTTCAAATCCTTGGAAGTTGATTCGTGCGTAATGATCGATGGGGACATGCAACAGATTTTCCAAAGTTTTACGGATATTTTCAACTTGCCCGACATCTTTCTTATATCCCCAATAAGCGGCGGCATTTAATTTTGTTTTTAAACCATCCGTGTTGGCGATCTCTGTATAGGTATCCCGGGGGATACTCAGGACTTTGGCCGTGTGTTTTTTTGGGTTGACGGCAACCAGAATCATGGTGTCCGCCCGCCAAACCGGATCCGAACGTTTCCGTTGGTCGGTTCCGAGAAGTAAAATGGTGAAGGGGTCGGATTCCATTTCCACTTGTTTATCCCGTAAATCGGATTTTCCGATATCGTTTTTCGTATTGGCAAAGACTCCCCATATTTCGGATCCTAAATAAAGACCGACACCTAAAAGAAGGATGAAGGCCAAAGAGATGGAACGGATGATCCATTTTTTCCGCTGGTTTTTTTTAACCCGATTTAATCGGCTTTGTTCTACTCTTCTCATCGAAATCCCCACTCGCGCTAAATGTTTTCATTCAATGGTAACATCGTGGTTTGGATTGGATCAAGTAAAGACCGGTTGGCAATGATCAAATTCACTGAAAATTAATATTTAGGAAAGAAAACATCAAATAGTGATTAAACAGATAATATTGACGCTTTGTTGAAATCTTTTTGAACCGGGAAGAAAGGCTCCCGTACAAACCATGGATCAAAATGGAAACAGAATTGAATGGAATCCTTTAAAGAGATTTACATATGTAGACGTAATCCGGCCAGGATGGTTGCGTAAAAATTTGTCGATTTTGAGAAAACGATGAAACGATGGGAACGGCGAAACGGACCTTTTCATCAGAATGGAGGAGTTTTAGAAAAATCCGGAATAGCTTTCTTCAAAAATTGGAAAGCTGTGGAGTGTCAAGGAGTCCCCTTCTGTTTCCGCTTTCCCGACGTGTCTGAGACACTGTAATTCTTTCAAAAGAGCGGTGCAAAAGGTAGAGAAGCTTCAATAAAGAAAAAGAAAGATTCTATCTACAATTATTTATTTTATATAATAAATTCGTATGAATCTACAATCCAGCTTTATGTTTTTTGAAAATAATCGTACTTTTGGTGATTGACATGATAAATCGAAAGAGGGCCGTGGGGCTGTTTTTCCTGTTTTTTGTGTTTATTTTGTTGCTTTCAGCTGTAACCTTACCGATGATGTCCACCCCCGGATCGCTGCTTGCAAGCCGCAAGTGGGTGGTGAAGTGGCGTCAGCCGGCCCCTTCTTCTTTCTGGATGGAAGCAGAGCTTTTGGAAGAAGGGGGAGAAGGTTTATATTTGGTGCAGACCAAACCGGGAACGGATGAAGAACGGTGGGTTGAAACGTGGAAAGAAGATCCGGGAATCGAATTCATCGGTCCCGATATCCGGTATGAACTGGGGAAAGAAAAAAACCGGAGACGTCCCCGGGTGGCGTTTGGCAAAAATTATTATTTGCAACAAATCCGTATCCCGAAGGCTTGGGATTATTTCCGGAAAAAGGCGGATCCCGACAAAATAAAGCCGGTGACGGTGGCGGTGGTGGATACCGGAGTCGATTTGTCCCATCCGGTACTCAAACCTTTTCTGACCGAAGGGGTGAACGTGAAAAATCCCGATCTTCCCCCGCAGGATCATTTCGGGCACGGAACCAAAGTGGCCGGGGTTATTGCTTCCACTTGGGGGGCCAGAGAGGGGAAGCCGGTTGGAAAGGGCAGGATCATGCCGGTCAAAGTGATGGAAAACGACGGGGATGGTGAAATTTTCTACACTGTGGAAGGAATCCGCGAAGCCATCCAAAGAGGTGCTGACATCATTGTATTGTCACAAGGGAGTTGGACTTATTCCAAGTTGATGGAGGACGCAGTGGAGGAAGCCGAAAGCCGGGGCGTGCTGGTGGTTGCGGCGGCGGGGAATGCGGAATTCGATGAAAAAGGGGAGCTTTTGTTCAGTCAACCTTTGTATTATCCGGCGGCATTCCCTTCGGTTTTGTCCGTGGGTGCCACGGATTTTCAAGGGAAACATGAGCCCTTTTCCAATACCGGTTTGGGTTTGGATATCGTGGCGCCCGGTGACATGATATATACCACGTCCAATGGACAGGATTATGCTTTTGATTCGGGAACATCCTTTTCCACACCGCAAGTTGCCGGAGTGGCGGCTTTGGTCTGGCAGCTTCGTCCCGATTACACGCCCGGGGACATCCGCATGTTGCTCCGGCAAACGGCTTCTTCTTCGCCGCATTGGAATGAAAAAACCGGGTTTGGGATGTTGGATGCGGATCGTGCGCTTCGGTCCCCGCTTGACCCCGATATTGGCGAACCAAATGACAGTGAACAAACAGCAACGCCTTTTTTTCTTTCCCAAGAAATCCGTCTGGTTCTGCAAAAAGGGGATCCGGATTGGTATGTCTTGGATTTAAACAAGGCCGGCCGGCTGCAAATTGATGTAGAAGTGCTCGATGGCCCGGGGGAGGATGTTATTTTGTCAATTATCCAGTCAACGACCGGTCAAACCCGTTCCCGTTCCCTTTTGGCCCAATCAGGCAAACAACGGATCATCACGCCGGTCTCCCAAGGGAAGATCTTGTTGAAATGGTCGGTGTCCCAAGCATCCAAACAAGAGGTTGCCTTGCGGTTTCATGCCGCTTATTTGCCGGAAGAGGATGAGTATGAAGCGAATGATTTGTTGTCCCAAGCCGCTTTGCTGCCTCTTTCGGAAACCAAAAACACATTTTCTGCAACCATTTCCCGTCCCGGCGATGCCGACTGGTACCAATTGTTGATTCCGAAAGAAGGAAGGCTGGTGGTGCAAGTTCAACCCCTGACCCCGCGTTTTGATCCGGTGATCTTTAAAATCCGGCAGGATGATTGGGATAAGATGCGACAAGATGAAGAGAGGGAAGGAAGAACCGAAACTTTGTCACTGGATGTGAAACCGGGGCCGTTTTATTTTCGCGTGACGGACTATGCAGGAAATTTGATTGAGGATCCGTATCATTTAATCGTTTCTTTTGAACCAAAGTGACAAGCGTATGCGTCAAAATGTGGAAGAAAAGAATACGGTTGTAATTCACGAATGATTAGGTTATTCTAATGTTAAATAAAAATAGGGGTTTTATGTATCTGGGTATCGAGGATTACGAAACAATAAAGCCTTTCCTCGAAGGAAGGGCTTTTTCTGTTTGCAGTTTCAGGGTAGATAGGGGGAGAATGAATGTCAGCAACAAAACGCAGCCTTTTCACCTCTGAATCCGTCACGGTAGGTCACCCGGACAAAATTTGCGATCAGATTTCCGATGCCATTTTGGATGCCATTTTGGAAAAAGATCCTAATGCGCGGGTTGCTTGCGAAACTTCAGTGACAACCGGTTTGGTGTTGGTCAGTGGTGAGATTACAACTTCTTGCTATGTCGATATTCCCAAAATTGTTCGCCAAACGATCAAAGATATCGGCTATACCCGGGCAAAATACGGTTTCGATTCCGAAACATGCGCTGTGCTCACCTCCATTGACGAGCAGTCGCCCGATATTGCCATGGGTGTCGATGTCGCCCTTGAAAAACGGGAAGGTTCCATGACCGAGGAAGAAATTGAAGCCATTGGGGCCGGCGACCAAGGGATCATGTTCGGGTTTGCCTGCAATGAAACGGAAGAATTGATGCCGCTGCCCATTTCGCTGGCACACAAACTGGCGAGTCGCTTGCATGAAGTCCGGGTGGATGGCACGCTTCCATACCTTCGTCCGGATGGAAAAACGCAAGTGACGATTGAGTATGAGGATGATAAACCGGTCTGGATCGATACCATTGTTGTATCCACACAACATGCGGATCATGTTTCATTGGAACAGATTAAGAAAGATCTGATGGAACATGTGATTCTTCCGGTTGTTCCGGGTGAAATGTTTGATGAGCGAACCAAAACCTTCATCAATCCGACCGGTCGTTTTGTCATCGGGGGTCCGCAAGGGGACGCCGGCCTGACGGGACGGAAGATTATCGTGGATACTTACGGCGGATATGCCCGGCACGGCGGCGGGGCATTTTCCGGTAAAGACCCGACAAAAGTGGACCGTTCCGGAGCTTATGCAGCACGTTACGTGGCGAAAAACATCGTTGCCGCCGGACTCGCCGACAAATGTGAAGTACAGCTGGCTTATGCCATCGGGGTGGCCCGTCCGGTTTCCATTCGTGTGGACACCTTCGGCACGGGAAAAGTGGATGAAGAAACGCTGGTGAAACTGGTGGAAAAACATTTCGACCTGCGCCCGGCCGGCATTATCCGGCAGCTTGATTTGCGTCGCCCGATTTACCGGCAGACAGCTGCATACGGCCATTTCGGGCGGAACGATGTCGACTTGCCTTGGGAGCGCACCGACCTGGCGGATGTGTTGAAGAAAGAAGCCGGATTATGATAAAGAATGGAAAAGAGTTTGTGACCGTCAGGCGCAAACTCTTTTCTTTATGGATTTTAAAAAACCGGCCGCTTTGGCTGTTTGGTTCCGGCATACAAGGAAACGTTCGGCCGGTGATGAAAAAGATGTGCGTTCTCTTTTGAAGTGAAGGATTGTCTTTAAATGATGGACATCTTATTTCATCTTGATTTTATTCATGGTAAAATTTAAATAGAGGCAATATTGCGAGAAAGAGGCGATTTCCTTGGAGAAACAGCGGGCTGAAGTAGAAGAAAATACGGAAATTTCACAACATCCTTCTCCGATCCGGATCATGATTGCCGATCAGGACACCCGATTTCGTGACCGGCTTAAAGAGGCCTTAAAGCGGGAAAGCGATATGCTGCTCGTTGGCGAAACATCCGAAGGGAACGAGGTTCCTTTGGCCTGTGGAACATTGAACCCGCATGTTGTCGTCATGAATTTATATTTGCCGCGGGTGGACGGAGTGGAGGTCACCTACCGGCTTTGGAAAATGAGCCCGCAGACAAAAATTATGATTTTATCCGATCACGCCGATCCCTATGTGTTGGAAACGATTCGTTCCGGAGCGTCCGGTTTCCTGTTGAAAGATACCGAAATCCGGACGATGGTCGATGCGATCCGTGTCATTGCCCACGGAGGCGTCTATATCCATCCCGTCATGATGGGAAGTCTGGTCAATGAATTTCGCAGATTGAGCCGTATGGAAGGGGCGATTTATTATCATTACATGACCGTCCCCAAGGTCTCTTGGAGAGAAGTTTTGACCGAAAGGGAAATGGAAGTTTTAAGACTATTGGCACAGGGAAAAAATAACCGGACGATCAGTGAGCATCTGTACATCAGCGAAAAGACGGTAAAAAACCATGTGAGTAATATTTTGTATAAATTGAATGTACAGGATCGGACGCAAGCGGTGTTGATGGCGATGAGATACGGATGGGTTCAATTGATATGACGAATATCCCGGCAATGGTCACAGTCCCTGCCTTTTTGCCATACGATGCTTTTTGAGGAGGGGCGTTTTGTATGGGAGAGTGGATTTTGTGGAGCGTTTTTTTGTACATTGCCCTCTATTTCCTGGTAAAGGGTCTTTCCCGCTATTTGGGCAACTATTACCATAACAAAGCCGTTCATCTGGTGATCATTACAAAAAACAGCCAACACGAAGTCGAGTGGATGATCCGTTCTTATTATGCATGGAACGGTTCACAGGGAAAGCCGGGGCAAATCACTTGCCTGGATGCCGGTTCCAAGGATGACACCCTGTTCATTTTAAACCGGTTGAAACAACGTTTTCCCACATTGGAAGTGATTCGGCTTCATACCGGTTTCGATGAAGATGAAGCGGTTTATCGCTGGCTTCAATCCCAAGAGAAAAACAGCGGAAAACTGATTGTGATGGACTTGAGAGAGGTGGATTCGTCGGATAAATCTGAAAAAGGATCCGCTTGATTTGATCAGGCCTTGATCCGGCCTGATTCATTTTTGGGAAGTGATGGAGTTGGAAATTTATTTTTATCGTCTGGAAGGGGAAAAACAGGGGCGGTTCAGCCTGGCAGTGGAAGTGGATTTCTGGTATTGGAAGAAGCGGGGGAAGACATTGGCGGAGGTGCATTGGACCCGTTCGATCCGGGAAGCCTGGTCCTTGGCCCGGGGAAGGAAAGAAAAATCACCGGAACCCGTTACCATGCCTGTTGGCCATGAACTTCCGGCATGGATGGATCAAGCGGACCGGCTCTTTCCGGTTCTTGCCGGGAGAGCGTTGTTGTGGCAGGAAGTCCAAAACCTGGTGGAGAAACATATGTCGGGCATGGATTTGAAAACGATAAAAAGAGCCTTGCAAATCCTGATCCTGGAACAAAAATGTCAATTGAAACCGGGCGTGATCAAGCTGGGTTCGGTACGCAGATGGCGTTGTGAACGATGCCGTCATCAGGGGGAGGAAATCAAAGCGACGGTCTGTTCGTCATGCGGCGGCGAGTGTGCGGTTTGTGAACATTGCCTTTTGATGGGGCGCAGCCGTGCTTGCACCCCTTTTTTCTTGTTTGAACCGGAGGCAAATCAACCGGCAAAACCCGCATGCAAGGATCCGGCGTTTTCTTTGACCTTGAACCAGCAACGGGCTTCTTCCCGGATCGAAACCCTTCTTGAGAATCAGGAAAAAAAGGTATTGGTCTGGGCTGTCACCGGAGCCGGAAAGACCGAAATCATGTTTCCGGTGATTCAAAAATGGCTGGATCGCGGGAAAAGGATATTATGGGCGACGCCGCGCAAAGATGTCGTGTTGGAGTTGTACCCCCGGATGCGGGAATTTTTCCCGGCAACGGTTGCTTTGTACGGGGGATCCCCGCACCGGTGGCTTTCTTCCCCGCTTGTGCTGGCCACTTGCCATCAAATGTGGCGGTATCATCATGCGTTTGATTTGATGATCATTGATGAGGTGGATGCTTTTCCACTTGATGGCGATCCTGCGTTGGAAAGCGGATTGCACCGGGCGATGGCCCCGGATGGGCAACAAGTCTTGTTAACCGCAACACCGCCGGTTTATTGGCAGGACTCCGTCAAAAGAGGTCGTCTGGCCGCTGTGATGTTGCCGGCCCGGTATCATGGATGTCCACTTCCGCTTCCAAAGCTGTTTCTGGAGAGCCGGTTATGGACGAAAATCAGCAAAGGGAAACCGGTTGCCGTCTTGACCCGTTTTTTGCAACAACTGGATGAATGCCGGGGACAAGCTCTCATTTTTGTGCCCAGGGTTCGGGATGTCCGCTTGGTGCTTTTATGGTTAAAGAAAAATGCCCCTTCCTGTTTTGCCAGAGCCGGGGGCGTTCATGCCCGCGATCCTTTTCGTGAGCAAAAGATCCGGGAATTCCGCGAAGGAAAGTGGATCGTTTTGGTGACCACCACCATTTTGGAACGGGGCGTGACCGTTCCGCGTTGCCATGTGCTCGTCATGGGAGGAGATCATCCGGTTTTTGACGAAGCAACCCTCGTGCAAATCGCCGGCCGCGTCGGGAGAAATGCCGGGTACCAAAAGGGAGTGGTTTGGTTTTTGTCAGAGGAAAAAACCATGGCACAGAAACAAGCATTGAAAAAAATAAAGTGGCTGAATCATTTTGCTGAAAAAGAAGGATTTTGCTGAAAAAGGAGCGTATAATCAGAGGTGAAGTGGTGGTCATCTTTGTTTCCGGCTTTTCGTACTTGCTGGTTTTGCTCGTCTCCTGTGCAAAGGGCACTCCCCGTATCTGTATCGGATCATATCTGCCCGGTTTGTCTGGAGCAAGCGGAAGTGCTTCAAAAGCCGTATTGTTCCATTTGCATGAGCCCCGGGGTATTCAACAGAAAGATTTGCGAAGATTGTCTGCGAATACCCCCCGGTGAACGGGTCGTAAATCGCAGCGCTGTTTCCTATTCCCCTTTGGTCCGGGAATGGATGTGGACATTCAAATATGGCGGCAAGGAAAGCTTGGCGGTGCCGATGGGAAAGTGGATGGCGGAAGTGATCCGGGAACACTACGGGAGAAAAGCCGTTTCGGTGATCACTTATGTTCCGATGCATGGCGAAAGGCAAAAACAGCGAGGCTTTAATCAAGCGGAACGATTGGCTTTGACCATCGGGAAAAAATTGTGGATCCCGGTACATCCTTTATTGAAACGAGTAAAGGAAACCACTCCGCAAAGCAGGCGTACTCGCCGTGAGCGGCTTCATTCCATAAATGGCGTTTTTCAGTTGGCGGATCAAAGGCAAGCGCAAAAGGGCCGGAAACGGTCGGTATTGATCGTGGATGATGTTTACACCACCGGCGCCACGGTCAGAGAATGTGCAAAAGTTTTGCGGAATGCGGGATTTCAAGAAGTTTTCTCTGTTACATTTGCCAGATAAAGTATTAGAATAGAAAAAAGTGGTCAACTCTTGTAGATAGCAATGTAAATCAAGTAATCATGAAGGAGCGTTGAAAAATGAACAAAACGGAATTAGTGGAAAAAGTAGCTGAAAAAACGGGCAAAACGAAGAAAGAGGCAGGAATGATCGTCGACAGCGTTTTGCAAACCATTTCGGAAGCATTGAAAAACGGAGATAAAGTCACACTGATCGGATTTGGAAACTTTGAAGTCCGTGAATATGCGGCACGCAAAGGAAGAAACCCGCAAACCGGAGAAGAAATGTTTATCGAAGCAAGAAAAGCCCCGGCTTTTAAACCCGGAAAACAATTGAAAGAACTGATCAATCAGTAATTCGTCCCTACGGAATCACCTGAGGCGCTGAGCCCCGGGTGATTTTTTTATTTCCGCCTTCCTGAATTTGCATTCATGCCAGTGTTGAATAAATATACATAAATATGTATAATTAAATCGAATCTTTTCAAAGGAAATGATTAAATTTTATACGTTTTTAGCGGATAAAGGGTTTGGGAAGGGGTGTGGGAAAAATGCGCTTTTGCATGATTATACTTTCTTTGGTTTCTTCTTTGTTTCTATTGGCCGGTTGCGGCAGTCCGGCTGAAAAAGAAAATGACATCAAAGTGGGAACCAATGCTGAATTTCCTCCGTTTGAAAAGTTGGAAGGGAACGGGAAGATCACCGGTTTTGATGCTGAAATTTTGTCGGCTGTGGCCGAAGCGGAAAACCTTTCACTGGACTTTCAACATGTCGGCTGGGATGTCATGTTAAACGGTGTGGCAAGAGGCCGGTTGGATGCAGGGATCTCTGCAATCACCATCACAAAGGAGCGCCAAAAGATTTATGATTTTACGGAACCTTACTTTGAAGCGAAACAAGTGATTTTGGTTCCGTCGGCTTCCCAGGTCAAAACATTGAAAGACTTAGAAGGGAAAAAGATCGGGGTGCAATCGTCCACAACCGGGGAACAAGTGGTGCAAAAAGCATTTGGAAACACTTATCCGGGATTGAAACGGTATGACGTGATTTCTTCAGCGGTGGAAGATTTGAAGCTCGGCCGCATTGATGCGGTGGTGGTGGATGAAGCGGTGAATGCGGAATATCTCAAAAAGCTGGGAAAAAGTCAATTCAAAACGGTTCAAGATCCGTCGATGCCGTCGGAATCTTACGGGATGATTGTGAAAAAAGGAAACCGGGAATTGTTGAACCAGTTGAATGCCGGGCTGAAAAAGATTAAACAAAACGGAACTTATGACAAAATTTATGCCAAATATTTTGGGGATAAGTGAAATAAATCTGTGGATAACTTGTGGGTAAGTTGTGAAAAGAGCCTGTTTTTAATTTTGTGGATAATGTGGATAACTATGTGAATAACTGTGGACAGGGAGAAGGAGATTGTGGATAAATGATGGATTGGGATTGGTCGGTTGTCATAGAATATAAAGATTTATTTATCCAGGGGTTGATCACGACCATCGAATTAACCACGGTGGCGGTGGCCATTGGATTGGTGATCGGGGTATTGCTGGGGATGATGTTGATTTCCACGAAGAAATGGCTCAAGATTCCTGCCAGGGTTTATGTCCATCTGTTTCGCGGAACCCCGCTTTTTTTGCAGATTTTGTTTTTCCATTTTGCCGTTTTGCCCACGTTGGCGGAAATGTTTTTCATGGATCCGCCCGAAGCCGTCATTTCCGGATTCGTTGCTTTTTCCATGAATGCCGGAGCTTATATTGCGGAGATTTTTCGCGGCGGCATTCAGTCTGTGGATAAAGGGCAGTTGGAGGCGGCCCGTTCGCTGGGCATGACTTATCCACAAGCGATGCGGTTTGTGGTGTTGCCTCAGGCGTTTAAAAATATGTTGCCGCCGCTCGGAAATGAAATGATCACCCTTTTAAAAGACACCTCCTTGGTGACCGTGATTGCCGTCAATGATATTACGTATGCGGCATTCGTGACGGCCAAAAACACATTTGTCCGTTGGACCCCTTACATCACGGCCGGATTGGTGTACCTCGTGTTGACAACGCTTTTGACGCAATGGGTTTCTTATTTGGAAAAACGGTTTCGGACAAGCAAACGTTAGTCCGTGGCACAAAAAAATTTATGATCGGTTCGTTTGCGCCGTTTCAAAGGCATGCATGTGATGCCTGACGGACTTCAACGGATAAGGGATGATGACAGGATGATCCGGACAGAAAAACTGGATAAATTTTATGGTCAGTATCATGTATTAAAAGAGATTGATTTGGAGATAAATGAAAAAGAACTTGTTTGTGTCATTGGTCCGAGCGGATCAGGCAAAAGCACGTTGTTGCGCTGTTTGAACCGGCTTGAAACCATTACTTCAGGCAAGTTGATTGTAAACGGACAAGATTTGACGCATCCCGGTACCGATGTGAACCGGGTGAGGGCTGAAGTGGGGATGGTGTTTCAGCATTTTGAGCTGTTTCCTCACCTGAGTGTGTTGGAAAACATCACTTTGGCTCCGATTCGTGTCCGGAAGATGAAAAAAGAAGAAATCGAGCCGAAAGCTTATGCGTTATTGGACAAAGTCGGATTAAAGGAAAAAGCGGGGAGTTACCCCGGTGAACTGTCAGGAGGGCAAAAACAACGGGTTGCCATTGCCCGGGCATTGGCCATGGAGCCCAAAGTCATGTTGTTTGATGAACCCACTTCCGCCTTGGATCCGGAAATGGTGAAAGAAGTTTTGGAAGTGATGAAAGGCTTGGCCCGTGAAGGGATGACGATGGTCGTCGTCACCCATGAGATGGGATTTGCCCGTGAAGTCAGCGACCGCATCGTCTTTATGGACGAAGGAAGAGTCTTGGAGACGGGCAGTCCGGAAGAGATCTTTTTTCATCCCCGGCACGAAAGATTAAAAAATTTTCTCAGCAAGGTTTTATGATTCAAAAAGGGTCTTCTTGACAGTATTTTTAGACAAATGATATAGTTAAATGGCGTAAGATGTATGTCTTGTGCAATCTGATTGAAGAAGGGAATGTATTTTTCATGCAAGGCAAAGTCAAGTGGTTCAACGCGGAGAAAGGTTACGGCTTCATCGAGCGTGAAGGCGGGGACGATGTGTTTGTCCATTATTCCGCGATTGAAATGGAAGGATTTAAAACATTGGAAGAAGGTCAATTGGTTGAATTTGAAATCGTGGAGGGTTCGCGTGGACCACAGGCTGCGAACGTTGTTAAATTAGGTTAACGTTTTATAAAATCGAAAATAAAGCTCCCTCGAGGTTTCCTCCGGGGAGCTTTTGTGTTTTCTGTGGCATGCGGCCGGATCTTTTCGAAAATTAAAAACATCCAATATTTACCTTATATTAATTGTAACAAATACTGGAGGAATTTTTTAAAAATCAGGGAATAGATAAAGTACAAAGCGGAAGGAGGATTTCCCCATGAAATGTATCGTTCGCGGTCACAACTTACAAGTTACAGACGCTTTGAGAGACTTTATCGAACGTAAGTTGAGCAAGTTGGAAAGGTACTTTGATCATTCCGCTGAAATCGAGGCACAAGTTTCCCTGAATGTTTTAAAAGATATGCACAAAGTCGAAGTGACGATCCCGTTTCCGGGACTTTTGGTCCGGGCCGAAGAACTGAGTGAAGATATGTATGCCTCTGTGGATCTGGTAATGGAAAAACTGGAAAGACAGATCCGGAAATACAAAACCAAAATCAACCGGCGTTCCCGCCGCGAGTCAGGCTTTCGTAACATGTTAAAAGAAAACGCTTTAGAAAAGGGAACCACCATGACCGCATTGACCGATGAAGAAGAAGGAGACGATGAAATCGTCCGGGTGAAAAGGTTTCAGTTGAAACCGATGGACACCGAAGAAGCGATTTTGCAAATGGAGCTGTTGGGACACAATTTCTTCGTCTATACCAATGCAGTCACGGATGAAATAAATGTGATCTATCGCCGAAAAGATGGAAAGGTCGGCTTGATTGAACCCGAATAAAAATCCAAACTGCGAAATCATCCCCCCTTGCTTGGGGGGATTGTTGCTTTTATGATGTTTTTATAAAAGAAGATTGAACTTGGACCATGCTGTGATATGATAACTTCATATTCCATGGGATCTCCCAAATTTCAGAGCACGCAGGGGGTTTATCCAATGAAAGTCTTGACAGTGGTTGGAGCAAGACCGCAATTTATCAAAGCAGCACCGGTTTCCCGTGTGATTCGTCGTCATGCCGAAGAAATTCTTGTACATACCGGTCAGCATTATGATCAGTCCATGTCGGATGTATTTTTTGATGAATTACATATTCCCGTGCCCGAATACCATTTGCATGTCGGTTCCAAATCGCATGGCCGGCAGACTGGTGAAATGCTGGACAAAATCGAGGAAGTCCTTTTGTCTGAAAAGCCGGATTGCGTTTTGGTTTACGGAGACACCAATTCCACCCTGGCCGGGGCGCTGGCGGCTGCCAAGCTTCATATTCCGGTTGCTCATGTGGAAGCAGGGCTGAGAAGTTTTAACAAACGGATGCCGGAAGAGGTTAACCGGGTATTGACCGACCATGTTTCCAAATGGTTGTTTTGTCCCACGAAAACGGCGGTCAACCATTTGAAAACGGAAGGGATCACCGAAGGTGTCCATTTGATCGGCGATGTGATGTTGGATGCCGTGCTTTACAACCGCCGTCTGGCGGAGGAAAAAGCCGGTGCGCTCGAAAAACTCGGATTGGAACCCGGAAGCTATATTTTGATCACTTTGCACCGGGCGGAAAACACGGATGATCCCAAAAGGTTGCATGAAATTGTAAAAGCGATCAATGAATTGCCGGTGCCGGCGGTTCTCCCGCTTCACCCGAGAACGCGCGGAAAACTGAAAGAGTATGGTTTTGCCATTCAAAACGACCGCGTCCAATGCATTGAACCTGTCGGCTATCTGGATATGTTGCAGCTGGAAGTCAATGCGAAGAAAATTTTAACCGATTCGGGAGGCGTCCAAAAAGAAGCCATGTTTGCAAGGGTTCCCTGCATTACCATGCGCGATGAGACGGAATGGACCGAGACCGTTGAACTGGGAGCCAATCGATTGGTTGGTGCGGACTCCCGCAAGATTTTGGAAGCCGTTGAACAATTCGAAGTGGACTTTGACCAGGTGGAACCGGTTTTCGGAGACGGACATGCGGCGGAGAAAATTTTGGAACAGTTGGGCAAAGATATAGGATAAAGAAGGGATGAAGCCAGTTCTGAAAAAGGAACTGGCTCTTTTTATCAACGGTTTTAATCTTGACTATTTTGCGAAAAGGAATCGAAAGGATACCCAACACAGAATGATTATGTTACATTGACGATAGTTTATTTCAGACTTTGTAATACAATGACGTTTATATTACAAAAGGAATTGATTTCCTTTTTTCATAAATTAAAAAAGTGAGAAACAAGGAAGTGAAGATCGTGCGGATATGGTTAGCGAATCATTATGCAGTTCCACCGAATATTGCAGGCATAACCCGCCACTATGAGCTGGCAAGAGAGTGGGCGGATGGCGAAGGGGCGGAAGTGACTCTGTTTTTGTCCAAGTTTGTGCACCCCCGCCGGACATTTATCACGGAGGAAGAAAAACGAAACATTGAACCGGTGAAAGGGCTGAACCTGGAGTGGCTGTGGTCCTTCCCGCATAAAACCAACGATTTCAAGCGGATTCTCAATATGGGAAGTTTTGCTTCCATTTTTTTTCTGGCCGGCTTGTTCAAAAAGAAGCCAGATGTGTTGATTGCATCTTCTCCCCATTTGTTCACGGCGTTTGCCGGATGGATGCTTTCAAAAGTAAAGCGTTGTCCGTTTGTTTTGGAAGTGCGTGATTTGTGGCCGGATTCGCTGATAAAAATGGGCGGTTTGAACAATAAATGGGTGGTTCGGATCTTGACTTGGATGGAATCGTTTTTGTATGAAAAAGCCGACCAGATTATCGTGTTGACGGAACATCAGCGCAAATTTATCGCAGACAAAGGGTTTGATCCCGATAAAATCCGGTTGATTCCCAATGGCATTGTGGTCGGCTCCTGGGAACCCGACCCGTCCAAACGGACTGAATTCCGCAGACGGATGGGTGTGAAGGAAGATGAGTTTGTTGCCATTTATACCGGGGCACACGGTCCGGCCAATGCACTGCAACATGTGGTGGAAGCAGGCCGCTATTTAAAACCGGGGGTTTCCATCGTTTTGATCGGAGACGGGCCGGAGAAGGAAAAATTGCTTCGATTAAAAGAAGAAGAAGGCTTGGATAACGTTCATTTGTTGGACCCGGTGCCCAAATCGGAGATCTTTGACTATACCCAGGCGGCTGACTGCGGAATCATTTCTTTGGCTGACAACGAGGTTTTCCGTGGCGCCCGGCCCAACAAATTGTTTGACTACACATTCATCGGCCTGCCGATCGTCACTACCGTTGACGGGGAAGTCCGGGAGATTGTGGAAAAGAATCAAGTCGGTTTCTTTGCGGGAGCGGAAAACCCGGAAGGGTTGGCTGAGGCCATTGAAAAAGTGCGTTCCCTGTCTCCTGAAGAGAGGGAAGCCATCCGGAAGCGGGGACGCGAATATATTGACCGGGAAGGGGACCGCAAGAAACTGGCCCGTCGTTTCTACGGATTCTTAAAAGAGCTGGTGAAGTAAAGCGCATACGCCGGATGTTTTTTTACTCTCCCCGGCGGTGAAAGCCAAATGAAAAAGGGGAAAAAATTTGTTAAACTATACAATATGGATTTGTTTGGATTTCGGCGAATATCTAATCCAGCTCAAGGTAGGAGATGATGAAGGTTGTTAAAAACCCTTCGCAAACTGTTTGACAATCAGGAAAGGCAACTGAAAAAGTTTTTTCAGATTGCCGATCAGATTGATGCTTTGGAACCGGATATGCAAAAACTGACCGATGCCCAATTGAGAGAGAAAACGGATGAGTTTAAACGGCGTCTCAAGGAAGGAGAAACATTGGACGACCTCCTGCCGGAGGCGTTTGCCGTGGTTCGCGAAGCCGCGCGCCGTGTCTTAAACATGCGTCATTTCCGTGTGCAGTTGGTCGGTGGAATGGTGCTTCATCAGGGCGATATTGCCGAGATGAAGACCGGGGAAGGAAAAACGCTCGTCTCCACGCTTCCTGCTTATTTGAATGCTTTGACGGAAAAAGGCGTTCATATTGTCACCGTGAATGATTACCTGGCCAAACGGGACCGTGAATGGATGGGGCAGGTGTTTGAATTTTTGGGCCTCACCGTCGGGCTGAATCTGCCGCACATGTCACCGGAAGAGAAGAGAGCCGCCTATCAGGCGGATATTACTTTTGGGACAAACAATGAATTCGGATTTGATTATTTGCGGGACAATATGGTGATGTATCCGGAGCAGTTGACGCAACGGGAACTGAATTATGCCATCATCGACGAGGTCGACAGCATTTTGATCGACGAAGCGAGAACGCCTTTGATTATCAGCGGGCAAGCCAATAAGGCCACCGATTTGTATTACGCGGCCGACAAAGTGGTGCGCCGCCTGAAACCGGAAGAAGACTTTACAGTGGATATCAAAACGAAGCAAGTGACGTTAACCGAAGACGGCGTGAAGAAAGTGGAGAACTTCCTCGGGATTGACAACCTTTATGACATGAAGCACATCATGTTGAACCACCACATTCAGCAAGCATTGAAAGCCCATGTTCTCATGAAACGGGACGAAGATTACGTGGTGAATGAAGACGGCGTGGTCATCGTGGATGAATTTACCGGCCGCTTGATGTACGGAAGGCGTTACAGTGACGGCCTGCACCAGGCGATTGAGGCCAAAGAAGGTTTGCAAGTTCAACGGGAGAGCATGACCCTGGCCACCATCACTTTGCAAAACTATTTCCGGATGTATGAAAAATTGTCGGGAATGACCGGTACGGCCAAAACCGAAGAAGAAGAGTTCCGTAAAATCTATAACATGGATGTTTTGCAAATTCCGACCAACCGTCCGATGATCCGGGAAGATTATTCTGATGTGCTGTACAAAACGGAAGAGGCGAAAATGAAGGCCGTGGTGGAGGAAATTGAACAATGCCACCAAAAAGGCCAGCCGGTGTTGGTGGGAACGGTGTCCATCGAAAAATCAGAGCGATTGTCCCGGATGTTGAAGCGAAAAGGGATTCCCCATCAAGTGCTGAATGCGAAAAACCATGAACGGGAAGCAGAAATCATTGCACAGGCCGGGCAAAAAGGAGCCGTCACCATTGCCACCAACATGGCCGGGCGCGGAACCGACATTGTTTTGGGAGAAGGTGTTGCCGAGCTGGGTGGTTTGCATGTGATCGGCACGGAACGCCATGAGAGCCGGCGGATTGACAACCAGCTCAGGGGACGTTCCGGACGTCAGGGCGATCCCGGTTCTTCCCGGTTCTTCCTGTCCCTGAATGACGATTTGATGCGCCGTTTTGGAGCGGAAAATCTGGAAGGAATGTTGAATAAACTGCCCGATGACGAACCGATCCGGGGGAAATTGTTTACCAAAGCAGTGGCCAATGCCCAGCGGAAAGTGGAGGCGAACAACTTCGATGCGCGCCGGTGGGTTTTGCAATATGACGATGTGTTGAACCAGCAACGGGAAATCATTTATAAACAACGCCGTGAAGTTTTAACCAGCCAGGATTTAAAAGATGTCGTTCTCGGCATGGCCAAATCAACCATCGAAAAAGTGGTTAAGGCCCATACGGCCGATGAACTGGAGGAAGAATGGGATTTGGATGCCATTGTTGATTTCGTCGAATCCAATCTGCTCCCGGAAGAAAGGATCTCCATCGATGAGTTGGAAAAATTGGATCCGGAAGAAATGATCGAATATATTTATGACGAAGTCGTAAGATATTATGAAGAGCGCAAGGAGGAAATGGGCGAAGAACGGCTCAATGAATTTGCGAAAGTCGTGACCTTGCGGACGGTTGACCGGAAATGGATGGATCACATTGACGCAATGGAACAATTGCGGCAAGGCATTCATTTGCGTGCGTACGGACAGGACAATCCTCTCCGGGCTTACCAATTTGAAGGTTTTGCCATGTTCGAGGAAATGGTGAGTGAAATACAGGAGGAAGTTGTCCGTTACGTGATGAAATCTGTCATCGACGAAAAAGAAGAAATTGAACGGGAAGAAGTCGCTGTCAACACCAAGGCGGTTTCCGGCCAGGAACAGAGCGAGACGGTATCGAAGAAGCAACCGGTTCGCCGGAGCGAAAAAGTGGGGCGGAATGACCCCTGCCCTTGCGGCAGCGGAAAGAAATACAAAAACTGTTGCTTAAAAAATGAAAAATCTGTTTCGGTTCAATGAAAGAAGCTCAGGGAACCCTGAGCCTTCCCTTTTCCAATCCGTTTTTTTGGAATAAGATATGTCATGAGGTGATAGGTATGGAAATCCATGAAATGAAACAAGCGTTGGAAAATACAGCCGGGAAACTGGCGGACATCAGGAGGTCTCTTTGACTTCGATCAGAAGAAATCGCGTTTGAAAGAGCTGGAAAGTGAGATGTCTCTTCCTGACTTTTGGGATGATCAGGAATCAGCCCAAAAAGTGATCGGTGAAATGAAACAATTGAAAGAACAGATCGAGAAGATGGAAGAGCTGGATGAAACCTTTGAGGAACAGAAATTGATGCTTGAACTGTTGCAAGAAGAAGGGGAAGACCCTTCCATGGAGAAGGAATTGGAAAGCGGAATCCGTTCCTTGCAAAAAGAGATCGACAATTTCGAGCTGACGGTCATGCTCAGTGAACCGTATGACCGCAACTCGGCGATTTTACAACTGCACCCGGGGGCAGGCGGAACCGAATCGCAAGATTGGGCGGACATGCTGCTCCGTATGTATACCCGTTGGGCGGAAGACCATGGATACAAAGTGGAAACATTGGATTATCTCGCAGGGGATGAAGCCGGCATAAAAAGTGTGACGTTGCTGATCAAAGGAAATTATGCTTACGGGTATTTGAAGGCGGAAAAAGGCATTCACCGTTTGGTGCGAATTTCGCCTTTTGATTCCTCCGGCCGCCGCCACACTTCGTTTGTATCGGTTGAAGTGATGCCGGAGATTGACAATGATATCGAAATTGAAATCCGGCAGGAAGACCTGAAAATTGACACCTACCGTTCCAGCGGCGCCGGGGGCCAGCATGTGAATACGACGGATTCAGCCGTCCGGATCACCCATATCCCAACCGGCATTGTGGTCACTTGCCAGTCGGAACGCTCTCAAATCAAAAACCGCGACCGGGCGATGAAAATTTTAAAAGCCCGCTTGTACGAGCGGCAATTGGAAGAGCAACAAAAAGAATTGCAGTCGCTAAAAGGGGAACAGAGCGAGATCGGATGGGGAAATCAGATCCGTTCTTATGTATTCCATCCTTACAGTATGGTGAAAGACCATCGGACGCAAGTGGAAGTAGGCAACGTGCAAGCCGTGATGGACGGGGAAATCGATTCGTTTATCGAAGCGTATTTACGTCAGCAGTTAAATCAAAAATCCTAGAGAAAAAATCAAAAACCAGGGAGGGCGGAAAATGTCCGACTGGAAATATTTAAACGTGGAGTTTGAGGGGAATACGGCGGTTCTGACGATTTCGCGGGAAAAAGTTTTAAATGCGCTGAATCAGGATCTGTTAAACGAATTGGAAGAAGCGGTTGCATCCATTGAACAATCGGAAGACGTCCGGGCATTGGTGATTACGGGAGCAGGGGGAAAAGCTTTTGTTGCGGGGGCCGACATCAAAGAGCTGCGCGAGATCTCCCGGCCGGATCAGGCTGAAGCCAAAGCCAAAAGAGGACAGGCCTTGTTCAACCGGATTGAAGAATTGAACATCCCGGTGATCATGGCCGTCAATGGATTTGCCTTGGGCGGAGGTTTGGAATTGGCACTCAGCGGGGATATGATCCTTGCATCGGAAAATGCGAAATTCGGGCAACCCGAAGTCAACCTGGGTGTCATCCCCGGTTACGGAGGAACGCAGCGCTTGGCCCGTTTGATCGGCAAGCAAGCTGCCAAATACCTTTGCATGACCGGGGAGATGATTTCCGCTGAGGAAGCCCGGCGGTTGGGAATTGTTTATCAAGTGTTCCCTTCCGACCAATTGTTACCCAAAGCAAAAGAGTTGGCTCAATTATTGGCCAAAAAGGCTCCGCTGGCCGTCCGTTTTGTGAAAAAAGCGATCAATCAGGGAGCAGAAGCAGATCTCCGATCCGGCTTGCAAATGGAAGCCGCGTACTTTGGTTTGTCCTTCGCCACCGAAGACCGTGTGGAAGGCATGGATGCTTTTCTTGAAAAAAGAGAGCCCCGGTTTAAAGGAAAATAAACATTGGCGGGCCGGCAAACAAAGCCGGCCTTCTCATTACATAGTCATGTTGGGGGAGCAGAGAAAAGAGGAGGTCGTCTTATGGATATGATCATGGAAAATCCCGTCTTATGGGGAACCGTTTTTGTTGTTGCATTGATTGTCATTATATTGGTCATCAGCATTATCGTTTCGAAAAAAAGAAAAAAAGAAGTGGAAGAAATCGAAAGAATGTTTCCGGATGGAAACATGTCCAGCGAAGATGTGCAGATTTCCATGGAACGATTTAAGCGGGAAAGGCAAAAAAGAAAACAAAAGCCCCGCATCCATCGTGAACGGCCGACGGAAGCACATCCGGATGAAGACAAAGAAATCATTGTGCGGAGTCCCGAGGAGTTACAAAAAAGAAAAGCCAACACCAAACCCGGTATCCAATCCAACACCAGCCGACCTGACGAGAAGAAGCGCGTCAATGCGAAGGCAAAACCGGCTGCATCCGAAGAAAAGATTCATTCCAAAAACGATGGTGCCGCTTCCATGGCGTCAGAGAAGAAAGCAGAACAACCGAATGTCAACGGCAAACAAAGTTTGTTGAAATCTAAGCCGGAAGAGGTGTCCGGCCACAAATTGACATTAAACAAGAAGACACAAAAACCGGAAAAGAACCGTGGAGACGAAGAGAAGGCGACAGACGAAAAGCAACAGGAAGCATTGGATAAAAAAACAAACCGCCGTTTGTACAAAAGAAGTTTGTTAAAGCCGGAAAAAAGCGGGGAATCAACGAAAGATTCGGGGGAACACCCGAAAGCCAGCTTACTCGGCTCGCAAGCACCCGGCCATAATCAAGAGGAAGAGGAACAAGACCAAAAGAAAACGCCCTCCCGGGCCAAACATTATGCAGGGAAAAGTCTGTTTTCCAAAAAGAACAAGTAGGAGTGATACCATGAAAAGAACAGGTTGGTTTTTCGGAGCGCTTTGCGGACTGTTGCTCTTGGCCGGATGTAACTCCGGTGGAAATCCGAACACTTCGCAAAATCAAAACGGGACGACAACAGCTTCGGATCCCCAAACGGTTTATATGAACAACTGTTCTTCTTGTCATGGCGGAAACCGGCAAGGGGCCATGGGGCCGAGTTTGCAAAAGATCAGCGAGAAAATGAATAAAGATGAAATTCTTCAGGTTTTGGAGAATGGAAAAGGAAGCATGCCTGCTCAATCGCACATCCCCCAGGATCAGCGGGAAAAATTGGCTGACTGGTTGATTGGGCAGCCATAATCCGCACGTTCAAAAGCCAAGCGATCTGCTTGGCTTTTTTTGTTTCTCCTGAAATACGGTTGAATAAATATTATATTAAATGTATAATAATACATATCCAAAATGAAGGTGTGAGATTCTTTGAGAGTTTCAGTGATCGGTTCCACGGGCTATGGTGGCATGGAGTTGTTGCGAATTCTTCAGCGTCATCCGGAATTTCAAATTGCTTCTTATGTTTCCTCTTCCCAAGCCGGGCGGCCGTTAAACCGTTCTTTTCCGCATATGCCCCAATTGACGGAAACGTTTTGGGATCTGGATGTGAAACAAATTTGTGACTCGGCGGATCTTATTTTTTTTGCCACCCCGCCGGGCGTCAGTAAGGAGTACGCGTCTTTGTTTGTGGAAGAAGGAAAGATTGTGGTTGATTTGTCCGGGGATTTCAGGCTGAGGGATCCCGGCCGGTATGAAACGTGGTACCAAAAGCCGGCGGCGGACCGCAAATATCTGGACATGGCAGTTTACGGGTTGAGTGAATGGTTTTCCGAGGAGTTGAAAACGGCGCAACTCATCAGTAATCCGGGTTGTTATCCGACGGCCACGTTGCTTGCGCTTTTGCCGCTTTTAAAGGAAAAGTGCCTGGATCCGGCTTCGGTCATTATTGATGCCAAATCAGGTGTCACCGGTGCCGGACGGGCTGCCAGGCAGCAAAACTTGTTCAGCGAAATCAACGAAAATCTTCGTCCTTATAAAATCAGTCATCATCAACACATTCCCGAAATCGAGCAGGTGGCAAGCAGTCTTACCGGTTCGGATGTCCGGGTTCAATTTGTTCCCCATCTGGTTCCGATGAACCGGGGGATATTGGTCACGATCTATGCGCAGCCACTGAATAAATATACAAAGGCGGACCTTTTGCAACTTTATGAGGAAACTTATGCTTCGGAACCGTTTGTTCGTGTGTTAAAAGACAAATGGCCCGAAACCAAAGCAGTACAAGGAAGCAACTTTTGTGATATCGGGGTTCAAGTGGATGAACGGACAGGGAGATTCATCATCTTGGCGGCGATTGATAACTTAATGAAAGGAGCAGCGGGACAAGCCGTGCAAAATGCCAACATTCGCATGGGCTATCCGGTCACTGCCGGACTTGATATGGATCCGCTTTATCCTTAAACGGGGGGAGACGACATGATCACCGGAACGGATTGGTTTCAAATCGTTGAAAATCCTTCCATTGCATTGCCCGCAGGGTTTTCAGCCAAGGGAATCCATGCCGGATTGAAAAGAAAACGGAAGGATTTGGGGATGATTCAGTGCGAAGTGCCAGCTTCGGCGGCGGCGGTTTATACCGTGAATGCCTTTCAGGCGCCGCCGATCAAAGTGACGCAGGAAAGCATGGGCGTGGAAAGCAAGTTGCAAGCGATTGTGGTCAACAGTGCCATTGCCAATGCATGCACGGGGGAACGGGGATTGGAAGATGCAAGAAAAATGCGGGATCAAGCCGCTTCTTTATTAAATATTCCTTCGCATTTGGTCGCCGTGGCTTCCACGGGCGTGATTGGCGAGTATTTGCCCATGGACCGGGTCGCGGCCGGCTTAAAACGATTGGTGACGGAGACGGACAACCAACCTGCTGCATTTGCTGAAGCGATCCTGACGACGGATACATGCACCAAAGAAATTGCCGTCACCTTGGAAATTGACGGGAAGCCGGTAACCATTGCGGGAGTGGCCAAAGGTTCCGGCATGATTCATCCCAATATGGCGACCATGCTTTCTTTTATTACCACCGATGCCAAAATCGGGCCGGATCATTTGCAGAGATTGCTTTGGCAAACCACCGATGAAACCTTCAACATGATCACGGTGGATGGCGATACCAGCACCAATGACATGGTGTTGGTGATGGCAAGCGGATATGCCGGTCACCGGCCCCTTACCCGTCAGCATCCGGAATGGGCACGGTTTCAAGCCGCATTCCAATACGTTTGCGGGGCATTGTCCAAAATGATTGCCCGCGACGGCGAAGGAGCCACCCGCTTGATTCAGGTCCGGGTTGAAGGAGCCCCGTCGAAGGAAGCAGCACGGAAGGTGGCCAAATCCGTGGTGGGATCCAACCTGGTGAAAACCGCTGTTTTCGGGGAGGATGCCAATTGGGGCCGGGTCATCTGCGCAGCCGGTTATGCCGATCCTTCGTTAAATCCGGAAAACATGGATATCTGGCTGGGACCGGTTCAGGTGGTGAAAAAAGGGATGGCTTCAGACTTTCGTGAAGAGCTGGCGGAGCAAGTGTTAAAACAGGATGTCGTGGAGATCCGGTTGGATCTGGGCGACGGAATGGAGGAAGCCGTTGCCTGGGGATGTGATTTGACCTATGAATATGTCCGCATCAATGCAAGCTACCGGACATAAACAAAGGAGGAACAGAAAGTCTCCAATGATTGTGTTCAAATTGGGGGGAAGCGTGCTGAAACGGCTTCACCCGGATTTTTTCCGGAAGTTGAGGGAGTTGTCAAAAGAAAACATTCCGTATGTGATCGTGCACGGCGGCGGTCCTTTTGTTTCAAACTGGATGAACAAACTGGGCCAAAAACCGGTGTTTATCGAGGGGAGACGGGTCACGGATGAAGGAACGCTGGATATCGTGCAAATGGTGTTGGCCGGCCAAGTGAACAAACAGCTCGTTTCGCGTTTGCTCCAAGAAGGGATTCCGGCGCTTGGCATAAGCGGAATCGATCTGAATTTGATCACGGTGAAACCCAAAGACGAAAAACTGGGTTTTGTCGGGGAAGTGACCGGACTGAACCGGAAAGTGCTTCATCAGATGTTGGAGACTGGCTGGGTTCCTGTCCTTTCATCCCTCGGAATCGGGGAAAAAGGGCAAGCGTTTAATGTCAATGCCGATGAAGCGGCCGCTTTGGTTGCACAAGGGATGGGAGCGAGACAATTGGTCATGGTCAGCGATGTGGACGGAATTTTCATAAAGGAAGGAAATGAAAAAAAGCTGTTGCGCCATGCGACACCGGAAATGGTGGAGCAATTGATTTCAGATGGGCAGATCACTGGCGGTATGATCCCGAAAGTCCGGTCCGCGGTCCGTTGCTTGAACGGCGGGGTGGAGAAAGTGTGGATTATCAACGGAGAAAAAGGTCGCGACACGGATGAAAAAAGACCGGATTCCCCGGGAACATGCCTGATGAAGAAAGAGGTGAGCGAACGTGTCTCTGTTTCCAACATATAAGCGCCACCCCGTTCATTTTGTGGACGGCGAAAAGGCGGTGTTGACCGATGCACAGGGAAAACGGTATCTGGATTTTGGTTCCGGCATCGGGGTGACCAATTTGGGTCATAAACATCCCCGCGTGTTGGAAGCACTCATGGCGCAAGCCCGGGCGGTTTGGCATGTGTCCAACCTGTTTGAACAGCCGTTGCAGGAAAAAGTGGCGGAAAAGTTGTGCCAAATCACCGGGTTGGATGCCGTCTTCTTTTGTAACAGCGGGGCGGAAGCGAATGAAGCATTAATCAAATTGGCCCGGAAATGGGCGAAAGACGCAAAGATCATCCATGAGCCTGAAATCATCACATTCACCGGCTCTTTTCACGGCCGTACACTGGCCACTTTGACGGCCACGGGGCAAGAGAAAGTTAAAACGGGATTTGACCCTTTGCCTCCCGGATTCCGCACGGTCCCCTATGGAGACATGGAGGCGGTGAAAGGAGCAACCCGGACAACCACCACGGGTGTTTTCTTGGAACTGGTGCAGGGGGAAGGCGGGGTCCGGCCGGCTGATCCGGCGTTTGTCCGGGAATTGGCGGATTGGTGTAAAGAAAAAGAGATTTTGCTGATGATCGATGAAGTGCAGACCGGAGTCGGAAGGACGGGTGAATGGTTTGCCTATCAGGCATATGGCATCAAGCCGGATGCAATCTCCGTTGCCAAAGGGTTGGGAAACGGGTATCCGGTCGGGGCTGTTGTGGCGGATTCCCGCTTGAAACCGGTGTTGGGCCCCGGCACACACGGGACGACATTTGGAGGTAATCCGTTGGCCATGGCCGTTTGTGATGCGGTTTTGACCGAAATCGAACAAACCGGATTGTTGGAACAGGTAAGGGAAAAAGCGGAGTATTTAAAGAAGAAGCTGGACGGTTTGATCCGATCCCTTCCTGCTGTCCGGGAAATCCGCCAAAAAGGATTGATGGTCGGCATTGAGCTGGATGAACCGGCTGCCCCGTTCATCCGTCAGCTGTTGGAAAACGGACTGGTTGTGCTTCCTGCCGGCGAAAAGGTTGTGCGCCTGTTGCCGCCTTTAATTGTAAGTGAAGAAGAAATAGACCAGGCGGCCTCCGTTTTGCACCAAACCTTGTCACAAACAAAAATCGGCATGTGAGGAGGGGCGATAGTGAAAGAGACTTTGGAAACGCCGTTATTAGCAGGGAAAAAAGGGAAGAGTTTTTTAACATTGATCGACTGGGAGCCGCATGAAATTGAAGCTTTGCTTCAATCAGCCCTCAAACTCAAATCACTGCGGAACAAGGGAGAACACTGTCAGCCGCTGAAAGGAAAAAGCCTGGCGATGCTGTTTGAAAAGCCGTCCACCCGGACCCGTGTCTCTTTTGAAGTCGGGATGAAGGAGTTAGGGGGATACACGGTCTTGCTCCGGAACGATGAGATGCAGTTGGGCAGGGGAGAAAGCATGGAGGACACGGCAGGTGTTCTTTCGCGGTTTGTGGATGCGATTTTGATCCGCACCCATGAACATGCAAGAATCGAGCGCCTGGCCGATGCCGCAACCATTCCGGTCATTAACGGGCTTTCCGATCAGGCCCATCCCTGCCAGGCGCTGGCCGATTTGTTGACCATATTGGAAAAGAAGGGATCGTTAAAAGGAGTGAAATTGACTTATGTCGGGGATGGTAACAATGTCCTTCACTCTCTGATCCAGGCTTCGGCGCTCACCGGCATCGATTTGCATGTTGCAACGCCGCCGGGTTATGAACCGGATCCCGCTGTTTGGGAATACTCGGAGCAAATCGCCGGACAAACGGGAGCCTCTCTCACTTTCCATTATGATCCGGCCGTTTCCGTGCAAGGGGCCGATGTGGTTTACACAGATGTCTGGGCGAGCATGGGACAAGAAGAAGAAAAAGAAGAACGAAACAAAACGTTTGCTTCTTATCAAGTGAATGCTTCGCTGATGGAAAAAGCGAAACCCGATGCCATCTTTATGCATTGCCTGCCTGCTTACCGCGGACTGGAAGTGACCGGAGAAGTTTTGGAGGGACCGCAATCCGTGGTTTTTGATCAGGCGGAAAATCGTCTTCATGCGCAAAAAGCACTTTTGGTAGCCATTTTGGCTGATGGTTGACCCGGATGAAAACCCCCGGTTTCTGAAATGAAAGAAACCGGGGTTTTTTTTTGCGTGGAGCGAATTTTGACAGGGATTTGATTTTATGTCAAAGTAAAAGGATTATGCGAATTAAAAATTAAAATAATAAATGTTATGATGTTGGTAAAAAGTGATAACCAGCCGTTGATCCGTGTGGTGTCGTCAGGATGATTTTGCAAAGGAGAACCGGTTATGGCTATACATGTTGGTGTTGAATTATCCTCTTCTTTTTTCAAATTGGTTGAAGTGAAGAAAAAGAGGAAGAACATGGAGCTTCTCCAATATGTGGTCCATCCGTTGCCCAGTGTGTGGGCGGAATCGGGCACGTTTTTGGATCGGGAGGAATTGATCCAAACCATCCAGGAGGCCTTGTTGGGGAGAAGACTCAATACAAAACGGGTGCATGTCAGCATCCATTGTCGTCATGTTTTGTTTAAACGGGTGATGTTGCCGGAAATGCGCAAAAGAAAATACCGGAGATGGATTGAAAAATATTTGATTCCCGTGTTGGACCTGCCTTTTTCCGATCCGGTGTTTGATTTCCGTTTGCTGGATCATGTCTGGGAAGACGGGGACCAGCAAGAGGTTTTTCTGGCGTTGATTTCTCAGTCATACATTGACTCTTTTGTCCGGTGTTTTCAATATTGCGGATTGGATCCGGTTCATATTGATCTGGCTCCTTTCGGTTTGTACCGATGGATCCATTATCACCGGAGCTTTCAGACGCCCCATACCCTGATGATTCAAATCTCCAAACAGGATGTGGAGGTCAGCCATTTTATCGATCGAAAACTGGAACGGGTTTATCATCTTCATCTGCCGATGGCTTCGTTTGCAGAACATGAGGACCGTCCGCATCCCGATCCGCTCCATCCCTTGTTGAAAGAGAAACAAGAGGTGGAGAGATACGGGAAAAGGTTGATGGAACAAATTTTTGAAAAAGTTTCGAACAAGGAGAGAAAATGGTTGAAAAGCTCCAGAGCGGAATGGTTTTTGTCCGGGGAAGGATTGGATTTTTATTTGTTGGAAAACTGGCTTCAGCAACATTTGGAGGCGTCTGTCAAACTTGCCCCTCCGGCAGAGATCATCATGCCCGAACCGTTGCGTGACCGCGCATCGAAATGGCTCGGAAATGCTTTGTCGATCCCGATCGGTCTGACGGTGGATGAGAAGGAAGGAATGGGACCATGAATTTTTTGCCGCCACAGCCGATATACAAACGGTTTTTTTACAGTTTTTTGTCCGGGATTTTGCTTTTGCTTTCAGGTTTGGGGGTGGGCATTCTATATGCCAAGAAGGTTGCCGGTGAACGCGTGTCGGCTTTGGAAGCGGAAGTGGCCCAAAAGCGAAAACAGTTGAATCAGGCCATTCAGCTTAAAAAAAACGAAGAGAAAATTTATGAGAGTCAGCAACCAGCCATGGATTATGAAAAAACGATCCAAAAAGTGGAGGCAAGTCAACAGCGTTGGAAAGAAGCGGCCTATCAAGTGCATCAAATGATACCCCGCGGCACGGACTTGTTTCGCCTGCAAGGAATAGGAAATCAATTGGAAGGTTGGGCCTATTTTTCTTCGATTCCGGAAGCGACGAAATTTCTTCAGGAACTGGTTGAAAAAAAGCCGGATTTGTATCAGGAAGCATGGATCGAGTGTGTCGGAGACCGCTGCATGAATGAAGTTTATGAAAAAAACGCCAATCAGGTATTGGTGCATTTCCGGCTGGATTTAAAAAGAGAGAAAGGAGTGGAAGAATCATCCGAAAACCAGTCAAGATCCGGCGATGGAAGTCCGGAAAGTTCTTAATCATGACCCTGGCGGCTGGATTCTTGCTCATCCTGACCCTCTATTTTTATCTGGTGCATCCCTTGGTTTTAAAACAAAAATGGCTGGAAAGGGAGAGGGAATCCCTGGCCCAAAACATTGAAAGGCATCAAAAATACCTGGCGCCTGATTACCAACCCCCGTCTGTGTTAACCCATATGGAGTTGAGACGGCTGGAGGAAAGAATTCCGCTGAACCGGCGGGATCCGGGCTATGTTGTCGATATTGAGCGGGCCGTCAAATCGTCCGGTGCCGATTTTTTGAAGCTGGAAAGCTTAGCAGATCTTCACCAAATTGCACGTCAGGACACTGCGGAGCAAAGTGAGGCCCGACCGGTCAGTGAAGAAGAGCTCATGCAACAATTGGGGATGGTGGTGCGCCCGGAATTGGTTCCTTCTTGGGTTCAGTTGGAAGTAAAGGCCAATCAAAAAGAGTTTGCTTCATTGTTGGACCAATTGCAAAAGAGTGATCGTCTGGTCAGCGTGATTGGTTGGGATTACCAATGGGCGGACGAGCACACGGAGGATAAGGGTGTGATTTATCTGGCGGTTTATTCTTATCATGATCAAGAGGTGAAAAAATGAGCTACTGTAAAATATTTATGAACTGGCAGAAAAATTATTGACGGAGGAACAAATTTTTATATAATGTTTGTATGAACTGAATAATTGAATCATTTTTTGTTCTTTGATTAAGGGGAGTAGCTATTTACAACAAAGTCGTCATTACGGGTTTATCCCCGGCTTTGTTGCAACATTTTTATGTTGTTGGCAAGACCTTTGCGTGATTTGTCATGCAAAGGTCTTGCCATTTTTTGTAATCCCCTGAATCCAATAACAAATGGAGGGAAAGAATTTGGACTTCTTGTCAGTTGAGTTTCTCACCGCTTTACTTTCCATTGTGATCATTGATTTGGTTTTGGCAGGAGATAATGCCATTGTTATCGGGCTTTCCGCCCGCAATTTACCGAAAAACAAGCAAAAACAAGTGATTTTTTGGGGGACTGTCGGTGCCGTTGTGATGCGGATCCTTTGTACGCTGGCGGTGGTCTGGTTGTTAAAGGTTCCGGGGCTTTTGTTGATCGGCGGGTTGCTTTTGATCTGGATTGCCATGAAATTGCTGATTGAAGAGAAAGGCGATGAAGATGTCGAAGCGGCCAGCAGTGTGATGTCCGCGATCCGCACGATTGTGATCGCCGACACCCTGATGGGCTTGGATAACGTCCTCGCCGTGGCCGGCGCTGCTCACGCAAGCTTCATGCTGGTGATTATCGGATTGTTGATCAGCGTTCCCATCATTGTTTGGGGCAGTACCTTGTTCCTTAAGCTGTTGGAAAAGTATCCGTCGATTATTTACATCGGATCGGGAGTTTTGGCCTTTACATCGGCAAAAATGATTGCAGATGACAAGTTCATCCGTCCCTTTTTCCAAGGAGCGGAATGGTTGCAATATGTTTTCTATCTCGTCATGACCGCGTTTGTTCTGTTATGCGGACGCTGGTTGAAACTGAAAAAAGCGAAAAAAGAGGTTCCCAACGCCTCCTGATGACAAGGAAAAGAAGCAGATGTTATCAATCTGCTTCTTTCTTCATGACAAAGAAGGGAAAACCCTTTCATATTATAGAACTATATTTTTGTTGAGTTGATTATTATTTGGAATTGAGGGTAAATATGGAGAAGCTGGAATATCATTTGATGGAAGACGGAGAGGAGATTTCCGTCTTGTATGAGTATCCGTCTGTTTCCAAGGAAGAAGTGATGATGCGTTTTGCGTGTGACTATTTTGTCAGGGGGAAAGACGTGTTTGAATGTGTTCACATCCAGGCGGACCCGCCCGTGCACAAGATTTATGTAAAACGAAGCGAAGAAGAAAAAGTGCTTGACGACCGCCTCCGTTTCAGCCCGACCTGGCAAGGAATCCGCATGGAAGTGCGCCATTTTGATGCACGGTGGTCCGGTTATCCTGTGGTTCATTGTTATCAATTTCATCATGCACAAGATGCTTTGCTCCGTTTGCTCAGCAGCCTGCACTACATTGACGGGCAATGGTGGAAAACGACATCAACGGAAGTGGATGAAAACCGGTATGTTTATGTGATCTATGCTGTTCCCGTTTTAAAGGAAGGAGGAGGAAACGGATGAAAAAGAGCCGCCATCTGGTGGGGTTGTTTACCCTGGCCATGCTGTCCGTCCCGCTGTCGGGATGCGATGACAAGAATGACTGGGAATTTTGCCGCGACCAGAATCATGATCTGTTATGCGATGATGACCAAAGCCGGGTGGATCCGGACAGTTACGTGGTGATCAACGGGAAGAAAATGTATTATATCAAAGAAAAATCGCTGGTTTCATCCGGTTACAAAAAAACGGGCAGCAGTTACAAATCAGGAATTGGAAAAATCCGTGGTTCAGGAGGATAAATTTTGAAAGATTTAAATTATGCCAAGCGCAGGGAACAGATTTACCATCTGCTGAGAGAAGAAAAGGTGTTTACCTGGGACGTCATGTACGGTCAGGAATATGCCCTCGCTTCGGTTTACCCTTTGGACCCGGCGCTTCATCATGAAATTCAACAAGCGACCGCGTGTTTGGGGAAAATCTATGAACGCACGGTCAAGGTTTTACAGCAGGCCGATGACCGGTTGTTGGAGGAGTTGGGAATTCCCGAAGCAGCCCGAAGAGCCGTCCGGCAACCTTTTCTGCTTGACTGGCCAACGGTGATTGGTCGTTTTGACTTTGCCTATACCCCGCAAGGATTGAAAATGCTGGAATTTAACAGTGACACCCCCACAGGCATTGTGGAAGCTTTTTATGTCAACGGGCGGGTTACGAAAGCGATGGGATATCAAGATCCGAATGAAGGCATGGAGCAAGATTTGACCGATGCCTTTCAAAACGTGGTGGAGGCATACCAGAAACGAGGCTTCCGAACCGATCACATCTGCTTCAGCGCGTTGGACTGGCATGAAGAAGATGCCGGGACGACCCGGTATTTAATGGAGAAATCAGGCCTTTGCGCCCGTTTTGTCCCGTTGTCGGCATTGGCCGTCCGGGGAGACCGGTTGTATGCCAAGCAGGATCATGCCGGCTATGGACCGGTGGACGTTTTATATCGTTTGCATGCCATTGAAATCATGGCCGAAGACACGGATGAGGATGGTTATCCGACCGGGGCGCATCTCCTTTCCCTCATGGCCGGTCAAAAGCTGGTTTCCATTAATCCCCCCTCTGCTCTTTTATCGCAAACCAAAGCTTTACAGGCACTGATTTGGAACTTATATGAAACAAATACTTTTTTTAATGAAGAAGAACGTGATGTGATCGCAACGTACATGTTGCCCACCTACTTGGAAAACAATTTTAAAGGCCATGCGGCTTATGTGAAAAAGCCATTCTTCGGCCGGGAGGGCGGCGCCGTTTCTTTGTATGACCAAAACGGGAATTTGATTGTCCGGGACAACCAGGATGCCTATTGGGATCAACCCATGATTTATCAACAATTGGTGTCCCTGCAAAAAGTGGAAGTGGAAACCCTCAAGGGAGCTTATCAGGGGGAATTGTTGTGGGGGTCTTTTTTGATTGGCGGAAAGCCTTCGGCCGTGATCGCGAGGGTGGATCGGAAAATCACCGGAAACCTTTCCTATTTTGTGCCGGTGGGAAGGAAAGATTGAGCCGCTCCATCCGGGGTGGATCATCGTTTCAGAGCAGAAACCGGAAAAAGGTTTCTGCTTTTTTTTAGCCGGTTCAAAAAATTGGGGGTGGATTTTTTATGCACAGGATGTATAATCATACATATAAATGAATTTTTATTAAAAGCGAGGGATACCCATGAGTAAGGAGAAAGTGGTCTTAGCTTATTCAGGTGGTTTAGATACATCAGTTGCGATTCCGTGGTTGAAAGAAAAATACGGCTATGATGTGATTGCGGTCGGATTGGACGTCGGGGAAGGCAAAGACATGGATTTTGTCAAGGACAAGGCGTTGAAAGTGGGAGCAGTCAAATCCGTTGTGGTCGATGCCAAAGCGTTGTTTGCTGAAGAATACCTGCTGCCGGCTTTGAAAGCCAATGCTTTATATGAAGGAAAGTATCCGATGCATTCGGCCTTGTCCCGTCCGTTGATTTCCAAAGTGCTGGTTGAAATCGCAAAAGAAGAAGGGGCCGTTGCCGTTGCCCACGGTTGCACGGGAAAAGGAAATGACCAAGTCCGGTTTGATGTTTCGGTTGCGGCATTGAATCCAAAGTTGAAAGTGGTGGCCCCGGTACGGGAATGGGGAATGACCCGGGATGAGGAAATTGCTTATGCAAAAAAACACGGGATTCCGATTCCGGTTGATTTGGACAATCCGTTCAGCATTGACCAAAACATGTGGGGAAGAAGTTGTGAATGCGGTGAATTGGAGAATCCGTGGCAGGCGCCTCCGGAAGCTGCTTATGAATGGACGTGTCCTTTGGCCGGCACCCCGGATCAACCGGACGAAATCGAGATCGCTTTTGAAAAAGGCGTTCCTGTATCCCTGAATGGAAACCGGCTTTCTTTCCCTGAGATTTTGGAGCAATTGAACAAGTTGGCCGGAAAACACGGGGTCGGACGGATCGATCATGTGGAGGACCGGCTGGTGGGAATTAAATCGCGTGAAGTTTATGAATGTCCGGGAGCGGTCACATTGATCAACGCACACCGGGAACTGGAATTTCTGACGCAGCCGAAAGATGTTTTGCAGTTCAAGGCCACGGTTGAGAAAAAGTGGTCGGAAATGGTTTATGACGGGCTTTGGTATTCGCCGCTGAAAAAAGCGCTGGATGCGTTCATTGAAGAAACGCAACAAGTGGTGACCGGAAAGGTTCGCGTAAACTTGTTCAAAGGCCATGCGACGGTGACGGGAAGAATTTCCCCTTATTCGTTATACAACGAAAAATTGGCCACCTACTCCAATGAAGACAGTTTTGATCATCAGGCGGCTGTCGGGTTTATTAAATTGTGGGGATTGCCGACGAATATTTATGCAAGCGTGCATAAAAAGGAGGAAGACCATGAAACTGTGGGGCGGGCGTTTCACCAAGACCACACACCAGTGGGTGGAAGCCTTTAATGCATCCATTGGATTTGATAAAGAATTGGCTGAAGAAGACATCGAAGGGAGCATGGCGCATGTGAAAATGCTGGGCGCATGCGGGATTATCACCGGGGAAGAAGCAAACCGGATACTGGAAGGTTTGTCAACCATCCGGCAAAAAGTCCGGGAAGGGAAAGCCGAATTTTCCATTGAACATGAAGACATTCACATGAACATCGAGAAGATGCTGATCGACGAAATCGGGGAAGTCGGCGGAAAATTGCACACCGGACGGAGCCGGAATGACCAGGTTGCCTTGGATATGCACCTTTATGTGCGCAAGGAGACGGTCGATCTGGCCGGAAAGATCCTGGAATTGCAGGAAGCTTTGCTCAAACAGGCCGAGAAACACGTGGATACCATATTGCCGGGATACACTCACTTGCAGCGCGCGCAACCCGTCCGGTTTGCCCATCATTTATTGGCTTATGTTTCGATGTTTGAACGGGATGTACAACGGTTCATCGACAGCTTCAAACGCGTCAACTGCTGTCCGTTGGGGGCCGGTGCCATTGCGGGAACGACATTTCCCATCGACCGGCAAATGGTTGCAAAAGCGTTGGGATTTTCCTCGCTTTACGATAACAGCATGGATGCGGTGAGTGACCGGGATTATTTGGTGGAGTTTCTCTCAGTCTGTTCCTTGGTGATGGTTCATTTGTCCCGGCTGTCGGAAGAACTGATTCTGTGGTCGAGCGAAGAGTTTCAATATGTCATCCTGGATGATGCGTTTTGCACCGGAAGCAGCATGATGCCGCAGAAAAAAAACCCGGATATCCCGGAGTTGATCCGCGGAAAAACCGGACGGGTGTTCGGGCATTTGATGGCTTTGTTGACCACGCTGAAAGCTTTGCCCCTCACCTACAACAAAGACTTGCAGGAAGACAAAGAGGGGGTTTTTGATACGGTCCGCACGTTAAAAGGTTCCCTTCGTTTGATGGCGGCCCTCATTGAAACGATGGAAGTCAACCAATCGAAAATGAAACGGCATGCCGGGCAAGGGTTTGCCAATGCAACGGATTTGGCCGATTATTTGGTGGGCAAAGGCATTCCTTTCCGCAAAGCGCATGAAATTGTCGGAAAGCTGGTTTTGTATGCCATTCACAAAGAAAAAACCTTGAGTGATTGCTCCTTGGAAGAGTTTCACCGTTTCTCCCCGGAAATCGGGGAAGATGTCTATTCCTGTTTGGAACTGGAAAATGTGGTGGATGCGCGCAAAAGCGAGGGAGGAACCGCAAAAGAACAAGTGTTGAAGACACTTTCAAACAAAATCGCCACGCTTAAAAAGCAGCGGGAAACCTTATCCAATATTTACTAGGAAGGAATTCTATGGTAAGATAATACCCCAAATCACCATCATTTGGGGTTTTTTGTATTTTTGAATAAAAAATGATTTTGCAAAATATTAACCCGGGAAATTGGTGAATGGTGTTATAATATTGAAGTAGTTTTTGAAGGAAAGTAAGCCATTTCTTTATTTGATATTTTTCTTCAAATTTAGGATGATAATGGGATGAAGTGGCGAACCATTTTTGTTACCATCAGTAAGCAGGAGAAAAAATGGAGAGAGATAAACTATATTGAAAATCATGTTTCCTGGGGTGAGTTTTCGTGATTGAAATGCATGATGTGTGGAAGGTTTATCCAAATGGGGTTGAAGCTCTCCGCGGAGTGGACGTACGGATCGACCAGGGAGAATTCGTGTATGTGGTCGGACCGAGCGGAGCGGGGAAAAGTTCATTTATCAAGCTGATGTACAGAGAAGAAAAACCCACGCACGGCGTTGTTCTGATCAACGGGGTCAACGTCAAACGGGTACGCGATTGGAAAATTCCGCATGTTCGCCGCAAAATCGGTGTCGTGTTCCAGGATTTCAAATTGCTTCCGCATATGACAGCTTTTGAAAATGTTGCTTTTGCGATGGAAGCGATCGAGGCTCCCAAACGCAAAATCAAACCGAGAGTCACCGAAGTCTTGGAGCTGGTTGGTCTGGCGGACCGGATGCATGCCTTGCCGTCGCAACTTTCCGGAGGGGAGCAGCAACGTGTGGCAATCGCTCGCGCAATTGTCAATAATCCAACTTTTGTGATAGCGGACGAGCCCACCGGAAACCTCGATCCGGAAAACTCTTGGGACATCATGTATCTGCTGGAAGAGATTAACCGGCGCGGAACCACCATCGTAATGGCGACACACAACAAAGAAATTGTAAACACACTCAGACAACGCGTCATTGCCATTGAACAAGGTGTGATTGTCCGGGACGAAATGGGAGGAGAATACGGCTATGAGGATTGAGACATTATCGCGACATTTTCGGGAAGCTTATCGCGGCGTGCGTCGCAATGCCTGGATGAGTTTTGCCGCGATCAGTGCTGTAGCCGTTACGCTGTTTATCTTCGGTATTTTCCTCATTTTTGCATTCAACGTCCGCTACATGGCGGTGGAGCTGGATAAACAGGTGGCGATTCGTGCAGCACTTGCCGAGCAGTTGACGGATGACCAGCAGCTCCAAGTATTGAAACAAATCGAATCGATGCCCGAAGTGAAAAGTGCGGAACTGGTGCCGAAGGAAGAAGGATTGCGTCAGCTGAAGGCCCAATGGGGAGAGGAAGGAACGGAAATTTTCCGCAGTTATGAAGGGGAAGGGAAAAACCCCTTGCCTGACGTCATCACGGTTGTACCCAAAGATCCCCATCAGATCAAAAGCCTGACCGAAAAGGTGAAATCGATGACGGGAATTGACGAAGCGGATGACGGTGAATATGTGACCGAGCAATTGCTGACATTGTCCAGCTGGATTCGGAACATCATTTTGATTTTCGGATTGGGGCTGGCGACTCTTGCCGCCTTCTTGATTTCCAACACCATTAAGCTGACCATTATTGCCCGTCGGAAAGAGATTGAAATCCAACGGCTGGTGGGAGCCAGCAACTGGTTCATCCGGTGGCCGTTCTTTATTGAAGGGGCGTTTATCGGATGGGTTGGTGCCCTCGTTCCGACCATCCTGGTTTTGGTTCTCTATCAAGTGGCTTACACCATTTTGGGGGCCGGTGAAGCCCAATCCATTCTGAAAATGATGCCGATCCTCTCGCTGGGTACTTATGTGACCTTGTGCATTTTCGCTCTGGGAACAGCGATCGGGACACTGGGAAGCATTATTTCCGTGCGCCGTTTCTTGAAAGTGTAAAGAGGAGGAGTCTAGTTCGAGGAGGAGCAAAGTGATTAGGAAAGAATTTGCAGGGATATTTTCTTTTTTGCTGGTTTTTTCTTTGATCCCCGTCAAAGACAGCTTTGCAATCACAGATTCCTCTTCCATCGATGAGAAAAAAGAGGAAATCCGACAACGGGATCAAGAAATATTGCAACTGGAAAAAAAGAAAGAACTAGCGCAAGAGGACATGAAACAAATTTTGGGTCAGATTGAAGCGAAAAAGAAGGAACTCAACCAGTTGGACATGCGTGTTTATGCACTGGAAAACCAAATAAAGGAAAAACGGGAAGAGCGCAAAAGCGTTGAGAGGGAATTGGATCTTTTGCGTCAAACTTACAAACATCGCATGCAGGATATTTATTTAAAAGGAAACAATTTTTACTTTGAGCTTTTGTTACAATCCGACTCCATCGGGGATTTCCTGAAACGGTACGATTATATCAGCATTTTGGCCCGGGCCGATCAGCGCGTGATCCAAAAATATACCGACAAACAAAAAGAATTGGCCGGAGTTGAGCAGGAATTACAAAAGGATTTGGCAAACTTACAAACAGCACAAAAAGAAGCCCAGGGCGTTTTTGCTCAACTCCAAAAAAAATACCAACAACATGAAGGAAAGTTGGCGGCGCTGGAGACGAACCTGGCGGAATTGGAGGACCAAAACATTCAGGCCCGGAAAGAATTGCGCAACTGGGTGGCCAAACGGGAAGAAGAAGCCCGCAAAAAAGAGCAACAAAACCATCCGGACGGCAATGTTCCGGCAAGCGACGGCTTTCTTTGGCCGGTAAACGGGACGGTGACTTCCCCGTTCGGCATGCGATATCACCCGGTTCACCGGGAATACCGGATGCATGAAGGGATGGATATCGCAGCGAAAATGGGGACCCCGATCCGTGCCGCGTCGTCCGGTGAAGTGATTGAAGCCCGTCCTTCAAATGGATACGGTTATGTCATTGTCATTTACCATGGGAACGGACTTTCCACGCTTTATGCCCACATGTATGCTCAAACGGTAAAAGTGGAAGTCGGCCAAAAGGTATCGGCGGGAGATGTCATCGCAGCTGTGGGAAGTAATGGATTTTCAACCGGACCTCACTTGCATTTTGAAGTACATAAAGGAAGTACACCTGTCGATCCCATCTCTTATTTGCCCCCGGAACAGGGCAAGTAAGCTGAATTGAAACGGGAGGAGTACGACCAAAGTGGTTCGAAAATGGTTTGTCACTACAATGATGCTTGTTCAGGCGGTCTTATTCAGCCTCGCAAGCCCGCTTTCGGTCAAAGCAAACAGTGAACACCAGAAGAACCCGGCATGGATCAAACTGGAAGAAGCCAAAAAACAGGTTATGGCCAGGGAGCGGCAAGTTGCGGGGTTAAATGAAGAAATCGCGCAAAAGAAAATGAACCTGTTGGAGAAACAAAAAAAACTGAGCATGCTGGAAGCGCGGTTTGAGGCGGTGCTGGTACATATATATAAGAGAAGTCACAAAAATCAATATCTCTATTATTTGTTGAGCGCGAATTCCGTTTCGGAGTTTTTGATGCGCCTGGATATTCTTTCTATGTTCGTGGAAAATGAAAGTGCCGTGATCAAGCAATATTTGAAAGAGAAAAAAGCTTTGGAAAATGAAGTGGCCATGATCGAGAAAAGCAAAAAAGAAAAAGAGGCTTTGCTGAAAGAAGCCCGGCAACATTTGACACGTTATACGGCGTTGTATCAGCAGCAAAGCCGGACGCTTCAGCATCCGGTACGGGAGCCGGAGCCCGAGAAAATGCAACCCGTTCGTCAGGAGGATAAAAACAGACAGGTTCGCAATTCCCATCCGCCGGCATCTTCTTCACCGGACCGGCATGAGAATGATACTTTGGCCTGGCCGCAACCGGGCGGAAAAGTCTCTTCTGAATTCGGGGAACGAAACGGAAGCCACGAAGGAATTGACATCAAAAATTCGATGGGCTCACCGATTGTGGCTGCGGCTTCAGGCATCGTTGTATTGACAAAATCGGACCCGGGCGGATACGGCTACTATATTGTGATTGATCATGGAAATGGATTCAAGACCCTTTATGCCCATATGTATCCAAGCACAGTGCAAGTTGAGGTCGGGGATCGTGTGGAAAAAGGGCAACAAATCGCTTCGGTCGGGAACTATCCCCAGTTGGTGCCCTACCTGCATTTTGAAATACATGAAAACGGGAAACCGGTGGATCCCTTGCAATATTACTAGAACAAATCATGGATAAAGTCGATCTAATCCTGGTGATTAGATCGACTTCCCATTTTCATTGACCCCATCAAGCAAATTGGATAAAAAGGATAAAATCGTCAAAATTTCTTTGTATGTTTCCATATAAAATAGAATTAAACTATATTCATATGTTTTGAGTAATATAAAAAAGAACAGAGAACAGGAAGGCGATGGGGAACTAGGAGAAAGACTGGGAGGCGCTTATATCAATGAGTAAGAAATGGTTAACCATGGCTTTGATTGCTTCATTGACGGCAATGATGACTCCTCCACAAACAGTGTCAGCCGAGTCGCTCCGGGAAAAAATCGACAGCGTCCGTGAGGACAAACAAGGAATCCTGGAGAAACAGCAAAGTTTGAAACAGAAGATGGAAGAGTTTAAAAGCAAGATGGACGAAGCAGATCAAAAGATTGAGTCCATCCAGAAGGAAATCGAGCCCATTGAGCAAAAGCGGCAGGAAGCGGAAAAAGATTTGCAAGAGATCCGGAAAGATTTTGATGTTCGCATCAGCCGGATGTATTTGCACGGAGAAAATAACTACTTGGCCCAGTTGCTGGCTGCAGAGGATTTTAATGAGTTTTTGAACCGCTTTGAAATCATTCGCCTTCTCGTCAAAGGAGATTATAAAATCGTGGCCGAATACCAAAAAGCGGTCGACGATCGCCAGAAAGCCATTGACGAAAAACAGGTGAAAATTGAGGAACAACAAAAGCTGATTGATCAAATTAACAAAGAATATCAAAAGTTGATGAAAGAACTCGAAGCGTCCGATGCCAGCCTGCAGCAGCTGGAAAGCATTCTGGAGGAACATAAAGACGAATTGATTCAGATCAACCTGGCGGAATGGCGTTCGGGCAAGCTTCGTTTTGCATACACCGGTCCGCTCATTAAACCGACCACTGTCACAAAGACTTCCAGTTACGGATACCGTGTGCATCCCATCTTTGGAACGAAAAAACTTCACGCGGGAGTGGATTACGGAGGACCGATCGGCACTCCGATCAAGGCCGCAGCTGACGGTGTCGTGGTGTCCAGCCGTGCGTCTTCCGGATATGGTTGGTTGATCACCATTTATCACGGACATTATAAAGGCATGCCTTTCTTTACCCGGTATGCTCACAGTTACCCCAACCAAGTCAAAGTGCAACCCGGGGAAGAAGTAAAAGCCGGGCAGGTCATTTCAGCGATTGGAAATAACGGAAACTCAACGGGACCGCACTTGCACTTTGAAGTACGGATCGGACAAGGGGCCCAACCGCCGTCTTATGACCCGGAACGGTATATGAACTAAAAATGTGATATAGTTAAAATAATATCCCGGACGACTATTTTGTCCGGGGTTGTCATACATTAAAGAGTATAAAGGGCTGATCCGGATCGCCTGCAAGGGGATCCAAAGGTGGGTGTTTACTGACAATGAATTTTAAAGGCAGGACCGTCGCGATCATTACGGTTGTGACAATGATTTTCAGCAGTTTGCTTACCGTGCTGGTTGTGGGTGACGGGGGGTTGATTGATCAACTGGAATCCGGAACCCTGTTTTCTTTTGACCGGTCTCAATCATTTGAAACACACGAGGGGAAATTAAAGCAAGCATATCAAACGATTACTTCTTCTTATTTACATAAAGTAAATGAAGAACAATTGATTGACGGGGCCATCAAAGGAATGATTGAATCCCTGGGGGATCCTTACTCCGCCTACATGAGTCCGAAAGAAGCAGCGCAATTTGAGGAAGATTTGCAGTCATCCTTTACGGGAATCGGTGCCGAAGTGACATTGACCAACGGCCAAGTGACCATTATTGCGCCGATCAAGGATTCGCCTGCGGAAAAAGCCGGATTGCGTGCAGGTGACCAAGTGTTAAAAGTCAACGGGCAAAGCCTGGAAGGAATGGACATTCAAGAGGCGGTCAGCAAAATCCGCGGTCCGAAGGGAAGCAAAGCCCAATTGCTCATTTCCCGTCCCGGCGTCAGCGAACCGCTAAACATTACGGTGGTGCGGGATGAAATTTCGCTTCAAACCGTGGAAGCAACGATGTTGCCTGACAAAATCGGACGGATCACATTGACGCAGTTTTCGGAAAATACAGCAGAAGATTTTGCCAAAGAGCTGAAAAAACTGGAGGATCAGGGGATCAACGGGCTTGTCATTGACGTCCGCGGAAACCCGGGTGGCCTTTTGCAGTCCGTATTGGAAATTTGTGACCAATTGGTGCCCGGCAAAAAACGCGTCTTGATGACGGAGGATAAGTCGGGAAGCCGCACGGAATATCATTCCAAACAGGAAACCAAAAAGCCTTATCCCATCACGGTTTTGATTGACAAAGGCAGTGCGAGTGCGTCTGAAATTCTCGCAGCCGCTTTAAAAGAATCCGGTGGATATCCGTTGGTCGGGGAAACCACCTTCGGAAAAGGAACGGTTCAGACCACCAAATCCTTTGATGACGGCAGCAACTTGAAACTGACCATCGCCAAATGGTTGACGCCGGAAGGAAACTGGATTGACCAGCATGGCGGAACCAAAGGGATCAAACCGGATGTTCCCGTGAAGAAACCCGCATATGCCAATGTGCTTCCTCCCCAGCCGGATGCACCGCTAAAAAAAGATGATAATTCAACCGAAGTCAAAAATATGCAGTTGATTTTGGATGCGCTGGGTTACCATCCGGGGCGCACGGACGGATATTTTGACGGTTCTACCGAACAGGCTGTCAAGTCCTTCCAAAAGAAAGAAGGAATTCCGGAGACAGGACAACTGGATGAGGTATCCTCCGATAAATTGCGACAAGCATTTATCAACTTTTTGCGCGACCCGAAAAATGATGTGACATTGCAGGTGGCAGTGGAGCTCTTGAAGAAAAAATAAAGGATTTGTCCCGGAAATATAGAAAATACCCCAATGATTTCCATTGGGGTATTTTTTATGATATGGAGGAAGGACAAATTGTGGTCTGTTTGGGAAGATCCGCTTTCTTTTTTGACCAAGTGGTTTTCAACGTTCATTCACCCGGCTTTTTGGCTGGGAACAGGGATGATTGTGGTATATGTGTGGGTGCGCAGGCGATATGAACTCAAAACGTTTCACAGTGTTTTGGAACCCAAGTGGGCTTTGTTGCTTCGGACAACTTGCTGGTCGTTGATTGTCGGTTTGGCCGGTTCCCTGTGTTTGTCCGGGGGCCGGTGGGAGATTCAACCCGGAGACTGGTTCATGGTTTGGAGCCTGACGCTCCTTTTGTCCGTCTTTGGACTGCGTTTTGCTTGTCTTGCTTATTCTGCCGGCATGTTATGCCTGGTTCACTATTGCGTGACGGAAACAACGTGGCTGGATCCTTTCCCGGTCCCCGAAATGGTGTATGCTTTCCCTGCCCGGGACTGGTTATGGCTGATTGCCGCCAGCCATTGGTTGGAATGGGCTTTGATCCGCTTGGATGGGGAAAACGGAGCTTATCCGGTCCAAGTCAATCAGGTGAGTGGTTTCATGCTGAAAAAAGGCTGGCCGGTTCCTTTGCTGTTGAGCGGTCCAAATGGTTGGATTCCGCTTCCGGTTTTTTTGAGTTTTGCGCGGATGAATCTGTCGGGAATGTTGAAAAAACAAAAAAGGCAGACATCCACCTTTACTTTTTTGTATGCCGTGATTTTAAGTTTGGGGCTGGCCTTTTTGGAAGGATGGGAGTCCGGCGGGTGGATCATGGCGGTTTTGGCGGTGCTGGGGCATGAAGGGATCTATCTTGGAACCAAGTGGATGGAAAAACGTTCAACGCCGTATTTTGTTTCCAACCATCAAGGTGTGAAGGTTCTGGCTGTGATTCCGGATTCCCCGGCAGAAGCGATGGGATTGAGAACTGGCGATGTGATTCAGCGCTGTAACGGACGGCCCGTCCGTAGCATGGAGGAGCTGACCCGGGTGGCGGAAACAGCGACCCATTGCAAGCTGGCAGTGTTGGATGAACATCAGAACCTGCACATCACCCAAAAAACTTTATTTGAGGATGATCCGGCTGATTTGGGAGTGATTCCCGCCCTTCCGGCGGACGAAAAAACCCGCGTCCGGTCCACGTCTTGACTTGGGCCGCAATTTGGGGATTCAGGCGCCCGTCGGGTGTCAGCCAAAAGCCTTTCCGGTCTGGAAAGGCTTTTTTTGGATTCGGAACGAATGTTCTTATAGGTCGTGTCCGTATGTTATAATACTTTCATGTGGAAATGAGGTGAGTCGGATGGGAAAACAATTCCAACTGGTGTCGGATTTTGAGCCGCGTGGGGATCAACCGCAGGCGATTGAGAAACTGGTCCGCCAAATTCAGGCGGGCAACAAGTACCAAACCCTTTTGGGAGCCACGGGGACGGGGAAAACGTTTACCATGGCCCAAACGATTGCCCGGGTCAACAAACCCACGCTGGTGATTGCGCACAACAAGACGTTGGCGGCGCAGTTGTGCGGGGAGTTGAAGGAATTCTTCCCCCATAATGCCGTCGAATATTTTGTCAGTTATTATGATTATTATCAACCTGAAGCTTATATTCCGGCAACGGATACTTATATAGAAAAAGATGCGTCCATCAATGATGAAATTGACAAGTTGCGCCACTCGGCAACCAGCGCTCTGTTTGAGCGGGAAGATGTGATTATTGTTTCGAGTGTTTCTTGTATTTACGGCTTGGGTTCACCGACGGAATACCGGGATCTGGTTCTTTCCTTGCGAGTGGGAATGGAAAGGGACCGGAACGAAGTGTTGCGTAAGTTGGTGGATATCCAATATGAACGAAACGATATCAATTTTGTGCGCGGAACGTTCCGGGTGCGGGGCGATGTGGTGGAGATTTTCCCTGCTTCCCGGAGTGAACAAGCGGTCCGGGTGGAGTTTTTTGGGGATGAGATTGACCGGATTCGCGAAATTGATGTCGTGACGGGAGAAATTATCGGGGAAAGGGAACATGTTGCCATCTTCCCGGCTTCTCACTATGTCACCCGTTCCGATGTGATGGAAAGGGCTTTGAAAGGGATTGAACAGGAGCTGGATGAACGGCTCAAGGAACTGAGGGAACAAGGCAAACTGCTGGAAGCACAACGCTTGGAGCAAAGGACGAGATATGATTTGGAAATGATGCGGGAAGTCGGATTTTGTTCCGGGATCGAGAACTATTCCCGCCACCTGGTCGGCAAAAAGCCGGGAGAACCGCCTTACACCTTGTTGGACTTTTTCCCGAAAGACTTCTTGATCATAGTGGATGAGTCCCATGTCACCATTCCGCAAATTCACGGGATGTACAACGGGGATCAGGCGCGAAAGGAGATGTTGGTGGAGCACGGTTTCCGGCTTCCGTCGGCCAAAGACAACCGGCCGCTCAGATTTAGCGAGTTTGAAGAAAAGATTAATCAGATCTTATTTGTTTCCGCGACACCGGGTCCGTATGAATTGGAGAAATCGCCGGAAGTGGTGGAACAGATTATCCGCCCGACAGGGTTGTTGGATCCGAAAATCCATATCCATCCGATCAAGGGGCAAATTGACCACCTGATCGGGCTGATTCATGACCGCATTGAACAGGATGAACGCGTGCTGGTGACGACCCTGACGAAAAAAATGGCGGAGGATTTGACGGATTATCTGAAAGAAATGGGGATCAAAGTCCGCTATTTGCATTCGGATATCAAAACCATTGAACGGATGAAAATCTTACGCGATCTGCGTCTGGGTGAATTTGACGTGTTGATTGGGATTAACCTGTTAAGGGAAGGATTGGATTTACCGGAAGTTTCCCTGGTGGCGATTTTGGATGCCGACAAAGAAGGATTTTTGCGTTCGGAGCGTTCTTTGATCCAAACCATCGGACGGGCTGCGCGGAATGCCCACGGAGAAGTGGTGATGTATGCGGACAAGATCACCGACTCCATGAAAAAAGCGATCGATGAAACAGAGCGCCGTCGGCAAATTCAAGCGGCCTACAATAAAAAACACGGAATTGTCCCCCAAACGATTCAAAAAGACGTGCGTGAAGTGATTGAGGCGACCAAAGTGGCGGAACAAACCGCTGAATATGTGACAGGAAAACAAACGAAGAAAATGAGCAAGTCTGAACGGAACAAGTTGATCCGCGACCTGGAAAAAGAAATGAAAGAAGCCGCCAAAGAGTTGAATTTTGAACGTGCTGCCGAATTGCGGGATTTGATTATCGAATTGAAAGCGGAGGTTTAAGACATGTCGCAAGAAAAGATTGTCGTTCGCGGTGCACGGGTGCATAATCTGAAAAACATTGATGTGACGATTCCGCGTGATCAGTTTGTTGTCATCACGGGGTTGAGCGGTTCCGGAAAGTCCTCACTTGCGTTTGACACCATTTATGCCGAAGGGCAACGTCGTTATGTCGAATCGCTTTCGGCTTATGCCCGCCAGTTTTTGGGGCAAATGGACAAGCCGGATGTCGATGGGATTGACGGGTTGTCCCCGGCGATCTCCATCGACCAGAAAACGACGAGCCGCAATCCCCGTTCCACGGTCGGAACCGTGACCGAGATTTACGATTACCTGCGCTTGCTCTATGCGCGGGTGGGACATGCTTATTGTCCGGTGCATGGAATCGAGATTAAATCGCAAACCGTTCAGCAAATGGTGGACCGGATCATGGAATTGCCGGAGCGTTCCCGGATTCAGGTTTTGGCACCGGTCGTCAAAGGGCGAAAAGGGGAGCATGTCAAGCTTTTAAAAGATATCAGCCGCCAAGGGTATGTGCGTGTCCGGATTGACGGGGAACTCCGGGATTTGTCCGAAGAGATCAAACTGGAGAAAAACAAAAAGCATACCATCGAAGTGGTGGTGGACCGGATCATCGTCAAACCGGGCGTGAACACGCGGCTTACGGATTCCGTCGAGACCGCTCTGGCAATCAGTGACGGTGAAGTGTTGGTGGATGTGATCGGCGGGGACGAGTTGTTGTTCAGTTCCAAGCTGGCTTGTCCGGAGTGCGGCTTCAGCATTGAGGAATTGTCTCCGCGCATGTTCTCTTTTAACAGCCCGTACGGCGCTTGTCCGGCTTGTGACGGACTGGGAAACCGGTTGGTGATCGACCCGCAGCTGGTGATTCCCGATCCGTCCCTTTCCCTGAATGAAGGAGCGATTGAACCCTGGTCTTCTTCCAACGGCAATCATTATTACGAGCAACTGTTGAAAGCCGCTTGCGACCATTTCCAAATTGACATGGATAAGCCGTTTCAGGATTTAAGCCAAAAGGAAAAGGATATTCTCCTTTACGGTTCCGATGAACGGTTTCCTTTCAGATATGTGAGAAACAGCGGTTTTGAACGGGAAGCCATGGCCCGGTTTGACGGGGTGGTGGGACATTTGAACCGCCGTTACAAAGAAACCGGTTCCGACATGGTGCGCGAGTATTTGGAAACGTATATGACAACCAAGTCTTGCCCTTCCTGCAAGGGGGCCCGCCTGAAAAAAGAGATTCTTCATATCTACGTCGGCGGAAAAAACATCGATGAGGTCACTCGTCTTTCGATCAAAGAGGCACTGGGATTTTTCCAAAACCTGTCTTTGTCGGACAAGGAAAACCAAATCGCTTATCAAGTGTTAAAAGAAATTAAAAGCCGGCTCGGTTTTTTGGTCAATGTGGGACTCGGTTATCTGAGTTTGTCCCGCGCGGCCGGGACGTTGTCGGGAGGAGAAGCGCAACGGATTCGCCTGGCGACCCAGATCGGTTCCAAATTGATGGGGGTTTTGTATATTCTGGATGAGCCGAGCATCGGACTCCATCAGAGAGATAACAACCGCTTGATTGCCACCCTCAAGGAGATGAGGGATTTGGGGAATACCCTGATTGTGGTGGAGCATGATGAAGACACGATGTTGGCTTGCGATTACATCATCGATATCGGTCCCGGTGCCGGAGCCCACGGGGGAAAAGTGGTTGCTGCCGGCACGCCGCAGGAATTGATGGAAAATGAAAAATCGTTGACAGGGGAATACTTAAGCGGCCGCCGTTTCATTCCCGTGCCACAGAAGCGGAGAGAGCCGAACGGCAAATGGATCAAAGTGTCGGGAGCACGGGAAAATAACTTGAAAAATATCGATGTTGCCTTTCCTCTCGGCGTATTCACCTGTGTGACGGGCGTTTCCGGTTCGGGAAAAAGTACACTGGTTAATGAAATTTTGTTAAAAGGTTTGGCGCGCCGGTTGGGCAAAGCCAAAACGGTGCCCGGCAAGCACAAAAAAATCGAAGGCGCCGAACATTTAAATAAAATCATTAACATCGACCAATCTCCGATCGGGAGAACACCGCGTTCCAATCCTGCAACGTACACCGGGGTGTTTGATGATATCCGCGAAGTGTTTGCATCCACGCCGGAAGCCAAGGTGAGAGGCTACAAGAAAGGGCGTTTCAGTTTCAATGTCAAAGGCGGACGGTGCGAGGCCTGCCGCGGGGACGGTATTATTAAAATTGAAATGCATTTTCTGCCGGATGTTTATGTACCGTGTGAACAATGCAAAGGGAAACGGTATAACCGGGAAACCTTGGAAGTGAAATACAAAGGAAAAAGCATTTCGGATGTCTTGGAAATGACGGTGGAGGAATCCTTGGATTTCTTTGCGAATATTCCCCGGATCCAACGGAAATTGCAAACCCTTTATGACGTGGGGCTGGGGTATATCAAACTGGGACAGCCGGCCACGCAATTGTCCGGGGGGGAAGCCCAACGGGTGAAATTGGCTTCGGAGTTGTATAAACGGAGTCAAGGGAGGACGTTATATGTACTGGATGAACCCACCACCGGTCTTCACATCGATGATATCGCGCGGTTGCTCAAAGTGTTGGAGCGGCTGGTGGAAAACGGGGACACGGTGGTCGTCATTGAGCATAATCTGGATGTGATTAAAACAGCGGACTATCTGATTGACCTGGGACCGGAAGGCGGAAGCGGCGGGGGAACGATCGTTGCCAAAGGAACACCGGAAGAAGTGGCCAAGAGCAAAGGATCTTATACCGGACAATTCCTGGCGCCGATTTTGGAAAGAGACAAAAAACGCATGGAAACCCTGCTGGCAAAACGGGAAGAGACCGCAACCCCAAAGTAAGGAATCAATAATTGCACGGAATTGCGGACAAACTGAATATTGCAAGACGTTCATCACCACCTTACGACAAAGGAGTGATTCGAATGGCTAGAAGAAACAGGCTTGTTGTTCCGGGTGCCAGAGAATCATTGGAACAGATGAAGAATGAAATCGCTCAAGAATTCGGAGTCGAGTTGGGGGCTGACACCACAGCCCGTGCCAATGGGTCAGTAGGTGGAGAGATGACAAAACGTCTTGTGGCGCTGGGCTCGCAAGTCATGGAGCAACAGCGAAAAGGAAAAGCAGGGGAATGATTTCCCCTGCTTTTTTATGTCAACACCATCCCAAATCGCAATCGCTCACATACGAGTCAGGCGAAGGTTGGGATGGTGGGATGAGTGAAGAATGGATGTCTCCGTTTTTGAACTGATAGCCTTCTTCCAAATGAGGCAGCTTTTCGTCCAACGGAATATGGCCGATTTTTTTTCCAAGATGATATAAGACCACTTTACCATTTTCGATTTTTCCTACAACTTCGGATGTGATTTTTTGTTGGCAATCCATTTAGTCCATCCCCCTCCTTGCTGAAGAACCTAAAGATAAGTATACCCGTGGCATGATCCCTGAATGCAGGAAAGGGCTGATTCATTGTATTTTTACAATAGCACGGCTATATATTAAAGTCAATATCAATTTATAATAATTATAAAATGAGATTGATTATTAGTCAATTGAAGGGATCAAAGAGTGTGTTCGGTTTCATGATTCTATTCATTCATGAATACAGTGTATTAAAGATTGGAAAGAAATCATGATACAATAGGAAAAGAAGACCGGTTTGAAAAGAGGAGGAGAGAGATGTATTCATATGTCGTGGATGTGAAAGGCGCTTCGACGGAACAGGTGCTGAAGCGTTTGGAGGAAAAAATTGCCGAACATAAATTCCGATTATTATGGAAGTATGATATTTCCACAAAATTGTTTGAACAAGGAATCCGGTTCAATCAACCTTATTACATTCTTGAGTTGTCTCACGCCGACTTGACGAAACAGCTGTTAACCGAACATCCCGACTGTGGATTTTTGCTTCCGGCCAAATGCATGGTTTATTGGGATCAAGAAAAAAATACCGTACGTGTCGGTGTTCTACGTCTGAGTGAACTTGCCAAGGAAGTGGAAAGTGAACGGGTGAAACGGATTGCCGGGCAACTGGAGAAAAGACTGGTCGAAATGGTGAACCAATGCACGGGAGAAGAAATGGCATCCTGAAGTTTGTGTGATACAGGAAAGCGGGACGCCGGCTTTTCCGGACGGCTTGATCCGTTTGCAAAAAAAGACAGCCATGGCGGTTGAATGGATTCCATAACTTTTGCTCCTTCTCATCCGGGACAGAGGGGGATTCAAGAAAAAGGTTGATTGTTCACAAAGCATTTTATATCTTTGAACAATCGGGTATGAATTAAGTAAGGAGGAGAATGTTTATGAGAATCCTGTTAAAAATCGTTGTGGGCGCCATTGCTGTCTTTCTTGCTTCCCATTTGGTTTCGGGAATTGAAGTGGAAAGCTGGAAAGCCGCTCTTTTCGCCTCGATTGCACTGAGCATCATCAATCTGATTGTCCGGCCGGTCATCAAGGTGTTGACTTTGCCCATCACCATTTTGACATTGGGCTTGTTTTCATTTGTGATTAATACGTTCATGTTTTGGATGGCCAGCTTCTTTGTGGACGGGTTTGAAGTGGAAGGATTTGTCGCCGCATTTTTGGGGGCGTTGATCATGACCGTGGCCAACTGGATTTTGGGTTGGTTTACGGATTAACCGGCAACATAAAAAGGCTTGTGGAAAACACAAGCCTTTTTATGAATGATGTTTGTAAAATTGGTATTGTCCGAAAAGCAGTTTGCAAACATGGATAAACATTTCTTTTCGTTTCACCTGGTTGTTGGTGAAGATGCCGACGGCTCCTTGATCCCGGCGAACCCCTTTTTGTTTGGAATATTCCTCCATGATCCATCCTAATTCCTTTCCCTGATTCAGCGGAGTCCTGAATGAATCCGGAAGCGGAATCCGGGCCCCTCCGGCCAGCTGCACACGGCCGTTTTCATCCACAAGGGCTCCCCAATTGCACAAAAACAAACCATTAGGCGTTTCGGTCACTCCGCCTTCCAAGCCGATTCCGATGGCTGCGTCCAAAGCTTTTTTGGCGCGGCGTGCACGGTGAATGGCCCCTTCGATGGTTTCCTCATCGGAAAAAGGCTGGTCTGAAACCCCGGAAGGAACGGAAGCGGATAAAACCGTTCCGGTCCGGTTAAATTCCTGCCACGCTTCTTCAACAGCCCCGACTTTAGCGGGATTGGTCGATCCGACTGCGATGATCATGTTTGTTTTCACCTTCTTGAATTTGAATCAATTCAGCCCGGATGATATACCGATCCGGGGCATCTCCCACGTAATCAAACGGATAACAAGTTGACAGGGTCAGAACCGGACGGGAAATGGGAACGATCACGGTCCGGTCATCGGCGTGGGTGATCCAAGATTTACGGATTTGATAAGTGAAGAGATAGTTCCCGTATTTTATGTATAACCGGTCTCCTTTTTTCAATTTGCCCAAATCCCGAAAAACAGTGTCCCGATGGCCGGACAGGACAACATGCCCGGTGTCCCCGGGGTAAACCGTGCCATGCCCTTGGTATAATCCGACCCCTTTTTTTAAGGAATCGGAATCCGTTCCTTTGACGATCGGGAGAATCCGGCCCAGTTTCGGAATCACCAATTCTCCCAGCTTTTCACCTTGGCGGACGGGAGGGGGCGGGACGGAGACTCCCTGTTTTAAAGAAGGCATCGTGGTTTGGACATGCCAGTCGGGGGCAATGGATGCCGCCAGTTGTTCATTCTGTTCCACGACCGATGCTTCTTTCTGCCAATGATACATATTGTAACAAAAGAAAATGCCGCCTGCCAGAATCAGGAGCCAAGCCACTATGCGCATCACGCGTTTCCTCCTTGACGGCTTCCATTTCCGTGTTTATGGTTTTTATTCGACAAGAAGCCGGATATTCCCTGTGTCACGCCGGGAGAGAAAATCTCTCCTTCCGTTTTGACAAAGAAACAGAAAAAAAGGTATTTTAGGATATGAAACAAGTCAAGCCGGCAGAGGAACGGCATCCGTGAGAATAAAAAACTGTCCGCCGGCAAAAAGGCAATCAAAGGCCGGTTGGATGTTAGGAGATACGGACGATGAGTAAAAAGGTTACACTGGAAAAGTTAATACAAGAGTTTCGCCTGGAAGTGATTTATGGTTGGGATCAATTGGACCGTGCCGTGACCGTCGCGGATTTGTACCGGCCGGGATTGGAGCTGGCAGGTTTTTTCACTTATCATCCGGTCGAACGTTTGCAGTTGCTTGGCAAAACGGAATTGTCCTTTATTGAAGGATTGACCAGGCAAAAAAGAGAGGAACGTTTGGAGCGGTTGTGCCACTCGGAAATCCCTTGTTTTATCGTAACGCGGCAGTTGGAAGTGCCGCCCGAATTGATCCAGGCGTCCAAGAAGAAAAAGGTGCCGATTTTGCGCACTTCCTTGGCAACCACCAAATTTGCCAGCAAATTGACCAATTACCTGGAAAAATACTTGGCCCCGGCCACAACGATGCACGGGGTGTTGGTGGATGTGTATGGAATCGGCGTGCTGATTACGGGTTCAAGCGGAATCGGCAAAAGTGAAACGGCATTGGAACTGGTGAAGCGCGGCCATCGGTTGGTTGCCGATGATGCGGTGGAAATCACCCAGTCCGAAGAAGGGACGCTGGTCGGACATGCCCCGGAATTGATCCGTTACCTCCTGGAGATCCGGGGACTCGGGATCATCAATGTCATGACGCTGTTTGGGGCCGGAGCCGTGCGCGATAAAAAGAAAATTTCGCTGGCCATTCATTTGGAGGCATGGAAGGAAGAGCGCCAATACGATCGATTGGGTCTGGATGAAGAGAAAATCCGCATTATCGACACAGAAATCCCCAAGTTGACCATTCCGGTCCGCCCGGGGAGAAACCTGGCGGTGATTATTGAAGTGGCGGCCATGAACTACCGGTTGAAGCAAATGGGTTATCATGCCGCACAACAATTTGTCCAGCAATTGGGTTCCGCGATTGATGACAGTGAGGAATTTGATTGATGGGGTTGAATCCGGGAGGAGGAGAAGAAAAATTTGATGAAAAATGAACATGCATGGATGAAAGAGGGTTTTTCCTTTTTGCAATGGGTGGTCTTCTTGTTGGCAAATGCCCTTTCGCTCCCCGTTGTCATCGGCCAGCTTTATCATCTCTCTGCTGCAGAAGTTGCCGGCTTGATGCAGCGGACTTTTTTTGTAATCGGATTGACTTCTTTTTTGCAGGGATGGCTGGGGCACCGTTATCCTTTGGCAGACGGTCCGGCGGGAATCTGGCTCGGCATGTTCACGGTGATGGGAACCATGGCCGGGGCCGGTGAAGCCGTGCTTTCGGAGACCTTACGGGTGTTGGAAGGGGCGATGATCTTGGCCGGAGTCATCATCATCGTTATTTCTGCCTTCCGCTTGCTTCCGAAAATCCTGTTTTTATTTACCCCTTTGGTGACCGGGTCCTTTTTAATGCTATTGTCGCTCCAGTTAAGCGGTGTGTTCTTTCAGGGAATGTTCGGGATCGGGCAAGGCCGTGATGCTTTGGAGGGCAAATTGTTGCTCGTGTCGGTGGCGGTTTTTGTGTTGGTGTGGGTTCTTTCCGTTTGGGGAAAAGGCTGGATGAAAAATTATGCGGTTTTAATCGGCATTGCGGCAGGTTGGGCCGGTTTTGCAGGGTTGGGTTATGATGCGGCGCCGGTTTCTTTTTCTTCTTTTGTCACCCTTCCGTCCGTTTTTGCCTGGGGAACGCCGGTCTTTGATCCGAACATGATTTTAACCGTATTGGTGATTGTGTTGTTGCTTTTGTCCAATTTGATTGCAAGTGTGTCAGCCATGGAACAAGTGTTGTCCGGGAAGAATCGCTTGGAATCCGGGTTGTTGTCCCGTTCCGGAACGGTCAACGGGGTGGCGACGCTCGCTTCGTCTCTTTTTTCGACGGTCGGAATGGTTCCTTTGACGGTTTCCGCCGGCTTTGTCAGCATGACCGGCGAGAAGAGGAGACGTCCTTATCTGGCAGCCTGTATCGGGGTTGTCGCCATTTCATGCATCCCGCCTATCATCTCGTTTTTCGCCCAATTGCCGGGCCCGGTGGCCTATGCGGTATTGCTGGCTTCTTTCGGGCAAATGTTCGGCATCGGTTTGAAAGGCGTGTTAAAAGAAGCTCTGGATTCACGGAGATTTCAGATTTTAGGTATCACCATGTCGGCCGGGGTGGGAATGATGTTTCTTCCTGCCGAAGTGTTCCAAAACTTTCCCCCGGTGATTCAGTCCTTGATGAGCAACGGATTACTGGTGGGGATGTTGATCTGTCTGGTGCTGGAACAATGTTGGAGGCCGCGTGGGGAGGAATCGTTCAAAAAGGTGTCAAACCACGCATAAAGGCTGCTTCTTTTGTCAGGAGCAGCCGGCTGTGATCTATTATTCAAGCGTGATTTCGCGATCGGCGTGACAAGTTTTCGGCTTGCGCCAATGGGGAAGGTACACAAACTGGATGGGATCATTGGACAAACATCCGGGAGTGGAGCAAAATCCGCGATCTCCCATGATATACACACTTTGGCTGTTTCCGCATTCCATACAATCATAACGTTCTGCTTCTTCTCGGTGTAAATCGAACGCCAACAAAATAAATCCCTCCAATGATTTGTGTATACTATTTTAATGAATCAGACTTTTTATGTCCATAATAAATAATTCGATAAAAAAATGAAAAATATTGCACAGAAAGTCCGCCGGGATTTTTATGACGTTGCTTTGGACAGGCCAATCTGCTTTGAATGAAAACCGCTTGATCTGAAAGGGATTTTCTTTTCGAAAATTTTTAGGTTACAATGAAGACCAAATTTGTTCAAAATGGAAGGGTGGATCCGTGAAATTACTGTTTGGGGAAGAAGGGGGATGAAGGGAATGACGTTCATGGTGATTGATCCCGTGGCCTTTTCCATCGGCCCGATCCAGGTGCATTGGTACGGGATCATTATGGCGACGGCCGCCATGTTGGGTTTGTGGTTGGCGACAATGGAAGCAAAGCGCCAGGGGCTGGATCCGGATATTTTATTGGATATGATGATCTGGGTATTACCTTCGGCGATCGTGGGAGCCCGGCTTTATTATGTGCTCTTTGAATGGGAGTATTATGCCATGCATCCCGGAGACATCATTGCCGTTTGGAAAGGCGGACTGGCGATTCACGGCGGATTGATCGGTGCTTTTACAGCCGGATACATATTTGTGCGCAAGCATGGTTTGTCATTTTTGCAAATGGCGGATATTGTAGCCCCGAGTATCATTTTGGGCCAGGCGATCGGACGTTGGGGAAATTTCGTCAATCAGGAAGCCCATGGTGGGGAAGTGTCGCGGGCTTTTTTGGAAAGCTTGCATTTGCCTTCATGGTTGATAGATCAGATGAATATTTACGGTGTGTACTATCATCCGACGTTCCTGTATGAATCGATCTGGAATTTGGCCGGGTTCCTTTTGCTGATCGGTTTACGAAAGATACGCATCCGGCAAGGCGAGATTTTCTTCTCCTACTTGATCTGGTATTCATTGGGCCGCTTTTTCATTGAAGGCCTCCGGACAGACAGCCTTGCGTTTTCCGGCCCCGGCTTTTTGGAACAACTGCTGGCTGGGCTTTGGTCCCCGATGCAATTGTTGTTCGAACCGGGAATGTTAACCGGGGGGAACATCCGCATTGCACAATTGGTGAGCCTGATCGGCGTCTTGGCGGGGCTGGTTCTCATCATTTGGCGTCGCATGAGCGGAACTGTCCCAAAGCAGGCCGGTGAAAGTAAAAAAGCTTAAATCCCGAAGGAGTGGAACAAGCGTGAAATATTCCGTCATCCTTTTTGATTTGGATGGAACGTTGATCAATACCAATTCGTTGATTCTTGCTTCTTTTATGCATACGCTCAGTCAGCATTGTCCGGGAAAGTACACTCGGGAAGATGTGCTGAAGATCATGGGGGAGCCTCTGCTCGACCAGATGCGCCGTTTTGATCCTGATCAGGCCGAAGCGATGGTGAAAACCTACCATGCCTATAATATCAAGCATCATGATGAATATGCCGAAGCGTTTCCCCATGTCCGGGAGGTTTTGCAAGCGTTGGATCAAGCCGGTGTGGTGATGGGGGTGGTTTCCAATAAACGGCGGGTCGTGGTGGAAAGAGGATTGGATCTGTTTCAACTGACCCCGTTTATGAAAACCATCGTTTGCATCGGGGACACTCCCGAGGCAAAACCGTCTCCGGACATGATTTTTCTGGCTTTGGAACAGTTGAAGGCGGCTCCGGAGGAGGCATTGATGGTTGGAGACAGCCGCTATGATTTGATGGCGGCCAAGCGCGCCGGGGTCGATGCGGCAGCGGTGGGTTGGAGCCTTCATGCGGAGGAACTGAAGAAGTATGAGCCAGCCTATTATTTGCATGATATGCGTGATTTGCTTCGCATTTTGGATACAGAGAAGGGGTAAGCGGACAACATGCGCAAGACGGAACGATTCAAAGTGAGCGGGCCTAATTCATTATGGCAGGTGTACCGGACGGTTCCCTTTTGGAAAGTGTTTAAAAACACCCTCGTGATCTTGGTTGCCCGTTATTTGCCGTGGATGGGGTTGAAAAGGTGGTTTTATCGCAAGCTGACCGGCATGGAAATCGGAGAATGCACGGCGGTTGCTTTCATGGTGATGATGGATATTTTGTATCCGGAGAAAATCCATATCGGGAAAAATACGATTATCGGATACAACACCACCATTTTGACGCATGAATATTTGATTGATGAGTACCGGTTGGGGGATGTGTATATCGGTGATCATGTGATGATTGGCGCCAATTCCACCATCCTTCCGGGAGTGACGATTGGAGACCGTGCGGTGGTCGGAGCCGGTTCCGTGGTCACCAAAGATGTGCCCCCCGGCACTTTTGTGGCAGGAAATCCGGTCAGGGTGATAAAAAGTACAAAACAATGAGGGATTGAACCAAAAACCGGAATCCGATTCCGGTTTTTGGTATTCATGGGATGAAAGATTGGAATTTATATGAACAACAGTGAGATACACTATTTTTCAATTTGCTTAGAAGTTATTATTTAATCAGATTAATTATTTATGGGTGATATGAAAGGGGAGTCAAGGTGAATTGGTTGACCCGTTTTTCACTGCGAAACGTTGCCGCAGTGTTGATTTTGATCATTTTGGTAACCGGTGGCGGTGTTTATACAGCAACCCAATTAAAAATGGAAGCCATGCCGGATATCAACTTTCCGGTGATTGTCGCAGTCACCCCGTATCCGGGGGCATCGCCTGAGGATATCGCCGAAGAGGTGACCAAGCCGATAGAAAGAGAAATCATGGGAGTCAAAGGGGTGGATAAGGTTACATCCATTTCGGCAGACAGTACTTCCGTGGTGGTTGCCCAATTTGATTTTGATGCGGATCTGGACAAGGCGCAGCAACAAATGAGGGACGCCCTGGACCGTTTGGATTTGCCGGACAATGTGATGGATACAATCTTTAACCGGTTTGGATTCAACACCTTCCCCATGATTAATTTTACGGTAAGCAGTGACAAGAAAAATGCCACTGAATTGGAGCAATGGGTAAAAGATGTGGTGAAACCCAAACTGGAGTCGATCGAAGGGGTCGGTGAAGTACAGGTAAAAGGAGAAGGGACCAAAGCGGTATACATTCGTTTGAATCCGGAAGCATTAAAGAAACATAATCTCACTATGCAGCAAGTTCAACAAGCTTTGGCCAGTGCCCAGATGTCTTTGCCGCTGGGGGATTTAAACACCGGCAATGTGGATATGCCTGTACGCATTCATCAGGAGATCACCTCAGTGGAAGACTTGAAAAATTTTGAGTTGACCGTTCCTGCCAATCCGACGGAAGGCATGCAGGATGCCTTCAACCAAATCGGTCAATCCATGGAGAGCTTGGGGCAGGCTGTAGGCGGCCTAGGTCAAGCTGTCGGAGGATTGAGCGAAGGGTTGGGGCAAATGAGCCAAGGACTGGGACAGGTGAGCCAAGGATTGGGGCAAGTCAGCCAAGGAACCCAGCAGTTGGCGAAAGTACAGGCCCATACGCAAAAAGTCCAAGCCGAAATGATCGGGATTCAGATTGAGTTAAATAAAGCGATGGAGCAACTGCAAAAAGATCCTGAAAATCCTGAGCTCAAACAACAAATCGCCATGTTGCAGGGACAGTTGAAGGCCAAACAAGCTGAACTGGTGGCGCTGAGCAAACAATTGCAAGCGATGCTGGCGAAGATGCCCAAATCTTCCGGAACTGTGCCGAAAGGAAACAGCCAATCGGTAAAAATGCCGGCTTCGCAAGGAAAAACTTCTGCCGGCACCGGCAAACCGGAAATGAAAGAACCAGAAATTAAAACCGTCAAACTTCAGGACATTGCCACCATTACGGAATCAGCAAAAGGTCAATCCATGATCACCCGGACCAACGGGAAACCCTCCATCAATGTGGAGGTCATCAAAAATCCGGATGATAACGTGGTGGAAACAGCAGATGCAGTGAATGCTGAACTGGATCAGCTGGCAAAAGCCAATAAAGACGTTCAATTCATGAAGTTGTTTGACCAGTCGGACAGTGTCAAAATGTCCATCCATTCCATGGTGCGGGAAGGATTGCTCGGGGCTCTGTTTGCTTCGGTTGTGATTCTTCTGTTCTTGCGGAATGTGCGCATGACATTGATTTCGATTGTTTCGATTCCGGTATCTGTTTTTGCAACCTTGATCTTGTTGAAACAAGCGGATGTGAGCCTCAATATCATGACCCTTGGCGGAATGACGGTGGCCATCGGTCGGGTGGTCGATGACAGCATTGTCGTGATCGAAAACATTTACCGCCACCTGATGAAAGGGATGGAACGCACGTCCGAATTGATTCTGTTGGCGACCAAAGAGGTTGCTTCAGCCATTACATCCTCCACATTGACGACGGTTGCGGTATTTGTTCCGCTCGGAATGATTGAAGGGATTATCGGTGAAGTCTTTTATCCCTTTGCACTGACGGTGACCATTTCGCTTTTGTGCTCGTTGGTGGTGGCTGTCACCATCGTTCCGGTCTTGGCGAAATTGCTGGCTTTGAACGGAAAGCCGTTGAAAAAAGACCGGACAAGGAGCCGGCTGGCGGAACAATACAAAAAAGCTCTCAATTGGTCTTTGAACCATAAAAAAATCGTTTTGGTCGGGTCGACTTTAATGTTGTTGGGAAGTTTTGCGCTCGTACCCTTTATCGGAACCATTTTCCTTCCTTCCGATAAAGAAAAAGCGATGAACATTGAATTGAAAATGCCTTCCGGCACGAATTTGGAAAAAACAAATCAAGTCGCCGAACAAATGGAGCAAAAGTTGAAACAGCACCCGGAAGTGAAAGTGATCAGCAGTTCGGTCGGGAACATGAGCAGCCAGATGACCAATGACGGTTCAACGGGCAGCAGCAACCGTGCTTCCATGTTTGTCACCTTGGCGGATGACACCGAAATGGACACCTTTTTGGAAAACATCCGCAAGGAATTAAATGCGGTGGATCAGGATGCCGTTGTGAATGTCAGTGAAGTCAACAGCATCAATCCCGCTTCCAATTCCATCGAAGTGGTGATTACCGGAGATTCGATGGACAAGATCCGGACATTGACCAATCAATTGACGGCAAAAATTCAAAAAGTGAACGGTCTTGCCAATGTGGAAAACAATTTGAGTGAACAGAAGAAAATCGTCACCATTGAAGTGGATGATGCCAAAGCTGCGAAGAAAGGTTTGGTGGCCCAACAAGTGGCCGCAAGTGTCCGCGGATTGTTGCAGGCGGATACGATCTTTGAAATTGAGAAAGGAAACGAATCGCAAGAAGTGAAATTGGGATTGAAACAAGATGAAGTCAATTCGGTGGATAAGGTGAAAGAAATCCGGATATTATCCTCCACCGGTGAACTGGTTCCGCTCAAAGATATTGCCAACGTCAAGGTGGAAGAAGGACCGGTCACCGTCAAAAGAGAAAACGGGCAGTTGGCTGCCACCGTTTCCGGGGATGTCACCATTAAGGACACCGGAGCCGTTTCCAAAGACATTCAAGCGCAAATTGACAGCACTCCGATCCCGCAAGGCGTTTCGGTCAAACTGGGCGGCGATATCGAACAAATGAACGAAAGCTTTGCTAATCTGGGGAAAGCCATGATCGTCGCGGTCTTTGCCGTTTATGTGGTCATGTTGATTGCATTTGGGGAAGCCACGGCACCCTTTACCATTTTGTTCTCTCTCCCGTATGCCGTCATCGGCGGTTTGCTCGGTCTGTGGATTGCCGGTCAGCCGATCAGTGCGCCTGCTTTGATCGGGGCATTGATGTTGATCGGGATCGTGGTCACCAATGCGATCGTCTTTGTGGATCGTGTGCAACAGATGAAAAAACGCGGGCACAATACCGTTGATGCTTTGTTGGAAGCAGGAGAAACCCGTCTGCGTCCCATTTTGATGACGGCTTTTGCAACGATTTTCGCTTTGTTGCCGCTGGCTCTCGGGTATGGAGAAGGTGCCGCCATGTCGCAAGGATTGGCGATTGTGGTGATCGGAGGACTTGCCTCGTCCACGTTATTGACTTTGTTTATTGTTCCGATCGTCTATCTTTTCCTCTCCCAATTGAAAGAAAGATGGCAGTCCAAAAGAAGTCGTCAAGCCGAAGCATAACCAAATCCCCCGGGGAAGACTTCCCGGGGGATTTTTATAACGGGTCCACCTCAATCAATTGATCAAAGGTGATTTTTTTCTTCCATTCGCCGTTGGCCATGATGAACCATTCTTCATACGGATGGATTTTTTTGATGCGTCCGTAAAACTGAAGGGGTGAATATTTCCCCGCATAGATCACGATGACAGGTTTTTGCAATTCATAAGATTCTTCCAGCAAAAAAGTCATGTATTGGCGCTCGTCTTCATCCCTTGCGGGGGGATGGTATGTTGCGGCCGGCCTGTTTGTGACCATGTTGTGCCGCTGGGTTTCATACCATTTGTGAAAAGAAGCTGCCAGCATCTTTCTCCGCCTCCTTGTCTATGATCATACACGAACACAAGTTCGCATTCAAGGAGGAACAGAGAAAAAATTATTGTTTAATCAGCTTGAAGGCATCAGCCACCACATAACCGGAACCGGATGACCATCTGGATACGGCAATTTTATAATCAGTGCCTTGCGACATGTGAAAACGGCCCAGATAGTTCCATTTGCCGCCGTTTTGTTGCTGATTGACATAAACTGTTTGGTTGCCGGAAGATGTTTTGATGATCACGGGCGTGTTGGAGTTATAGCCGCTGTTGGCTGGCCACCAGCCGTAAATATCATAGTTTCCCGAGGAAGGAATGTTGATTTGGTACCAGAAAGGGTCGCTGGCAAGCACCGGTTCGGCAAAATGATAGTTGCTTCCGTATTTTTGGGAATTCCAGCTGCTGGTTCCCCATGCGTCGCTGGCCATTTTTGCGCCGGTGTTGTCAAAAACGAGTTCTTGAGACTCCTTGACCAAAGACATATAGTAGTTCCAATCCCAGTGGGAACCCGGATCAGTATGGGTTGCGCCCGGCACTTCATTGTGTCCGATAATATGGCTTCGGTCTTTGGGAATGCCGTACCGGTCACACAACCAGCGGGTCAGGTTGGCTGAAGCGCGGTACATGGCATCCGTGTACCAAGCCGGATCGCTGACGTATCCTTCATGTTCGATCCCGATGCTGTGGACGTTGTAGTTCCAGTTTCCCGCATGCCAAGCAATGTCCTTGTTTTGAACCATTTGGGTAATTTCTCCGTCACTGGAACGGATTACATAGTGGGCGCTGACACTGGCTGCCGGATTTTGGAACCAGCTGATCGTGCCGCTGTAAGAGCCCTGTGTCGTATGAATGATGACATAGTCGATGGAATTGCCGTCGCTTTCGCGATTGGCCGCTGTATAGTTGGAACTGGAAGCGGCCACCCATTTGGCACCAGGGTAATCGGGCGTTGCCTGTTTTTCCGGTTGCTTTTCCACTTGTTCATACTTTCCTGTATGAGGTGTTACCGGAGTCGGCTGAATGAAAACATCTTCCCCGTCAATCACCCGTTGTGCGCCTTCATTGATGATTTTGAAAACTTCATCGGCATACCATTTGGCAGCCAAGTCGGAGGATAACCCGCTGTAATCGGCCACGGTGGTATACCAGTCAGCCAAATTTTGCGGGATCTGGCCCTGATTGTTTTCCTTGGCCAGTTCGGCCAAAACGGCAGCGCCTCCCCGGATGTTTTGTTTGATATCTGTCTTCAATGTGGATTCGGGGAGATTCAACAGGCGGCTGGCTTCTTTCAATGATTGGTTGTACGGGTTGTCGGCCAGGTGCATCAACCCGTAGCCGTTGAGCTGGCTGGGTTGTCCGTGATGGTCTTGCCAGCGGGTTTCGGCATAACTGACAGCCAGTAAAATTTCATCGGGAACCTGAAATTCCTTGGCAGCCTGCTGGAACGTTTCATATAAAGTTCCCGGTTGAAAGTGATCGTCGGCTGCATAGCTGACCGGCGGACTGAAACTGAAAAAGACCATGCTGAAAAGAAGAAGCGAGATCCCCAAAATTCTCCTCAAACCGGATTCCCCCTTTTATGTCTGAAGTGGTTCTCTATCTTTAATTATATATCTATAGCATTTTTCATAACAATATTTTCATTTTAAAAATAAAGAATTTTCTATATAAAAAAGCAGCGGCCGGAGGAAGGATTTAAATACAAGAAAAAGAAACAAGGAAAGAGAAAGGGGAGTGACAGGGGATGAACCGAGAACAAGACCAAATATTAAGCCAATTAAAGGAAAAGGGGGATACCGTCAAAATATATTTGGTCAACGGATACCAATATCAAGGGAAAGTCAATGATTTTGACAAATACACCCTTTCCATCGAGGTGGACGGGGAAATGTTTGTCATCTCCAAGAAGATGGTCAGCACCATTGAAATGTCAAAGCCACCTGAAATGTTTTGACAGGAAAAAGACGGGCTTTTACAAGGGAACCCGTCTTTTTGTTTCCTGCAAGTGTTGGCCGATCCATTCGGTAAAATGGCTGATTTGTTCTTTTTCCATCTGTCTTATCAATTCCTGGTTGATTTGCTTGACGATCCCGGGTCCCTGATAAATCATGCCGGTATAGATTTGAACCAGATTGGCCCCCGCTTTCAGTTTCTCGATGACATGTTGTCCCGAAAAAATGCCTCCCGAACCGATGATGGGAATGCTGCCTTGTGTTACGGAATAAATGTGTCGGATCATTTCGGTTGATTTTTCCCGCAAAGGCTTTCCGCTCAAACCTCCGTTTTCATGTCGGGCCGAGGCGGTCAATCCTTTACGGGACAACGTGGTGTTGGTGGCGATGATGCCGTCAATCCGCAAGGAAACCGCCGTGGAGACAATCTCTTTTAATATCTGGATTTCAAGATCCGGAGCGATCTTTAACAGAACGGGCTTTCTTTTTTGATCGATTTTTTCCAATTTCGTTCGTTGGTTCATTATTTCCGTCAATAACGACTGCAATGCCTCGATGTGCTGGAGGTCGCGAAGCCCTTTGGTGTTGGGGGAGCTGACATTGATTACAAAATAGTCGCCGTAGGGATACAGTTCTTGGAGACCGCGGGTATAATCCTCCACTGCTTTGTCATTGGGGGTGTCTTTGTTTTTACCCAAATTAATGCCGACCGGAATGGCGGGATGTCCCAATCGTTCAAAGGATTCTTTCGCCGCGGCAATCCCGTGATTGTTAAATCCCATCCGGTTGATCACGGCTTTATCTTCCGGAAGGCGGAACAACCGGGGACGGGGATTCCCGTTTTGCGGACGGGGAGTCAGGGTGCCGACTTCCACGAAGCCGAATCCCAAAGCGGCAAGTGCCGGATAAACATAGGCGTTTTTATCGAATCCGGCTGCCATTCCCACCGGGTTTGGAAAAGAAATACCCCATAATTCGGAGGCAAGGCGCGGATCTTGGATGGTGAATGGTTTGGAGACGGTCTTTTGAATCAAGGAAGCAGACTGCATCCATTTCAATCCCCGGACGGTCCAGTTGTGGGCGGTTTCCGGATCCATCCGAAACAACACTTTTCGAAATAACTGGTAGTTCATGGGTGTGACTTCTCCTTTACCGCAAATATCTGAAGGTAGCATACCACAAGGGGTGGACAAAAAAAAGCTGACTGGCTTGTACCGGCCAGTCAGCAGAATGTGTATCAAGAGTTTCCAAAACAGAGGGGATCGTCCGTCATATGTAATTAATAATTTAAATTGGTGAAAAGGTTCGCTCTGAAGACTTGTTCTTTCCCTACATAGGCCACCAGGTAATCGGCTGCATCGTTGATCCAGCTTTGGGCAACGGCTTGTCCTTCTTCGCTGGCTAAGACTTTTTGCAGGGCATCGGGGCTTGCGAAGTAAATTTCGCACATTAAAGCAAAATCGTTATCCGGTGTCACATCGGTCGGGCTGCTGTTGGAAACCATCAATTCCGTCACTTCCACTTTAATTACACCGTGGATTTTTAAGATTCTCGGGATCAATGTATTTTTTAATTCCTCTGCAAACTCTTCAATTCCATCTTTTCTTTTGTAGTAACCAATGATCTTATACATAAATAAAAACCCCTCTTTCCTTATATCTTTCTGGAAATATATTTGATCGGAAATAAGTAATTGATAATTAACAGATAAGTTCATTACTTAAACCCAATAATTCAATTTTAATACCTTTATTAATCATTGTGTAGAATTAATCGAATCTTTTCAAGATGATTTCATGGTTTTTATCACAAATTTGTTACAGCAAAAAGAAGAGATCGTTAAAATCCGCCGTTATTTGTAAACGTTTTCAAAAAAACACAAAAAAGCTTCGGGTTTTAAACGCCGGTTTTATATGGAAATCATTCCAACCAACAGGAAAACGAGGCCCATCATTATGGGTTCCAATGATTGGTTTTTTCCCCGATATACCAGAAAGATTCCGATCAGTTCCAGAACGATCCCGGTTGCCAGGAAAGAGAGTCCCAAGTAGCCCATTGCTTTCGCCTTCCTTGTTAAAGTCTCTAGTGTATTTATTCGCATTGAACCGATCGTTTATGTCTTTTTTGTAAAAATAATGCGGCTGGCAGTGTATTATTTATTTCTGATGCAAGAGAATTAGCGTTAAAATGAGAAAAAATCAAAGTCAGATCGAACCATCGGAGGGGAAAAAATGAAACTTTTTTTCGTGACTCAAAACAAAGCAAAAGTGGCAGAAGCCAAAGGAATCCTGGCGCCTTTCGGAATTGACGTGGAGCAGAAGACGGTTGCCTTTGTGGAACCGGATAAAGGAACGGTGGAAGAAACAGCCCGGGCCAAATTGAAACAAGTCCGTAAACAAGGGCTGGATCAATTCATGGTGGATGATGCCGGGATCTATTTTGCGGCTTACAAAGATTTCCCCGGGATTTTGTCCAAGCGGATTTATGAACGGATTGGCTACAAAGGAATCCGCAAACTTTTGCACGGGGAAAAGAGAGAAGCCTGGTTCCAGGGAGCGGTCGGCATCTGCTTCAACGGGGAAATGAAGATTTTCAGCGGAGAAACCAGAGGGCATATCGTTGAGCAAATCGAACAATCGGAAAGTCCCGTCACCGACTTCCCCTATGACCCGATTTTTATACCGGAAGGGGAGTCGAGGGTGCTGAGTGAGCTGTCCGAAGAAGAATGGCAGACTTATTCTTACCGCCGCAAAGCATTGATCGGTTTGGCCGAATGGTTGAAAGAAAAAACAAAACACTAGTCAATAAGAAGTGCTTCATGTTATACTACTTGAAACGATACTTTAACTCATTATCGATTTAATAAGATAAAGCGAAGCGGGGGGGAGTGCGATGACCAAACCGCAGACATTTGAAAAACCAATGGGTTTTCGGGACTTTCCGCCGCTCATTGCGGAAAAGAAACGTTTGTTGGAAGACCGGGTCCGGGATCATTTTGTCAAGTGGGGCTATCAGGAAGTCTGCACGCCGGCCTTGGAATTTTTTGATACAGTGGGACAATCCAGCCAGATTCCCGTTTCGCGGATGTTTAAATGCATGGACCGGGACGGGAATCTGTTGGTTTTGCGTCCCGACCAGACCGCTCCGATCGCGCGGTTGGTGACTTCGGTTTTAAAAAGGGAGCCTTTGCCGCTGCGCCTGTTTTATCACGGGACGGTTTTCCGCGCCCAAGAGAAGGAAGCAGGCCGAAACAGCGAAAAATTTCAGTCAGGGGTGGAACTGGTCGGACAAGCGGGGCCGGAAGCCGACGGGGAAGTGATCGCTTTGGCCGTGGAGTCGATCCAGGCTTGTGGCATCGGTGCTCCGACCATCGTACTCAGCCATGTCGGACTTTTGGAAGGATTTTTAAGGGAACGGATTCATCGGGATGAAGCGATTGAAAAGTTGAAAGAAACATTGGAAGTCAGGGATTTGGTTGCATTTCGCCGCATTCTGGAGGAGTTGGATCTTTCCCTTGAAGAACGGCAAGAAATCATGGAGCTGACAAAACCGGGACTGGAAGGGAAAGATTGGAAAAAACTGTCTGCGTCGGCCCAAACAGAAGAAGTGCGGGAAAAATTTTGTTATCTGAAACGGGTTTGGGACCAGTTGCAGATTTTTGGCTGTGTGTCGCAAGTGAAAGTGGATTTGAGCTTGGTGGGGAGTCTCGGTTATTATACCGGCGTTTATTTTGAGGGCTATGCAAAAGGGATGGGATTTCCCCTCGTCAGCGGAGGACGGTATGACCAGCTTTATCAATCTTTCCACACGGATCTTCCGGCAACCGGTTTTGCTTTAAAAACCGACCGCCTGTTGGAGGCCAGTCCGTTAAAACCGGCATCGCCGAAACGGATCGCAGTTTTTTATGAACCTCATTTGCAACAGGAAGCTTATCGGAAAGTGCGTTCCTTACGGGAGCAAGGTTGTGCGGTGATCATGCAGCCGGTGGGAAGCCGGGCAGACCGGACACCGGATGTGGATGAAGTTTTGACGATCGCCGGCGAAGGGGAGTGGTCCACGTGTTAACGATCGCCATGGCCAAAGGGCGGGTGATGGAGGAAGCTTTTGACCTGTTTCAACAAGCCGGCCTGCCGGTTCCGAAAGCGGATGATCTGGATTCGCGAAAACTGGTGGTGTCGGTACCGGAGAACGAAATGACCTTTTTTTTGGCCAAGCCGATGGATGTCCCGACCTATGTGGAATATGGAGTAGCAGACCTCGGTGTGGTCGGGAAAGATGTGCTGATGGAGCAATCCCGTGATGTTTATGAATTACTGGATTTGAAAATCAGTCCCTGCCGGATGTCTGTGGCCGGGAAGCCGGAATCCACCCTTTCCCCCCATCCGAAGGTGGCAACCAAATATCCGCGGATTGCAGAACAATATTTTAAGGAACAAGGACAGCAGGTTGAAATCATCAGCCTGCACGGATCAGTCGAACTGGCTCCGATCATCGGATTGGCTGAGCGGATTGTCGATATTGTCTCCACCGGCCGGACACTGAAGGAAAACGGTTTGGTGGAGTGGTGTTGTATTGCCGATATTACCTCGCGGTTGATTGCCAATAAAGGAAGTTACCGCTTGAAGAATGAACGGATCCAAAAAATTTTGGGTGATTTGGAACGCGTGATTGAAAAGGAGGGGCGTCTGTGATCAAAATTGTCTCGCGGGAGGATTTAAAACGTCTCCACCGGGCCGGGATTGAAACGGAAGAACCGTTGTCAGCGGTGCAAGAGATCATTGACCTGGTCCGGAAAAAAGGCGATGAAGCCCTGCGTACCTTCACACTTCAGTTTGACGGTGCCGACGTTCAAAAATGGGAAGTGAGTCCGGAAGAAATTGAAGAAGCCATGGAGCAGGCGGATCCGGAGTTGGTCCGGGTTTTGACCGAAGCGGCCGGACGCATCCGGAAGTTTCATGAACACCAACGGCAACAGTCGTGGTTTTTTACAGAGGAAGACGGAACCGTTTTGGGACAAAAAGTCATTCCTTTGGAAAAGGTCGGAGTTTACGTGCCGGGAGGAAAAGCAGCTTATCCCTCATCTGTGTTGATGAATGTGATTCCGGCCAAAACCGCCGGCGTCAACGAGGTGATCATGGTGACTCCCCCGCTTGAAAACGGGGAGGTGTATGTAACGACGCTGGTGGCGGCAAAAATTGCTGGTGCGGACCGCATCTTCCGGGTCGGAGGAGCTCAGGCGATTGCTGCTTTGGCCTATGGGACGGAAAGTATTCCCCGTGTGGACAAGATTGTGGGGCCCGGCAATGTCTATGTGGCGTTGGCGAAACGGGCGGTGTTCGGCCAAGTGGATATTGACAGCATCGCCGGTCCGAGTGAGATCGTGGCCCTTGCGGATGAATCGGCGGATCCGGTTTATGTGGCGGCCGATCTGCTTTCCCAGGCGGAACACGACCGGATGGCCTCCGCTGTGTGTATCACGCCTTCCCGCTTTTTGGCTGAACGCGTCGCGGAGGAAGTGGACAGACAATGCCGCCGGTTGCCGCGCCGCGAGATTGCGGAAGCATCCATCAAAAATTTCGGTGCCGTTTGTGTGGTGAAAGATATGGAAGAAGCGGTGTCAACCGCAAATCAGCTGGCGCCCGAACATCTGGAACTGATGGTTCGCAATCCTTGGCATTGGCTTGCCAAAATTAAACACGCGGGTGCCGTCTTCCTGGGTGAACACAGTCCGGAACCGTTGGGGGATTATTGGGCCGGGCCCAATCATGTGTTGCCGACCAGCGGAACGGCCCGCTTTTTTTCACCGCTGAGCGTGGATCAATTTGTGAAAAAGACCAGTGTCATTTCCTACAGTCCGGAGGCGCTTTACCGTGACGGGAACAAAGTGATGTACCTCGCGGAAGCGGAAGGACTGACGGCGCATGCCGAATCGGTCCGGGTACGGATGGCAAAGAAAAGGGAAGGTGAGGGAATTGGTGAAAACAGGGAAGCGGATGAGTAATATCTCCCGTCAAACCAGGGAAACCGAGATTTCTTTGGCATTGCAATTGGATGGGATGGGACAAACCAATTTGAAGACAGGCGTCCCGTTTTTGGAACACATGCTGGATCTGTTTGCAAAACACGGGAAATTTGATTTGTTTGTCGAAGCTAAAGGAGATACCCATATTGATGATCATCATACCGTGGAAGACATCGCCATCTGTCTGGGACAGGCGTTGAGGGAAGCGCTCGGGGACAAAAGGGGAATCCGCCGCTATGGCAATGCTTTTGTTCCGATGGATGAGGCGTTGGGCCAGGTGGTGGTCGATTTGTCCAACCGTCCCCATTTGGAATTCCGGGCGGAATTCCCGAGTGAGAAGGTGGGTCGTTTTGACACGGAGCTTGTCCATGAATTCTTTTGGAAATTGGCTCTTGAAGCGCGCATCACTTTGCATGTGATCCTTCACTATGGCCAAAACACCCATCATATGATCGAGGCTTGTTTCAAAGCATTGGGGAGAGCATTGGATGATGCGGTGCAGATGGATCCCCGCGTACAGGGAATCCCTTCATCGAAAGGAGTCTTGTGATGATTGTCATTGTCGATTACGGAATGGGAAATTTGCATAGTGTGTCCAAAGCATTGGAACGGATGGGCTATGACAGTGTCATCGCGTCTGACCGGGAAACAATTCTTGAAGCGGATGCGATTATCCTGCCGGGAGTCGGTGCGTTCGGAAAGGCGATGTATGAACTGACCCAAAGGGATCTGGCCGCGGTGATCAAGGAAGCGGCCCGCCGGAACAAACCGGTTTTGGGGATTTGTCTGGGAATGCAATTGTTGTTCACCAGCAGTGATGAACATGGCTATCATCAGGGATTAAATTTGCTGCCCGGCCACGTGGTCCGGTTTGAAGGGGAATACCGGATTCCGCATATGGGGTGGAATTGGCTGAGTTTTAAACATCCGCATCCGTTATTTAAGGGATTGGAAGAAGGACATGTTTATTTTGCCCATTCCTATCATATCCAAGCGGACAATCCCGAAGATGTGATTGCCACCACCGATTACCATCAGACGGTGGCGGCGGTGGTCACCCGCGGAAACATTTACGGCATGCAATTCCATCCGGAAAAAAGCGGCAAGCTGGGACTTGCCTTGTTGGAACGGTTTGCCAAGCTCAGTGAAAAGGTGGGGACATCATGAGTTTTGTCATCTATCCGGCCATCGATCTAAGGGGCGGCAAGTGTGTCCGGCTCAAACAAGGGGATTACGGTCAGGAAACGGTGTACAGCGAAGATCCGCTGAACGTGGCACAAACGTTTATCGAACAGGGAGCGGAATGGCTCCATATCGTGGATTTGGATGCGGCGCGTTCTGGAGGGATGGAAAATGCCTCCATCATTCAAAAGATTGTGGAATTCTCTCCGGTTCCGGTTCAAATCGGCGGGGGCGTCCGAAATATGGAGCGGTTGGAGCGGCTTTTAAAATGGGGTGTCCGCCGGGTGGTCATCGGTTCCGCAGCCATTGATGATCCGGCGTTTGTGAAAGAGGCATTGAAGCTTTATTCCGCGCATATCGCCATCGGTCTGGATGCCAGGGACGGATTTGTCGCCACCCATGGCTGGCTGAAGACATCCCGGGTGAAAGCGGGGGAATTGGCACAACAAATGAGTGACTGGGGTGCGGAAACGTTTATCTTTACAGACATCTCCAGAGACGGAATGCTGACTGGTCCGAATATCGGGGCCGTGCGGGACCTGGCGGGTGTATGCGGGAAAACGGTGATCGCGTCCGGGGGTGTTCATCGGGTGGCAGATCTGAAACAGTTGGCTTCTTATCAACATGAAGGCGTGAAAGGAGCCATTGTCGGAAAAGCGTTGTACACCGGAGCCATCGACTTTCCGTCAGCCATCCGTGCGACAAAGGAGGCGAATTTATGATAACCAAACGCATCATTCCTTGTTTAGATGTCAAAGACGGCCGTGTAGTCAAAGGGGTTTCTTTTGTTGATTTAAAGGATGCGGGCGATCCGGTGGAGCTGGCGGCTTATTATGACCGGAACCAGGCGGATGAACTCGTTTTTTTGGATATTTCCGCTTCCCACGAAGGGAGGAAAATCATGCTGGATGTGGTGAGAAGAGCCGCGGAGCAGCTGAGCATCCCTTTCACCGTGGGTGGGGGAATCCGTACGGAGGAAGACATGTATGACATTTTGCGGTCGGGAGCGGACAAAGTGTCGGTCAATACATCTGCCGTTTTGAATCCCGGATTGATTGAAGCAGGCGCCAAACGGTTTGGCCACCAATGCATCGTGATTGCCATTGATGCCAAGTATGACCCGGATGAAAAAGACTGGTTTGTTTATACACACGGCGGACGGAAACGAACGGACAAGCGGGCCGTGGACTGGGCCGTGGAAGCCGTTGGCAGAGGGGCCGGGGAGATTTTATTAACCAGTATGGACCGGGACGGGCACAAGAACGGTTATGATCTGCCACTGACCCGGCAAATTGCCCAAAAAGCGGGCGTTCCGGTGATTGCTTCCGGCGGGGCCGGCAAGGTGGAGCATTTTGTGGAAGTGTTTCTGGAAACCGAAGCGGATGCGGCGTTGGCGGCTTCCATTTTTCATTTTCAAGAAGTCGGGATCGATCAAGTGAAAAAGGCTTTAAAAGAAAACGGGGTGAATGTGCGTTGATCCATCCGGATGATATTCAATTTGACGAAAAAGGGCTGGTGCCGGCAATACTGCAGGATGCGGCCAGCAAAGAAGTTTTGACCTTGGCTTATATGAACCGCGAAGCATTGGCATTGACGCTGAAGACAAAGGAAGCCTGGTTTTACAGCCGTTCCCGCAATCAACTTTGGCATAAAGGGGAAACTTCCGGAAATGTGCAGAAAGTGGTGTCCGTTCAGACGGACTGCGACCGGGATGCGATTTTGGTGAAGGTGCTTCCCGAGGGGCCGGCTTGCCACCAAGGAACCTACTCTTGTTTTAAGGAGCAACCGGAAGATACCGCCGGCCGCTTTCAGATGATCAATAAGTTGGAATCGGTGATTGCCAAAAAAGAAGCAGAACGGCCCGAAGGCTCTTATACGGCTTATTTGTTTGACAAAGGATTGGACAAGATCTTGAAAAAAGTCGGTGAAGAAGCTTCCGAGGTGATCATTGCCGCCAAAAACCGCAGCGCCGAAGAGCTGAGCAATGAAACGGCGGATCTCCTTTATCACTTGTTTGTTTTGCTGCGGGAACAAAAATTGCCTCTGGATGAGGTGCTCCGTGTATTAAAAGATCGGAATCAATAGCAAATCTTTAAAAATACAGACAAGGGATCATGCGTTCCCTTGTTTTTTATTTTGTTTGAGACTCTCCATATATTGATGTTTTGTTGTAATATTTAAATGGATCCATGTTAAAAAGATGGCTGTTAAAATTTGTTGGATCCTTTTAGAAATATTATCCATTTTTTTGCCAGGATTCTTGGTGATCCCCTTGTGTTTGCGCTATAATTGAATAAAATAATGAAACAACTTCATTCATGGCTTTCTTGTTCGGGTTTTGAAATTTATTTCTGTATTTGCATCATTTTATGTCAAATCGTTGACAATTACCCTGAGAATGTTACGAATTTGGTATACTACCAAAAAACCACACACCAGCCTGGCGAAAACATTGTGCTGGGTGGAGGGGAAATTCATGAGAAAATCACAGGCCGGAGCAGACCGCCAAAAAAATAAAAAAATCATCCGTTTGCGGATGGATGCCGGCTTTTTCTTTGAACGGGCCTTATATTACCTTGACCGCCACCGTTACGACAAAGCGGTCAAATATTTTCGTTTGGCGACGGAAAAGGAACCGGGAAATCCGGTGAATCACTGCAACCTGGCCGGCATTCTTTCGGAACTGGGGCGCTTTCAAGAGTCCAATCAAGTGCTGATGTCCGTTTTGGAAGAAGTGGATCCTGATTTATATGAATGCTGGTTTTATATGGCGAATAACGCGGCCAACATGGGCGATTTGGAACGGGCCGAAGAATATTTGTTGCAATATTTGAGCCGGGATCCTTACGGAGACTTTGCAGAAGAAGCAGAAGAAATGCTTTACATGATTGCCCAGGAGCTCGGACGTCCCCCAAAAGAATGGAAGCCGGTGAACCAGCCCGGCTATATTGAGGATCATGAAAGAGCACGCAGTTATTTGGAAGAAGGGAAGTTTCTCCAGGCCATACAACTGCTCGAAGAAATTTCCGAGGCGCATCCGGAGTTTTTGGCGGCGAAAAACAATCTGGCATTGGCTTATTATTACACGGGGGACTTGGAAAAGGCGACGGGATTGATCGAACATGTGCTGAAGATCGACCCCAATAATCTGCATGCATTGTGCAATCTGGCGGTTTTGTCCCGGAATCTCGGTGACGAAAAAAAGGAACGGGCCATTCTTGATATGTTGAAAAAACTGGTTCCGTTTCATCAGGAAAATACTTATAAATTGGCAACCACGCTGGGGATTTTGGGAGAACATGAAGTGGCGTACGCATTATTTTCCCGCCTTTTGAAAGTCGACGGAATTCAGGAACCCGGGCTTTACCATTACACGGCGGTTGCGGCTTGGAACTGCGGCCGCTTTGAAAGAGCCCGGCAATATTGGAAAAAGGCAATGAATCTCGAAGGCAGGGAAGCGATCGCGGCTTTCTATTACAAACATATGGACCAATGGGTGGAGTTGGATCAACCGCCGAAGCTCCCTTATCATTACCAGCTTCCGTTTGAAGAGCAATTAAACCGGATGGAACTGTTCGGCCCCAACGAGGAGATTGTCAAGCAATTACAGAGCAATCTGCTTTTGCGCTCTGCTTTTTTCTGGGCTTTGAGCCGGGGCGATCATCAAACGAAAAGGCAAGTCATCAAGTTTTTGACTTGGTTTTCGGATGATGAAGTGAAACAATTGTTGGAGCAGTTTGTGTCACAACCGGAAGAAGACGAGGAATTGAAACAGTTGGCGCAAATGGTGCTTCGCGAATTGAGCCGCACGGAAAGCGGGGAACCGGAAGATCCTCTTCCTTCGGTCATTGAAGTGAATCATAAGTGGAAAAAAGTGTTGGAATGCTGTCTGGAGCATGTTCAGGAAACATCCACCGCCCACCTCTGTAAGGAGATCGAACGGCTGTGGTTCGAATGGGCTGCAAGAAACCGTGACTTTTCGGTGGTTCGAAAAGTGGAGGGATGGGCGGCGGCTCTGGAATATTTGACGGCAAAATATCATGGGGTGGCCGTGACTCAGCGAGAACTGGCCAAAAAATACGAAGTATCCATGTCAACGGTATCCCGGCTTGCCAAACAGTTGGAAACCATCGCCAAAGAATGTTTTTCCTGAGGAAAGGGGAGGGATCGTTGTGAAAAAAGTGGACAAAGGAAACTTTCACGACTTTATTGCAGAAGGGGATAAAGTGGTCGAATTCAGTGCAAAGTGGTGTATTGATTGCAAACGGATCGCGCCTGATCTGCCTGAGATCACCGATCGCTTTTCCGGGCGGTTTGAATTTGCAGAGCTGGATGTGGATGAATCCAAGGAAATTGCCGATGAATACAATGTAAAAGGAATCCCGACCTTTATCGTTTATCGTGACGGAAAAGAAGTCGACCGGTTGCCGAGTCGCCATGCAAAGACAAAAGAACAAATCGAAAGCTTTTTGAGCCAGGTGTAAAGGCTTTGAATCCGAAACCGCCGGTGTTTGCCGGCGGTTTAGTTCTACATTGATGACATAAATTAATCATGATATTATAAAATGAATCAAAATATAGCTATTAAAACATTTTGAAAAAAGATTTAATCCAGCCGGAACGATGAGGGGTGTGGACGTGAAGCAGTATTTCGTCGGAATCGATCTGGGTGGAACCAATATGAAAATCGGATTGGTTCATCAGAACGGAAATGTGATCAAAGACATAGAAAAACCTACACTAAAAGAAGAAGGTCCGGACGGCGTGATTCGCCGGATGGTACGCCATACACAGGACTTGGCCAAAGAGGCCCGGGTGCCGTGGGAGGAAATCGGGGGAGTGGGTGTGGGATTGCCCGGCTTTCTCGATATTCCCGGCGGTGTTGTCAAGTATTTGACCAATCTGGGTTGGCGGGATGTCCCGATTCGTGATCAGCTGGAGTCGGCGTTTGAAGTACCTGTGAAGATTGATAATGATGCCAATGTTGCCGCGCTCGGAGAAGTATGGACCGGTGCCGGTGCCGGTGAGCAAAATGTGGTGTTGATCACACTCGGAACCGGTGTGGGCGGAGGCATTATTGCCGGCGGCAAACTTTTACACGGTGCCCGGGGCATTGCCGGGGAGATCGGGCATATTCCGATTGATCCGGACGGGGTGTTGTGTAACTGTGGACGAACCGGATGTTTGGAAACGATCGCATCGGCGACCGGAATGGTGCGGCTGGTTCGTGAAGCGGTGGAGGCAGGGGAAGAATCTTCGCTGGTACTTCCGGTTCAAAACGGAACGTTGTCAACCAAAGAAATTTTCGCCGAAGCGGAAAAAGGAGATTTCCTGGCCAAAAGAACAGTGGAAAGGGCCGTTGATGCGCTTGCCCGGGCGATGGCCATTCTTTCGGTCGTGGTAAATCCTTCGCTGTTCATTATAGGAGGCGGTGTTTCCAAGGCGGGGGATGCTTTGCTGAAGCCCTTGGAAAACCACTACCGGAAGCAGGTGCAACAAAATGCCGGCCAAGGTGTCCGGATCGAGTTGGCACGGTTGGGTAACCAAGCCGGATTCATCGGGGCTGCGGGTCTTTTAGCAAGGACGGGAAAATAATGTATAATAAGAGGAAATGGTTGCCTCAGAGGTGATGGCCGTGGAACAAAAACAAGAAGTGAATATGGTTGTCATCACCGGTATGTCCGGAGCTGGAAAGTCCGTAGCGATGCAAAGCTTGGAAGATCAAGGCTACTTTTGCATAGACAATTTGCCCCCGATCTTGCTGCCCAAATTTGCAGAGCTTCTGAAAGAATCAAAGAGCAAATACCATAAAGTGGCCGTGGTGATTGACTTAAGAGGCCGGGAGTTTTTTTCTTCTTTGCTTGATTCACTGGATCTGTTGGTTAAAAATCACGGGATTCACCCGCGGATTATCTTTTTAGATGCTGATGACAACACACTGGTTCGAAGGTTTAAGGAGACGAGGCGTCGCCATCCGCTTTATCCCGGCAGCACGCCGTTGGATGCCATTTTAAAAGAGCGCAGGTTGTTGGAAGAGATCAAAGGCCGTGCACACTATCTCATCGACACGAGCGATTTGAAGCCTTCCGATCTGAAGGAGAAAATCGCCGTCATGATTTCGGAGAAAGATTCGGCCAAAATGATGGTGACCTTTGTATCCTTTGGATTTAAACATGGCATCCCCATCGATGCCGATCTTATTTTCGATGTGCGCTTTTTGCCAAATCCCCATTATGTTGACTCCCTTCGTCCGCAAACCGGACGGGACCCCGAAGTGGCCGAATACGTCATGAAATGGACGGAAACCAAACAGTTTTTGGAGAAGTTGACCACTTTGTTGGAGTTTTTGATCCCCCGGTATGCACGGGAAGGAAAGTCGCAACTGGTGATCGGAATCGGATGCACGGGAGGAAAACATCGTTCCGTGGCCATTGCAGAGTATTTGTATCAGACTTTCAATAAACAGGAGCATTGTCGAATCGCACATCGAGACATGAAGAAAGGCGGATAGCATTGTCGGCAAAGAAGAACCTGAATTCGAATGTATTTAGGCGTCCGCGTGTGGTTTGCATTGGTGGCGGTACAGGATTGTCCGTTATTTTACGTGGTTTGAAAAAGTTGCCCATTGAGATCACGGCCATTGTGACCGTAGCAGACGACGGAGGCAGCTCGGGGCGGCTGCGCAATGATTTACGGATGCCTCCCCCCGGCGATATCCGAAATGTTTTGATTGCGCTTGCAGATACGGAACCCCTTTTGGAAAGTGTTTTGCAATACCGGTTCAAAAACGGGGATGGTTTGGCAGGGCACACATTGGGGAATTTAATGATCGCCGCGATGAAAGAAATCACAGGGGATTTCACGCAAGCGGTCAAAGAAATGAGCCGTGTTCTTGCGGTGCGCGGACGGGTTCTCCCTGCCAGTGAGCAGGATGTTGTGTTGATGGCGGAAATGAAGGACGGAAGCATTGTCGAGGGAGAGTCACAAATTCCGCAAACCGGAAAGCCGATTCGCCGTGTTTTTTTAAACCCGCCGGATCCGCATCCCCTTCCCGAGGCGTTGGAAGCCATCGAGGCGGCGGATGGCATCGTGGTCGGGCCGGGGAGTTTGTACACCAGCATTCTTCCCAACCTGTTGGTCAAAGACATGAGCCGGATGATTCGCAAGTCCGATGCCTGCAAGATTTATGTTTGCAATGTCATGACGCAACCCGGGGAGACCGACGGGTTTTCTGCCAGTGACCACATTCAAGCCATTTATGATCACGTTGGTGAACGCTTGTTTGATGTGGCCATCATCAATAATGAGGTCCCACCGCTTGCCATCCAACAGCAATATGCCGAACGGGGCCAAAAGATGGTTTTGCCGGACATGAAAGAGATTCACCGTCTCGGTTGCCATGTCGTTGCCGATAACTTGCTGTTGTATCAGTCTGTATTGCGCCATGACGCCGAACGGATCAGCGGACACATTTTCCGCTTGATACATGAGCGCATGAAAAAGCGGCAAAGTGGTTAAAAGAAGGGATGTTCTATGTCATTTACTGCGATGATCAAAAAAGAATTGACCCAGCTTCAGTCGGAGACTTGTTGCAAGACGGCTGAACTGTCGGCATTGGTCCGGATGAACGGCACGGTTCACATTATGCACAAGAAGCCCATGATCGATATTGTGACTGAAAACCCGTCGACCGCGCGATACATTTTTTCTTTGGTCAAAAATTTGTATCAGATTCATCCCGAGGTGTTGGTGCGCAAAAAAGTCCGCTTGAAGAAAAACAATGTTTATTTGATACGCTTGACTTCGGACACGAGCCGGATTTTGGAAGAACTGCACATCATGAAAAAAAATTCATGGGAAAGGGTCGAAGGAATCTCCCCTGGCCTCATTGGCCGTCCTTGCTGCAAAAGAGCTTATTTAAGGGGAGCGTTTTTGGCCGCCGGTTCGGTCAACAACCCGGACAGCGCTTCTTATCATTTGGAAATTGTATCGACTTACCAAGACCATAGTCAATCACTTTGCGAAGTGATGAATCAGTTTCATTTGCATGCCAAAGTGATTGAGCGCAAAAAAGGCTTTGTGGTTTATATTAAAGAAGGGGACAAAATCGGGGAGTTTTTAAATATCATCGGCGCGCATCCTTCTTTGCTCGAATTTGAGAACGCACGCATCATGAAAGATATGAGAAATTCGGTGAATCGGCTGGTCAATTGTGAAACGGCGAATTTGAACAAAACGATTCAGGCTGCCATGCGCCAAATCGAAAACATCAAACGGATTGACCGGGAAATCGGTTTGGAACAATTGCCGAAAAAATTGCGGGAAGTCGCTGAAGCCCGTTTGAAATATCCGGAAGCCAACCTGGCGGAATTGGGCCAGTTGTTGCCGGAAGGAAAGATCAGCAAGTCGGCTATTAACCACCGTCTCCGCAAATTGGAGGAAATTGCGAAGAAATTGTGAAGTAAGGAGGATTGTGATGGTAGAAAAAAAAGTAACCGTTCAGTTGGAAACCGGACTTCATGCCCGACCGGCGGCTTTGTTTGTGCAAGAAGCGAACAAGTTTGCTTCGGATATTTTTGTGGTCAAAGGGAATAAAAAAGTGAATGCCAAAAGCATCATGGGAATTATGAGCCTGGCGGTCTCCCGCGGTACGGAAATCACCATCACCGCGGAAGGTTCCGATGAGGAAGAAGCGGTGGAAAAACTGGTGGAATTGGTCAGCAGACCGGAGTAAAAAAGGAAGCGGGCGTTTTCGGAAGAGAACAAGCCCGCTTTCATGAAGTGGAAAAGAATGTCAAAAACGACACGGGATCGTTGAAAGCATGTCACATTTCCTGGGTATGAATTGTTAAATTTTGACTATGATGGAATTAAATCTGGGGGGAACGTTTGGATAACCGACAAAGAAACCCTTGGATGGATACATATGATTGGAGGAAATTATGGATGCTTTCCTTTATCCGGTTTTGACAATTGGATATCTGGCTTTGTTTATCTGGAGTTTCCGTTCCTTTCGGGAATCTTTTTTTTGGGGGACTTCATGGATTTTATTCATCATTTTGGCATTCGTTTATGACAATTTGGTTTTGTCGCTCGGGATCTGGGTGGGGCAATCCGAATTATTTGAGATGCTGAGCATTGTCCGTTATTTGCTCCATGTTTTGCTGATTCCGACGCTGGTGTATGTATCCCTTGATATTATGCGGCGCATCCGTATTGAATGGTCGGAATACTTTGTGACCCATGTGGTGTATCACCTTTATACTTTTTTCTTGACGGTGCTCGGAATCTTCACCAATTTTTTGTGGGTGGAAATCGTCCCGAAAAAAGTGAGCGGAGTGGTGCAATATGTGCCGCAACAGATCCAATTTCCGGTTGTGTTGATGCTTGTGATGATCCCGCTTGTTATTTCCGGCTATTTGGTGTGGAAAAAGTTGCGCTGGCCCGTTTTGATATCAGGGATCGCATTGACCGTGATCGGAGGCGGATTGGCCTATGCACTGAAACTTCCGGGCATGGCCGCGCTGTTCCATTTTATCCTGATGGGAAGCCTGGTATTGACGGAACAAAGATTGAAAGCAGAGGATTATGAATAACAGGTCGAAGCCGTTGCTTCGGCTTTTTTGCGCATAAAGAACGCTTTCCTTCATCAAACTAGAAAGGGAGGTGTTCTTTGTGAAGCGGTTTTTTTGCCTTTTTCTTTGTCTTTTATCCGTCATGTTGTTTGCCTGCCAAAGGTTTGAAAAGCCCGCAGAACGGGAAGGGCTGGACAAAGACAGCCACTCTTTCACCAATATGGGTTTTCCGGAAAGCAAGATGAAGCAGGTGGCCAGAGATGTGGAAGGCGTGGAAGATGTCCGCGTGGAGTATAAACAACAAAAGATCATCATGTACATTTTGCCGGAAAAACACATTCCATCTTCAAAGTACCGGGATTTGGCCAACCGGGTTTATGAAAAAGTGAACGAGGCCACCCCGTCAAATCCGTTTCATGTGAAAATTGTCCCTCCTGAAAAGTGGATGGAGACGCCTTATTAATCCGTAGAAAGCATAAAAAGACCTTGGGAGGTCACCCAAGGTCTTTTGGCATCGAAGCTTATTTGTGTTTCATGACTTGGTCGATCAAACCGTATTTCAGTGCTTCTTCCGCACTCATAAAGTAATCGCGGTCGGTGTCCCGTTCAATTTTTTCCAACGGTTGCCCGGTGAATTCGGAGAGCAGCTTGTTCAAGCGGTCTCTGGTCCGCAAAATTCGTTTCGCCCGGATTTCTATGTCGGAAGCCTGGCCTTGCGCCCCGCCCAGTGGCTGATGGATCATGACCTCGCTGTTGGGAAGGGCAAACCGTTTTCCTTTTTTTCCGGCGGCCAGCAGGAATGCGCCCATGGATGCGGCCAATCCCACGCAGATGGTGGAGACATCCGGTTTGACGTATTGCATGGCATCATAAATGGCCATTCCCGCGGTGATGGAGCCGCCTGGCGAGTTGATGTACAGATGGATGTCCTTTTCCGGGTCTTCGGCTTCCAAAAAGAGAAGCTGGGCCACGATTAAGTTGGCGACTTCGTCGGTCACCGGGCTTCCCAGCAAAATAATCCGGTCTTTCAAAAGGCGGGAATAAATATCATAGGAACGTTCACCGCGATTGGTTTGTTCCACAACCATTGGGATTAGATTCATCTATCAGGGATGCACGGATCGTCCGGCACCCTTCCCTCCTTTCAAGGATCAAGGATGGTTTTCATTCGGTAAGGTTCATCTGTCCACATGGATGTTGCTTTACTTTTATGATACCCCAAAGGTCAAAAAAGGTCAAATCAATTTTGACGAATAAAAAAACAGGGCCTTCAAGGGCCCTGAAATAAAAGGGATTTATGTCATAAGGGGAATCCCATAAGAAAAAGAAGGGGGAGGACGAAGCTGGGACTTCGTCCATAAACAGAATTTAGAAACAGAGAAGGCCTTTTCTAACGTGACGAAAAAGCTTTGGAAACAAAATAGTCTGGTTAGGAGGACCATTTACTTAACAGACGCAAGGAACAGAAAAAGAGTTGCAGAGAAAAAATTTTTTTTCAAAAGTTTTTTATCGCTTTCATATTTGCAGAAATTCCGTCACGGTTTGGTCAATCTGCCGGACCAATTCATTGAATAACTTTTCCCCTTTTTCTTTGGAAGCACGGGTGGGATAACCGATGGTTCCCGTTTTGGTATATGCCTGCATTCCCAAAACTTCCAACAAGGGACGGTCGGAAACTTCCACATCTTCCGCTTTTTCCAATTGCACCGCTTGTTCCTGCAACAAATGGAGCAAGATGGAAGTTTCCCCTTCTCCGGCATGCATATCCTGAGAGGGGGTGGATGACAATCCCGCTTTTTGGTAAGCTTGTTCCCAGTGTTTCCGGCTCGGGGCGATCAAAAGTCTGCTTTTGCTTTGATTGAGCTCCTGGGCGAAGTTGGAAAGCAGTTTGTTTCCTCCGTGGCCGTTGATGATGACGCAACGCTTGACCCCGGATTGTTCCAGAGAAGAAAGCACATCTTTGACAATGGAGAACAGCGTCTCGATGCGGAGGGAGATGCTGCCGGGAAAGCCCGCATGCTCAAAGGAGCAAGAGTAAGGCAGAGTGGGAACGACAAATGCCTGATGTTTCATTGCCAGCTTTTGGGCGATGGCGGTCGCAATGAGGCTGTCCGTATTGGTGGGCAAATGGTATCCGTGCTGCTCGGTGGATCCGATCGGAAAAAATGCCAGCTCCATGTCTTTGAAATCTGGCCATGTTGGAAAATGGTTCATGTTTCGGCTCCCCTTTTCTTTTTTGAAATGTATTCTGGGTTTAGTGTAGAGCATCCTGCGGAAATTGGAAATAATTTTCCCAAAAACATCTTGCATGATTATTTTTTCCGTGATATAATTTCTTTCGTCAACTCGAAAAACGTGCGCCTATAGCTCAGGGGATAGAGCACTGGTCTCCGGAACCAGGTGCCCAGGTTCGAATCCTGGTAGGCGCACCATCAGAAGAAAAAGGTGCTTTTTATGCAAAAAGCACCTTTTTTGTTTTTTGCCCTTTTTTCAAGGAAGAGAGTGGTAAAAAAAGCGTAAAATGATGAATGGTATATTATGATAAAATATAATTGAAATTGTTTATTGAAGAAATTATTGAGCTGCATATATGATGTAGGCGGAGGTGGATGAGAGAATGGCTCTGCAAGTGGGTTTTGGCTTGATTCAGGAACAGCGGATGAAGATGGTGATGACCCCGGAACTGCGCCAAGCGATTCAGATTTTGCAATTCTCCGCAACCGATTTGCGAAAATATATAGAAGACCAAATGATGGAAAACCCGGTTTTGAATGTTTCCGAAGCAGAGAAAAAAGAGCCGGATTTGGACCGGTGGATGGAGTATATGCGTGACTTGCCCCGGCAAAGCAGGATCGGCTACCGGAAAGAACCGGACGAACCGTCGTTTGAGTCTTTTGTCACGGGACATCAAACGCTGGCCGATGAATTGGAAGCGCAACTTTGCGAGTATTCCCTGACTTTAAAAGAACGGAAGGTTTGTTTGTATTTGATTCACAATCTGGATGAAAAGGGATATTTGGATTTGGGTTCCGGTGAAGCATGTAAGCGCTTGCATATCGATGGCGGGATGTTTGCAAAGTGTTTGAAGGTGATTCAATCGATGGAGCCGGCTGGTGTGGGTGCCCGCTCGCTGGGAGAATGTGTGGAGCTGCAGTTGTGCCGGCGGGAGAGTGTCAATGAAACAGCCATCCGCATTGCCCGGGAGCATTTGCCGGATGTGGCGGATGCCAAATGGCGCAAGATCGCCGATGCCTTGCAAGTGGATCTGAGTGAAGTGCATCGTGCGGTGGAAGAGATTAAATCGTGCAATCCCAAACCCGGTCTTCAATTTCATTCATCTCCTCCCCGTTATGTGTCACCGGATGTGTATGTCGAGAAAATGGAGGATGAATACGTGATTCTCCTGAATGAAGGGGATATGCCGAATCTGACCGTGAACCGGTATTATCAGCAATTGTTGCGGCAAAAAGATGAGTTGGGCGAAGAGGTTAGCCGGTATCTGAAAAACTGGGTGCAGTCCGCTTTGTGGCTGATGAAGGGGATTGAGCAGCGCAGAGACACCATCTACCGTGTTGCCCAAGCCATTGTGAAGCGGCAGCGTGACTTTTTTGAGCTCGGGGTTGATCATTTGAAGCCGCTTACATTGAAGCAAATTGCCGAAGAAGTCGATCTCCATGAATCGACGGTCAGCCGGGCGACCCAGCATAAATACATGCAGACGCCAAACGGTTTGTTTCCGTTCCGTTTTTTCTTTCCTTCCGGCTTACAGACCGATACCGGAGTGGACATGGCGCAAAGTGCGGTGCAGAAAAAAATCCGGCAAATGATTGAAAACGAGGATAAAGCCAAGCCGTTATCCGATCAGAAGATTGCGGATCTGTTGAAGGCAGAGGGGGTTTCGATCTCCCGGCGCACCGTGGCCAAATACCGGGATGAAATGGGAATCGCATCATCTGCAAAACGAAAGCGTTTTCTGTGAATGTTCAATAAAATCAGGCCGGAGGAAACTTGTCAAAGACTGCCCTCTTAGGATAAAATAAAACTGATCCCAGCATCGGGGATTTTTTTTGGAGTGATTGGGACGATTTTTTCTACACGGGACATATCGCGTCCCAATGGTGGGGGTTTGATGAAAAATCTACTCAATTTGCAGAAACAATTATTGCCTGACTTGCTGAGGGTTATGCATAAGCGGTATGAGATACTGCGGCATATTCAATTGATGCAACCCGTGGGACGGCGGAGCCTTTCCGGCGTGTTGGATTTCACCGAACGCGTGCTTCGTGCCGAAGTCGATTTTTTAAGGACACAGGATTTGGTGGCTGTTGACTCCAGCGGCATGAGGCTGACCCAAAGCGGAGCCGATTTGTTGTCCGAGATGGAACCGATGATGAAAGAGCTGTTTGGACTCAATCAATTGGAGCGTGATTTGGAGTCCTGCCTCAACTTGAAAAAAGTCATCATTGTTCCCGGCGACTCGGATCAATCGGATTGGGTGAAAAAAGAAATGGGAAGGGCTTGTGCGCGATTCCTCCGGAAAATTGCAGAACCGGATCAGGTGATTGCCGTCTCCGGAGGGAGCACCATGTTGGCTGTCGCGGAAATGATGATGCCGTCTTCCGCTTTCAAATCCACCATGTTTGTTCCGGCCCGGGGAGGGGTCGGGGAAGCGGTGGAATTGGAAGCAAACTACATTGCTTCGCTCATGGCCAAAAAAACCAAAGGCCATTACCGCATGATGCATGTGCCGGACCAAGTCAGCGACCAGGCTTACCAAACGTTGCTTCGCGAACCGCATATTCAGGAAGTGCTGGAATCCCTTAAAAGAGCGCACATTGTCATTCACGGGATTGGCAATGCTATGACTATGGCAGTGCGGAGAAAATCAAGCCAAGCCGTCTTGGACAAGTTGCAGCGTGAACAGGCGGTTGGGGAATCTTTCGGATATTACTTCAACCGCAACGGGGAGATTGTTTACCGTGTGCAATCCTTGGGTTTGAAGTTGGATGATTTGGCCAATGCCAAAAATATCATTGCGGTGGCGGGCGGCTCGAGTAAGGCGGAAGCCATCCGGGCCATCAGCACCAAGGTTTCCAGAGATATTTTGATTACTGACGAGGGAGCCGCCAAAGCGATTTTGTCGCTGGAATGAGACCGCTTGGACGGTTCCGTCCTCAGTGATACTTTGCATAGATAACAAGGAGGAATTTTACCATGATCAAAGTGGGAATTAACGGATTTGGCCGTATCGGACGCAACGTTTTCCGGGCAATGATGAACCATCCGGAATTGGAAGTGGTGGCTGTCAATGATTTGACAGACTCCAAAACACTGGCCCATCTTCTGAAATATGATTCGGTTCATGGAAAATTCGACGGCGAAGTGGAAGCCACCGAAAACGGCTTCAGCGTCAACGGCCGGGAAATCAAAGTGTTGGCTGAACGCGATCCGGCCCAAATCAAATGGGCAGACTATGGTGTGGAAATTGTTGTTGAATCCACCGGGCGCTTCACCAACCGGGATGACGCCGCCAAACACCTGATCGGCGGAGCCAAAAAAGTGATTATTTCCGCTCCGGCCAAAGGGGAAGACATCACGATTGTGATGGGGGTTAACCATGAAAAATACGACCCTGCTTCCCATCACGTGATTTCCAATGCATCCTGCACCACCAACTGTCTTGCACCTTTTGCCAAAGTCTTGCATGAGAACTTCGGCATCCGCCGCGGTTTGATGACCACCGTCCATGCTTACACCAACGACCAACAAATTTTGGACCTGCCTCACAAAGACTTGCGCCGTGCACGTGCAGCGGGTCAATCAATCATTCCGACCACCACGGGGGCTGCCAAAGCCGTTTCCTTGGTACTGCCTGAATTGAAAGGGAAATTGAACGGTTTTGCCATGCGGGTTCCGACCAAAAACGTATCTGTTGTGGACTTGGTTGCCGAATTGGATCAGGAAGTCACCGCTGAACAAGTGAATGAAGCGTTGCGCAAAGCGGCAGAAGGAGAGTTGAAAGGCATCCTCAACTATTCCGAGGAACCGCTGGTGTCTGTCGACTACAACGGTGATCCTCATTCTTCCACCATTGATGCACTGTCCACGATGGTATTGGAAGGAAACATGGTGAAAGTCGTTTCCTGGTATGACAATGAATGGGGTTACTCCAACCGCGTGGTGGATCTGGCCAGCTACATTGCCAGCAAAGGTCTGTAAAGTTGAAAGATCAATAAGTTATACTAATTGAAAATATGCTATACTGATTTCGGAATTGAACCTGAAAAGAGGAGAACCATTCTCCTCTTTCTCATGCATTAAGGAGGGAGTCCCCTTGAACAAGAAATCAGTCAAAGATGTGGATGTACGCGGAATCCGCGTGTTTTGCCGCGTGGATTTCAACGTTCCGTTGCAAAACGGGAAAATTACTGATGACACCCGGATCCGTGCGGCCCTTCCCACCATCCGCCATTTGGTGGAACAAGGCGCCAAAGTCGTGCTCGCCAGCCATCTGGGACGGCCGAAAGGGAAAGTGGTGGAGGAGTTGCGTTTGAATCCGGTGGCCGAAAGGCTTTCGGAATACTTAAAGCAACCGGTGATCAAAGTTGATGAAGTGGCAGGTCCGGAAGTGGAAGAAAAAGTGTCAACGTTAAAGAACGGAGAAGTGTTGCTTTTGGAAAACGTCCGTTTCCATCCCGGTGAAGAAAAAAATGACCCGGAGCTTTCCAAAGCCTTCTCCCGTCTCGCTGATTTATATGTCAATGATGCCTTCGGCGCCGCTCACCGCGCCCATGCGTCCACAGCCGGAGTGGCTGAATATCTGCCGGCCGTTGCCGGGCTTTTGTTGCAAAAAGAAATTGAAACGTTAAGCAGTGCGCTCAACAATCCGAAACGTCCGTTCACGGCGATTATCGGTGGAGCCAAAGTGAAAGACAAGATCGGCGTCATTGAAAATTTGCTGGATAAAGTGGACCATTTGATCATCGGCGGAGGATTGGCTTATACATTTGTCCATGCCAAAGGATATGAAATCGGAAAATCGTTGTTCGATCCGGATAAAGTGGAATTGGCCAAATCATTCATGCAAAAAGCGGAAGAAAAAGGTGTCCGGTTTGAACTGCCGGTGGATGTGGTGGTTGTCGATGAATTCGGCCCCAATCCTTCCACGGTGAAAACAGTGGATATTGATCAGATTCCCGAAGACATGGAAGCGGTCGATATCGGCCCCAAAACAAGAGAACGGTACAAGGCGATTGTGAAAGAGTCCAAGCTGGTGATCTGGAATGGCCCCATGGGTGTTTTTGAATTTGATCAATTTGCCAAAGGAACCAATGCCGTGGCTGAAGCCGTCGCTGACAGCGAAGCCATGACCATTATCGGTGGCGGGGATTCGGCAGCAGCCATCAAAAAATCCGGATTGGCCGATCGGGTTGATCATATTTCCACCGGCGGTGGCGCATCCTTGGAGTTTTTGGAAGGAAAAGAATTACCGGGAGTGGCGGTGCTACAAGATCAATAACAGGAGGTTGCTTCGATGCGGAAGCCAGTGATTGCAGGAAACTGGAAAATGCACAAAACCATTGACGAAGCATTGCTTTTTGTCAAAGAGCTGAAGGAGACTGAGCTCCCTCAAGATGTGGAGACGGTTTTGTGCGCACCATTCCTGGCATTGCCTGCATTGGTGGAAGAGACCAAAAACAGCGGGATCGGAATCGGTGCGCAAAACGCCCATTATGAAGAACAAGGCGCATATACCGGTGAAGTGAGTTTGCCGATGTTAAAAGCTGCAGGCGTGCAGTACGTGATTTTGGGGCACTCGGAGCGGCGCGCTTATTACAATGAAACGGATGAAGACGTGAATAAGAAAACCAAAGCGGCTCACGCCCACGGCTTGATCCCGATCGTATGCGTCGGGGAAGTGTTGGAAGAAAGAGAAAGCGGCAAAACCATGGAAGTCGTTGCCGCACAAGTGAAATCTGCTTGTGAAGGGCTTTCTGCCGAAGAAATGAAAAAAACGATCATTGCCTATGAGCCGGTTTGGGCCATCGGCACCGGAAAAGCTTCCACGGCTGAAGATGCGGAGGAAGTTTGCTCTTTCATCCGGAGCACCATTTCCGACTTGTATGATGCATCTGTGGCCGAAGCGGTGCGGATTCAATACGGCGGCAGTGTGAAACCGGAAAACGTGGCTTCCTTCATGAAGCAGAAAAACATTGACGGAGCGTTGGTGGGCGGAGCCAGCTTGAAGCCGGATTCGTTTGCTTCGTTGGTAAGTCAGGCAAGTGAAGGTGAGAAACAATGAACCGACCCAAACCAGTGTTGTTGTGTATTTTGGATGGCTTTGCCCTTCGGGAGGCACGGGAAGGAAATGCCGTCAAGCAAGCCAACAAACCGAATTTTGACCGCTATTGGAACGAATATCCGCATGCAACGCTCGAGGCAAGCGGGGAAGCCGTCGGTCTTCCTGACGGACAAATGGGAAACTCCGAAGTGGGGCATTTGAATATCGGTGCCGGACGGATTGTGTATCAGGATCTGACCCGGGTGACCAAGGCAATTGAAGACAGCAGCTTCTTTGAAAACGAAGCGTTCCTTCAAGCGATTGAACACGTGAAAAAGAACCAAAGCCGCCTCCATTTGTTCGGACTGCTTTCCGACGGCGGGGTGCACAGCCACATCAACCATTTGTTTGCGCTTTTGGATCTGGCTGCCAAAGAAAAAGTGGAAGAAGTTTATGTGCATGCGTTTTTGGACGGGCGCGACGTGGCGCCGGACAGTGCCGTCCAATACATCCGGCAGTTACAGGAAAAAATGGATGAAGCCGGTGTCGGCAAGATTGCCACGGTTCAAGGACGTTATTATGCAATGGACCGTGACAAACGGTGGGATCGGGTGGAAAAATCCTATCGTGCCATGGTTTATGGAGAAGGTCCCCGGTACGGCGACCCGGTGGAAGCGGTACAAGCCTCCTACCAAGAGTCTGTCTATGACGAATTTGTGGTCCCGACGGTCATCGTGGATAAAAACGGAGAACCGGTCAGCCAAATCCGCGATCATGATGCAGTTATTTTTTACAATTTCCGTCCGGACCGGGCGATTCAACTTTCCCTCGCCTTTACCGATCCGGACTTTGACGGGTTTGACCGCGGTTCGGAGCATCCGCAAGACCTGGCTTATGTCTGCCTGACACATTACAGTGATGCGGTAAACGGCGAAGTGGCCTTTAAACCGACTGATCTCGCCCAAACGCTTGGGGAAGTGGTCAGCCGGCATCAACTGAAACAATTGCGGATTGCAGAAACTGAAAAATACCCGCATGTCACCTTTTTCTTCAGCGGCGGGCGGGAAGAGAAGTTTCCGGGTGAAGAACGGATTTTGATCAATTCGCCGAAAGTGGCGACTTACGACCTCAAGCCCGAGATGAGTGCCTATGAAGTGGCCGATGCGCTTTGCCGGGAAATCGAGGCGGAAAAACATGATGTGATTATCTTGAACTTCGCCAATCCGGACATGGTGGGCCACTCCGGAAAACTGGAACCGACGATCCGGGCGGTGGAAGCCGTTGACGAATGCCTGGGGAAAGTGGTCGACCTGACAATTGAAAAAGGCGGAGTGGCCGTGATCATCGCCGATCACGGAAACGCAGACATGGTGGTGAATGAAGACGGAAGTCCGCACACTGCCCATACCACCTTCCCGGTTCCTTTTATCGTGACGAAAAAAGGAGTGACCTTGCGGGAAAAAGGGATTTTGGCGGATGTATCTCCCACCTTGCTCCATCTGTTGAACATTGAACAACCTGAAGAAATGACAGGAAAATCGATGATCAAATCCAAATAAAAGTGAGGGATCAAGCAAATGACAACCATCATTGAAGTTTATGGCCGCGAGGTTTTGGACTCCCGCGGGAATCCGACGGTGGAAGTGGAAGTCGTATTGGAATCCGGTGCAACGGGACGCGCCATCGTACCGTCCGGTGCATCGACCGGTGCTTATGAAGCCGTTGAATTGCGTGACGGGGATGAAGAGCGTTTCTTGGGCAAAGGTGTGCTCAAAGCGGTTCAAAACGTAAATGACGTGATTGCCCCCCAACTCACGGGAATGGATGCACTGGACCAAGTGGCGATTGACCGTGCCCTGATCGAAATGGATGGCACCGAAAACAAAGGAAACCTGGGTGCCAATGCCATTTTGGGAGTATCCATGGCAGTTGCGCGCGCTGCCGCAGAGGCTTTGGGGGTTCCGTTATATACTTACTTGGGCGGATTTAACGCAAAAGTGCTGCCGGTTCCGATGATGAATATTTTAAACGGCGGCGCTCATGCCGATAACAATGTGGATATTCAAGAATTCATGATTATGCCCGTCGGTGCGGAAAGCATGCATGAAGCGGTCCGGATCGGCGCCGAAATCTTCCATAACCTGAAAAAAGTATTGAAAGAAAAAGGCTATGCGACCGGCGTGGGCGACGAAGGCGGATTCGCCCCGAACTTGAGTTCCAACGAAGAAGCTTTGTCCACGATCGTGACCGCCATTGAACGTGCCGGATACAAACCGGGAGAAGAAATCATGCTGGCGCTCGATGTGGCTTCCAGCGAAATCTATCGTGACGGCAAATATCACTTTGCCGGGGAAAACATCAGCCGCACTTCCGAGGAAATGATCGATTTCTATGAAGAATTGATTTCAAAATACCCGATCATCTCCATTGAGGATGGCTTGGCAGAAGACGATTGGGATGGATGGAAAAAAATGACCGAGCGTTTGGGTGACAAAGTGCAACTTGTCGGGGACGACTTGTTTGTCACCAACACCACCCGTCTCAAAGACGGAATTGAAAAAGGTGTTGGTAACTCCATTCTGATCAAAGTCAACCAAATCGGCACACTCACCGAAACCTTTGATGCGATTGAAATGGCAAAACGTGCCGGATATACCGCAGTGATTTCCCACCGCTCCGGGGAGACTGAAGACACCACCATTGCGGACATCGCCGTTGCAACCGGCGCCGGTCAAATCAAAACCGGGGCTCCTTCCCGCACGGATCGTGTGGCCAAATACAATCAATTGATCCGCATTGAAGATCAATTGGGCCATATCGCTCAATATCCGAAGCGTTCCGCATTTTACAACCTGCGCTCCATCGAAAAAGAATGACCGACATCTCATAAAGGGCACGGGGAAAATTCCCTGTGCCCTTTTTTGTTTGAATGTCCGACGGTCTTTTGTCTGTTGACGCCGGATTATTGAAATGCCGATTCGAATATGATAAAGTCATCTAGAGAGACGGCAAGGAGGTTGTGAACGTGGCGCTTGTTTCAAAATGGGTCCTTGCAATCATTTGCATCGGGTTGATTGTCGTTGTCCTGCTGCAACCTGGAAAAAGTGCAGGGTTGTCCGGTGCGATTGCAGGTGGAGCTGAACACCTGATGGGAAAAGCAAAAGCACGCGGTTTGGATGCGCTGTTGCACCGGTTAACCGTGGTGTTGGGAGCCTTGTTTATTATTGTTGCTTTGGTTGTTGCTTTCTTTTTGAAGTAATCTAAAGCTGGAATTCCTTAAGAGATATCTTTAAGGAATTCTATTTTATTTTTTTTAAAAAAAGACTTGCCAAGAGGATAAGGACATGCTATTATAATAAATGTCTGGTGACCATAGCGGAGGGGATCCACCCGTTCCCATCCCGAACACGGAAGTTAAGCCCTCCAGCGCCGATGGTACTTGGGGATGACCCCTGGGAGAGTAGGTCGTTGCCAGGCAAAAAAACCACGACGTTTGTACGTCGTGGTTTTTTTGTTGTTTTTACAAGGGTTGAAAAATGAAGCATTTATATGAATTTTCTATATGATATTCCGGTTTTTCTTCGTATAATGGAATCAGAAGGGGGCCATTCGCTGCCGGAAAGGAGAGGATTCCCGTGAAAAGAAGCTTTCGTCTTTTGTCTTTTGCATTGATAGCGGGGCTTCTTGCCGTTTTTGCGCTTCCCTTGTCATCTGCGGCGGCTTCCGCGAATAATGACGCAGGGGCGTACCTGGAACATATCATGTGGCTGGCGCAAGAAAAGAAAACCTTAAACAGCGGCCCTTTTCAGGTGGGCAGTTTGCTGGATGAGGTGAAGAAGTGGTGGGGCGAGCCGGATGACGACTCCGGTGTGGCGGCCAACTATTGGAACCGGAACATCCGCTTTATTTATGATCCCGATCAAAAGGGAAACCCCGTCACATGGGTGGAAGATTTTGATCCCGCCCTGCAAAAGATCACATTGGAAGAATTGCTTGACACATTGGGGGAAGCGGATCGGTTTGTGGAAGCGGAGGGAGATTATTATGTCACCTATTTGCTCAACGATGGCCATGAAATCACGTTTGTTTTAAATGTCCCCATGGAAGGGCAAACTTCGACAGTTCATCTGTATTATGTGACGGAACATACCCCATAATCCTTTGGTAAGTCCATCTTCGGATGGATTTTTTGTTTGGGAAGTTCCGGTCGGATTTCTTTCCATTTTTTCATCGGGTGTGCTATGGTTAGAATATTAAAAAATAAAATCCGAACCAAGGGGATGCACAATCATGAAAGTGGTACAACGTTCACCTGAACCTTTTTTTTATTCCGGGGGAAAAACGGGCATCCTATTGATACATGGCTTTACCGGGACGCCGTCTGAAATGCGGCCCATGGGGGACTTTTTCAAGGAGAAAGGTTACACCGTTTATGCGCCTCTGTTGGCCGGACATGGCAAAACACCCGAAGATTTGGAGCAAACCGGGTGGCGGGACTGGTGGCAAAGCGCGTTGGATGCTTATGATGAAATCCGCTCGAAAGCCGACTTGGATCACTTGTTTGTGGCCGGTTTATCGATGGGTGGCGTCCTGTCACTGCTTCTTGCCGCCGAAAAGCCGATGGATGGGGTCATTCCCATGTGCGCTCCAGTGTGGGTCCGGGACCGGCGGGCATTTTTGGCCGGGTTTGCCTATCGTTTTTACCGGTTTAAACCCAAAGGAAATCACCCCGATCCGGAAGTGGATGCCTATCTTGTCCCGTTTGACCGGACTCCCGTCAAAAGTGTGGGGGAACTGATGAAATTGCTTCGCCGGTTAAAACGAAATTTGCCCAAAGTGGAAGTTCCGGCACTGATTATTCAATCGCGGCAAGATGAAACCATCCGGTCCCGAAGTGCCAAATATATTTATGAGACCATTTCATCCAGGCACAAACATCTGTCTTGGTATGAAAAATCTTCCCATATCATTACGTTGGACAAAGAGAGAAAAAAATTATTTCATGAAGTGGATGACTTTATCAAGCACGTGTCTTTAACATCCATGAACGATAAGAAGTGAGGTGAAGCATCTGTCGCGGGGAATCTCCCCACAGCAGATGAGGTATGATCACAGAACAAGAGATTCGGCGTTTTATGTTGGAACAAGCTTATAAGCCGCTGATGCTGGAAGAACTGATCGAAGTCTTCGGCATTGGGGAAGAAGAGAGGGAAGCGTTTGTCAAACTGCTTCAGCAAATGGAAGAAGATGGAAAAATTGTGCAAACCCGGGCTAAACGGTACGGTGTCCCGGAGCGGTTCAACCTGGTGCGCGGCACTTTGCAGGGAACATCCAAAGGATTTGGCTTTGTCATTCCCGATGCGGCCCATCTAGATGATATTTATGTCCATCTGAACGATATGAACGGCGCGTTGGATGGCGATTTGGTGCTGGTGCGCATTCATAAAAGAAAATCGGAGCACCGGCGGCCGGAAGGGGAAATTGTCCGTGTGTTGAAACGGGGACGGGACCGCATTGTCGGAACGTTCCGCCGCTTGTCTTCCCATTTCGGCTTTGTGATTCCGGATGATAAACGGATTCCGGCCGATATTTTTATCGCTCACGAGTTGCAGATGAACGCCAGGGATGGGCAGAAGGTGGTCGTCAAACTGCACCAGATTGCCGGGCGCCACAGCGCGGAAGGGGAAATCATCGAGATCCTCGGGCATAAGGATGATCCGGGAGTCGACATTCTGTCGATCATCCGAAAACACGGATTGCCGGAAAAATTCCCCGAAGAGGTGCTGGCCGAAGCAGAGCAAATTCCCGGGGAAATCAGCGAAGAAGAAATCCAGGGAAGGCGCGACTTGCGCGAACGTACCATGGTCACCATTGACGGGGAAGATGCCAAGGATTTGGATGATGCCGTTTCGGTGGAACGTCTGGAAAACGGCAATGTCCGTCTGGGCGTTCATATTGCCGACGTGAGTTACTATGTCAAAGAAGGTTCCGCTTTGGACCGGGAAGCTTATGAACGGGGATGCAGTGTTTACCTGGTGGACCGGGTGATTCCCATGCTTCCCAAACGTTTGTCCAATGGCATCTGCAGTTTGAATCCCAAAGTGGACCGCCTGACCATGACGTGTGACATGGAGATTGACCCGGAAGGCAATGTGGTCGATTATGACATCTTCCCCAGCGTGATCCGTACCAATGAGCGCATGACTTACACCGATGTCAAAAAAATCGTCGTGGATGAAGACCCGGAACTGATCGAGCGGTACCGGCCTTTGGTGGAAGACTTCCGCCTGATGGCCGATCTTGCGAAAACCCTTCGCAGAAAACGTCTGCAACGGGGAGCCATCGATTTTAACTTTGCCGAAGCGAAAGTGGTCATCAATGAGAAAGGGGAGCCGGTGGACATTGTCAAACGTCCCCGGACCATCGCCGAACAACTGATCGAAGAATTCATGCTGAAGGCCAATGAAACCGTGGCCGAGCATTTTTACCGTTTGGAGGTTCCGTTCGTGTACCGGATTCACGAAAATCCGGATGCCGAGAAACTGAAAGCTTTCTATGAATTCATCACCAGCTTTGGCTACTCGGTCAAAGGGCGGCCGGATCAGGTCAAGCCGCACGCGCTCCAATCCTTGCTGGAGAAGATCCGGGGAAAACGGGAAGAGCATGTCATCAGCACCGTCATGTTGCGCTCGATGAAGCAGGCCAAGTATGCCGCAGATTGCATCGGCCACTTTGGTCTGGCGGCTCCTTTTTACAGTCATTTCACCTCGCCGATCCGCCGGTATCCGGACCTCATTATTCACCGGATCATCCGCGAAGTGTTGACAAAGGGCAGCTTGTCGGTGGAGCGGATTGATGAATTAAACGAAATCCTCCCGGATGCAGCTCAACAATCTTCCATCCGCGAACGCATTGCCGTGGATGCGGAGAGAGAAAGCCAGGATTTGAAAATCGCCGAGTTTATGATGGATAAGATCGGGGATGAGTACGAAGGAATCATCAGCAGCGTGACCTCGTTCGGGATCTTTGTGGAACTGCCCAACACCGTGGAAGGGCTGGTGCACGTCAGTTACCTGACGGATGATTACTACCATTATGATGAAAGTTCTTATTCCCTGATCGGCGAACGGACCGGCCGGATCATGCGCATCGGGGACAAAGTGCGGATCAAAGTGAGCGGGGTCAACATCGACGAGCGTAAAATCGACTTTGAACTGTTGGAACATTTCCCCGGAGAGGACGTGGTCTTGAAAAAGAAAGGGAAGAAAATCAAAGCCAAAAAAGCATCCGGGGAAAAAGAGAAAAAGCGCGGAAAAAAAGGCAAGTATTATGAAGTGGACCGTGAAGCTTTCCAATCAAAAACAAAAGAACAAAAGCAGCACAAGAAAAAGAAGAAGAAAAAGAAAAAATACCGCAATAAAGCAAAGAAAAAATAAAAAAATGCCCTCCGCCCAAAAGCGAAGGAGTTTTCCTTCGCTTTTGGAACGGACCGGAAATAATGATTGACTTGACAAAACATTTCTTGTTAGAATAAAATCTGCCATTCATTTCTACGGAGAACCGGGGCGAGGTGAAAACGATGAAAAACAAAGGCGTCAAGGTGATTGCCAAAAACAAAAAAGCATTTCATGATTATGAAATCAAAGAACAATATGAAGCTGGCATCGTTCTCACCGGAACAGAAATCAAGTCGGTCCGCAAAGGCAGTGTCAATTTGCGGGATGCCTATGCACGGATAGAAAACGGCGAAGCCTTTGTGATTGGCATGCACATCAGCCCGTTTGAGCAGGGAAACCGGTTTAATGTGGATCCCACCCGGACCCGGAAATTACTGATGCACAAAAAAGAGATTGACAAATTGCACGGCTTGATCAAGACGAAGGGGCTAACGTTGGTTCCGCTTGACATTCATCTGCGAAACGGTTTCGCCAAATTGCAGTTGGGACTCGCTCGCGGGAAAAAGCTGTACGATAAACGGGCAACCGCCGCCAAACGGGATGCAGAGCGCATGATCGAACGCAAACTCAAAGAACAAAATTATCGTTAAAAATGCTTGCATGATTTTCTATATGGTGTTATAATCTTGAACTGTAGCGAAAAGATTGCTCGATATTTCCTCAGAATCTCGGGGGCGTTCTTGGGATTCGACGGGGACAGATCGAGCGTCAGTAGCGAGCCGAGGGGTTGCGAACTCGTTAAAAACGCAAATGCCAAATGTAACTGGCAAACAAGAAAACTACGCTCTGGCTGCTTAATTAAACCAGCCAGGATCCGCCTCTCCATTGCCTGTGTGGAGTTGCCGGGTCTCATAACCAAGCAGGCTAGCTGACCGATCGGCCACTGGTCGGAAAGCGAAACTTGAGTGGCTAGTCTTTCATAACGCCTGTCACTGGGCAGTATGGAAGGCGAAGCTTCAATACAGTGACTGCGCTCGGAGAAGCTGGCGTGGCGATGTCTTCGGACAGCGGTTCGACTCCGCTCGCCTCCACCAAAAATGAAATACCATGCTGGAGTAGCTCAGCTGGCAGAGCACTTCACTCGTAATGAAGGGGTCGCAGGTTCGAATCCTGTCTCCAGCACCAAATCAAAACCTCTGCGGAATGCAGGGGTTTTTTGATTTTTAAATTCCAGCGATAAAATATGAATCCGTTTGATGAAATCGTGAGAATTTCTCCCGCTGCTTCCTGTTTCGAAAACAGATGATGAAATAAATTTATTGATAATGATATAATGTAAATGATTGTTGACGATGAAATAACAGTGGGAAAGAAGGTGTCCTTTATTATTCATAAAGAGCTTTTAAAATATTGGAATCTCAATCTGGAAGAAAACCGGTATATGGACATCAATGAAAGAAATATCAATCCCTTGCACAGCATTAGCAGAGAGGAATATTATTCGGGTAAAATTTCAGATTTTACGCAATTGGCTAAGCATTGCACTGATGAAAACAGTGAATTGTTTATATGCCCGAAGTTATACCGGAAAAAAGAATACCAAGAGAACGGGGAGTCGACATATGTCTATTCCGTTTGGTTGGTGATACCGGCCAAAGTGACATCAACAGGTGAATTGGTGGCCACACGTCAACCTTTTATCCCGAGAAAATATTTACGTCCTTCCAAAGGGGATTTAACATTTTCTTCTCTGGAACGAGTGGAAAGGTATTGGAAAGACCATCCTTTCCCGACAAATCCAAGCTGGAAGCGGACGTTGGAAATATGCGAGGATTTTTCCCGTCGTGTGTTGGATAATGTGATTTCGCTCATTACTTTAGGGACTTATCAGGAACTGAAAGAAGTCATTATATTTGATGCAAATGAATGTTTGGGATCGGCCACGGACCGTCATGTGAAAAATTTTTATGAAAATCATATTGTCAATAAGTACAGCAAAAAGAAATACACGGAGCTTTGTAAAAAAAGTCCGCTCGTTTCTAAATTGTTTCTCCCCAAAGAAGAATTGCAACAAGGAACATTGTCAAATCATGAAACCATGGCTTTAAAACATTTAGGGCAGATCAAAAACAAAGATCCGCTCACTGAATCCCAACGCAAGGCACTTCATCACTTTTTGGCGTTGCAGGATGGAGAGTTATTATCCATTGAGGGGCCGCCGGGAACAGGGAAAACGACCCTGTTGCAAAGTGTGTTTGCTTCGATGTGGGTTTGTTCCGCATTGGATCAAAGTGATGTTCCTCCGGTTCTGTTGGCTTCGGGCGGCACAAATCTTGCCATCACCAACATTTTAAAAACATTTGACGAGAACATTGAGCTGAAGAGAGACCAATTTCCAAGTGGAGACCATTTTCATAACATTGAACTATTGGCAAAACGATGGATTCCCGATGTAAAAAGTTTGGGGACATATTGCATCGCTCCGTCCAAACAGGGGGACCACCAAGATTACCAGTTAATTTTTTATGACAAAGAAAGTCTGAAAACAAACTGGATCCACTTCGAGGAGCTGGACGAACAAGATATAAAAAGATACGAAAAAGCTTTTTTGAATGCAACCTCCAGATACTTCGGATTCAGCATTCCTGATATTAAATCAGCGAGACAACTGTTGCATGCAAGGTTGCAAACAGCAGTCGGTGAAATAAACGAAGTGATGGGGGTTTTGACAGAGGATTATTTGACGGCAAAGCAAATCCACGAGTTACTGAAAGAATACAAGGCTGAAAGTTTGGACCAGGTTTTATCCCATTGGAGCAATCAGCTGAATGATTTGGAAAAAGAAAAACAGGCCATTGAAGCGAAAATGTATGCATGGGATAAACACAAAGGCATTCGAAAGCCATTGGAAAAATTTTTGTTGCGGCTACCGGTGGTAAACAAATTCTTCGAAAAATGGTTTGTTTATGCCAATCAACGGTTTGTGGACAGAGTTCTAAGCAGTGCTTCCATTCCTTCCTATGAAGATACAACCATTGAAACTTATTTGGAAGAATTGGAAAAAGAATGTAATCAAAAGATCTGTCAACTGACAGCCAAAAAGGCCAAAGCAGAAGAATTAAAACAGAGAAATGAGCAAGCACAAAATGAATTAACTCATTTGCAAGAGAAATATAAAAAATATAAAGAAGAGATTCCCATGGATCTGTTTCGTGCACAGGAAGCGTTTGATAAAATGCACAGGGTGCTGGCCTTTCATCTTTCCACTCATTATTGGGAAGCAAGATGGATTGAACGGGCAAAAGAAAGAATCATACAAAAGCAAGGAAAATTTAGTGATCGAAAAGATTTTTACCGGGAAGTGGCGATGTTGACTCCGTGTTTTGTATCGACCATGTATATGGCACCGGTATATTTCAATGAGAAGTACAATTATTTTTATGGGTTTGCTGATCTTTTGATAATTGATGAGGCAAGCCAGGTGTTGCCGCAATATATGTTTCCGGTTCTTTCGTTTGCCAAAAAAGGACTGGTGGTCGGCGATTCCAAACAATTACCACCGATTTCCAATTTGTCCCGCGAGCGATGCGAAGTGAATATCAAAGAGGCCGGTTTACATAAGACTTCGTTGGATATTGAAGCCATGGGGCTCCATCAACCGGATGGAAGTATGCTGAAACTTGCCAACTACTTGACACGTTATTTGGATGAAGACTTGAAACCGTTTATGTTAAAAGAGCATTTCCGTTGTCATCCTTCCATTGCAAAATATTTTAATCAGTTGTTCTATGGGAAAAACTTAATTGTTCGTTCGGGACAGAAAAGTCCATATTCCATTCCGAATCTCGGATTTGTCGATATTGAAGGACAGGAAGAACCCTCCGGCTCCAGTCGCATTAATCATATTGAAGCCGCAACCATTGCCTTGTGGATTCAAGATTTCTTTGACTTGTACAACATAAAGGAAGATAAACAAAAGGACACATTGGCCGTGTTGACCCCGTTTGCCCAACAGGCGAGAGTCATTCGGAAATACTTAAAAGAATTGGGGATTGACCAAATTGTTGTGGGAACCGTCCACTCGCTGCAAGGGGCCGAGTTTGACGTGGTTGTTTTTTCCCCGACATATACTTCCATTACGGATCAACACTTTTTTGACCGGGAACCCTATATTTTAAATGTTGCCGCTTCAAGAGCAAAAAAAGCGTTTTTGACTTTTGGGGATTTGAGGTATATCGGTGTGAATCGGAATGAGCCTTCCGGCAAACTGAGAAAAATGAGTGTGTTGGCAACTGAAACAGCTTTTGCACCGGCACTTCCGGAAGAAGTAGAAGTGAATGATTTGCTTGAAAGGATGAAAAAAGATTTTTACCGGGAGTTGCCTGAGAAAACCCATCAGATTTATAAAATGAACATTGTGAATAGTATCATTGACCGCTCGCAATTTGGAATGAATGAAAATGCCACTTTATATACTTGAAAGGAGAAACGGATAATGGGAAACGGAAATTTTTCCTTAAATTTTAATAACATTATGATGAATGGCACTCAAATCGGAGACAACCGCAATGCCACAATGGATAATAGAAATGCCAACATAAATGTCAGCAATCATCTTGATCCCAAGGAAGAAAAAGTAGAGGAATTGAAACAAAAGCTAAATGAATTGATCCAGCGGATTGAAACGACAACCGAGCTTGATGAGGAAACAAAAGATGAATATCTGCTGAGTGTCAATGGAGCCAAAAGCCAGATTGAAAACGGGAAATGTACAAAAGGAGTATTGAAAGGGTTAAATAAGTCGTTAACGGAGTTTAGTGGCATCGTGGCCGGGATTTCTGCATTAGCCCCGACTGTCAGCGCTGTGGTTGATGTGATAGAAGCCCTTTTAAAAAGTTCTTAAAAAGTCTGTGATTCAGTCTCTTTTTTTAATCCGGGGAACTTACGGGAACGCCAGGTCAGGGATTGATGATATTATCAAGAAATTGAGATTATGACGATCAGGATGTGGAATCATGAAAAAAGGATTTGAAGATTACTTTTCAAAAAGGCAGAGGACGGAAGTGATTGGTGAACGTCTTGGATGTCCTGTAAATGATCTGGGGACTGCATTCATAAAGATTTATTGATGCGTGGAAATAAGGTGGTTTTTATGGAGATCCAAATTGGATGTGAATATGTCCCGGCTGAAATAACCGATTTGCTGAAAGGGATAGTCGGTGCCAAAGTAATGAAGTTAACAAGATTTAGTTGGTGGAAAGGGAGTAGGCTAAGGAGCAATTGCAGATTGAAGCAGATGCACGGATGATACGGTTGTCCGGGAACTGAGAGAGGCATTGGGGATGGATGAAGAGCTGGCGGGTTGGTACAGGGAAGCGCCCCGCGGATGGGTGAGCTGGATTTTGGCGGAAATCCAATTCAATTGTACGAGCCGGAGGAACTGATTGATTTGCAGATGAATTTCAGCCACGATTTGCAAAATATGAAAAGGGATCCGGAGTGGAAAGATGATTGGATTGTGATTGCAGACAAAGGTCTCGATCCTTTGATCTACGACATGAAATCCAAAGGAATGTATTATGCGCGACACGGTCAAGGAGATATCACATTAAAAAGACTATCCCCCGATCTGGAAGGGTGGATCAAGGCGCTTGTTGTGCTGTGTGAGATTTGTTACTTAACCTATCATGGGCGGTTTATGGACGAAAACGGGGAATTTGTTCCGAGGATTTTGCAAGGAACCGAAGAAAAATTGGATGCATTCCTGCCCGGTGAGTGCATTCAAAATTGGCGGTGCCTTCTGGAGTAATTAAAAAGCAGGTCAAATCAAATAAAGATATTGCCTCTGTCCGTCAAGATGGATATCGGCGGAAGGGAGCAAGTCGGGCTCTTTGATCAGATCAAAAGAAGAGTTGATAGATATCGTAAGCAAGTTGCTCCACTTCCACTGAAAAAGAGGCGGAGGGGTTGTCCCTTATGGAGAGAACCGTCCCTAATTTCCAGAGTTCATGAGGTTGATTTATTGAAATGATCTGGAACTTTCTCTGGAAGAGATCGTGGAAAAAGCTTTGATCATTGAACCGGTTGTGACACCCGCTCCGGATAATGAAAAAGCATAAGCATAAGCACCAAAAATGCCTCCTCGATGGCAGGAGGTATTTTTTTATGCAGGAAGCAGATGACACAAGATTGTTAACATCATTGGATGGAGACATGTTAAAATGAATTTGTTTTAATAAATCTGTTATTTAAAAAATTTGAGGAGTGCATGGGGAAGGGATGAATAAGAGAGAAAGAGAGAATATGGGGAATGAAATTGATCCTGTGACTGTTGAGGAATTAGATGAAGCCAGACGAAGACGAAAGAAAAAGATTTTACGTCTGGTGTCTTCTTTTCTCAGCGTGATTTTGATTCCGGTGATCCTCACGGTTGTCCTCGCCGCTTATGAAGATGAGACGAATGAATGGGTGCGCAATTTGTTTGAAGGCGAAAAGAAAGAAACCTACATGGAAAGCCTGAAGCGATTGGCTTCCGAAGGGAACATGCCTGAGTACGAATGCGGTGCGTTGGGTTCCGGCATTACCAATGTGATCAATCGTTGCGGGGAACCGATTGCGCGTAAAGATACATACGATGTCAGCTCGACCATGACAAGTTTGTACTATCAGTATGGGGATCACAAGTTGGTTCATTTGAACTTTGAGAATGATCGGTTAAAGGCGATCAAGGTGATGGATGAATCGAAGGAATCATTGTCTGTGGATGAAATGAAACGGGTCTTTGGGACTCCGGTTGAAACGGCGGAGAATCAAACAAATTTGAAATCGGATACGGTTTACTATCAATATCTTTTATCCGTATATGACTTGATGTTAAATTTTAGCAAGGACACAGGAAAATTGAAAGATATCAATCTGGAGACCAGAGAAAAGTTCGGCTATACCGGTTCTCCGCGAACACAATTTGAAACGGAAGTTCATCCGGTTGATCAAGCAAAGAGAATTTCCTCTGCCGGTGGCGTGAAGGTGGCCAAACAATTGCATGAATGGATCAGCCAAGGGGATTTGGGAAATTATGATTGCGGGCCGCTGGGAACCGCTTATCATGATGTTTTGTCCGGAAAATGCGGAACTTATCAGAATAATGTATCTCATAAAGAGGCGAATCAACAAAATAATGAAACGTTGTTGAAATATCAATTTAAAGACCGGGAAATAAAACTTAAATTTTTTAATGACGTTTTAACATCCATATCTATTCGGGAATTTGAAAATTCCATCCCTGTAACAAAAGATGACATTATTCAGGTTTTTGGCAAGCCGGCTCCGAAGAAAAGTCCGGCTGTCAACTTCGGGACTGAGATTGATAGTTTAACTTATCAAATCAACGGGAACAAAGTTCAAATGTTTTTCGATGAAGAAGGCAAAATCGACTATTTGTGGTTTTTTAAAGAGGGCTTGTATGATGAAGAATTCGGCTTTTTGTTGCCGCAAAAAAAATGATCAAACAAAAATCCCTGCACCGGACCGATGCAGGGATTTTGTCGCGGCGGTGAAGCGGGGCCGTTTATTTGTTACAATACATATTAATGAAGGCAAATCGAGGATGCATCAGAGGGGGAACTTTGTTTGCGTTTAGTCGTTGGAATCACAGGTGCGACCGGAGCCATCTTTGGGATTCGATTGTTGGAATTTTTGCGGGAAACGGATACGGAAACCCATTTGATTTTATCCAAATGGGGGAGAGCGAACATTGAATTGGAAACGGATTACACGGTTCCGCAAGTGGAAGCGTTGGCGACGGTCTGCCATTCGTCACAAAATCTTGCCGCATCGGTTTCCAGCGGCTCTTTTCGTGTCGATGGGATGGTGATTGCACCTTGCAGTATGAAATCATTGGCCTCCATCCGGGCCGGGCTTGCGGATAATCTGGTGACCCGGGCGGCGGATGTGGTTTTGAAGGAACGGAAGAAATTGGTCTTGTTAACCCGGGAAATGCCGCTGAATGACATTCACTTGGAAAACATGCTGGCCTTGTCGCGCATGGGTGCAACGATTTTGCCTCCGGTGCCGGCCTTTTACAATCATCCGCGAACAATCGATGATATTGTGGATCATGTGGTCGTGCGCACGTTGGATCAATTCGGGATCGAGGTGAGAAAGGCCAAACGCTGGCAGGGGATTGAAACGGGAAAAGACCGGAATTGAAGCCTGGAGGAAGACCGGGCTTTTTTATTTTCCCAAAATGGAAATCATTCATGGTAAAATGAAGAGAAACATCTTTATCCTTACAAACAGACCGGAGGTTTTTGAATGAAATTTTTTAAAATGAGGGAACCCGTCAATACTTGGACGCATTTTATTACGTTTTTGGCGGCTGTCATCGGGCTTTTTTTCCTGATCGGTTTCAGTTGGCCCGACCCCTCGACACTGGTCACGATGACGATTTACGGTGTGAGTGTGATTTTGCTGTATGGCGCAAGTTCTTTGTACCATTGGGTTGTGACGACTCCCGAAAAAGAATTGATCTTCAGGAAAATGGACCATTGTGCCATTTATTTGTTGATCGCCGGTTCGTACACTCCGGTCTTTTATTATGGCCTGAACGGAACCTTTCAATGGGTGATGCTCATCAGTGTATGGGGGTTATCGGTTCTCGGCATCGTGTTGAAGTTGTTTTTCATGCACATTCCGCGTTATGTTTCGACCGCATTTTACCTGACTTTGGGATGGATCGCCGTGGTTCCGTTTGTGCAATTGGTTCGTGCGCTTCCAACCGGTGCGATCTTGTTGATGGTTTTGGGAGGGGTGTTTTACACCGTCGGAGCCGTCATTTATGCGACCAAATGGCTGGATTTCTTTCCGGGTAAATTTGGTTTTCATGAAATTTTTCACTTGTTTATCATGGCCGGCACCGCTGTTCATTTTGCGATGATGGTGATATATATTTTGCCGATCGGATTGGGAAATGCATGATTCCGGTGGGGATGGCTGACCGGGAGGTCCTGTTCGGACTTGCCGGTCAGCTTTTATTTTCGGAAAGAGGCAAGTTCCTGCTTCAAAAACGCTAATATTTTTATATTATAATTGTATAGTAAAATAAAAGAATATATTATTTGTTTTAAATGTTAGTAAAGGAGGCGAAAAGACATGGTGATTGGAGACTTGCTGAACAGCCGGGCGGAACTGTCCCCACATTTGGAAGCGCTCATCTATAACGGCGAGCGCCTTACTTTCCGTGAATATAAACAGAAAGTGAACCAGCTGGCCAATTATTTGCTGAGTCTCAACGTGAAACATGGCGACCGTGTGGCCATGCTTTGCAAGAATACATACGCATTTCCGATCATATACTTAGCGGCAGCCAAAATCGGCGCGGTTACGGTTCCGGTGAATTGCCGGTTAAAACCAGTGGAGGTTCAGTATATTTTAAAAGACTGTCAAGCCAAAGTTTTATTATATGATGAGGATTTCAAGGACAGCCTGCAAGTGCTTCCGGATTGTGTGGAGAAAGTGATCTGTGTTTTTCAAGGAGAGCGGGTGTCGGAACAATTCAACAGCATTTTTTATACCGAATCGGATGAAGAACCCGATGTGGAAGTCCATGAAAACGATATGGCCACCATTATTTACACTTCCGGAACCACCGGAAATCCCAAAGGGGTGATCAGTACCCACGCCAATGTGTATGCGGCGGGATTGGCCAATGTGAACACGTTGGATCTTCGCAAGGCTGACCGTTTTTTGTTTGTGACGCCGCTTTTTCATATCAGCGGCATGATGTTTATCATCAACGCACTGATTCGGGGAATGGCCTTGGTGATCGCATCCAATTTCACTCCTTCCAAACTGTGGAATCTGATTGATGAAGAGAAGATCACCGGAATGATGTCGGTGCCGTCGATGTTGCCCTTTATGTTGGAAATGTTGAAGACCATTGATAAGGACATTTTTTCTTTGCGCGGAATTGTTTGCGGCGGTTCCCTGGTTCCGGAAAATTACATCAAGGCTTTTCACGATTTGGGATTTTCAGTGATCCAAGTTTACGGAGCTACCGAATTCACCGGTGCCGTCACTTATTTCTTGCCGGAAATGGACATCAACCGCTGTTATTCTGTCGGAAAAGGATTATATCTGACTGAAATCAAAATCATCGATCCGTTGACGGGTGTGGAGTGTGCTCCCGGAGAGATCGGAGAAATCCTGGTGCGCGGGGATCAGGTGTTTGCCGGTTATTGGAATAATCCGGAGGAAACGGCAAAGGTATTAAAGAACGGCTGGTATCACACGCAAGATTTGGGACGGGTGGATGAAGAAGGGTATTTGTATGTGATCGACCGTCTCCGTGACATGATCGTTTGTGGCGGGGAAAAAGTGTTCCCGGCCCAAGTGGAATCCGTGCTTCTGCAGATGGAAGGAATCGCTGAGGTGGCTGTCGTGGGTGTCAAGCATCCGGTTTGGGGAGAATTGCCTCGGGCATACATTGTGAAAGCGGATGGCCATGATATTACCAAAGAAGAAGTGATCCATCATGCGCGTGAAAATCTTGCGGATTATAAACTGATCGATGTGGAATTTATTAAGGAGCTTCCAAAAAACAGCATGGGGAAAGTTTTAAAATATGTATTGCGTGAGTATGCTTCCTGTGCCAATTAACTGCAAGGGACGGTTATCTGATCGGGTTAACCGTCCTTGCATGTTTTTTCAGGAGGGAAATGTCCTGCAAGGGGGCAATATTCAAAATAATGAATCTATTTATTAAAGGCAATAAATTTGAAGAAAAAGACTTTACAAACGTATGTTCGTATTTTAAAATATTATTGTCATCATCAGAAAAAGGGGAGCAATCATGAGCAAAAAAATCACTGAAAGAGACACAAAAGCGACCATTTTAAAAGCGCTTCGTGAAGCAGAAAAGAAAATTGCGGAACTGGAAAAAGGAAAATTGGATGCAGCCAAAGAGGCGAAAAAGAAGAAAGAAGCCGAAATCACCAACAAAGCCGATCAATTGATGGAAGGAAACATCGAAGGCAAAATCACCGATTTATCCAAATCTGTTGTTCAACTGCTGACGAAAATCGACAGTGATTTAAAAGAACAGACCAAGAACCTGCAGACGGTCAAAGAAGCCATTGCCATCAAAGAAGCCGAACTCAAAGAACTGTTTGATATCGAGAAACAAGCCCACACCCTTGCGGGATTGGTCAATGCTCATCAGGAATTGAAATTATCCCAAGAGAAAGAATTGGCTGAAGAGAAGGAAAAGGCGACCAATGAACTGGAAGAGATCAAAAAGCAAATTGAAATCGCCCGCAAAGAGTACCAAACCATGCTGAAAGAGCAAAAAGAAGCATTGGAATTGCAGAAAAAAAGAGGCGAAGAAGAGTTCAAATACGAATTCGCCCGCCAGAAAAAACAGTCTTATGACCAGTTGGAAGATGAACTGGCAAGCAAGCGGAAAGAATTTGAAGCGGAAGTCGAAAAAACCACGAAAGAACTGGATGCCTTTAAAATGCAATTGGATGAACGCGAAGAAAAGCTCCTGAAGCGGGAAGAGAAAATGAAAGAGTTGGAAGAGGAAGTGGCTTCCATCACGGACAAAATCGCGGAAGTGAAAAAAGAAGCGAAGGAAAAAGCGGACGCAGAGATGAAAAAAGTCTTGGCCATCCGCGAAGCCGCCTTCAAAAAAGAAGTGGAAGCGGACAAAAAGATCCTCGAAACCGAATGCGAAAACCTCAAAAAGCAACTGCAAGCATCCCACGAAACGATTACCGAACTGCAAAACAAGCTGGATGAAGCCTATAAGCGCATTCAGGAAATGGGGATCCAAATGGTTTCCAGTTCCAATGAGTCCAAAACCTTCGATAAAATCGCCGCACTCGTGTCAGAGAAAAATCATTCAAAATAAAACCGGATTCAAACCCATTCCTCCCCCAAAGGCAACACAAGTTGTTCATACAAATCGGAAGACGGCTCGACAAAATTGGACAGCGACACCCCGACCAACCGGACGCCGGCTGAATAATCAAAGGCATCAAGCAACTCCTCCAAAACTTTGGCCCAGTCGGCGCCCGGTATTGTTGTTCGTTGCTTGGAATGCATTGTAAAATCAGCGTATTTGATTTTCAGGGTGAGTGTTTGCGGCCTGATTTTTTTCTTGTTCAGTTTTTGCTCGGTCTCCGCGAGAAGATCGCGGGCGATCCGGGCGATTTCCTCCCTGTCATACAAGTCTGAGGGCAATGTGATTTCCCGGCCGTGGGATTTTGGGGAACGATCGGTGACAATATCGCGGTTATCCTGCCCGCGGGCACGATCATATAAATCATGACCAAACTTGCCAAACATCGCCGTCACTTCTTCCAAAGACAAGCGCCAGAAATCACGAACCGTTTCCACTCCCATGGCGTGCAAACGCTTTTGTGATTTTTTTCCAATGCCGTGCAAAGCGCCGATCGGCAAATTTTTTAACACCGCCATGGCTTGTCCGGGCCGTATGATGACAAAGGCATCCGGCTTTTTTAAATCACTGGCAATTTTGGCCATGGATTTGTTGTAGGAAAGCCCGATGCTGCATGTAAGCCCGGTTTCCTCCCGGATCCGCCGCTTGATTTCACGTGCGACGGGTACAGCATTGTCGTAATGGGAGACATCCAGATAGGCTTCATCCAATCCGACGGTTTCGAAGCGGTCGCTGTATTCGGTGTAGATGTTCCGTACTTCACGGGATTTTTCCCGGTAACGTTCATACCTTACCGGCAAAAAAATGCCTTTTGGACAGAGTTTCCGGGCCTTGGCGGTCGGCATGGCCGAGTGGATGCCGTACTTCCTGGCTTCATAGCTGCAGGTGGAGACTACACCGCGGTTTTTCAGTCCCCCGACAATGACGGGTTTTCCCCGCAGTTCGGGAAAATCGAGTTGTTCCACGCTGGCAAAAAATGCATCCAAATCCAGATGCAAGATTTTTTTCATGGTGCTTTCACCTTCTGTGCAAACCGCAGTGAATAAAATCAAACCGGTGTTTCGTCATGGATATTATACCAAAAGAAATGAGCGGTCATCATTTCAAAACAATGGGAGATTCGAAGCCATCTGACGGATAGATTTCTTGCGGCATTTGTGTGCGAATTTTAAAAATTCCGTTTGGAGGGCTTGAATGAGAAAATTCACTGCTGTGGCTTTTTCATTGATCACCGTGTTCAGCATGTCTTTTTTCAGTTTTCAGCGGGAAAACTATGCCTGGTCGGAGGATTGGACCGGAACCTGGCCGAATCAAACCGTATGTGCAAATAATGCGGTCACGGTTCAATCGGCAAGCATTGACGGTGATCATCGAATTGCGTTACAGTCCGTCCTGTGAGACGGTTTGGGCACGGATTACCGCCGACTATCCGCATGATCCGAACCGGGGGTTGGGCACAGCCAAAATTGTCCGCAACAGCGACGGGCGCACATACAGTTGTGATATTCCGAGAGGAGAGACGGTTTGCTTCACCCAACAGGTCAACGATCATCATGTGACGTCTTATGCGCATGGTATCCATGACAACGGGATCTATTTCCGGGGAGCAAGAACGGCTGCCTATTGACAGAAATCATGAGGGAGGGGAAAGCCTGTGTCCTTTTTTGGGGCACAGGCTTTTTCATTGGGAGGTGGTCAGGTCAAAGGTGGGAATTACTTCAAGGATTGCAGTTGCTTGGTCAGGATATCAGCGGAATGGTGTAATTTTTTTCGTTCTTCTTCCGTGAGATTAAGTTCGATAACTTCGCGAACCCCGGTGCGGTTAATGACAGCCGGGACCCCCAGACAGATGTCATTCAGACCGTATTCTCCTTTCAGGAGCGTGGAGACGGTCAGGATTGCATTTTCATCGCGAAATATGGCTTGCGTCAAACGCACCAGTCCCATGGCGATTGCATAGTAGGTGGCACCTTTCAAATCAATGATCTGGTAAGCGGCATCCCGCACTTGGGTGAACAGTTGATCCAACTGCTCTTTGTCCGGGCCTTTTCCTTCTTTCAAATAATCGGAAACCGGACGGGTGCCGATATAGGCATGGCTCCAGACCGGAAGTTCCGTATCGCCGTGTTCGCCTATGATATAAGCATGCACGTTTTGCGGGTTGATTTGGTAAGCTTCGCCGAGCAGATAGCGGAAGCGAGCCGTATCCAGAATGGTTCCCGAGCCGATGACGCGGTGAGCCGGGAAGCCGGAATACTTCATGGTGAGAAAGGACAAGATGTCAACGGGATTGGTGGCGACCAGAAACAGTCCGTCAAAACCGCTTTTCATCACTTCTGCAATGATGGTTTGAAAGATTTTCGCGTTCTTATTGACCAAGTCCAGACGGGTTTCTCCCGGCTTTTGATTGGCTCCGGCGGTTATGACGACCAAGTCTGCATCGTTACAGTCTTCATAATCTCCGGCCCGGACACAAATGCGTGATCCGAAGGGGGAAGCATGGTTTAAATCCATCGCATCCCCTTCTGCTTTTTTCTTGTTGATATCAATCAGGACCAGTTCATTGGCCAATCCTTGATTCAACACCGCAAAAGCATAGCTGGATCCGACAAATCCGGTTCCGATCAGAGCAATTTTTCTTTTCATCGTACAACACTCCCCACTTCTGTTTCAGCTTAGTGGAACAGAAAGCTCAAAAGATAGGTAAAGATACAGGTCAGCAGCAGGAAGGAAAGGCTGACTTTTAACGTCTTGCGGAACAAACCGGATTCCTGTCCCGCTTTGCCGACAGCTGCTGTGGCAATGGCCACGGATTGCGGGCTTAACAGTTTTCCGATCACCCCCCCGCTGGTATTTGCGGCGACCAACCAAGCCGGGGATGCCCCGATTTGGTGTGCGGTCACCAGTTGCAAGTTGGCAAACAGGGCATTGTTTGCGACGACCGACCCGGTCAGGAAAACGCCGAGCCACCCCAAAACGGGTGAGAAAAACGGAAAGAGTCCGCCGGTTTTGGCAAGGGTTAATCCCAAGGTGGAGGAAATGCCAGAGTAATTGGCGACATATGCAAAGGAAAGCACAAAACCTATTGTGATCACCGGTTTCCACAGTTCCGACCATGTTTCTTTGACCAGTTGAATTGTCGTTTTCAGATCCATCCGGAACAACCAAAGAGTCAAAAGGACGGAGAGGAAAATGGCGGTTCCGGTGGAAGAAACCCAATCCAGTTTTAAGATGGCATCATAAGGGGTCAATTTATCAGCAATGGGCGGAGCGATGAGAATTTTTTGATGCAACCCGGGGATTTTCAGATACGTGGTCAGAAAAGCCAGCGGTCCGCCGGGATCAAATAATTGCTTAAAGCCATGGCTGCTCCACAGTCCGATGATCCCTGTCAAGATGTAAAACGGTGACCATGCTTTGACCACTTCAAAAAGGGTGACTTGCTTCGGCGGTGCGGATGGCACGCCGTGTTGGAGTTGAAATATTTTTTTCGGTTTCCAGTATCTCGACAAGAGAACCAACGCCCCCATGCTGATGAGCGATGAAGTGATATTGGCCAGTTCCGGACCGATCCACGTCACGGTCAGATATTGTGTGAGTGTGTAGGAGCCGGCCACGGCCATCAGTGCCGGAAAGGTTTCTTTGATCCCCCGGAAGCGATCGATCATCCACACCATCAGGAACGGGACAAGGAAAGAGATGACAGGCAGTTGAATCCCGAGAATTTTGGAAAGCGTCATTTTGTCGATGCCGGACACCTGACCGGCGACAATCACCGGGATTCCGATGGCTCCATAAGCTCCGGAAGCCGCATTGGCAATCAGACAGAGAGAAGCGGCCTGCAAAGGCTTGAAACCGAGTTGCACCAACAGTGCAGCGGAAATGGCAATCGGAACCCCAAAGCCGGCGGCCCCTTCCAAAAAAGCGTTGAATGAAAAACCGATTAACAACAGTTGCAGACGCTGGTCTTGGGAAATGGCGATGATACTGGACCGGATGACATCGAATTGTCCGGTCTTGACCGTGATTTTATACAGCAAGACGGCTGTGATGACGATCCAGGCAATCGGCCACAACCCGTATGCAAAGCCAAAAACGGCCGCACCGGCAGCCATCGGGACAGGCATGTGATAGAAAAGGATTGCAATCGCCAAAGCAATCAAGGTGGTATATATAGCCGCGATGTGGCCTTTTAAGCGTAAGATTGTGAGGGATATCACAAAGAAGGCGATGGGAACGGCGGCAATCAGCGCCGACAGCCAAGAGCTTTCCAATGGATAATAAGTTTGGGTCCACAGATTCATGGGGAACACCTCGTTCCGGTCAAAGTGGCCTGGTTTTCCATACGCTAATGAATGGTTTCCAAAGAAAATCAATTTTATTCCAACGGCCTGCTGGTGACTGTTTCATGGGATGATGGATCCATCACCTACAGTATACTTCCGAAAGATGGGAAAAGAAATGGACATAATGTGAAATATTTCACATTAAGGGTGCTTTTTTTTCTTATCACTATAAAAAAACTAATATTTACAACGTTTATGACATGTTTAAACCAAGAGTTATTTGTGAATATATGAACATAAACTGTTTTATCCAAAGAAGTCAGAAGGGAAACCAAAAACGGCAACAACACGGAAATCGTCGGGGATTCCCAAATGTTTGCGGATATAATTTTCTCTTTTTTCGATCCCGCTTCGTTCTCGGAAGGATAAACACCACCCCGTCCTGTTTCAAATTGAAGGACATTTGTGCCGGAATTGGTTTTTTGACAGATTGGTATAATAATTTGAAAACAGGAGGATGCGGAAATGGTTTATCAATTGAAATTGAAACGGATCTATGAACCACCTGTCCGCGAAGATGGGAAACGGATTTTGGTTGATCGCTTGTGGCCACGCGGAGTCAAAAAAGAGCAAACCCGTTTGGATGAATGGATGAAAGAGGTTGCGCCGAGTCCGGAGTTGCGCCGTTGGTTTGGCCACCGGCCGGATCGTTTTGAGAAGTTTCGCGTGCTTTACCGGAAGGAATTGGCCACTGATCCCGGATGCAGACAATGGGTCGACCGGATTTGCCGGTATTTGCAAGAGGATCATGTCACCCTCCTTTATGCAGCCAAAGATCCAATTCACAACCATGCCGCGGTTCTGCGGGAATGGGTGAAAAATCAATGCTTGGATAATCCATAACCCAAATTTGTACAAAGGGGTTGGACAAAAATTGGGATGAAAACGTTTTCTATCTCCTGCGTTTTTTCCTTATACTGAAGAAAGAAAGGGATGATCCATGCAACTTGATGAACGCTGTATTCGATTGCTTCATGAAATTGCATCCCGCCCGGGCAGTTCATGGAAACAATTGCAGGAAAGGCTGGGGCTGTCCCGACGCCAGATCACCTATGATTTGGAGAAGATTAATTCCTGGTTGAAAGAAGAAAATCTCCCGGCGATTCGATATGTCCGGCAGCATGGATTTGTCATCCCTTCTTCATTGGAGGAATACTTGCAAAGATGGGATGCCGTCGAACAAAAAAATTATGTTTGGACCGGCACTGAACGAGTGAATATGCTCTTGCTTTCGCTTTTGATTGCAAGAGAACCGTGGTCGCTCGTCCATGTCACCAGTTTATTGGACGTAAGCCGGAACACGGCACTGGCCGATCTGAAAGAAGCGAGGAAAAAGGCTCGCAAAGCCGGAGTGAATTTGATCTATTCGCGGGCTGACGGGTACCGCTTTGCCGGCCCGGAGTGGAAGCAAAGGAACTTGTTAAGGTGGCTAGTGATCGAGTGCATTCGCTGGGATAACGGTGAAATGCTTTTAAACACCGTGTTGGATCAAGGCACGGGAATTTCCGCTGACCAAGTGTTGCATCAGTTGGAAGAGACCGAAAAACGGCTGGATATCCGTTATATGGATGAACATTTGAATCAGCTGAAATATTTGTTGATGTTTTTAATCCGGAGAATCGAAGAGGGGAACCGGGTCCGATGGCCGGAAAAGTGGGATGAAATTACGCGTACAAAAGCATTTGCGGCGGCCGGAAACCTGCTGAAAAGGCTGCTTCGTTTCCCGCTTTCCGATCCGGTTTTCAGTCGCGAACAAGCTTATATCGCCTTGCTTTTGCTGACGGGAAACATTTTTTCTCAGGCGGATCAGCCGATGCACGAATTGGCGGAAAAGATGATCGGGCGTTTTGAGCAAATCGGATGCCTTTATTTTTCGGAAAAGGAACAATTGGCTTCGATGATCGCCATGCATCTGGATCCGGCTTATTACCGGATTAAATACGGGCTGACACTGCCCAATCCTTTGAAGAACATCATTTTAGAGGAGCATGAAGCCCTCCATTTCCTGGTGAAAAAGTGTGCAGTTCCGTTTGAAGAAAAAGTAGGGAAACCCATTCCGGAAGACGAATTGGCTTATCTTACCATGCATTTTGGGGGATGGCTCCGACGACAAGGATTGGAATTGACCAACCGACCGAAAGCGGTGGTGGTTTGCCCCAACGGAATTGCCATTTCCAATTTGCTGACCCACGGGCTCAGGGATTTGTTTCCGGATATCCTGTTTTTGGATGCGGTAACGGTGAGGGAGTTCTTTTCCAAACGTTATCCGTGTGACTTGGTTTTTTCCACGGTGTTTTTGCGGACGCAAGCAAAATTATTTTTGATTCCTCCGATTTTGACCCAAGAAGAAAAAGTGCGTTTAAGAAGTGAAGTTTCCAGGGAAATTTACGGTTTTTCCACGAATGAGGAGCATATCTTGAACATCATTGAGCAGTACGCGGACATTCATGACCGGGCTGGTCTGTCCAAAGCGTTGGCTTCGCTGTTCGCGCAAAACCATTTCGCTCCTTCATCAATAAAGGAGAGTCAGAAACCGATGTTGAACGAATTAATCACCGAACAGACGATTCAACTGGCCAAGAAGGCTGATTCATGGGAAGACGCCATCCGGCTGGCTGCAAAGCCGCTGGTCCAAAAAGGATGTGTCAAAGAACAATATGTCCAAGCCATGATTGATTCGATCCATGAATTGGGACCCTATGTCGTGTTGGCACCGAAAGTGGCCATTCCTCATGCACGGCCGGATGACGGAGTTCATCAACTGTCGATGAGTTTTTTGCGATTGGAAGAAGGGGTGCTTTTTCCGCAACAGAAAAAGGTCCATTTACTCTTTGTGCTGGCGGCGGTGGACAGTGAATCCCATTTGCTGGCGCTTGCACAATTGTCGGAAATGTTATCCGATGAAGCGGAGATCGAGAAGCTCATCCAAGCACAAACCCCGGAAGAAGTTTTGCAGATGATTCACCAATATTCGAAAGGAGATGGCGTATCATGAAAATCTTGGTGGTATGCGGAAATGGACTGGGCAGCAGTTTTATCATGGAGCTGAACGTGAAAAAAGCATTGAATGAATTGGGCAAAGAAGCGGAAGTGGGGCATACCGATTTGGCGTCAGCCCGTTCGGAAGAGGCGGATCTTTATATCGGAGCGCAAGATATTATTTCACAACTTGATGATGGAACCCGCAACATTGTCGCACTGGAAAATGTAATGAATCTTGAGGAAATCAAAACCAAAATCGCTCCTTATCTCGATTGACATAATGGACAGGAAGTTGGCGATGAAAATGGAACTTTTAAATGTTTTTCTCGATATTTTGGCAACGCCTGCGATCCTTGTGGGTGTTTTTGCCTTGATCGGTTTGCTGTTGCAGAAAAAAGAGGTTTCGCAAGTCATTTCGGGAACGTTGAAAACGGTACTCGGTTTTATTTTGATTACTGCCGGTGGCAATGTCATCATCAGTTCGCTGGATGTGTTCGGGCAAATGTTCAACCGTGCCTTTTCCATTTCGGGGGTCATTCCGAACAATGAAGCCATTGTGGCTGTGGCTCAAAGCACATTTGGGACGCAAACGGCTTTGATCATGGTTTTCGGAATGGTCGTGAACCTGATTTTGGCCCGGTTTACCCCGCTCAAATTTGTCTTTCTCACCGGACACCATACCTTGTTTATGGCTTGCCTGATTGCGGTGATCTTGTCCACCGCCGGATTGAATGGGGCCCTGTTGGTGATTGTCGGTTCTGTGATTCTGGGGATTTTGATGGTGGTTTCCCCGGCGATTTTGTTCCCGTATGTCCGTAAAATCACGGGGTCTGACGATTTTGCCGTGGGTCACTTTGGTTCCGTGGGCTATTTGGTGGCAGGCGCCGTTGGAAAATGGACCGGGGATAAGTCAAAATCGACCGAATCGATCAAAGTGCCGAAGCAGCTGGGATTTTTAAGGGATACGTCGGTTGCCGTTTCTCTGACGATGGCGATCCTGTTTATAGTGGTGGCGCTTTTTACCGGATCGGGGTATATTGAGTCGCAGCTTTCCGACGGACAAAACTATCTGGTGTATTCCCTGATTCAGGCCATTACCTTTGCAGCCGGTGTGTATGTGGTGTTGGCCGGGGTGCGGATGTTGATCGGCGAAATTGTCCCCGCTTTTAAAGGATTCGCGGAAAAACTGGTGCCGGATGCCAAGCCGGCGTTGGACTGTCCGACGGTGTTCCCGTTTGCTCCCAATGCCGTGATTATCGGCTTTTTATCCAGCTTTGTTGCGGGATTGGTCAGCATGTTTGTGTTGCCGCTATTCGGCCTGCGGGTGATTGTTCCGGGACTTGTCCCCCATTTCTTTACCGGGGCGACCGCAGGGGTGTTTGGCAATGCGACCGGCGGGCGCCGCGGGGCGATCTTGGGCGCGTTTGCCAACGGACTCATCATCAGCTTTTTGCCGGCTCTGTTGTTGCCGGCGTTGGGGGATTTGGGATTCCGGGAAACGACCTTTGGGGATGCCGACTTTGGCGTTGTCGGACTCATTTTGAGTTTCCTGGCAGATTTCTTTTCATAAAGGAAATATTTTAAAGGGATGCGGGCCGTTTTGGATCCGCATCCCTTTATTGTGCAAAAAAGAAGCAACGTGGGGAAAATTGCTTATTCACAAAATATACACGAGTTTTCCGTATTGATTATTATACATTTAATGATTAAAATTTATATTAATGGAATCCGGAGATTTTTCCTTTAAAAAATAAAAATTGTCATAGCAGGATGTTCATTCCTTGTGATTGGATGAAGGAAAGTATACATAATTTCATGATGGAGTCAAAAAGTGTGAAGTATTTGAAAATGTGGAAATTGATGCAAAAATGAGTCGATCGGTTTTTGAGGGGGAATCATTTCATTCCCCCCTTTCGGTTTCTTAAAAAGAAAGGAGGGAGCGGCGGTTGAGTGTGATTGTCACCGTGATTTACGGTTCCGACGAAAAAAAAGACTGGGTGGATTTGGAACTTCCCACCGATGTTCAAGTCGGAGAGTTGATTCCGATCATGGTTGAAACGCTTGAAGAACATCTGCAAAACATACAGGACCGGTTTGTCTTGGAGATCAAAAACAAAAACAGCAATTGGGAAAAAATGAATGAAAAAAAGACGCTTCAAAACTATGGAGTCATGGACGGGTTTTATCTCCGGATTCAAAGAAAGCCGTTGGAAGAAGAAAAACATGACGATCTGGCCGAACAGCTGGGCTTGATTGAAAAAGAAGAGATCAAGGGGATTCTTGAAACTTGGAAGACCGATGGTTAAACCGGTAAAGGAGAGAAAGTGATGAGCATTATTTTTCAGAGATCACCGAGGATCAAGGAAGAGATGCCCCGGGAAGTCATTGAGATCAGCGAACCGCCTCAAAAGCCGACGGCGCCGACTTTTTCTTACGTGCAATTGATCTTCCCCATTCTCATGACCTGTACCACCATCGGGTTGTATATTTACATGATTAAATCGGGGAAATTGGGGAATTCCAGTTGGTATATGTTTTCGATCATCTCTTCCGTTATGATGGCTTTTTCGTACATCCTTCCGTTTTTCACTTACTTATCAAACAAGAAGAAATATAAACAAGACTTGGTCGAACGGGAGAGGAAATACCGGAATCTCCTGAAAAAATACCAAGAAGATCTGGAACAAAAGGAAAACCGGCAAGCGGAACTGCTCCGGAAATGGAATCCCTCGCCGCATGAATGCCTGAGAAGAATGCAGCGGAGAGACAGTTCCTTGTGGGAACGTTCGCCGCATGACAGCGATTTTTTGTCCTTGCGGTTGGGAAATGGCGATGTGCCTTCAACGCTGACGATCGTGGCGCCGAAACAGGATGAATATGAGCGGGAACCGCTCATTGATGAGGCCAAAGAACTGGAGAAAGAATACGGCCTCTTGGAGGACGTCCCGGTGTTGCTCCCGTTGAACAAACGGCAAGTGGTGGGGGTTGTCGGAGACCGGGATTCGATTTTAAGCACCTTCCGCAATCTGATCATTCAAATCGTGACGCACCATTCGCCGGATGAAGTGAAAATCGTTTCTTTTTATCACGAGGAAGAAGCCGATCGCTGGGATTGGATCCGGTGGTTCCCCCATGTTTGGGATGATCAGCGCCAAGTGCGGTACTTGGCATCCAATTATGAAGAAGCGCGGGAATTGGTCGATCACTTGTATGAAGTTTTGCGCCGCCGGAAACGGAACAAAAACCGGGAAATGATGGGGATGGAACTCCCTTATTATGTTTTTCTCATTTCCGACCCCGGTTTGTTGGAAGATGAAGCGATCCTGCCTTTGATTTTGAAAGAGCCGGATTTAGTCGGTGCGCGTACCTTGTTGCTTGCCGACTCCAAAGAAGTTTTGCCCATGCAATGTCAGGCGGTGCTTGAAGTGCATGAGGGAGGCGGCATCCTGAAAGAGACGAACTATACCAAGGTCGAAAAAGAAGAAGACAAGTGGGAATACAAGTTTTATCCGGACCATGTTTCGCTGGAAATTGCGGATTTGTCCGCACGGGCATTGGCTCCGGTCCGTTTGAAAGCCAACCGTTCCAATCAAATCCCGCAATTGCTGACTTTGTTCGACTTGTTGGAAGTTGAGAAGATGGAGGAAATGGATGTCAAGCGCCTCTGGGAGCGGAACCGTTTCCCCAACACGTTGCCGGTTGCGGTGGGAATGAGCGCCGGCGGGAAGAAAGTCCGCTTGAATATTCACGATAAAATCGAGCGGCAAGGACACGGTCCGCACGGGCTGATCGCCGGTACGACCGGTTCGGGGAAAAGTGAAGTGATTCAAGCCTTGATCGTGGCACAAGCGCTGAAATATCATCCGCATGATATCGCTTATTTGTTGATTGACTATAAAGGGGGCGGGATGTCCAATATTTTTGAAAACCTCCCGCATTTGGCCGGCGTGATTACCAACTTGGACGGAAATCTTATTGAAAGGGCCAAGATTTCGTTAAAAGCGGAATTGATGAGGCGTGAACGGATTTTTAAAGAGGCAGGAAACATTCAGCATATTGATGAATATTTCAGGTCGGACCATGCCGAAGAAAATCCGCTTCCGCATTTGGTGATTATTATCGACGAATTTGCGGAGTTGAAAAAAGAGCAACCCGAATTTATGAATGAATTGATCTCGATTGCGGCCAAAGGAAGAACCTTGGGGGTTCACTTGATTTTGGCCACGCAAAAACCGGCAGGGGTTGTGGATGACAAGATTTGGAGTAACGCCCGTTTCCGAGTCTGCTTGCGCGTACAAGATGAAGCAGACAGCCGTGAAATGTTGAAAATCCCGGATGCTGCATGGATCACCAACCCGGGACGCGGTTATTTCCAAGTGGGTAGCAATGAACTGTTGGAGTTGGTTCAATTTGCATGGAGCGGGGCTCCTTACCGCCCGGATTCTTCGCAAAATCAAGAAGCATCCATCAAGGAAGTGCTCTTGACGGGAAGAAGAGTGGACCGGACGAAACGAACATCGTCCGTGAAGAAGAAAAAAGAAGGAAGAACCCAAAAACAATTGGATGTGCTGGTGGATTATTTGGCCGAACAAGCCAGAGAAATGGGGATCAAACCGGTTGGCGGCCCATGGCTCCCGCCTTTGCCCAAACAGCTCTTTTTGGAAGAGTTGCGTGGGGAAAACGCGCCCGGTTGGGACGGGGAAACCTGGCAGCCGACAGAAAACTGGCTGGAACCGGCAGTCGGTTTGTTTGACGACCCGGAAAACCAAAATCAGGATACGTTGCGCATTCCGTTGAACGAAGGCCATTTGCCGGTATACGGAATGCCGGGAACCGGTAAAACCACGTTTGTACAAAATCTGCTGATGTCACTGGCTCTGGAACATTCGCCGGATGATGTGCATATGTATGTCCTGGACTTTGGGCGCATGTTCCGTGATTTGGCAAATCTCCCGCATATGGGAGCAATTATTCAGGATGACGAGCCGGACCGGGTGAAACGCTTGTTCCGTTACCTGACGCAGGAAATGGAACGCAGGCGGGATAAAATCGTTGAGTCCGGAGCAAAAACCTTCCAGGCTTACCGCAAGTCGGCATCGGAAAAAATTCCGGCCATCATTGTGGTGCTGGATGGGTATGTCAGCTTCAAGTCGACGTATGAGGAAGAACATCATCAATTGGAGAAATTGCTCCGTACCGGCGTGGGCTTCGGGATCCACTTCATTGTCACCATGAACCAATTGACCGACATGTTTGACCGGGTGAGAAACAACTTTTCCTTGGGGGTTTCCTTTGAGCTGGCAGATCCGAGCGATTATTATTACGCAGTGGGCCGTTTAAGGACACCGCCGGTAAGTTTGCCGGAAGGGCGCGGATTCGTCAAAGGACAGGTGCCCCCGTTGGAATTCCAGAGCGCACTTCCGTCCGAAGGTGCGGATGAAATCGAGCGGTCCCGGACATTGCGGGAGAAAGCGCAGCTTCTCGCGGATGCTTGGACCGGAAAACGCCCGAAAGAAATCGGTTCTCTGCCGGAAGTGGTGGAATTGCAAGAGCTGATTGTCAAACATGAAGAAAACCAGACTTCCTTGAATCATTTGGAAGCACCGGTCGCCATCTCCATGGATGATTTAACCCCGTTTTATGTCAGTTTGAAGGACGGTCCTTACTTTGTGGTCGGAAGTCCGGTGGAAGGTGGCAAAACGTCTTTCTTGCAAACATGGATGTTGTCCCTTTCCTATTTTTATTCACCGGATGAAATCGAATTTTATTTAGTGGACTTCCGCCTTGGGGATCAAGGGTTGGCCATGGTGACAGGACTTCCGCATGTGAAGGGATATGCCACCGACGAAGAAGAACTGAAGGAAGTTTTAAAGCAGATTGATGAGAAATTGAGCAAGCGCGTGAAACCGAAAGGGTTTGAAGCCGTTTTGGCTGCCGCCAATGAAAAGAAAGAGGAAGGCCCGGCGATTGTGCTGGTGATCGACGATGCCGATTACTTCAGCAAACGGATGAATAACTTTGATCTTCAAAATCAGCTGAACCAAATTGCAACGCAGGGGCGGAGCAAAAACTTCTACATGATCATCTCCGGAACCCCTTCGAACTTCCCGTACAGCAGTGATAACTGGCTGGCGGAAGTAAAAGCCATGGAAACCGGATTTTTGTTTGCAAGTCTGGAACCGAACGATTTGTCGTTCTTCAAGATTCCAACATCGGAGTCGAGGGCTTATTCCATGGGGCCGGTTCAACAAAGTTTGCGGGCTGGTGAAGGGTATTTCGCAAAACGGCGTTACACCAAAGTGAAAGGAGCACTTCCTTATTCAGGGGATTGGACGCCAGTTACCTGGACGGAACGGATAAGACAGCGTTGGCCGTCCGTTGAAAACAGCCCGTCCGAAAGCGTTGATGAGCATAATTAACTATTTTTCATATAAAAAACAAAAGGAAGAATATTGCTATAACAATAATTTTTGTATATAATTTCAATGTATATATTTTGGTTTTTTATGAAAGGAGTTTTAACGGAATGGCTCAAATTCAAATTGATCCGGATCACGTGGAACAAGTTGCAAAACAATTCCAAGCAAAACGCCAAGAAAGTGAGCAAATCATCCAACACTTGAAAGGCCAAATCACCGGACTTGAAGGTCAATGGAAAGGTATGACCAAAGAACGTTTCTTCTCCGATTTCCAAGAAGCAGAACAAAATATGAAAAACTTTACCTTGCTTTTGGAAAACATTTCAACCGCATTGACCCAAATTGCCACCAAATTCCGTCAAACCGACCAAGCTTAATGGGATTTGGGACAAGCAGATCCGCCTGACGTCGGATCTGCTTTTTTTATGCAATTAAAAAAACCTCCTGATTTCCAGGAGGTTTTTATTCTTTCTTGGGAGAATCCGGCTGGTGATAGATGCCTTCCATCTCCCATAAGGATTCCATGTTTTTCAGGTGTCGGGTGATTTCGTTTTTGTTCATCCGTGCGACTGCCGTCAAAAGCGCGTTGATCAAGCTTAGCGGGGCAACAAATGAGTCCAAAAACGACGGCAGGTTACTCGCGGCCACCAGGCACAAATCCGAGACGCCGGCCAATGGGGAGCTGTGTGCGTCCGTAATGGCCAAGACCGGCACGTTTCTTTTTCTGACGAATTGCATGGCTTGGATCGTCCGCGAGGTGTAACGGGGAAAACTGATGCCAATCACCAGGTCTTTTTCCGTCAGGGTGGATAATTTCTCAAACATGGTGTCCGATTCGGTAATCAACTCTGCATGCTTTTTTAACAATTGCAAGTAGAAGGTGAGAAAAAAGCCCAACGAGTGGGAACTGCGAAGAGCGACCACCGTGATGGTATCGGCATGATGAATTTGTTTGGCCGCCTCGCTGAAGTCTTTGGCATCCAGCATTTGAATCGTTTGGTTGAGATTGGCGATGTCGTCGTTCAGAATTTCGTAGGCAATCCGCTGTTCTTCCGGGTAAATGTCACCGGCCAGATCCAATCTCTCCACCGTGGTGATCCGTTTTCGCAGTTGTTCCTGTAAACTGTGCTGCATGTCGGTGAATCCGGAATAGCCGAGGAAAGTGGAAAAACGGATAATCGTGGCTTCCCCCACTCCCGCCCGTTCTGCCAACTTGGCCGTGGTCAGAAATGCAGCGGTATCCGGATTGTTTTCGATATAGCGGGCGATTTGGCGCTGGGCTTTGCTCATCTGACTGCTCTTCTGGCGAATTCTTTGAAAAATGTCCGGTTGTTTTGTCAAACCATCATCTCCTGTTTAATCAGTTTCAAAACCCCCTTTTCAAATTGTTCCAGGGTTTCATCAATGATTTCCGGAGTGTGTGCCACTGAGGTGGAAAAGCGGTTCAGCGGTTTTATATAAATCCCCTGTTCCAATAATAAAAAATCCAATTTTTTGCGTAAGTCACGATTGGAGTTCAATACATCGTAAACCTGTCGGACGGGGCGATTCGTAAACACCAGATTAAAGATGCTGCCCACTCCCACTGTTTTGCCGTCGAGACCGTGGCGGTTCAAGATTTCCTCGATTCCGTTCCGCAAGCGCATAGTATTCTTTTCCAAAGATGAATAAACATCCTTCTTTTCCAAGAGTTGCAGCGTGGCCCATCCTGCTGCAAGGGCTAAGGGATGACCATTGTGCGTCCCGCTGTGAAACAAAGGTTTTTCGCCGGCATTGCCCGATTCCATGGATAAGATGTCCGTTCCGCGGGTGGGGGAGCATAAATCCAGGATGTCTTTTCGTCCTCCGACCACACCGACCGGAAAACCGCCGCCCAACACTTTGCCCAGTGTGGTCAGATCGGGGGAGACCCCGTAATAGCCTTGCGCTCCCGCCAAGCTGATGCGGAAACCGGTTTTGATCTCATCAAAGATGAGTACCATGTTCCGCTCCCGGGTCACTTCCCGGAGTCCTTTTAAAAATTCCGGGTCCGGCGGGATGTACCCGGCTTGAACCGGTTCCAGGATCACGGCACCGATCTCCGCGTGATGCCTCCGGAGAAATTCGGCGGTTCGGTCCAAATCATTAAAAGGGAGAACCAGCGTGTTTGCCACGATGTCTTCAGACAATCCATAAGAATCGGAGGTGGCGACGGGCATGGCCCCGGAAACCGGGGGTGAGGGATTGACATTGATCAAAACCTGGTCGAAACTGCCATGATAATGCCCGTCAAACTTGACGATTTTCTTTTTTCCGGTCCAGGCGGTTGCCAGCCGAATGGCCAAGAGGGTCGCTTCCATCCCGGAATGGGTATAGCGGACTTTCTCGATTCCGGGATACAGGCCTGCCAGGCGTTCGGCCATTTGTTGCTCCAAAGCGTGAGGTGTTCCAAACGAAGTGGTTCCCCATTCGTTCAACACCGTTTGGATCGCACGGTTGACAGCCAGATGGCCGTGTCCCAAGACAAGGGCTCCGTAACATAAGTTGTAGTCAATATAACGGTTTTTGTCTATATCCCATAAATAGGCCCCGTCAGCTTTTTCCATCATGATCGGATAAGGTGAAAAATATTTGATATTGGCGGTCACACCCCCGGGTAACCATTGGCAAGCCTCTTGGTAAGCTTGGGCGGAACCGGAAGTTTGTTTTGCAAAGGAAGAAGTGAACATCACGGGCACCTCGCTCAGAAATATTTACTCCATATAAATAAATAAACAGAGTATATACTCCATTTTTCACACAATGGAGCACTTGTAAAACCGGAAGAAGAACGAAAAGAAGCGGGAAATCCTGTGAAAACGGCGTTTTGATCCGGAAAACTCCGGCTCCCTTTGGATTCTGCACAAAAAAACATGTCTTTCCGACATGTGGAGTGATCACATTATTCAATTTGTCGGTTTAAATATTTCTGCAGAATGGCTTCCAGTTGTCTTCCGGCCGGCATCCGCCAGTCTCTTTGCATCCGGGCGGCGGTTTCCAATACGTTGGTCAGCAAAACTCCCGCAGATTGCAATTGCTGGCTGACCATCCATATTCCGCCGGCGGTGTGAGAGCAGGAAACGTCCATCAGGGCGTAAGAGGTGTAACCGTGTTGGACGGCAGTGGAGGCCGGCAGGGTTAAACTGATCTCTGCAATGGCTCCGGCCCAGAAAAGGTTTCTTCTTCCGGCTTGCCGGATGGTGCCGGAAAAGCAGGAGTCGTCCCAGGGGTTGACGGTGGTGCGGGAAATGATGACGGGTTTGGAATGCAGTTTTCTCCATTCGGGGATGAGGGAGGCATCCGATAACCCCAAGCTGCCATAGGTCATGATGACGGGCAGATGGAAAAGGTTGATCACTTGGATCAAGGTTTTCAGATTGTCCCGGGTTTGCGTGTTTTCCGGAACCAAAGGTTCAAGATAGTCGTTTAAGATCACCAGACTGTTTTCCGGATCCGGCATTTCGGTTTGCCGGTTGTAACCGTTCCTGCTCACCGGCTGAGGCCTGCCCGTCCTGAAAAACGGCTGATTCTCATAGTGTACTTCATGATGAACTTCATGATGGACTTCGGTAAACCGGTTTCCTTCATGGGTGGAGGAAGTGGTTGAATGCTTCGGATACATAGAGATCCCCTTTGCCTTAGGATGTTAATTTATACGTATGCAACAGCCTGCAAAAAAGCGACGCATCGGATGGCCCCCGGCGCAATCACCCGGATAAAAAAATCATTTTTTTCATGTATTTTGACAAAAATGAAACATTTTTTCGGTATATTATATATTGTCCTATTGATACGAAAAGGAGGAATGATCATGAAACGTTATTGGTCTGTTGTGATGGCTTTTGTCTTCATTTTCTCCATTTCTTTGTCCCAACCGGTTTTTTCCGCGCCGGATTTGGCGGTCCATCCTTCCGCAACGTATGAAGCTGAAGCGGCGGACACCGTTGTTACGGTATCTGCAAAGATTGCGGAGATCCGCGGATATGATTCGGACTATGAACATCAACACATCCTGGTGAATAATATCAATGTGTTGGATATTGAAAATGGAAATGCCAGTGACATTCCCAGCCGGGCGTTTGTCGCGATTCGCATTGATAAATCGGGAATCGGCGGTGAAATCCCCAATCTTCGCGTCGGTGCTTCGATTGTGATCAAAGGGGAATTCATTCCGGAGGACGAAGCGTATAAAACGCCGCATAACTGCTGTGATGCCGTTATTCATTTCACCCATGACCCGGTCGGATATGTTCAATATGACGGGGTGACTTATCGCTAAACCTGAAAGAAGTTGCATATTCAAATAAACAAATCCAATTTCCGGGAGGATGGTATGTCCCGTTTCAGGGAATATTGTCCTCTCGTTTTTTACATACACGATACTCTGTATGATAAATATTTGAATTATGAACGGACAAAGGCCTTCCCGAAACAAAAAAGGACATAACACAGGTGTTGCATGCAATCTGTTATGTCCTTGCATTTGATTTTTTTGGCTGAGGGTGGTTTCTTTTTAAAAAATAAGGAGTTTAATAAACAAAATCGCGGCAAACGGAATAAAAAAGGGGAAGAAAAAAGAAGCTTTCAGTTGTGAATCTTTGTTTTTTCTGAGTGGTTTGAAGTGGATGCCGCCCTTGCTTACCCCTGTGATCACGCCGGTGATGGTGTGTCCGCTGATCAGTTTGATCCGCACGACTTTCCCCTTGTACAAACGGCTTTTCTTTAACCAATGTTTTTTGGCAGGCATGAAATCTCTCCTTTCTTTTCTTTATCATCATATGGAAAAAAGGAGAGACAGACAGGGCGTGTACCTTTGTGCAGGAAGAAAAAGGGATGCATCATTTTAACGAAGAATATCTTTTTTTAGAAACACAGCAGGATTTTTCGGGAAAGGATGACACACGTGCAAAATCCATATCAACTGAAACAGCTCCGGCTTTTTGCTTTTCCTTATGCAGGAGGTTCGTCGAATATTTATCACGACTTGAAATCATATTTGCCGGCGGAAGTCGACTTTTGTCCGGTGGAATTGCCGGGCCGCGGACGCCGGTTGACCGAACCGCTTTGTGAGAATATGGCTTGCTTGGTGGAAGATGTCAGTCAACAAATCAAGGGACAACTCGATCTCCCTTTTGCATTTTTTGGATATAGCATGGGTTCGTTGCTCGCTTATGAGTTGGCCGTCCGGTTTCAGAAAGAGGGGGAAACTCCGGTTGCGCTTTATGTTGCGGCCAGCCGCGCGCCGCATTTACCGCGCCGGGATCTGGACATCGGCGATTTGTCTGATGACGAAGCATTGATCACCAAACTTCGCCAATTAAACGGGACACCGGAAGAAGTCTGGCAAAATCCGGAGTTATTGGAGATTGTGCTTCCGATTTTGCGCGCTGATTTTTCGGTGGTCAGCCGCTATACTTATGAACCGGCAGCCCCGCTTTCATGTCCGGTCATTGCTTTTGGAGGCGAGCGGGACCTGGATGTTTCCGAAGAAGCGCTGCTTGAGTGGGAGCGTCATTCGAACGGTTCATTCCGCCATTACATCTACCCGGGAGACCATTTTTTTATCCATGGAAACAAAGATGACTTTTTCAAGACGTTGAGCCGGGAACTGAATCGTGTCATCAAAGAGAAAGTAAACGGATAAAGGAGCGGTTGTCGTTGCAAACGAAGGATTCATTAATCCCCGGCAGGGTCTGGATTTATCAAACGCCTCTATCAGCGGCGGTCCCGGAACTCGCCGCTCTGTTAAACCATACGGAATTAAAAAGATTTCGTTCATACCAAAAGGAAGAAGATCAAAAACGGTCGCTTTTGTCTTTTGCTTTGCTGCGTTTGTTGCTGTCCCAGTTTACTGGGAAAGATCCCCGAAAGATAAAAATTTCCCGAAATTGCCCTGCTTGCGGAAAGCCGCACGGCAAGCCGCGGGTGATGGATGAAGGACCCATCGAAGTGAACATTTCCCATTCAGGAAAATGGGTGCTGACCGCCATTGCCTGTCACACTCCGGTCGGCATTGACATTGAACAAATCAATCCTGATCTGGTTGAAGATGAAATGGTGAAAAGGGTGCTTTCCGCGGTGGAAATGAAAGAATGGGAGAAATTGCCCCCGGGGGAAAGAAAAGAGGCCTTTTACCGGTACTGGACATGGAAAGAAGCAATCTTGAAAGCGACCGGAGAAGGGTTGGCGGTTTCAATGCCCCGCTTGACGGTGACAAACCGGGATGGTTCTCCGCGATTGACCCGGTGGGAAGGCCGTGAAGACCGGGTCGGGCAAATCGGTTGTCACCCGCTGCAGGTGGATCCGCAATATGCTGCTTGTTTGGCCGTGATCGGACGGGCTGAAGAAATCCTCCTCAGGCAAGGGGAAGAAATTATACAAGCATGGACGAAAAATCAAAACATATGGAGGAGTGCCCGTTGATTTTTGCGGGCTTTTTTATCATGAAGAGAATTTCCCGGACACGGACATGGAGAAATCGCTGGATTGGCAGGGATGATGATGGAGTTCATTCAAATCGGGCCCATGTTGCTTCGCTTGGAGTGGTTTGTTTTTTTCGTGGGCGGAGGTTTGGGAATGGCATTGTCAAGATGGTTGGCGATCAAGAAGAAATTGGAGCCTGCTTGGGATTTGGATATTATCATCCAGGCGATTGCCATGGGAATGCTGGTTTGGAAATTAAGTGCGGTGATCTTTGAACCTTCATTGTTTTTGAAATATCACTGGACCATTGTTTACTTGCCTCCTTCCGGGAACGGGGATTGGTTGGGATTGTTGATTGCACTTTCCTATTTGGGGATTTATTTTTTCCGGTTAAAAAAACAGATGCGCCGCGGATGTTTGGACCTGTTCGGTGTTTTGATGGGGGTCGTGCTGGCGGTGAATCAATGGATCCGTGTTTTTTGGGATGGGGCTTGGAGCCTTCAGTGGATTCATTTGCCGGTGGCGGTTTTGCACAGCATGATTTTGTACTGGCTCTGGAGGCAGGGATTGAGAAAGATGGGAACGGGGGAAGTGTTTGCTGATTTTTTGGCTTTTTCCGGCTTGGTTTTGCTTGCCGGTTCCTTTCCGGTGTTTCACCCGGATCCCTTGATGTTTTTTGTGAAAACCGAATGGCTGGGCTTTTTCATGACCATTGCCGGACTCGTTTTGTACCTTATGCTTGATCAAGACAAAGGGAAAAACCGCTTCTAAGTCATTGGGCGGAAATGGCACGGCCTGGCCGGGTTATCCGGACCTTTGGGCATGAAGTGTTTATTGTCGGAAGCAGGGTAGCCATGGAATGGTTTTCACAATGAATGCTTTTATTTTAATTGTTGATAAAATAAAGTATTTATGTTATCCTTTTAAAAAAAGCATATTACGTTTTTCAGGGGGAGTCTGTCACTGGCAAGCTCCCTTTGTTCTTTTTGACCTAATTTTTAAAAAATTTGAGGGGTGAGGAGGAGAAACCATGTTTTTTGCACAATTACTGCTAATTTTGGTTGCAACAAAGTTGGCTGGCGATTTGAGCACCCGGATCGGACAGCCGGCTGTTTTGGGAAAATTGATTGTCGGTGTGATTTTGGGACCGGCGGTGCTGGGATGGATTGAAGAGAGCGACATCATCCATCAAATGAGCGAAATCGGTGTTCTCTTGTTAATGTTCTTGGCTGGTCTGGAGACCGATATACATGAGCTTAACAGAAATCGCACCTCTTCTCTTGCCGTGGCTGTGGGGGGAGTGATTCTCCCATTGGTCGGAGGTTATCTGGTTGGGATCTGGTTCGGGATGGAACCGTTTACTGCCTGGTTTTTAGGTGCATTGCTTTCGGCCACTTCTGTCAGCATCACGGTTCAGACATTGCGGGATCTTGGCAAATTGCAAACCAAAGAAAGTGTCACCATTTTGGGTGCGGCCATTGCCGATGATGTCATTGTGGTGGTGTTGCTGGCCTTTTTGATGAGTTTTTCCGGATTGCAGGATGTCAGCCTCGGATTGGTGATCGGTCAAAAAATCTTGTTTTTTGCCCTGATTATCTTGTTGGGATGGAAAGTGGTTCCGTGGGCCATGAAATGGATGACCCGCATTCGCGCATCCGAAATTGTGGTCAGCTCTGCGTTGATGATTTGCTTTGCCTTTGCCTTTATGGCGGAAGAAATGGGCGTTGCCGGAATCATTGGCTCTTTTGCGGCCGGTCTTTCTCTGTCGCAAACCAAAGTGCGCCATGAGGTCGAAGAAAAGTTGAGTCCGATTGCTTATTCCGTTTTCGTTCCGATTTTCTTTGTAAGTATTGGGTTGTCTGTGTCTTTCGAAGGGCTAGGCAGTCAAATTGGATTGATTGTTGTTCTTTCCATTCTTGCCATTTTCTCCAAATGGATCGGTTGCGGATTGGGAGCCCGTTTGACCGGATTTAACACCGCTTCATCCATCAGCATTGGTTCTGGCATGATTTCGCGTGGGGAAGTGGCCTTGATCATTGCTTCCCTTGGATTAAGTAAACATCTGTTGCCCGCCGAATGGTATACATCCACGATTTTGGTTGTGATTTTGACCACTATTATCACACCACCGTTGTTGAAAATCACCTTCCAGAAAATGAATCCTTCCAAAAAAGAGAAACCCCGACAAGAAGCAATTGCTTCCAAATAAAACCCATGTCAGGCCCCTTGATCCGGTAAGGAGCAAAGGGGCTTTTTTATGCGGGATGAATTAAATGATTTTTAAATAAATAATTTTCAAAAAAGTTAACTTTTTCATAAATTAATATGTTATATTTTTGAATATATATTATTTATCTAATAATCAGATTAACATCTTTGGAGGAGGTTTATTCATTGTCAGAAAACAAGAAGGTTGACAGAATGGCCTCAACGCATCCGGATTGGGAGGAAATTTCCCGCTCACCGGAATTTCGCGAGCTGATGCAAAAGAAACGCCGGTTTATCATCTCAGCCACGTTCTTTTTCGCTCTCTATTATTTTGCCCTGCCTTTTTTCACCGGTTATTTTGAGTTTCTCAACACTCCGTTGATCGGATCCATCAATGGTGCCTATTTGTTTGCCATCTCCCAATTCTTTATGGCTTGGATCCTGGCGGTTTTATATGTTCGTCATGCCAACCAAACCGATCAATTGATTCAGCGTCTGATCGAGAAACAGAGGAGGGAAGCTTCGTGAACACAACCGCTTTTTCGCTGTTTTTGGTGATTGTGTTGCTGACGCTTTTGGTCACCTATTGGGCCGCCAAAAGGACGCAGACCACCACGGATTTTTATGCGGCGGGCCGGTCAATCAAGGGCTGGCAAAACGGGATTGCCATTGCCGGGGATTACATGAGTGCTGCCTCTTTCCTCGGAATAGCCGGGTTGATTGCTTTGGGAGGATTTGACGGTTTTCTTTATTCCGTCGGCTGGCTGGTCGCTTATCTGGTCGTGTTGATCATCGTTGCTGAACCCCTCCGTAACTCCGGCCGATATACGCTGGCGGACATGCTGGCCTACCGCATGAGGGCAAAGCCGGTCCGTTCCGCTGCGGCGCTGAGTACTTTGGCGATCTCCACCTTTTATATGATTGCCCAACTGGTCGGGGCAGGCGGGATCATCAAGTTATTGCTCGGGATCGATTTTGAGGTATCGATTGTAATGATCGGGATTTTGATGATTTTGTACGTGGCATTTGGCGGGATGCTGGCCACCACTTGGGTGCAGATCATCAAGGCGGTTTTGCTGATGGCGGGAACGGTTTTGCTCAGCTTCCTGGTGCTTGCCCGGTTTGATTTCAGCATGGTGGAGATGTTTAATCAAGTTTCGGACAAGCTCGGGCAAAGATTTCTCGAGCCGGACTGTTGTACACCAATCCGCTGGACAACATTTCGTTGGGACTGGCCCTTCTGGCCGGGACGGCAGGCCTTCCCCACATATTGATCCGTTTTTATACGGTGCCGACTGCCAAAGAAGCGCGGACTTCCGTCGTCTGGGCCATGTTTATCATCGGGGCGTTTTATATCATGACCACGTTCCTCGGTTTTGGTTCGGCCATTCTGGTTGGCCAGGAAAAAATTATCGCCGCGGATCAAGCCGGAAACATGGCTGCCCCTCTGCTTGCCGAAGCATTGGGAGGAAATTTCTTTCTCGCCTTTATTTCCGCCGTGGCATTTGCAACCATCCTGGCGGTGGTGGCCGGGCTTGTGATCTCGGCAGCCGGTGCCTTTGCCCATGATTTTTATTCCAATGTTTTGCGTGGGGGAAAAGCCACGGAAAAAGAGCAAATGCAGGTGGCCAAATGGGCTTCGGTGGGAGTCGGGATTGTGTCCATTATCCTGGCCATTCTTGCCAAGAACCAAAATGTCGCTTTTCTGGTTTCTCTCGCCTTTGCCGTGGCGGCCAGCGCCAACTTGCCGGTGATCCTCTTCAGTTTGTTTTGGAAGCGCTTTAATACAACGGGTGCGGTCACCGGGATCTTAACCGGACTGTTCAGCTCCATTTTCCTTGTTTTGATCAGCCCGAACCTGATGGATCCGGAAGATGCGCTTTTCCCTCTGGGGAACCCTGCCATTGTATCGGTTCCGCTCGGTTTTATCGGTGCCTGGTTGGGAACGGTGTTTTCCCGTGAACCGGAGGCGGAACAGAAATTTACGGAGCTCTATGTCCGGTCCAACACCGGAATCGGTTCCGAATAAACGAAAGAAGCCTGCTTCAAAAAGCAGGCTTTGCTTTTTGGAGGGCAGAAAATGCGGGAATTTTATTCAGGATTTCAAAGCAGGTTGACAGGAGGGAAGCTTTTTTCGTGGTTGCAGGGTTTGATACCACCTCCGGCAGAGGACGATGATGATCACCAAGTCGATCACGTCGCCCCCGTAGTACATCAGCATTCCTCCGGCTTCTGCCAGGTCCGTTGGAACTTCGCCAGGCGGATGGGCATAGATGAATTTGGCCAAAATTTGGTGCGCGGCAAGGGAGAGAACCAGGACAGCAGCCCGGAACGAAAAACGGTACCGGTCAGGGGAAGGTTCCAACTGCAAGAGGGAGGCGGTGTATACATAGCCGGCCAAAAAAATGTGAAGGTGGATCAAAAGATAAAAAAACGCATGTTGATGCATCATTTCCCAGAGGCGGGTGGTGTATAACACCCACATCCCGCCGATATTGAGGAGGGAAGCGGTGACGGGATGGTGGAGGGTCCGGATATACCGGGTTTTTAAAAAACGGACAAGCCTCCGGGCGTTTTGGACACTCAGTGTTCGAAAAATGAGGGTGAGCGGGCGGGCCGAGTGGATCAAAAGCGGGGACAGCATGCCCAGAATTAAATGGGTTCCCATATGAAACCGAAAATCGGCATGCGCAAGATGGGCCAAGGGTCCGGTCGCCGAAACGACGGCCATAAGAACCCCCACAATCCCAAAAACGGTACGGGATCGCGGCCATGCCTTTCCCCGACGGCGGGAATGGACGAAGGCACCATACAGATAGACAAAAAAAACCGTCCCGAACGGAAGGATGAACAGCAGGGTATAAACCGGATTCACGCTTCCCGCTCCTTCCGTTTCTTTTGTGAGCGGATGACCAGAAAGCCGGCGATGATCATGATCACGGCAAGCAAATTCCAAACCAGATCATAGATCAACACATTTTCCACATAACGAATCTGATGAATCCGCATCCACTTGTGCTGAATGATTCCGTCGTACAATTGAAACAGACCGGCTCCCAGCACAACGCTTCCCCACCATCTCTTTTTCCGCCAGGCATGGCGCTGGCGAAGATCGGCCAGCAAGAACAATGACCAGACCGTCGCAAACCAGCTGAAGGCATGAAACAGCCCGTCGGAGACAAGCCCGATGCTGCGGGTGGCCCGGTCATAAAAATGATGCCAGTGTAAAAGTTGGTGAAAGACTGCTTCATCGAAAAAAGCAATCAATCCGATGCCAAACAACAACCCGGACCAGAAATTGCGCTTCCAAAAAAACGAATCCATGGATTCACGGGATAACGGACGACTTGTATCCATACGGATGCTCCTTCTTCTTTCGGGAATTTCGCAATTTATCCTCTAGGTTATCCCATGTGCATCCAAAGCAAACGTCTGAAGGATAATCAGGGTTGTCCACAATGTAATCTCTGATTTTCATTTATCTTCCGGTTATGGAACTGAGAGAGGAAATCGACGGTTTAACCAGCTTTCAGGGGGGCCGTTCAGGATTTATTTTTGTTGACACAGATCAGCAAAACCCTGATGGCAAGGGTTAACAAGGAGATTGCCAAAATCCCGATTCCCAGTCCGGTCAGCGTGAGAGAGGTGATTTCAATTTCAAACAACGGATCGCACCCCACTTTCCTCTTTTAAATGAAATATTTCATCATAATAAAATTATGCTGAATATTTGATGGTTAAAATATAAAAAGATAAAGTCCCCCGAAAAAAATTGAAACATTTGGGGGACTGGATCATGGAATGAAACGTTTCAGCAGGCTGTTTTTGTTTTCTAATAAACGAGGTGTTTAAATTTTATGTTCTTGTCGTCCAAATAACTCTCCACTTTATACCGGATCTGATGCAATAAATCAGTCTTATCCACCTTTATATCAAACAAGTTCTCCCCGTAAAAACGCACAAAAATCTTACCGTCATTCAAATCCTCCACGTGATTTTCTCCGATTTCCCGGACAATCGTTTCCACAATGACTTCCCTGGGTAATTGAGTTTCCAAAAGATCCAATAACTCTTGCCACTCTGGATGAGGTTCCAAAGAGGCCCGATAGTCATAGATTTTTTCCGGACGGTAAAGAAAATAGATATTTCCCATAAAACCAGCCCGCAAGTCGCCTAACCACAGTTCTTGAATCTCCCTGATCCGGGAAATGTCTTTCATCACCTGGATAAAATGACCGGTTAACGCTGGATTCTCCTTGAAATATTTCCCGCCATCATACTCGGAAATTGACAGGACCGAATCACTGATAAACATGCGGTGAACATATGGCTCCTCCTGTACCATTGGATTAAAAAAAACGACGTTAAAAGCGTCAAAGTTCTTTAACCGGGTCCCGGCGAGATGGATGAATTCAGATGAATATTTAATATCTCTTGCAATATCCCCCACCTTGTAATTGGTGATGGCTTTGATTCCTTCCCAATGCTTTAATAGTTTTTCACATATTTTGATTGCCGTGTTCCAATATCCATCCACCAGATATCTTCCCCAACCGGTATAAGCCAGATAAGTTTTTTCATCCATTTAGTCAATCCCCCTTATACCTTCACATTTTTACCCAAGAAATCAATATCTCATTTCCCGAATTTAACCTTGCGATATTTTACAACAATGCCAAGCTCTTTCTTAAAAGTATCCACAATCGTTTTCATATCTTTATCCTCTGCCCGGGAACCTTTATATAATATTCGACTATCTGCTCTATGAGTTATGCCAAGTTCCCGTGCTTTCTCTTGAATAATTAGGTCATCCAAGTGCTGATTTAGATAATCGATCGCATTTTTATGTTTATATAACTGAATAAAGGCATTAAATTCATTTCCTTTGCTATTTTTAACGAGAAGACCATCCTCTATAAATTGTTGAGGTTTATTCTCTGCTAACAGAGCTAAATCTTTGAGGGCATCTTTGGAATACAGTTTTGCTTCCTCTACAATAATGATTTTTCCGTTATCAACCACAATGTCATCAGGCAAACCAAAAATACCTTTTTTAGTTGGATCTTCTTTGTACGCTTTGTTGTAAACAGCTCGAAATAAGGAGTCTATTTTTCGTTTTCCTTCTTCTTCGCCAAATTTACTTCGGATACTGTTCTTTAACAAAGATTCCTCTTCAAAGCTAACACTGGCGTACTTTTTACCATTTGATTTGCTGGCAAACTTCTGTAACCACTGACCGAATGAGGTATCACCGATTGTCTTTGGTGCGGAAGCAGTTCCATCAGCAAATATTTCGAATGCCGTCGAAAGACTGAGTCCGTTAATTTTAGTTATAATGCCATCTAAATGGCTGCTTATGTACCAGCCGCCAAAGCTAAGGAAAAAACCGAATGCAGCGGCCACTATTGCTCGTTTTAAACTAAATATACCTGTTTTCAGGTAATCTGTTATGCTTTGGTCCGTTCCCGCAATCACTGCATTACCAAACATTTTGGGCGTAGCTCGGTTTAGCCAAGGAATTCTGGAACCGATCGAAGCTAGGATACTTGATTCACCGATCATGGCTATGAAGTAAGTGCACTGACGATTTCACCTAACACAATCCCAACACCTACAAAGGTGGCAATAGTAACCTCAAAAGCGAAAACAATGATGGCCACGATGATACCAGATCCTATTTCAATACCAATCCAATGTCTTTTTAGAATTTCGGCTGCGATATATGTTGTTACCGCTTCCACCAAATGGTTCAAATATCAAGTCACCTTCGTTTGTCGCAAACAAGCTAATGGTGTAAAGCCGATTAAACATGCATTTATTGAGAAGTTAAATCAGCTAGGTTGGGAAGATGAAAAGATTGTAAGTAAGAAGTCGATCAAAAATAGAAAGATTGACTCTTCCTTAGAATTAAGTGATGGAAAGTATTTTGGTGTTGAATGGGAAACAGGAAACATAGCTTCAAGTCATCGAGCAATAAACAGACTTAAACTTGGTATGTTAGAAGGTGATTTAGCTGGGGGATTCTTGGTATTACCTTCTCGTCAAATGTACTATTATTTAACTGAACGAGTTGGAAATTTTCAAGAGCTAGAGAAATATTTTCCTGTTATGTCGGATACTTCGAAAATTACCGGTTTTCTTGGTGTTATTGAAATAGAACATGACGGAGTAAGAGCTGATATACCTCCAATAAAGAAAGGAACAGACGGTAGAGCGCTAGTTTAAGGGTTAATCGATGTTGCATGATAAATCAAACGCTTGTATAAAGAGCTAAAAATGCTGAATACAAAAGCCAATTGTATACATAAGAAAGAAAAGACTAAAAAAAACTTTAGTCAAACTCCATAGATAACGTTAAGGGATGAACTCTAGCATAAAGTCCATCCCTTCTTGATCATAATCTCCCGTTATTTCATCAATAATAACTTTTCGAACTTAAAGTTTCATTTAAAGAAATATCCTAATTATTAGTGGTTGTATATCATGGTCTTGTATAAAGTGGAAAAAGGAGCAGTGATGTTTCAAGTCGTTGTTCCTTTTAACTTATTGTAAATAAAAACCCCCCGGAACATCCGAGGGTTTTCCTTTGGTGGAGCATAGCGGGCTCGAACCGCTGACCTCTACACTGCCAGTGTAGCGCTCTCCCAGCTGAGCTAATGCCCCGTGTTTTTCAGTTACATATTGTATTATAATCACCGGAGATCATTTTTGCAAGAAGAAAATTAAATTTTTTTCGTGTACTCGTTTACAAAAATTCTGTTCATTTCGTGATATACTCTTCCATATCCGAAAAACAACAAGAGAAAAAATGCCCTGACGGGGTGGAAAAGGCGGGAGGAACATGATTCGCAGGTTGACGGAAGAGGATCATGAAGCATGCATGAAGCTTTTGATGCCGAAAGCGGCGGAAAACTTGTTTATTCTCGGCGATATTGAGGCATATGGTTATGATCAGGCGTTCCAAAAGGTGTGGGGCGATTTTGATGATCATGGAAACTTGCGTGCGGTGCTTTTAAAATATTACCAAAATTACATCCCTTATGCGCCCGGTCATGATTTTGACCACGAAGGGTTGGCCAAGGTGATGGTTTCAGATCCGGAATTTCAAAACCTGAATGGCTTGGAGGATGTGGTTTCTTTTCTTATTCCGTGGATCGCTTCCAAGCCGTCTCAAATCCGGAAACTTTATTACGCCAAGTGCCGCGCGTTAAAGGAGTCTCAAGTAAATTGGCCGGTGAAAAAAGCAGGCGTTCAGGATGTCGGGAGAATCATGGAGTTATACCGGCACTTTTCATTCAGTAACAATCCGGAATCCATCAAAAGAAACATGGAAAAAGGTGTAGCCCGGACTTATTACATCGAAGTGGACGGACAGATGGTTTCTTCAGCTTCCAGTACGGCGGAAAATACGCTTTCTGCCATGGTGGTCGGGGTTTGCACTGTAAAAGAGCATCAAAAGAAGGGGATGGCTTCCGCCTGTCTGGTCCGGCTGTGCCAAGATCTGCTTCAAGAGGGAAAGGAACTTTGTTTGTTTTATGATAACCCGGACGCCGGGAGAATTTATGAACGTTTGGGATTTGTCCCGATCGGCCGGTGGATGATGGTTTCGTTTCAGTGAGTCCCGGTGAATGAACAGGAACCGGGGATGGGATTGGAAAGATTCTGCTTCAGGAATTAAAAGTTTGATGCCGGAAGGCTCCGAAGTGCACAAAGAACCCGGGGCTGTTGACGCTGTTGTCAACAGCCTGACCGATTTAAAACCACAAGGCCCCCGCGGAAAGTGCCAGAGACAGCAAAAACAGAATGGAAAAAAGAATCGTTTGCCGCTTTGATTTTTGTTGCCACATTTCTTCTTTTTCCAAAATGACTTTGTTCAATTGAGCCAGGTTTTCGGTCCATTTCTTTTGTTCCGCCTCGATGGTTTCCTTTAAGTTTTTCAATTTGTCATCCAGCTCTTCTTTTTTCTCTTCGTATTCTTTTTGCCGCTGATCCAGGGATTCCAATATTTTTTTGGCATGTTCATCCAGCTGTTTCTGCTTTTCTTCTTGTTTTTCATTCACCCAGTCGGTGAATTTTTCTTGATGTTGATCCAGTGCCCCGGCCATCTGTTTTTCGATTTCCTCTTGGATTTCCCCGGTTTTTTGATGTAGCTGTCCGATCAAATCTTCTATGTTTTTCCGTTGTTGGCGGATATAAGCGCAGGTTTCCTGATCATCCTTCTGGATGGATTTTTGGATCAGCTGTACATCCCGGTACGTTTCATTCAGTTTTTGTGAGATCATGACAGCCGATTGGTTGATCGTCGTGGCTTGTTTCAGCTTCTGGTCGATCTGGCGAAACGAGGATATTTCCCGCTTGATTCTTTCAATTTGGTGATACATGTTTCCGAGTTCTTCATAAATCTCTTGCAAAGCTTCGCCTGTGTTATTCGCGGAAAATCGGTTGAAAAAGCCCATATCACTCTCTCCTAGCTCTGGGTTGCTTAATCTCAAGTCACCAATACTATTCATCATATCAATAATTTAAATAGATCCATAATTATTTGTTTGTGAATCATTTATAAAATCTTTAAAGAACGTCCAACTATCAAGGATATGGTATGATGGAAAAACAGACAAGTGTTGAAGAAGGAGATTGAAAATGAAGCCAAAGCCGAGAACATACAAGGAGGGCGGTGCCAAGCGCCGGGTGCTGGTTGTGACCTCGGTACAGGCCGAACGGGAAGCTGTTTTACGGGGGCTGGAGCAGACCGAAGGGATTGAGGCCGAGGTCTTGGTGGCCGGAGTGGGATTGGCCCAAGCGGCTGCCTCCACAGCCATGGCTTTGTCTGCCGCCTCGTATGATTGGGTGATCAATGCCGGCATTGCCGGAGGGTTCCCGGGAAAGACGGACATTGGTTCGCTGGTGCTTTCCAGTGAAATCATTGCCGCCGACTTGGGCGCGGAAACCGGGGAAGGCTTTTGTTTTTTGGATCAATTGGATCTGGGAACCTCCCGGATCCCGGCGGATGCGGAATTTGTCTGTTGGATGGAACAAGCTTTGCAACATAAAGGGATATCCGTTACGACCGGACCGATCTTGACGGTGTCCACCGTCACCGGGACACAAGAAACGGCAGAGGAGCTGATCCGGCGTGTTCCGGAAGCGGCGGCGGAAGGGATGGAAGGTTTCGGTGTGGCCACCGCGGCCCGGTTGCAAGGCGTGCCGGTGCTTGAAATGCGGGCCGTGTCCAATTTTGTCGGCCCGCGAAACCGGGCGGCCTGGCGAATTAATGAAGCCTTGCAAACTTTGGAAAAAGCAAGCAGTGCATTGACGGAGGTGGTTCGATGAAAATCGCTTTTTCCCCTTGTCCCAATGATACGTTTGTATTCCATGCCTGGGTGCATGGATTGGTGCCCGGAGCGCCCAAACTGGATGTGACCTATGCCGATATTGATATCACCAACCATCTGGCGACACGGCCGGATGGACCGGATGTTTTAAAAATCTCATCCGCCGCTTTGCCGTGGGTATTGTCCGACTATGCACTTCTTCCCTGTGGAGGCGCGATGGGAAGGGGATGCGGGCCGCTCATCCTGACCAAGGATGCTTCCAAAGAAACGGACTTGAGCGGCAAACGCGTTGCCGTGCCCAGTGAACGCTCCACCGCTTATCTGTTGTTCCGTCTCTGGACCGCCCGGCATGTTTCAGGGGACTTGGATATCCAGGTGGTTCCTTTTGACAAAATCATGCCGGCTGTCCGGGAAGGTACCTTTGATGCCGGATTGGTGATCCATGAAGCCCGTTTCACCTATCCGTCTTATGGACTTCATTTGTTGGCGGATCTCGGGGAATGGTGGGAAGAGGACACCGGCTTGCCGATTCCGCTCGGTTCCATCATTGCCCGCCGCACCCTTGATGTGAAGTCCATTGCTGAATGGACACGTGCTTCGGTCGAATATGCCTGGAACCATCCGGAAGCATCCCGGGAATATGTGATGCAGCATGCCCAGGAAATGGATCCGGAAGTGGCCAAGAAACATATTGACCTTTATGTCAACGACTTTACCGCCGACCTCGGCAAAGAAGGGTATAACGCGATTTATGCACTACTCAGCCGGGCTGCCAAAGAAGGAATTGTTCCGGAAATCAAGCCCGAAATGTTGCGTTGAAAGATCCCAAAAGCAAAAAACGGATGGTTTGCAGGCCATCCGTTTTTTTGTTCTTTTTAATTTTTCTTTAATGGACCGACCGTAACCGATTCATCCCCAAACGGGATGGACCATACTTCCCGACCGCCGGTGATGGTAAATCGATCCTTGCTTACCATATTTAAGATTTCCTGATCCGAAAGGGAAGGGGCTGTTTTGATAATAGCCGTCAGATAAGTGGTGTACGATTCTCCTGATGGGATGTTTCGAGGAAACCATAATTGCTTTTCACTGACCACAAGCAGTTTCTTTGTATCTTCGGAGAAAAGTGGTTGAACTCTGTGGTGGACACTGTCATGAACACTGTCATTAATCCGGGATGCCGGCGATGTCGCACAACCGGTCCGCCAGCCGGCGCATGGGCATTTGTTTTAACGTCAGCCAAGCGTGACCGGTGACTTCTTCTTCCTGAATGATGACCTTTGCGGAAGATTTCAAACAGAAGGCAAACCGGAAATCGGCGTGCCAATGCGGAGGTTCGCCTTTTTCGGGATTTTCGGGGATCTCGTGCAAATCAATGTCAACGGGAACGTTTGGGGGCAGGACGGGTTGAAGTTGTTCCGGAGAGATTCCGGTTTCTTCACAGGCTTCCCGCAAGCTGGCTTCAATCAGTGAACGATCCTTCTTTTCACAATGTCCACCCGGAAGAAGCCAAGCGTTCAAGGTTTTATGCCTGATATGCAGAACTCTTTTTTGTTCATCCATGATGACGGCACTCGTTGTGACGTGACCGGGGAAAGTGGCGCGGGAAGTGATGTCCCGGGAATGATGAAGCACATCCATGAGAGGGTGGAGGGATTGCATGCCGGAGCCGGAAAACCGGTCGGCATAAGCGGCAATGGCCCGGGTGATTTCTGAATGCAAAATGGTCACCGGGATTCGCTCCTTTCCTTTTGAGGGTTCTATGAAACGTTCTCCAACCCGGATTGAAGACCTTCCGGATCCGGACATTACAAAGGGCATCGATGGATGCCCTTAAACGATGATATAAAACGCTTTTAAGGGGCCGTGAACCCCGACGACCAGGTTCATCTCAATATCTGCCGAGTTGCTTGGTCCGGATATGAAATGGATGCTGGAGGGCGGGGTTTGGCCGTTTTCGATGGCCTGGTTGATGGCATGGACGGCCTGGGTCATCCGCGGGACGATGGTTTCTTTCGGGATGATGGCGATGTAATTCTCCGGCAGATAATGCAAAGCCCGGCCTTGATCATCCCGGGTTTGAAGAACCACGGTTCCGGATTCCGCCAGGGCATGGTCGCAGAAGACCACGCCGAATTTGGCTGACGCGGCCTGCCGGATGTTTTCTTCTTTTTTCCCTTCTTGCCATCGGTAAACGGAAATCCCCTGACCGGGCCAGGTTCCATGAAGCAGCTCGTGGAGCCCATATTCTTGAAAGCGCGGATCCCCGGAGATGACCACCGGGCCTCCCCCGTTTTCCGATACCAGCTTTTTCAGCGTTTCCGGCAGTTGTTCGCTTGTGGTTTCAATGACGGTTGTGTGGATGTTTCGGCATTGTTTTTTAAATATTTCCAGCAGTTGCTCTCTGCTTGCGTCTTTCAGCGTTTCCTGGTGAACCTCTGTTTTCCACTCCGGACGGGGAACCGGATCCGTCTTTTGTTTCCGTCCCAGCTTTCGGGCAATGTTTTTCAAAAAAGTGTCCCGGTTATGAATTGTTCCTTGCATCCGCTTTCCCTCTTTTCTGTTCCTGTTGATACCAATCACGGAAGCGCTCTTGGCTAGGGGCCGGAAATTCACGGGATGCCATCCACTGCTTTAACGGGCCGACGCCTTTTTTGAATTTTGCACCGGCAGTGAGTGGACGGGTTGCCGCAGAAGCCATTTTGGATCCCCACTGATACAGGGCACTGGAGGAAGCACCTATTTCAAACATTTTCATGGCCAGTTTCTCGGCCAGCGGGGCGCGCCCTTCTTGTTCCACAATCACTTGCCGGTGTTTGATCAACAATTCATGCAGGGGGATTTTTACCGGACAAGCCTCGGTGCATGCTCCGCACAAACTGGAGGCGTAAGGCAATTCCTGAAAGTCTTCGTACCCGGCCAACAAAGGGGTTAAAACCGCTCCGACCGGCCCGGGATAGACCGATCCGTAAGAAAGGCCGCCGATGTGGCGATAGACTGGGCAAACATTGATGCACGCCCCGCAGCGGATACATTGGAGGATGGAACGGAACTCAGAGCCTAAAATCTCCGACCGGCCGTTGTCGACGATCACAAGATGAAATTCTTCCGGCCCATCTCCTTCCCCTGGCGGTTTGGGGCCGGCCACGGTGATATAGCTGGTTAACTTTTGCCCGACACTGCTCCGGCAAAGCAGGCTGACCAGAATATCCAGTTCTTCCATGGTCGGAACAATCCGTTCCATTCCCATCACGGCAATGTGGGTGTCCGGGATGGAAATGGTCAGGTCGGCATTTCCCTCATTGGTGACAAGACAAATGGAGCCGGTATTGGCCACCGCAAAATTGCACCCGGTGATGCCGATGTCCGCTTCCATAAATTTTTCGCGCAAAATCCGCCGGACAAATTTGGTCAATTCATACGGGTCGTCCGATTGGTCATAGCCGAGTTTGCTTTGAAAGGTTTCGCGAATTTGCGTTTTGTTTTTGTGAAGCGCGGGAGCGACGATATGGGAAGGGACATCGTCATTGATTTGCAGGATGTATTCCCCGAGGTCGCTTTCCACCACTTCACAACCCGCTTGTTCAAGCGCCGGGTTCAAATGGATTTCCTCGGTCACCATGGATTTGGATTTGACGATTTTTTTGGCCTTTTTTTGCTTGGCCACGTCTTGGATGTATTGCACCGCTTCTTCCGCGGTTTGGGCAAAAAAGACATGGCCGCCCAGCTTGGCGATGTTTTCGCTGAGTTGCATCAGATAATGATCGAGGTTTTCCAGTGTGTGCTGGCGGATTTGCTCGCCCAAAAGCCGCCATTCTTCCCAGTTTCCCAATTCATCGGCGGCAAAAAGGCGGCGGTCTTGCAATCGTTCCTGGGCCGAGGCAACCGCCTGCCGCATCGTGACATTTTCCAATCCTTGTTGTACCCGGTGGCCAAATGGATTTTCACTGATTTTAATCGCCATTGTGATCTCTCCTTAACGGCTGTTTAAAACTTCCGCGATATGCATCACTTGAACGGGATGTCCCAGGCGTTCGAGCCGCCCCTTGATATTCATCAGGCATCCGCAATCCGCCCCGATCAGGTAGCCGGCTTTGGTTTGCAGGATGTTGTTGACTTTCTCATCGACCATTTCCGTGGAGACGGGGCTCATTTTCACGGAAAACGTGCCTCCGAAGCCACAGCAATTTTGGGCTTGGGGAAGCGGTTCGAGTTGCAATCCTCTGACATTGGAAAGAAGTGTGAAAGGCGCGTCTTTCACGCCAAGCAGACGGGTCATGTGGCAGGACGAATGATACGTGGCTCTCCCGTCCAGCCGGGCTCCGGTGTCCGTGATCCGGAGAACATCCACAATAAACTGGGTCAGCTCATACGTTTTGGCGGCCAACTGTTCAGCTCCCTCTTTCCACTCGGGATCATCTTCAAAAAGACGCGGATATTCTTTGAACATCGTGGCACAGGAACCGGAAGGCGTCACGATGTATTCCGCATGTTCAAAGGCTTGGATCATGTTTTTGGCGGCACTTTTGGCTTTCCGGACATAACCGCTGTTATAAGCCGGCTGTCCGCAGCACACTTGTTTTTCCGGAAATTCCACATCACAACCCAGGTGGTTAAGCAATTCAACGGTGGCTTTTCCGACATTCGGATAAAACATATCCACCAAACAAGTAACAAATAATGACACTTTCACCATCATCACCTGCCCGGTTCATCGAATGTTTTTTTGTTTTTCACGGTTTGCAAACAATTTTTCTTCCACGCCTGCCAAATGCATGAACATGGCATTTTCCGCTTCCTCGGCATTTTGGGCGGCAATGGCTTCACAAATCTTCTGATGTTCCTGAAGCAATTGATCCGGATAACCGGGAATCAAAAACAATTGTTGGCGGCTTTCTTTGAGGGATCTGGACAAGATGCCGTAAATGGATTCCATCATCCATTCCAACACCGGATTGTGGCTGGCGCGGGCGATGGCATAATGAAAAGCCAGATCCGCTTCATCTCCGAGTTCGCCTTTTGCCGCCGCGTTTTTCATGTCAAAAAGCGCCTTTTCCATTTGTTTTAAATCTTCCCCGGATCTCCTTTCGGAAGCGTACCGGGCCATTCCGGTTTCAATCACTTTGCGTGCCTCCAAAAGGGAAAGGAGATCTTGGCGGGTCACCGGCTGAAAAGGTTTGAATTCAGACAAAACCTTTTTGGGATCCAGCCGGGTGACGAAAGTTCCTTCTCCATGGCGAATCGACACAAGACCTATGGTTTTCAGCGAACTGACGGCTTCCCGGATGGTCGATTGGCCCACGCCCATTTGTTCGCTCAATTCCCGGAAGGAAGGCAACCGCTCGCCCGGTTGGTAGGTGCCGTTTAAAATGTGTTCTTTTAACAAGTCCGCCACTTCTTCATAGGATTTACGCACTTTTAAAGCAGATCTCATCTTCATTTTCTTTTCCATTTTTCACCTCATAAGGTCATCTGATGACTGGATGATTAAAAATTATCGTATGCCATTCATTCAGAGATGTCAATGTTTCGGTTTTTGCAGATTCATGCTTTTAAACGGCACTCACTGGCCGGCACCTTCAGACCGGTATGAAAAGAAAATCCCCCGAAGGGGGATCCCTGCGAGCAGGATGGAACCTGCAATTCCAGCGGGAAAGGCTGGCGTTTTCATTTAAACTATCGCAGGACACAGGAAGGATTGGTTACCTTCATCTCCTGCGTGGGGCAGGCGCTTTCATTAAGCGGCTGTGTGAAAAAATTCATCATGTGATATGATTTTTTTAAATATAAAATATTTTAATGGTGAGAGTTGAATGACGAATCCGCATCAACCGGCTTAGAGAGAAAAGAAACAAAAATGTTACATATGCAAAGAACGGATGGATTTCTCCCATCCCCGCTATTCCAAATTGTGTGGAATGCGGCAATTTCAACGAACAGAAGCGCCTTGCCCGCCATGATTTGACTTCTTATGTCGCATTGGTGACAGGCGGCAGGGTGAAAATCGGGTATCATACGGCATTGCGCCTGTTGCGCGAAGGCGCCCGGGTGATTGTCACCACACGGTTTCCTTATGATGCCATCCGGCGATACATTCAGGAGCCGGATTGGGAAGACTGGAAAGACCGGATTCACGTATACGGGTTGGATTTTCGGCGGATTGACCTCGTGGAGGCATTTGCTTTTTCTTTGAACAAGCAATTTCCCTATATTGACATCATTGTCAATAACGCAGCCCAGACGGTCCGGCTTCCGGATGAAGCGTACCAGGCCCTGTTGCAAAAAGAAAGGGAATGGAAAACGAATTGGTTGGGTTCCGGCGAAGAGCGGGGAAGGGAGTTGCCGGTTTATACATTTGCGCAAGGGACGGAACCGGATGATGAGAAAAATCTTCTCCTGCCCGTGGCCAGCCCGTCCCGGCATCCGGCGAATCTTCCTCCATTTGCCAACAATGCCTGGATTGCCAAACCGGATTAAATCTCGTTGACGGAAATGCTGGAAGTTCAACTGGTGAATGTCACGGCGCTCTTTTTGATCAGCACCCGGTTGAAACCGGCCATGCTGAGAAGTCCCCATCTGAACCGCTTTATCATCAATGTTTCTTCCAAGGAAGGGATCTTTCGGACCAAACGCAAAGGGCGCTACCATGTCCATACCAATATGGCCAAGGCTTCGCTGAATATGATGACATTGACGATGGCCAAAGATTACAAGCGGGATCGGATTTTTGTCAACAGTGTTGATCCGGGATGGGTGTCCAATCAACTCCCGGCCAAAGTCCGGGAACACATTCAACCCCCGCTCGACTGTGAAGATGCCGCGGCCCGGATTTGTGACCCGGTTTATCTCGGGATGGATGCTGAAAAACCGCCCAATGGACAGTTTTTCAAAGATTATCGCCCGGTGGACTGGTGATTTTTCTTCCTGTGTTCTGTCAATATTGAAACGGGCTGGACGCATTCGGGTTTGGCGGGGAATGGGGATGCAATAAACCGTTTAATCCTTTTAGACAGAAAGGGGATCGACAGATGGAAAGAAAGGTGACCATCGGGAAAACCGGTCTCACCGTCCATCCCATTGGTTTGGGGACCAATAAGGTCGGCAGCCAGGCGGGAAAAGAAGTGGTCCAAGCAGCCATTGAAAACGGGATCAATTTTTTGGACACCGCTTATCTGTATGGCCCCGAACGGTCGGAAGAGCTGGTTGGGGAGGCGGTGAAAGAAAGCGGCAAACGGACGGATGTGGTGATTGCCACCAAAATCGGCCCCAAATTTGTGAACAATCAGGTGGTGGCAGACAACACCCCGTCTTTTTTGAAACAGGAAGCCGAAAAAAGCTTGAAGCGTTTAAAAACCGATTACATCGACATTCTCTATATTCATGTTCCGGATCAGGATACGCCCAAAGAAGAGGCGGTCGGGGCGTTGCAGGAACTGAAGGAAGAAGGGAAGATCCGCGCCATCGGCGTATCCAATTTTTCTCTTGAACAGCTGAAAGAGGTCAATCAGGACGGATATGTGGATGTGTATCAGGGAGAATACAATCTGTTGAACCGGCAAGCAGAACGTATCCTGTTCCCTTATCTCCGTGAGCATCAGATTTCCTTTGTTCCATATTTTCCGCTGGCTTCCGGACTTTTGACCGGAAAATATGATGAAACGTCAACCATTCAGGGATACCGGGCCAATCTGCCTTATTTTCAAGGAGAAGCCTACCGCGAGAGTCTGGAAAAAGTGGAGAAATTAAAAGCAATGGCCAAATCCAAAGGGGTCAATACAGCCAATTTGGCGTTGGCCTGGTGTTTGCACCGGAAAGAAGTGGACGCAATCATCCCGGGGGCCAGAAACCCGGAACAGGTGCTCTCGAATTTGCGAACGTTGGATGTAATATTGACAGAGGAAGACATCAAGAAATTGGATACGATCTTTTAATCTGGATCGCGGAAAGTGGCAACCTCTCTTTCAAGAATGGAAAGATGGGTTGCCATTTTTTTATGGAACCGGGCGGAAAAGCTCCATCGCACCGTTTGGCACGGGTTTTGCATTTTATTTGCAATGAATGACGGAAAAGGGAGGAACCGAGATGGAAAAGAACAAATGGGGTTTTTCCACCCAGGCGATTCATGCCGGGGTGCGTCACGGGGAAATGGAAGGATCGTTGGCACCGCCCATTTTTCAAACTTCGACATTTGTGTTTCCCTCGGCGGAAACCGGCGGGAACCGTTTTGCCGGACGGGAGGACGGATTTATTTATACCCGGCTGGGCAACCCGACGGTCCGCCTGTTGGAAGAGAAAGTGGCGGTGTTGGAAAAAGCGGAAACGGCGTTGGCTTTTTCATCCGGGATGGGAGCGGTTGCCTCGGTTTTGTTGGGAATTTTAAAGGCCGGGGATCATGTGGTTTGTTCCAAAGGCTTGTACGGATGCACGTACAGTCTGTTTCATTGGTTGCAGGAGCGGTTTCAAATCCGTTTTTCCATGTGTTCGATGAAAGAAGAAGCCGCATTGGAAAAGTCGATCCGTCCCGAAACCCGTTGTTTTTATATTGAAACTCCCATGAATCCCACCCTTGAGCTGGTGGATCTGGAATGGGCCGCAACTGTGGCCCGCAGGCACGGGATCGTGACCATTGTGGACAATACCCTGATGTCTCCGTATTTGCAGCGTCCGTTGGAATGGGGCTGTGACATTGTGTTGCACAGCGCCACCAAATATATCGGCGGTCACGGGGATGTGATTGCCGGGATTGCGGCGGGCCCCCGCCATCTGCTGGAAAACGTGAAAAAAACCACCTTGAAAGATTTGGGGGCGGTTTTGTCGCCGATGGATGCCTACCTTTTGATCCGGGGATTGAAAACATTGGAGGTGCGCATGGACCGCCATTGTGAAAACGCGGGGAAGATCGCCCGTTTTTTGTCGGAACACCCCAAAGTGAAGCAGGTCTTTTACCCGGGGCTTTCTTCTTTCCCTCAGGTTGAGTTGGCCAAAAAACAAATGCGAAAGCCCGGCGGAGTCATCAGCTTTGAGATGAAGGGCGGATATGAAGCTGCCGTCCGGTTGTTGAATCATGTCTCGCTTTGTAAATTGGCCGTCAGTCTGGGAGAAACGGATACACTAATTCAGCATCCGGCTTCGATGACCCATGCGGTGGTTCCCCGGAAGGAGCGGCTGAAAATGGGCATTTCCGACGGCATGATCCGCCTGTCCGCGGGGATTGAAAACGCAGAGGATATTTTGGCGGATCTGGGGGAAGCGTTTTCATCTGTGTGATCGATCTTCCTCTTCCCTTCCGCTAAGATAAAAGTAAGAGGACGGGAAGGAGGAAACGAATGAAAACAATCGCCCTCTGCATTAAAACCATTGACCGGGTGGGCATGACGCATGAGGTGATTTCCTGTCTGTTGGCCGATCATGTCGACATTGAGCGGATGGAGGTGGAATCGGGAAGCATTCATCTGAAAATCCGGGCGGTCCCTTCCGGGGTGTTTAAAAAACTGACGGAACGGATCAAGCAAATCCCTGGTGTGAAGCAATTAGAACCCATTCAAATTCTTCCGTCCGAAATGCGCGAAGGACAAATGAACACCATTTTGGAAACGGTGTCCGAAGGCATGATCCTGGTGGACCAAAAGTTCAAAATTCAGGCGATGAACCGGGCGGCGGCCGAAATGCTGCGCCTTTTTCCGGAGGATTGGGAAGAAAAGGATCTTCCCGGACTTTGGGGAACGGACCTGAAATGTTGCCGGAAATGTTTTCAGTCGGGGAAAGAACAATTGAATGTCCCGGTAACCATCCGCCGCGGTCCGGACATGATTCAAGTGATGGCCAGTTTTATTCCGGTCCGTTCCGGTGAAAAACGGCAGTCCGGTTTGGTGATCGTCATTCGCGACATGAAACAAGTCCGCCAATTGCTGCAGTCTGTCAACCGGAAGGGAATGGTCCAGTTTCAGGATATTATCCATCAAAGTGAAACGATGAAAAGGTGCGTGGAAACGGTCAAAAAGGTGGCACAAATGGAAGCGACCGTTTTATTGCAGGGGGAAAGCGGAACGGGAAAAGAATTGTTTGCGCGGGCCATTCATTTTGAAAGCCGGCGGGCCAACGGCCCTTTTATTTCCATCAATTGTGCCGCCGTTCCGGAGTCATTGATGGAAAGCGAATGGTTCGGCTATGAGGAGGGGGCGTTCACCGGAGCGGGGAAAGGGGGAAAAAAGGCTTGATGGAATTGGCGCAGAACGGGACGCTGTTTTTGGATGAAATCGGTGAGCTTCCGCTCAATTTGCAAGCCAAATTATTGAGGGTTTTGGAGGAAAGGGCTTTGAGGCGGGTCGGCGGAAACCGGTGGATTCCTCTCCGCGTGCGGATCATTGCCGCCACCAACCGGGATTTGGCGGATCTGGTGCACCGGGGCCGGTTCCGCAAAGACTTGTATTACCGCCTTCATGTGATCCCGATCACCATTCCCCCTTTAAGAGAACGCAAAGAAGACATCCCGCTTCTGGCTGCTCATTTTCTCCGGGAATTTTGCACCCGTTCCCGCCGTCCGCTTCTTTCTCTTTCATCCCAGGCTTTCCTTCGCCTGCAGGCACACTCCTGGCCGGGAAATGTCCGGGAACTGCAAAATGTGATGGAGCGGAGCGTTTACCTTTGTCCGGAAGGAGAAACCGAATTACAAGAAGTTTATCTGAGCGATGTATTGGATACGGATTGCTCATTTCCCCGGCGCAGTTTGAAAGAACATCTTGCGCAGTATGAAAAAGAACTGGTGCAGGCCGGGATCCGGCGGTTCAAAAGCATACGGAAAACCGCCCGCCATCTGGGGGTGAGCCATACCACCGTTTTGAACAAGATGAAGAAGTATGGAATTTCCAAAAAAGATATTTTTTATTGAAATCAGGGATGGATTGGTTACATCTTTCATACATTGTTCAATGCAACAGGAAAAAAAGCTGTTAAAATAACGTTGTCGCTGAAAACACCGTTAGAAAGGGAAACGACCGATGAAAAAAACCATTTTGTTTACAGGTGGCGGAACCGCCGGCCATGTCATGGTCAACTTGGCACTGATTCCTAAATTTTTGGAAGATGGCTGGAAAGTGATTTATGTCGGTTCCAAAGACGGAATAGAAAAACAATTAGTTTCCGAACTGAAAGATGTGGAATATTACAGTGTTTCGACCGGAAAACTGCGCCGGTACTTTGATTGGAACAACTTTAAAGATCCTTTTAAAGTCCTGAAAGGGATTTTTGAAGCATACCGGCTGATTCGCCGCCATAAACCGGGTTTGATCTTCTCCAAGGGAGGATTCGTGTCGGTTCCGGTGGTGCTGGGAGGATGGTTGAACCGGGTGCCTGCCATCATTCACGAATCCGACATGACGCCCGGGCTGGCCAATAAGATTGCCACTCCGTTTGCAACAAAAGTTTGCACCACGTTTCCGGAAACGGCCAAACATTTTTCCAAGGAGAAAGGAAAGTATGTCGGCGCCATCATCCGGGAAGAATTGAAACACGGGGACCCCGGACGGGGAAGGGAATTGTGCGGATTCACCCAAGAGAAGCCGGTGATCCTGGTCATGGGCGGAAGTTTGGGGTCTGGCGTTATCAATGAAGTGGTTCGCAACAACTTGGATACGCTTCTAAAGCGGTTTCAAATTGTTCATCTTTGTGGGCGGGGAAAGGTGGACGAGTCGATTCAAAAACCCGGCTATTGCCAGTTTGAATACTTGTCGGAAGAACTTCCCCATGTCTTGAACATGGCCGACTTTGTCGTGTCGCGTGCCGGATCCAACGCCATTTTTGAATTCTTGTCGCTGAAAAAACCGATGCTTTTGATTCCGCTTTCCAAAGCCGCCAGCCGCGGGGATCAAATTTTGAATGCGCGTTCTTTCGAAAAAATGGGCTATTCGGAAGTTTTGATGGAAGAAGACTTGACTGATGAAAGTTTCTTCCAACATCTGGAGAATTTGGTGGAAAATCAGGAAGCCTACCGCGAGAAAATGAGCCAAAATTCTCCCGAGCAAAACATGCAAGAAGTGATCCAATTAATCAAATTGACTGCCAAACCGATGTGAAAAGAAAAGGTCTCGTTCCCGGTTGTCACCAGAGGGAAGAGACCTTTTCAGGTTTAACGGATTTTCTTTTTGAAGAAACCGATCAGGACGGCCGTGACGAGCGAACCGGCCAGGATGGCGAGAAGATACAAAAGCGGTTGGTTGACCAACGGTATGACAAAAATTCCGCCATGCGGAGCCGGCAAGGTGATGCCGAACATCATGGTGACCGCACCGGCCACGGCAGATCCCACAATGCAAGAAGTCAGAACCCGCAGGGGATCGGCGGCGGCAAACGGAATTGCTCCTTCGGTGATGAAAGAAGCGCCCATCACGTAATTGGTCAATCCGGATTTGCGCTGTTCGTCAGTGAACTTGTTTTTGAAGAAAGTGGTTGCCAACGCAATGCCGAGCGGCGGAACCATTCCCCCGGCCATGACGGCGGCGTGGGGGGCGAGGTTGCCGGCTTCGATGGCGGCGATGCCGAAGGTGAAAGCGGCTTTGTTCACCGGACCGCCCATGTCGACCGCCATCATGCCGCCCAAGATCAATCCGAGGATGACGGCATTGGTGCCGCTCATCCCGTTCAGCCAATCCGTCAGCCACTGGTTCAGTGCGGCGACGGGGGTATTGATCACTAGCACCATCAACACTCCGGTGATCAGGATGCCGAAAACCGGGTAGAGCAACACCGGTTTAATTCCTTCTAAACTGTCCGGCAAAACGGAAAAAGCTTTTTTCAATAAAAGGACGACATAACCGGCAAGGAAACCGGCAATCAATCCGCCCAAAAACCCGGCTCCCGCGCTGGCGGCCAAATAGCCTCCGACCACCCCGGGGGCAAATCCGGGGCGGTCCGCCAGACTGCTGGCGATAAATCCGGCCAAAATCGGAACCAAGAAATGAAACGCTCCTTCGTCTCCTCCGATTTTCATCAAAAGTTCTGCCACAGGGCCCTTGGCATCAATGCCTCCAAAGACAAAGGACAACGCAATGAAGATACCGCCGCCCACCACAAAGGGCAGCATATTGCTGACCCCGTTCATTAAATGCTTGTAAAACCCGAAGGAAGAAGGCGCTTTCTTTTTCGCACCTCTTGTCTCTTGATGTCCCTGGTAGACCGGGGCGTCCTGTTTCAAAGCGCGCCGGATGAGGGTTTCGGCCTTGTGAATGCCGTCGGCCACCGGAACCTGAATCACGTGTTTTCCATGAAAGCGATCCATTTCCACTTGCTTGTCCGCTGCGACGATGATGGCGGTGGCCCGTTTGATTTCGTTTTCTGTCAAACGGTTTTTCACTCCGGTTGAACCATTGGTTTCCACCTTGAGGGAAACTCCCATTTCTTTCGCTTTGGCGGCCAAGGCATCGGCAGCCATGTAGGTGTGGGCGATGCCGGTGGGGCAAGCGGTGACAGCCAGGATCATAGCTCCGTCGTCACCGGGTTCTTTTTCGTCTTTCTTTTCTTCTCTGTCCTCATGCCCTTCTGCTTCCTGGCGGCGAACAATGTCCAGCAGTTCTTCTTCGGTTTCGGCCTCGAGCAAGCGTTTTCTAAAATCTTCATTCATCAGCAACGTGGACAAGCGGGATAACGTCTCCAAATGGGTCTCGTTGGCTCCTTCCGGCGCGGCAATCATGAAGAATAAGCGGGCCGGGTTGCCGTCCAGCGATTCATATTCGATCCCGGAACGGCTGCGGCCAAAACCAATCGCCGGTGTCCGGACCGCTTTGGTTTTGGCATGGGGAATCGCGATCCCCTCGCCGATGCCGGTGGATCCTTGCGATTCCCGTTCGAGGATGGCTTCTTTAAACAGATTTTTGTCGGATAAAACCCCGGCTTGATCCAGCTTGTCCACCAGCTCGTCGATCACGGCAGATTTGGTGGTTGCGCCGAGTTCCATCACGATCGTTTCTTTGGTTAACAAATCGGTGATCTTCATTGGATTTGCACCTCCTCAAAGCGCCTCAATGTCAATTTCCTGTCGTAATTGTTCAACCTGTTCTTTGGTGCACAAGTCGGGCGAAAACGCGGTTGCACTGCCGGCAGCCACGGCGGTTTTGAATGCGGAGACCGCATCGTTGGTTTTCTCATAGTCAGCGAGAAAGGCGGCAACCATCGAATCGCCCGCCCCGACCGGGTGAACCACGGTGCCTTTGGGAACGGTGGAGCGATATGTCGCATCCTCTGTAAACAAAAGCGCTCCTTGGCCGGCCATTGATACGATCACATGGGCTGCCCCCGCTTGTTGCAGCTTGCGTCCGTAAACAACCACCTCTTCCATGGTGTTTAAACGGACACCATACAATTGGCCCAGTTCATGGTGATTGGGCTTCAACAAAAAAACGGGACGGTTGGCCGCTCTTTTTAATGCCGGACCGGCAACGTCAACAGCGACACGGACGCCGCGGGCGCTAAGTATTGCGGCCCATTCCTCATAGACGGAAGGGGACAGCGACGGGGGAATGCTGCCGGACATCACCACGGTGTCTCCCGGCCGGACTTGTTCCAGCTGTTCGTTTAATTGCTGAAACGCTACCGGAGGGATCGCCGGCCCTTGGCCATTGATTTCCGTTTCCTCGTTTGCCCCGGTTTTGAGCTTGATGTTGATGCGCGTATCTTCGTTGACGCGGATCCACCGGGCAGGAATGCCTTCCCGTCGCAACGCTTCTTCAATAAACCTTCCGGTAAATCCGCCCACAAAGCCGAGAGCCGTGGTTTCGGCCCCCAGCCGGTGCAACACGCGAGCCACGTTGATCCCTTTGCCCCCGGGGTATTTTTGTTCTTTCTTCATCCGGTTGACTTGATGGAGTTGCAAGGTTTCCACTTCAACCACAAAATCGATGGAAGGATTCAATGTAATGGTATAAATCATGCCTGATCAACCTCAAATACATAAGTTTTTTGTGCAAGTTTTTCTTTGATCTCCGAGGAAAGAGGAAGTGTAATCAAGGAGGCTTCTTCCAAATCAGCGAATTTGGCAAAAGAAACTTCCGATAACTTGCTGGGATCGGCCAACACAAACGCCTGACTGGAAAGTTGAAGCGCTTTTTGTTTCAGGCAGGCTTCTTCGGGATCCGGCGTCGTGTATCCAAAATCCGGATGGATGCCGTTGGTTCCCAAAAAACACTGATCAAAGCGGTAACGTTCGATTCCTTGGAGTGCCACGGCTCCGATCAGCGCTTTGGTGGATGATTTCATTTTCCCGCCCAAAACATAGGCCTCGATGTCATATTCAACCAGCCGTTCCAAATGCGTCATTCCATTGGTGACCACTGTGACTTGTTTTCCGGCCAGCGCCGGGATCATTTCAAGCGTGGTGCTGCCGGCATCGAGATAGATGCAAGCTCCCTGATCGACAAAGGAACCGGCAAAGAGAGCGATTTCTTTTTTCTCGGGGGTGTGCCGAATCGCTTTTTCTTGAATGGGCATTTCCAAACCTTTGTTTTGAAGCAGCGCTGCACCGCCGTGAACCCGTTTTAAAAGATGTTGTTGCTGCAATTGATCCAGGTCGCGGCGGATGGTGGATTCGGAAGCGCCGGTTAAATGAACCAATTCCTGCACTTTTACGATACCTTGCCTTTTTAATAAACTCAGAATGAATTGGTGACGTTGGGGTGTAAGCGTGATCCATCACCTCGCTTCGGCCTTTTCTTGATTGTATCGAAAAAAGAGAGCAAAAACAATCATTTTAAATCATAACCAATCAAAAACAATCAAAAAACAGGATCAAAGAAGGAGATTGCGCTGTTAATTTACTGGGTAAAATAAGAAATACAGAGAAAAAAAAGATATAGAGACAATATTTGAAGGATGTTTGAGTAATAAACAAAGTATTTTAATTTAATACATAAAATATTTAATAAAGATGCGGAGCATGGGATTAAACATTGATTGTTATTTGTAAAATTCGAAAAAATATCCGACTCGAAATAAAGATGTGAAAGCGGTGTTTCGATTGTTTTTTTCAAGATGAAACCGGGGCTTGTTTTTTGGGATGAAAGTTAAAAATAGAAATTGGTATAAATTACAATCCATAAAATGTTAATTTTTATATATTTATTTCTTTATAAAATAAAATGAATGAAGTAATATAGAGTTAACCAACAATCCGAAAGGAAAGATCGGCTATGAATATTTTGGAAATGAGTGAAATTGGCAAATTTATTCGTAAAGTCCGAAAAGAAAAAGGGTTAAGATTGGAAGATTTGGCAGATGAGCATATCTCCACGGCGACAATCAGTAATATTGAGCGCGGTGTTCCTCATGTCAACAAAGATAAAGTCTTGTATTTAATGAGCAAGCTGGAACTGGATTTAAATGAAATTCCGGAAATGATCGAAAAAGATACGGAAACTTTGGAAAGTATGCAAGTGCGGTTTGTCGCCATCGAAACCATGATCCAGATGGGAATGCCTGAACGGGCCCTTCATTTGCTTTCGGATATATCGGAAGAATCTTATTCCAGACATCAGGCTACGGTTCATTATTTGAAAGGGAAAGTGTACAGTCACCAGAAGGAATGGCGCAAAGCAGAACGTGAGTTGAGTGAAGCCATCCGTCTGGCTTATCAGGATCCCTATTCCCCGAAAAATCATTTGGAAGCTGCCGGTTATTGTGAACTGGCTTATTGCCGCTTTATGAACAAAGATTATGGACAAGCCCTCCGGTATGTGGAACGCGGGTTGGCGGCAATGGAGCAAGACAAATCCAATGAGTGTGATGACCGAACCTATTACTTGCTCTTGATTTCGCAAGTGGCTTACTTGGAAAAGTTGAACCGCACGGATGAAGCTTTCCGCCTGCTGGAAGAGTTGTGGGGGAAAATTCCCCGGATTCAAAGCAAAGACATCATCATTAAAATGTACTATTATCGCTCCAGGTTGTTACAGAGAATGAAACTTTACCATGATGCCATCCGCTATGCCAGAGAGGGGATTCAACGGTCGGTCGGCAGTAAAAACACGGAAGAAATGTTGAAGCTTTGGAGTGGATTGGGACTGTCTTACCTTGAAATTTCCCAATTGGATGATGCAGCGACCTGTTTCCAATTTGTCTTAGAACTGGCAGAACATGATGATAACTCCCAGGAAGTAGCACATGCCTATTGCCATCTGGGTAAAGTGTATATGTTGCAAGGCAAATACCACGAAGCTTATGATAAGCTGAAAAAAGCGCTGGAATGGGCGGAAAAAATTTATGATCCGCAACTGTTGAATGATGCCCTTTTCACCATGGGCAAACTGCTGAAGCAGATGAAGCATTACACTGAAGCGGTCGAATATTTGAAACGGTCTGCCCGTTTGGCAGCCAAAAACAAGCTGAAAACCAATGTTTACGACTGTTATTATGAACTGGCCGGCTGTTATGAAGCTTTGGATGATCAGGATGGCTTCAAATCGGCCACCGAGCAAATGTACCTGGCCCAAAAAGAACTCGAACAACAGCAACTGCGGCAAATTGGTTGACAACTTGCAAAAAGATTTATATATTATGAAGATAAACTGACATAATTTTTACAAGGATCTCTTATCAAGAGAGGCGGAGGGACTGGCCCGATGAAGCCCGGCAACCTGTTGGAACTTGCGTCCAATGTGGTGCCAATTCCAGCAGAGAGAGTTTCTCTCTCTGAAAGATGAGAGTGAGTCTGGCCGGGTAATCCACACCTTTTCATCTTTCAGAGATGAAAAGGTGTTTTTTATTTTGCGGACCTCTGCCTGGGAAAAAACGGTTAAAGGTGGCGATAGGTGTGGGGAAAAAACCGATTGAAGAATATTTGCGCGAAAAAATTGTCATTTTGGATGGCGCGATGGGCACGATGTTGCAGCAGGCACAACTGACGGCTGATGATTTTGGCGGAGAGCGGTATGAAGGTTGCAATGAAATCTTGAACCTGACCCGGCCGGATCTGATTCGAAACATTCATGAAAAGTATTACCAGGCCGGCGCCGATGTGGTGGAAACCAATACATTTGGAGCCACGCCGCTGGTTTTGGGGGAGTATCATTTGGCAGACAAAACCGAAGAAATTAACCGGGCAGCCGCCCGTTGTGCGGTTCAAGCAAGGGACAAATGGTCAACCGGTGACCGTCCCCGCTATGTGGCCGGCGCCATCGGGCCGACCACCAAGACATTGTCCGTCACCGGGGGGACGACCTTTGAAGCGTTGGCCGAGGGATACTATCGGCAGGCGAAAGCATTGATGGAGGGCGGGGTGGACTTTCTCCTGTTGGAAACTTCCCAAGACACGTTAAATGTGAAAGCTGGGGGGATCGGGATTGAAAGGGCTTTTCAGGACTTGGGCTTCCGTTTGCCTGTCATGATTTCCGGGACGATTGAGCCGATGGGAACGATGCTCGGAGGACAAACCATTGAAGCGTTTTATCTGTCCATCGAACATCTTCGCCCGTTTGCGGTCGGGCTGAATTGTGCGACCGGTCCCGAGTTCATGACGGATCACATCCGTTCGTTGTCCCGAATTGCCCGTTGCGGCGTCAGTTGTTATCCCAATGCCGGCTTGCCGGATGAAAACGGGGATTATCCGGAGACCCCCGAAGCCTTGGCGCAGAAATTGACCGACTTTGCGGATAAAGGATGGCTGAATTTGGCGGGAGGCTGTTGCGGAACCACACCGGAACACATCCGGGCCATTGCCCGGGCTTTGGAAGGGAAAAAACCCCGCCGGCCGGTTCAAAGCCATTTGCCAGGAATCTCGGGAATTGACCCGGTTTTCTTGGAAGAGGATGCCCGGCCGTTGCTTGTCGGGGAGCGCACCAACGTAATCGGGTCCCGCAAGTTTAAACGGCTCATCAGAGAAGGGAAATATGAGGAAGCCTCCGAGATTGCCCGCAAACAAGTGAAAGGCGGAGCCCAGATCATCGATGTTTGTCTGGCTGATCCGGACCGGGATGAACTGGCGGACATGGAAGCATTTTTGAAGCATGTGACCAAAATGGTGAAAGTTCCGCTGATGATTGATTCGACCGATGCCAGGGTGATTGAAAAGGCGCTTCAATATTCCCAAGGAAAAGCAGTGATCAATTCCATCAACCTGGAAAACGGGGAAGAACGTTTTCAAGAAGTGATCCCGCTGGTGAAAAAATACGGGGCGGCAATCGTGGTGGGATCGATTGATGAAGAGGGGATGGCGCAGACGGCCCGGCGGAAACTGGAAGTGGCGCTCAGAAGTTATGATTTGCTGGTTCATAAGTACGGCATTCCTGAAGAGGACATCATTTTTGACCCATTGGTTTTCCCCGTCGGGACGGGAGATGAACAGTACATCGGTTCCGCCCGTGAGACGGTGGAAGGCATCCGGCTCATCAAAAAAGCGTTGCCCCGGACATCAACCATTCTGGGTATCTCCAATGTTTCTTTCGGGCTTCCGCTGGCCGGGCGTGAAGTGTTAAATGCGGTGTTTCTCTATGCCTGCACCAAAGCAGGGTTGGATTATGCCATCGTCAATACGGAAAAACTGGAGCGCTACGCTTCCATCGGGGAAGAAGAGAGGGAGTTGGCGGAAACCTTCTTGTTTCACTCAGATCATCAAAACTATGACGATATCTTGATCCGGTTTACAAACTTTTACCGCCATAAAAAAGAAAAGAAAAAGCAAACCGGGGTTCGGATGACTTTGGAAGAGAGGCTTGCCAACTACATCCTGGAAGGAAGCAAAGACGGTTTGTACGAGGATTTGGATCAGGCGCTTGCCAAGTACAAACCGCTGGATATCATCAACGGGCCGTTGATGGCAGGCATGGATGAAGTGGGGCGTTTATTTAATGATAACCAGTTGATTGTGGCTGAAGTTTTGCAGAGTGCGGAAGTGATGAAAGCGGCCGTCCGGTATTTGGAACCCCACATGGACCGGGCGGAAAGCCATACACGGGGAAAAGTCGTTTTGGCCACCGTCAAGGGAGACGTCCATGACATCGGGAAAAATCTGGTGGAAATCATCTTGGCGAATAACGGCTATCAAGTGGTGAATTTGGGGATCAAAGTGCCCCCGGAGCAATTGATTGAGACCGCCCGGAAAGAAAAGCCGGATATCATCGGGCTGTCCGGGCTTTTGGTGAAGTCGGCCCAACAGATGGTGGTGACGGCCCAAGATCTGAAAGAAGCGGAGATTGACATTCCCATCCTGGTGGGCGGGGCGGCTTTGACGAGAAAATTTACAGAAACACGCATTTCCGTGGAATACGACGGCCCCGTTTTATATGCCAAAGACGCGATGAACGGACTGGAACTGGCCAACAAGTTGATGAATCCGGAGCAGAGGGAGCAAATTGAGGCCGAAAAAAACGAAAAGAAAAAACAGCGGTCTCCATTGCAAACAGACCGAAGGGAGGCGGGGCCCCCGGCGTCTTTGCTGGTGAAAAGCAAAGTGAACCGCAAGGCCCCTGTTTTTACTCCGCCGGATTTCAAAAAGCATGTTTACCGGGATTATCCGTTGGATTTGCTTCTTCCCTATATCAATTTGCAGATGTTGTTTGGAAAACATCTCGGGTTAAAGGGAAATGTGGAGCAATTGATCGAAGAGGGGGACGAAAAAGCGCTGGAAATGAAGGGATTGTTTAGCCAGTTTTTTGAAAAAGCCAAAAAAGAACGGTGGCTCACCCCTCACGGCATTTATCAATTTTTCCCCGCGCAAGCCGACGGGGATGACATTTTGATTTATGATCCTGAAGACCCCGGCGTGATATTGGAACGTTTTTCGTTTCCCCGTCAGCCTGAGGATCCGTATCTGTGCCTGGCAGATTTTGTGCGTCCGGTGGAATCCGGGGAAATGGATTATGTCGGTTTTCTTGCGGTGACAGCCGGGCAACACATCCGGGAATTGTCCCAAAAATGGAAAGAAAAAGGGGATTATCTCCATTCCCATTTCATTCAGGCCTTGGCATTGGAAACGGCGGAAGCCTTCGCCGAACAATTGCATCAACAGATGCGGAACCGTTGGGGATTTCCGGATCCGGCCGAAATGACCATGAAGGAGCGGTTCGGCGCAAGATATCAGGGAATTCGCGTTTCTTTCGGCTATCCGGCTTGTCCTGATCTGGAGGATCAGCAGAAGTTGTTTCGCCTGATTTCGCCGGAGGATATCGGCATTCAGTTAACCGACGGTTTCATGATGGATCCCGAAGCATCCGTGTCGGCAATGGTGTTTGCTCATCCGGAAGCTCGGTATTTTAATGCGATATAAGGGGGAAAGATTGATGGGCAAGCAAGGCTTGCTTCAATGCCTGCAACATTCTTTGCTGGTCGGAGACGGGGCGATTGCGACATTTTTGTATCAACAAGGCGTTTCCATCGGCCATTGTACGGAGGAATTGGTTTTGAGCAACCCGTCCCTGATCAGCGAGGTTCATGAAGCATATTATCGGGCCGGGGCGCGTGTGATTGAAACGCACACCTTTGGTGCCAACCGCGAGAGGCTGTCGCGTTACGGACTGGAGAGCAAGGTGACGCGGCTGAACCGGGAAGCCGTTCATATTGCCAAAGAATCGATTGGCAGCGATGCCTATGTTCTTGGGGTGATCGGTTCCATCTGTGCCGGGAAGGTGCCGGTGTACGATGAAGAGGAGTACCGGGTGATGTATGAAGAGCAAGCGGTGGCTCTTTTGCACGGAGGTGTTGACGGGATTTTGCTGGAGACTTTTTTGGATTTGAAAGAGCTGCAATTGGCGGTTGAAGTGATTCGCCCGTTGACGAAGCTTCCCGTCTTTGCCCAGCTGTCGATGATGGAAATCGGCCGGACCCGGGATGCCTTTACCGTCTCTGAAGCTTTTGAGAAGCTTGCATCGCTCGGGGTGAACGGGGTGGGAATCAATTGCCGTTTCGGTCCCGTGGAAGTATTGAGAACATTGGAAAAAACCATTGTTCCCGAGCAAATGATCCTCACGGCTTTTCCCAATGCCGGGCGGCTGGGGATGAGCAACGGGGAACTTCATTACAAGTCGGAGCCGGACTATTTTGAAGAAACAGCCGGTCTCTTGATTGATCAAGGAGTCCGCCTGCTTGGAGGGTGTTGCGGAACCACCCCCGGGCACATCGCCCGGATAGCCAAAGCATTGAAAGACAAATGTCCGGTTCAGCGGAAAAATCCTCCCCGGGATGGTTACAAACTGTCTTCCCATGAAACGATCGTCTTGCAAAAAAGAACGAAACCGACGGTCGTACAGAAAGTCCGCAACGGACAACGAACCATCATTTGTGAATTTGATCCGCCGAAAGATCTGGATACCATGCGGTTCTTGCAAGGGGCGAAAAAACTGAAACAAGCCGGTGTCGATGCGGTCACGATGGCGGACAATTCCCTGGCCACCGCCCGGATGAGCAATTTGGCGCTGGGCGCCATCTTAAAAAAATATGATATCGAGCCGTTGGTCCACGTGGCTTGCCGGGACCGGAATTTATTGGGACAGCAATCCCACCTGATGGGGCTTCACGCCTTGGGAATCGATCAAATTTTGGTGATTACCGGGGATCCCACCCGCATGGGGGATTTGCCCGGAGCCCATTCGATTTACGATGTCACTTCCTTTGAACTGATCCGGATGGCGAAACAGCTGAATGAAGGGATATCGTTCTCTGGAAGGAAATTAAAACAAAAAGCGCAGTTTGTGGTGGGCGCCGCCTTTAATCCGCATGTGCGAAAGCTGGATGCGGCGGTCAAACGTCTCGAGAAAAAAATTGAAGCCGGCGCGGATTTTGTCATGACTCAGCCGGTCTATGACCCGGACGGGGTGATTCGGATGCATGAGGCGACGAAATCGCTTGGCATCCCGGTGTTTATCGGTGTGATGCCGCTCACCGGGTATCGCAATGCATTGTTTTTGCATAATGAGGTGCCCGGAATTAAAATACCGGAAGACGTGTTAAAAAGAATGGAAAAAACGACCGACCGGCAGTCCGGAAAATCAGAAGGCGTCCAAGTGGCCAAGGAACTTTTGGAAGTGGCGATGGAAAAATTCGACGGAATTTATTTGATCACCCCGTTTTCCAACTGGCAGATGACAGAAGAATTGACGCATTTTATCCGGCGGCATGACAAAAAGATGCAAGCCTGTCTCAAGAGCCATACACATGCTTAAAGAACAAAAAAAGGCCCTCCTGTCGGTTCAGGAGGGCTGATTGTTTGATTACCCAAAACCAAATTCAAAAGAATAGAGAAACGAACCATTGGCCATTTGGGGGAATGATTCATCCGTTTGGAGAGGAAATGACGCCCTTTTGGAACGGGAGGGCTGTCATCCAATGCAAAATGCAAACCAAACAAAGGTGATTCACTTTTTAAAAGGCACATCCTTCGAAATATGGTCGAGAAACATATCTCTTGCCATTTTGAGTACCGTCCTTTTCACTGCGGGACGAACCCGCTTGTGAATGACACGGTACTTGTATCCCAGACGCTGGTCGGCAAAAGATTTCGAGGATCGATCACGTACGACCATATTCGCCCCCTCCTTTTTAACATTTATTAGACATCGGTAACCAACAATTCCTTCCTCGCGACATAAGTAGTCAAATCATTTAATTTTTTGACAAAAAAGGACATTGATGATAATGAGGATGATGGGGATTTTTTCGCATTCTTCCTTCTTTGAAAGGGGTTTGCCGGCTTGTTGACGAATGGATGATATAGTCAAAAATAACGAATTTTGCTTTTAAATATAAATAAAAAGATGCAGTGGATTGGTTTGTTCATGGAAAACGCGATTTTTTCAAAAGGGGAAATGGGTGAACAATGATGCAGGATCAAACAAAGAGAAAAAAAAGAGTGGAGCGTTTGGCGGACCAGATTGAAGCGGAGATATTAAATGCGATCCGGGAAGGCGGGCCTCAACCTTATTACACGGAAATGTATTTAAATTGCGCGATCTGTTATCAGGAAAAGAAGAGAACCGAATTGAGAATCGCCAAAGATCCCGACCAAATCTTTGATGAATTCGCCGTGTGCTTTGACTGTATTGCCCGGCGAAACCTGACGCTTTCCCATTCGGAACGGGCGCTTGATTTTGAAGCGAGAACGTTGGCCATCTTGCGAATCAAAAACGGTGTCATGAAACCCCAGAATTGGGAGGAAGAAGAGGAAGCTCTTTAAATCTGCACGAAATCACCCCTGTTTCATGGTTTTGTAATATTCCCATTCTGTACAAATTTATTTAAATGTAGTATACCTATTTACAGACGGACAAGATTCGGGGGGTTTTGATCATATGAATGGGAATATTCTGGATTCATCAGGAGTGATTATCCTTTTTTTGTTGTTTATTTCTTTTATTCTTGGTACCTTGTATGTCCGCGAAAGAATGAAAAATTAATCCGATACAGGTGCAATCAAGGCCATCCTTCCGGGAGAGAAATCAGGAAGGATGGCCTTTTTTCAGCAATGATGGTGAGAGCTTTCCCACCGGTGACGAGGGGATTCATGCGGATGACAGTGGTAAGGTCTTCTGCAGTGGGGATGGTGACGGTGAGGATGTCTGCAATCATGTTTGCTCTCACAATACCTCATATACCATTTAAGCATTTCCAATTCATACTTATGGCAAATTTTAAGGTGGTGATACATGTGCCGGAGCCATCTGGGATCACAGGGGATTTCATGCATGGGCGGCATGCAGGGCATGGGCATGGGGTGTTCCGGCATCGGCGGCATGGGATATTCCGGCATGACCGGCGGTTGCGGTTCGGGCCTCGGCATGGGTTTTGCTGGTTTTTCCATAATGCACACTCACTTCCTTCTGTTCATGATGACAGTGTATCTTATGAATGACCAAGGGTGGATGTTCCAGAAAAAATGCCTAAAAAATTGTGAAATCCTTTTGGACTTATCGGGAACAGGGAGGATTTGCATTTACCCGGAGCGGCCGTTGCGCTATAATGAGATGGACAAAAGCCTCGGATCCAACATCGGGGTCAGGAGGGAAAAACATGGAAGTCGTAAAAATCACACCGAGAGGATATTGTTACGGAGTGGTGGATGCCATGGTTTTGGCGCGCCAAGCCGCCCAAAACCTGGATCTGCCCCGTCCGATTTATATATTGGGAATGATTGTTCACAACAGCCATGTTGTGGAAGCATTTGAAGACGAAGGCATTATTACCCTGGACGGAGCAAACCGGTTGGAGATTCTGGAGAAAATTGACAAAGGGACGGTCATTTTCACCGCACACGGGGTTTCTCCCGAAGTCCGCCGTCGCGCCCGGGAAAAGGGTTTGACGGTGGTGGATGCAACTTGTCCGGATGTGACGCGGACGCACGATCTGATCAGGGAAAAGACGGCTGCCGGATATGAAGTGATTTATATCGGCAAACAAGGCCATCCCGAGCCTGAAGGGGCCATGGGAGTGGCTCCCGGGAAGGTTCACTTGATTGAAAAAGAGGATGATATTGACCGGCTCCAACTCAAAACGGACCGGTTGCTCGTCACCAACCAAACCACCATGAGCCAATGGGACACCAAGCATTTGATGGAAAAGGTCAAAGAACGGTTCCCGACGGCAGAGATCCACAATGAAATTTGTCTCGCCACGCAATTGCGGCAAGAAGCCGTTGCGAAACAGGCGAAGGAAACGGATCTGGTTCTTGTTGTCGGAGATCCCCGCAGCAACAATTCCAACCGGCTGGCTCAGGTGGCCAAAGAGATCGCCGGCGTGGATGCGTACCGGATTGCGGATGTGACAGAAATCAATTTGGACTGGCTCAAAGGGAAAAAAGTGGTCGGCGTGACGGCGGGTGCGTCGACGCCAACACCGATCACCCGCGAAGTGATTCGCTTTTTGGAGCAGTTTGACGAAAATGATCCGAGTACCTGGGAACGCAAACAGGAAGTCAGCATGAACAAAATTTTGCCACCGGTGCGAAAGAAAAAGTTACAACCGAAAAAATAACCGGAGACTTTCAAGTCCCGGTTTATTTTTCACTCATTTCTTTATACAATTCTGTCAATTTACAGACCTAAAAAAACATTATTTTCGGGGATAGTGTGCGGCCATAAAATCATAGCATTGATTCATGGTGCCGCGAAATTCAATGCGATGATCCTTTTTCATCGGATTATACCAAGCGAAATAGTTATCTTCATGAATGATCGATGGCGGGAGTTTTTCTGAATCGCGGACGACATAATACATTTTCGAACACACCTCCTAGTTGTATTATGTCCAATACAAATAAAAATTAACCATCATTTAACAGAACGGCGGGATACCGGTTTTTCCAACAAAGCCAAAGGAACGGCTGTTTTTTCACCGGAATGTTCCCAATTTCCCCAAGCCATCACTCCGTTCAGATATTCGACATAAAAAGGAATGTTTTTTCCTTCCACTTGATACCAACAGGAAGTTTGGACAGTTGAGGAATCGATCAGGTATGAACGCGCAAGATTGATTTTTTGTTCCAAAATGGCAAGTTGTGTATCCAAACCTTGGTCTTTTGCTTTTTGTTTTTCCCGGTTCAGGCGCTCAATTTCCATCTCAAGAGCATCTTTGGACATTTGGCTGAAACGTTGCATCGTATCCTCCTTTTTTGCAATACTCCTTTTTATTGTACCGGGAGGCCGGGATGAAAAACAACCTGGAGGACACAGACGGGGGGTGGGGAAGATCGCTGTTGTGCTACTGTTTATTGACGGGGTGGGCTTGGGAGAGATGGCTGATCACAATCCCTGGGTGACGTATCCGACTCCTTGCATCCGTCAGTTGCTAGGCGGAATGCCGTTGGTGAGGGAAGCGGCCGGCCGCCATGGTCCGGATCTTCTTCTGCTCGAGACCGATGCCTGTCTGGGCGTGGAGGGGCTTCCGCAGAGTGCCACGGGCCAGGCGACGATCTTTACGGGAAAAAATGCAGCCCGTGAGATGGGAAAACACATGAGCGGGTTGCCGTTTCGAAGGTTGCGTGAATGGGTGAAAAAAGACAATATCTACTTACAGTTTGAAAAAAAAGGATGGAAAGCGACCTTTGCCAATGCGTACACCAAAGAGTATTTTGAACGTCCTGCCACCAAGCGCGGATGGGTGTCGGTCACCACGGCAACGATCCAATCCAGCGGGGAGCCGGTTCGGTTTTTCCCGGAATTGGTGGAAGGCAAAGCGGTGTATCATGACATTACCCGGACCATCCTGAAAAAATCAGGGACGGATGTGGAGGAAATCACGCCGGAGCAGGCTGCCCGCCACCTTTGGTCGATAGCCAGCGGTTATGATTTGGTTGTCCATGAGTTCTTCTTGAGTGACCGGGCCGGCCACAAACAGGATCCCTGGTTGCTTCAATATGTGACGCACCATTATGATCGTTTTTTGGGGGAACTTGCGCGGTTGAAAGGGCCGGAGGATACGATAGTATTGGTCAGCGATCATGGAAACAGCGAAGATTTGCGGGTGAAAACCCATACTGCCAACCCGGTCCCCACCCTGGTGATCGGGGATATTGACGCATTCTCGGAGGTTGACACGGGAGCGTGGGATTTAACGGGCATTGTTCCGCTGTTGCATCGGATCGTGTCCAGAAATAAAAATGAGGTAAAGGATCGGTGATTATGAGTTCAAGATATATACCACAGGTGACAGAAGCAGCCATTCCGGAGGACGGAGGATGGACCGAACTCCGTGCGGATGAAACGGATACGTTGGTGTTGTCCATTCCGGAGTGGGCCGGCGATGTCAAGCAATCGGAGGAAGCGGATGAATATGTCTGGATGTACGACCGCGGCAATGATGCTTACCTCTTTTGTTTCCGGTTGAAGGGGAAGCGGGAATATGCAGTTGCGTTTCCGAGGGAACATGCCGGGATCCTGCTGAAAGACAAACGTGCTTATGCGCCCTTTCATTTGTTGATCACCAGTCAACCTTTGTCGGGTTCCGATTCGTTGGATCCTTGCTTTTTGTTTCGGAATATCGAATTAAAAAGGCATCCCCAAGCCGGATGGTGAAGAAGACAAAAATCCCCTTTTTTCTTTGAAAAGAAGGGGATTTTTTATGTTTCAGCCATCGTCCATGTTGTAGATGTATTCTTGCCGAAGATGGTCGTCGTCTTCCTTTTCTTGTTCGCTTTTGAGACGGTCCAATAATTTTTTATATTCATCGGCTCTTGTATAAGGCGGTTCGGTTTCCAACACCTTGGTTAGAGCCCGGATGACGATGCCGCGTTCTTTGGGTGTCAGGTACATAAAAGAAACCCCCTGGATTTAGGGTAATCAACATCTAAATTATATCCTACCCGCATTAAATAAAAATTACACGACGGATCTTTCTTTTTTGTGTTGATTTTATGTCCAATTGACATGAAACCGGGAAAAAGCCGTTTGTATTTCAGAAGACAGGGTAAAAGTTACTGATGATAATATCGGGCAGCTTGGCAAAAGCTAAGGACAGCGGAGTTGCAGAAAGAAAGATGATGGAGGAGAGTAGTTGAATGAAAACCACTCAAACCACTCCACATAATGTATCTTATGAAGTGGATGAATTTAATAGTCGCATTAAATTGATCCAATACAGCCGGTACGATGTGGAGTCCCTGTTGAAACACCTGGAAGAATTGGCCAAGGAAAAGGATATCGGTAAAGTGATGATTTATGCAAACCCTGAGGATATCTCCTTTTTTGAGAAGCTCGGGTTTCAAAGAGAAGGAGAAATCAGCGGTTTTTTCCAAGGAAATCCGGCTTGTATTTTGTCCCGCTTTCTGGAAGAGGACCGCGCGCATAAAAAAGATGAGGAGAAAAAAGATCAAATTGTGGAGATGGCAGAGCAGGCCGAAGCCATTAAAGAGCGTCCGCGTTTGGATCCAAAGTATCAATTGCGCCATGCCGTGAAAGAAGATGCCGAGGCTTTGGCGAAGTTGTATCAGCTGGTTTTTGAAACGTATCCCACCCCCATTCATGATCCGGATTTTATCCGCCAGTGCATGGACCAGGATGTCTACTTCACGGTGGTAACCGAAGGGGATCAGATTGTCAGCTCGGCATCGGCTGATGTTTTTCCGCATTTTCAATGTGCGGAAATCACTGATTGCGCCACTCACCCGGATCATCGGGGAAACGGACTGTTAAGTGCCATTATTTATGGTCTGGAATTAAGAATGAAAGAAAAAGGGATCCCTCATCTGTTTTCATTGACCCGGGCGGTTTCGACGGGAATGAATATGGTGATCGCCAAGCTGGGTTTTGAATATAAAGGACGATTGATTCAAAACAGCCAGATCTCCGGGGATTTTGAAGATATGAATATCTGGGTGAAAAAGTTGTAAAAAGGCGGGCGTTGGCAAGAAGGAAATTAAAGCGGGACCGGATCCCGCTTTTTTTAACAAATGCTCCGGCAATGATTGGCCGTGGATGAGACAGAGAAAACCTGGATGGGCAGGTTCGTTGCAGGATGACTCGGATGATTCGAAATATTGGTTTTAAACTTTTTAAAAAGATCGCAGTGAAAGGGAATTTCGGTTAAAATAACTATTGAAGTTGTATACAGATTGTGTTAAGTTAATCACTGTGACATTGAGCTAGTAGGATCCAGGATTCACTTAAAGGGTTGGGACCTCACTGGACTAACCTTCCCCCGTGGTGAACAAGCAGATCCTAGCGGAATTTGGCTCACACCAACTTTTTGCTAGGAAGGGGGCCGAAAGAGATGGAATTTTCTACTTTCGGAAGACATGTAGCCATGGATGCATGGGGTGTTGATTTCGATCTGCTGAATGATGTCCAGCGTTTGGAGGAACACTTGAAAGATGCGGCAAAAGCCTGCGGAGCAACCGTTTTGTCCGTCCAATCGCATCAGTTTGAACCTCAAGGGGCCACTGTTTTAGTGTTGCTCTCAGAGAGTCATCTGTCCATTCACACGTATCCGGAAAAAGGGTTTGCCGCTTTGGATTGTTATACTTGCGGTCATACCGTTGATCCCATGATTGCCATTGAGCACATGTTCAATGTATTAAAACCCTCCCAAGCCTATCACAAAATGCTTCGGAGAGGTGTTAGGCCTATTGAGGTTGTCCAACCAGAACCAGCAATACGACCGATGAAAAAAATGACGGTTTAAATAGGGAACGGTGGGAATCCAAAAGCATGTTTTGGATTCCTTTTTCATTTAAAAAAAGCCGAAGAACATGTTCTTCGGCTTTTTTTCGTCTTTATGATTTTTGTTCTTGGATGAACCGGCGGACTTGATCCCCGTCTTTTTGGTTCAACAGTCCCGCCGCCAATTTTTTGGCTTTTTCCGAATCGGTTTGGCGGACTTTTTGTTTCACTTCCGGAATGGTTCCTGCACTCATGGACAATTCGTGCAGGCCGAGTCCGACCAACGCTTCTGTCATGGCGGTGTCACCTGCCAATTCCCCGCACATGCCGACAACGATTCCGGCTTTTTCCGCGGCGTCACAGGTCATTTTGACCAGGCGCAACACTGCCGGATGTGCGGCATCATACAAATGAGCCACTTTCTCGTTGCCCCGGTCTGCCGCCAGGGTGTATTGGGTGAGGTCGTTGGTTCCAATGCTCATGAAATCCACTTCCGGCGCAAGTAGATCCGCATTGATGGCGGCTGCCGGAATTTCCACCATGATGCCGACGGGAATGTTTTCTGCGAAGGAAATGCCTTCGTTTTTCAGTTCATTTTTGCACTCATCCAGCAGCGCTTTGGCTTGGCGGATTTCGGCGAGGTTTTCGATCATCGGGAACATGATCCACAGATTTCCGTGGGTGCTTGCCCGGAGCAGTGCACGCAATTGAGTTTTGAAGATGTCCGGGTTGGAAAGACAGAAACGGATCGCCCGGTGTCCCAAGAACGGGTTTTCTTCTTTGGGTAATTCGGCATAAGGCAAGTCTTTGTCGCCGCCGATATCCAAAGTCCGGATGACCACGGGGCGGTCGCCAAACGCTTTCAAAACTTTTGCATAAGCGTCATATTGTTCTTCCTCGTCAGGCCAGTGGTCATTTTCCAGATAAAGAAACTCGGTTCTGAACAAACCGACCCCTTCGGCATGGTTTTTCAGGGCGATTTCCACATCATTTAAACTTCCGATGTTGGCGAAAACCTGAATCCGTTTTCCATCAGCTGTATAAGCATCGGCTTTTGCTTCTTTCAATGCTTGCTCGCGTGCTTCGTTTTGTTTTTTGATCTGTTGGCGGATCGCTGCTTCGGTTTCTTTGTCCGGGTTGATTTGGATGGTTCCCTGATCCCCGTCCAACACAATGATGTCGCCGTCTTCAATTTGACGAATGGCCTCACCCAGTCCCAATACGGCCGGAATGCCCAAAGTCCGGGCCATGATGGCGGCATGGGCGGTTTTGCTTCCGCGTTCGGTCACCATCCCGCTGATTCCTTCCGGGAATTGGGCCGTGTCGGAAGGAGTCAATTCTTCCGCGATGACAACATGCCCCGGTTTTAACAAGGAAGGATCAAAAGGTTGTTTGCCGGATAAAATCAACAACAAACGGGTTCCGACATCACGAATGTCGTCGGCACGGGCTTGCATGTATTCGTCATCGAGCGAAGCCATTAACTGGCTCATTTCATCGGTGACTTCCTGGCAAATGGATTCCGCGTTTTGTTTTTTGCTTTGAATCCGGTTTTTCATTTCTCCCGTAAAACCGGGATCGTCCAAGAAGGCGAGGTGTGCATCAAAAACAGCGGCCTCTTCGTCACTCATCCGCCGGGAAGCGATCGAACGCAGCTCCTGGATTTGTTCCCTGGCTTGTTCAATCGCTTGATTTAACTTTTCCACTTCGGCATCGGTATCGGAGATGGAGCGTGTTTCCACAACCGGTTTTTCTTTGCGCCACCAAATGGCCTGTCCGATATTTAACCCCGGTGCAGCCCCCACTCCCTTGATGTGTTGGCTCAACATGAACCCTCCTTAAAGTTAAGCGTTGAGTTGTTCGATAAATTGTGCCAATTGGTTTACGGCTTCTTCAGCGTCTTCTCCTTCAGCCTGAATGACAATTTCATCATTTTGTTTGGCTGCGAGCGACATGACCCCCAATAAGCTTTTGGCATCCACTTCTTTTCCGTCTTTCACCAATTGGACTTTGCTGGAAAATTTTCCGGCTTCTTTCACCAAAAGTGCTGCCGGACGGGCATGCAAACCGCTTGGATTGGTAATGGTTACTTTCTTTTGAGCCATGTGACATGTTCCTTTCTTTTTATCATTTTGGATTTTGACTGGCATATCGTGTACAAGGTGGAAAGGATGACAACCTTTATTCTGTCCCATGCAATGAACGGTAAGTGGATAAAAGCAATGCCGCCTGTTTTAGCAACTGATCTCCGTTCATCGTGGCAAAAGCAACCGGGTCGACTTGCGCAAACGGTTTTCGATGGGCTTTTGCGACCGGTTCGATCTCGTTTCGGAGATGGCTGATTTGGGGTTCGATCATGATGAGATCCGCAGATTGGAGATGTTCGCTCCAATCTTTGACGCCGACTGCTTTTGCCCTTAAAGCAATCCCCTTTTGGGAAGCTGCTTCATTGATTTTCTGGCACAATACACTGGAAGTTGCCCCCCAGCTGCAAATGACGAGCAGGCGGATAGTGTGGTTCATTTCATTCCTCCGCTTCTGACAGAAACGATTTTCCACCTTGGTTTTAGTAATAAAAAATAATGCCATTTCATTTTAAATGCAAAAAGCATGCCAAACAATAAAACATACCGATTGGAAAGATTTTTCGCATCGGATGAGATTGGACACACCTGTGTGCAGCAAAATTACACACAAGGGTGGAACGGTTTAAACGGAAGACGCCGACAAACGGGTCATTTCTTGTGCCGTCATCGCCGGATATTGAACGGAAAAGACGGATTCCAGTTGGTGCAAAAGGTTTTTCCATAAATAGGATGGTTGTTCTGGCCGGGATTTATGCCCGCCACCGTGATTTTGGCGGGACGTTTGATTGATTTGTTCTTTCAGCAGTTGATCGGTGTAAATCGCCAAATGCATCCAGATCCCCAGTTCGCGTTCGGGGGTCCACTGAAATGTTTCTTGAAACGGCGCGCGATGTTTTTGGATCAGGTCGATATATTTTTTGGGATTAAAGTGGGTGACCGTCTCCCGCAATCCTTGTTCCATTAACTGAAAGAGCCGGTTTTCGGGTTCCGGTTTCATGTCGCGTTTAAAAGATGAAGTGCCCGGGCGGCTATTGGATAACAGTTCCTTCAATTTGTCCCATCCGGCGGGTTGGTACAGTTCCCAAACCGGAATGTATGGAACATCTTTCATCTTGGGGGGGACCGTCCCGACCACGGCGACCAGATGACAGGATTTCGCCAGTTCTTCCAACTCCCCGGATTCGCGTTCAAGCGGATCGATCTGCACCGCACGGATCAACACGTCCTGGTCTTGCTCCGGCAAGTGTTGTTTCAGCCAAAGTTCCAATGAAACCGCCGCTCCTTCGCCAGTTAAACAAACCGTGGCAATCACCCGCGGCTTCGGATCGGATGAACGGGGTTGATACAACGAGAAAAAAAGGGAGATTAAATCCAATTCATCTTTCGGCAAACGGATACCCAACGCTTGTTCCAAAGCGGTTCCGATCTGACCGGCCAGTTCTCGGTAAACCGGTTCAATTTTCAACCCGTTAAACGTTTTTTTCGCACGGGGTCCGGGTTGTTCCAAATAAGACTGGATGTGCAGGGCCAGGGCGTTGATCTTCGTGCCGGATATCTTTTGGGCCAGAGGATGGTTCCAATGATCCACACATTGCCCGAGCACCTGCCGGATCGATTGGAACAGACGGGTTTCCTGATCCCCGGAGGGTTGTCGGTTTTTGGCTGAGTGCAAAAGACGGGTGATATATTCATTGACCGTTTCCTGCAGTTGCCGGTTTAATTCTGCAGGCGAAATGTTTTGTTTGCTTAATTGTTCTTTGGCTGCCAGCAGTTCACGGTAGATGTTGCCCGCTTCGTCTGTGGCTGCCAGCAGTTCACGGTAGATGTTGCCCGCTTCGTCTGTTGTTTTTGCTTTTGCCTCTATGGGTGCCGGTTGATCTTTCATTTTGGCTTCGATGGCGGCCGAGATCCAGCCTTGTTTGCGCAGATGGGCCGGCAAATCATGCAGTTGAATCACCACTTCTTGTCCGGAACGGTTCATGTGTCGGAGGAAAGCGCGGGCGCACGCAATCTGGATATCGCTTTTTAATTGGCCGATGTTTCCAAAACAAGGATAAGTCAAAAGCCGCGAGCGGCATTCGGGGGACAGGGAAACGGGAATGTTCATCTGTTTGGATTCATTGAGGAGAAATTTTTCGATCAATTGTTCCCTCACCTGAACCGGACGCTTTCTGAGCGGCGGAATTTCAATTTGCACGGAGAAACGGCGCTGTAAGGTCGGCAATAACGCCTGTTCAGGAGGTTCGGTGGTGGCGCCGATCAGCCGGATGCGGGCAGGGTGTTCCACGGAAGCTTCCCCCAGGCGACGGTAAAATCCTTGGTCCATCAGGTAAAAAAGCATTTCTTGTCCCGATGGGGGAAGACGGTGGATTTCATCCAAAAACAAAATGCCGCCATTGGCCCGCTCCACCAACCCGGCCCGGTTTTCCTGCGCACCGGTGTAGGCGCCTTTCTTCACGCCAAACAGTTGAGCCAGAAGCAATTCGGGGTTTTGGGCGTATTCCGCACAGTTAAAAGAGACAAACGGAGTGTTTGGCGGAAGGTAATTTTTTTCGATGGCCACTTCGACCAATTTTTTGGCCATATAGGTTTTTCCGACACCGGTTTCCCCGGTAAACAAAATGGGAAGCCCTTTGGGAGGATATAAAAGAGCTGCCAGGGCATCGTCCAGCAATCCGTCATCTTCAGCCGGTTTCTGGCGGGAGGTTGCCTGGATTTTGCCCGGGTCATCCGCAGGAAAATACCGCACCGGGCGACCCGCCTGTTTCCGGGCGCGTCCCAGTTTGACCAATTCATTTAAATACCGGCTGGCGGTGGAACGGTTCAGGCCTGATATCTTTCCGACTTGTTGTGCCGTCATTCCTTCCGGGTTTTCCAGGCAGGATTGACGGAGAACTTGTTCGATCCAATCCCGCTTTTTCATGGTACCGCCTCTTTTTCTCATTCTTCTAAGTATCATACACACTTTGCACACTAATTGTCACCCGAGCGTGTAAAAAAGGCAAGAAAAAATGAAATCCAAATTTAACCGTACACCGGCAAAACCGATGATTTTCATTTTTTTCGGGCATCGCCTGGGATGTGATGTTTTGGTACAATAAACAAAGATTGACTGAATCTCCGGACTCTTTGCCCGGCAAACTGGAGGGAAATCGATTTTGCATGAAAAATGGGAAGCATTAAAAACGAAGTTGCGCGAAATATATGATTTGGAAGCAACGATGGCCATATTAAGCTGGGATCAAAATACATACATGCCCCCGGCTGCAGCGGAAGCAAGAGGACACCAACTGTCCCTGTTGGGGAAACTGGTGCATCAGAAAAAAACGGATCCACGGTTGGGCGAATTACTGGAGGATCTGGAAAAAGCGACGGCTTCTTCATCCTTGGATTCCGATCAGGCAGCCATCGTCCGGGTTGCCAAACGGCAGTATGAGGAAGCACAAAAAGTTTCGGCGGATTTCATGGCCCGTTTTTACAGGCATATCACCGAAACCAACCAGGCGTGGTTGGAAGCGCGGGAAGCCAATGATTTTGGCAAAGTGATTCCTTACCTGAAAAAGACGTTGGAACTCAGTTTGGAATATGCCGACTTTTTTCCGGAAAAAGAGCATGTGTCCGACCCGTTGATCAACCGTTCGGACTACGGGATGAAAGCGTCGATGCTCCGCAAGTTGTTTCATGAGTTGCGAAGGGAATTGGTTCCCTTTGTGGAAGCGGTGACGAAGAAGCCGGCTTCGGACCGTTCCTCTTTGGAGCAATCTTATCCGGTGCAAAAACAGCTGGATTTCAGCAAGGAAATTATCAAGCAGATGGGATTTGATTTCAACCGCGGGAGAGTGGATTTGTCGGCCCACCCATTTATGACGCGGTTTGCGGCAGGAGATGTTCGCATCACCACCCGCGTCAATGAACGGGATATCAGCGAAGCGTTGTTCAGTACGATCCATGAAGCCGGGCATGCGCTGTATGAATTGGGGATTCGCCCGGAATATGACGGAACCCCGCTTTATGACGGGACCTCTTCCGGGGTACACGAAAGCCAGTCGCGTCTGTGGGAAAATGTGATTGCCAGAAGCCGGGAGTTTTGGACCTATTTTTATCCGCAATTGCAGGCCACGTTCCCGACCCAGTTGGGAAGGGTGACACTGGATGAGTTTTACCGGGCCATCAATCATGTGAAGCGGTCGCTGATCCGTACGGAAGCGGATGAATTGACATACAACTTGCATGTGATTATCCGCTTTGATCTGGAACTGCACATGCTGGAAGGAAAACTCCGGGTGGAAGATTTGCGTGATGCATGGAATGAACGTTATCAGTCCGATCTTGGAATCACTCCTCCCGATGACCGTTCGGGCGTATTGCAGGATATCCATTGGTATGCGGATTTTATTGGCGGACAGTTTCAGGGCTATGCGCTTGGAAATATCTTAAGTTGCCAATTTTACGAAGCGGCATTAAAAGATGCCCCTCACATCCCGGATCAAATTGCACACGGGAGCTTTACCGCTCTTCATTCTTGGTTGAAAGAACAGATCTATCAGCATGGAAGCAAATATACAGCAGATGAATTGATCCGGCGGGCAACCGGATCGGAACTGACCATCCAACCCTATCTGGATTATTTAAGAAAAAAATACAGTGAATTATATTTATAGGAGATTCTGACAGCAAATGTCCCGGGGGCATTTGCTTTTTTCTAAAGGAAAAAAGCCGGCTGTGGTATACTTATATTGTAAATGTAAACTATTTATTTCGATTTGGTTTACAATTGAATTGGCCCGACACCGGTTGATCCGGAGATTGGGTTCATGCATTTTTAAGGAGCAGGAGGTTTCTATGACACTTCATTCTTTCAGAAGCTTGTCCAAATGGGAAAAGTTGGCGGATAAGGCGCTTCAAGGAGAAACATTGAGCATGGAAGAGGGCCTTTCGGTGTTAAATGCACCGGATGATGAATTGCTGCCTTTGTTGCAAGCCAGCTTCCGTGTCCGGTGCCATTATTTCGGGAAAAAGGTCAAATTAAATATGATCATCAATGCCAAAAGCGGGCTTTGTCCGGAAGATTGCGGTTATTGTTCGCAATCGGTCGTTTCGCAGGCTCCGGTTGAGCGATACAGTTTATTGAAAAAAGAGGAATTGGTCGACGGGGCAAAAGAAGCCTTGGCACGAAAAGCCGGGACCTATTGCATTGTGGCAAGCGGGCGCGGACCGACCCGACGTGAACTGGATGAAGTGGTTCAAGCGGTTCGGGAAATCAAAGAAAAATATCCGCTAAAAATTTGCGCTTGTTTGGGGATCTTGAATGATGATCAAGTCAAACGGTTAAAAGAAGCCGGCGTGGACCGTTACAACCACAACCTGAATACCGGCGAAAAACACTATGAAAACATCACCACCACCCATACGTATCAAGACCGGGTGGAAACACTGCAATTGGTGAAGAAGGGGGGCATTTCCCCTTGCTCCGGCTATATTGTCGGCATGGGGGAAACCCAAGAACAAGTCGTGGAAATGGCTTTGGCCTTGCGTGAACTGGATGTTGATTCGATCCCGGTGAACTTCTTGAATCCCATCCCCGGAACGCCTTTGGAAGGGATGAATGAATTAAATCCGCGTTATTGTTTAAAAGTGCTTGCGTTGTTTCGTTTCATATGTCCGCAAAAGGAAATTCGGGTTTCGGGAGGAAGAGAAGTCAATTTGCGCCATTTGCAAGCATTGTCCCTCTATCCTGCCAATTCCATTTTTGTCGGGGATTACTTGACGACAGAAGGCCAATCGGCCTTGTTGGATCATCAAATGATACGGGATATGGGATTTGAGGTGGAAGAGGCAGAAGAAGATTGAACTTTTGCCTTGTGAAAACGGCCTGACAAAAATCCAAGAAAGCACATTGATTGATCCGCTCGCCGTGAGGAATGTATGGTAAGATGGGAGTAAATTACATAATGATGAAAGGATGGAGCGGATTTGTTTAAGAAAATTCTAGCTTCTTTGGGAGTGGGAGCGGCCAAAATCGATTTGGTTTTGGATTCCGATGTGGTCACCATGGGTGAAGAGGTCACCGGAAAGGTGTATGTTGAGGGAGGCGAAGTCGAACAGCTAATCGAAGAGTTGGAAGTCCACTTCAATCTGGCGTCCTCTTTTAAAAAGGACGATGAAATCAAGTATGTCAATGAAACCATCGCAACCATTCCGGTGATGCAGGAAGAATTTGTGGTCCGGCCCGGGGAAAAAAGAGAATTTGATTTCTATTTTAAATGTCCTGAACTGCTCCCGGTTTCATCCGTCAACACCCGTTATTATTTCCAATCCAATTTGGAAATCATAAGCGGCATTGATGCCAAGGACCGGGACGTTGTCGATGTAAAGCCGTCGGGCCTTCTCAAAAACTTTTTGGGCGGTTTTGCAAAGCTGGGCTTTGTTCACTATGGAGAAGGGTATACCGGCCAACGGAACGGAGGCGTCCAAATCATCCAGTTTCATGCCACCGATTGGATGCGCGGCAAATTTGATGAAATCGTGTTTCAGTATAAACCGAAACAGGCGGTAAACAGCGTCAGAGGATTTTTTGAATTGGATAAGAAAACCAAAGGGTTGATCGGCATGCTGGCAGATGAGCTGGATTTGGATGAAAAAAAGGGAGCTTTTGAATTCCGTGCGGAAGAACTTTCCTCTGAAGAGGCGGCGGCAGAAACCATACGCAATTTCATCATCAAAAATTCTTCCGGATTAATTACCGGATAATTATGGAAATTAATGATTCCCTCGATCCCGATGGACGAGGGATATTTATTTACATAAAATAAACTTCTTGGAAACAAAGATTCAACCTGTAAAATCAAATTTTGTTTAATTTTAGTTGTAATTAAAATTACTGGTTAACAAAGACATGGAATTTTTAAATTTTCCCGGGAGGAAAGAATTATAAAAAGATATAAATATATATATAAAACTTTTTTATGACAAAGTTTTACGAAATAAAACAGAAAATCATCCAGGTCTTTGTGGGGGGAGGAGCAAACCGATGATATATATCTGTTTGCTGATACTGTCGTATTTGTTTATCAGCATCAACCGGGCGTTGTTGGGAATCCCGGGTTTTTTCTATTATTCCAGTGTCCGGCCGGTCTTGAAAATGTACTTCCGGGATAAGCTTTTTAAAGTGGAAGAAGTGTATTATTGGGAAATGGCCGAATCACTGGGAGACCGGGCTTTGTGGTCGATTTTGCCGGCGTATGTGTTGGCGTTTGACTTGTTGGATCTTCCGAATGTTTGGTTGAAAGCGGGGACTTTCCTTTTCATCAACTATTTGTGGTGCCTCTTTTATGCCGCGGCTTTGGTGAAAGAATATATTCCCCAGACCCCCGCATTGAGACCGCGTGTGATGCGGGCAAGCAATCATTTATAAATTAAGGTGGAACGTTGCTCAGGCATCCGTCGGGGATGCACCGGGCAACTTTTTGCTTTCTAAAGGGATGTTTAAAATAACAAGGAATCCAACTGTTAATTAATAGATATTTTAAAACTATTTAGAAATATATGTTATAATGAATGTAACCATGAATGGAAAATTTCATGAAATCTGGGTTTTCTTTGGAAGGGAGGAAAGGGATGAAAAAGGGGTGGACCGCCTTTTTCGCTTTTTGGCTGGTTGTGGCGGCGCTTCCTTTATCACACAGCTTGGCTCAGGATGCCTATTCGATTCGGTGCAGTGTCGGTTTTGATGAACAAAGTGAACGGTATTATGTGTATGCGCGGCTCACGGTTGGATCCGGCGATCAAGTGGAAGGAAGCTGGTATTATTTTGACCGTGAACACAACCAATCGTTCCGCGAGATTGGCGATCGCGATGTCTCTTTTTTAAAGATCGGGAATGATGCCGGGAAAACCGCGGCACTCCTCAAGTTTGACGGGATTATCAACCGCAAGCCGTATATATTGGAAGAAAACTGCACGTTTACCCGGGAAGGCATTCGGTTGCAAGTGTCACCCTCCCAAGAGGGCATCCGCGCTTCCGGGGAAATTTTATATGGGAGTCAAGCGGCAGGAAAATGGCATTTTCAAATTTTTGATCAACAAGGACAAGAAAAAGCTTCCATTTGGCTCCGGCAAAACGGGGAGACCGCAAGCCACCGGTTTGAGGCGCTTCCTCCTGGCGCTTATCAGGCACAGCTCACCTTTGACGGGACGATCAACGGCGACCGGCGAATATTAAGAGATGCTTATTCGTTCCAAGTCTCTCCCGAAAGCTCTTCACCGGCTTCTGAAGACGAACCCGGCTTGCCGGATTCCGGTCCGAATCCTTCGCAAAGCAGCTCCACTCCGTTTTTCTTCACACCCGTTGCCATCTTTTCGGTTGTCGCATTGGGGGCGGGAATCATCATTTGGATCGTTATTTATCGAAAAATGTGACGAATCAAAAGGAACCGGATCGTTTTGAAAAAATATTTTTGTCAGAAGGAATTAAAAAGTCGATAAAAACCCTTGACGAAAATAAAAAACAGAGAAATAATATTATTGAAATTAATTATAAACAAAATAAAATTTGTTAAGTTATGAATTGGTGTCAATCCTCTTGTAGTCAAAGCCGATCCTTAGGGATAGGTTTTTTTCTATCCCTCAAGTGAATGACTGTTCATTCAGACGGGGTTTTTTAAAAGAAGAGAGGAGGAGAACTCTTGCGACACATTCAAAAAGCAGCAGTGTTGGGCGCAGGTGTCATGGGGGCATCGATCGCCGGGCATCTTGCGAATGTAGGAATTCCCACTTTGTTACTGGACATTGTGCCGCGCGATTTGACGGAAAAGGAAAAGCAGAAAGGACTGACGCTTGAAGACCGGGCGGTTCGCAACCGTTTGGCTCAGGCCGGGAAAGACCGTTTGTTCAAGGAAAAGCCATCTCCGCTTTATACGAAGGAAGCGGCTGAACGGATAGAAATCGGAAACATGGAAGACGATTTTGACCGCTTGTCCGAGGTGGACTGGGTGATCGAAGTCGTTGTGGAAAATTTGGAAATTAAACAAGATTTGTTCAAGCGCCTGGAAAATGTTTGGAAACCGGGCATTGTGGTCAGTTCCAACACTTCGGGCATTTCCATCAATAAGATGGTGGAGGGCCGTTCCGAAGAGTTCCGGAAGCATTTTTTGGGGACGCACTTTTTTAACCCCCCGCGCTATATGAAATTGTTGGAGATTATTCCAAATGAAAAGACCGATCCTGCTATTGTCGAAGGCATGAAGTCTTTTGCCGAGGAGGTTCTGGGCAAAGGGGTGGTCATATGCAAGGATACCCCCAACTTTATTGCAAACCGCATCGGAACTTACGGGCTTCAAGTCACGTTAGAGGCGATGGAGGAAATGGATCTCGGACCGGCTGAAGTGGACGCGATCACCGGACGTGCCATGGGGCGGCCCAAAAGCGCCACCTTCCGTACCCTGGATCTGGTGGGATTGGATACGTTTGTCCATGTGGCAAACAATGTGAGAGAAAATGTGGATGATCCGGAGGAAAAAGCCGCTTTTGAGGTTTCTCCCCTCCTGAAAAAAATGGTGGAAAACGGGTGGCTCGGTGAAAAGAGCGGCCAAGGATTTTATAAACGGGTGAAAACGGAAAAAGGAAAAGAGATCTTGGTCTTAAATCCGAAAACGCTTACTTATGAACCGCGCCAAAAACTGAAAGCCCCTTCACTGGAAGCGAGCAAACGGGCAAAAGGGCTGCCGAAAAAATTGCGAGCTCTGGTTTATGCCGATGATGTTGCCGGAAAATTGGCTTGGACTATCACGAAAAAAGTGCTTCTTTATTCCGCTGCCCGTCTGGAAGAAATCGCCGATGACATCACCAGTGTGGATCGTGCGATGAAATGGGGATTCAACTGGGATTTGGGGCCGTTTGAAATGTGGGATGCCGTCGGGCTTGAAGAATCCGTCAACCGGATGCGCGAAGAAGGAGAAACCATCCCGCAATGGGTGGAAGAGATGCTTCAGTCCGGAAAAACCGCTTTCTATCAAACGGAAGACGGAAAAACCCGGGTGTTCGCGATTGGCGGCAAGTATGAAGAAGTAAAAGAGCATCAAAAAGCGATCTCTTTGGCCCGCTTGAAAGAACAAGGGAAGAAAATCTTCGGAAACCGGGGAGCCTCCCTGATTGACCTGGGCGATGACATTGCTTGTCTGGAAATCCATTCCCCCAAACAAGCACTGGGGCCGGAAGTGATCAGCATGATCAACAAATCGGTCAAAGAAGTGCGGAAGAATTACCGGGGACTCGTCATCAGTGCGGAAGCGCCCAACTTCTGTGTCGGCGCCAACCTGATGATGCTCTTAATGGAAGCCCAAGATTACAACTGGCCGGAAATCGATTTGATTGTTCATCAGTTCCAGCAAGCCATGGGCTCTTTGCGGACCCTTGAGAAACCGGTCGTTGCCGCACCTTATGGCATGGCGTTGGGCGGCGGCGTTGAGGTGTGCTTGCCGTGTGACCGGATTCAGGCAGCGGGAGAAACCTATATGGGGCTGGTTGAAGTCGGTGTCGGTTTGATTCCGGGCGGTGGCGGCAACAGCGAAATGTTGCTCCGCTTCACCGAAGGCGTGGATCCCAAAGACCGGATTTCTTTGCAGCCTCTGGTGAATCACATCTTTATGACCATCGGGCAAGCCAAGGTGTCAACCAGCGGTGAAGATGCCCGTAAATATAAATTCATCCGTCCGTATGACGGTATTACCGTCAACAAAGATCATTTGATTTACGATGCAAAACAAGTGGCGCTGGGACTTTACAACGCAGGTTATAAAGCGCCTCAACCGCGTAAAATCCCGGTGGTCGGGGAAACGGGATACAACACGCTGAAACTCGGGGCTTACGGTCTCTTGAAGTCGGGATATATCAGTGAGCATGACTACAAAATTGCAAGCAAACTGGCTTTTGTTCTGTCCGGAGGAAATGTGCCGGAAGGAACGCTGGTGGATCAGCAATATCTGTTGGATCTCGAACGGGAAGCCTTTTTGAGTTTGATCGGAGAACCCAAAACCCAACAAAGAATGCAACATATGTTGGCCAAAGGAAAGCCTCTTCGCAACTAACATTTGAAAAGGGGGAGAAAATATGCGCGAAGCAGTCATTGTGGCCGGCGCCCGTACTGCGGTGGGAAAAGCGGGAAAAGGGAGCTTGCGCAATTACCGGCCGGATGAAATGGCCGCAGCTGTTGTTTCGGATCTGATGCGGCGTGTTCCTCAGGTGGATCCCAAGGAAGTGGAAGATGTGATCTTGGGATGTGCGTTTCCTGAGGGAGAGCAAGGGATGAACCTTGCGAGAATCGTCGCTTTGAGGGCGGGACTTCCCACGGAGGTTCCGGGAATGACCGTGAATCGCTTCTGTTCTTCCGGCCTGCAAACCATTGCCATTGCGGCGGAAAAAATTATGTGCGGATTTGCCGACATCATGATCGCCGGCGGTGTCGAAAGCATGAGTATGGTGCCGATGGGCGGATATAAACCGGCGCCCAACCCCTATCTGATGGAACATTTGCCGGAAACCTACATGTCCATGGGGCATACGGCGGAAGAAGTGGCAAAGCGGTACAACGTGACAAGAGAAGATCAGGACCGTTTTGCCCTGGCCAGCCACCAAAAGGCGGCGGCAGCCATCAAAGCGGGGAAATTTAAAGATGAAATCGTTCCGTTGACCGTGAAAGAACATTTCTTTGATGAAAACGGAAAACTGCAAGTCAAAGAGCGGGTCTTTGACACTGATGAAGGCGTTCGTCCCGACACCAATCTGGAAGTGCTTGGGAAATTGCGTCCGGTTTTCCACGTGAACGGAACGGTGACCGCGGGGAACTCTTCGCAAACGAGTGACGGAGCGGCCGCTGTGATGATCATGTCCCGTGAAAAAGCCGAGGAACTGGGTGTGAAACCGCTGGCGATTTTCCGCGGATTCACCCTGGGCGGGGTGGATCCGGATGTCATGGGAATCGGTCCGGTGGCAGCCGTCCCCAAATTGCTTGAAAAAACGGGCATTCGCCTTGAGGACATCGATTTGATTGAGCTGAATGAAGCCTTTGCTTCCCAATCGGTGGCCGTGATCCGGGAGTTGGGACTGGATCACGAGAAGGTGAATGTCAATGGAGGCGCCATTGCCTTGGGCCATCCCCTGGGATGTTCCGGAGCGAAATTGACCGTTTCCATCTTGGGAGAACTGGAACGGCGCAATCTTCGTTACGGGCTTGTCACCATGTGTATCGGCGGCGGCATGGGAGCTGCGGGCATTGTGGAACGGGTAAGCTGACCCGGCCAATCCATCAGGTTTTAAATTAACGGGAGGGAAGAAAAATGACAGATACAAAAGCAAAAGGCGGAGCTTATTTACTGGAGCAAAGAGATCCGGAAACCGTGTTTACCCCGGAAGATTTTACAGAAGAACATAAGATGATCGCCAAAACGACCGAAGACTTTGTCAAAGACAAAGTATGGCCGGTTTTGCCGGAAATTGAGAATCATCAATTTGAACATACCGTGCGTTTGTTGAAAGAAGCAGGAGATTTGGGACTCCTTGGTGCCGACGTGCCGGAGAAATATGAAGGGCTGGGGCTGGACAAAGTCAGTTCCAGTTTGATCACGGAGAAAATTTCTCTTGCCCGTTCTTTTGGTTTGTCCCACGGGGCGCATGTGGGGATCGGATCCCTTCCGATTGTCTTTTTCGGAAATGAGGAACAAAAGAAAAAATATCTGCCGGATTTGGCCTCCGGACGGAAACTTGCCGCTTATGCCTTGACGGAACCCAGTTCCGGATCAGATGCCCTGGGGGCAAAAACGACGGCGAAATTAAGCGATGACGGCAAATATTACATCTTAAACGGGGAGAAACAATGGATTACCAACTCCGGCTTTGCCGATGTGTTTATCGTGTACGCCAAAGTGGATGGCGACAAGTTTACGGCGTTCATCGTGGAACGTGACTTCCCCGGTGTTTCTGTCGGGCCGGAAGAAAAGAAAATGGGGATCAAAGGTTCATCCACCCGCACCTTGATCCTGGAAGACGCCAAGGTTCCGGTGGAAAACCTGCTCGGAGAATTGGGTAAAGGGCACAAAATCGCCTTTAACATTTTGAATATTGGCCGTTACAAACTGGCCATCGGTACCGTGGGTTCCTCCAAACGGGCCATCGAGATCTCGGCGCAATACGCCAATGAACGGAAACAATTTAAAGTCCCGATTTCTAAATTTGGCCTCATTCGCGAAAAATTGGCCAACATGGCGACAAAAGTGTATGCTTCGGAAAGCTTGGCGTACCGGATTGCGGGAATGTTTGACGCCAACCTGGAAGGAGTGGAAAACGCGGAAGGTTCCGTGGTGGCCAATGCGATCGGAGATTTGGCGATCGAATGTTCCGTGTCGAAAGTGTTCGGTTCCGAAGTGCTCGATTATGTGGTGGATGAAGGGGTACAAATTCATGGCGGTTACGGTTTCATGAATGAATACGAGATTGAAAACATGTATCGCGATTCCCGGATCAACCGCATTTTTGAAGGAACCAACGAAATTAACCGTTTGATCATTCCGGCCACCTTGATGCGGAAAGCATTGAAAGGGGAATTGCCTTTCTTGCAAGCCGCGCAAGACCTGCAAGAAGAATTGTTGACCATGATGCCGTACTTCCCGGATGAAGATGCTCCGGTCTTGGAAGCTGAAGAACATTATGTGGAAAATGCGAAGAAAATCTTCTTGATGGTCGCCGGACTGGCCACGCAAAAATACGGTGAGAAAATGCAGAAAGAACAAGAGTTGTTGCGTGACCTGGCGGATATCGCCATCGAAACCTTTGCCATGGAGAGTGCTTTGTTGCGCACGAAAAAAGCCATTCTTAAAAATGGTGAAGAAAATGAACAAGCCAAAATCGATTACACCGTGGCCTTCATCTATGCTTCGATGCAAAAAGTGGATGCACTGGCCCGCCATGCTTTGGCAGCCATCGAAGAAGGCGATGTCCTGCGCACACAACTTTCGGTATTGAAAAAGCTGACCCGGATTCAACCGGTAAACGAAGTGGAACTGAAACGCCGGATTGCCGCCCGGATCATCGATGCCGAGAAATATGTGGTTTAATCGGCGTTTTCAGGCTGTTGACAAAATCGTCAACAGCCTTTTTTTATTGAAAAATTTCCTTTCATGTCTTTTCAATGACGGTTTCGTCCTGAAGCAGATGTTCGCTTTGCTCCGGGGAAGGCAGGTGAACGAGGAAACGTCTTCCGCCATGAACGTGCGTTTGAAATTCAGCGGCTTTCAGGGAGCTTTCAGGGATTTTATATCCAAATATTTTTTATTATTTCTATATGATGAATCGGAATCAAATCCCCCCTTTTGCATGTGTGAAGAAGAAAAGGGGAACGAAAGGGAAGGGTTAAAAAACCTCTTTTTTGCCTAGAAATTTAAAAAACCAGCGATGGTAAAACCATTCGATGACGGCATAGAGGATCCCGGCGGTCAAGGAAATTTGAAAAAGCGGCACTTGGTTGATTTTAAAGTTTTTGGTGCCGATATCCATATCAAAAAAGTAAGTCCCGATGAACCAAACAATGAGAAAACTTAACAAGGCATCCGACAGAGTGGTGAACATATTCCCCATTTTCGGCAGCAAAAAGAAATCCCCCAGATATCCGGCCAATGCAAGAACAATGCTGACAAACAGAATCGATTTATAATCAATGTCGTAAATCAATCCCAACGTAAGGTAGAGAAGAAAAGTGACATAGATAAACTTGATGATCAGATGGTAAGTATGATTCAACGCGCAAGCTCCTTTCCGGTTTTTTGTTATTATTTCACCGCCATAAACGCCTATGCATGCGATGGATCAATCGGTGGTTTCATACAGCGCCAGCCACGCGCGGATGGCTTGATTGAGTTGCCGTGCAGCTCGGGTGATTAAGTGATGCGGCTTGTGGTTCAGCGGAAAATGAGTGGAATTGGGCAGGTTTTTGGTGAGAACTTCGGTATATTTGCGGAACCGGTCATTCCGGGTTCCCGAGAAAACCAAAACAGGTGCCTGAATGCCCGGCAGGAGCTTGGTGCCGTTAAATGTTTGGCTGTATTGAAAGTATTGCTTGATGTTTTCCGGGTTTCCCACGCGGGCTGCGGCATGGAGATAAGAAAACATTTTGCGGCTGCCGGCGTTGGCCATGCAAATGCTCCGTGACAAAAACGGAAAGCCGATGCGGTTGCACAAAGCCACAGCCAGATCCAATTCCGCTTGGATGATCGGATCGGATATTTCTGAAAGCGCACTGATTAAGATTCCGCCCAAAAATCGTTCGGGGTGGCGATGCAAGGCGTTTAACGCCACGCTTCCACCTGTGGAATACCCGGCCAGATAAGCTTTTTCGATTTGCAAGTGATCCATCAGGCGGCAAAGATCCTGGATGATTAACGGATAGGTCACCGGCTGGCGCGACGGGCCGCTGAATCCATGGCCGCGAACGTCAAAAAGGATCAGTTGATAACGGTGTTTCAAATCTTCTTTCTGATATCGGAAGACGCGGCTGGTGATCAGCGGAGGATGGATAAAAATGATGGCAGGGCCGTTTCCTTCCGATTCGTAGTAAAGCCGGGTTCCGCCGCAATCCAAAAAGGGCATTTTTTTTCGCCTCCTTCGCTTGTTGGCTTTATTTTGGCAAGAAGCTGGAAAAAGTATGAGAAAAATGCCCGCAATGGTGGCAGGATTTTGGGGGCGCCGGAGGGAAGATTAAGCAAAACCGGGTTTGCTTGTACAAGCCGGGAATGAAAGAAAACCGCAATTTTGATATTTTTGTCAAAATATCGACAAATTGCAGGGATATTTTTGGCAAAAATTTCTATATAATGGAAGAAACAAAAGCAGAGTCAGAGATGGAGCTGATCGGCGATGGAAGAATTGCAATCTTTGTTGCATGCGGTGATGGAACGGATTGACATGCAGTCTGCAAGCATTGAACAGATCAAAACGGATATCTCGGATTTAAAAAAGAATTTGAACAAGGTGGAGCAAAAAGTCGACCGGATCGAATCGCACGTCAACGGAATGAAACAAATGGTGGGAATGATCAAAGAGGAACTTTCCTCTATCGACCGCTCAAAGGAGAGGCTGGATCAGGTTCTGATTGAGGAAGAAAATTGGCAGGAACAGATCACACAGGCTTTGGCCTTATGTTCCAAAGAAAAGAAGAATCAGCTTAAAAACATCATTGATCAGCATGTAGGGTAAGCCCGGACACGTTGTTTGGGTTTTTCTTTGTTTTGAATCGGTGTTATAATGGATACGATCTGAAGTGTCCCTTGATAAAGGAGGAAGCAAAGTGAGCATCAATGGTGTGGAATGGCTGCTGATATTTGTGGTGGCACTCATTTTGTTTGGTCCGAAGAAACTGCCGGAATTGGGACGAGCCCTTGGGAAATCGCTTCGAGAATTTAAAAAGGCCACCAGCGGGGTTTTAAGCGAAGAAGATTCGGGACAAGGAGCAGAGGCCAAGCCGGATGCACCCAAAGCGGAAAATGCCAAGACCGAAAATCCGAAGGCGGAAACCCAAACCGTGAAAGACGAAACAAAAACACCCAGCCTCTAAAGACCAGAGGTGGGTGTTTTTTTGCTGTTTCCGTTCAGCAACAGCGGCGGATGTCGCCGCTTCCGTATCGTTCATCGATGGCCTGGCGGTAAAATTCGGCTCTTGTCATCGGGGTTTGGTCCGGATGATGTTTTTTAAGGTGCTCAAGATATCGGTTGTAATTGGGGACACCGGCCATTTCATTTAAATAAAAAGCAATGGCCCGGCAGGATTTTTTGATCCATTTCACCATTCAAATTCACCCCTTCACGGTTTTGGGTTGATGCGGAACATACGGCGCTTCTTTTGCCGACAGGGGTTCGTGTTTGACCAGCACCTTGTACCAGATGCGGGCCGCATCCACAATAATCACAAGCACAAAAGCAATGAACAAGAAGGTTAAGACGGCATCAATCTGATTGTTCAAAACGATGCGTTTCATTTCTTCAATCGATTGCGCCGGACCCAGCAACTGGTTGTTGGCAATCGCTCCGGAATATTTGTTGGCCGCCGCGATAAATCCGATCGAAGGATCGGAATGGAACAACTTTTGCCATCCCGCTGTCATGGTGACGATGGTCAGCCATCCCAGCGGAATGAACGTTACCCAGGAGTAGGCGGCTTTTCCCATCTTGATCAAAATAGTGGTGCCGACAACCAGCGCAACGACCGCGAGCATTTGGTTGGCGATCCCAAACAGGGGCCATAACGTGTTAATGCCGCCCAACGGGTCGATGACGCCCTGGTATAAAAAGTATCCCCAGCCGGCAACGACCAGTGCGCTCGCCAGGATGTTTGCCGGATAAAACTTGGTGTCTCCCAGTTTCGGGACAACCCTTCCCATCAAGTCTTGCAAAATGAAGCGGCCCACTCGGGTACCGGCATCAATGGTGGTCAGAATGAACACGGCTTCAAACAAAATGGCAAAATGATACCAGAATGCCATCAACGATTGACCGCCGATCACTTCAGAAAAGATGACGGACATTCCGACGGCAAGGGTCGGAGCTCCGCCGGTGCGGGAAAGAATGGTGCTTTCACCGACCGATTCAGCCAGTTGCGACAAATCCTGTGGCGTTACGGTGAATCCCATCTCCGTCACGGCCCGGGCTGCCGAAATGACGTCATTTCCGATCACCGAAGCCGGACTGTTCATGGCAAAGTACACACCGGGGGTCAGGATGCATGCCGCGACCAATGCCATGATGGCGACGAAAGATTCGGTCAGCATTCCTCCGTATCCAATCATGGTGGCATGGGATTCCCGGGCGATCATTTTGGGAGTGGTGCCGGATGAAACCAAAGCGTGAAATCCGGAAATGGCACCACAAGCGATGGTGATAAAGACAAACGGGAACAAATCGCCGGAGAACACGGGACCGGTTCCGTCAATAAATTGGGTTAAGGCCGGCATTTGAAGATCCGGCAAGACAATGAGAATGCCGACAGCCAGTCCGAAAATGACCCCCACTTTCAAAAAGGTGCTTAAATAATCGCGTGGAGCGAGCAAAAGCCAAACCGGAAGAACCGAAGCGACAAAGCCGTAAATAATCATCATCCAGGCGATGGTGGTGCCTTCAAACGTGAAGTGGGAAGACAGGGCTGGATGAGCGGATACATATTGTCCCCCGTAAATGGACAAGAGCAACAAGGCAAACCCGATGATGGAGGCTTCCAGCACTCTCCCCGGCCGCAGATAGCGCATGTAAATGCCCATAAATATGGCGATGGGGATCGTCATCACAATGGTGAACATTCCCCACGGGCTGTGTGCGAGCGCTTGTACAACCACCAATGCCAAAACCGCCAGCAAAATAATCATAATTCCCAAAATGGCGATGGCAGCCGTGAATCCGCCGACCGGGCCGATTTCTTCGCGTGCCATGTCACCGAGCGACTTTCCGTTTCGCCGCATGGAGCCGAACAAAATGATAAAATCTTGCACGGCCCCGCCAAGCACCACGCCGACGATGATCCAAATCGTTCCCGGCAAATACCCCATTTGTGCCGCCAAAATGGGACCGACAAGGGGACCGGCGCCGGCAATGGCCGCAAAATGGTGGCCGAACAACACCCATTTGTTGGTGGGAACATAATCTTTGCCGTCGTTATGAATTTCTGCCGGAGTTTTCCGATTGTCATCCAATTCGAAAATTTTCCGCGCGATAAAACGGCTGTAAAAACGGTAAGCAACCGCATAGGTGCAGACGGCGGCGATAATCAGCCAAAATGAGTTCACCGATTCGCCGCGGTTTAAGGCCAAAACGGCCAAACCGGCGGCGCCTAATACGGATATTCCTCCCCATATGAGAATGGACAATAGTCGATTTTTCACTTTCAACCCTCCTGCTGATGAGAATTCGTCCGAACCGGTTGAATGGCGTTGCTTCATCGAATTCATCAAAATATTTATTGAATTTTATCATTATTATACTGGAGATTTTTCATGATTTCGACAAAAATATTTCCGGTTTTCGTCAAAAAATAAGGTCTCGGTTCCCACGGACCTGTATTTAAAAGGACGGAGCCAAAGAAAAACTAATGAAATTTACGGTTTTATGCTATACTGTGAGAAGTTAAAGTGGAAGAATAATAAGGCACGCGATTGTTTAGCGGAGGTGAACGAGATGGCGATTTCCAAAGAAGAGGTTTATAAAGTGGCTGAACTGGCCCGTTTGAAATTAAGTGAAGAGGAAGCGGAGCGGTTTACCAGCCAGTTAAATGATATTTTGGAGTTTGCCAATAAATTGAACGAATTGGACACAGATCATGTGGAACCGACCAGCCATGTTTTACCGATGATCAATGTGATGCGGGAAGATGAAGTGCGTCCGTCCCTGGACCGGGAAAAAGTATTGAAAAATGCACCGGAACATCAAGACGGAATGTTTCGTGTGCCGGCAGTTTTTGAAGAGTAAGGGGGAGAACGATGTCGCTGTTTAATGAATCCATAACGAGCATACATAAACGCTTGGCAGATCGTGAAATTTCGGCCACAGACCTGGTGAATGAATCCTTGCGGCGCATTGAAGAAGTCGACGGACAAGTGAAAGCTTTTGTTCACGTGGATGCGGAAGGCGCCCGAAAGCGTGCGGAGGAGTTGGACAAGAAGCTTGCAAACGCTTCGGAAAAAGGTCTGCTCGCCGCTTTACCGGCAGGCATCAAGGACAATATTTGCACCGAAGGCATGACCACGACGTGTGCCAGCCAGCTTTTGTCCAATTACCAGCCGATCTATAACGCCACGGTGATGGATAAATTGGAACAGGCCGAAGCGGTGACGGTGGGAAAAATGAACATGGACGAATTTGCGATGGGTTCCTCCACGGAAAACTCCTCTCTCCACTTGACCCGCAATCCGTGGGATCTAAACCGGGTACCCGGAGGATCCAGCGGAGGTTCGGCCGCAGCGGTGGCCGCCCGCGAAGTCTATTTCTCACTGGGATCGGATACCGGCGGATCGATCCGCCAACCGGCAGCATATTGCGGCGTGGTTGGCATGAAGCCGACCTACGGGCGTGTTTCCCGTTATGGTTTGGTGGCTTTTGCCTCTTCGTTGGATCAAATCGGGCCGTTGACGAAAAACGTGGAAGACACCGCTTATGTCTTGCAAGCCATTTCCGGTCACGATCCTCATGACACCACCTCGGCCCCGGTAGAAGTGCCGGACTATCTGTCCGCTTTGACCGGAGAGATCAAAGGCATGAAGGTGGCCGTGGCCAAAGAAATGTTGGGAGAAGGTATTGATCCTTTCGTACGTGAAACGGTTCAAAAAGCGATTGACCAGCTGGAAAAAATGGGCGCACATGTGGAGGAAGTTTCCCTTCCCCATATGGAATATGCGGTAGCGGCCTACTACATCATTGCCCCGGCGGAAGCCTCTTCCAACCTGGCCCGCTTTGACGGCGTGCGGTACGGGGTTCGCAAAACCGGGAAAAACTTGTTGGATCTTTATCTGGAATCGCGCAGTCAGGGCTTCGGTCCCGAAGTGAAACGGCGGATCATGCTCGGAACTTATGCCCTCAGCTCCGGTTATTATGATGCTTACTACAAAAAGGCACAAAAAGTGAGAACATTGATCCGTCAGGATTTCGAGAACGTATTCAAGCAATTTGACGTGATTGTCGGACCGACCACGCCGACAACGGCCTTTAAAATCGGCGAACAGGCGGACGATCCGCTGACCATGTATATGAACGATATTTTGACCATTCCGGTCAATCTGGCAGGATTGCCGGCCATTAGTGTTCCGTGCGGTCTGGCAGACGGCATGCCGGTTGGTTTGCAGATCATTGGCCAGCCTTTTGCCGAATCGACGGTATTGCGCGTGGCTCATGCCTATGAACAACAAACTGAGTCATTGCCGGCTCCGATGGTGGGAGGGAACGCAGAATGAGTAAATATGAAACAGTCATCGGTTTGGAAGTTCACGTCGAACTGTCCACGAAATCCAAAATCTTTTGCGGTTGTTCGACTGAGTTCGGAGCTCCCCCCAACACGAATACCTGTCCGGTTTGCCTGGGGCATCCCGGCGTGCTTCCGGTATTGAACAAACAAGCAGTGAATTTCGCGATGAAAGCCGCCATGGCCCTGAATTGTGAGATTGCCGAATACAGCAAGTTTGACAGGAAAAACTATTTTTATCCGGACAGCCCGAAAGCTTACCAAATCTCTCAATATGATCAACCGATCGGCCAAAACGGATGGATTGAAATCGAAGTTGACGGAAAAAAGAAACGCATCGGAATCACGCGCTTGCATCTGGAAGAAGACGCCGGAAAGCTCAATCACAGCGATAACGGCGACGGTTCCCTGGTTGATTTCAACCGTGTGGGCGTGCCGCTGATTGAGATTGTATCCGAACCCGATCTCCGTTCACCGGCCGAAGCCCGGGCTTACTTGGAAAAATTAAAAACGATCATCCAGTACACGGGTGTATCCGATGTCCGGATGGAAGAAGGTTCGTTGCGTTGCGATGCCAATATCAGTTTGCGTCCGGTCGGCCAAAAAGAATTCGGCACCAAGACGGAAATGAAAAACTTAAACTCGTTCAAAAACGTGGAAAAAGCGCTGGAATATGAACAAAAACGGCAACAGGAAATTTTGGACCGCGGCGAAAAAGTGGTGCAACAAACCTTGCGCTGGCTGGAACAGGAAAACCGGACGAAAACCATGCGCAGCAAAGAGGAAGCGCACGATTACCGTTACTTCCCCGAACCGGATCTGGTTACGCTTCATATTGACGAAGCTTGGAAAGAAGAAATCCGCGCAAGCATCCCTGAATTGCCGGATCAGCGAAAAGAACGGTACCAAAAAGAGTTCGGGCTCAGTGATTATGATGCGGGAATTTTGACCAGCTCCAAAGCCGTTGCCGATTTTTATGAAGAGACAGTGACGAAAAAAGCGGATCCGAAACTGGCTTCCAACTGGATTATCACTGAACTGTTGGGATACCTGAACCGGGAAGGCATTGAAATCGAAGCCATCCGGATGACACCGGCTCATTTGGCTGAAATGATCTTATTGATCCAAAAAGGAACCATCAGCAGCAAAATCGCGAAAAAAGTGTTCAAGGAAATGCTGGATACCGGAAAAGACCCCGGCACCATCGTGAAAGAAAAAGGATGGGTCCAAATCAGTGACGAAGGGAAGCTGAAAGAGGAAGTCGCAAAAGTGATTGCCGCCAACCCGCAATCCGTTGAGGACTTTAAAAACGGAAAAGACCGGGCGCTTGGTTTCCTGGTTGGTCAGGTGATGAAAGCAACCCGGGGCCAAGCCAATCCGAAATTGGTGAATGAGTTGATCTTAAAACAAATTCAATCGTCCAATTAAAAAGCTCGCCTTTCGGCGGGCTTCTTTCTAATCAGAAGGAGGCTTGGTTGTGCTGCTTTTTCATCTTGTGATTATTGCGCTTCTGTTGGGGGCGGGGGTTTATTTTTTATTTTTGGTGCCGGCTCCTTATGAAGCGGTTACTTTTTTGATTTTTGCGTTGTACTTTTTGTTGACTTATTATGAACGGACGGCCCGGGCGTTTCCCAAACCGGTTTATTGGGTGACGGTTTTTTTGCTGGCTTTAAACGGAGTGGCTCAGGTCTTTTTTTATGCGGAAGGCCTGATGAATGGGATGATCAGCTTCTTTTTTGCTCTTTTGACATTTAAATCCATGCAGAAAGTGGCAGATCATTCAAAATAAGGGGATGTGTGATGGCGGAAAAAATCGGGGTGCTGGTGATTGCTCATGGTTCCAGAAGCAAACAGTGGGTCCGGTTGGTTGATGATGCCGCAAAACAGGTAAAAACGGACCATCCGCTTACGGTCGGTTTTTTGGAACTGGTGAAAGGGCGGAAGATTCAAGACGGAATTGATGCATTGGAAGCCCAAGGGGTAAACCGGATTTTCGCCATCCCTTTGTTTGCTTCTTCCGGCAGCAAACATATTGAAGAAATCCGGTTTATGTTGGGGCTGACCGGCCGTCTTCCGGCCGCATCCGATGCCGCACCGTTGAACGTGCATGCCAAAGTGGCGATGAGTCCCGCGATGGACGACCATCCGTACATTGCGGAAATGTTGGCCAAAAGAATCCAAGCTCTTATCCGGAAACCGGAGGAAGAGGCGGTTTTGCTGGTGGGACACGGAAATGGATTGCCTGGTTTCAAAGAGAAGTGGGAAGCCGGAGTGAACGGATTGGTGAAGCAGCTGCGGCGAAAGTTTCCTTTGGCCTGTATCACCTCTGCCTCCCTTTCATCGGACGAATTGCGAAAACGGGCTGATGCTTTGAGTCAGAAATACCGGGTGTTGGTTTTGCCTTTGTTTTTAAGCGAGGGGTACTTCACTGACCAACTGATTCCCTCCCGTTTGGAAGGATTGAAGGTGGAATACCTCAGGTCGGCATACTTGCCGGATCCGGGGGTTTCCCATTGGATGGAGGCCATGGTGGAGGACCTGAAGAAAAAGACCAAGTCATAACAGATGACTTGGTCTTTTCTTTAAGATCCGGCAATTTGTTCAATCCTCCGGCAAACTTCTTCCGGGGTCAGGCCGCTTGCGCTGATGACCGGACAGTTTTCCACTTGGTCTTGCATGCCCATTAAATTCTGATCTTGTCCGGATATGACAATTGCGGCATAATTACCTTGATTTTGCAGTGATTCCGCTTGATATTCCTCCACTTGGAAACCTCTTTGGCTCAAGTAATCACGGACGGGCGATAATCCGGCTTCCACTGCAACGCGTTTCATGATTTAATCCCTCCTGTTTCTTGGTACGTTGTTAGTTTGATGGAAATGGCCCGGAATTATACGAAATGATGTGGGAGGAGAGAGGATGGAGAAAATCCGTTATTGGGGATGGATGGGATTTTTATTGTGGATGATCGTTTTTTTGCCTTTGTTGCCGGCAGAGGCCCATCCGTTGCATCTGGTGTCTACGGATCTTTCGGTCGAAGGCAATCAAATTCATGTCTCGATGCTGATCAATGAGCCCCTGTTGGAACAGGTGGCGGGGAAGCAGCTGGTGCTGAAGGAAAATAAAGTGCGTGAAGAACAGGAGAATCAAATCGAAAGCTATATAAAAACACGGTTTGTTGCAAAAAATAATAACCGTCCGATGCCATTCACATTGAAAGAAATCACCCGGCCGGAACCGGGGCACTACAGGGTGGAGGGAGTGTTTGTTTCCACGGAACCGGTTGGCAAAGTGGATTTGTCCTATCAAATGTTTTTTGAATTCAACAAAAGCCAACACCAAAACGTGGTCAAGATCCATAACGGGGATCAGGAAGGGCATTATGTTTTTCATGATGACAACCGGCATCTGACTTTTTCCAAACAAACGGATTTGTCGGTTTGGCTGACGGCCAAAGAGTTTGTTTATATGGGAATGACACACATTTGGTTTGGGTTTGATCACTTGGCTTTTTTGGCGGGTCTTCTGGTGGTCGCGGGAAACGCGAAAAACTTGTTGAAGGTGATTACTTGTTTCACCGTTGCCCATTCCATCACGTTGATTTTGGCCGTCATGGACATTATTGCAGCCCCCTCCAAGTGGGTGGAAGTGCTGATTGCACTGACCATTGTTTATGTTGCAGTGGAGAATTTCTTTTTCCGGACATACCCTCATCGACTGACGGTGACGTTTTTCTTCGGATTGATTCACGGTCTCGGGTTTGCCGGTTCGCTGGCCGATATCCACTTGCCCAAAACCAATTTTCTCACCGCCCTTTTTTCGTTTAATGCGGGGATTGAAATCGGGCAATTGCTGGTGGTTTCCCTTGTGTTCCCGTTGCTCCGGCGGATCCGCATGCAAAACGGGGCGCTTGAGCGCCGGGCCATCCGGTGGGTTTCGGCGGTGATGGCGGTGTTGGGAATTTTGTGGATGGTGGAGCGGGCTTTTGAGATTCAGATTCCGTTTTTCCCGATTTGAAGAAGAATGAATTTGTTTTTGTTATAATTAATTATTAAAGATGAACAATACTTTACATTTATAGAAGGATGTGTCGTTCATGGCAAAAAGTCATATCGGAGTAATCGGACTGGCAGTGATGGGCAAAAATCTGGCTTTGAATATGGAAAGCAAAGGTTATACCGTATCTGTCTTCAACCGTTCTCCGGAGCGGACGAAAAAGCTGACCGAAAAACACAGCGATTTGAATATCGTTGGTACATATACCATGGAAGAATTTGTTCAGTCTCTTCAAAGGCCGCGCCGGATCATGTTGATGGTCAAAGCCGGCCAACCGACGGATGACATGATTCAACAACTGAAAAAATACCTGGAACCCGGCGATATCGTGATTGACGGCGGCAATGCCTTTTACGAGGACACCATTCGCCGCAGCAAAGAATTGGAAGCCACCGGGATTCATTTTATCGGGGCCGGGGTGTCCGGAGGGGAAGAAGGAGCTCTGCACGGACCGGCCATTATGCCGGGAGGATCCAAAGAAGCCTATGAGAAGGTCCAACATATTTTGACCGACATTTCCGCCAAAGTAAACGGCGATCCCTGCTGCACCTATATTGGCCCGGACGGAGCCGGACATTATGTAAAAATGGTTCACAACGGCATCGAATACGGCGACATGCAATTGATCAGCGAAGCTTATCATTTGTTGAAACATCTGTTAAACATGAATGCCGAGGAATTGCATGAGGTCTTTAAAGAATGGAACCAAGGCGAGTTGAACAGTTACCTGATCGAAATCACGGCAGACATCTTTACCAAAGTCGATAAGGAAACCGGACAGCCGTTGGTTGAATTGATCCTGGATACCGCCGGGCAAAAAGGAACCGGAAAGTGGACGAGCCAAAGCTCCTTGGATCTCGGCGTCCCGCTCTCCATTATCACCCAGTCGGTTTATTCCCGCTTTTTGTCGGCCATGAAAGAAGAGCGGGTTAAAGCCAGCCAGGTCTTAAAAGGGCCGAAAACCGGCTGCCATACGGTGATCGAGGACCGGGAAGCATTGATCGAATCGATCCGCAAAGCCCTTTATGCCAGCAAGATCTGTTCGTATGCCCAAGGATTTGCCCAAATGAAAGCTGCATCCGATGCATTTGGCTGGGATTTAAAACCCGGGGAAATCGCGATGATTTTCCGTGGCGGATGCATTATCCGTGCCCAATTCCTGCAAAATATCAAAGAGGCATATGACCGGGATCCGAACTTGAGCAACTTGCTTTTGGACCCCTACTTTAAAGGGATTGTGGAAGAGTATCAGCAAGCTTGGCGGGAAGTGGTGGCAACGGCGGTGTTAAACGGCATTCCGGTGCCGGCTTTTGCCAGTGCCATCAACTACTATGACAGTTACCGCTCTGAGAAATTGCCGGCCAACCTGTTGCAAGCCCAGCGCGATTATTTTGGAGCTCATACTTACCGGCGCATTGACCGGGAAGGCGTGTTCCATACGGAGTGGACAAAAGAATAATTTGGAGACCCCGGGATATCATTTCCGGGGTTTTTTTCTTGCATTTTATACATAAAACGAATAATATATATCTGTGCTTCTAATAATATTCGTTTTTTCGGGGGAGTTCATCCATGTTTCAATTGGAAAAACACGGATCTTCCGTTAAAAAAGAAATCATTGCAGGAATGACCACCTTTTTCACCATGTCTTATATTATGGTGGTGAACCCGATTATTTTGGCGGATGCCGGGGTTCCCTTTTCGTTGAGTTTCTTTGCCACCATCATTGCGACGGTGGTTGGAACGCTGGTCATGGGATTGTTCGCAAATTACCCGATTGCCATTGCTCCGGCGATGGGTTTAAATGCATATTTTGCCTATTCCGTGGTGAAAGCCCATCAAGGATTGGGATATGAAGAAGCGTTCGCGGCGGTCTTTGTCGCGGGGATTCTCTTTGTTCTGATTTCGTTGACGCCGCTTCGGACCAAGCTGATTGAAGTGATCCCTTCCAATTTGAAAAGCGCGATCACCGCAGGCATTGGATTGTTTATTGCTTTCATCGGTTTGCGAATGTCGGGATTGATTCAAGACCATCCCTCCAATTTGGTGGCGCTTGGCAATCTTCATTCTGCTTCGGCGCTGCTTACGCTGGCCGGATTGGCGATCACACTGGCTTGTATGGCCTTGAATCTTAATGGCGCTTTATTTATCGGGATGATCGGGACGGGAATCATTGCTTATTTGACGGGACAGCTTTCTTTTGACAGCGGCATTGTGTCGGCTCCCGAGATTCCAAACCGGCTCGTGGTGGACAATCCGGTTCATGCGTTTCAAATCGTGTTTGATTACGGTTTGTATGCAGTGGTCTTTTCCTTTTTGCTGGTCACTTTGTTTGACACCACCGGCACTGTCTTGGGGGTTGCCAAACAAGCCGGATTGATGAAGGAGGGAGTGCTTCCCCGGGGGGAAAGGACCCTGCTGGCCGATTCGGTCGCAACCTTGACGGGCTCCGTTTTTGGAACCAGTCCGACTTCGGCCTATATTGAATCGTCTTCCGGTGTGGCTTCTGGCGGGAGAACCGGGTTGACAGCCGTGGTGGTGGCCGTGTTGTTTGCCCTTTCCGCCTTTTTCAGCCCGTTGGTTCAATCCGTGTCCGGGATTGCGGCCATCACGGCCCCGGCTTTGATTGTGGTCGGCGCCCTGATGATGAGCCATGTCAGCCATATCCAATGGAACGAGATCGATGAGGCATTCCCGGCATTTATGGTGATTTTGAGCATGCCGCTGACGTCAAGCATCGCCACGGGAATTGCGCTGGGCTTTCTCACCTATCCGCTGATGAAAATCTTCCGCGGCAAGTGGAGAGAAGTTCACTGGCTGGTGTATCTCTTTGCTGTCCTGTTCTTTTTCCAACTGGTTTATCTGCCCCATTGACCCGGACATTGACAGGCTTGTGGGAATTTCCCGCAAGCCTTTTTCTATAACGAAATATTCACTTTGAAGTGGGCAGGGGTGTTGGGTAAACTAGTAACTAGGTGTTTGTTCCAACGGAATAAGGAAAAATGACGGCAATTTTTTTGAAAGTCCAAAGGAGCTGGCTCTATGAAACGGGCACGACTGATATATAATCCCACAGCCGGAAGGGAAATGATAGCCAGGAAGTTGCCGCAGTTGATCGCGGTATTGGAACAGGCCGGATATGAAACCTCCTGCCATGCCACCACGGGACGGGGTTATGCCACCCGGGAAGCCCGCATTGCCGCAAAACGGGGAGAGGACGTGGTGATTGCCGCCGGCGGGGACGGGACGATTCATGAAGTGGTCAACGGGTTGGCGGAGTTTCCAAACCCTCCCGCACTCGGCATTTTGCCCGGAGGAACCACAAATGATCTGGCCCGGGCTTTAAAACTTCCCCGGGATTTGGAAGAAGCTTGCAAAGTAATTGCCAAAGGAAACACCGTCGATGTGGATGTCGGTGTGTTTGGAGATAAATATTTCATCAATGTGGCGGCAGCCGGCCGGTTGACGGAAGTCACCTATGAGGCGCCCAGCCGTTTAAAGTCCATGGTGGGGCCGTTGGCTTATTACGCCAAAGCGATCGAAAAGCTGGGGAGCCTTCATCATCCTTTCCCGGTCGAGCTTCAAACGCCCCGTGGGAAATGGAAGTCGGAAATCTGGCTGATCATCATTGCCAACAGCGTCTCTGTCGGGGGATTTGAACGGCTCGCTCCCGAAGCCAGTCTGAATGACGGTTTGTTTGATGTGCTCATCATTCCCAAAGCCAATATCCCCGACTTGTTGCACTTGGCTGCCCTGGCCCGTAAAGGGGAACATATCCGGGATTCGAGAATCATTTATTTCCAAACGGATGAGCTCGAGATCAACACCCCGATTTCCCTGAAATTAAATTTGGACGGGGAGTGGGGAGGGGAGCTTTCCGGTAAGGTGAAAATGCTGCCGCGCCACTTGCAGATCTTTTGTCCATAGTCGCCGTTCATCCGGGTTGATGAACGTTTTTTTATGAAGGAGTTGTTCGGATGAAGAAAGCAAATCCGCCGGTAAAAACAGGCGATGTGATTGAAATGGAAATCACCGGCTTGTCCCATGACGGAGCCGGTGTCGGGAAATACCAGGGATTCACCATCTTTGTTCCGCAAACGGTTCCGGATGAGAAAGTCCGCGTCCGCGTTCAAGTGGTGAAAAAAACATACGGGAAGGGCGAGGCGATCCAAGTGTTGAAAAGCCATCCCCGCCGGACGGAGCCCCCTTGCCCGATTTACCATGAATGCGGGGGATGCCAGATCCAACATTTGCAATATCCTGCCCAACTGGAGTATAAACGGCAACAGGTGGCGGATCATTTTGAGCGGATCGGCGGCATGCAGGTGCCGGTTCTCCCCGTGTTGGGCATGGAAGACCCATGGCGGTACCGCAATAAAGCCCAGGTTCCTTTGGGATGGGAGGACGGGAAAGTGAAAGCCGGTTTTTATGCGGCCGGATCGCACCGGATCGTGGATATGGAGGCCTGCCTCATCCAGCATGAAGCCAATGATCAAGCTGTCCGGAAAGTCAAAGAACTGGCCCGGGAACTGAAAACCCCCGTTTATGACGAAACCAAACACCAGGGATGCTTGCGGCATGTGATGGTTCGCACCGGTTTTCACACCGGGGAAATGATGATTGTGCTGGTGACGAACGGCAAAAAACTGCCGCATCGTGACAAATGGGTGGAGGCGTTGCGAAAAGAGTTTCCCGCGCTCAAGTCATTGATCCAAAACATCAATTCCAAACGGACCAATGTGGTCTTGGGTCCGGAAAATGAAGTGTTGTGGGGCCGGGATGTCATTTGCGACCGGATCGGGGAAGTGACCTTTGCCATTTCGCCGCATTCCTTTTTCCAGGTCAATCCCGTGCAGACCCAAGTGCTGTATGATCAAGTGGCCCGGTATGCCGACCTGACCGGCCATGAAGTCGTGATCGATGCTTATTGCGGAATCGGAACCATTGCCTTGTACCTGGCGCAAAACGCCAAGCGGGTGTACGGGGTGGAGATTGTCCCCGCCGCTGTCCGGGATGCAAAAAGAAATGCGAAAATTAACGGCATGGATCATGTCACGTTTGAAACGGGAGCCGCGGAAGAAGTGTTGCCCCGATGGTACAAAGAAGGGATGCGCCCGGATGTCGTGGTGGTCGATCCGCCGCGAAAAGGCTGTGACCGGGTGCTGCTCGATACCCTCGTTTCCATGCAGCCTGAGCGGCTCGTCTATGTTTCCTGCAATTCATCCACGTTGGCCCGTGATGCAAAATACCTCGCAGAATGCGGGTACCGGGTGCAGGAAGTGCAACCGGTGGACATGTTTCCGCAGACCGGGCACATAGAAAATGTTGCAATGTTGAAATTAGAAAATTAACCAGAATAAAAAGATGTGAAGAAATAGGCCTTAACCTGTCCTTGGGGGGGTCTATTTCTTTTAATATAGTGTCATTAGAGCAATAATTTCATTGACTCAAGCCGTAAATATCTTTTTATATTTGATAATTTGCCATATACCCATTACAAATTACAATAACTGTGCCTCCAGAAGGAGTCGAAACGGTCTGACTTTGTTCAGGGAGTTTCTGCTTTTGGCAGCGACTCAAAAAAATACATTCGTATTTTTCTGCGGTGTCATGCTCCGTAGCATATTCAAAGTCCTGCGGGAACAACACGATCCTAAAGACCTGAGCAAACGCGCTTGCGCGTTAACCTATACCCTTTGACAAAGGGTCGATATTTATATTAAAATTAAGAATATAAAGTTTATTTATTATATATTTTTTTAAGGGAATAAAATGAATTCATATGTTAAGTTTTCAAATATAAACGGAAATAAATTAGTACAGTTGAAAACAGGAAAGAGCAAGAATGGCATTTATAATATCCAGTATATTAACAACTACCACAGATTACATTGAGGTCTGAAAAATGCAGTCAAATTCCAAGAGGCCAGCAATTCGTTCGTCTCATGGATTCAGATAAATCAGAATTTATTGAATGATATTGAAAGGAGGTAATTATGGGAAATTCATTTCAGCGGGAAGATGTTGACTTTTATTCCAAGGGAACAAGATGCAGTGCATGGTTGTATTTACCAGCAAGCGATAAAAAATGCCCCATAATTGTAATGGCTCACGGATTGGGTGGAACTCGTGAAATGCGTTTATATGAATACGCTGAAAGATTTGCAGAAGCAGGATACGCTTGCTTTTTATTTGACTATCGTAACTTTGGGGCAAGTGACGGCAATAAAAGACAACTGATAAATGTAAAAATGCAGCTCGAAGATTGGAATAATGCCATCGAATATGTCAAAAAAGACAATCGCATTGATGGAGAGAATCTTTTGCTCTTTGGCACTTCATTCAGCGGTGGGCATGTAATATGGCTGTCGGCACACAGAAATGATATTAAAGCAACAGTAGCACAATGTCCATATACGGATACCATGGCCACCGTAAAAATGGTATCCCTGCCTTATATCCTGAAAAAAGTACCTTTTGTTATTGCTGACTTATTATCCTGTATAAGAGGATATCATCCCGTCATGCTGAAACTCTCCACATACAAGGGAGAAAATGCGTTTATGGAAGCCGATGAGGAAACCACAAAGAGATTTATTGGAGATGCAGAATTTAGAAATGAAGCACCAGCAAGAACATTACTTGAATTTGTCAAGTATTCTCCCGGCAAATATTTCAGCAAAATCAACAATCCGATTTATGTTGCGGTTTGTTCAAAAGATTCATTGGCTCCTGCAGAAAAAACCATACAACTTGCAGGAAACACGAAATACTCAACTTGTAAACAGTATGATTGCGGACACTTTGATATTTATTTAAATCCGTATTTTGAAGAAGCTATCAATGATTATATCAACTTTTATAATGAGATATTATTGTAAAACAAGACAGATCTGATTTTCGTATATGTCAGAACTAAGTTAAATGCGCAAATCCCGGTTTGTAGAGGAAATAACGTCTCCTTTACAATTACACAAAAGATCAACCATATTTAGTAACAGAGCCTTTTTATTTTACATACTTTTCAAATCTCCATTGAGCTAAGGTATCATAAATTTCTTTTGTTTCTTTTATTGGTTCACCTCCACAATCGGATCCGTAACATAAAAGGTATTGAAAAGAAGTGATAATGCACCACTTCATCTCATTTTTTATAATTTGTCTGCCGTCAACACTCGAGATACGTGGAGTGCGTGGCATGGATGAAAAAAGATTGACAGAAAGACATTGGATCCGGATTTGATATAAAAGCACTGATCATTTCCGGATCTTTTTCAGTATCAATCCGGAGGAAATTTACAGGGAATGGATATGTGGAGCTAAAAAGAGTGGCTACAGGGATGGAGTTCGTCGAAGTCATCTTTCCTTTTGCGAATAAACGTTTCTGTTCTTCGCCCCGTTCTGAAAGAAGGGGTGGACAAGAAAACGGAATTCTTGCCCTTAAGTGGGAGGCGTCAAGCAAGATAAACCGGAAGCAATATTTCGTCCACCAGCCGTTCCAACCGTTTAGTGTCAATCGCATCCTTACGCAGAATATTTTCAATCCGGATCAGGTCAAAAGGCAAGGTCAGTGTCTCGTCGCTGACCTTTTTTATTTTTTCCCCCCGGTTTTTGGCGAACTCGAGCAGTTTCCGCATGACCTGGATGTTCTTATTGGTTGCGTTGATTTCAAGTTCAGCTGCGATTTCTTTGTTTTGCCCCATTTCAAATAAAATCGCATTCATGATTTCACGCTCGCACCGGTCATAAATGCTTTGGTAAAGGGTGAGCAACTGCAACAAGTCCCCGCGCAAACTTCCGGTATCCTCAATTTTATCAATCAAAGCCCCGTCGAGTGCGTCGATTGCTTTATATGCCGCGATGTCACGGATCAATTCCAAGGGAGTTTTCCAACGGCGGTACAAGACCGAACGGCTGGTTTTGGCGGCCTGCGCGATTTGTTGAAAGGTCAGGTTGTTGTAGCCGACCTTTTTGATTAACTGAATCGTGGCTTCATAAATGCTTTCGGTCAGCGTGTCTCCTCTTCTGCGCGTATTCTTGTTTGGATCTTTCATTTCTTCACCTTCTTTCGGGAAACCTTAATCCCGGACCAAAATTTTTCTAAAACATTATACCATATTGTTTTTGGAAATAAGGTACATATTGAACCTTATGGCGGCAGTGTGTATACCGATTAAAGTACAATGTGTATCCTAATAAGGTGGTGAGATGATGGAAAAAGATAAATTGACCAAAGGATTGCTCAGCATCGCGTGGATTTTGGTACTTGGCGCACTGCCGCCGATGTTGGACTCCACGATCGTGAATATTGCGGTGAATGATTTGGCAAAAGTGTTTTCAGCCTCCTTCGTGGTTACGCAATGGGTTGTGACCGGATATGTTCTTGCGTTGGGGATGGCCGTCCCCTTCTCCGGATGGCTGATGCAAAAATATGACGGCAAGAAGGTGTATATGTACGCATTGGGGCTGTTTTTGATCAGCTCTCTCCTTTCCGGATTTGCTTGGAACATTGAGAGTCTGATTGCATTTCGTGTGTTGCAGGGGATCGCTTCCGGGATCATCATTCCAACGCTGACGACCTTGGTTGCACAAGCTGCCGGCGGCGAAAACATCGGGCGTCTCATGTCTGTTGTCGGAATTCCGGTTGTTTTTGGCCCGATTGCCGGACCGGTGATCGGAGGGTTGATTTTGCAGCACTCCGAGTGGCAATGGTTGTTCTTTGTAAACCTTCCGGTCGGAGCCCTTGCACTCATCATTGCGCAATGGAAGCTTCCAAAATTTGAGCCGGTGAATCGATCAGCAAAACTGGACTGGATCGGTATTTTGTTGTTGGTTATGTTATCGGGAATGTTTATCTATGGCATCACAGAGATCCGGGCGGAAAGCAAGCATGCAGCCACGGGCATTCTGGCTTTGGGAATTGCCGCTCTGTCACTGATTTCCTACTTGCTTTATGCATGGAAGCAAAAGAGCGAAGCATTGATCCCGCTGGATCTGTTTCAATCCAAAAATTTCAGTGCTGTGTTCTTTTCCCTGTTCTTGGCCGGGTTTGCCACCAACGGACCCATGTTGCTTTTCCCGATGTTTTTTCAAAATGTACTTGGCCTGGACGTGATCACATCGGCGTTGTGGCTGATTCCCCAAGGCTTGGGGATGCTGGTGGCACGGCCGTTGATTGGAAACTTGACGGATAAGATTGGGGCCCGGTATGTTGTGCTGCCTTCGATTGCCATCACCATCATCGGGACGTTCCCGTTTATATTTTTTGATGTTGACTCGGCACAGTGGATCATCTGGATTGTACTGTTCATACGCGGAATCGGCGTTGGAGGGATCACAGTCCCTGTAATGAGCGACGCTTATGTGGGATTGGAAAAGTCACAGATGCCGGCAGCCAGCGTGGCCACTCGCATTATCCAAAACGTCGGGGCAGCTTCCGGTTCTGCCATTTTGGCAACCGTGGTGAGCCATGTCCTCGGGGGAGCTGCGGCAGCCAACTTGGCCGGAGCTTATCACTCCGGTTTTGTGACAAGCTTGATTTTCATGGGGATCAGCATCCTGCCGGCATTGTTTTTGACTGACAAACTGAAAAACCGGATACAAGGACCTCAGGTGCAAAATCAATAAGGAGATGAATTTGAAGCGAATTCAAGGAAGATCTTGTGAAGCCCGAGGTGGATTTGTCACTTCGGGCATTATTTTGGAAAAAGGCCGGCGGGGTGAGTTCCGGCATATTGAAACGCCTTCATGAATAGAATGACCTGACATATTCATGAAGGAGGAAAGCCATGGGTTACTATGTGAAGGCAAATCATATCAATATATATGTCGAAGATTTAAGGCCCGAATGCCAAAAGGTCATCTTGTTTTTGCACGGTTGGCCCGGCAATCATCATCTGTTTGAATACCAGTTCAACCGGCTTCCCAAATACGGGTATCGCTGTATCGGCATGGATATCCGGGGATTTGGCAAGTCTGACAAACCGTTTTCCGGCTATGATTACGATACGTTGGCCGATGATGTGAGAGGGGTGGTGGAGGCGCTCGGATTGCGTGATTTTACATTGGTCGGGCATTCCACCGGCGGTGCCATTGCGGCCAGATATATGGGACGGCATCAGGGTTACGGGGTGTCGAAGCTGGTTTTGGTCGCAGCTGCTGCTCCCAGTTTGATCCGCCGAACCAATTTTCCATACGGGGTTGAGAAAGAAACCATATTGCAGATTATCAAGGACACTTACCGGGACCGTCCCCGGATGCTTCGGGATTTCGGGGACCGCTTTTTTTACCAACATACATCGCAAGCATTTTCCGACTGGTTTTTCCAATTGGGGTTGGAGGCGGCGGGATGGGCCACGGCTGCCATTGCAAAAACCTGGATCCGGGAAGTGTTGTTTGCCGATTTGGAAGCGATCCGGGTGCCGGTTTTAATCATTCACGGCATTCATGACCAAGTGGTTCCTTTTGAACTGGGAGAAATCCAACAAAGGATGATCCGGAATGCCAGGTTGGTCCCGTTTCAATTTTCCGGTCACGGATCTTTTTATGATGAGAAAGATGAATTTAACCATCAATTGGCGCGATTTATCGGTTGAGAAGAAAATTGAGGATCTGAGTAAGGTATGAAAACATTGTTGGTTTGGGATTGGCTGTCTCAATCGGTAAGCTTGCTGATTGAAGTGCGTTTCCAAGGAAAAGTGTGCCTCCGAAATGGAGGAGGCAAATCATGCGGGATGGGATTTACCGGAGATGGCGGACATCCCAATGATCAGGAACAAAAAAAGTTGCTCTACTTTAATTCAGTAGAGCAACTTTTTTCAATTAATTGCGGATCAGATAGTCAAATGCTCCCAATGCGGCGGTTGCACCGGAGCCCATGGAAATGATGATTTGTTTGTAGGCACTGTTGGTACAATCCCCTGCGGCAAAGATGCCCGGAACATTGGTGGCACCTTTGGAATCGACGATGATTTGGCCGCGATCCATTTCGACCGTGCCTTCCAACCATTCGGTATTCGGCACGAGACCGATTTGGACAAAGACACCTTGCAGTTTGATGTGATGTTCTTCACCAGTCTCACGATCGATATATTTGATTCCGTCCACTTTATCTGTGCCAGTGATTTCCTTGGTTTGGGCATTGGTAATCACGGTGACGTTGGGAAGGCTGTTCAGGCGTTTTTGCAGAACTTCGTCTGCTTTTAGTTCAGGCATAAATTCGAGGACGGTGACATGATTGGCGATCCCTGCCAGGTCGATGGCCGACTCGATGCCGGAATTTCCTCCGCCGATGACGGCCACGTCTTTTCCGGCGAATAACGGTGCGTCACAGTGTGTGCAGTTTGCCACACCTTTGTTCCGGAATTTATCTTCTCCGGGAACACCGACATTACGCCAACGGGCACCCGTTGCAATAATGACGGTTTTGCTTTTTAACACGGCACCGTTTTCCAGGAAGATGTCAATCATGTCGTCTTTCTTTTCGATCCGTTTAACCGTTTGTGAATCCATCACATCGACAGGGTAATCCCTGACATGCGCTTCCAGTTGGGAAGCCAGTTTTTCCCCGTCGGTTTGTTTGACGGAGATGAAGTTTTCAATGGTGGTGGTGTCCAAAATTTGGCCGCCAAACCGGTCGGCAATGATACCTGTGCGAACCCCTTTACGCGCCGCATAAATGGCCGCCGTTGCGCCGGCAGGCCCTCCGCCGATGACGAGGACATCGAACGGATCTTTTTTATTGAATTCCGACGGGTCGGATTCGCTTCCAAGTTTTTTGAGAATGTCGCCGATCGTCATCCGTCCGCTTTCGAAAAATTCGCCATTCAGGTAAACCGTGGGCACAGCCAGGATGTCTTTGCTTTCCACTTCTTCCTGATAGGCTTTTCCTTCGATCATGGTGTGTTTGATACCCGGATTCAAAACACTCATCATGTTCAAAGCCTGCACCACATCCGGGCAGTTGGTGCAACTCAGGCTGACATATGTTTCGAAGTGGTATTCGCCATCCAGATTTTTAATTTGGTCAATAATGCTTTGCTCCACTTTGGGCGGTCTGCCGCTGACTTGCAACAGAGCCAGCACAAAGGAAGAAAACTCGTGACCCAGAGGAATACCTGCAAAGACAATTCCTGAATCTTCTCCAACACGGTCCACGCTAAAGCCGGGCGTGCGCTCCAATGTGGTTTTTTCCACTTTGATTTTGGGGGACATGCCCGCAACTTCATCCACGAAGGCGAGCATGTCTTGGGATACTTTATCGGAGCCGGCGCTCACTTTAAGAACGATATCGTTTTCCAATAGTTGGAGATATTGTTCCAGTTGTGTTTTTATTTCTGCATCCAGCATGTATATCGCTCTCCTCAGATTTTTCCAACCAGGTCAAGGCTCGGCTTAAGGGTTTCTTCTCCTTCTTTCCATTTTGCCGGGCAAACTTCGCCAGGATGGTTGCGTACGTATTGAGCTGCTTTGATTTTGTCCACGATGGTGCTTGCATCGCGTCCGATGCCGTCAGCGTTGATTTCGACAGCTTGGATCACGCCGTCCGGATCGATGATGAAGGTACCGCGGTCAGCCACACCTTCTTCTTCTCTCAATACATCGAACATGTTGATCAGCACATGAGCCGGGTCGCCGATCATGGTGTAGGTGATTTTGCTGATCGCTTCGGAATGATCATGCCATGCTTTGTGCACGAAGTGGGTGTCAGCGGAAACGGAGAATACTTCCGTGTCCAGTTTTTTCAGGGTTTCATATTGATCTTGCAAGTCTTCAAGCTCGGTCGGGCAAACAAAAGTAAAGTCTGCCGGGTAGAAGCAAACAACGCTCCAATGACCTTTGAAATCTTCTTCCGTCACTTCGACGAACTCACCATTTCTGTAAGCTTGCAATTTGAAAGGTTCAACTTTTTTACCGATTAAAGACATGGCTTGTTTCCTCCTGTTTTTAAGATATATGAAGCGCTTCGTGGGGATTGAAGGCTCGCTTCTTTAATTAATTCCTATTTAATAATAATTATAATTTATCTTGTTGTCAACGTTTAAGTAACTGAACCATTGAAACGGCTCCCGGCGCCGCCACATAAGCGGTTTCCCAGGTTCCATCCTCTTCCGGATGCAGGGCGGAGCTTCGGTTCCCCGTTGGTTGAAGCGTCTCCATTTTCATCTTTTATTTATTATTATCATAACTCATCATGAATAGTAATCATGCGCTTTTGATGAATAAAAAAATGCGGAATTTCTCTTGACCCTGACCTTGGGTAAGACTTTAGAGTGGATGGCGGGAGGTGAAGCGATGTGTCCTATACCGTGCAGGAAGTGGCGAAACTCTCCGGTGTGACCGTGAAGACGTTGCACCATTATCACAAAATCGGACTTTTGTTGCCAAAGAGGGTGGACGACAACGGATACCGTTATTATGGCGATCAGGAATTAAAACGGTTGCAGCAAATTTTATTTTATCGCGAGTTGGATTTTCCGTTGAAGAAAATCAAAGACTTGCTGGACCAGCAAACGGACCGGCTGAGCTGTTTGTTGGAACAGCATTCCCTCTTAAAAGAAAAAGAGCAGAGACTGGCCGGCATTTTGCGGACGTTGGAGGAAACCATCCGGCACGAAAAGGAGGAAATTCCGATGAGAAAGGATAAGATGTTTTCCGGGTTGAATGAAACCGAATGGAAAGAAGCGATGAAAGAGCAGAATGATTATTTGCAAAAAAACTACGGCTACGAAATTGGTTCAAGTGAAATCCATGCTGACGCGATGAATGAAAAGGCGAATGAAGCGGTTGAATTTATGTCGTTTATGGCCTCCGCCTTGAGAAACGGCATCGGTGTCAACGACAAGCGGGTACGGGATGCGATTGAAAAACACATCCGGTTCCTTCAAAAAGACATGGACATGGATGCAAAGGGTTTTTTGGCCCAAACCCGGTTTTTTATGATGGATGATTTTCACCGGAAGCAAATGGAATCGCAACAGACCGGCTTGAGTTATTATCTCTTCTGTGCGGCAGAGAATTATGCGTCGAATTAAACAATCCGACCGGGACCGCCGTCAAGATCCAATGCGAAAACGAGTGACAAAATATAGATCAGGTGATATATAAACATCTGCAAAAAAAGGGTTTTCCGTCCCTTGGCCGGAAAACCCTTATGTTTTACGTTCGTTTTTTGACCGGAATCCAAATCTCGCTGTAAGCATGGTCTTTTTGGTTTTGATCCCGTTTGGAAAAGGAAAAAGCAGGAGCATTGATGAGTTCATAATTGGAAGAGGGGAGCCATTCGGAATACACTTTGGCCATGGTTTCCTGCAGTGTGGAAGGGAAGGGACCTTCATTGGGGAAGACGGCCCAAGTGCATGCAGGCACCGTCACCTTTTCCAACCGGTCACTCACCTGATTTTTCGTCGTCAAAACCCCGATCATATGCGTTAATTCTCCTTCTTCTTTTAAGAAGTCAGCATCCGCTTCATAAGAAGCATTGACGACTTCATAAGGCTCGATGTTTTGAAGTGCATGCATTTCTTCTTTTTGCTCATCCGTGATGCTTTCTGCCAGTTTGACAATGTCTTGGTTGATTCCTTTGAATTGCATGGGAACCCGTTTCTTGACACCGACCAGATGAAAAGCCGGTTTGTCTTCGATCCGAAACTTCATGGAATGGCCTCCTTTGACTGTAATGACAAATGAAAGTTTGGGAAAAGATTGGCTGACGCCGTTCTTGATGACATCCGAGGGCAAATGACCGCTCCATTTTTTGAAAGCCCGGGTAAAGCCGTCGAGGGTATAACCGTATTTCAAAGCCACATCGGTCACGGTTTCTCCTTGCAACAGGTCCATGCCGGCTTCCGATAATCTTCGGTTTTTTATATATTCACTCAGAGGAAAGCCGGTAAGATAAAAAAATATCTTCCGAAAGTGGTAGTCCGAAACCCCGGCATATTCCGAAATCGATTCCAGAGTGAGTTCATCGGTCAAATGATCCTCAATATAGTTGATCACGTCATTCAATTCTTTTAACACATGGTTTCCCCCTTTCGGCATCGACATCATAACAAAACGCCATGCATTGCCGCTCGACTTTATTCATCCAAAAAAGATCCGATCATCAATCGGTATCTCATTGTCCGTTGTATACGTTTTCGATTGTTTTTAAAACCGATGGTGTGATGTCGGTCAAAGGGAGTTGTCATTGAGGAAGTTACAATGGAAATCAGCACCATGAAAAAGGGGAGGAGGAAGGAAACTGATCCAAAGATATATTGGCTGTTTTATGATAAAGGGTTTTCCGTCCCTTGGCCGGAAAACCCTTATTACGTTCGTTTTTTGACCGGAATCCAAATCCCGCTGTAAGCATGGTCTTTTGTTGGGAGTATTGCAGAGTTGATCATTGCCAGAAGGGGCAACCGGCATCCCTCATATTTACTTCACATGTAACAATCCTGTCAGTAACACGTTTAACCCGTACAGGAACTGCCGTTCAAAGTCCGGATCAAATGCATATTGCTTGCCAAAAAGCATTTCAAACTGCTTAAGTTCCTCTGAAGAAAGCTGTTTTGCCCGGATTTCATCGGCGACAAACGATAATATGTAATTATTGATGAGATTGGCTGCAGTCATACAATTTTTGTCAGATACCCCGAGCTTGGTCAGGGCAGATAAAACAAATTTGATGGCTTTGATTCTGCTCGGTGTCTTGGGGACAGATTGCGCAAAAATATCGACCGCATCCCGGGTATGAAGCAAAACCCTCCTGAATTCCAAAGCGATGGCTGTTAATGCTTCTTCAGGATGATCGACCGATTCGGGAAAAGATACATCCCGGGTGATGTGTTCTGCAATCAAATCATATAATTCCTGTTTATTTTTGATATGCCAGTACAAGGAAGCCGCCTTGATGTTTAACTCCTTTGCAAGTGCCCGCATTGTCAAATTCCCTATGCCATCCCGGTTTAAAAGATCCAGCGATGCTTGGATAATGGCTTCTTTGGTTATGGTCATCCAATCACTCCAAGAGAATATTTTCGAAACATTGACACTAACGGTGTTAGATTGTATACTGGCAGTATAAGCAGACTAACAATGTTAGGTGATTGCATTATAACCTGTTGCAACCGGATTATCAATACACCCAAGGCAGAGGAGCTTTGCCCCGGTGACTGGCAGATTGATTTCCGGTTGAAAAAGGATGGTGAAAAACATGATCAAGAACAGGAGAAAAAAGAAAGATGTCGGGATCTATGGTTTGGCGGCCAAATGGTATGACCGAAACACGCGTAAGAACCGGCTTGCGGAAATGCGGGAATATGCCAATGAAGTGGCATCGCATGTCGGCGAAAATGCAAAGATCTTGGAAGTCGCCCCCGGCCCGGGTTATTTGGCCATCGAGCTTGCCTTAAGAGGTTTTCATGTAACGGGTGTTGAGATCAGCCCCGATTTTGTGTAGATTGAAAAAGAAAATGCAAAGAAAGCCGGTGTATTTGTTGATTTTAAAGAAGGAAATGCATCCAGTTTGCCTTGTGACGACAATTTTTTCGATTTTGTTGTATGCAGTGCGGCATTCAAAAACTTCAAGGAGCCCTTAAAAGCATTGAATGAAATGCACAGAGTGCTGAAACCGGGCGGAACTGCACTGATCATTGACATGAATCACGAGGCCACCGCAGAAGATATAGAGAATGAAATCAAGAAGACAGGCATGAAAGGATTTGACAAATATTTTGTAAAATTCGCATTTAGAACTTTCCTGAGGGAAGGCGCATACACCAAAGAAGGGTTTGAGGAATTAATCAACGAATCGTGTTTTGAAAATTACAAGATTAAAAAAGAAGGCATCAGTTTGTATGTCTATCTTTATAAGTAAATGAAACGGGTTGCTCTGGCGAATGCTGATTCACAAAATAAATGATTGTATCTGAAAAGTGGAAACGCCGATTCCATGCGCTCCGTTAAATTGCCTTGCCAATTCAGGGGATAAAAGCTGGCCTGATTGGCGTTTTTTTGTCTTCCATTTCACCATTCACCTCATTCAACTTCTCTCTGAATCCATCCTTGATGAAGATGTCCGCATGTCTTATCCTCACATCAAGAATCCGGCACCACTTTGCAACGGTTATCATGGATATGATCGCCGCAATTGAAGACAAGAGGATGCTCCCATTGACAAAAACAATGCTCCAAAGTATAATTTGTAATACAAGTAATACTAATTATACCAAACGTACCGAAGAAAAATATCTTGGATGAAGGAAAAGATCAAAGCGAAAGTACATCTGTCCGGTTACCACCGGTTCCAAAGGGGAAAGCATAATGACAAGTGTAAAGTCGGATGTCCATAAGGTTGGCAGAGTCCATTATTTGGACAATATCCGTTGGGCAACCGTGATTTTGGTCTTGATTTATCACGTGTTTTATCTGTTCAACACGGTCGGCGTGCCTTTTCCGGTTGCAGATGATGCCGGGGTACGCGCGTTTGATACGTTTTCTTATATCGTTTATCCGTGGTTTATGGTCATCCTTTTTTTAATCGCCGGGATCAGTGCCAGGTATGCGCTCTACAAGCGGACCCACCGGGAATTTTTAAAAGACAAAGTGAACAAGCTTTTGGTTCCGTCCACCCTGGGGTTGTTTGTCTTTCACTGGATCTCCGGGTACTTGAATATCAAGTGGGGAGGCGGGCTCGATTCCATTCCGGTTTGGATGCGTTATCCCGTTTTTGCCATGGCCGGAACCGGCCCTTTGTGGTTTATCCAAATGCTGTTTTTATTTTCAGTCTTCTTGGTGTTGATCCGCAAAATGGATAAAAACGATAAAATCTGGGCCTTTTGCGGGAAAATCAACATCGTCATGATCCTGTCGCTCGTTTTTGTCATCTGGGGGGCGGCACAGGTTTTGAATCCGCCTTTGATCACAACGTACCGGTTTGGGATCTATGGTGCCGCTTATCTGATCGGTTACTTTGTTTTTTCCCATGATGAGGTTCAAAACGCCGTCGAAAAGATCCGGATTCCCATGTTGTTTGCGGCCGTCATTCTGGGAGTGGCCTTTACCGTCTGTTACTTTGGGGAAAGTTTCGTCTCCACAAAGTGCCTGACAAGCTTTTTGACCAACTGTTATCTGTGGGCCGCCATCCTTGCGATCCTCGGCTGTGGCAAAGCCTGGTTTAATAAAACATCCGCTTTTGCATCCTATATGACCCGATCCAGCTTCGGTTTTTATGTGGTGCATTACTTGGTCGTTCAAGTGGTTTGTTTCTATGTTTACCATTTCAGTCCCTTGCCGAAGGCCCTGAATTACTTTTTGGCCTTGGCCATCGAACTGCCCGGCACGTTTCTCCTCTATGAGGGATTGCGGAGAATTCCTGTCATCCGCTATCTTGTGCTCGGGATGAAGAGGAAAAAAGTAAAACAACCGGCTCCCGTTTGATTCGAGGAGCCGGCTTCTTTTTTTAGATATGCTTCCAAAATGTTTCCTGTCTCTCTGATTTTCCGGATGAACCCGAAACAAAGTCAAATTAGTCCAAGGTTCCTGGTCATGTTCTCTGGAGGCACAAACTCTTTTCAAATAATTGGTGCCTGATTTCATCAAACCCCGTGTCGATGATATGAAATTTTTCGGAAAGTTAAACAGGATGAATGATGGACAGGGCAGTAGTAAAAGTAAACATAACTGAATCCTTCACTCACTTCCGCATACAAATAAACTTTCTCCCATTCTTCAGGAATCATTTTATTAATGGCTTCTCCGATTTGCTGATAAAGCTTTCCTGATTGGGTTTCGAATGGAGTATCCATGGATTTTCCCCCTGCAAAACAAAATAAAAAAGAAAACCGGATTCAATTCTACTATAGAAACCGGTTTTCTTGATTACGTTCATCAATAAGTGTTTAGCCATTTTTCTTTTACCAAATCATAGACATCGCCATTGGTATAACCCAGATAGCAGGGGAGTTTTGATTTCTTTCCGCCGGCTTTGTTGAAGCATTCCTGAAAAAACGGAACAAAGTAATCTTTAACATAGGAATCCATTTCCTCCACGAGTTCTTCATCTTCTTCCAGCTTTTCGAATTCCTCTGGTGGAAGCACATGCTCCATTTTTTCATAAGCATAAAATCCAAAGGAACCTACTTTCGGGTCTTCTCCATGGGCATCCATGTTGAGTTGTCTTCCAAATCCGTTCATGGGTGTGATCGTTGCACCAAAAATTCCTCTGTCACCTCTGATTTCTAACAAGATAAAGGTTGTATCCGGATGAAACGGATATTGTAATAAATACCGAAAATGCTGAATGACATTTTCTTTTTCTAAATTAATTCCTTCTTGGAGGAGTGATTTGATTTTACGATCCATTCGAATTCGCTCCCGTAATGCCAGTCTGTTAAAATTCGTTAAACTAATCATGCCGGCCTCATTGCCAATGGGGAGCCGGTGGAAAATGCAGTGCTTTAAGCAATGATAACGTTATGGAGAAAGATACTGTAAACATTTTTATATATCCTCTTTTTTCTGTTTTAGATATTCATCTATAAAAGATCTGTCCCTCTGATTTTCTGGTACAATTCCAAGATATTGATATCTCCAAATGATTCTGCGTTTTCGCGGGCTCGCATGAGAGAGATCTTCATAGTCGAAATGGATTTTTAATTTTCCGGATGAATCCAAGAACAAAGTCAGGTTGGTCCAAGGCTCTTGGTCATGTTTTTTGAAGGTTTCCCACAACTTCACAAACTCTTCGAATAATTGGTGCTTAATTTCATCAAACTCCGTATCGCTGATATGAAATTTTTCGGGAATATCCAAAAAGTAAACAGGGGATGAATGATTTACAGGGTAGTAGTAAAAGTAAACATAACTAAATCCTTCACTCACTTCCGCATACAAATAAACTTTTTCCCATTCTTCGGGAATCATTTCAACAATGGTTTCTCCAATCTGCTGATATATTTTTCCTAATTGAGCTTCCATTTATTTACCTCCTGGTCTATTTTTAAACTCAATTTCAACCCAAGGATCATCACCAATTTTATATTTTATTTTAAAGTAATCTGGTCGATTTGAATTGCCAATGTATTTAGGATTTATTTTGACCTTAACTTCATTATTATGAAGTAATTCTTCTTTCCATTCGTTCTCCAACTTTTTCCATTCACCTCTGTTCAGATTAGAGTTCATCGGGACCAGGTTATCAATTTCACCAGATCCTTTGAAAATAGTCGCTATTAAATGGCCGCCATCGTCATCTGGCAACCTGTCATCACCACCCACGGTCCTTTGAGCATAATTATTCCTTTTTCCTTTGCCTAATTTTAAGGATGCTTCAATGTCTATGATTCTTCCGTTTGCATCGGTTATATATTTATAGCCTTCATTTGAAGTGTATTCAATGTTTGCTTTTAAAGCTTTTTTGCCATTTCTTTTGGTGAAGTGCTCTCCATATTTTTCACATTTAATTGGAGAAGCCAGTGCTATGGATGCCAAATAACTGTTTGATTGATATCGATAAGAAAAACAATCTGCGACTTGTTTTGCTGCGATTTCAACAGTTTCTGATTTTTTGAATGCGGTGGTTACTTTATCGATGATTGGGTCCAACTTGGGAACGATGAATGATCCTAATCCGACCAGTGCTGCGCCGCCTATTCCCGATAAGACTGCATTTTTCCAATTGATTTTCCGCCCGTGCAAAATATCGTCTGCGACGCTTGTACCGGCGCCTTCTACTGCTCCGATGACTCCACCTTTGGTAAACATGTTTTGCAGAGGTGCCGGCAATTTGGAAACCAGTTTTTGTCCTCCGCGCAGAACAGGTCCCAAGACTTTGGAATTCTTGGCACCCATGATCAGTTTTTGCCCGATGCCACTGGCCAAGCCCCGGGAAGCTCCTGCCGTGATGCCTCCTCCGATCAATCCCAAGAGGCCGCCAATGGCTGCTTCCAAGAAGGTCATTTTGTTAATTTCCCAACCATTCAGGGCCATACTGATCACAAATGACAAAGCCATACCACTGAGTACGGCAATCCCTAACGGTGTGGCAAAGATGCACAAGACAATGCCCAAAATCAAGACGCCGGCAAACGCTATGTATTCCTTAAATTTGACGATCCAGTCCCACACTGCAGACAGTGTATCGATTACGACTTCTGCTATTTTGGAGCAAATTTCAGTAAACCAATCCCAAAAGGAAAAATTGCATGACATGGTTATATTGGAAAGGGTTAAGAGGAAGGAACGGAGGTGGGGGATCCTCCGGGGTGGCAGTGCCAAAGGGGAGAATAAAACAAATGAAAATGGTGTTTTGGGGGTGGGGGGATAAGCCGGTGAAAAGATGGGTACGGGATTTCCCTGCTCCGGGCGGAAGAAATCTGCATCCGTAAGGTTTTTATCGGGGAATGTCAGGGTCTCGGGTTGAATCCGGCTTTTTTACAACCCTTCCCTTTGCAGACGCTTTAAGTCTTCCAGGCTGTCGATTTCATGGGTGTCCCAAGCATCGATTTCTTGCAAACGGACATTCAAATCCCGGATGTTTTCTTTGACGATGTGATCCCAGTATTTGTTTTGGAAATCTCCGTTTGCGACGGTTTCTTCCAGTTTTTTGGCCAGTTTCCGGCCGTCTGGTTCGCTCCAATAGGAGATGCCGCACAGGATGTAATCATTTCCTTGTTCCTCGATGGTGATGTTTTGGATCCGGTTTTGCGAGTCCATGTGGAGGACCCATTCGTTGACAAACGGTTTTTTGGCGCTGAAATACAACGAGGTGGACGGCTTGTCCAAAAGAAAGTTGCGGCGCAGATAGTTGTCGGCGTCGATGACATAAGCGCCGGGCAGGTATTCCCGGGCCAGGTACATGGAATAGAGGTTGTTGTACCGGTCATAGTACGGGTTGCGGATCAGCGTGACGGCAAATTTCTTTTTTAAATAAGTGAATTTTTCGTGCAGGTATCCTGTCACCACCGCGATATCCCGGACACCGGTTTCCCTTAAAAAACGGATTTGCCTTTCCAACAGCGGTTCACCGTTGACGGTGATGAGGGATTTCGGGGTGGTCAGCGTGAGCGGGCGGAGCCGGGTCCCCATTCCTGCCGCCAGCAAAATGGCTTTCATCGTCTCACCTCCTTCATGGGCCGGTTCCGGAATTTTTTCAAAAAGTGCGTGAGATTCAGTTCATCTTTTTCAGCCACCGTCAGCACGGAACCCAGGATGATCATGAGGCTGTAACCAATCATTTTCAAAGAGAGGGGTTCGCTGAAAAACAGAAAGCCGAAGAAGATGGCCCAGCCGGAATAAGAGATGTTCAGTCCCATGGCCTTGGCGGGACCGATGGCCCGGATGGCTTTGTAATAAAACAGGTAGGAGACCGATCCGGCCAAAGCAACGAGAGCGAGAAAGAACAGTTCCTTTTTGGCCATGACTCCGGCGGCAAAGTGCCAACCGCCAAAGAACGGAAGAATGACGGAACAGTAGGTGACCGTTGAAACCAGTTGGCGCAGCAGGATGGATTGCTCCGGGGAAATTTGTACTTTTTTCATTCCATAAGCGACCAGGACGCATTCCAATCCCCAGCAGATAATGCACAGCAGGACATACAAGAATCCGAGCCGGGATGGAACGGAAGCATCCTCTGATCCCGAGGAGCCGAGCAGGATGATGAACAAAATGCTGATGCAAAGCCCAAACCAGTTTTTGGGGCGCAGACGGTCTTTCAAAAGCAGAAAAGAGAAGAAGGCCCCGACGGCCGGATAAACCGCGGAGAACGAAGCGGCATAGGAGGAACCGAGGTGGTGGATGGAAAGCACATAAAAGGTCATTCCGAGCGGACCGCCAAGGATCGAGCCCAGAATGACAAACCGTCCGCCGTCCGTTTTGATGTTTGCAAGTGCTTTCTTCAGTTCCCCCTTCAGGGATAAGTATCCGGTGATCCACAAGCCCGATGTCGCGTCATGCAAAAAAGTCCCCACCAGCGGGGCGAGGAACAATGCCTGCCCGGAGGAGACAAACAGATCGCGGGAGAGGATCGCCCCGATGAATACCGTGTCCAACGCCCACATGATCCCCGACAAGAGTCCGTAAGCTGCACCGGCCCGTTTCATGCCGACACCTTCTTTGACAAGAAGAACTCAATGTTGGCAATGGCCCGGTTGTAGCGCATGATGCCGTAATCCCCGAAGTTGTCCCCTTTGGCTTCTTTGTAGATGGTCCACAAACTCCAGATGTAATCTTGGAAAATTTTGTGCATCAGCATGCGCATCCGGATTTTTTCGGTGATCTCTCCGGAGAAATAATAGGACAAGAAGAGATCTTCTTCCCGTCGGGTCAGGGAAGATTCCAGCGAGTAGGCAGCCAAATCCCAGACGGGATCATTCAACCCGGCATATTCCCAGTCGATCAGGTAAAGCCGGTTGTCCCCGCTTTTGATGAAGTTGTCCGGCAAGGTGTCATTATGGCACGGGACGAGCGGAACCTGCATGGCGTCAAACATCAATTTGATCTTCAACACTTCTTCTTTCAATTTGCGGAAGTTCGGATAAAAATAACCTCCGTTCACCTCGTCGACCAGCCGCTCATACTTGGTTTTGACCTGTCCGATGTCAAATTTGTTTTTCATCGGTGCGTTGGAGGTGTGGAGCTTTTTCAAAAGGTTGGCCACCAGCCGCATGTTTTCTTCGCGCCGGGCCATTTTGGGAGTGAGCGTTTCCGCATCCGGAATCATCTCAGAAATTTTCACGCCGTTTTTTTCATCAAAGTAGAGGGTTTTGGCGTTAATTCCGAGATCGCCGGCCAGCATGGCGTTTTCCTTTTCGAGGTGGCGGTCGATCATTTGGTCTGTCCCGGCGCCCGGAATGCGAAGAACATATTCCTTTCCTCCGACCACGCTGATTTTGTAGTTTTTGTTCGTCATGCCTCCCAACGGGACAGCCCCGGTGATGTCATCCTCCGGAATTCCGATGGCGGATGAAACCGTATCTTTTAATTGATGGATGAAATAGGTTTCTTCTTTCCGCTTCAATCGCGGGTGCACCAAATTCAAAATGCGGATATAATGCTCCTTCGTGTCGATGTCGGACCAGATCAAATCATTGATTTTCAAATAACCGATTTTGTACTGGCGGGAAACATCCAACAGCAGGTATTCATAATCGAGATAGGGATTCTGGTTGTTTTTGTATTCTTCCAGCATCAGTTGATAGACATCATACGAGATTTTGTTGATGCCCACCATTTCGCCGTCAATCCGGTTCAATTGGTGAAGATCTTTGGAAATTTTGAAGATACTCTGGTTGCGGAGTTCCACATAGGCCTCGTTGCCTTGCCCGCTTTCGGTTGCAATCAGCATGCAGTCGCGTTGTTCATTGTGAATCAGCTGCTTGAAGGCTTGTTCCTCCGCCAGAATATCGTGGTCGAGAACGATGAAATCCCCGGAAACGGCATATTTGGCACAAGCCAGGGAGGACATCGACCCGGTCCATTGGTAACGCGGGTTATCCACGAACACGATTCCTTCTTGATCAGTTAACGATTGGAAGGCTTCCTTTTGGTATCCGGTGACGATGATGATTTTTTCGATTCCGTGCTTTCTCAAAATGTCAATGTTGCGTTGTAACAGCGTGGTGCCGTTCAGCGGCAAGAGACTTACCGGAAGATTGAATTCATCGTTTTCGCCGGCGGCCAAAATGACGGCTTCTTTCACTTTGGTTGTTTTCCCGCCGTGAAGATCCACTTTTTTGTTTTGGTAAGAAGCATACCGGTTTTTCAAAAGGCGGATGCCTTCTTTGGTGAGGTAGTATTGGGTGCTGCGTCCATGTTTCCGTGTGTCGATCAGGCCTTTTTCCATCAAATCGCGGATCAGGTAATTGACTTTGCCGGAGGAAAAATGGCAGAGTTGCCCGATCGATTTTTGATTCACCTGCACATGTTTGTTGATGATTTCAAGCACTTTGAGTTGATCTTCCATGGACATCCCTCCTGCTGGATGGTGTGATGAATCGGTTGTGGCGGAGTGTGGCAGACCGGGGTGAAAACGTATGGACAAGATGAATCGAGAAACATATTCAATTTTTGAATGTATTTATTTTAACATAACTCTCTTTTTTTGAGAAATTAATGTGGCGTGAAATGGGAGATTTCCAGAGAGCGGCTGTTAAAAGGATTTTATTCAGAGTTCATAAAGCGTGAAAAAAAGAGGGAAGCTTTCGTCGGTGAAAGCCATCCCTCTTTTTTGGTCAAAAAATGAATGAATCAACCCTCATAATTGTAATTCGGTGAAGGTGTGTTTGGGCTTTTGCTTTTCTTCGGGAGGCAATTCCATGTAATGATCCCCGTAAAGCGTCCGCAAATAGCGGTCACGGTCTTTGATTGCCAGGAAAGAGTGCCCCTCGAACCGGATTTCTTCGAGGTCTTGAAAAATCCTGACGGGCAAAATCATGGATTCTTTAATCTCGGTTGGAACCAAGATGGAATTGTCTCCGTAAGTATATTCAAATTTTGAATGGTGATTGTATTTGGTTTTGATGCGGGTTTCCCATTGATTGAGCCGGTGGACGCCCAGCGCCTTGCCAAGCGGCCGGAGCAAGCGGCTTGCGATTTTTCTCATGCGGCTGTGGCTTTTCTTTTGGAATTTCAGTGTGACCGAATATCGGGTGAAGTAGATGAAAGTGAGACAGATCCGGTCGAGTGTGCGGAGAATCCGGCTGTCGGGGATGCGGTCGATGGGGAAGATATCGATAAAAACACCCCGTTTGATATCCGATTGGGAGGTAGTGTGCTCGACAAGGCGGGTGCGCGTGTCCACAATTTTGATAAAGTTGTGCGGATAATCGCGGTCAGTTTCATAGTGTTGGATGAACAAATAATCCGGCAAGTGTTTTTGGCCTTCTTTCCAAAAGCGTTCGTAATCTTCCCGGAGCATCGCCACATCCGCGTCGTCATCCCATGGGATAAACCCGCCGTGACGGACGGCCCCCAACAGGGTTCCGGAAGAAAGGGTATAGGAGAGGCCCATTTTTCTGGCCGCTTTGTCAAATTCCAGCAAAATCTCCAGTTGTTTTTTCTGCAGTTGTCGGATTGTTTCTGGTGAGAGTTTCACTTGCAACCACCTCAACCCTAAATTGTAGCACAGAACTCCGTTTTTGGGATTCGGGCGGAAGGGTGAAAGGGTTCCGGTTTTGAAAAACGGGAAGAGTTTATTAAGATAATATTGAGGTTCAATGAATGGAAACAAAGTCAATGGTTGATCGTTTGGGATCGGTTTATGATAAAGACAAGGAGGAATCTATGAATCAGAAGAAGAAAGGACCGGTTGGCAAATACGCCGGAACCGCAAAGGTCGGAACCAAAGGCCAGATCGTGATCCCCAAGGAGATCCGGGATATGTTTGACATTCAACCGGGCGAAACCCTGCTTTTGTTTGCGGATGTTGAAAGAGGGATTGCTGTCATGAAATCCGACGCATTGGAAGATGTGTTTGAGACGGTTCCGCAGTGGCCGAAAAAAGATGAGTGAAAGTCTGATGCAGGCACCTCAAAAACGAGGTGCTTTTTTGTTTTGAATGGTAAATTTACCGTCATTTAAAAAGGAATTCGTCTTATTTATATATAAATATTTTAGAATATAAATGAATTTTTTGGATAGTGTGTAAACGTAAAACGACTTCTTTGGAAAGGATGATTTATCATGAACAAACGCGGTTGGTTTGGGGCGGCTTTGGCGGTGATTGTCGCGGTTTCTGCCGTCTCCTTTTCCAAAGTCTGGGCCGGACAGGAGGAAGTGGCAAGAAAGCAGAAGCCGCAGCCGAAGAATGTCATATTGATGGTCGGAGATGGGATGGGCAGGGCCCAACGGGATGCCATCCGGCTGTCCAGTGTCGGTTTGCACGGTAAAACGGCCATGGATGACATGCCGTATACAGGCTTTGTACACACCAATTCCGCAGACCCCGTAGAGTTTGTAACCGACTCGGCCGCAGCGGCGACGGCGATGGCCACCGGCGTGAAGACCTACAATGGAGCCATCGGTGTCGACCTGGATCAAAAGCCGGTGGAAACAGTGTTGGAAACAGCCAAAAAACGGGGGAAAGCGACGGGGCTGGTCACCACCGCCCAAGTCACGGATGCAACCCCGGCGGCATTTGGTTCCCATGTGAAAGACCGGGAGGACCAGAGCAAAATCGCCCGGCAGTTTTTGGAGAAAAGCCGTCCTGACGTGATCTTGGGCGGAGGAGAAGATTACTGGTATCCGAAAGGGAACCCCGGCCGTCATCCGGATCATCCGGCGGAAGACCCCTCTGAAGAAAGCAAAGGAACCGAAGGAAATCTGGTGGAACGGGCCAAAGATCTGGGATACCAGTATGTCGCGAACCGGGAAGAGTTGCAAAAAGCAAACGGTTCCAAAATTCTCGGCTTGTTTGCCAACGAAGAGATGTTCCAATATGATACCGAGGCCGGGGATCGCTATGATCCGTCGGTGTCTTTGACCGAGATGGCGGACAAAGCCCTTCAAACGCTGTCCAAAAACAAAAACGGATTTTTCCTGCTGGTGGAAGAAGAAGGGATTGACGCCATGTGCCATGTGAACAACGCCGAACTGGCCATCAAAGCCGGTAAGGAGTTTGACAAAGCGGTGGCGCATGTCAAAGAATTTGCCAAAAAACGCGGGGATACCCTGGTCATTGTCGTCGGTGACCATGAAACCGGCGGATTTACGATTGAAGGATTGGATGACTCCGACGAGTCGGGGGACGGCGTGTCTGCTGAAGACGGGCCTTTCCCGGTAGCCGGTTCCGATCAGCAGTTTATGGTGGATTGGACAACCGGGGGACATTCGGCGGTAAGCATTCCTTTAACCGCCATGGGACCGGGAGCCGAGTTGTTGCAGGGGGCTTATGAGAACACCCGCATCCATGATGTGATTGTGCAGTTGATGAAATAAGAAACAATAGCTCGGAAGCGCCTTCCGTCCGGGAGGCGCTTTGGTTTTTGACAAGAAAAAACAGGGTATTATAAAATCGTTTTGACTGAATGGTCAGGAAAGAAACCGGTTTGAACGGTTCAGACAGCAAAGAGTGGTGATGAAAATGATTAAGATCACGGCAGACAGCACTTGTGATCTGTCTCCTGAAATCTTAAACGCGATGGATATCACGCTGGTGCCCTTGAATGTTTTGATTGATGACAAGTCATACCGGGACGGGGTGGACATTACGCCGGCCGAGATCTTCCGGTATGTGGGCGAGGAAGGGAAAACCTGCAAAACGGCAGCGGTGAACACCTATGAGTACGAGAAGGTTTTTGCCGAACTGTCCCCCAAATATGAAGCCGTCATCCATTTTTCCCTCAGCGCGGAATTTTCCTCGACTTATCAAAATGCGGTGTTGGCGGCAGAGAACTTCGCCAATGTCCATGTGATTGACACACGCAATCTTTCCACGGGCAGCGGACATCTCGTATATGATGCGGCGCTCATGGCCAAGGAAGGTTTAAAAGCGGAGGAGATTTGCGAAAAAATCAAGGAGACCATTCCCAAAGTGGATGCCAGCTTTGTGATTGACCGCCTCGATTATCTGAGAAAAGGCGGACGCTGTTCGGGAGTGGAAGCGTTGGGGGCGGCCTTGCTCCGGATCAAGCCGAGCATTGAAGTGGTCGACGGCCGGATGGAAGTCGGGAAGAAATACCGGGGCAGTTTTGAACGTTGCCTGGAACGTTATGTCAAAGACAAATTATCAGGTAAACAAGAGAATATCGACCGGAGCCGGATCTTTATCACTCATTCCAAGTGTTCGGAAGAAACCGTGGCCAAAGTCAAGGAAGCCGTCCGCCGTTATGTTGATTTTGATGAAATCATCGTCACCGAGGCCGGCTGCACCATCTCAAGCCATTGCGGCCCCAATACACTCGGGATTTTATTCAAACGGAAAAGCAAAAAATAATCGGTTGACCAAAGGAAAACCTGCCCGTGAGGGGCAGGTTTATTGGATTTGGTCATATGAAATGCTGCCGGATACTGCCTTTTCCGTTTTCGGTTTCCACCTCGGCAAAGGCTCCGTTGATGAAGGTCATCTGCGGCGGGACATGGCCGCAATCGACATCGTAAATGACCGGGATTTGAAGTTCCCCGGCAAGCTCTTGGTAAACATCATCCACGGTGTAGTCTTGAACCGGGTGATTGGCTTGGCTTCGTCCGAACAGGATCCCAGAGCATGCGTCAAACCAACCGGCCAATTTCATCTGCATGAGGGACCTTCTCAAATCCACCGTTGTCAATTCGCAATTTTCCAGATACCACACCACCGGTTCTCCATCCAGATGGGTTTTTCTGAATTTTTCCACATCCCCGTAAGGCGTGCCGGCCAAATGCCGGATGGTGTCAATGCATCCGCCGAGCAGCCGGCCTTTGATGATTTCTTTTTGGTTGGAAACGGTTTTCCAGCAAGTCGGCTCCGTCAGATGAAAAACGCAGGGTGTCGGGCGGTCGTGCTGCCATTTCTTTTGATAATATGCGGAAGAGCGCTGCAGGACGGAATTTCCCTTTCCCGCGGCCAAAACGTTTTTCCACATGGCGGTGGTGTCATCCCAATATTCCCCCCGCAAATCCACAAAGTTGGGGCCGTGGGCCGTGGCGATCCCTGTATTCAAGGTGATGGCCAACAACAAAGTGCTGGTATCGGAATAGCCCATCACCCATTTGTTTTTGATTTTTCGAAAGTCGGTATGTTCAAGCATCTCAATCAAAAGCTCCCCGCCCCATGGCGGGATAATAACGTGGATTGCATCGTTTTGCATCATTTCATGGAATTCCTCCGCCCGTTTCCGGGCAGGGGCTGATTTTGCTTTATGCTGGGTCCGGACGGTTTCCCCGCAATGGATCTGAAAACCTTTTTCTTCCATCTGCCGGCATGAAAGTTCAAACATGGCATGCAATTCCCGCGGCACACCGGATGACGGCGCGGTGACCCCGATGGTTGCGCCTTCGGTCCACAAAGGATATTGAATCATCGGGTTTCCCCCCTTTTTGTTTTATGGAAAGCCAAAACCGGTTGTTATGTATATTTAGGGAGCGGCGCGCTAAATCCTGTTTACAGGAAAGAACTGTTGTGGGAAAAGGTTGCTTTTTTATTGACGCTGATAAGAAAACGATTTATAGTATTATTGGACTTGAATTGATAATCATTATCAATGATAAATTAAAGATGTTGGGGGCATCAGGATGGGGCGCCTTTATACCGAACATTTGCAGGTTGGTTATGGGGAGAAAGCGATTGTCCGTGATTTGACGATTCAAATTCCCGATCATCAAATCACGGTGATCATCGGGCCGAACGGATGCGGAAAATCGACCTTTTTAAAAGCAATGTCACGCATCATCGCATATCAGTCGGGGTCGGTGATCCTGGACGGGAAAAGTATTGTGCAGGAAGACACAAAAAGTTTAGCCAGAAAAATGGCAATTCTTCCCCAAAATCCGGAAAGCGCGGCCGGGCTCACGGCCGGGGAACTGGTTTCTTACGGGAGGTATCCTTACCAAAAAGGGTTTGGACGCCTGAGCAAAAAGGACATCGAGGTGATTGACTGGGCACTTAAAGTCACCGGTACAGAGCGCTTTAAATATCATCCGGTGGATGCTTTATCCGGCGGCCAGAGACAGCGGGTTTGGATCGCTTTGGCCATTGCGCAGGAAACCGATATCATTTTCCTCGACGAACCCACCACTTATTTGGATCTGGCCCATCAGCTCGAGGTTTTGGAGCTTTTGCAAAAGCTCAATAAAGAAGAAGGGCGCACGATTGTCATGGTCCTGCATGATTTGAATCAGGCAGCCCGTTTTGCGGATTTTCTCGTGGCGATGAAAGACGGGAAAATCATAAAAAGCGGAACCGGTGAAGAGGTCATCACCCGGGATGTGCTGAGGGAAGTTTTCCATATTGATGCAGAAATCGGAAAAGATCCGCGCACCGGTAAACCGATGTGCTTGACATATAATCTGATCAAAGGAGAAGACGCTTATGAAGAAAATCTGGCCGTTGCTGCTCGGACTGGCACTGTTTCTTAGCGGGTGCGGCGGTTCGGCGGACGAGAGTGCAACAAACGGTTCATCCAAAACCGTGACTTACCAATCGGAAAACGGACCCGTCGAGGTTCCGGAACATCCCAAACGCATTGTGGTGCTTTCGCAGTTTGCCGGGAACGTGATGGCACTTGGCGGCAATATTGTCGGGGTGGATTCCTGGGCAAAAGACAATCCCCGTTTCAAAGACAAGCTGAAAAATGCGGAACTGGTCAGCGATGAAGATTTGGAGAAAATCATCGAGTTGAATCCGGATCTGATTATCGGTGTTTCCACAACGAAAAACGTGGATAAACTGAAACAAATCGCTCCCACCGTCACCTATACCTATGGGAAATTGGACTACCTGACACAGCATCTTGAAATCGGGAAGCTTCTCAACAAAGAAGAGGAAGCCCGCAAATGGATTGACCAATTCAAGGCGGAAGCCAAGAAAACCGGAGAGGAAATCAAAGCCAAAATCGGGGAAGATGCAACGGTTTCCGTGATTGAGAACTTTGATAAACAACTGTATGTTTTCGGGGATAACTGGGGAAGGGGAACCGAAATCCTTTATCAGGAAATGGGCCTGAAAATGCCCCCGAAAGTGAAAGAGAAAGCGTTGGGACCGGGCTATTATGCCATCTCTCCCGAAGTTTTGCGCGATTTTGCCGGGGATTATGTGATTTTCAGCAAATACAAAGATGCGGACACATCGTTTGAGAAAACCGAAACTTACCAAAACATCCCGGCGGTGAAAAATCATCGCGTGTTTGAAGTCGATGCGAGAGGTTTCTTCTTCAATGATCCCCTGACTTTGGAATATCAGCTTGATTTCTTTAAAAAGTCCTTTTTAAACCAGTAACATGCGGGGAAGAGGGGCCCTTGGACAGGGTGCCTCTTCCTGATGATAGAAAGATGAGATCAACATGTTGAAAAACCAAAGTTCTTTCCCGTTTGTTTTGAAATTGACGGCCGGGGTGGCCATTCTTTTTCTCTCTTTTGTCATCGCCATGGTGATGGGTGCGGCGGATACCAGTCTCAGGGAAGTGTGGCTGGCGATCACCGGCGGGGAAAAGACGGAGACGGTCACGATGATCCGGGAGATCCGTTTGCCCCGCGAAGTGGCGGCTGTTTTTGTCGGAGCGGCACTATCGGTGGCCGGCGCTGTCATGCAAGGGTTGACAAGAAATCCGTTGGCCGATCCCGGATTGCTGGGCCTGACGGCCGGCGCCAATGCCGCATTGGCTTTCCTGCTTGCTTTTTACCCTTCTGCCGGATACTTTGTCCTTACCATAGCCTGTTTTGTCGGGGCTTTTGCGGGGGTGTGTCTGGTGTTCGGCATCAGCGCGGTGAAAAAAGGCGGTTTTTCGCCTTTTAAAATCGTGTTGGCGGGTGCGGCGGTGACGGCCTTTTTGCAAGGGATTGCGGAAGCCATCGGGTTGTATTTCAAAATTTCCAAAGATGTGTCGATGTGGACGGCCGGCGGACTGATCGGAACTTCCTGGGAACAGCTTCAGGTGATCATTCCGTTTATTGCCGCCGGCATTTTGATCGCTCTTTATCTCTCCCGGCAGTTGACCATCCTCAGTTTGAATGAGGAGGTGGCGGTCGGCTTGGGGCAAAAGACCCGGCAGATCAAAGCGGTTTTGTTCATGGTGGTCACCATCCTCGCCGGCGCCGCGGTGGCGCTTGCCGGCAACATGGCTTTTATCGGCTTGATGGTTCCCCACATCGTCAGGGCGGTGGTGGGCACGGATTACCGTTTTGTTCTTCCCATGTCTGCCGTGTGCGGGGCTGCATTCATGCTTTTGGCCGATACGCTGGGCCGGACGATCCATGCCCCGTTTGAGACACCGGTGACGGCCATTGTATACATACTGGGGCTGCCCTTCTTCCTGTTGATCGTGCGCAAAGGAGGGAAAACCGTTTTATGATCCATCCTTCCGTGTTAAAGAAACAAAAAATCATCATCGGGATCTTGCTTGTCCTGACGGGGATCACCATGGTCCTCAGCCTGGGGCTTGGCCGTTCCTCGGTCTCTTTCGACCGGATTTTGCCGATTCTCTTGGGGGATGGAACCTTTAAAGAAGAATTTGTCTTCTATTCGATTCGCCTGCCGCGGATCGTGGTGACCCTCCTTGCCGGAATGGCTTTGGCTGTGTCCGGAGCCATTTTACAGGGAATTACGCGCAATGATCTGGCTGACCCCGGCATTATCGGCATCAATTCCGGCGCCGGTGTCGGAGTGGCCGTCTTTTTTCTGTTTTTTCCGGTGGAAGCCGGATCGTTAATCTATTTGCTGCCGGTCGTGGCTTTTTTATCCGGCATTTTGACCGCCATCCTTCTTTATCTGTTTTCTTATCAAAAGGGGGCGGGGCTCCAGCCGGCCCGTTTGATTTTGACGGGTGTGGGATTTTACATGGCTTTTTCCGGGGCGATGTTGGTCATTATTTCCTCGGCTGAGCGCGAAAAAGTGGATTTTATTGCACGATGGCTCAACGGGAATATTTGGGGGGAAGATTGGCCGTTCATCTGGGCGCTCCTCCCCTGGCTGTTGGTGTTTATCCCGTTTACCTTTTATAAAGCCAATCAATTAAATCTGTTAAGTTTTAATGATCCGGTCGCCATCGGAGTCGGAATGCCCCTGCAAAAAGAAAGGATGTTCCTGCTGCTTGCGGCTGTGGCGCTTGCGGCTTCCGCCGTATCCGTCACCGGCGGGATTGCTTTTATCGGCTTGATGGCTCCCCATTTGGCGAAAGCCTTGATTGGACCGAGAAATCAGCTGTTTTTGCCGATTGCCCTGTTGATCGGAGGCTGGTTGCTTTTGACGGCCGATACTATCGGACGCAATCTGTTGGAACCGGACGGCATTCCGGCCGGAATTGTGGCATCGCTGATTGGCGCGCCTTATTTTGTTTATTTGTTGCTTCGAAAATAGGAGCCATTTTTTCCGTTGGCCTCGTCCTGCGGGCCCGTGAGAGAAACCGTGCTTTTGTCCCGGGAGGGATGAAAGTGCGGTTTTTTTGAAGGGAAATTTCAGTTTCAGGCCGGATCATGAAAATGATTTGGGGAAAAAGGCGGTGAACCCGCCATGATGAAACCATTGGCGGGAATCAAAATATTGGTTGTGGATGATGAGCCCGACATTATTAAAGATCGGTCTGCAAAATGAAGGATTTGAGGGCCGGACGGCACAGGATGGGATGGAGGCTCTGCAACTCATGAAGTAGTTTCTCCCGCATGTGGTGCTGCTGGATATCATGAAGGGACGGTTCTTTGCCATCTTGAATGGCACGGAAGAAACAGGGCTGCCCCAATTGGAGGGCTGGCGTTATTTGGAGGCTTGGCAGGAGGAAAAGCGGCATCCGGATTACCTGTGTGCTGAAATTTGTGCTGGAGGATGACTCTTGGGTGGCCGCCCGTCCCTCGGGGACCGAGCCGAAGCTGAAGTTTTATTTTGGAGTTAAGGACACCGGAATGGAGAATTGCGAACGGAAAATGGAAAGGTTTAAACAACATCTTTTCCTTCGGGTCAGAGAGGCCATCCAGCAAACAACCGCGTGAGTTTTTTGTGAAGAGGCGATGCCGTTCAGGAGCACCGGAATCAAGGTTCCAGTGCCCCTTTGACATCATACAGGGACAGATCGATGTCCAGTTCCAATCCCAATGCCAGTTTGGCCAGTTGGTTTCCGATAAAAGGTCCCATCGTCAGTCCTGAAGCTCCCAGTCCATTGGCCAACAGGATGCCGTCCCATCCGGGAAGCGGGCCGATGACCGGAAGGAACCCGGGAGTATAGGGACGGAAGCCGACTCTGGTCTCCAGCAAGGTGCTGTGTTCCAGTCCGGGAGCGACGTCCAGCGCTTTTTGAATCACTTCGAACAAGCCGCCGGCAGTGACCCGGGTGTCAAAGTGATCCAAATCATTTTCGTGGGTTGCCCCGACAATGATCCGGTGATCCTCCAGGGTCAGCATGTACTGATCATTGGGCGGCATGATGACCGGCCAATGGTTGGTGGGCGTGTCGGGCAATCGCAAATGGACGATTTGCCCTTTTTGGAAAGTGCCCAAAAAATTTACTCCCAGCGGGGCAAGCAATGATTTTGCCCATGCTCCCGCGCAGACAATCACGATATCCGCCGGAATCACCTCTTTGTCATTTACCCGGACGCCAGTCACCTTTTTTCCCTGGTGCAAGAGCGAGGCGCTTCCCCGGATGAACGATGCACCGTTTTTTTGTGACGCACGGAGCAGGGAGTCGCGGAGGGCGCGGCCATCCACGCGGGCCGCCCCTTCCACATGCAGGGACGAAAAATGGCTGGCAAGCGGAGGAAACCGTTCCCGTGTCTTTTGGGGTGGCAACGGGGTGAGCTTGCCCATTTCCGGTGCGTCCTGCCGGCGTTTTTCGGCCCGTTCTTCCACTTTGGCGAGCCTTTTGGCATCCGTATGAATGCGTAGCGCGCCGACTTTTTTGTAACCAGTTTGTTTTTCCCCGTCTTTTTCCAACCCGGCGATCAGTTGCGAATAAAAACGGGCCCCTTTTTTTGCCAGTTGATACCAGGCTTTGTTTCGCCTCTGTGACAACCAGGGACAAATGATTCCGGCGGCGGCGTCGGTGGCTTGTCCCGGATCTTTGCGGTCGATGATCGTAACCTTCACATCGGCACTCAGTTTGGTCAATTGGTACGCGGCGGAGGCGCCTGAAATTCCGCCTCCGATGACAATCACTTTTTTCATGGTCAACCCTTCTTTTTCAGGATTCGTTTTCCATTATACCGGTTTGGGGAAACAAACTTGAGTCGTGGTGGAGTCTGTCACAAAAACACCGTCTGTTTCGTTTTATTATTAAACAGGGAAAAGGGGATGGGCGGAATGAAGGAAATCACTTGTGTCGTGACAGGGGGCGGGCATGTGGGCCTTCATGCTTTAAAAGAGATCGGTCAGGCGATGAGAAAAGCAGGCAAACCCTTCCGGTTGATTTTGATTGATCCCAAGCCGTTTTATGTACAGAAAGTCCTGTTATTTCAACCGGTTGCCAGAGCTGAAAAGATTGCCTTGGCTTGGGAAGAGGTTCTCCCGGAAAGGGTGGAGCGCATTCAAGGTGAGCTTGTAACCATCGAAAGCCAGGAAAAGCGGATCTTTTTTTGTGATGCAGAGAAAAAGGAGCAATCATTGGACTATGATCTGTTGGTCATTACCGTGGGAAGTGTGGTGAAAAGGCCGGATCCGGAACAAGGCGGAATTTCATTGCACGATTTATCCGCATCGGAAGAGATACGAACCAAGTGGCGCCGGCATTTACAAAAGGCGGTAAACGAGCAAGACCCGGCCGAACGAAAACGATTGCTCTCTGTTGCGGTGGCAGGTGCCGGAATCAGTGGAGTGGAGACATCTGCGGAATTGGCACAGGCCATGCGTTCAGAAGCAGCTCGGTTGGGCATGGATCCCGCGTTGGTCCGGGTTTTTTTGATCAATGCGGAAGAAAGGTTGATGATGAACGGACCAAAGAAATTGGGCCGGAAATTGGAAGCCAAGCTGAACAATTTAGGTGTTACGGTCCTCCATCAACGCAAAGCTTTGTATGAGAAAGACGGAAAGCTGGTACTTTCCGATGGCACGCAACTTTCTGCCGGGTTCACCATTTGGACCTTGGGGCTTGAGCCCCATCCGGTTTTGCGCCAATGTCAACTGCCACTTACTTTGGAGGGAAAAGTGAAAGTGGATGCTTCTTATCGGGTGTCAGGGAAAAGTGCCATCTACAGTATCGGGGATTGTGCACATGTTATCGATCCGGAGAATGGAAAAGCAGACGGGATGACTTGCAAAGAAGGAATCCTGCAAGCAAAACGACTGGGAGAAGTTATTGAAGCTGATTTGAAAAAAAAGCCTGCTCCGATTCATCGGAGATGCCGAAATTTTTTTTGTATCAATTTAGGTCAAAAAGAAGGTTTGGTCTGGGCTGAATACTGCGGAATCGATTGGATCCTGGCGGGGAAAATCGGCAGGTTCATCAGAAAATGGACATGGAAGAAAGCAAGTAACGTAAAATAAAAGTGAAATGGGGGCACAGGAGGGGAGAAGGATATGGGGAAACAATAAAACAACTTTATGAAGAATACAAACCTTTGCTTTGCACCATTGCATATCAATTGACCGGTTCGATGGCTGATGCGGAAGATCTGGTGCAAGATCTCTTTGTCAAACTGACCGGTTTGGATCTCAAGCGCTTGTACGATCCCAAGAATTATCTTTGTAAAATGATCGTCAATCGTTGTTATGATTATCTGGGTTCTGCCCAAAAAAGGCGGGAGCAATATACCGGTCCCTGGCTGCCGGAACCGGTTCCCACAGATGTTGCAGATCCCGGTGCCATGTTACTTAAAAAGGATATGTTGTCTTATGGGATGTTGGTGTTGTTGGAACGGTTGACCCCTGTTGAAAGAACGGTTTTTGTTTTGAGGGAAGCATTGTCTTTTGATTATGCCTCAATTGGAAAAATCGTGGAGAAAAGCGAGGGGAATTGTCGCAAAATTTTGAGCAGGGCGAGAAGGAAAGTGGGAAATCCGGGGAAAGCGATTCGCCGCCGGCAAAACCAAAGAGTATGGATTGAACAGTTTCTTGAAGAATTGCGTCGAGGAAATGTAGAAAAAATCCTTTCCCTCTTGGCGGAAGATGTCGTTGTAACATCTGACGGCGGCGGAAAAGTGACGGCTGCCCTCCGGCTGGTCATTTCTGCCGAAAAGGTGGCACGGTTCTTGTTGGGATTGTTGAGAAAATATCAGGGTGTGCAATACAGGGTGATCGGGATCAATGCAGAGGACGGACTGTTGATCCGTGCGGGTGGACAAATGACTGTCGCCTTGTTTCAACTGGAGGGAGGGAAAATGAAGAAACTTTATCTGGTGCGGAATCCGGAGAAACTCACATCGTTTAAAAACCTCTAGGCCCCGGCTGCCATTTACCGGCTGGCCGGGGATGTTTTTTCAAATGATATCCGATGTGCCACGATGCCGGCGGTTGTGCCATGGCAGGGAAGATCGGCCATCTGCCGGGCAATGGAGGGCGAAAGGAACGGAGAGATCTGCCGCCATTGCATCCATCAGGGATCAGATGGACATGATATGATTTGTTGGGGGTTGACTGGAATCTTGATGGAAATGGCCTGTTGTCAAGTTGTTTATCTTGACATATAATTTTTTGATATATTAAGTAATATGAAAGTATGTTTATCTGTCTAATTTCTATTTAAATTAATCGGGGTGATTGAATGTCAACAACAAAAACCATGGATGCGATTGAAGTGATGAAAGCGCGTTCCACGGTTCGCAAATATGATCCGAATGCAAACATTCCGGAAGAGGAATTGAATGAACTTCTGGAGATTGCCATCCAGGCTCCTTCTGCCTGGAACTTGCAACATTGGCGCTTTCTCGTCATTACATCCAAAGAGATGAAGGAAAAACTGTTGCCCATTTCATACAATCAAGAGCAAGTGGTCGAGGCGGCAGCCACCGTGGCTGTGTTGGGAGACCTGCAAGCGAATGAAACCGCCAAAATCGTCTATAAGGATGCCGGAAAAGACATTTACGATTTAATGATCGGCCAAGTGGAAAAAGCTTATCAAAATGACCGGTTCGCCCGGGATGAGGCTTTTTTGAATGCCGGATTTGCCGCCATGCAGCTGATGTTGGCAGCCAAAGCCAAAGGGTATGACACTTGTCCGATCGGAGGATTTAACCGGGAAAAATTTGTGGAGGAATTCCGGGTTCCGGATCGTTATGCGCCCGTTATGCTGATCACGATCGGCAAAGCGGCGGCTCCGGCCCGGCCGACGACCCGTTTGCCTTTGGATCAGGTTGTGGTGAAGGAAAGTTTTTAAAACGTATCCCGATGTAACTGAAAACCGGAACACGGGAGGGGTTCGGAAGAAGACCGGCCCCTCCCGTTTTTTATTGCAAAAGAGGCACCGAAACGATCCGGTGTTTTGTTTTTGTTCATATCCTTTTGGGAATCGGTGTTTTTAAAGAAGCGATGTGGGGAAAAAGTATGAACATGGAGCATTGTCTTACGTGAGGTGAGAATCATGCTGGTGTGCCTTGACCCGGGACATGGGGGAGAGGATTTGGGTTCGGTGGGTTATTCTCTGGCTGAAAAGGATGTTTGTTTGGAAATTGCTTTTCGCGTTCGCCGCAAGTTGTTAAATTATGAAGGGTTGTCCGTGACCATGACCCGGTCTGTGGATACCCACGTGAGTGCCCGGGAAAGGATTGAGTGGGCGAACCGTCAGAATGCGGACTTATTTTTAAGCATCCATACCAATGCTTCCCCTGATCCCACCATGTCCGGGTTTGCCTCTTATGTGAGCGTGATTGCAGGATTGGAAGAGAGAAAAATCCAGTGCTGGCTTCATAATCAGCTGACCAGCTTTTTAAGAAAATACGGCGTGATGGATTTGGGAAAGAAAAATGACACAGAGACGGCGGAAGGGAAAATCCAGGAATTGCGCGGGGTGAACATGCCCGCGATCACGGTGGCTTCGTTGTTTATCACCCACATGCGGGAAAACCATCTTCTTTCAGACGCCCGGTTTTTGGATCAATACGCAGAAACGATTACGGAAGGGATTGCCCGGATTCATCAGTGCCAAAAGAAAGAAAAAATCCGGTGAACGAAAGAGGGGCATAAAAAAACTGCCGGCCTTACGGTCAAGGCCGACAGTTTTTTTATTTATTCTTCCCAGACTTTGACTTCTTTCATGACCGTTCCGGGCTGCATGTTCAGCACGTGCTCCATTCCTTTGATCACCATGCCGAAAACGGTGTGCACCCCGTCCAAATGCGGCTGGGATTCATGAACAATGAAAAATTGGCAAGATCCGGTGTCTTTCCCGCGATGCGCCATCGATACGGCTCCGGGCACATGGCGGTGCGGATTGTTTTTCGTTTCGCAAGGAATGGTGTATCCGGCATCGCCGTTTCCCAGCCCGTTGGGGCAGCCTCCCTGGCTGACAAATCCCGGAATCACCCGGTGAAAGTTGAGCCCGTTGTAAAAGCCCTCATTGGCCAGTTTGCGAAAGTTATTGACCGTGATGGGAGCTTCATCCGGGAAAAATTCGATTTCGATGATTCCTCCGTTTTCAAGCAAAATTTCACCTTTGACTGTCATTGGATTCACTCCTCGTTGATGGACGTATTTATTTTACCTTGTTTTTGCAAGGAAAAGAAGCGGTCATTTTTTGTTTTTTGCTTCTTCGGCCAAGCGGGCTCCTTCGTTTTTGATGACTCTTTCCACTTCCGACATTTGCTTGACGGGATCGGGCATGCGCCTGATTTTTCTCAAGTCGTGCTCCAGAAACTGCACTCTTCCCCCTTGCCCGGTATGGACATAACGTGCAACGCTGGCGAGAAGTTCTTCATCTCCGTTTTTGATGACATAACGAATTACGTAAAACGGGTGTTGCTGTTCTTCCACCCCGCGTGTTTCCACTGGATAAGCCATCGAATTCCCCCTGATTTTGAGGTTTCCTTTATTGTACCAATGATGAAAAAAATGTACAGTGAAATAAGTCACCGCCTTAAAGTCCCTTGGGGGAATGAAAACGGGAAGCATATTGCGGGACCGGGATATTTGTGTGATAGTAAAGATAGAAGGTTATTCTCTTGTTATATAACAATCTCTCCCAAAAAAGAGAATACACAGGAAGAAGGGTTCATCCATGTTTGCGCAGATGTTGAAAACCGTCTTGCAAATCGGCGGGATTTACCTTTTTTATGAGACGGGCATGTGGATCCAGCAGAAGTTCCATGTCCCGATCCCGGGCAGTATGATCGGATTGTTTCTATTGTTCATTTGTTTGTCCACCGGCATGGTCCGGGTCAAGCGGCTGCAATCAGGGGCGGATGCATTGCTTTCCTGGTTGCCGCTTTTGTTTCTGCCCTCTGTCATCGGGGTGATCGAATATGGCGGCTTTTTGAAACAACACGGGTTGCAAGCCGTGGCCGTGGTTTTCATCAGTACCGTGCTGGTCATGTGTTTATCCGGATGGCTGGCACAATGGCTTGCCATGCGAAAGGAGGGTGTGGATGAAAGAGTGGATCAGCGGGGGAATATCCATCGGTGTCACGCTCGCGGTGTTCATCGCGATGAAACGTCTGTATAAACGCTTCCCGTCGCCGTTTTTGCTGCCCCTTTTGACTTCGGCAGTGTTTCTGATCAGCTTGTTGCTTTTATTCCAAATTCCTTATGATGTCTATATGACCGGCGGACGGTGGCTGGACGGGTTTCTGGGTCCGGCGGTGGTGGCGATGGCGATCCCGCTGTATCGTCACCGACGGGTCGTGAAACGTTATCTTGCTTCGATACTGGTCAGTGTGATTTCCGGTTGTTTCACCGCCGTGTTGAGCGGATACTTTTTGGCGGAGGCATTCGGGGTGGACCGCCGTCTTCTTTACACGTTGTTGCCGAAATCCGTGACCACGCCGGTGGCCATGGACTTGGCCAAGCTTTCGGGAGGCATCCCCTCTCTGGCCGCCTTATTTGTGATTGTGGCCGGACTGATCGGGGCTGTGTTGGGCCCGTATTTGATGAAATGGTGCAAGATCACCCATTACTTGGGCATAGGCATCGGATTTGGCAGTGCTTCCCATGCGATTGGAACGTCCAAAGCACTGGAGATCGGGGAAAAGGAAGGAACCGCCAGTTTGGTGGCCATGACCCTGTGTGCCATTTTGACTTCCCTCTTGATTCCCGTCTTGCTCCGGTTTTTGCATTAAAAAACAGGAACCCCGTAAGGTTCCTGTTTTTCTGGTTTCAACCGGTCAGGCGGACGGAATTTTCCTTGTGGGAGAGACGAAGCGACCGGGTTAACGTAAGAGTCAACAACACAGTGGCGATCAAGAGGACGGAGATCATGAAAATCACCCCGTACCAACCAAAGCGGGTCAAAAAGAACCCGCCGGCCCATCCCAAGAGGCTGGAGCCGGTGTAATAAAACAACAGGTATAAAGAAGAAGCGTACACTTTGATCCGGGGGTCTGCGATCATCCCGACCCATCCGCTGGCAAGGCTGTGTCCGGCGAAAAATCCGGCTGCAAACAAGATCAAGCCGGCCATCAACAAAAAGAGATTTCCGGTGCAGGTCAAAAGGGCACCGGCCAATGCCATGACCACCCCGCTGATCAAGAGGGAGGATCGCGAGTGGTTTTCTGTCAGTTTCCCGAAGAAATACGAACTCCACGATCCGGAAAGTTGAAAAATAAATAAAAAGCCGATCGCCGTTTGGCTCAATTGATACGGAGGATTGGACAAAGGAAAAGCGATGTAGTTAAACAATGTAATGTAGGCGCCGAGCAGCAAAAAGGCCATGGCGTAAATGGACAACAGATATTTGTTTTTCATTCCGCCGATCATGCCTGAAATCCAGTTGGAAAAAGAGAGTTGTTCTTTTTTGAAATGTTTGGATTCAGGAAGCAAAACGAAAAACAGCGCACTGCATAAAAAACTGAAAATCCCCAGCGCAAGGGCGCCCGCCTGCCAAGAATAAAAGTCGGCAAAAACACTGACCCATATTCTCCCAAAGAAACCGCCCACTGCATTGCCGCTCACATAAATCCCCATGATGCGCCCGATGTGTTTCGGTGAGATTGCTTCATTCAGATAAGTGATGGCAACGGATGGAAATCCGCTCATCGCCAGTCCCTGGAAAACCCGCAAAAAAACCAGGGTTTTGAAATCCGGGGTGAATGCCGTGGCGATTCCCGCCAAGGATGCCAACAACAAAGACACTCCCATGATTTTTTTCCGGCCCCAGGCATTGGAAAAAACTGTGAGAATCAACATTCCGACGGCCAGTGAAAAGGTGGCCAGCGAAACAGACAAACTGGCATGAGACGGGGAGATTCCCATTTGTGAGGCAAACGCATTGATCAATGTTTGCGGATAATACAGCTGGGCAAAAGTCACCATGCTCCCCAACAGCATGCAAACAAAAATCCGGTAATATTCACTGCTGCCGGATTCGACATATTTCATGAAGCACCTCTCCTCATTGTGAAGCTGTTGCTTTGGTTTTTAGTGTACTTCCGGCAGGCTGATGTGTCTATTGCATTATATTTATTTAAATGATAATTTTTTGCTATCAATAAAGAGAAAGAGGTTATCGAAGAATGGAATGGCAGCAGCTGGAATACTTTTGTCAAGTGGCCAAAACCGAGCACTTCCGGAAAGCGGCAAACCGGCTGGGCATTTCCCAACCGGCTCTCAGCCGTTCCATGGCCAAACTGGAAGAAGAGTTGGGGGTGCCGCTGTTTGACCGGGTCGGCCGTTCCGTCAAGCTGAATGCCTTCGGCCGGGTTTTTTTGAAACGGGTGGAAAATGCGCTCAATGAAATTTCCGTCGGGGTTCAGGAGATTGAACAATTGAAAAACCCGGATACCGGGAAGGTTTCGGTGGCCTTTCTCCGCACGTTGGGTGTCACGGTTTTGCCGGAGTTGATCCGCAGCTTTAACCAAAAATATCCCCGGGTGGAAATTCAACTGATCCAAAGCACCATTTCAAGAAGCGTGGAGCTGTTGAAGGCCAGGGAGGTTGATTTGTGCCTGATCAGTTCGTATGCGTTTCCGCCTGGCATTCAGTGGCATCCGCTGATGGAACAGGAATTGTTTTTGTATGTTCCGGCGAACCACCGGCTGGCTGCAAAAGACTCTGTGGATCTGAAGGAGATTGGCGGCGAAAGCTTTGTCGGTTTTCGGCAAGGATTGGAGATGAGGGAACGGATCACCTATTTTTGCCGGAAAGCCGGTTTCACCCCGGTCATGAAATTTGAAGGCGAAGATGTATCGACGTTGGCCGGGTTGGTTTCAGCCGGATTGGGCGTGACGTTGATCCCGGAATACCGGGGCATCAGCGAGGCCAAGATCAAAAAGATTTCCGTTCGGAATCCAAGATGTTACCGGAAGATCGGATTGACTTGGTTGAAAGACAATCCGTTATCCCCGTCCGCTGAGCGGTTTCGTTCCCATGTGATTGAATGGTTTGCAACCTGAGACGCGGCGGTTTTAAAACAGCCGGTTCTCATTTTTGCGGGCTGGCGCCTGGCAGTTTGCCCGTTGCTATGCTTTGCCTTGTTGCATACCCTGTCAGCAGGTTTTCTGAACAGGAAGGGATGAAACCGTTTGAAAAAGAAGAATTCAATATCGATTTCAAGTGGAGGGATTTGGTGAAAAGAAATTTCGGAATTGCGAGTCTTTTAATCGCTGTCTTGCTGGTTGCCTGTCAGCCTGATTCCGCCCCCGTCACCCGGCCAGAAAAACCGGTACGTCTGATGAGTCCCATCACCGGCACTCCTGTTGAGAAAGAGGAACCCAAACCCGTGATCATGGCCATGATCAACAACCATCCAGCGGCCCGTCCGCAATCCGGGCTTCAATTGGCGGATGTGGTGGTGGAGATTTTGGCGGAAGGAGAGATCACCCGGTTCGCGGCTTTTTATTATAACCGGTTGAACGGGGTGATCGGTCCGGTCCGGAGTGTCCGGGATTATTATCTGGACCTGGCGGACGGAACCGGGGCGGTGGTGGCGCATGCCGGCGGTTCCCCGTCTGCGTTAAACCGGATCCGTGAGGAGAAAAAGCCGGCGATCGACGGGGTCCATCAAGACGAAAAACATTTTTTCCGCGTCGATTTTCGCAAACCGCCGCATAACCTGTATGCCCGGTTGGAAGAATTGAGCCGGGTTGCAAAGCAACGGGATTATCCCGATTACAGTGGAAAGCCGGCTTACCAGTTTTCCGGTGAAGCGGTCACCGGCGGGGGAAAGGCCGCCGGGAAGGTCCGCCTCATTTACCATAAATTGTACGAAGCCGGGTATCAATATGATCCGGCCAAGCAGCAATATGTCCGCTACACCGAAGGCGAGATGCAAACCGATAGGGAAACCGGGGAGCCGGTCACCATGCAAAATGTACTCGTGATTTTTGCCAAACACAAGGTATTGGATTATGTGGGACACCGGGCGGTGGATATTACGGGGCAGGGGAAAGGTTATTTGCTCCAGCAGGGGAAGGCGGTCCCGGTCGAATGGAAGTACCGGGACGGATGGATCGTTCCTTACCGTGACGGAAAAGAATGCACGTTGCTGCCCGGGAAAACATGGATCAATGTTTTGCCGGAGACCGGAGAGGTTCTTCTCCAATAACCTCTTATTTTCTGCTATACTTATCAGAGGCATAACTTTAAAGGGCGAAAGGACTTCCTTCTACCTCGAGGAGGAATGATGAATGCAACTGAATAAACTGAACAAAAAAGAAGTGGATCAACTTTTTCAGGCAATCTTGCAACTTGAAACCATTGATGAATGTTACCGTTTTTTTGAAGATTTATGTACTGTCGGGGAGATCAAGTCACTGGCGCAACGGTTGGAAGTGGCCCGGATGCTCGAAGATGGTTGCACTTATAACCAGATTGAAACCGAAACGGGCGCCAGCACGGCAACGATATCCCGTGTCAAACGCTGTCTCCACTACGGTACCGACGGTTATTTGCTCGCCTTGGAACGTTTAAAAGAAGCGAAGGAAGAAAAATCCCCTGAAAAATGATAATACGGATGACTTTTTGCTGAAAGGCTGTGTTTTCCTGTACGGATCACAGCCTTTGTTTTCTTTTCATTTTCTCTGCGGTGTATAATAGGGATTGTAGGTTTCGGGCGGGGGGAAAAGTATGATAAAAAAAGTGAAGAAATGGAGACATGTCTTTAAATTGGACCCCAACCGGCGGCTTTCTGATCTGGCACTGGAAAAGATTTGCCAATCCGGAACTGATGCGATTATAGTTGGGGGAACGGATGGAATTACGTTTCAAAACACATGGCAATTGCTTGAACGGATACAGAAATATCAAGTGCCTTGTGTGCAGGAAATTTCGACGATGAAGGCGATTGTACCCGGATTTGACGGTTATCTCATTCCATCGGTGTTAAACACCGATCAAGCCAAGTGGATTCATGGGGCGCACCTGGAGGCCATCCGGCGTTACGGGAGCAGCATTCCCTGGGAGCAGGTTTTGTTGCTCGGATATGTGATTTTAAATCCAGGGGCCAAGGTGAGCCGCTTGACACAGGCCAAAGCGGACCTGACCGAAGAAGAAGCGGCCGGCTATGCCGATTTGGTGGAAAATTTGTTCCGGTGGCCGGTGCTTTATGTTGAATACAGCGGGACCTTTGGCGAGGAGAAAAAGGTGCGGGCCATTCGCCGAAAATTAAAGCAGACCCGGTTGTTTTACGGGGGAGGCATCACCAACGAAGAGCAGGCGAAAACCATGGCCCGGTGGGCCGATACCGTTGTCGTGGGTAATGTGGTTTACACCAATGTGGAAAAAGCGGTTCAAACCGTGACATGGGTCAAAGAAACAAAGTTGCAGGAGAAAGGGTGAGCTGATGCTTAACCAGTTGTCGACGGAGACGTTGCTTGAGGGCTTGAACCCGATGCAGCGAAAAGCAGTGGAAACCACCGAAGGCCCCGTTCTGATCGTGGCCGGGGCCGGAAGCGGAAAAACCCGGGTTTTGACACACCGCGTGGCTTATCTTCTCAGTGAAAAACAGGTTCACCCCTGGAATATTTTGGCGATCACCTTTACCAACAAAGCGGCGCGCGAAATGAAAGAACGCATCGTCTCTTTGGTGGGGCCCCGGGCGGAAGAGATCTGGATCTCCACCTTCCATGCGATGTGCGTGCGCATTTTGCGGCGGGATATTGACCAGCTGGGGATGTCGCGCAACTTCACCATTCTGGACACTTCGGACCAATTGAGCGTGATTAAACAAGTTTTAAAGGAAGAAAATCTGGATCCCAAAAAGTTTGAGCCGCGTTCCCTTTTGAATCAAATCAGCCATGCGAAGAATCAATTGGCCGGGCCGGCAGAAATGAAACAGGGTGCGCGCAACTTTTTCGAACAGGTGGCAGCAGATGTTTACGAAAAATACCAAGAGAAATTGCGGGCCAATCAATCCTTGGATTTTGACGATTTGTTAATGGAAACCGTCCGGCTTTTCAAATCGCGGCCCGAGGTGAAAGAGTATTACCAGCGCAAATTCAAGTACATTCATGTGGATGAGTATCAGGATACAAACCATGCCCAATATGTATTGGTTCAAATGCTGGCGGAACATCACCGGAATATTTGCGTGGTCGGTGATTCGGACCAATCGATTTACCGTTTCCGGGGAGCGGATATAAGGAACATTCTCCATTTTGAACAGGATTATCCGGATGCGGTGCAAATCAAGCTGGAGCAAAATTACCGTTCCACCAAAAACATCCTCCAAGCCGCCAATCATCTCATTGCCCACAACACGGAACGGAAACCCAAAGAATTGTGGACGGCCAATGAGGAAGGAAGCAAGATTCAATTGTTTGAAGCCGGTACTGAGCAGGAAGAAGCCTTCTATATTGCCGAAACCATTTCAAACGGCATCAAACAAGGAAAACGGTATTCCGATTATGCTGTGTTGTACCGGACCAATGCACAATCACGGGTGATCGAGGAAGTGATGATGAAATCCAACATTCCTTACACCGTGGTTGGCGGCATCAAGTTCTACGAACGAAAAGAGATTAAAGATTTGTTGGCATATTTGCGTCTGATTGTCAATCCCCATGATGATCTGAGCCTTTCTCGCATCATCAATGTGCCCCGCCGCGGTGTCGGAGCGGCTTCGCTGGAGAAAATCCAAAATTATGCAGTGCAAAACGGCATTTCCATGTTTGAAGCGCTGTTGGAGATGGAGCACATCGGACTGTCCAAGCGGACCCTGAAGCCGCTGGAAACCTTTGTCGGATTTGTGCGCGAGCTTCATGCCATGATTGAATATCTGTCAGCCGTGGAAATGACGGAAGAAGTGTTGCAACGAAGCGGCTACAGAGAAGAATTGAAAAAAGAGAAGACCATCGAAGCGGCGAGCCGGCTGGAAAACATTGATGAATTTTTATCGGTCGCCCAAGAGTTCGAGAAAAGAAATGAAGACAAAACATTGATCAGCTTTTTGACGGATTTGGCTTTGATTTCGGATGTGGACCAGCTGGATGAAGAGGAGGAAAAAAATGCGGAATCCGTGGCGTTGATGACATTGCACAGCGCCAAAGGACTCGAGTTTCCGCATGTCTTTTTGGTCGGCTTGGAAGAAGGGATTTTCCCTCACATGCGTTCACTGGATGACGAGTCGGAGATGGAAGAAGAAAGGCGGCTGGCCTATGTGGGGTTGACCCGTGCGGAGAAAGTGCTTCACCTGACACGGGCCCGGACGCGGACGATTTTTGGGCAAACCAGTTCCAATCTGCCTTCCCGTTTTTTGAGGGAAATTCCGGCAGGGTTGTTTGAAGAAGCCGGACAGAAAAAGGAAGCGCCGACGCCAAGCCGAAGCTTCAGGAAAGTGGCACGGCCGGCACCCAATCCGGAACGCAACTGGCAGGTCGGGGACAAAGCCGTCCACAAAAAATGGGGGGTCGGCACGGTCGTCAAAGTGCAGGGGGAAGGCGACGACATGGAGTTGAACATTGCATTTCCCGCTCCGGTCGGGGTGAAAAAATTATTGGCCAAATATGCTCCCATCACGAAAGAATGATGAACAGGAGGATGAAGTTGGATTGAAGCTGGAAGAGGCAAAGAAACGCGTGCTGGAATTGCATGATGAAATCAATGAACATAACCACCGGTATTATGTTTTGGATGATCCGGCCATTTCCGATGCCGAGTATGACCGGTTGATGCGCGAGCTCATGGCATTGGAAGAGAAATTTCCCGAACTGAAAACCCCGGATTCCCCCACCCAGCGGGTTGGCGGAGAACCGCTTCCTTATTTTGAAAAAGTCGAGCACACCGCCCCTATGCTCAGTTTGGGGAACGCTTTTGACGAGCAGGATTTGCGTGATTTTGACGAGCGTGTGAGAAAAGCGGCCGGCCGCCAAAATGTCCGTTATGTTTGCGAGTTGAAAATCGACGGGTTGGCAGTTTCCGTCAAATATGAAGACGGCCGTTTTGTCTTGGGATCCACCCGGGGGGATGGCATCACCGGGGAAGATATCACGCAAAACTTAAAAACGATCCGGTCCCTGCCTTTGCGCATCAACGAACCGCTTTCCATCGAAGTTCGCGGGGAAGCGTACATGCCGCGGCGGGCTTTTGAACGCTTGAACCGGGAACGGGCCGAAAACGGGGAACCTTTATTTGCCAACCCGCGCAATGCGGCAGCCGGTTCGCTTCGCCAGCTGGATCCCAAATTGGCGGCCCGGCGGACGCTGGATTTGTTTGTTTATGAGATCGGACAATTGGAAGGCCATACCGTCCAAACCCACACCGAAGGGCTTCAATTTTTGGAGACGTTGGGCTTTAAGGTGAATCCGGCCCGGCAGACGGTGGAATCCGTGGAGGAAATGCTGGCTTTCATTGAAAAATGGGGAAAGAACCGCCCGGATCTTCCTTACGAGATTGACGGCATTGTGATCAAAGTCGATGAATTGGCGTTAAGAAAACAGATGGGGAACACCGCCAAAAGCCCCCGTTGGGCCATTGCCTATAAATTCCCGGCGGAAGAAGCCGTCACCCGTCTTTTGGACATCACCCTGAATGTCGGTCGGACCGGCGTGGTGACACCGACTGCCGTTTTGGAGCCGGTCAGCCTGGCCGGAACCACCGTCCAACGAGCTTCTCTGCATAACGAAGACTTGATCCGTGAAAAAGATATCCGGATCCATGATTATGTGGTGGTGAAAAAAGCAGGAGACATCATTCCGGAAGTGGTGGGCGTTCTCACCGAAAAGCGCACCGGCGGAGAAAAAGCGTTTTCCATGCCGGAACACTGTCCGGAGTGTGGCAGCGGGCTGGTCCGCCTTGAAGGTGAAGTGGCGCTTCGCTGCATCAATCCCGAATGTCCGGCGCAGACTCGGGAAGGCATCATCCATTTTGTTTCGCGTGGTGCGATGAATATCGAAGGGCTGGGCGAAAAAGTGGTGACCCAGCTGTTTAACCACGGTTTGGTGCGAAGCGTGGCGGATCTTTATTACCTTGAAAAAGAAGATTTGTTACAGCTGGAGAGAATGGGAGAAAAATCGGTCCAAAACCTTCTGGAAGCCATTGAAAAAAGCAAACGGAATTCGCTGGAACGGTTGTTGTTCGGGCTGGGGATCCGTTTTGTCGGAGCCAAAGGGGCCAAAATTCTGGCGCAACACTTCAAGCATATGGATGCCCTGATGGAGGCGGGCATGGAAGAATTGCTTGCCTTGGATGAGATCGGGCCGAAAATGGCAGACAGCGTGGTCACCTACATGGAAAAACCGGAAGTCCGGGAAACGATCAATCGTTTGAAAGAAGCCGGCGTGAATATGGAATACAAAGGGCCGGGTGCGGATGGAGAAAAAGCCGTTGCATCATCACCGTTGGCCGGAAAGACGGTCGTCATCACAGGAACATTGCAGAAGATGTCCCGCAAAGAGGCAACGGACCTGCTCGAATCGTTGGGGGCCAATGTCACCGGAAGCGTCAGCAAAAAGACGGATTTGTTGGTTGCCGGCGAAAAAGCGGGCTCCAAACTGGACAAAGCGAAAAAATTGGATGTGACGATTTGGGATGAAGAAACGTTGTTGAGCCATTTGCCGGAAGAAGTGCGGGTATAAAAAATGGCCGGGGTCTTGTGTGTCAAAGACCCCGGCCATTTGCTTTTTTTATTTTAAACCGGCGGCGAAAAAGAAGGGTTTTTCACAATGCAAAAGAAAATGGAATAGCAAAGGAAAAAATTGTGAAAGGCCGGAGAAGGGTATGAGTTGGAAGTGGTTTTCGGCAGGTTGTGCGTTGTTGACGGCTTGTCTGCTCGGAGTGGCCGCATATCAGGACAAAGAGGCTTTGGACCGGACCTGGACCCGGGGATCGGAAAAACTGGTGTTCAGCAAACAGGCCAATCCGGGCTCGGATTTTCAAGGCAGAGAAAAAATCCGGTTAGAGGATTATGCCCAAAAACTGAACGCCAAACTGGAACAGCCTCAATGGGAACCGGTGCAGGCCGAATCCGTTTTTACGGTTTCCGGAACCATCGAAAAGACAGAAAACCTGGCGGTTCCATACATATGGGTGCACATCGAGTACCAAGGGGAGCCCAAACAGGGATTGCCCAAAACATTGGATGAATATATTCCCGTGGAAAACGGGCGGTTCGGGAAAAGTCTCCGGCTGTTTCAGGGGAAAGGGGATTATCGCGTTTATCTCCGGCTTCCGGACCGGGAAGAAAAAGATTACTTTTATTTGATGGCGGCTTTTACTGTCCACAATGCTTCCGACACGTTGGCACGGGATGTGGCATACAGCATGCAAGCCCGGGAAGCCGAACTGAATCTCTCTTCCCCGCAGTCAGGGTATGTCCGGTCGGACCAGGCCGTCCCGATCCGCGGAGAGGTCAAAAAATCCGTGAAAAAACTGCTGGTGCAATTGAAAAAAGGAAATCAATCCTGGGAACGGGTCATCCGGGTCACCGACGGCAAGTTTCAGGAGCAGATCCCTTTGTTGTTCGGGCAGGGGGTGCATCAGCTTGATGTGATGGTTCCCGACCCGGAAAAATGGGGTTCGTTCCGGGAAGGAGCCACGCTGTATGTGGAACACACGAAAAACATCAAGCGGGAACCGGTTGCCTATACTGATCTTTATGCCCAAAGGGGCATTCAATTGGAAACGCCGGTGGCCAGCGGCGATACGGCCGGCTTGTCCTACCGCGTTGCCGGACGGATTGATGCGACGGCACCTTATGCAAAAGAGACCACCCATCTGATTGTCAAAACCAAAAAAGATGGAGAAGAGGCAACCTATTTTCTGCCGGTGAACAATTTCCGCTTTGATGACCGGATATGGCTGAGGTTTGGTCCCGGAAAATATGAAGTGAACCTGTATGTTCCGGAAATCACAACGGAGAAACGGGATTATTTCCGTTTTTTTAAAGTGGCCCGGTTTGAGGTGAACAGTTCGGCAAAGCAGGATCTCCGGTATTTGCTTCCGTCCAGAGGCATTGAGTCCGACAGTGCGGAGATTCAAAACCGGTCCGGACAACTGGTGAACGGAGCTTCCACACCGCGGGAAAAGGCGAAGGCGATCTATGATTATGTTGCAAAAAACATGACGTATGACATGGAAAAGTACCGGAAAAATGAATTCCATTGGTCGGACAGCGCGATCAAGTCGTTGCGCACAAAAAAGGGTATTTGCCAGGATTACGTGTTTTTGACGATTGCGCTTTTAAGATCCGCCGGTTTGCCAGCCCGTTTTGTGGAAGGAAAAGCGGGGGGACAACGCCATGCCTGGGTGGAAGTCCGGGTGGATGGGCGATGGCTGGTCATGGATCCGACATGGGGTTCCGGGTACATAACGAAAGAGGGAACGTTCCAAAAAAGATATGATTCCCGTTATTTTGATCCTCCTTCTTCCTTACTGGACAAAACACATCGCCGCACGGGCATTGTTTATTGACAAAACAGGGAACGGACGTGCATGCCGTTCCCTGTCATTTATTTAATCCGTTTCCGCCGGTTCCGGTAACAACCAGTCTTCCAGCTGTTTCCGGAGGGATTCCCATGTTTTATCTCCGCGGAGGGAAAAACGGTTTTCCTTGGGGAATGGAACCTTCAACTCTTGATACACCTGCATCGGGCGTTTCGTCAAAATATAGATGCGATCAGAAAGGAGCAAAGCTTCTTCAATGCTGTGTGTGATGAAAAGGACAGTGCGCCGTTCCTTTTTCAGCAAAGCATCCAGCCATTTTTGCATGTGGGTTCGCGTCAGGGCATCCAATGCGCCGAAAGGTTCGTCCAAAAGCAGCCATTCCTTTCCGCTTGCCAAGGTGCGCAAAAATGCCACCCGCTGTTGCATTCCCCCGCTCAGTTCGTGGGGATACAGCGATTCCGTCCCGCTCAAGCCTGCGTTTTCCAAATACCGGCGGATGTGCTCCGGTTTCATTTTTTGATGGTTCAATTCACTGGGAAGAGCAATGTTTTCCGCCACGGTCCGCCACGGGAAGAGGGACGGTTGTTGCGGCATGTAAGCGAAGTTGCCGCGTTTGCCGACGATGGACTGCCCGTTCCACGTAATTTCTCCTTCTGCCGGTTTTTCCAAGCCTCCGATCAGGTGGAACAGTGTGCTTTTTCCGCTCCCGGACGGTCCGATCAAGGAGACGAATTCCCGCTCTTTCACCCGTAAGGAAAGACCGGAAATGACCGGTCCGTTGCCATAAGAAAACGTGATGTTTTTCACTTCCAAAGTCATCGGGAATCCCTCCTTTGATTTCCATTGCGCACTGTCACCATCCGCTCGAAGAATGTGATCAAAGCGAAAAAGAGAAGGCTTAAGCCGGCGACCAACAAAATGGTCACAAAGACCCGGTCTGTGCGGAAAGTGGACGAAGCCAGCTGCATCATCACCCCGATGCCGTTTTCCGCTCCCAGCCATTCGGCGATGACCGCTCCCATCACGCTGTAAGTGGCCGATAATTTCAAACCGGAAAAAAAGGCCGGTAAAGCCGACGGGCATTCACATTTGAAAAAAATTTGCATCCGGGAAGCGCCGGCCATTTTCATATAGGTCAGAAGGGTGCGATCCGTTTCAGCCAATCCGCCCAACAGTGAGACGGTGACAGGGAAGAAACAGATCAGGGCAACCACCAGGATTTTTGGAAAGACGCCAAACCCGAGCCACATCACAAGCAACGGCGCTAGCGCAATCATCGGGATATTTTGCGACAAGATAATCAACGGATAAACCATTCGGCGCAGAGATGAAAATAAATGAAGCACGCCGGCGGTCAAAAGGCCGATGACGGTCCCCATGAAAAGGCCGCTGATGGCAATGCTTGCAGTTGCCCATACGGGAACGGGCAATTGCCGGGACAATGCGAGGGATTCTTTGCCGATTGCCGAAGGGGACGGAAGCACCCAAGGTTCAATATGAAACAAGGAAACCGACATTTCCCATAAGAACAACAGAAAAAGGACGAACCAGACAGGCATGCCCCGTTTAACAATGCTCATCATATTTTTTCGTCAACTCGCTTATCGAAATGCCGTCCGGCTGATACAAGATTTTCACTTGGGCCAGGACGCTGCCGCAACCCATTTTCACCATTTCTTCATGGACTTTCTCAACGATCTTTAGCAGTTCGGACAAGTCCCCTTCCATGGTGGTCTCCAGAGGGCCGACGCGGTAACGGACACCGGATTGGTCAATCAGTTCAATCGCCCGGTCCACATAAGGAATCACTTTTTCCCCGCGGGGGGTTCGCGGCAGGATTTGAAGGCTGACCAGTGCTTGGGCCAATTCAGTTTCCTCCTTCCGGCAAAAATTCATTGGTAAAGGCTTCGTTGGGTACAAATTTTCCCTCCAAAAGGTGGTGATCGCTCAGCCATTTGGCATAGTCCGCCCAAACTTCTTCTTTTTGCCATCCCCAAACTTTGGCATCATCCTTGTAACGGGGGCTGATCCATGCCTGGCTTTTTTTCACCAGTTCGGGATTTAAATCCGGCACTTCCCGGATCAGAATGTCAGCCGCTTGATCGGGATGGTCAATGGCAAACTGATAACCTTTGCTGACGGCTTTCATAAAGGATTGAACGGTTTCTTTGTTTTGGCTGATTTGTTTTTCGCTGGTGATGAGAACCGGGGTGTAATAGTCCAGAGCACGGTCATAATCTTTCAGGTAGACCATGTTCAGCTTTTCGCCGCGCAATTCGGCTTCAATGCCGGTCCATCCGTAATAAATCCACATAAAGTCGATATTTTGTTTGGACGCTTGGAAAAAGTCGACGTTTCCGGTGTTGATGATTTTGACTTTGTTTGCATCCGCCTGATCTTTTTCCATCAAAGAAGTCAGGATCTGTTTTTCAACCGGCGAACCGAAGCCGCCGTAGACTTTGCCTTCAAAATCTTTCGGCCGTTGAATCTGTTTGTCGCGGAGAGAGGCAAAGCCGGAAGTGTTATGTTGCAACACGGCCGCGATGGAAATGATCGGAATCCCTTGGGTTCGGGCATGGGTGACGTTTTCTTGATAACTGACGCCAAAATCGGCCTGCCCGGAAGCAACCATTTGCTCCGCGCCGCTGTTGCCGGGTTGGATAATTTGGACATCAAGCCCTTGTTCTTTGAAATAGCCCTTTTCTTTTGCTACGTACAGTCCGGTGTGATTGGTGTTCGGGGTCCAGTCGAGCACGATTTTGACTGTTTGTCTGGAAGAGTCCCCGGTTGAGGAACATGCCGCCAGAAACAAGGCGAACAAGGTGAAAAGTGCCGTGAGCACCAGACGTTGTTTCATTTTTGTACTCCTTCCTGGTTGCATGCAAAGGGGAAGACACAAAAAAGCACCCCTGATGGAGGGATGCTTGTGCTTGTCTGAAACCATGCGCAATCCCTACGCCGGCATAATCCGGATCAGGTTGTGAGGGTCAGTGTATCGGTACACTATCTCAGCCGGCCAATCTCCGGCTCCCCTTTGCAGGTATTTTTTTGGTTTTGGCATCATTATAACGAATGGATGAAATCATTGTCTATTATATATAATTACAATTATTTACAAAAGGGATTCTTTCTCGTTGATTTCACCCGTGCTATACTAGAAACGTTTGGAATCATCATGTCTTTTTGAGGTGTTTCATGAATAACCAGATCCAATTCACCCATGTCGTTTCCGGAGAAGAAGACGGGAAAATGTTGAAACAAATTCTCCGGAACAAGTACCGTTTTTCCAAAAGAATGATGACCCGCCTGAAAAGGAACCGGTTGGTCACGGTCAACGGCGAAGTGCGTTATTTTACGAGCCGGGTCAGGGAAGGGGACCAAATTGAAATCCGCTATATGGAAGAGGAATCGGAAACCGTCCTTCCCCAACCCGTTTCTTTTGACATTGTCGAAGAAGATGAAGATTTGATCGTGATTGACAAGCCGCCCGGCTTGGTGGTCCACCCCACGCGCGGTTATAAGGAAGGTACTTTGGCCAATGGGTTGATTTACCATTGGGAACAAAGAGGGGAACGAAGAAAGTTCCGGCCGGTGACCCGGCTGGACCGGGACACTTCCGGATTGATGGTGGTAGCCAAACATGCATACACGCATGCTTTTTTGGCGGCCCAAATGGAAAAAAAGCATTATGAACGAAGCTATCATGCCGTTGTCCATGGCCGGGTGGAAGACGAAAGCGGCACCATTGACAAGCCCATTCAAATGTTGCCGGAGGAAAAAGGGGGACGCGTCGTATCTGAGGAAGGCGTCCGCGCCGTTACCCGCTTTCAAGTCGTCAAGCGCTTCCAAGAAACCACTTTGTTGCGTTTGTGGTTGGAAACCGGACGCACGCATCAGATTCGGATTCATTTGGCATCCATCGGCCACCCCATCATTGGCGATCCGTTGTACGGAATCGGGGATGATCAACATCTGATCGGTCGGCAAGCCTTGCACGCTTCTTATCTCCGTTTGCTCCATCCCCGGTGGCATGAATGGAAAGAATGGGAGTCCCCGCTTCCGGAAGATATCCGGCAACTGCTTGAAACATTGGAAGCTGGAGCGTGTTGAATCATTGAGACTTGGCAAGGACAAGGCCGGGTCTGCATGTTCCCCGCTTTGGAACATGCAAACCATTAAATTTTCAAATATTCAAAATTTTATTTGTGGAATTTTATAGAATACGATATAATCAAAATTGAAAAATGGTTTGCAAGACCTTATGTTCTCTTGGAAACGCAAATGTTTCAGAAATAGATGTCGCAATCTTCTGTATATGAAAAAAGGAGGAGATTGTGTTGCGCCGGCCTTGGTGTTTTTTGCTTTGTTTGTTGTTGGCCTTCAGCATGTTTTTGCCCGCCGGATGGGTCGGGGCTGAGAGTGAGGAAATTCCCCCTCCCCAACCGATGGGAAATGTGATCAGCAATCAGTTGCCCCCTCCCTCTGAAGACACCACCCCCGGAACCTGGTTTTTGGGAGCCACTCCGGCAAATGCCGACCCGAACAAACTTCCCATCGTCTTTGTCCAAGGAATGAACGGAAAAGCCCAAAACTGGTGGAACGAGACCAATTATCACGGATTGAATGATATGTATGAAACCGCATACAACAACGGTTACCGGACCGCTTTTGTCCAATTGTATGATGCCGGCGGAAAGCCATCCAGCCAGTGGGATAACGGAGAATTGCTGGCCCGGATGCTGAAGGAAATTTATGACCATTTCGGACAGAAGGTGAATATTGTCGCACACAGCAAAGGTGGTCCTGACACGCAGGCAGCCTTGATTCATTATGGCGCGTATCCGTATGTATCAAAAGTGGTCACCTTAGGCTCCCCGCATCACGGTTCGCATCTTGCGGATCTGGCACACAGTTCCTGGGCCGGGTGGCTGGCAGAGTTGCTGGGACAGCGTTCGGATGCGACCTATTCCTTGCAAACGGGCGAAATGGCAAAGTACCGCGAACAAACCGACAGTCATCCCGATGCGGTTAAAAACGTTTATTACACTGCTGCGGGCACCAATTGGGGACCGAGTTTGTCGGCCTTGTGGTTTGGCGGTTTCTACTTGTCTTCCCATGGAGACAATGACGGGTTGGTGAATGTCTGGAGCACCGATCTTCCTTATGGAAACCATCTGTTTACCAAGGATGTGGATCATGATGCCATCCGGACCGGAACCGTCGCCTTTGCGGAAATCGATTCCGTGCTTCGCTCTGGTCAAGTGGTGCAAACCCGGCAGGATGTTCCCCGGATGAAGGAAGAAAGTGCTGACCATTTTGTCAGAGGGGGACCGTTGACGGCAGGCGAGCAAGCGGAAGAAACGATTTCGGTGGATGCCGGTTCGGAAGAAATCCTTTTCACCGTGCTTACCAAATCCCCTGAAGTGAAAGTCCGGTTGATCTCGCCATCCGGCAAAGTTTACACCGAAACCAGCGGCGTTTTTTCCAAAGCGACGGATGAAGCCTTCTTTCAAGGGGCGGCTGTGCAAATGTTTCATCTTAATGGAAGCCAGTTGGAAAGCGGAAACTGGACGATGCAAATGAACAGTCCGCAAACCGATGCTTATCTCTTGATCACCACCTATTCCGGAGCGGATACCCTTTCGTTCACGCTTCCGGCCAAAGCCGATTCCGGCCGTATCCCCTTACAGATGAATTGGAAAAACACGAATTTGAAACAACTGCAAGGATCCATCCAAGTGATTTCCCCGCGGGGGGAGAAAATTCGAACCGAAAAAATCACCGCCGGACAAATCCTGAAAAATGTACCGGATCTGGCTGACCGCTTCGGGTTGAAGGAGCCGGGCACCTACAATGTCACCATCGATCTTCAGGGAACCAAAGCCGACGGAACGCCTTTTGCACGCACCATCGTCCGGTCGGTTTACATCGGAAAACAGTGAGCGGACCGACGGCAGAGGGTTGCCACATCCTAAATCCGGCATCCGGAGATTTGCGGCGACGGTTGCCGGGAATGTTTGCAAGCAGACTGTGCAAGACAGCGGGCAATGTATCCAAAGTTGCCTGCTGTTTTTTTTATGAAGCAGTTTACCGGCCGGGAGAATCGGGCAATTTTCGGAGTGGGACTTCCAACGCCATATATTATAATAATAGACAAAATTTGCGACCGGGGATGGTATCATAATTTCCAAATGGCCGGACATAAAAATGTTTTGAATAAGGAGATGAATGTTTGATGGCGCAAAAAGAAAAGCCGGTGGCCTGGGTTGTCGGCGGCCCCAAAGGGCTGGGCGTGATGGTGGCCAAAGGGCTGGCTGAGGACGGTTACCGGATTGTGATCAATTATCGACAAAGTCGGAGTGCGGCGCAAAAAATGAAAAAAGAGATCGAAAAAAATGGAGGAGAAGCGGTCATTCTCCAAGGAGATATCAGCAACAAAGAGGATATCCGGCGCATGGTCGGTGAGGTTCGTGAAGATTTGGGGAGGATCGATGCCCTTGTCTGCACGGCCGGACCGTTTATTTTCAAGAAAACGCCCGTGATCGACTTTACGGATGAACATTGGCGTGACATGATCGACGGCAATTTATCCGGCGTTTTTTATTTGGTGCGGGAAGTGATTCCGATGATGCGCAACCAGGGAGGAGGGCGGATCATTACTTTCGGGTATCCGGAAGCGGATAAAGTGTTCGGATGGACCGGTTACGGGCCCTATGCCGCCGCGAAAACGGGATTGGCGGTGTTGACGCAAACACTGGCCCGTGAGGAAGCGGCCCATCAAATTACCGTCAATATGATCCTGCCCGGGGATATTCGCGATCCCTATAAAGAAGCATCCATTTGCGAAGCGAGGGGGAAGGAAGACCAACGCACCCCGGTCGGAAGGCCGGGCACCGGGGAGGATGTCGCACGCGTGGTCCGCTTTTTGGTCCATCCCGATTCCGATTTTATCACCGGTGCCATGATTCCAGTGACTGGGGGTTTCATCAATGGATGATATTATGTAGAATGAGCATAAGATTCGTGTAATATTGCTGTAATATTTTTTAAAAATGACAAACCATTTTGCAGGCTCTTAAGTTATAATGGGTAAGTATTCGAGAGAAGAAAAGATTACTTCTTTTGGAGGAGCCAACTCCAAGCAAACCAACAACCGGCACTGACCAGTCCGCCGATGAGACCGGTGATTCCTGCAACTTTCCATAAATAAAAGGTAAGGAAAAGGCTGATGATCCCGGTCAACCGACTGGAAAAAACTGCAGCTTTTTTGTGCATGACGACGCTCACCACCTTTTCGTTTATCATAGCACAAAAGCGGATGTGCAGGAATTGGTCAGCCTCATTGTCAAATTATCTATAGGTTTTCGTGCTTTTTTGAAGGTGGAAGCATGGATTGGATAGAACAATGGTTTCGGGAGGGTAATCGATGGATGATTTTCGCAGGGTGAGCATGAAAAGTGGTTATAGCCCGATGCCTCCGCGCTCACGCAGTGAACGAGTGGGTCCCCGTTCGCGTTCCCGTTCGGGTGGCGGCGGCGGACGCAAACCGCCCAAAACCGGGTGGAAGAGATTTCTTTCTTGGAAATGGCTTGTATTGGTATTGGTGACATCTCTGCTCCTGATGGTGGGCGGATGTTCAGCCATTATGTTAAGCGAAGGCACTTATGATTTGAAAAAAATTCAAAAAGAAAATATGCCATTTAGTTCCAAACTGTATGATGCCAATGATGAAGTGATTGCCACCATTGGTACGAAACAGCGTGAGTGGGCGGATATTGAAAAGTTAAAAGCAAAAAACCCGATGCTGGTCGACGCTTTTGTCAAAACGGAAGACCGTCGTTTCTATAAACATATCGGGGTTGACTTTGAAGGTTTGTCCCGGGCTGTGGTCAAAAACATCGTCGCCATGGGTGCGGCCCAAGGGGCAAGTACCATCACCCAACAGGTTTGTAAAAACATTATCCTGGAAAATGCCGAAAAAACCATGACCCGGAAGATCAAGGAGCTGGGTTGTTCGCTGAATCTTGAAAAGAGATACAGCAAGGATGATATTTTGGAAGCCTATTTAAACTTTATCGGATTCGGCGGCCGGGTAGCCGGTGTGCGTCTGGCTTCCAAGGTGTATTTTGGCAAGGACCCGGTTGAAGAAAAACTGGAGCCGCAAGAAGTGGCCATGCTTGCCGGGATGCCCAAGGCGCCCAACAAGTACAATCCGCTTAAACATCCGGATAAAGCAATCGAGCGCCGAAATGTCGTCTTGACGATGGTCATGCCGGTGGATGATGAGATGGAGCCGATGCTTTCGGAAGAAGAGGCCAAAAAGCTGGCGCAAAAGCCACTGGAAACTTGTAAAGAATGTGAACAAGAGTATCTGAAACAAAACGAGTTTGATGCTTATAAAGATTTGGTCATTGATGAATTGGAAGAAATATACGGCTTGAATGAAGAAGATCTGGAACAACTGGGACTCAATATTTATACCGGTTTGAATTTGAAAGCCCAAAAAGCGGTGGAAGAGGCTCTGAAAGATGATTCGCTGTTTACCAATAATGAAGGAAAATCTTTGGAGGGGGCCGACGCCGGGATTACCATTATTGATCCCAAAACGGGGCTGATCCGAGCCGTGGGAGGCGGCCGCGAATATAAACCGGGATACCGAAACCGGGCGGTGGCCGATCCGGTGCAACCGGGATCGACGATCAAACCATTGACCGTCTATTCCCCGGCCATTCAGGATCTTGGTTATAATGAGTATTTCACGGTTGAAGACAAAAAGGTGGACTTTGCCGGCGACTGGAGTCCAAGCAACTACTCGGGAGGTCCCAAAGGTGAGGTCAGCATGAAATACATGGTGGCCAACTCGCTGAACTTGTCGACGATTCACTTGTTGCGAGAAGTCGGACTGGAACGGGCCTATAATTACGGGCAAAAACTGGGGCTGGATTTGCAACCGGCGGATAAAGGATATGCACCCCTTGCTCTGGGAGGTTTGAACAAAGGGGTTACTTCCAAGCAAATGGCGCAAGCGTACTCCGTCTTCCCGAATAAAGGTTCTTATAAGCATGCGTACACCATCCGGAAAGTGGTGCAAGGAGACAAAGAGTTGGAGCCCAAAAAAGAAAAAGATGAAAAAGAAACCAAAGTCTTTGATGAAAAGACCGCTTATTGGATGACCCGCATGTTGAAGAATGTCATTACCGAAGGTTCCGGTAAAAAAGCCGCCTTGCATAACGACTGGGATGTTGCCGGGAAAACCGGTACGATCCAAGGCGGGCAAGCCGGATGGTTTGTCGGGTACACCCCCAATATGGTGATGGCTGTCAACGTGTTCTATCCCCAAGGCGGACAGGACAACCCGTACCTGACCGGGGGAAGCGCACCGGCGAAAATCTTCGGCTATGTGATGAACAAAGCGCTGGAAGGGGAGAAACCTCAGAAATTCCAGTTTAACGCACCTGAACCGCAACCGCCGTTTGAGTTGAAACAACCTCAATTAAGTGCGTCGCAACAAAGTGACGGTATTCTCTTGAAGTGGGGTGAACAGGGAGACCGCGTCAAATTCCAGGTATGGCGTGCAGAGGAAGGGCAAGACTTCCAGATGATTAAAGAATTGCCCGGAACCGTGGGAGAATATAAAGATCCCGTGCAACCGCCTCAAGGAGGAAACTTCCTGGATAATCTCTTCGGCGGAGGAGGGCAACCTGCCTCCAAAACCTACCGCTATAAAGTGGTGGCCATTGACACGGAGAAAAACGATCAAAAAGAATCGGGTGTCGTTTCGGTTACACTGGCCCCGCAAGGGGAAGAAAAACCGGATGACGGGGAAAAACCGGAAGATCCGAATGATCCGGGAAATGGAGACGACAACAATAACTTCCCGTTCCCCGGACCCGGCAACGGCAATGACCAAGGGGACAACGGAAATAACGGTGACGATGGCAAGAAGGATGATGACAAAAAAGGAGGATGGCCCTGGTAATCCAAAGACCAGCCAAAAACTTGGCTGGTCTTTTCTTATGCCCGTGATCATAAACTAGTCCTGACAGTCGGACAAAGGGGTTAGGGTTGTATGTGGTCACTGAGGAGATGGAGTTTGGCTCTCCGGATCAGTTTTGTCTATGCGGGAACCGCTGTTGGAGCCGGATTTGCTTCCGGACAGGAAATCATGCAATTTTTTACTTCTCACGGGAAAGACAGCATTTGGGGAGTCCTGTTTGCCATCGGGATGTTTTCATGGTTGGGAGTCCGCATGCTTCTCATGGGAAGCCGGTTGGGCACCCCGTCCTATGAAGATTTCAACTGTTATTTGTTTGGCGAATATTGGGGGAAATGGATGAGCCGGTTGGTCAGTCTCATGTTATTCGGCATCACAACCGCGATGTTGTCCGGCTCGGGGGCTTTGTTTGAGGAACAACTCGGATTGTCTTTTCATTTGGGGGTCATGATAACGGTCTTCATTGCATATGTCGTCATTTTAAGGGGAATGGACGGCATCTTATCGGTCAACTCCCTTGTCGTTCCCATGATGCTTCTGTTTATCGGGATGGTCGCGATTCATGCTTGGAAGACAGCGGATTGGTCTTCTTATATGCCCTTTGCTTTGGTGCCGTCCCGCTATCATTGGTTGGTGCCGTCCCTCATTTACGTGGCTTACAATTTGTCGTTGATGCAAGCGGTCTTGATCCCGTTGGGGGCCAAAGTGGCCGATGAGCCTGTGGTGATGGCGGGAGGGATGATGGGTGGCTTGGGCTTGGGCTTGATGCTTTTTGCCAGCAACCTCGCCATGCAGATTTATTGGACGGATGTGTCTCATCTGAAGATTCCCATGGCTTTTGTCATCAGCCGGTTGGGCGCCGGGCTCAAATACTTCTTTTTATTGGTGATGTGGGCGGAGATTTTGACCACCCTCATCGGCAATGTATACGGGTTGACCGTCAGTTTGAAACCGTGGATTCCGTACCATCCGGCAATTGTGATGGCTGTGATTTTTGGATTGGGCTATCTGTTTTCCTTGTTCGGTTTTCCGGTGCTGATCGGGTTTTTGTACCCTTTTTTCGGTTATGCCGGGCTGGTGACCCTGATCCGGTTGGCACTATGCCGTTTGCCGGCATAATTTGTTAAAAAACAGGGAAGGAGGGGACAGCATGAGTTTTGTTTGTATCTTGGCCGGCGCTTATCTGATGGGAGCTTTGCCGCTTCATCTCTGGGCTTTGGGAAAGTATCCGTTTCGATCCCAATTGCAGCCGAGCGAATATTTTTTAATAATTGTAATTGACTTGGTGAAAGGAATGGCAGCAACTCTTTTCGGCATGGCTTTGGGAGGGTGGCCGGGAGCGTGCTTTGCGGCTGTCCTGGTTGTCGCCGGCAGTATGTATTCTGTGTTCTTGGGTTTTCAAGGGAATTACGGATTGACCGTCGCAGCGGGAGCATTGCTGATTTTAAGCCCGGTGTTGGTTTTGGTGGGAATCATTATTTATTTTTTCAGTTTGCTGTTCACCCGTTATCTGTTTTTGTCCACACTGCTTACGACCATGGCGATGATTATTCTCGGATTGATTCTGGTGACCCATTTTTATGCATGGCTTGTCATTTTGGTTTTGGGAAGCCTCATTCTCTTCCGAATGAAGCCGAATTGGCGGCACATCCGCCGGAATTTGGGACCGCCGTACCGGTTTAAAAACTTCTTTCGCCGGATACATTAAAAATGCTCAAAGCGAAATGGAAATTTTGTATCCGGCATGTTTGCGCACCTGAAATACTCCGGTGTCAAAGATTAAGTATTGTGCTTTGATGCCGATCAATGTCCCGCGGATGGCCGGTTGTTTTTTAAAGTTCAGGGAAGTGATTTTATCGGGAACTTGAAGCTGGGGATAAGTGAATTCATGAATTTCCGTTTCAGGAAGGATGCAAGGCTGGAACCGTTCCGGCAGTTTTTTGATCAGTTCTTTCCGGGTTTGATACAAATCCGCGTCATTGATTTCATTTTTCAGCATTTTGCGCCAGTTGGTTTTGTCCGTAATGAATTGGGAAAGGAACACTTCCGCTTCGCCGGCGTCTTTGCGTGTAGCCACTTCCAAAACGGGCAATGCCTGCACCGCCCCTTGATCGATCCAGCGGTTGAACCGGTTGCTTTTTCGCGTGATGCCGACTTTGATATCGCTGGATAAAGCGAGATAAACAATATGGGGGCACATGCAATGATGCTCGCCGAAGGCGTTGTCCCGGCAAGTTCCCTGATGGAAATGGCACAATTCCGGTTTGACGATGCAAAGATCATTGACCGGGAGTTTTTTAAAACAAGGAAAGCATGAGCCGTTGTTACCGTAAAATTTTTTGGTTTTCCGTCCGCAATACCGGCATCGCAATTCATCCAGAAATCGGATTTCCATTTCCCTGCCCAAAAAATCATTCAAAGGGATGACTTGGTCATCCACTTTCAGCTCATAGTGTACAGGCCGGGCGGGGCGATGCTGAAGCGGCTCTAAAAATCCGGTGTATTTCACTGTAAAACTCCTATCTTTATGGAATCGACTTAATATATTAGTATAGCAAACGGGAAAGTGCCCAACAATGGAAAGTCGGGGGAATCACCGTGATCTTTCGGAAAGGGAATGCATATAGTATACTAAAAAAAGGAGCTTGCGAATGAGACAAGGAGGGAAGCAAGCGATGTTTGACACACTCCTTACAGCCAAAGAGAAATTGTTGCGCGAAAACAACCGGAATGATTTTGAGTGCTTTGCCAAATCGGTGCAAAAGCTGAAAAGGGATATGGAGGCTTTGGGAATCAAGCCGACGAAAGAAAAGTTGTACGGCCGTCCCTATCAAAGCCAATAATGAAAAGAGAAGGAGATTCCATGGATCACCAACAATTTCCAAAGCAAAGTCCTCTTTATCACGCTGTCCATCGCGACCGGTACGAACGGCAGGCATTGATGAGAGAATTGGAAAAGAAGACGGGGCGCCGCATTTTGGTGTACATGGCGAACCTGACCCATCCGGACAGCGCCATTACCCGGGAAGATATTGCTCCGTTTTATGAGATTGTTTCTTCTTTGGAGGACTCGTGTGATGTGGATTTGATCATCGAAAGCCCCGGTGGCGATCCGAATGCGGCGGAAACATTGGTGCACACGCTGTTTTCCAAAACCAGGCATCTTCGGGTGATTGTCCCGCAGGCAGCCAAAAGTGCGGCCACCTTGATCAGCCTGGCTGCGGATGAAATTGTGATGAGCGACACATCGGAACTGGGTCCGATCGATCCTCAGGTTTCGATTCCGACCGTGCTCGGTTATCAATACCGGCCCGCTCAAGCTTTCCTGAACGGACTCGAATTGATTAAAAAAGAACATGCAAATGGACAACCTTTAAATGCAGCCTATCTTCCTTTTTTGCAGGGCGTGGATGCGGCATTGATTGACTTTTGCCATAAATCGATTGAACATTCGAAACGTTTGGCCATCAAGTGGTTGAGCCGGTCCATGTATAAAAACAATCTGCTGAAGGCCAAGCGGATTGCCGAGACGTTGATCAACATAGACAAATATCCGAATCACGGTTCAGTCATCGGTTATGAGGAGGCCAAAGCGATCGGGCTGAAAGTGGTGTACCAACCGGCCGGGGATGAATTCTGGCAGGGAATGTGGCGTCTTTACACGCGTTATTTGGTGTATATGCGTGAGAAAACCGCCGTAAAGTTGTTTGAAAGTCATGATGTCTCCATCACGGTTTAAAATTTTATTTTTTCATTTTTTGTTGAAACTTTTCCGAAGCATGATCCGTTATAATAGATAGAGAAGCAAACATGCATGACGATGCAACAATGGATGGAGCAGAGAAAACAACTTTCCTTTCCAATTTGTAAATGGATGATCTCATGTTCTCACGCGTCACTGATGGCAAGTAGAAATCCAAAACGTTTGACCCCCTTAAGCAGACAGGTTGGCGGGATCCGCCAACCTGTCTGCATTTTCACTGCTTATTTCATCAACTTATTCATGGTCACAAGCAATTCGTCAATCACTTCCATTTCGCCTTCTTGGAGACGTTCCACCACACAACTTCTCAAATGGCCTTCCAAAAGGATTTTGCCCACACTGTTTAAAGCCGATTGGATCGCTGCAATCTGATTTAACACATCATCGCAGTAAGTATCATTGTCGATCATTTTTTTGACACCGCGAATTTGCCCTTCAATGCGGTTGAGCCTGGAAATCAGATTGTTTTTCACTTTGTCGGGGTGGTGGCTTTTCCGGGTTTCCCCCGCCGGGCAATCCGAAGACGATTTCTGCGTTTGCATTCCATTCACCTGCTTTTTACATGATGCACCTGCTATCATTATACCTGTTCAGGAGACAAATGCTTCAGAAAAAAAGAGGAGGTGGTTTGAATCGCCTCTTCCAGCTGCGGAGTCATTTTTTCAAAAGGATGAACCGCACCCATGGTGTGATTGGCCCCTTCGATGAGACGAAGCGTGGCCTTGTCTGCCAGATCAGCCATTTCTTTTGCTCCTTCCATAAATCCGGGGAGATCTTCGGTTCCTTGTACGATGAGCAGAGGAAGATGCAGATCCGGCAGACGTTTTTTGATGTCAAACCGTTCCCGGTTCTGCCGGATGTCATCGATGACTTCCCGGCGGACGGGCAATAGTTGTCCGGTGCGTGCATTGGATATATAACCGATTCCCTTGCGCTTGATGTCGTCCATCACTTCAGGAGCAAAGAAGTCGGCCCGGTGAATGCTGTTCCAAACAGCAACCGCTTTGATCCGATCCGGGTGATCCAAGGCATGGATCAGGCTGTTGCCTCCTCCGCGGCTGTGGCCGAAAAGTCCGATTCGTCCCGGATCGATGGCATCCGCATACGGAAAGTCCCCTTCGCGGACCTTTTGGATTAAAAAGGCCAAATCTTCTTGTTCCCGGCTGAAGGTGTTCAATGAAAATTTCTCCAACTCCGTAAAGTTTTCCAAATCCTCGCCGATTCCATTCATGGAAAAGTTAAACGTGACGGTGACAAAGCCGGCTTCTGCCAGTTTTTCGGCCAATACAGGGAAAAATCCCCAATCTTTGAATCCTTTGAAACCGTGACAAATGAAAAGGACCGGCGCAGGTAGTTGCGGTTTTGGCAAACGGATATCTCCGCGGATGACGCGATTTTCTTTTCCCAAATCAAAAGAAAAAGATTTTTTAAGCAAAGTGTGGTCTCTCCCTTCCGCTGCAGGTCTGAAAATTGAAACCCGTTTTCCTTTCTTTTATAATGATAACGAACGAAGTGAATAGAAGAAAAGGTCTTTCTCCGTTGGGAGAAAGGTAATAGGGAAGACCGGTTGGAATCCGGCGCGGCCCCGCCACTGTATTTGGGGAGGACGGCTCTTAATGCCACTGTTTTCGCAAGAAAATGGGAAGGCGAGCCTGACGATGACCCATAAGCCAGGAGACCTGCCTTTTCTGTTTACTTACGTTCTCCTTCGGGGGTGAGGAGAGACGTATGCACTTGGCCCGTTGTGTGTCTCATGCCGGGCTGGTGTTTTGCATGCATGTAACTCCTGTGCCCCGTCAGCACGGGTTTTTTTATTGGCCACAGAGAGGAGTTCAAACATGAAACGATTCAAGTGGAAAGTTCTTTTCCTGGGGATCGCACTTCTGGTCTTGATCGGCGGAATTGCCGGTTGTTCCCCGCAAAACCTGGATGATTCAGCCGTGCAATACGGGCCGATGCAAGACAGAAGCGTCCATTATCCGCTGACCGTAAAAGATCAGACGGGCAATCTGGTTCAGATTGAAAAAGAGCCACAGCGTATCGTATCCCTGATGCCGAGCAACACGGAGCTTTTATTCGCACTGGGAGCAGGAAAGCAAGTGGTCGGAGTAACCGATCAGGATGATTATCCGGAGGAAGTCAAAAATTTGCCCAAAGTCAGTGCATTCCAAATCAATGCGGAACAAGTGGTGGCTTTAAAGCCGGATCTGGTTGTGGCAAGTTCCGGAAATGAAAAAGAAGTTCTGGATCAATTGAAAAAAATGGGGATTCCCGTGTTGGTGGCCGATCCCCAAAGCACCAAAGAGATTTATGAGGCCATTGTCATCTTGTCGCAGGCAACCAATCATCTAAAAGAGGCGGATCAATTGGTTGCCAAAATGGAAAAACAATTGCGGACGGTTTATGCCAAGGTGGCTCAAGTTCCGGAAGAAAAACGGGTGAAAGTGTGGATTGAATTGGACGACAACTTGTATACGGTCGGGGGAGACACCTTTATGAATGAATTGTTCCAATTGGCCGGCGGAAAAAATGTGGCGCAAGGGCTGAAAGGATGGCCCAAAGTTTCTCCGGAACAAGTGGTGAAATGGAATCCGGATGTGATTGTTTCGTTGCATGGCAATATCGAAGAAATTAAGAAAAGGGCAGGCTGGCAATCCATCCGTGCCATTCAGGAAGGCCGGGTCTACGCACTGGATCCGGATTTGTTGAGCCGTCCCGGGCCGCGCGTTTACGAAGGGGTCAAACAATTGGCTGAAACATTGTATCCTGACAGGTTTGGTGAGAGTGCCCGATGACGATCGGAAGAAGGAAGTGGTTGTGGGGAGGAGGGTTGTTGGTTGCCCTGATTCTCTCCGTTTCCCTGGGGGTTTTTCTTGGAAGCACGGATGTCGGATTTTGGACGGTGTGGAAAGTTATTTTGCAACATACCGGTTTGGCGGACGGGTTGAACATGGATGAAGCCGATGCCGCTATTATTTGGGAGTTGCGGCTTCCCCGGGTGTTGTTGGTGGGTTTGGTCGGAGCTTGTCTGGCGACGGCCGGAGTGATTTATCAGGGATTGCTCAAAAATCATTTGGCGGACCCGTATATCCTGGGGGTGTCCTCCGGTGCGGCTGTCGGAGCGGCTTTGGTTATCATCACCGGCTGGGGGGACCGGTCCGGTTGGATGCTTCCTCTTTTTGCTTTTCTGGGCGCTTGTCTGGCACTTTTGTTGGTGCTTCAGCTTGGGAGAGGACGGAGAGCATCGCAGGCGAGTTCATTAATTCTGGCCGGCGTGGTGGTCCAAGCGTTTTTCAGTGCGGTGTTGACTTTGGCCATTTCGACTTCCCCGGAGGAAATGCAGCGGATTCAGTTTTGGCTGATGGGCAGTTTTGCTTTTCGCGGGTGGCAACACATCGGTTTGCTGTTGCCATTTTTTCTCATCGGCTTTCTCGTTTGCTGGCGGTTTTCACGGGAGCTGAATTTGATGGTGTTGGGAGAAAGATCGGCTCACCATCTGGGTATTCATGTGGAAAAAATGCGGATATTTTTATTGATCATTGTTTCCCTGATGACCAGTGCGGCTGTTTCCGTTTCGGGAATGATTGGCTTTGTCGGATTGGTGGTCCCCCACATCATGCGCATGTTGACGGGGGCGGATCATCGGTATTTGCTTCCCTTGTCGGCGCTGTTCGGGGCTTCCTTTCTCATTTGGGCCGACGGGTTGTCCCGGATTGTGCTGGCACCCCGGGAACTCCCGATTGGTGTGGTGACAGCCTTTGTGGGGGCTCCTTTTTTCGCGGGCATTTTGCGCAGACATCAGAGAAGTCAGGGATGAAAGGAGACAAACGATGTTAAAAGCGGCCGGACTGGCGAAAAAGATGGGGCAACGCTGGGTGTTGAAAGAGATTTCTTTTCAAGTCAAACCAGGAGAAATGTTGGGCATCATCGGTCCGAACGGAAGCGGAAAGAGCACATTGCTGCGCCTTCTCACCGGGGAGGATGCTCCCGATGCCGGCAAGGTTTGGTTGGATGATAAACCGCTTGAATCGTATCCGCTCAAAGAAAGAGCCAAAAAATGGGCGGTATTGACGCAGGAACAGGTTTCGGATCTTTCATTCACGGCTGAAGAAGTTGTTTTGATGGGACGTTATCCCTACCGCCGCCGCTTTTTCGGACAGACCGGGGAAGACCGGCGGGTGGTGGACCGGATCATGCGGGAAACGCAGGTTTACCCGGTCAGACACCGTCCGGTTTCTGAATTGAGCGGAGGGGAACGGCAACGGGTATCCATCGCCCGGGTGATGTCGCAGGAGCCCCGGTTGCTGATATTGGATGAACCAACCACTTATTTGGACATTCATTATCAACTTGCGGTGCTGGACCGGCTGAAAAACTGGCAAAAGACGTACGGATTGACAGTGATTGTGGTCCTGCATGATTTAAACCTGGCCGCCCAATATTGCGATGCACTGCTGGTGCTGAAAGACGGAAAGCTGGTAAGAACCGGAACGGCGTGGGAGGTGATCGAGCCCGGCCTCGTTGAAGAAGTATATGGTGTCAAGCCGGTTGTCATTGATCATCCGACCCTCCATGTTCCGCAAATTCTTTTAACATCCGCCAGGGGTGTTGATCAGGAGGAGATATCATGAAAATTTACACCCGTAAGGGAGATGAAGGAAAAACCAATGTGATCGGCGGACGTGTGGATAAAGATGACATCCGCGTGGAAGCCTATGGAACCGTCGATGAGCTGAATGCGTTTGTCGGTGATGCCATCACCCGGTTGGATGACGAAAAGTTTTCCGATCTGATCCGGCATTTGACCGAAATTCAACATGAATTGTTTGATGCCGGAGCCGACCTGGCACAGGCGGGGGAAAAGCGGCAATATAAGGTGAATGCGGAGATGGTCCGTCGCCTTGAAAACTGGATTGATCATTATGAGGAAGAGTGCCCGGCGTTAAAACGGTTTATTTTGCCGGGTGGAACCCGGGGAGCCGCCGCTTTGCACATTTGCCGCGTGCTGGCGCGCCGTGCTGAACGCATGGTGGTGACATTGTGCCGTGAACAAGAGACCAATGAGGAAGTCCGCCGCTACTTAAACCGTTTGTCCGACTTTTTCTTTGTCGCGGCAAGGGTGGCCAATGTGAGGGAAAATGTGGCGGATGTGGAATATAAAAGAGGCGGCCAAGTGTTCAAATAATTTTATTCAGGATAGAATAAGAAATAATGATGTCCACATAAGGAGGGCTGAAATTGGCACTGAAAATGTACTGGTATCCGAAATGCGGGACGTGCAGTAAGGCCAAGAAATTTTTGGAGGAACACGGCGTGCGTTTCACCGAGCAAAACATCGTCGAAAACCCTCCTTCCCGGGATGAATTGGCACAGTTTGTTTCCAAAAGCGGACTGCCCGTCAAAAAGTTTTTCAATACCAGCGGCAAGAAATACCGTGAACTTGGATTGTCCAAAAAGCTGAAAGAGATGAGTGAAGAAGAGCAGTTGGATCTTTTGGCATCGGACGGGATGCTGATCAAGCGCCCGGTCATTACCGACGGGAACCAGGTCACGGTTGGTTTTAAAGAAGAAGAGTTCAAAGAAAAATGGCTGTAATGCTTCATTCGGTCTTAAAAAAGTTTACGGGCAAGCAAGCCGGAAGGCCTGACAATGTGTCGGGCCTTTATTCATACGGAACGGGAGGAATGGCACATGGTTCTGCGGTTGCGGACGGCATTGCCGGACATCGGCGGCGTCACGGAATGGGTGAATCAAGAGGTTTCAAACGACGAGCTCACGGGACAACCCGTGCTGGTTCATTTCTGGTCCGTCAGTTGCGAGTTGTGCAAGATGGGGTTTAAAGAATTGAACAAACTGCGGGAAGAACATCCGCATGTGGAATTTATAGGTATTCATGTCCCGCGTTCGGAAAAAGATACAGATGTAGACGCGGTGAAAGAAACTATCGTAAAATATGAATTGAAACATCCTCAAGGGATCGATAACAAGCATGCTGTTGTGGATGCCTTTGAGAATGAGTATGTACCGGCATTTTACTTATTCGATGCCAAAGGTCAATTAAGACACCGTTTCGCCGGCGCCAAGGCATTGTCCATGTTAAAGCGCCCGCTGGAACGGATGTCGGGAGAAATTCAATAACGGAGGGAATCGAACAATGAACGTGCCAAAAGAACTGCGGTATTCCAAAGAACATGAATGGGTGGAAACTTTGGAAGACAACAAAGTTCGCATCGGGATTACGGACTTTGCCCAAGACCAGTTAGGAGACATTGTTTTTGTGGAATTGCCTGAGGCAGGACAGGAACTGGCTGCCGAAGAATCGTTTGGCAGTGTCGAATCCGTGAAAACGGTTTCGGAACTTTATGCTCCGGTCAGCGGAAAAGTTCTTGAGGTTAACAGCGGACTGGAAGATTCGCCGGAAAATGTGAATGAATCCCCTTATGGAGACGGTTGGATGATCGTGTTGGAAATGTCCGATCCCTCCGAACTGGAGAAATTGTTGGATGCAAGCCAATATGAAGCGATGGTCAGTGAAGAAGACTGATTCTTAATGTGCCGTCACGGCCTGATTTGTCCTCCTGAAGGAAAATCTCGGTGAAAAAGAGATTTTTTACAGGAGGATATTTTTGTGCTTTCCGGCGGCCCGGGCGGCCCCTTCCCCGGATCAGGAGATTTTTAAAAGTGAAGATTTTCGGTGAACAGAAAAAATTGTCATGTTTTTTCTTTGTATAAATATGTTTGGATAATAGTGATTTGTGATAAAATATATAAAAGACGCCTTATCCTTTATAAAACCGAATCGCACCAGGATATGTCGCCGATCATGAGTGGGACAGGGGGGATCGCAGATGAGTTATTGTTGTGGCGCATCAACCATCGGATTTATCGGATCGTATCGTTCAGAGTCCGTCATGGTTCATAAGGTGCCACTGATGTACTGTCCGGTTTGCCATGACGTTCAAGTTCATCCATCGGTGAGAGAAGAGTTCGAGCTAGTGGTGGAGTACGCTCGGGAAGATCGCGTAAGAGAAGTCACCCTCCGAGATACCATTACCCCCGAAATGATCGCTGAATGGAAAGAATATGGCGTAAGTTTTCAAGAGTCTGAAGACTTTGAACCCATCTTGCGCGAACAAATTGATCATTCACTTGACTTGTTGAGAGTATCAAAAGTATTAAATGATAAAGAGTGGGGCGAAGAATTGAAGCATCGTCTCCACGTGTTAAGCGATCAGCTGAAAGAGCTCGAAGAGCAGAAAGAAGAAAGCAAATAAGAAATCCAGCCTAGGTCGTGAATGCGATCTAGGCTTTTTTATTGGAAAAGGAAGGAGCTTTTTGCAAATAAGTCCGGATTTGATTGAGCAAAAGATTGATGGCCACCTGATTGTGCCCTCCTTCAGGAATGATGATGTCGGCATAACGTTTGCTCGGTTCGATGAATTGCATGTGCATCGGACGCACAACGGTCAGATACTGGTTGATCACCGAATCCAGATCTCTTCCTCTTTCTTTGATGTCGCGGTCAATTCTTCTTAAAATCCGGACATCCGCATCCGTGTCAACAAAAATTTTGATATCCATCAGATTGCGCAAACGTTCATCTTCCAAAATCAAAATGCCTTCCAAGATGATGACATCTTTGGGCTCGAGATGTACGGATTCTTTTGCCCGGGTGTGCCGTGCATAATCATAAACGGGTTTTTGAACCGGTTGGTAGGTTTTCAGCTGAAGGAGATGTTGATACAACAAATCGTTGTCAAAGGCCAAAGGATGGTCGTAATTGGTTTTGATGCGTTCTTCAAAAGGCAAATGGGATTGATCTTTATAATAAGAATCTTGTTCCAGATAAACCACGGATTCCGAAAACTGTTCCACCAGTTTTTTGGCAATGGTCGTTTTGCCTGAACCGGTTCCTCCTGCAACACCGATAATGACAGGTTTTGTTGACATGACTGAGCTTCCTTTCTTTCGTCCAAGCTTCACCTTTGCTGATCATACCAATAGATTACATTGATTTCAACAGATAACAGGATGTCAAAAAATATAAAATAAGCGTTTTTGTTAATAAAAAAACAGCTCTTGAAAAATAAGAGCTGTTTTTAAAAGAAAAGTTCAGAGCCGGGGGCCGGCGTTACGAATTTTATCCTTGATATTTTTAAATTTCGCGAAATGGGTGTGGAACCGACGGGACAATTCCCGTGCTTTTTCGTCATAAGCTTTTGGATCGTCCCAAGTGTTGCGCGGATTCAATATTTCATCCGGGACGTTCGGGCAGGTTTTGGGCATGGACAAACCAAAAATGGGATCCGTTTCATAATCCGCTTTTTTCAGTTCCCCGGAAATGGCGGCACGGACCATGGCGCGCGTATATTTCAAATCCATGCGTTTGCCGGTTCCATAAGGCCCGCCGGTCCAGCCGGTGTTGACCAAGTAAACATCGACTTGGTGTTTGTCAATTTTTTCGCCCAACATTTCCGCGTAAACCGATGCTGGGCGGGGCAGGAACGGAGCGCCGAAACATGTGGAAAAAGTGGCTTCCGGCTCCGTGACTCCCCGCTCGGTTCCGGCCAGCTTGCTCGTATAGCCGGACAAGAAATGATACATGGCTTGCTCCGGCGTCAACTTGGAAATCGGGGGCAATACTCCAAAAGCATCCGCCGTTAAAAAGAGAATGACTTTCGGGTGTCCGGCGATCCCCGGAATGACTGATCCAGAAATATGATGAATGGGATAAGCGGCGCGTGTGTTTTCGGTTAACGAAGCGTCCTCGTAATCGGGAACCCCGTCTTGATCCACCACGACATTTTCCAGAACGGAGCCAAAGCGGATGGCACGGTAGATTTGCGGCTCTTTTTCTTCGGTAAGGCCGATGCATTTGGCGTAGCAACCGCCTTCCATGTTAAACACCCCTTGGTCGGACCAGCCGTGCTCGTCATCTCCGATCAACGAGCGTTCAGGGTCTGCGGACAACGTTGTTTTTCCGGTTCCCGACAGTCCGAAAAAGAGGGCCACGTCTCCTTCCTTACCGATGTTTGCAGAGCAATGCATCGGCAGCACACCATGTTCCGGCAGCAAGTAATTCATGACACTGAATATGGATTTTTTCATTTCCCCTGCATAACGGGTTCCGGCAATGATCACCATTTTGTGCTCAAAGCTGACGGCAATCACCGTTTCGGACCGGGTTCCGTCCGATTTCGGATCGGCTTTGAAGTCCGGGGCACAAACCACGGTGAATTCCGGCTCGTGCGTTTCCAGTTCTTCTTTTGAAGGGCGAATAAAAAGCTGATGTACGAACAGGTTTTGCCAGGCATACTCATTGATGACCCGGATCGCAAGGCGGTAAGCGGGGTCTGCGCCGGCAAAACCGTCAAAAATGTAGAGTTCTTTTTCTGCCAGATAGGTTTGTAACCGTTTTAATAAACGTTCAAACTTCTCCGGTTCCATGGGTTGATTGACGCTTCCCCAGTCGATGTGTCCATCGACGGAAGGTTCCTGAACGATGAATTTGTCTTTGGGTGAACGTCCGGTAAAAGCCCCTGTGGTTGCGCAAATGGCGCCGGATTCTGTCAAAACGGCTTCTTTTCTCAAGATGGCGTGTTCCACCAATTGGCTGACAGGGAGGTTGATGTGCAATTTTCCCCCGAGGTGAAGAGAAGGTTCATTTTTCGTCGGGATAACCATGCTCATATTTACATCCACCTTTTAATGAGATTCCGAATCGATTGTGATATATTAAATCACCGATTAGTATAACATAATTATCCGGATAAGGTGAATAGGATCATTTATTTTTTTGGTAAGGAACAAAAAAAGAAGAACCCGGTACAGGGGTTCTCCTTTTTTGAGAAGGATTCGGCTGGGAATGGTTTATTTTGAATGATGATTGTTTTCGTTTTTCAAATGGGTTTTGGTTGCTTCCCGAACCACCCGGATCGCTTTTCTTTCTTCCGCCTGATCTTTCTTTGCCTTTTCCTCAATGATTTTCACGTCATTCACCGAATGATGCACAAAAGTAGCCTCCCAACAATAAAGTTTGCGCGGCACGGGTTTTTCATGGAGGATGTTGCCGCTTCATCCCCGCCTCAGGTCTGTCCAACAGAATCAGAAAGGGATTATACAATCACATATCCTTTCAAATTCCCTTATAAGAAAAATATTAAACTAAGAAACAGGTGGGAAATCAAGTGCATATTTTGCCATGGTTTTGTGTATATTTTAAAGGCAAAGGTTTGGATCTGTGGAGACAAGGAGATAAATAAAACAAGCGCATCATCGGGTGCGAAGACATTTTTACCCATTGACTTTTACGAAAATAAATGGTACTTTTGTACAGAATTAATTACACTTCGGGAGTGTTATAATGAGCGTGTTAAAGGAAGGGGCCGTCGTAGAAGGGGAAGTGGTTACCACCAAACCGTTCGGCGCATTTGTCAAACTGGAATCCGGAGAAACGGGTTTGGTTCACATTTCTCAAATCTCGACAAAATATGTGGAAAAAGTTGAAGATGAGTTGCAAGTAGGTGCAAAAGTTAAAGCGAAAGTGCTTTCTATTGATCCTTCAGGAAAAATCTCCTTGTCAATAAAAGCGCTCCAGGCGGATCGTCCGCGTGATCGAAGAGGAGGACGGTCCGGTCGAAGAAGTTCGACGGACTTCGAAGACATGATGAAGAAATGGATGAAAAGCAGCGAAGAACGACTGAGTGCCCTTGCAGCCAAGCAAAGAAAAAACCGATAATGTTTCATAAATCAGCAATCAAACATCTTCCAGGAAGCCGGGAAGATGTTTTTATTATAAAAAGACGGATCGCCGGAGCGGGGATCCGTCTTTTTATGACCGTTTTTCGATCATCAGCAATGAAGGGGACCGGTCCCGGTTGATCATCTGTTGCCACATGACTTGAAAAGAACGGGGGGACAAGCCGGAAGCCCACTCAATGACGTGACCGGCTTCTTCTTGTCCGCCCGGATGGCCGGTGTACAGAGCTGCAATCAGCAGTCCGCCGGATGTTAAAAATTGGAGGGCCTGTTGCATGGCTCGGACGGTGGTGTCGGGACGGGTGATGATCGTTTTGTCCCCGTGCGGGAGATAGCCCAGATTAAACATCACGACTTGGACCTTTCCCAAGAGTTTTTCCGGCAACACTTCGTGCATTTGATCATGGCTTTTTTGGAACAATGTGACTTGACGATGTGCATTTTCCGCCAAGAGACGCCGGTGGGTCTTTTGGATGGCTTGTTCTTGAATGTCAAAGCCGAAGACTTGTCCGTCCGGTCCGACTTGCCTGGCCAAAAACAAGGTGTCATGGCCGTTTCCCGTTGTGGCATCGATGGCCGTCCCGCCGGGAGTTAATGCTTCGGACGCCCATTGGTGGGCACTTTGCAAGATGGATGGAAGAATCATGCTTTTCCTCCTGACATGGATGTGGAAGGCGTCAGCGGCTTGCGCGGTTTGGCTTTTTTTCCCTGCCATGCGTTGCGCTTTTTCAATTCGGCGTCAATGGCATTGAGCACGCTCCATTTGTTGGTGCTCCACATCGGGCCGATCAATAAGTCCGGGGGCCCGTCGCCCGTCAACCGGTGAATGACGATGTCGGGTGGGAGAAGTTCCAAGGAATCGGCGATCAAACTTATATATTGATCTTTTTCCAAAAACCGGATGAGCCCGGCTTCATATTGCTTCGCCATCGGCGTGTTTTTTAATACATGCAGCAAATGGATTTTGATCCCTTGGATATCCATGTCAGCGCAAGCTTTGACGGTTTCCAGCATCATTTCTTCGGTTTCGCCCGGCAGGCCGTGAATGATATGGGCACAGACACGGATTCCGTGTTTCCTCAGTTTATCCACGGCCTCCAGAAAACAGGCGAAGTCATGTCCGCGGTTGATCCTTTTGGCCGTTTCATCATGGATGGTTTGCAATCCCAACTCCACCCACAAATAAGACCGTTCGTTGAGTTCTTTCAGATACTCCACCACATCATCCGGCAGGCAGTCCGGCCGTGTTGCGATGTTTAAGCCGACAACGCCCGGTTGTTCCAAAATGATTTCATACATATTTTTCAATGTTTCCACGGGGGCATAGGTGTTGGTGAAAGCTTGAAAATAGCCAAGGTATTTGGCTTCCGGCCATTTTTGATGCATCCGCGTTTTGACTTCGTGAAATTGTTTTAATAAATTATCACGCCGGTTTCCGGCAAAATCCCCGGAGCCGCGTGCACTGCAAAACGTGCATCCGCCGACGGCCACGGTTCCGTCCCGGTTGGGACAAGTAAATCCGCCGTCCAACGCCACCTTAAACACTTTTTGCCCAAAAACCCGGCGCAAATGGTGATTCCATGTGTGATATCGTTTTTCTCCCCAACGGGAAGGGGTTTTGCATTTATTGTTTTTCATGGTATCATCCTTGTGTTTTGTCTGCTGTCAAATTCCATTGACCATTATACATGATTTGGTTCAGGATGGTTAAGGGATGGTTGGTTGGGGTAAGAAATGATTTGTCAGCATCGGGAAGGAGTGGGGAACATGGTTCAAATGATTGCAACAGATATGGATGGAACATTATTGAATCACGAAGGGAAGATCAGTCCGGAAAATCAAAAGGCGTTGCGTTTGGCCCGGGAAAAAGGGATTTTGGTGGTCATTGCAACCGGGCGTTCGTACCAAGGCGCCGTCACGGTTCTCGAGGAAGCCGGCCTCCGATTGCCTTTGATCCATTTGAACGGCGCTTGCATCCGGTCGGAAAAAGGGATGATTCTCCGGGAGATTTCTCTGGATGTAAATCAAGTCCGGAAGCTGCATGAAGCCTTCCGGGCAGCGGGGATTTATCATGAGCTGTACACCTCCGGCGGGATTTACTGCAATCGCGACGGATTTCAAAATCTAAAAGGAGAGCTGGACCGGCTTCAAATCGATCGTTCGAAGGTTCAGGACTGGATTCGGGATTTGGCCAAAAAACAATTTCGCACGACGGAAATTTGCGACCGGTATTATGAAGATGTGATGGAGGAAGCGAAATCCCCCGTCTTTAAAGTCCTGGCTTTTTCGTTGATGGAAGAAAAACTGGCCGAAGCGCGCGAAAAAGCAAAATCGGTTGCCGGGGTTTGTGTGACCAGCTCGAACGGGCAAAATATCGAAATCAATCATCCCGAAGCGCAAAAAGGGATCGCAGTGGAGTTTTTCGCCCGGCTGCATGGGATTCCGATGGAACGAGTCATGGTCCTGGGCGATCAATTCAATGATCTTTCCATGATGAAACGGGCCGGCGTCAGTGTGGCGATGGGAAATGCGGAGGAAGAAGTGAAAAAAGCCTGCCGTTATGTCACACGCACCAATGATGAACACGGGGTGGCCTACGCGATTCAAACCTGGGCCGGCATTGAAGCGGTGGTATAGAGGGGGAAAACTCTTTGTGGGCCGGAATACGGTCTCATAAAGAGTTTTTTTGCTATAATAAGAACGAGAACGCTTTAGGGGGCATTGACAATTGGAAGATCCTGACAGTTGGTGGGTGCTTGGAGTCGTTCTTTTATTGGTGCTGTTTAATTCCGTTTTTGTTGCAGCAGAGCTTATGGTGCGTCATACGCCGGCAAAGAAGAGGCTGGAAATGTCGTTGAAAAGGTTGGATATCCACCAATATGTTTCTGCCGCGCAACTCGGGATGACGGTATCCTCTCTCGGTTTGGGATGGATGGGCGGATCTTTTTTGTTTCAATGGATGGAATCCGGGCTGAACCGTTTCGGCCTGTCAGACGGAGCCGTTCAGATCATTGCTTTTTTCTTGGTTTTTTTGTTGTTGACATTGTTGCATGCGGTTTTTGGCGAGATCTTTCCGAAGCTTTTTGCTCTTTCCAAACCGGAAAATTTAATGTGCTTTTTGACGCCTTGGGTGCTTGGCTGTTACCATGTATTTCGTCCGGTTGTCCAAATTTTGCGGCAATTGACCGTTTTCCTCTCGCGGAAACTGGGAATGGATGCAGGCGAGCAAAGGGTTCCATCGGAAAAAGAGATCCGGCAATCGCTGGAGCAAAGCTATCAACACGGGGTGATTGATCAAACCGCTTTTGCTCTGGTGGATAATGTCTTTGCATTGGTTGACCGTGTCGTGAGGGAAGTGATGGTTCCCCGGGTGGAAATGGTCTGCCTGTATAAAGGGCAATCGAAACAGGAGATGTTTCAGACGATCCGGCAGTCAAGCCACATGTGGTTTCCTTATTGCGGGAAAGACAAAGATGAGATTCTCGGCGTGATCCACATCAAAGACGTGTTTGAAAAGATGAGGGAAGGCGATGACTTTTCCGTCAGGGATTTGGTTCGTCCGGCGATGTTTGTGCCCGAGACGATGGAGCTCAAAGCCATGCTTCGCCTTTTTCGGCAGGAAAACATCAGACTGGCGGTGGTCATCGACGAATTTGGTGGAACCTCCGGACTGGTCACGATGGAAGACATCATGAATATGATGCTGAAAGAGATTCCCCGTCCGTTGCCTGAAGAAAGGCAACCGCTGTCCGGTTCAATCAAGATGGAGATCGATCCGGGATGGTTGATCGACGAGGTGAATCAGGTTTTTCATTGTCATATTCAGGACGATCACAATGACACCATCGGCGGATGGCTTTTCTCCCGGTTGGAGAAAGCGCCTGAAGTCGGAGACCAAGTCGCCTTTTCCCATTTGTTGTTTCGGGTGAAGCAAGTGGATCATTTGCGGATTAGTAAAATAGAAGTGTCACTTCATAAAAGGCATGCATGGATACCGGAAGCAGAGCGGACCGGGGAGATTCGTTTTTCGGAACCGGTCAAATGGGAAAATGTCATGCCGCAATTTTCGGAACACTGAAAGGCCTGGACAAATTTCCAGGCCTTTTGGTGTTGTTTTTGTATGTATATCTGACGGTCTGAGATGAATTGCTGTGATTTCTGTTCTGAGTCAAGAGGTTTGGCTGATGGGCGGGTCCGCTTCCAAAAAAGCGCACATGAAACGTCACCTCTTCGTTTAAAAATTTAATGGATTATTATTCAGAGAATCAAAAACCTTTCTATAGAATGTACCATTTTTTAATTTAATTATAAAGGGATTTATTTCTTGAATATTTAATATCATCAATTGTTTTTTGATGAACATGAAATGCATCCGGGAACATGCATGGAGCGTGTTTGTGGATGGGTAAGATAAGGAAAGTACAAAATGATGCTCTTGAGCGATTGACAAATTTGCTGTGAGTTGTATTATTGAGGAAAGGCCATTTGTTTCAAAGCAAAAAAGTTAATAAAATCAATTGCTTTCCCTTGATTATTTTTGTTGTTATAAAACAGAATAAAAAAATGGGTGTAACAGTGAAACGCTTTCACTGATTGGTTTTTTGAGACTAATTCAAAGAGGTGAATGAATCATGGCAAAAACAAAACAAGCTGCCGTCTTTGGCAAAGCGGAAGTCAGCCTGAAACCGTTAGAGCCGTTTGCCATCCTTTCTCCGGAAGGGGAAGTGATCAATGAAGAACACATGCCGGAGTTAAGCGATGAACAGTTGAGAGAATTAATGAGAAGAATGGTCTTTACCCGTACATGGGATCAGCGTGCGGTCAGCCTCGCCCGCCAAGGACGCCTGGGGTTCTACGCGCCGGTTTCCGGGCAGGAAGCCACGATGATTGGAAGCGAATACGCTTTGAATAAAGATGATTTTATTTTGCCGGGTTACCGGGATATCCCGCAAATTTACTGGCATGGCTATCCGATGTACCAAGGGTTCCTGTGGTCCCGCGGCCATCAGCACGGCGGGGAAATTCCGGAAGATGTGCACGTCCTGGTTCCCCAAATCATTATCGGGGCGCAATATGTGCAAACATCCGGTGTGGCCATGGCGTTTAAACGCCGCGGGGAAAAACGCGTTGCCATCACCTTCACCGGTGACGGAGGAAGTTCCCAAGGGGATTTCTATGAAGCAATGAACTTTGCCGGCGCTTATCAATTGCCCGCCATTTTTGTCGTGCAAAATAACGGTTATGCAATCTCCACACCGTTCCGCAAACAAACAGCGGCAAAATCCGTCGCACAAAAAGGGGTCGCTGCCGGTATTCGCAGCGTGCAAGTGGACGGAATGGACGTCCTGGCCGTGTACCGTGTGGTGAAAGATGCCGCCGACCGTGCCCGCAACGGTGAAGGACCGACCTTGATCGAGGCCATCAACTACCGTCTCGGAGCGCACTCCATGTCCGGTGACGATCCGTCCCGTTACCGTCCGGAAGATGAACCGGGACAATATGAAAAAATCGAGCCGTTGGTTCGTTTCCGCAAATACTTGCAATCTAAAGGACTGTGGACGGAAAAAGACGAAAACCAAGTGATTGAGGAAGCAAAACAAACCGTTTCCGAAGAAATTAAAAAAGCGGATAAATATGAGAAAATGACCATTTCTGGTTTGATTGACTCCATGTTTGAAGTCACGCCTCCGAACCTTGAAAGACAAAAAGCGGAATATACAAAGGAGGGGAAATAAGCCATGCCACAAATGACAATGGTAAAAGCAATTAATGATGCACTTCGTGTCGAGTTAAAACGGGACCCGAACGTACTCTTGTTTGGGGAAGACGTGGGGAAAAACGGCGGTGTGTTCCGTGTCAGTGACGGATTGCAAAAAGAATTCGGGGAAGATCGCGTCTTTGATACACCGCTTGCCGAATCCGGAATCGGCGGTTTGGCAGTCGGTCTTGCCAGCCAAGGATTCCGTCCGGTTGCTGAAATCCAATTTATCGGTTTTATCTTTGAAGCCATGGATTCGATTTGTGTACAAGCTCCCCGCTTGCGTTACCGGACCGGCGGCCGTTTTCATGCCCCGATCGTGTTCCGCGCACCGCTTGGCGGAGGAGTAAAACCGCCGGAACTTCACGGGGATCCGTTGGAAGGATTGCTCACCCAAACACCAGGGTTGAAAGTGGTTATGCCTTCCAATCCGTATGATGCCAAAGGATTGATGATTTCGGCCATTCGGGACAATGACCCGGTATTCTTCCTGGAACACTTGAAACTTTACTTCTCGCAAAAAGCAGACGTTCCGGAAGGGGAATACACCGTTCCGATCGGTAAAGCCAACGTGGTTCGGGAAGGTTCCGATGTCACGGTGATCACGTACGGTGCCATGGTTCATACATCCTTGAAAGCGGCAGAGCAACTGGAAAAAGAACGCGGAACCAAAGTGGAAGTGATCGATCTTCGCACGCTCAGCCCGCTGGATACCGAAACCATCATCCAATCGGTGGAAAAAACGGGACGTGCCGTGGTGGTACAGGAAGCTCAAAGATCTTCCGGAATTGCGGCAGAAGTGATTGCTCAAATCAATGAACATGCCATCTTGAAACTGGAAGCACCGGTCAAACGGATTGCTCCTCCGGATACCGTCATCGCATTCCCGATGATCGAAGACCAGTGGATTCCGGATGTCAAACGCGTGGTGGAAGGAATTACCGAAGTACTCGACTTCTGATTGTAAAAAAGTGTGCCGGAAAGACACATACCGATGGATGCGGTGGTTTCGACATCACCGCGTCCTTTCTTAAACATGAAAACAGAAAAGGAGGCTATTTTCGTGGCAACATATCAATTTAAACTGCCGGATGTGGGCGAAGGAATTCATGAAGGCGAAATCGTGACACTGCACGCCAAAGAAGGAGACACCATCCAGGAATTTGACATTTTTGCCGAAGTGCAAACTGATAAAGCCGTTGTGGAAATCCCCTCTCCGGTATCGGGGACGATCAAAGAGATCAAAGTCAAAGAAGGGGATGTGGTGCTCGTCGACTCGGTGATTGCCATCATCGATGCAGAAGGAGATTTCGAAGAAGCAGAGGTGGCAGAAGAAGACGCGGCTGAAGAGACGGCAGCACCGGCTCAGGAAGCCAAGGAAGAGAAAAAAGCGGCTCCGGAGCAAGCCGGCAACAAACGGAATGTATCGGCGATGCCGTCTGTCCGCAAATTGGCGCGTGAGTTGGGAGTCGACATCACCCAGGTAACCGGAACCGGAAAACATGGCCGGATTTTGGCCGAAGACGTCAGACGGTTTGCAGAAGGCGGGCAAGCTGAAGCGGCAGCCCAACCGGAAACGCAACCGGTTCAAGGGAAAACCGTGGAGCCAAAAACACCGGTGGAAACCAGAGGGGACGAAGAACGCATTCCGCTGCGCGGCATCCGTCGCACCATCGCCAAACGCATGGTGGAAAGCAAACATACCGCTCCTCATGTCACCTTGATGGACGAAATCGATGCAACGGAATTGATGGCCATCCGCAAGTGGGGAAAAGAAGTGGCGCAAGAACGCGGAATCAAATTGACCTACCTGCCGTTCATGATCAAAGCGGCCATCGCTGCATTGCGTGAGTTCCCGGAACTGAATGCGTCCATCGATGAAGAAAGAGAAGAGATTGTCATCAAAAAATACTATAACATCGGTCTGGCCACCGCGACCGACCATGGTTTGATGGTGCCGGTCATTGAAGATGCCGATCGCAAATCGCTTTTCGAACTCGCTCAGGAAATCACCGAAAAAGCAACCAAAGCACGTGAAATGAAACTGGATCCCAGCGAATTGAAAGGCAGCACCTTTACCATTTCCAACCTCGGCGGATACGGGGCTCAATTCTTCACCCCGATCATCAACTATCCGGAGGTGGCCATCCTGGGCGTCGGAACCATCCAGGAAAAACCGGTGGTTCGTGACGGAGAGATTGTCATCCGCCCGCAAATGTTTGCATCTTTGAGCTTTGACCATCGTCTGGTGGATGGCGATTTGGCTGCACAATTTATGCGTCGGTTCAAACAGTTGATGGAAAATCCAAAACTCTTAATGATGGAGATGAGCTGATATGGTAGTGGGAGATCTTGCACAAGAAGTCGATGTTCTGGTGATCGGAGCCGGTCCGGGTGGATATGTGGCAGCCATTCGTGCCGCACAACTGGGACGCAAAGTGACCATTGTCGATAAAGATGCTTTGGGCGGCGTGTGCTTGAACCGTGGTTGTATTCCGTCTAAAGCTTTGATCACCGCTTCTGAACGTTTCTTGTCCATCAAAGAAGCGGATCAGATGGGGATCGAAGTTTCAGGGGATGTCAATGTGAACATGCCGGAACTCATGAAATGGAAAGACGGCGTTGTGAAAAAGTTGACCGGCGGTGTGAAATCGCTGTTGCAAGGAAACAAAGTGGAGATCATCAGCGGAGAAGCATACTTTAACGGCACCGATTCGGTCCGGGTTGTGACGGACGATTCCAGCCAGACTTATAAATTTAACGATGTGATTATTGCAACGGGATCCCGTCCGGCTGAACTTCCGATTCTCCGGTTTGACGGAAAACGGATCCTTTCCTCCACCGAAGCGCTGCAATTGCAAGAAGTTCCCGGACGCTTGGTGGTTGTGGGCGGCGGTTACATTGGTCTGGAATTGGGTACCGCTTATGCGAAACTGGGTGCAGAAGTCACCATTTTGGAAGGAGCCAAATCCATTCTCCCCGGAAGCGATCCGGCATTGACAAAAATGGTGATGCGCCGCTTGAAACAACTGGGCGTCAACGTTATGACGGAAGCCATGGTTCAAGGTGGCGAAAACAAAGGCGAAGAAGTGGAAATCAAAGCCACGGTCGGCGGGGAAGAAAAAACATTTACCGCAGACTATTGCCTGGTTGCGGTCGGTCGGAAACCGAACACCGACGAATTGGGATTGGAATACGCTCAAGTGGAACTGGATGAACGCGGCTTTATTAAAATCGACAATCAATGCCGCACCAATGTGGATCACATCTATGCCATCGGAGATTGCGCCGGAGGTGCACTGTTGGCCCACAAAGCCAGCTACGAAGGAAAAGTGGCTGCGGAAGCCATTGCTGGAATGAACAGCGTCATTGACTATCAAGCCATGCCGTTTGTTGTCTTCTCCGATCCGGAAATTGCTTACACCGGCCTGACGGAAGAAGAAGCCAAAGAACAAGGCTATGATCCGGTGGTCAGCCGCTTTGCCTTCCAGGCAAACGGACGCGCTTTGTCGATGAATCAGGCTGACGGTTTCGTCAAAATCGTCGCCGACTCCGAAACCAAACAGGTTTTGGGCGTTCAAATTGTTGGTCCGGAAGCCTCCACATTAATCGGAGAAGCCGTTTTTGCCGTGGAAATGGGTGCCAACGCAGAAGATCTCTCTTTGACGATTCATGCGCATCCGACCTTGACCGAAACAATCATGGAAGCGGCCGAAGGCGTCTTGGGCCACGCCATCCATATGGTGAACCGGTAAGCTTTTCGGACCCGGTGCCCCGTGAATCTTTCACGGGGCACTTTTTTGGCGAGATTTGACGGAAATTTAAAAATAATCGCGATTTAAACTGCTTGGGGACTTTTCGTATTATAATGGGAAGGGAATATTTCTGAAAATAATCTTTTTTGGTCTGGCAATTCATGCATGGTTAAGGGTGAAGCAGATGAATTGGTATCATCGATGGGCTCAGTTGTTTCTGAAGGTTTGCAATGGTTGGCGCGGAACTGTTGCCGTAAAAATGGGTGAGTTGATTCCTTCTCTCAAACACAAAAATATTTATGTCAGGCACCAAAAGCCGGAAAACTTGTCACCCCCTCAATTAAACACCATTTTCCACATCATGGATCAGATTGCGGGAAGCAAAGGGGAAGTGACGAAAGAGGAACAAAAAGCGTTTGTCCAATACCAGAAAAGTTTTTTAAACAAGCGGATCTTGCAAGAGTGGAAAAAGATCCGGCCGGGCATTTATGTCCGGCAACACGGAGTCGCACAGGATGAGTTGATGGAGGCGGCTTTTTTGAAAATGAAACCCATTCTGTACAAAAGTTTTTATGAATCCTGTCAGGGACAGGCCGTGGTGATCAACGCATTTACGTTACGTGCATTTGTTTGGAATCATGAATACCTTACGCGGAAATTTGGGTTGGTCGAGGATCACCAATATTGGCTGGAGATTTTGGAGATGATCGACGATATCAAGAAAAATGCCTTTCAGACAAAGAAAAAATCGCTATTTTGATCTCAAAAAGGGGAGAAAGAGATGAAAACCTCCATTCAAATTGAAGTGCGGCCGACGGAAATCGACGTCATGGGGCATGTGAATAATGCGAAATATTTAGAGTATATGGAATGGAGCCGTGAAGATTGGTACAACAAAATGGGACTCCCGTTTGATGTGTTTACGGAGATGGGAGTGGGAACAGTGACTGTCAACATAAACATTAACTATCGGAAGGAAGCGTTGTTGGGGCAAAAGCTGGTGATATCCACAGAGCCTGTCCGGAAAGGAAGAACCAGTTTTGTGCTCAAACATGAAATTTATAATGAACAAGGGGAGAAAGTGGCGGATGCGGAAGTGACCAGTGTCACGATCGACCTGAAAAAAAGAAAATCGGTTGCATTGCCCGAACCATTGGCCAAAATTTTTACATAAAAAACAAGGCAGGGGAAAACCCTGCCTTCATTTTGCGTTTGTCCGGAGTTCCCTTAACTCCTCCAGTATCCCTTCGATTTCCATCATCGTCAGCCGGCCTTCTTTTTTCCGGATCAGTTGATGGATTTCCAACAATTCATCATATTGATCCAAGCAGAAATCTTCCGGTCTGATGATGGATGCATTGACCAATCTCAGGTTGCTTTTGATTTCTTCGACAATTTGTTCCAGATTTTCCTTGCTGGGCGTGCCAGAATTCAAATTTGCTCCATCCTCTCTGCCGTTTTTTAAAGGAGTGAAAATCCGTGGAGCCTTATTCCCCTTTATATATTGCCTTTTTTCATTATTTTAACACGGTCTGTGACTACTATGTATGCCACGATATGTTGGAAGAGCTGTGGCTCGAAGAGGGCAGGGAACCGTTTTACCAAGGATTGCTCCAAGTGGCTGTCGGATTGTACCATTTGCAAAACGACAACCGGAACGGAGCTTTAAAATTGCTCACCAGTGCTTTGGAAAAGCTGTCGCTTTATCCGGAGAAAGAGTGGATGGGGATCAACTTGGACCGGTTAAAACGGGATGTGAAAAAGGTAATCGCCTTTTTAAACGGAAATGCCCGTTTGGATGCCGTCCCGGAGCGGATCGTGATCGAACTGACGGACCCGGTGTTAAGAAAGGAAGTGGTCAAGATGGAAAATCAGGACCATTAAGGCTTCCGTTGTGTCCGTTCAGTGTTTAAACACTTGTTGCTTGATCAAGGCCAGACATTCGCGTGCTTTATGGTACGGAAGGAATAATACCTTGGAATGAACGGGCGAAGCTGTCACTTCCAGGCCGGCTTGCCGGGCATAATTCAAAGCCCGCAACATGTGATAGTCATGGGTGATGACGGTGATCTTCTCAAACCCCGTCCGTTTGATGATTTGCGCAGAATACAGCAGGTTTTCCCTGGTGTTGGAAGAACGGTCTTCCAGAAGAAGATGGGCGGGGGAAACCCCGCGTTCCACCAGGTAGTTTTTCATTCCTTCCGCTTCTGTGATCCCGTTGTTGCCCAGTCCCCCGGATAAAATGAGATAATCCACTCTCCCTTGCCTGTACAATTGCAAAGCAAGCTCCAAACGCTCCCTCAGGGCCGGGCTCGGCTGTTGATTCCATAATGCCGCTCCCAACACGATTCCGACTTGTGCATGTTCCTCCGGCGGATCTTTATGATCAAAACGGGAAACCCATTGCCACAGGTGAACGAAGACAAAAACCCCGCAGAAAAAAAGGGCGGACAGCCATCCGAACCAAAACCATTTGCTTGTCAGCATGATTCCCCTCTCCGTTTTTTTGTGTCTCTGTTATTATTTCATGCAATCGGGCAGTCGGGCATGCGTGGCGGATGTTGATGGGTCAAAGAAAATTTTCTGCGGACCGGATCATAATCGATCTTTAAGCCTTGGATCCATTCCTTTTCGCCGGCTTGCCACATGAACGGGATGCCTTTGATGTTTTCTTGTTCACAGGCCGGATCCGTTTCCGTGATTTCGAGGGCATAAACCGGGCTGTTGCACCCGGAAGTGAGAGAAACAATCTTCACCCCCAACGGATGGTTTTCCGACTGCTGCTCCTGGTAAAGCAGCCAGTGCAGTTTCCCGGCCGCCAAATCGGAAATCTCCATACTCAATGGATGCTCACTCCTTGAAATGCATTCTTCATCAATATAGCAAAAATCCGGGGGACATGAAAGAAAAGGGGAAGAGGGCATTTTCGTCCGTTTCCTGTGCTGAGCTAACTCAATAACGGAATGGCTTGCCTCTTGGTTTTCCAGCATGATAAGGTGAAAGTGAAATATAAATAATATTGCGTTTACAAGGAAAATTCCGAAAGGAGCCATCTGTGGTGAATGGAAAGAGGCAAGAGATCCGCGCTCCGCGGGGAACGGATTTAAGAACCAAGGGGTGGGTTCAAGAAGCCGCTTACCGGATGTTGATGAATAATTTGGATCCGGAGGTGGCGGAGCGTCCCGAAGAGCTGGTGGTGTACGGGGGAATGGGAAAAGCCGCCCGGAATTGGGAATGTTTTAATGCGATCCTGCGCTCGCTGAAAGCGTTGGAAAATGACGAAACGTTACTGATTCAATCCGGAAAGCCGGTGGCGGTTTTCAAGTCGCATCCGGATGCGCCGCGGGTCTTGCTGGCCAATTCCAATCTGGTTCCGGCTTGGGCTGATTGGGAGACCTTTCGTGACCTGGAACAAAAAGGCTTGATCATGTACGGGCAAATGACGGCAGGAAGCTGGATTTACATCGGGACCCAGGGGATTTTGCAAGGGACGTATGAAACGTTTGCCGAAGCCGCAAGGAAACACTTCGGAGGCAGTTTGAAAGGCACGGTCACGGTCACTGCCGGGTTGGGCGGAATGGGAGGCGCGCAACCGCTTGCCGTCACCATGAACGAAGGGGTGATCATTGCGGTCGAATGCGATCCTTCCCGCATCCGGCGAAGAATCCAAACGGGTTATCTGGACAGGGAAACGGACAGTCTGGATGAAGCGATCCGCATGGCGGAAGCGGCCAAACAAAAAGGCAAACCCTTGTCCATCGGACTCGTGGGAAATGCCGCCGAATGTCTCCCTGAAATGGTGAAACGGGGGTTTATTCCGGATTTGGTGACCGACCAAACCTCGGCTCATGATCCGTTGAACGGTTATTACCCTGCCGGGATGACTTTGGAAGAATGCGAGCGGCTTCGCAAGACCGATCCGAAGCAATATATCCGAAAAGCCAAGGCAAGTATCGCCGGACACGTCAAGGCGATGTTGGCGATGAAAGAACGGGGGGCGGTTGCCTTTGATTACGGAAACAACATCCGGCAGGCCGCTTTTGATGAAGGAGTGAAAGAAGCGTTTTCCATCCCCGGATTCATCCCGGCTTTTATCCGGCCGCTGTTTTGTGAAGGAAAAGGTCCGTTTCGCTGGGTGGCCTTGTCCGGCGATCCGGAAGACATTTATAAAACGGATGAAGTGATCAAACGGGAATTTAAAGACCAGCCCTCTTTGGTGCGCTGGATCGATTTGGCCCGCAAGAAGGTGCAATTTCAAGGCTTGCCGGCCCGTATTTGTTGGCTGGGTTACGGCGAAAGAGTGCGATTCGGACGAATCATCAATGAAATGGTGGCATCGGGCGAACTGAAGGCGCCGGTTGTCATCGGACGGGATCATTTGGACTGCGGTTCGGTGGCCTCTCCCAATCGTGAAACCGAAGCAATGAAAGATGGCAGTGATGCGATTGCAGATTGGCCGCTGTTGAATGCATTGATCAATGCGGTCAACGGGGCAAGCTGGGTGTCCATCCATCATGGTGGCGGTGTCGGGATGGGTTATTCGATCCACGCGGGCATGGTGGTGGTGGCAGACGGCAGCAAAGAGGCGGCGAGGCGCCTGGAAAGGGTGTTGACCTCCGATCCGGGCACGGGGATCGTGCGCCATGTGGACGCCGGATATGAAAAGGCGGTCGAAACGGCGAAAAAGCACGGGATTCAGATTCCGATGATGGAGTGAGGGAAATGGAGAAGTGGCTGATTACCGGAGCAAACCAATTGCTTACGTTGCAAGGGGCCGGCAAACACCCGAAAACCGGGAAAGCAATGAATGATCTGGGCATCATCGAAGATGGGGCGGTGGCTGTTGAAAAAGACACGATCATTGCCGTCGGGACCCGCAACGAAGTGGAGAGTGAAGCGCGGAAACGATGGGGTTCATGGGAAAAGGTGAACCATTGGGATGCGACGGGAAAAGTCATCATGCCGGGGCTCATTGATCCGCACACCCATTTGGTGTATGCCGGTTCCCGTGAAGATGAGCTGAACATGCGCTTAAACGGGAAAACCTATTTGGAGATCTTGGAGGCCGGCGGCGGAATTTTGTCAACCACCCAAAGAACACGGGCAGCGAGTGCCGATGAATTGGCGGAGCAAGCCAAAGCGAGGCTGGACCGGTTTTTAAAGAACGGGGTGACCACCGTTGAAGCGAAAAGCGGATACGGGCTGTCCCTGGAACATGAACTGAAACAGCTCAGAGTGGCCAAACGATTGAATGAGGAGCATCCGGTGGAGATCGTATCCACTTTTATGGGGGCGCATGCGATCCCGAAGGAGTACCAACAACAACCGGATGCGTATGTCAGGCTCATCACGGACGAGATGATACCGCGGGTGGTTTCGGAGCATTTGGCTGAATTTTGCGATGTTTTTTGCGAAAGAGGCGTGTTTACCGTCGGACAGTCTGAAATGATCCTCCGGGCGGCCAAAGCGGCCGGCCTGATCCCGAAGATTCATGCGGACGAAATCGAACCGACGGGTGGGGCGGAACTCGCTGCCCGCATCGGTGCCATTTCCGCGGACCATTTGCTGAAAGCGTCCGATGAAGGAATCCGCGCACTCGCCAAAGCGAAAGTGGTGGCGGTCTTGCTTCCGGGAACGGCCTTTTTCCTGATGGCCCCCTTTGCCGACGGGCGAAAGATGATTGATGCCGGGGTGCCGGTGGCCTTGTCGACGGATTGCAATCCGGGCTCTTCCCCGACCGAATCCTTGCTTTTGATGATGAATCTGGCTTGTTTTCACATGAAGATGACCCCGGCAGAGGTGATTACAGCGGTGACCGTCAATGCCGCTCATGCCATCGGCCGGGCGGACCGGATCGGAAGTCTGGAGCCCGGCAAGCAAGCGGATTTGGTTGTATTCGATGTGCCCAACTATCTGCATTTGACGTATCATTACGGATCCAATGACGTGGAACGAGTGATGAAAAAAGGAAAATGGGTTGTTTAGGGAGGAAGGAAGGATGAACTTTCGTTATTTGAATCCGCCCCCCTTTGTCCACCGTGTTCAGACGGCTGATCCCAATGATCCGAAAGTGAGTGAGTGGATCCGGCCGTGGAACGGGAAAGAAACCATGGATGTCGGAGTCATCGGAGTCCCTTTGTCCCGTTCTTCCATCAGCGCTTCGGGAGCGAGTGAAACGCCGTGGGCCGTCCGGCAAAGCTGGAAAAGCTTTTCCACCTATGATGTGGATCATGATGCCGATTTAACCCGCTTGAATGTGCGGGATCTGGGCGATGTCCGCATGCATGTGACGGATATCCCGCTTTGCCATCATTACATTGAAAAAGGAATGGAAGAAGTTTATGAAAAGACACAGAAACAGGACTTCTTTTTGCCGGTGATCATCGGAGGGGACCATTCCATCACGTGCCCGTCGGTCAAGGCATGGAAAAAAGCCCGTCCGCCCGGCAAGACCGGTCTGCTCCAGTTTGACACGCATTTTGACGTGCGGAGCTTGGAAAGCGGAGGTCCGAGCAACGGGACGCCGGTTCGCGGATTGTTGGAATCCGGCACACTGGAAGGAAAAGAGATTGTCCAAATCGGCATCCACGGCTTTGCTAATTCCCGGATCTACCGCCAATATGCAGAAGAAAAAGGAATCACTTTTTATACCATGCATCAAATCTGGAAAAAAGGATTTCCTGCGGTCTTTGAAGAAGCTCTGTCCAAATTGACTGAATTGGTGGATTCCATCTATGTGACCGTGGATATGGATGTGCTTGATCTTTCATTTCTGCCGGGTTCCCCCGGATCCCATCCCGGCGGTTTGTATTCGCGGGAATTGTTTGAGGCCATGTTCCGGCTGGGGGAAGAACCGAAAGTCAAGGCATTGGATATTGTTTGCCTGGATCCCATGCGGGATGTGGGATCGGTGTCGGTCAAAACGGCAACCCACACTATGCTTTCCTTCCTTTCCGGGGTGTTGAGCCGGAAGTCGGGTTCATCAGAAGAATAAAAACCCCGATTTTTGAAAAAAACGGGCCTTTTCGACAGAGAAACAGAGCCCCTTCCATTTGTGAAGGGGGATGTTTATTTTTTTTGTTTTCAAACAGTGTTAAGATAAAGAAGATGACTTTTTAAAGGAGGAAATGCTCATGGCCATCGAACGAAAAGGTGCTGTAACATTTAAAGGAAACCCGGTCACTTTGCTTGGCCCGGAGTTGAAAGTCGGGGACCAAGCCCCGGATTTTAAAGTGTTGGCAAATGATTTGTCCGAAGTCACACTTGCGGACAGCAAAGGGTTTGTCCGGATTATCAGTGTGGTTCCGTCTCTGGATACAGGAGTTTGTGATGCGCAAACCCGCCGTTTCAACGAAGAAGCGGGCGGCATTGACGGGGTGAAAGTACTGACCGTCAGTGTGGACCTGCCTTTCGCCCAAAAACGCTGGTGCGGGGCGGCCGGTGTGGAAAATGTGCAAACTCTTTCCGATCACCGCGATTTGTCGTTTGGAACGGCTTACGGTGTCGCCATTAAAGAAATGCGTTTGTTGGCCCGGGCCGTGTTTGTGGTGGATCAAAATGATCAGATCGTCTATGTGGAATACGTACCGGAATCCACCAATCATCCGGATTATGAAGCGCCGATTCTTGCCGCCAAAAAAGCATTGAACCAATAAATCCATATGCAAAAAAGGCTCGGCGATGACCGCTGAGCCTTTTCAGCATGGAATGGAGGTCGAATCGGGGATGGCACACGAATCCCGTTTGTTTATCGCCGTGAAATTACCGCCGGAAGTGAAACGGCATTTGGCCCGGGGAAGTGACATGTTGAAGCGACAATGCGATTTTTCCCGCTGGGTCTTTGAAGAGGATTACCATATTACGCTTCAATTTTTGGGCGATGTCAACCCGGAGAAAAAAGAACAAATTTTAAGCGCCTTGCCCCGTTGTGCCCAAGGAACGGAACCGTTTTCTTTAAAACTGTCCGGTCTCGGGACGTTTGGCAGGGAACATCAGCCGCGCATTTTGTGGGCCGGTGTTTCGGGAGATCTTGACGCTTTGTACCGCTTGCAAAAACAAGTGGTCCGGACGATGGAACCGCTCGGCTTTCCGGCTGAAAAACGGGCATACCGCCCCCATGTCACGATTGCCCGCAAATGCCGGCAGCCAAACTTTACACTGACGCCCGGGATGAGTTCCATCTTCCAAAACATCGAATGGCGGGTCCGGCAAATTGCGTGCTATGAGACGAAGTTGGGGCGGCAGCCGATGTATGAACCGGTGGGTCTTTTTTCCCTTGACCGGAATTATTGATAGAGGGAAGAGCCTTTTTTCTTAAATTCCCGGGCTTTTTCTTTCATCCCTTTTTTGGCGGCCTCTTCCAGGGTCAATCCTTGTTTGTCCGCATATTCCCGGATATCTTGCGTGATTTTCATACTGCAAAATTTGGGGCCGCACATCGAGCAGAAGTGGGCGGTTTTTGCCGGCTCGGCCGGTAAGGTTTCATCATGGAATTCTCTTGCCCGGACCGGATCCAGGGACAAATTGAACTGATCCACCCACCGGAATTCAAACCGTGCTTTGGACAACGCATCATCCCGTTTTTGCGCTCCCGGATGCCCTTTGGCCAGATCGGCGGCATGGGCGGCGATTTTATATGCGATGACCCCTTCTTTTACGTCTTGTTTGTTGGGGAGCCCCAGATGTTCTTTCGGAGTCACATAGCAAAGCATGGCGGTGCCATACCAGCCGATCATCGCCGCACCGATGGCAGACGTGATGTGGTCATAGCCGGGGGCGATATCCGTGGTCAGCGGCCCCAGGGTGTAAAAAGGAGCTTCTTGACACAGTTTTTGCTGAATATCCACGTTTTCTTTAATTTTATGCATGGGGATATGTCCCGGTCCTTCGATCATCACCTGCACATCGTGTTCCCATGCAATTTGGGTCAGTTCCGCCAGCGTTTCCAGTTCGGCGAATTGGGCTTTGTCGTTGGCATCGGCAATCGATCCCGGACGCAAGCCGTCACCGAGAGAAACGCAAATGTCATAAGCTTGCAGAATTTCGCAGATCTCGCGGAAGTGTGTGTATAAAAAGTTTTCCTCATGATGGGCCAGACACCATGCGGCCATGATCGAACCGCCGCGCGAGACAATTCCGGTGGTGCGTTCGGCCGTGAGCGGGATGTAATGGAGCCGCACGCCGGCATGGATGGTAAAGTAATCCACCCCTTGTTCGGCTTGTTCGATCAAGGTGTCGCGGTAAATTTCCCATGTCAAGTCTTCCGGAACCCCGTTGACCTTTTCGAGTGCCTGGTAAATGGGAACAGTTCCAACCGGAACCGGTGAATTGCGGATGATCCATTCCCGGGTGTTGTGAATGTTTTTTCCGGTCGATAAATCCATGATGGTATCGGCTCCCCATAAGGTGGCCCAGGTCATTTTTTCAACTTCTTCCTCAATGGAAGAGGAAACCGCGGAATTTCCGATGTTGGCATTGATTTTGACATGGAAGTTTTTGCCGATGATCATCGGTTCGGATTCCGGATGATTGATATTGGCGGGGATGATGGCCCGGCCGCTGGCGACTTCTTGCCGCACGAATTCGGGATCCAACTGTTCGCGAATGGCGACAAACTCCATTTCCGGCGTGATGATTCCCTTTTTGGCATAATGCATCTGGGTGACGATTTTTCCGGGTCTTGCTTTTAACGGGTGTTTGTTGGGATGAGGAAATGATTCAAGCGTTTTTGCCTTTTCCTCCGAGCGGTATCCATTGTCGACGGGCTGGACCGGGCGGCCTTTGGTTTCTTCCACGTCGCCCCGTTCCAAAATCCAGTTTCTTCGCAATTTTGGCAATCCTCGTCTCAAATCAATGGATGCTTCCGGATCGGTGTAAGGCCCGCTTGTGTCATAGATGCGGAGAGGTTCATTGGCACGGGTTCCGCGCCAGTCGGTGGTGGGGGAAAGGGAAATTTCCCGCATGGGAACGAGGAGATCGGGTCTGGACCCTTTGACATAAACTTTTTTGCTGTTCGGATAGAAATAACGTTCCATCAATATTGCCCTCCTTTGGTGATTGCAACCAGTGGCCAAAACGGACGAAGGGCGAATACGACACAAAAAAACCATACACCTGATGCGTATGGATCGGGGAAGTGATCAAAACGATGAGGGGACACGAGTCCCGTCATCTTCCCTACGCTGGCATTACCCAGATCAGGTACACGGTCGGCGGCAGAATTCTCCGCCCTCTCAGCCTGGCTGACTCCAAGCTCCCGTTTTTTGACCCTATTTAGTTGCTGTCCCTTTCAAGCTATCACAGATTTCACGGGAGGTCAATCGCCAAAGAATAAATTTATATAAAAGAAGAAGAAAAACAAACGGGATCCCCATTCGGTTGGAATCTGTTATTTTTGAAGGTTTTTTGTCACGATTTTGCAATATATTCACAATCCTCATTTTAGACAGGATATTTTTTGTCCGTTATACTTAAATTAAACAAACCCTGAATCAGGGGATATCTTCCATTTTTGGTTGAATGTGAAAATCCTTGGAAAAGATCTTTGTTTTTTGTACCTGTGAGAGGTTGGAGAAAGGGTGCATGAAAATTGAGAATAGAGTGGCATCACGTGCGGAAAGTTTTTGGTCAAAAGGCGCAGGTTTCACGTATGAGGATGACGGGGCTCATAGATTTTTCCGCTTCCGTCCGGGAAGGGGTGACGGCCTTGTTGGGCCCTGCGGGTTCGGGAAAAACAACGTTGTTGAAGCTGACCGCCCTGAAAATGGTTCCGGATGACGGCAGGATTGTTTTTTTCTCCCATAAAAAAGAACCGCCTGTCTGGTCGAAAGGGAAAATGTTGCATTCCGGCCTTTCAGACCTTTCCTTTCTCAAATCACTGATTCACTATACCCCGCATGTCCAACGGTTGAACCAGGATACCACCATCGAGTCTTCACTCTTCATGCATGCGCAGTTGATGCGCGTTCCAAATCCCAGGAAAAAAATTGCGGAAATCATTGCAAAATGGGGATTGGCCGGTTATCGGAAAGTGCCTCTGTACGAACTTTCCGGAGCGGTTTTGAAAAGGTTTTTGTTGGCCCGCAGCCTGATTGTGCCCGCCCCGATCTGGATCATGGATGAGCCGACGGAAGGATTGGATCCATGGGGACGTTATTTGTTGATGCACGAATTGAAAAAACGCAAAAGAGGACAAATTACCTTGTTTGCGACCACCACAGACATGGACTTGGCAGAATGCGCAAATGATTTGATGTTGTTGGAATCGGGAGCTTGCAGGCGCCTGGGGAGTCGAAAGATTTTGACATCCGGTGTCACGGAGGGAACGGTACAGGCTTGGTACGAAGCGATGCAAGCTTTTTCTTATCTTAGAAAAGAACATCACTTTTAATTTTAATGACGTTCAGCGAAGAGAGAGAATATATTGTATAAATGAAACGAGGGCGAGGGTGTGAAGAGCGTGGACAATGAAATCACTTTGCCCTTTTTTCGTATCTGTATTTATAATGGAATGAAAATCGTTTCTGAGGGGGAGGAGAGCGGAAATGAGCATTGATGAACGGATCGACAAGTTCCTACATAGCGACAGGAAAGCTCCGCTGCCTTATGCGGTTGGTGATATAGTCAAGGTTCGCATCACCCGGATCATGGATTACGGCGCCTTTGTCGTGACCAAGGATGAACATATGGCTTCGGGACTGATCCATATATCCCAAATTCCCGACGGGGTGACCGTGGAAGTCAACCAGGTGATGGATGCCGAGGTGCGGCAAGTGAAGGAAGACCATAAAGTAGAGTTCAGTTTGATGTATATGGATAAAAGAGACAATCCTTTTCGATTATTGGAAAATGTCAAAAATGAACTCCCCAAAAAAGAGGTTCCGCAAGACGAAGTGGATCAAATCATTCAAGACCTTTCCAAAGAATTCGGCGTTGTGTCGGAAGAGTCCAAAACCATTATCAAGGACATGGTCCGGGAAATGGGGGTATATCAATTTACAAAGGCAATGATGAGAACGCTTCCGCAGTTTCAAAGGGACTTGGTTTACCATTTTTTGAAAGAATTAAGCCAAGGGAGGGAACATCTTTGAAACGCGTTCTTACCATTTTTCCTATCATTTGCGGAAGCGGCTGGAAGAACGCTTGAACCGAAAAATCTCCGGACATGAAATTGACCGGATGATCCGGGAGAGCCAGGTGATCTTGGAGACCGACCGCCACCTTTATTTGTACCATCGCGAGCAGGATATTCGCTTTCCTTGCATCCGGGATCAAGACCGCTGGATCATCAAATCGGCCATTGTCAAAGGAATGTGGATGGAAGCCAAAGATTGAGCCTGTCGTTGGATCTCCCCGCCGTTTGTCCCCAAAAAAATCCCCCCGGGAAAGTCCCGGGAGGTTTTTTGTTTCGGGTTATTCAGCTTATTGGTTGTCTTTTAAGATTTGGCGCAGAACCGTTTGCAGGATGCCGCCGTTTTTATAGTATTCCACATCCACAACGCTGTCGAGGCGGACGGTGACTTCAAATTCCGTGGTCTCGCCGTCCGGTTTGGTGGCGCGAACCGTCAGGCATTGCCCCGGTTGGATGTCATCATTCAAGCCGAGGATGTCAATGGTTTCTTTTCCGGTCAGGTTCAATGTTTTCCAGCTTTGCCCTTCTTTGAATTGAAGCGGCAATACGCCCATGCCGACCAGATTGCTGCGGTGAATCCGTTCAAAGCTTTCGGCGATGACAGCTTTTACCCCGAGCAGGTTGGTTCCTTTGGCCGCCCAGTCACGAGAGCTTCCCGTGCCGTATTCTTTTCCGGCAATCACGACGAGTGGCGTGTTTTCTTCTTTGTATTTCATGGCCGCATCATAAATGGACATGACTTGCCCGCTCGGAACATGTTCGGTCACTCCGCCTTCAGAACCGGGCACCATTTGGTTCCGGATCCGGATGTTTGCAAAGGTTCCGCGTGTCATGACCCGGTCGTTCCCGCGTCTGGAACCATATGAGTTGAAGTCTTTTACTTTGACGCCATGTTCTTGGAGATATTTCCCTGCCGGGCTGTTGGGGGCGATGCTTCCGGCCGGCGAAATATGGTCCGTGGTGACGGAATCTCCCAACAGAGCGAGAACACGGGCGTCTTGAATCGGAGCGATTTCTTCCGCTTCCACCGACATATCCACGAAGAACGGCGGTTCTTGAATGTAGGTGGAGTTTTCGTCCCAATCGTAGAGAACGCCTTTGGGAGTTGGCAATTGATTCCAGCGCTCGTTGGCGTCAAACACCCGGCTGTATTGTTTGCGGAATTGTTCCGCGCTGATGGCTTCGCTCATGACCCGGCTGATTTCTTGGGAAGTCGGCCAGATATCTTTGAGATAGACGGGTTGGCCGTCTTTGCCGTGACCGATCGGTTCGGTTTCAAAGTCAATATTGACGGTTCCGGCAAGCGCATAAGCAACAACCAGCGGCGGAGAAGCCAGATAATTGGCTTTTACCAGCGGATGGATGCGTCCTTCAAAGTTCCGGTTTCCGGACAGAACGGAAGCCACTGTCAAATCGTTTTCTTCAATGGCTTTGCTTACATCGTCTGCGAGGGGCCCGCTGTTTCCGATACAGGTGGCACATCCGTAACCGGCAACGGTAAAGCCGAGTTTGGCGAGCGGTTCCAGCAGATTGGCCTGGGCCAGGTATTCGGTGACCACTTTGGAACCGGGTGTCAAACTGCTTTTGACATAAGCCGGTACACTTAAACCTTTTTCGACGGCTTTTTTCGCCACCAAACCGGCTCCCACCATGACGGACGGGTTGGACGTGTTGGTACAGCTGGTGATGGCGGCAATCACCACGGAACCGTGTTTCAGGTCAAAACGGTCATTTTGGCGGGTGACTTGCACGGATTTGCTGATTTCTTCTTCCGTCAGACCAAAGCCGCTTTCATCAATCGGCTTGCGCAAGGTTTCGTTCCAAGCTTCTTTCATTTTGTTCAGTTCAATGCGGTCTTGCGGGCGTCTCGGTCCGGACAGGCTTGGAACCACCGTGCTGAGATCCAGTTCAATGGTGTCCGTGAATACCGGATCCGGAGTGTCATCGGTCCGGAACAAGCCTTGTGCCTGATAGTAAGCTTTGACCAGTTGAATCAGGTTTTCGTCCCGTCCGGTAGTGCGGAGGTAGTTCAAGGATTCTTCGTCAACCGGGAAGAAACCGACTGTTGCACCGTATTCCGGCGCCATGTTTGCCACTGTGGCCCGGTCAGCAAGGTTCAGGTTGGATAAGCCGGGACCGTAGAACTCGACAAATTTGCCGACGACGCCTTTCTTCCTGAGCATTTCTGTGACCGTAAGCGCGAGGTCGGTAGCGGTTGCCCCTTCCGGAAGTTGCCCCGTCAATTTGAATCCGATGACATCCGGGGTGATGAAGTACAATGGTTGCCCCAACATGCAGGCTTCCGCTTCGATTCCGCCAACGCCCCAACCGACGACGCCGAGTCCGTTAATCATGGTGGTGTGGGAGTCGGTTCCGACGAGGGAATCCGGGAATACCACTGTTTCCCCGTTTTCTTCACGGGTTTGTGCGACACGGGCCAGGTATTCCAAGTTCACCTGGTGGACAATTCCGGTTGCGGGCGGAACCGCTTGGAAATTGTCAAGGGATTCAGCAGCCCAGCGAAGCAGGCGGTAGCGTTCTTCATTCCGTTTGAATTCCAGATCCATGTTGTATTGCAGTGCATCTTCAGTTCCGGCACGATCCACCATCACCGAATGGTCGATCACCAGGTCAACCGGAATCAGCGGGTTAATCCGTTTTGGATCGCCGCCCACCCGGCTCATGGCAGAGCGCAATGCCGCCAAGTCCACGACTGCCGGCACACCGGTAAAGTCCTGCAAAACGATGCGGGCCGGTTTAAATCCGATTTCCTTTTTATCCTTGTTTTGGGTCCAGGAAGCCAACTGCTCAATATGTTCCTGGGTGACCGATTTCCCGTCATATTGGCGAAGGGCAGCTTCCAGCAACACTTTGATGGAGAAAGGCAACCGGGAGATTTCTCCGATCCCTTGTTCTTCCAAGCTGTCCAGACGATAGTAAACATATTCTTTGTTGCCCACTTTTAACGTGGAGCGCACATTGTATAAGTCTTTTGCCATGGGAAAACCTCCTTTGAAGAAAGATGAAAAAGCTTTCACATCAGCGGTGGCTGAATGAAAAGCGGGAAAAGTGCAAGGAATAAGGCACGCTGAGGGAGACGTCTTGTTTCATCAGATGAAACTAAGTTCTAAATTCGTCTTCATTATACAATGTTTTTTTAAACTTGTATAGACTCTTTATAAAAAATGCAAAAAAACGGACAAGTCAGACGTCTTATTCTTTTGGAACGACGCATGAAAAGACCGATCTCTTTGTTTTCTGTCAAAATTTCCGTTTTCTAATGGAAAAGAGAGGAGTATAATATTTGAAAAATGAGTTTCACAGAGTGAAACACGGGGGAGAGACTTGATTTTGAGTGGAGAAAAAAAATCGACAGTCCGAGCAGCTGAGCGTGCACTGGATATTTTGTTGTGTTTTGTGGATGAAACCAGGCTGGGGATGACAGAAATCGCCGAACGCACGGGGCTGAACAAAAGCACGGTGTTTCGTTTGCTTGCCACCTTGGAGAGCAAAGGATTTGTGAAGAGAGACCCGGATACCGAAAAATATCAGCTGGGTTTCCGGATTTGGGAGCTTTCCGCCCATTTAAACCGGTCCAAGGATCCCGCCGTGCTTTTCTTGCCGGAAATGGAGCGGCTGCGGGATGAATTGGATGAGACCGTCAGTTTGTATGTTTATGACGGCATCGAGCGGATCCGCATTCAGGCTGTCGAGAGCAATCAGGCAATTCGCCGGGTGGCCCCGGTCGGGGTCCGGATGCCGCTTACCGTCGGAGCTTCCAGTAAAGTTCTGGTCGCATTTGCGGAGCCGGCGCTGTTGCAAAAAGTGCTGGCCGAATCCGAATGGCCGGACCATGTGGAAAAGTCTGAATACCTGAACCAACTGAAACAGATCCGGAAAGACGGTTACGCGGTGAGCATCGAAGAAAGGGAAGCCGGAACAGCCGCAGTGGCGGTCCCGATCTTTTCCCGCCGGGAAAAATTGGTGGCGGCGCTGGCCGTGTCCGGTCCGGTTTCCCGGATGAATGTGGACAAGATGGAGCAATTTGTCCCGTATATGATGGAAGCGGCAGGAAAAATGGGGAAAATGATAGGAGATTGAACAAAAAAGGCCCGAGGTTTCTCGGGCTGACAAAATGTAGAGAACGGGAAAGATCACGCCCGCTGAAGGTCACGCTCCATTCCCGCTGATCCTGTGAGCTTCTTTTTAAGTAATTATAAGCAATACTGGCGCGGATGTCGAGTATTATGTCTTATAATTGCTTATGATCGCTTAACGCCGGACGGAAAGGAGGGACGAGGGGTGTATCAGGAAGAAAGAATGATGATGATTTTGCGCCATCTAAAAAAACATCACCGGATCAGCGTTCAAGAGATTTGCGAGATGTTTCGGGTTTCCCGTGACACCGCCCGCAGGGATTTGGTGAAATTGAGTGAACAAAATTCCATCATCCGCACACGGGGCGGAGCCATTTTGCCGGTTCTTGAAAAAGAAGTCGACAGTTATAAGAAACGTGTGGGACAGAAAAGCGAAGCCAAAGCAAAGATCGGACGGCTGGCCGCGGCAAACATCCACCCCCGCGACCATATTTTGATGGATACGTCCACAACGGTGCAATATGCCGCGCAAGCCCTTGAAGCGCAAAATGTCGTGGTTGTAACCAATTCCATCGACATTGCGGATATCCTGTCCGGCAAAGAGGGGGTCAAACTGCATGTGTTGGGAGGGGTTTTTGACCCGCATTCCCGGTACATTCATGGAGCCGCGACCATCCGCCATTTGCAGGAGTTCCGGGTGAACAAGTGTTTGATGGGCGGCGGGGGAATCACCAAGGACGGGATTTTTGTCAAGGATGAAGAGGAAGGCCAGGTTGTCAAACAGATGATTGCCTGTTCGGAACAAGTGATTGTGCTGGCTGACCACACAAAATTTGGAAAGCAGTTTTTTTATCAAGTCTGCCGTTTGGAAGATATTGATCTTTTGGTGACGGACCGTTTGCCGGATCATTGGAAAGAATGTCTGGAAAAAGCCAATGTGGAGTGGAGTGTTGCAGAAAGATGACCAAAGCATCGCTTGCCCGAAAACGTTTGCTTTTGATAGCATGACAAAGTAGAATATAATTTTTGTGATGTCTATATTTTTTGCAGGAGAGAAGGTGCCCCTTTGCAACAAGATTCCGGATCCATAAAAGATCCCAAACTTCCGATGGTGGAAATTTTTCAAACCGTTGAAGGGGAAGGGACCCGTGCCGGATTTCCCACCACGTTTGTACGGTTGTTTAATTGCAACTTACGGTGTACCTGGTGTGATACACCTTACAGCTACGCCCCTTCCAAACCGGAATATTTTGCACGGGTTTCCGAAATCGTAAAGGAAGTGAAAAAGTTTCCGCACCGGTTCATTTGCCTGACGGGCGGTGAGCCGTTGATGCATGGATATAAATCCGAACGGTTGATTGAAGCATTGGCTGAGATTGACCATATCGAGGACATTCACATTGAAACCAACGGCGCGATCCATTTGAAGCCGTTTGCTGAGTTAAGGCAAAACCATGAAGCGGCAAGACAAAAAGTCCGGTTCATTTTGGATTATAAATTGCCGGGAAGCGGCGAAAACAAGCGGATGATCGATGAGAATTTCGACTGTTTGAACGATGACGACGAGGTCAAATTTGTGATTGCCGGGGAAGAGGACTTCAAGGTGGCCAAAGAAGTCGTCCAGACCAAGATGAAAAAAGGGATTCCCTTGTTCAGTCCGGTGTGGGAATCAATGGAACCGGCAAAACTGGTGGATTTGATCTTGAAGCATCAATTGACACAGGTGAAATTGAGTCTGCAAATGCACAAAATGATTTGGGATCCCGACTTGCGCGGGGTATGACAGGAGGGAAAACGGGTGGAAGAAAAAGCGGTGATTGTGTTGAGCGGCGGATTGGACAGCACGACGTGCATGGGCATTGCCCGCGAAGAAGGTTATGCACTGTATCCGATCACCTTTTATTACAACCAGCGCCATGACAGGGAAGTGGAGCAAGCCAAAAAAATCGCCAAACACTACGGGGTGGGCCACCGGCATAAAATTGTAAACGTTTCTTTCCTCGGCGAGATTGGCGGCAGTGCCCTGACGGATCAGACAATGGAAGTCCGGACCGGGGGAGTGGAAGAAGACATCCCGGATACGTATGTTCCTGCCCGCAATTTAATTTTCCTGTCACTGGCATCGGCTTATGCGGAAGTGATCGGGGCCAGACGGATTTATACCGGGGTGAGTGCGGTGGATTACAGCGGTTATCCCGACTGCCGCCCCGAATTTATCCGTTCTTTCAGTGAAACGGTCAATTTGGCGACCAAAATGGGTGTTTCCGAAAAAATGGAGATCAGGACGCCGCTGATTCATTTGAGTAAAGCGGAAACCATCAAAAGAGGGCTTGAGCTGAACGTTCCTTATGAACTGACCACTTCCTGTTATCTGGGGGGAGAGGAAGCGTGCGGGGAATGCGACAGCTGCCTGCTCCGCTTGAAAGGTTTTAAAGAGAATAACGCGACGGATCCCATTGCTTATAAAAAAATCCCTGAACAATTAAGGTGATAAACATGCGCGGCAAATACACGATGGTGAAACACTTTTGGATTTCCTGCGCCCACAGCATTCCGGGGGCCGGGAAATGTGAAAGAATTCACGGACATAACTATAAGGTCACTTTTTGTGTGGAAGGGTTTGAGTTGGACGAAAAGCATATGTTGATCGATTTCCGGCAAGTGAAACATGCCATCGAGAAAAAGTATGACCACCACTACTTAAATGATTTTCCGGAGTTTGATCCCGAGCAAACCGGAGTGGCCCCGTCCACCGAGAAAGTGGCGGAGGTGTTTTTCCGGATTATTGAAGGCTTGTGCCGGCAAAAATCGAATCAACCCCGGTGCAAATGGGTTGAGGTTGAAGAGACCAATGAAGCTTATGCCCGTTTTGAACGTGTGGATGAACAGGAGGAAAAGTCATGAGCGACAAGTCGAAAGAGGAATTGTCCCTGAAAGCGTTGGGGAATGACACCACTTACCATTTCGAATACAACCCCGGTTTGTTGGAGACGTTTGACAACCGTCATCCGGGGACGGATTATTTTGTGAAGTTCAACTGCCCGGAGTTCACCAGTTTATGTCCGATTACCGGTCAACCGGACTTTGCGACCATTTATCTCAGCTATGTTCCGGATCAAAAACTGGTGGAAAGCAAATCGCTGAAGTTGTATCTGTTCAGTTTTCGCAATCACGGCGATTTTCACGAAAACTGCATTGTCACGATCATGAAGGATTTGATTGAGAAGCTGGATCCCAAATACATCGAAGTATGGGGGAAATTTTTGCCCAGAGGCGGGATCAGCATCGATCCTTATGTGAACTATGGAAAACCGGGAACCCGGTGGGAAAAAATCGCCGAACAGCGTTTGGCGCTGCATGACCTGTATCCCGAAAAAGTGGACAATCGGTAAATGTTTCTTTTCTCTGTTTCCCGATTGGGATAGAATAGTGGGGAGGAGGGTTGGAAATGAGTGAAAACTTCTATATTCTGCAAATGCAGCAGATGGTTCAACATATGCGTGATGAATTGACCGGTGTCGGTTTCAAAGAGCTCCGCACTCCGGAAGAAGTGGATGAAGCTCTGCAGGGGGAAGGAGCCAAAGGAACCACCTTGGTGGCGGTGAACTCGGTTTGCGGTTGTGCAGCCGGTTTGGCCCGCCCGGCAGTGGCGCTTTCTTTGAAACATGACAAAGTTCCGGATCACTTGTATACCGTTTTTGCCGGACAAGACCGGGAAGCCACGGAACGGGCCCGTTCATATTTTGAAGGAATGCCCCCGTCTTCACCATCTTTTGCCTTGTTAAAAGACGGGAAACTGGTGCACATGGTGCATCGCCACGACATTGAAAATGTTCCGCTTGAGGAAATCGCCAAAAACCTGACGGATGCTTATGACCGTTTTGTGGATTAAATTCACAAAATCTCCCCTGTGTGAAAGATAGGGGAGTTTTTTTATATGTACATAGGCGGCAGGGGTTATTTTCATTAAAATAAAAGTGAAAGGATGGTGAAGGAATGGAATTGATCGCCTTTTTTTTGGTGGCTTTGTTTATCATCACGTCGATCATTGTGAATGTCTTGTATCGCTCGGCGAAAAAAGTAAACCATAAAAAGAGTTATGTGCTTGAAAATCTCGGGGTCCAGCCCCGGCAGGAACTTGAGGAGGACGTTCAAGCACTGGTACAACATTTGGAACATTCACTTCAAGAAAGTTATGTGGAACGGGTTAAAGAACGCGTGATCCGTGAATATAAAATCAGTTTGACCGAATGGGAAAACCGCTTTTTTGAGTGGAAACGATACTTAATCATGACAGCCATCCTGAAAAAAGCGCCGATGTACAGCCATGAAGTCGATGAGATTTGGCATGAAATGCTGATGTTCACCAGAGAATACGAGGAATTTTCCAACCGTTTCCTGGGGACGACTTTGCATCATGAGCCCAATGTGCCGGGGCAAACGGTGAGTGAAAGCGAGAGAAGTTTTTTTGATTTGGTGTATTTGCTTTTGTTTCGCCCGACCCCGTACAGCCGCCATACATGGGGAGCTTTTTTTCAACAACCGCTTTCCAAAGCACTTTTGGATGACTTTAAGCGCTGCTCGGATCTGGAATTAAAGGATCAATACTTTAATCCACACACTGTTAAAAATTTGGAACCGGCAGCCCGTGTCATTGAAAACATGATCCGGCTTTTGAAACGAAAACGGGAAGAAGTCGAAAAGCATGTGGTGAATCAAGGAACCTCCATCAAAGAATTCCGCCGCCATTTCAAAAAAGATTCCGGGCCGTTCAAAGAGGGCGATCCGGTTCTTGGCGCGATTTTCCTTTCGTTAAACCATGCCGATGCATTCGGCGAAAAATACCATGAGCTCTGTAAAAAATCATTGGAAGACGATCATGGTTCCGTCGTTTACGCCAAAAAACGAACAGGCTATTATCCCGAATCCTCCGGCACGGAGTATCTTTGGGAAGGCGGCGGAGCCGGTGACACAGGATCGAATTCGGGGAGTGATCCGGGAAGTGGCACAGGCAGCGACTCTTCGGGCGGGAGCAGTTGCGGAAGCAGTATTTGAAGCAAGACAGTGAAAATGAATGGAAGCATCCCATAAAAAAACAGCCATCTGTGAGGCACACGGATGGCTGTTTTTATGATTCAGGAAGAAAAAAAGGTTTTTAAGACATCCGGGAGATCCCGTTGCCAGAACCCCCAGGTGTGATCTCCGTCTTTTTCAGCATATTGCACCCGGGCTTCTTTTTCCTTTAAATAACGATGGACTTCCCGGTTGCGGGCCAAGAGGTCCAGATCCCCCATATGGGTGGGAACTTTCGTTTCAGAGGTTCCGACCGATTGATAGATGCGCAAATGGGAAAGCGTGTCTTGCTGCAGGATTTCTTCACAGGTTTCTTCCAAAAAGGCCCCCGACTGGGCAAAGACATTGACCACCTGTTCCGGATGTTGCAAGGCAATGTGCAACGAAACCGTTCCACCCAGTGATGAACCGCCGATCGCCAACTTTTCTTTTTCCCGGGAGACGGGATATTTATCACGGAGCAAAGGGAGGAGTTCTTCCATCACCATTTGGATATGTCCGGATTGTTGTTTTCCAACAGGGGAGTATTGGGAGATCCGTTTCTTTTTGTCCACCGGAATGGCTGCCATGGCAAAGGGTTGGAGCTCCCCGTTTGCAATCATTTGGGTGGCCTGAGTCACCACGCGTCCCAAGTTGAAGTAATCAGGCCCGTCATGAAGAAGGACCAGCGGATATTCCCGGACGGATGATGGCTCTTCTTCGGGAAGAAAAATCAGTATTTCTTTTGTTTCATCGAGATGTTTGCTGTCAAGTACTTCTTTTTTGATGGTCCGCTTGATCATACTTGTATAGTCCCCTTTTGGATGAAAGTCGTTTAATACTACTATACCTTATTTTTGCTATATTTTCCTATTGATTATTTATATCGTATTTTTGTATATTTATACTGTGTTATTGAAAAAATAATATTGTTATCCATTTATATCTGTTTTTTATCTGTATAAACAATTCATATGGATCAAATTGGTCGGAAAAATATATCTTTTCTTTTTTATAAAATAATTATAAGATTTATGTATCTATGTTTTATCTATACGCAAATATTGAGGTGATCCAGTCGATATGGAAAATGTTCAGAAAGGGACGCGCCCGGTGACGAGCTATTTGAAATTTATCATCCCATCTATCATCGGTATTATCTTATTTATGATTCCGATCTCCATCGGGGGGGAAATGACCATTCCTGTTGCCATGCTGGCCAAATGGTTGCAGGAGTTGCTGGCGGATGTCCTCCCGGCTTTGGCAACGGTCCTGATCTTGGTTTCTGCAGTGCTCACGCTCATTGGATCTTTTATAAAACCAACTTGGATCATGGATCGCCCCTTTTTAAAAAGTTTGTTTCACGTGTCGGTTTTTTGGGCGGTCACCCGTGCTTTGGGAGCGGTATTGGCCGTGCTGACGCTGTTTCAGTGGGGACCGGATTGGGTTTGGTCGGAAAATACAGGCGGTTTGTTGCTGTATGACCTGATTCCCGTATTGTTTACAGTGTTTATTTTTGCCGGACTTTTCATGCCTTTTTTGATGGATTTTGGATTGCTGGAAATGACCGGAACGTTGTTGACACGGTTGATGCGTCCGTTATTCAAACTTCCCGGACGGGCTTCCATTGACTGTCTGGCATCCTGGCTGGGGGATGGAACGATCGGGGTTTTGCTTACCAACAAGCAATATGAAGACGGCTTTTATACCAAGCGGGAGGCGGCCGTTATCGGAACGACGTTTTCCGTGGTGTCCATCACTTTTACCATTGTCGTTTTGGAACAGATCGGATTGGGACATTTGTTCGGGCCTTATTATTTAACCATTTCCTTATCCGGGTTGGTGGCGGCGATTGTTTTGCCGCGGATCCCTCCGTTGTCCCGGAAAGAGGATACGTATTATGACGGGTTGAAAGGGAACCTGAATGAAACGTTTCCGGAAGGCTTTTCCGTGTGGCAATGGGGTTTGCACCAAGCCGTGGAACGTGCGCGCAGCATGCAGTTTAAAAAAGTTTTTCAAAACGGATCCAAAAACATCTTCGATATGTGGCTGGGCGTCTTGCCGGTTGTGATGGCTTTTGGAACCACCGCAGTGATTATCGCGGAATATACCCCGTTGTTTAAATGGCTGGGATTGCCGTTTGTCCCGATTTTATCCTTGTTGAACATCCCGGAAGCACACGAAGCGGCCCAAACGGTTGTGGTCGGCTTTGCGGACATGTTTCTTCCTTCCGTGATTGCAAGCGGAGCGATTGAAAGCGAATTGACCCGGTTTGTCATTGCCTGTCTCTCGGTGACCCAATTGATTTACATGTCCGAAGTGGGCGGGCTGTTGTTGGGTTCCAAAGTCCCCGTTGATTTTAAAGATCTGGTGATTTTGTTCCTGCAGCGTACGTTGCTGACGTTGCCCATCATCGCCTTGATGGCTCATCTGATTTTTTGACGGAACCCGGGCGGGCTTTCTGTGCTAAAAGCAGAAAGCCCTTTTTTATGCGTATATCTATTTTGCTTAATCTTTTAAATACATTTAAAATAATGATGAGTCATTTTATTTGAGATAGGAGTGATATGGGCGATGAGTCATGAACCGGCCTGGGTTCCAACCCCCGGACAGATGAAAAAAACCCGTCTTTATCAATGGATGAACCGGCTGGGTTATCAGGATTATGACGCTTTTTACCGGGACAGTGTGAAAAATATTGCCTGGTTTTGGGATGAAGCGGTCAAAGATATGCAGTTGAGATGGCAGGTTCCGTATCGTCAAGTGATGGACATGAGTGACGGCATTTTATGGACCCGCTGGTTTGTTGGCGGGAAACTCAATATTTCGGAAAATTGCTTGGACCGGTTTGTCGATGATCCATCGTCCCGTCACCGGATTGCGTTGATCTGGGAAGGCGATAACGGGGAGTGCCGGAAATATTCGTACCGGGATTTATGGCTGGAAGTGAACCGGATTGCAGGAGGGTTGCAAAAGCTGGGTGTGAAGCCGGGAGACCGGGTTGCCATATACCTGCCCATGATTGCGGAAAATGTGATTGCCATGTTGGCGGTCGCCAGGATTGGTGCGATTTTCATCCCGTGTTTTTCCGGATACGGCGCCGATGCGGTGGCCACCCGGATTCAAGGATGCGAGGCCAAATGGCTGATCACGGCGGACGGGTTCTACCGGCGGGGAAAATTGGTCCGGATGAAAGAGGAAGCCGATCTGGCCGCGGATCAATCGCCATCTGTCGAGAAAGTGATTGTGGTGCGGCGGGCCAACCGGGAGTGCCCGGCAAGGGACAGGGATGTGGATTGGGACCGGTTGCGGACAGATTTGAAAGCGCTGTCACCCCATCCCACGGCGGCGGATGATCCCGTGATGATCATTTATACTTCCGGGACCACCGGCAAACCGAAGGGAACGGTCCATGTGCATGCGGGGTTTCCGGTGAAAGCGGCTTTTGATGCGGGATACATGTTTGATGTGGGACCGGGGGATGTGTTGTTTTGGGTGACGGACATGGGGTGGATGATGGGCCCCTGGATGGTGTTCGGTGCTTTGATGATGGGAAGCACCATGATTGTTTATGAGGGAACGCCGGATTACCCGGCACCGGACCGTTTGTGGCAGTTGGTCGAAAAAAACGGGGTCACTCACTTGGGAATCTCCCCGACCTTGATCCGGGCGTTGATGAAGCACGGGGACCAGTGGCATGAAAAATGGGATTTAAGCAGCCTGCGCGTTTTCGGTTCCACGGGGGAGCCTTGGAATCCGGAGCCGTGGCATTGGCTGTTTGAACAAGTCGGCAAAAAGAAAGTGCCCATTTTCAATTATTCCGGCGGGACTGAAATCTCCGGCGGCATTTTAGGCAATCATTTTTTCAAGCCCATTGTTCCGTGCGGGTTTGCCGGTCCCATTTTGGGAATGGATGCCGAAGTGTTTGATGATTCGGGCCGCCCGGTCCGCGGGCAAGTGGGGGAGCTGGTTTTGCGTCAGCCATGGGTCGGCATGACGCGAAGCTTCTGGCAGGATGACCGGCGGTATGAACAAGCTTATTGGAGCCGCTGGCCGAATGTATGGTTGCACGGGGACTGGGTGTATATCGATGAGGAAAACAACTGGTTTATCACCGGACGTTCGGATGACACGCTGAAAATCGCTGGAAAACGGTTGGGGCCGGCAGAGATGGAATCGGTTCTGGTCAATCATCCCTTGGTGGCGGAAGCGGCAACCATCGGGATTCCGGATGCGGAAAAAGGGGAGAGTGCCGTCTGCTTTGTCGTCTTAAAAGGCGGGACAACCGAAGGGTTGGAAGAGGAGCTGATCCGGTTTGTGGCCCGCAAAATGGGAAAAGCATTAAAACCAAAGCGGGTATGGGTGGTGGACGAATTGCCCAAGACCCGGAATGGAAAAATTTTGCGCCGCGTGATCCGGGCCGCCTATTTGGGAGAAGACACCGGTGATCTGTCTTCGCTGGAAAACACAGAGACCGTTGAGGCGATTCGCCGGTTGGCCGGAAACGAAAAATAAGATTTTCATAAATATGATAAAATATATATATTTAAGCGATACGAATTTGCTTGCATTACAGAATGAACCGGTTTTTGGTTCATTCTGTTTTTTGTTGTTGATAAAATGATCGCTTTTGTCTATATAATGGAGGGAATGATCCGTGATACAATGATACTGATCCATAAAATGGACAGAAAAACAGAGAAGCCGTGCGAATGAATACATAGGAGAGGTGTCGGTATTGCATGTTCCGGGGAACAGATTTAGAAACACGTGTGCTTCAGGTGCAAGAAACACACTCTCCAGACAAACGAGACGATCTGCTTAGGGAACTGGAACCACATGTGCGCAGAATCGCTTCACGTGTTTGCAGGAGGGTGATCACTAAGCAGGATGACGAGTACATGATCGCTTACAAAGCTTTGGATGAAGCGATCAGTGGCTACAGCTCAGGATTTCAGGCAACATTCATGTCCTTTGCGTACAAAGTGATCCATCGGCGGTTGGTGGATTATTTCCGGCAGGAGGCAAAGCATCAGAAAACGGTGCCCCTTTTGACTTCCGGTCCAAATGAGGAAGAGATCCAAAACCAGGAAGTGGTGGCCAAAGCCTTTGAAAGTTACCGGGACGAAGAACTGAGCAAAATGCGCCGCCTTGAGATCGAAATTTTTAAAAAAGCGTTGGCCAAGCAAGGGATCACTTTGGATGAATTGGTCAAAAAAAGCCCGAAACACCGGGATACACGCGAAAATTTATTCCACGTGGCGAAAAAGCTGGTGTCTGAGAAGGAGCTTTTGCACAAATTCCTGCACCAAAAAAAGCTGGATAAAGAGATTGCCTCATATTTGGGAATGCATCGCCGAACTTTGAATCGGCACAGAAAATACCTGACGGCTCTTACCATTGTCATGACGGAAGATTTAGCCCTTGTGCGAAGCTATTTGGGTCTGTAAGGGTAAGAAAGGGGGCGAATGAATGCGGAAAGGAGTTATCATGGAAGTTCGGCCGCGCCATTGGATTGTGATGACACCGGATGGCGAGTTTGTTCGTGTGCCGAGAACAAACATGGAGCTGACCGTGGGAGAAGAAGTGGAGTTTCCCATGGTTGTGAATCGTTCTTCCGCATGGAAGAGAAAGCCTTGGATCGCGGCGATCAGTGCCGGCGTGGCAGCGATGATCGGAATGTTTTATGTTCTTCCCCAATTTTCGCCTTCCAAGGAAGCCCATGCAGAAGGATATATTTATTTGGATGTGAATCCCAGCATTGCGATTGGAATGGATAAAAACAAACATATCACCGAGGTCAAACCCTTAAACAAATCCGCTTTAAAAGTGCTTGGCGGTAAAAGTTACAAAAACGAGCAAGTGGACGAATTTGTGGAACATTTTTTGGATGAAGCGAAACAACAAGGTTTTTTGCATCCGAAAGACCAAATTGTTTTATCCGGTTACAACGATGAAGAAACAAGCGTGAGAACGTTGCAAGAGATCGAAACCATGATTGACGAGGAAAGCAAAGAAGAGAAACTGGAATTGCTTGTTCATACGCTGACGATGCCGAAATCGGTGAAGAAGAAAGCAGATGAAACCGGTTTGTCCCCGGCGAAATATGCCGTGTGGATGATTGCAAACAAAGAGGGGAAAAACCTGGATGTCAAAGAGATGGAAGAGATTCCGATAACGCAACTGGCTGAAGACATCAAGCCGGTATCCGATATTCTCAATCGGCCGCCATCGGAAGAAGAATGGGAAAGCATCATCAAAGATGAGAATCAACCCAAAACGGATCACAAAGACGATGCCCCCGCCAAAAAAACAGACAAAACCAGCAATGACTCTTCTTCGGGTTCCACCCGTGATCCGGCTTCTAATACCGATCAGGAGGAACCTGCAAACAAGGAGGAACCGGAGCAAACCGATTCCCAATCTCCATCAAAAGATCAGGATCAGAAGGCTAAACCTGCAGATGAAAAAACAGACTCCTCTTCCGATTCAAATACGTCGGGTCCAAAAGAGTCCAACATGGTGACGGATGAGTAAACCGGTTGAACTGGGGTTGCAAGCTGACACCTCCCACCAGCTTACAACAGAAATGAGAGGGGCCGATTTCGATGAAAGGGACTGGGATCGTAAGAAAAGTGGATCATCTGGGAAGGATCGTATTGCCAAAAGGCCTGAGGGATCTTTTGAATATTCATCCCAGCGACGGTGTTGAAGTGTTTGTGGATGATCAATATATTGTGCTGAAAAAATACGAGCCCAACTGCATTTTTTGCGGGAGTCTGGAAGAAGTGATCTACTATCGCGGAAAAATGATTTGCAAAAAATGTGTGGAGGAAACATCCAAAGTGATGATGAAAGGAGCGCCTGAGTAAGGGCGCTTTTTTTGGTGCATGTCTTCTTTATCTCACAACCGCTTCACCGTGACGGACTGACAAACAATCGCTTGTTTGGTAAAATGAAAACATATGATAAATAAATAATTTTTCGAAAAATGAAATCGCTTTCTTTACAAGGGGGAATATTCCAATGGATCAGCAAATGCTGTTGCTGGACAGGATGGAGCCGATCGCAAAAATAACGCTGAATCGCCCGAAGTCACTCAATGCCTTAAACTCCGGCCTGATGAAAAAACTGGCCGATGAATTGGAAGCGCTGGACCGGGACGAAGCGATCCGGGTGATTGTTTTGACCGGGAGTGAAAGGGCTTTCGCGGCGGGAGCCGACATTAATGAGTTGTCTGAAACCAAGCCGGTCGACTTTGTGATGAAACAATTTTTCCGGGATTGGGAACGGATCCGCAAAATCTCCAAACCTTTGATTGCGGCTGTCAACGGTTATGCTTTGGGCGGGGGCAATGAACTGGCGATGTGCTGTGATATGATCATTGCTTCCGACACGGCTCAATTTGGACAACCTGAAATTTTATTGGGAGTGATCCCCGGAGCCGGGGGAACCCAGCGCCTGACCAAAGCAGTCGGAACAAAAAAAGCGATGGAAATGATTTTGACCGGAAAAAGCATTTCGGCAGAAGAAGCCCTGCAGTGGAGATTGATCAATCGTGTGGTTCCCGCGGAGGATTTGGAAAAAGAGGCGCTGTCCCTTGCAAAAGAGATTGCGGAAAAGCCGCCTGTTGCAGTCCGGCTGGCCAAACAAGCGGTTTTAAAGGCGCAGGAACTTCCTTTGGAACACGGATTGAATTTGGAACAAAATGCTTTTTTTCTGCTCTTTTCCTCAGAAGACCAAAGCGAGGGTATGCGGGCGTTTTTGGAAAAAAGAAAACCGGAGTTTCGGGGGGAATAAGATCACACTTCCGGTTTTGGGCATATGATGAATTGAGAGATTTTCAGGCTTGTCAGTCAACTTGTTCAAAGTGGAGATGATAAGAATGGGAAGCATGAAAATCAATGAACAAATGCGGGGAGCTTTGCTGGAGGAAGCGAAGATGCGCGACGTGTTTGAAATGATGGACCGCTATGGCCATGAGCAGGTCATTTTTTGCCGTCATCCGCAAACCGGTCTCAAAGCGATCATCGCCTTGCATAATACAACCGCGGGACCGGCTTTGGGCGGATGCCGCATGATTCCGTATGCTTCGACGGACGAAGCCCTGGAGGATGTTTTGCGGTTGTCCAAAGGCATGACCTATAAATGCAGTCTGGCAGATGTGGACTTTGGCGGGGGAAAAATGGTCATTATTGGAGACCCGAAAAAAGATAAGTCGCCGGAGTTGTTTCGCGTGATCGGCCGTTTTGTGGGCGGGTTAAACGGCCGTTTCTATACCGGAACCGACATGGGAACCAACCCGGAAGATTTTGTCCATGCCGCCAGGGAATCGAAATCTTTTGCCGGATTGCCGAAATCGTACGGCGGAAGCGGGGACACATCCATTCCCACCGCGCTCGGGGTGTTTCATGGAATGCGGGCAACCGCCCGGTTTTTATGGGGGACGGATCAGCTGAAAGGGCGTGTGGTTGCCATCCAGGGAGTCGGCAAGGTGGGAGAGCGCTTGTTGCAGCTTTTGGTCGAAGCGGGGGCTTACTGCAAAATTGCCGATATCGATTCGGTGCGATGCGAACAGCTGAAAGAAAAGTATGGCGACAAGGTCCAAGTGGTGGATGTGAACCGGATTCACAAGGAGAGTTGCGATATTTTCTCGCCTTGCGCCAAAGGCGGCGTGGTCAATGATGACACCATTGACGAGTTTCGTTGCCTGGCCATTGTCGGATCCGCCAACAACCAACTGGTGGAAGACAGGCATGGGGCTTTGCTTCAAAAACGAAGCATTTGGTATGCGCCCGATTATCTGGTGAATGCCGGAGGGCTGATTCAAGTGGCTGATGAGCTGGAAGGCTTCCATGAAGAGAGAGTGCTTGCCAAAACCGAAGCGATTTATGACATGGTCCTGGATATTTTCCACCGGGCGAAAAATGAGAATATTCCCACTTGTGAAGCGGCGGACCGGATCGTGATGGAGCGTTTGAAAAAGTTAACCGATATTCGCCGGATTTTGTTGGAGGATTCCCGCAACAGCGCAAGGAGGTAAAAACCATTGATGGAACTGATGACCAAGGATGAAGTCTGCCATCTTTCCCCGGATGGCCATTTGACGGAATCGGGAAAGGAAATCTGGAACCGGTTGAGTGTGGAAAAGAAAAAAGACTTTTACCGGTGGATGGCCTTCGTCCGCCATTTTGACCGGCGGTCGGTTTTCTTGCAACGGCAAGGGAGAATCGGAACCTATGCCCCTTTGGAAGGACAGGAAGCGGCGCAGGTCGGAAGTTCCTTGGCCTTGCAAAAAAAAGATTGGATTTTTCCGAGTTACCGGGAACACGGGGTGGCGATGATTGCCGGAATGCCGTTGTCTCAAATCTTGCTTTATTGGATGGGCAGGGTCGAAGGATGCAAAGCCCCGGAAGAAATTCGCTTATTGCCTCCTTCCGTGCCGATTGCCACCCATCTTCCGCATGCAGTCGGAACGGCCTGGGCATCGAAATTGAAAAAAGAGGACAGCATCGCGGTCTGTTACTTTGGGGACGGGGCCACATCCGAAGGGGATTTTCACGAAGCTTGCAATTTTGCAGGGGTTTTCAACATCCCGGTGATTTTTTTCTGCCAAAATAACGGCTATGCCATCAGTGTGCCGTTTTCGCGCCAGTCGGCGTCAAAGACGGTGGCCGAAAAGGCGAAAGCGTATAACTTTCCGGGAATCCGCGTCGATGGAAATGACGTTTTGGCCGTGTATGATGTGATGTCTAAAGCCGTCGCGCGTGCCCGTGCCGGGGAAGGACCGACCTTGATCGAAGCCGTGACTTACCGCTTCGGTCCGCACACCACGGCCGATGATGCCACGCGTTACCGCCCGCCGGAAGAAGTGGAAGAATGGGTGAACGAAAAAGATCCTTTGCTGAGATATACCCGCCTGTTGAAAAAGGAAGGGTTGTTGACGGACGAAGAGGAGAAAACGTGGGAAGAAACCTGCAAAGAGAAAATGGATCAAGCCATTTCCCGGGCGGAAAAAGAAGAGCCGGTCCCTCCCGGGCATATGTTTGCGCATGTATATGAAACCTTATCCGCAAATGAAAAGAGACAAAAACTGGAGCTTTTGGAAGAGAGGGATTATCGTCGATGAAACCAAAAACCATGGTGCAAGCCATATGCGATGCGCTGAAGGTGGCATTGGAGACCGACCCGCGGGTGATTTTGCTAGGGGAAGATATCGGGAAAAACGGAGGGGTTTTCCGAGCGACGGAAGGATTGTGGGAATTGTTCGGAGAGGAGAGGGTGATGGACACCCCGCTTGCGGAAGCGGGCATCATCGGTTCCTCCATCGGACTGGCTGTAGGCGGGTTTCGTCCGGTGGCGGAAGTGCAATTCATGGGTTTTATTTATCCGGCGATGGAACAGCTGGTGACGCATGCCGCGCGCTTGCGGACAAGGACACAAGGAAGGTATCCGGCTTCCATGGTCGTGCGCGTTCCGTATGGCGGGGGGATCCGGGCGCCCGAATTGCACTCTGATTCCACGGAAAGCTTATTTGTCCACATTCCCGGATTGAAAGTCTTGGCCCCTTCAACTCCGAAAGACGCCAAAGGGCTTTTGCTTGCCGCCATTCAAGATCCGGATCCGGTTTTGTTTTTGGAACCGATGCAGTTGTACCGTTCGGTGAAAGAAGAAGTTCCCGAAGGGTGGTATGAGGTTCCGATCGGCCAAGCGCGGAAAGTGACGGACGGGGAAGATGTCACCCTGATTGCATGGGGAACCATGGTGCCGGTGGCGAAAAAAGCGGCAGAAGCAGGAAAAAAAGAAGGAATCTCCTGTGATTTGATTGATTTGCGTTCCTTGTCGCCATTGGATGAAGAGACGATTATTCACTCTGTCAAAAAAACGGGGCGGGTCGTCATTGTCCATGAAGCCCCCCGAACCGCCGGGGTTGGAGCGGAGTTGACGGCACTGATCAATGAACAAGCTTTTCTGTACCTGGAAGCCCCGGTGACCCGGGTGACCGGTTATGACGTGCCGGTGCCGATGTATGCATTGGAAGATGATTTCCGCCCGGATGTGAAACGGGTGTATCAAGCGATTCGCCAGGTCGTTTCTTATTGAGGGGGGAGAGAAGAAGTGGCAGTGAAATTTTGTTTGCCGGATATCGGCGAAGGGGTGACGGAAGCCGAAATCATCCGCTGGCTGGTGAAAGAAGGAGAGAAAATCGAAGAAAATCAACCGGTTTTGGAAGTGCAGACCGATAAAGCAGTCGTGGAATTGCCCGCGCCTGCCGGCGGAAAAATCATGCGGTTGAAATGGACCGAAGGGCAAGTGGTACCCGTTGGGGAAGTTTTGTATGAACTGGAAGAAGACGAAACCGTTGCCCGCCCGGTGGCCCCGCAGAAGAAAAAGAAAAAAAGAGTTTTGGCAACCCCCTCCACGCGGCGTCTGGCCAGGGAACACGGAGTGGATATCAATGAAATCAAGGGAACGGGGGAACATGGGCGGGTCACCAAAGAAGATGTCCTCCGCCATGTGAACCGGAACAAGGAGAGGCCGGTATCCGGTATCCTCCCTCCGAAAGTGGAAGTTCCCACTCAGGAAGTGGTGGAGGAAGATTTGTCACCGACGCGGCGGGTGATCGGGGACCGGCTGCTTTATTCGGTGACCCGCAAGCCGCATGCGACCCATTTTGATGAATTGTCGGCAGATGGTTTGGTCCGGTGGTACGAACAACAAAAACAAGCGTCGGCCAATGATCCGTCGTTGCCCAAATTAACTTATATGGCCGTTTTGGCAAAATTAGTCGCCGTGACATTGAAACACCATCCCCGGTTTAATGCCCATTATGATGAGGAAAATCAGCGCATCCGGCAGTTTTCGTCCATTTCGCTGGGGATGGCGGTGGATGCCCCGGGAGGACTCGTCGTTCCGGTGATTCAACAGGCCGAGCAAAAAAGCATCGACCAGCTGGCGGAAGAAATCGGAAGATTGACCCAACTGGCAAGAGAAGGGAAGCTTTCGCTGGATCAAATGAAGGGAAGCACTTTTACCATCAGCAATGCCGGGGCTTTGGGGGGAGAATGGGCGACCCCGATCATCCAGCCCCCGGAGGTGGCCATACTTGCCTTGCACCGGATCGGGGAAAAACCGGTCGTGGAACATCACCAGCTAACCGTCGGATGGCGGATGAACGTCTCGCTCAGTTTCGATCACCGGGTGTTGGACGGAGCCGATGCCATCCGTTTTACACAAACTTTGGGCGAATATACCCGGGATCCCGGAAAGTTGTTGCGGGAACTCATTTGACAAAACAGGTTTTGATGATGGAAGGCTTACAAAGTAAGTCTTCCTTTTTTGCATAAAATTTCCTGATCCTATCAAACTAAGACAAGACCGTGAGACGAGGAGGATTTTTATGGATCAGGTCACCATGGCCCGAATCTTTTTTGGGACTTCTTTGGCTTTTCACATCATCTACGCCACGTTGGGAATCGGTTTGTCGGCGATGGTTTTTGTAAGCGAATGGCTCTTTTACAAAAGAAAAGATCTTCACTACGCGGTCATGGCTAAGCGGTGGACCAAGTCAGTGGCACTGCTTTTGGGAGTGGCCATTCCGAGCGGGACCATTGTGGCTGTCCAGCTTTCGCTGTTGTGGCCGGGATTTATGAAAATTGTCGGTCAAGTGATCTCGGTTCCGTTTCAGATTGAAATCTATGCATTCTTTTTGGAAGCACTCGCCTTATCCATTTATGTTTACGCTGCTGACCGCCTGGCCCCTTTGTGGCGGGTGATTTCCGTGTTTTTAGTGGCTTTTGGCGCCGCGGCTTCCGGAATTTTGATCACATCGGCAAACACTTGGATGAATACTCCTGCGGGGTTTGACATGAAACCGGACGGGACGGTCTACAATGTGGATCCATGGAAAGCTTTTTTTAATCCGAGCTTTGGAAACACCGCTTATCATGTGGTGGTCAGTGCGCTCATGACCGGAGCATTTGTGATCGTGTCTATGGCCAGTTACCGCTTGTTGAAGGGAAAGGCCGCCGAACGCCCCGTTCATCAAAAAGCTTTGTTTTTCTCGTTGATTGCAGCGTTTGCCATGTCGTTTTTGACGGCAGTTTCCGGACACGGATCTGCCCAAAATTTGCATCAATATAATCCGGAAAAACTCGCCGCTTCAGAGGGATTGTTTGAAACCCGGCGTTATGCCCCACTGATCATCGGCGGTGTGGTGGATCAAGAAAAAAGAGAAGTGAGAAACGGGATTGAAATCCCCTACATGCTCAGCTTTTTGGCAGGAGACCGGTTTGACACGGAAGTCAAAGGCTTGGAGGAATTTCCGGAGGAAACCTGGCCGCCGGCCTATGTGCACACTTTGTTTAACATCATGGTGGGAATCGGTGTCCTCTTGTTGGCTCTTTCCGCTTTGGCCCTTTATTTTTGGTGGAAACAACGGGATGCAAAGGAGAAAAATCTGCCCCGCTGGCTGTTGTGGTTACTGGTTGCATCCGGGCCCTTATCCATGCTGGGGATCGAATTTGGCTGGATTTTCAGTTGCAGCGGACGTCAGCCCTGGACGATTTACGGGGTGCAACTAACGGCGGAAGCGGCAACCAAAGCCGGGAACCTCGGTTTCCTGTATGTCCTGTTTGCCGTGGTATACGGGTTGTTGAGTTTGATGTTGGTCAAAGTGATGATCTCCTATTTCCGGCGTCATCCCCTCGAAGAAGATCTGGAACAAATGAGACAAAAGGGGTATTCCTATGGAGCAAACTATTGAACCGTCGATTGCCATTTTGTTGATATGGATGCTTGTCTACGTCTACAGCATGGCCGGATCCATCGATTTTGGAGCCAGCTTTTGGGCGATGATTTACAATCAAAAACGATCCAAAGCTGGACAAGTAGCCAACCGGTTTTTGTCTCCCACTTGGGAGGTGACCAATACGATTTTGGTGTTGTTGGTGGTGTCCATGGTGGGCTTTTTCCCGAAAGCGGCTTATATGCTGGGAACGGTGCTGTTGGTTCCGGTCAGCATCATTTTGTTGCTGATCACCTTGCGCAGTTCTTTTTTGGTGTTGTCTTATTCGGCCGGGGGGTCAGCCAAAGGACTCCGTATTGTTTCGGGTATGACGGGCTTGTTTGTCCCGGCGCTTTTGATCAGCGCGTTGCCGGTGACGGAAGGCGGCTTTATCCGGGAAACCGGGGGACAGATCATGATGTTGTTTGATAAGTGGTTAACCAGTCCTTCTGTTTATTTGTACATGTTGTTCGGGCTTGCGTCGGAATTGTTTTTGTCTGCTTTGTTTCTCGCGGATTATTCGAGGGAAGCCAATGATACGGAGGCTTATGCGATGTACCGGAAGCAAGCCGTCTGGCTCGGGCCGGTGGCCATCGCAGCGGCGGTTTTGACGCTCGTTTTTTTGGAACCGGAAGCGGAATGGTTGTTGCATAGGCTTAGCGGACAGTTGAAACTGTTTTTGTTATCCATGGTTTGTTTCTTGATCGGGTACCTTTTTTTATGGCGGGGAGGCCGGCGGATCCGGGTGGCGATCATTTTTATATTTTTACAATATGCGTTTGCCACGTTTGCTTACGGAATTGCCCATCTTCCGTATATTGTCTATCCCTACTTGACGGTCGGAGAAGCATTTACCAACATTAACACCTTCTATTCCCTGCTTAAAATCCTTGGTGCGGGGATTGCCCTGCTCTTGCCGGGATTCTTGATTTTTTGGCGTTTTTTCCTGAAGGATAAGCGTTATTTGCAAAAGCAGGAATAGGAAACATAAAATTTTTTAAAAAAATGTCTTGCGCAATTTGTCGATTTGTGTTAAATTATTTCTTGTCGCCGCGAGGCGATGGAAACAATGAAAAAACGACGCACTTTGAAAATGAGATATGGAAGAAGCAAGACGAGGTTGAAGAAGCTCGTTTGACGAGAATCTTCACACGTCGCTTGTCAAGTTGCAATCACCGGGAGAAGTAATCTCCAAGAGAGCCAGTAGGGTAAGCTACTAAGGGCACACGGTGGATGCCTTGGCGCCAGGAGCCGATGAAGGACGGGACGAACACCGATATGCCCCGGGGAGCTGTAAGTGAGCGTTGATCCGGGGATGTCCGAATGGGGGAACCCGCCAGCTTGAAGAGCTGGCACCGCCATCTGAATCCATAGGATGGACGGGGGCACACCAGGGGAACTGAAACATCTTAGTACCCTGAGGAAGAGAAAGCAAACGCGATTCCCTGAGTAGCGGCGAGCGAAACGGGAACAGCCCAAACCGGCTGGCTTTGCCAACCGGGGTTGTAGGACGTCTCACACGGAGTTACAAAGGTGACGGATAGATGAAGTGGTTCTGGAAAGACCCGCCAAAGAAGGTAACAGCCCTGTAATCGAAATCGGTCACCCTCCGAGACGGATCCTGAGTACCGCGGGACACGTGAAACCCCGTGGGAAGCAGGGAGGACCACCTCCCAAGGCTAAATACTCCCTGGCGACCGATAGTGAACCAGTACCGTGAGGGAAAGGTGAAAAGCACCCCGGGAGGGGAGTGAAAGAGAACCTGAAACCGTGTGCTTACAATCAGTCGGAGTCCTTTTAAAGGGATGACGGCGTGCCTTTTGTAGAATGAACCGGCGAGTGACGGTTACGTGCGAGGTTAAGGTGAGAAGCCGGAGCCGCAGCGAAAGCGAGTCTGAACAGGGCGAATGAGTACGTGGCCGTCGACCCGAAACCGGGTGATCTACCCATGTCCAGGGTGAAGTTCCGGTAACACGGAATGGAGGCCCGAACCTGTTGGTGTTGAAAAACCATAGGATGAGGTGTGGGTAGGGGTGAAATGCCAATCGAACCCGGAGATAGCTGGTTCTCCCCGAAATAGCTTTAGGGCTAGCCTCGGAGAGGAGTCGTGGAGGTAGAGCACTGATTGGGCTAGGGGCCCCCACAGGGTTACCGAACTCAGTTAAACTCCGAATGCCACAGACTCGTCCTCCGGGAGTCAGACTACGAGTGCTAAGATCCGTGGTCAAGAGGGAAACAGCCCAGACCGCCAGCTAAGGTCCCAAAGTAACCGTTAAGTGGCAAAGGATGTGGAGTTGCCCAGACAACCAGGATGTTGGCTTAGAAGCAGCCATCATTCAAAGAGTGCGTAATAGCTCACTGGTCAAGTGACTCTGCGCCGAAAATGTAACGGGGCTAAACGGTTCACCGAAGCTGCGGATGTCCTTCGGACATGGTAGGGGAGCGTTCCAAACAGCAGCGAAGCTGCTTCGTGAGAAGCGGTGGAGCGTTTGGAAGTGAGAATGCCGGTATGAGTAGCGAAAAGAAGGGTGAGAATCCCTTCCACCGAAAGCCTAAGGTTTCCTGAGGAAGGTTCGTCCGCTCAGGGTTAGTCGGGACCTAAGCCGAGGCCGAAAGGCGTAGGCGATGGACAACAGGTTGAGATTCCTGTACCACCTTGTTCCGTTGACGACGGGGGGACGCAGGAGGGTAGAGAATCGCGCGACTGGTTGTGCGCGTCCAAGCAGTGAGGCTGAAGAGACAGGCAAATCCGTCTCTTCTTAAGGCCAGGCTGTGATGGCGAGGGAAGTTTCAGTACCGAAGTTCTTGATCTCACACTGCCAAGAAAAGCCTCTAAGGAGGAACAAGGTGCCCGTACCGCAAACCGACACAGGTAGGCGAGGAGAGAATCCTAAGGTGCTCGGGAGAACTCTCGTTAAGGAACTCGGCAAAATGACCCCGTAACTTCGGGAGAAGGGGTGCCCCGTTAGGGTCTTCGGGCCCGAGGGGGCCGCAGTGAAGAGGCCCAGGCGACTGTTTAGCAAAAACACAGGTCTCTGCAAAGCCGCAAGGCGAAGTATAGGGGCTGACGCCTGCCCGGTGCTGGAAGGTTAAGGGGAAGAGTTAGCTCACGCGAAGCTCTGAACCGAAGCCCCAGTAAACGGCGGCCGTAACTATAACGGTCCTAAGGTAGCGAAATTCCTTGTCGGGTAAGTTCCGACCCGCACGAAAGGCGTAACGATCTGGGCGCTGTCTCAACGAGAGACCCGGTGAAATTGTACTACCAGTGAAGATGCTGGTTACCCGCGACAAGACGGAAAGACCCCGTGGAGCTTTACTGCAGCCTGATATTGAATCCGGGTACGGCTTGTACAGGATAGGTGGGAGTCTGCGAAGCCGGAGCGCCAGCTTCGGTGGAGACGCCGGTGGGATACCACTCTGGCCGTATCGGGGTTCTAACTCGCCGCCGTCATCCGGCGGGAGGACCGTGTCAGGTGGGCAGTTTGACTGGGGCGGTCGCCTCCTAAAAGGTAACGGAGGCGCTCCAAGGTTCCCTCAGCGCGGTTGGAAATCGCGCCCTCAGAGTGCAAAGGCAGAAGGGAGCTTGACTGCGAGACCTACAAGTCGAGCAGGGACGAAAGTCGGACTTAGTGATCCGGTGGTTCCGTGTGGATGGGCCATCGCTCAACGGATAAAAGCTACCCCGGGGATAACAGGCTTATCTCCCCCAAGAGTCCACATCGACGGGGAGGTTTGGCACCTCGATGTCGGCTCATCGCATCCTGGGGCTGAAGTAGGTCCCAAGGGTTGGGCTGTTCGCCCATTAAAGCGGTACGCGAGCTGGGTTCAGAACGTCGTGAGACAGTTCGGTCCCTATCTGTCGCGGGCGCAGGAAATTTGAGAGGAGCTGTCCTTAGTACGAGAGGACCGGGATGGACGCACCTCTGGTGTACCAGTTGTTCCGCCAGGAGCACCGCTGGGTAGCCAAGTGCGGAAGGGATAAGCGCTGAAAGCATCTAAGCGCGAAGCCCCCCTCAAGATGAGATTTCCCATTCCCTTCGTGGAAGTAAGACCCCTTGTAGATGACAAGGTAGATCGGTCCGGGGTGTAAGCACAGCAATGTGTTCAGCTGACGGATACGAATCGGTCGAGGGCTTTCCCTACTACTTCTCACGGTTGCATTGCTTCTTCCATCCTCATTTTCAGGGTGTGTTCATGTGCCCTTAGCTCAGCTGGATAGAGCGTCTGACTACGGATCAGAAGGTCGGGAGTTCGAATCTTCCAGGGCACGCCAATCAAATTGTCTGGTGACCATAGCGGAGGGGATCCACCCGTTCCCATCCCGAACACGGAAGTTAAGCCCTCCAGCGCCGATGGTACTTGGGGATGACCCCTGGGAGAGTAGGTCGTTGCCAGGCGAATTGTCACCCAAACCACCTTCAGCAGTCTTGCTGAAGGTGGTTTTTTTATGTTTCATGCGCATTTAAGGTATCTTTTTTTAAAAATATAAATTTAGCAATTTAAATTTTACATATTTGGAGTATCCTATTGAGAAAAATTGCCAAAAAGGTTTATGTGAAGATAAAAAATATGAATATTGAAAAAGTGTTTTTACCTTTGCCGGTACGAAGAAAACGGGGATGATTTTCAGAGAAGAGGGATCAAGGGCAAAGTGATCGTGAATCTGAAATCTTCTGCTCTCATTCCAATGCACAAGAGGGGACCGGCTTGCAACCGGAATTTGCAATGATAAATAAAATCTTTTGGTTTTTTTAGGATGATAATTTTTAGTTGAGATATTTCTTTATAAAATATATAATAAAATTGTCATTATTACCTTGTCGCCTGTATTGTCTGATTAATTTAAAATTGATTTTTTATGAATTATCGAATTATTTTTGAAAGGTGTGAGGCTATGAAGAAGATTTCCTTGACGAAAAAGATTTTGATCGGGATCTTGCTCGGTCTGATAGTTGGTGTTATTCTTAATCTTTATTTTCCATCTGCATTTGTCGTCTTGAATCAATATTTATTTGACCCGGTCAGTAATTTATTTATTAAAGCAATTAAAATGGTTGTCGTTCCTCTTGTGTTTTTCTCGCTGGTTTCGGGAGCTGCCGGCATTGCCGATCCGAAAAAACTGGGGCGCATCGGCGGGAAAACGATTATCCTGTATATTCTGACAACGGCAATCGCCATTACTTTTGCCATTATTTTGGCAAATATCATCCAGCCGGGAACCGGGGTTACGATTGACCAACCGGCGGAAGAAGTGAAAGTGGATAAGCCGCCGAGCATGATTGATACCCTGGTGAATATCGTTCCGGAAAACCCGGTGAAAGCCATGGCTGAGGCGGAAATGCTGCAAATTATCTTTTTCGCTTTGCTGTTTGGAATTGGAATCGCTTTATTGGGGGATAAGGCCAATCGCATCAGAGAAGTGATTGAACAGGGAAATGAAGTGACGTTGAAACTGGTTACCCTTGTTATGGCCACAGCCCCTTATGCGGCATTTGCCTTGATGGCCCGGGCGATCGGGGAATCCGGGATCGAGTTGATCGGTTCCATGGCGATATACATGATCACCCTGTTGCTGGCGTTGTTGTTGCATATGGGTGTGACATACAGTACACTGCTTGCCGTATTTGCGAAGATGAATCCGATTTTCTTTTTCAAACGCATGATGAGGGCGATGGAAGTTGCCTTTACGACCAGCAGCAGTGCCGCCACCCTGCCGGTGACCATGGATGTGGCGGAAAATGACTTTAAAGTCCCGAAATCGATCAGCAGTTTTGTGTTGCCGCTCGGCGCCACGATCAACATGGACGGAACGGCCATCATGCAGGGGGTTGCCGCCATTTTCATCGCCCAGTTATATGGAATTCCGTTGGGGATTGATGATCAGCTCATGATTATTTTGACCGCAACCCTTGCGTCAATTGGTACGGCCGCTGTTCCGGGAGCCGGAATGATTATGTTGACTTTGGTGTTGCAATCGGTGGGGCTGCCGGTTGAGGGGATTGCCATTGTACTCGGTGTGGACCGTTTGCTGGATATGAGCCGTACGGCGACCAATATCACCGGGGATGTGTGTGTGGCAGTCGTTGTTGCCAAAGGAGAAGAAAAAAGACAGCAACAAGAAGGTTCAGCTGCGTGATCTTCAGTGGCATCAAGGGGAAAAAAGACGGGATTCCCGTCTTTTTTTTGTTGAAAAAGGGGTTGCGTTTTTTTCGAACCTGTGTTAAATTATATCAGCGTGAGATGATTTTCTAATTTCCATAACATTTTGCGGTCGTGGTGGAATTGGCAGACACGCTATCTTGAGGGGGTAGTGGCCTTTTGGCCGTGCGAGTTCGAGTCTCGCCGACCGCACCAGTTGCGGGTGTAGTTCAGTGGTAGAACATCGGCCTTCCAAGCCGAATGCGAGGGTTCGATTCCCTTCACCCGCTCCAGAGCATCCGCTCCCTTAGCTCAGTTGGCAGAGCGCTTCCATGGTAAGGAAGAGGTCACCAGTTCGAGCCTGGTAGGGAGCTCCATGAAACGGCCCGTTGGTGAAGTGGTTTAACACACCAGCCTTTCACGCTGGCATGCAGGGGTTCGAATCCCCTACGGGTCACCAAATGCGGAGCTGTGGTGTAGAGGCCTAACATGCCTGCCTGTCACGCAGGAGATCGCGGGTTCGAATCCCGTCAGCTCCGCCATTTTTTTTGGATGGCGGCCGTGGCGAAGTGGTTAACGCACCGGATTGTGGCTCCGGCATTCGTGGGTTCGATTCCCACCGGTCGCCCCATATGCGGAAGTGGCTCAGGGGTAGAGCATCGCCTTGCCAAGGCGAGGGTCGCGGGTTCGAATCCCGTCTTCCGCTCCAAACAAACCGATAACCAAGCAAAGCTGCAAGTGATTTAAAACTTGCAGCTTTTTTCTTTGCTAAAAAGGTGTTCCCTGGAATGTTTACATATTTTTTATTCAATTACAAATTAAATCAATTTTATCCAATTTTAAGAAGGAAATTGAAAAAAGATGTGGAAAACTAATTCCCCGTAAGGGGGTACATAAAATGACAAAAAAATGGATTAAACTTGCTCAAGTTGTTTTGTCGTTGGTTTCGTTGTTGGTAATCAGCTTACATCCGGCCGTTTCATCAGCGGCAGACGATGCGGATGTACAAGCGAAGCTCAAATCGTTGGTTGAAGCAAATGTTTTAAAGCCGATTCCTTTTAAGGGAAATTGCACCTCGATTCAATTCAAAGTACAGGTGGGAAGCGTTTTTAAGTTGGTTGATCTTCCCGACACCCCGCTAAAAGTGGTGGTGCCTTATGAAATTTACTGGTATCCGGCTTCCGATCAAGGGTTGGTGAACGGGAAGAAAGTGGATCAGGGAGTACTGGATGTAAAAGAAGACAACGAAACTCTTTTTGTGAAATATGATCCCAGGTCCAATCCGAACGGCGCCAAAGGGACGTATGTTTTAAAAGTAAGATTGAACATAAACAATGAAGTCATCGGGAAGATCTTGATTGCAAAACTGGTGTTCAACCATGATTGCGGATCGGATCAACCGGGGGCGCCCGATGATCCAGGAAGCGGCCAACCGAATGACCCGAATAATCCCGATGATCCCGGAAACCAGGATGATCCGAAAAATCCCGGAAACGGTGGTGATCAGCCCGGCGATGACAATCAAAAGGGTGGTTCCAAACAGCCTCAAGGAGGAAAGTTGCCCAAGACCGCGACGTCATATGGAACCGGAATGATGTTTGGACTTGGGGGAATCCTGGCCGGGATGGTACTTCTGTCCGTTGCAATGAAAAGAAAATCCCTTTTGGGTTAATTTTTTTCGGATCCGGAGAAAAGAAGGAAGGCCTGTGACAATGCAGGCCTTTTTCTTTACGCAAATGATCTGAAAGGAGGTTTGCCATCCGTTGCCGCGATTTAAAGATGCCGATCTGCGGCGATTTGCCGAAACAGTGCTCAAAGCGGTCGGAGTTTCTCAAAAAGATGCGAAAATAATAACGGATTCATTGATACAAGCCAACTTGGAAGGAATCGACAGCCATGGCATCAGCCGTTTGCCGGTTTATGTGCGCAGGATGATGGAAGGCAGAATTTCCGTGCGCCCGTGTCTTCGGATCATTCAACACGGATCGGCGTTAAACGTGGATGGAGACAACGGGTTGGGGCAAGTGGTTTCTTACCGTTCGCTGGAAGCGGCGATTCCCGTTGCAAAAAAACTGGGCATGGCCGGTGTCTTTATTCGTCGCAGCAATCATAACGGCACAGGTTCGTTTTACTGCCAGCAAGCCATGCGGGAGAATATGGTGCTGATCGCCATGACCAATACCCCGCCGGGCATTGTGCCAACCGGAGGCAGAGAACCGCGGCTGGGGACCAATCCGGTTGCTTTCGGTTTTCCGGTGAACGACGGTCCACCGTTGATTGTTGACTTGGCCACCAGTATGGTTGCAAGAGGCAAAGTGATTTTGGCCGCCCGCGAAAAGAAACCGATTCCCAAGGGCTGGGCCGTTGATGAAAACGGAATGGATACAACGGATCCTTCGGCCGCACTCAAAGGGGCGATGCTGCCGTTGGGGGGAGCCAAGGGATATGCTCTGGCATGTGCAATTGAGATGTTTTGCGGGGTCTTAAGCGGTGCCGCCTTCGGGAAAAATGTAGTCAGCATCTATGAAGAGAAGGCTGGCTTTGCTGGTGTGGGACACCATTTCATCCTGTATCATGTGCCGCATTTCATGTCATTAAAGGAATATGACAAACGGATGAACGCCTTTTTACGGATGTTGAAAGAAACACCTCCTTCCACAAACAGTGATGGCGTTTATTATCCGGGAGAAAGGAGATATCAAAGATATTTGCAAAGAAAAAAACAAGGAATTCCTCTTTCGGATGAAGTGGTGAAGGATTTGAATGACATGGCGAAAAGCCTTTCGGTACAAGGGGTTTACCAGGGAGAATAAAGTTCTTCTGTGTGATTTATAATAGAGAGAAAAAAATTAATTTTTTTGTTGACAAGTGATCAAATATGGGTTAATATATTCAACGTTGTCGCGAAAAACTGCTGCATGACTTGTTCCTTGAAAACTGAAGAGTGAAGACATGACTCGTTAATTCTTGAGAGTTCACATCAAACTTTTTTGGAGAGTTTGATCCTGGCTCAGGATGAACGCTGGCGGCGTGCCTAATACATGCAAGTCGAGCGGGAGAATCATCCTTCGGGATGAGGATCCAGCGGCGAACGGGTGAGTAACACGTGGGCAACCTGCCCGCAAGACCGGGATAACTCCGGGAAACCGGGGCTAATACCGGATAGTCCTTTTCCCCGCATGGGGAAAAGGGGAAAGGCGGCTTCGGCTGTCACTTGCGGATGGGCCCGCGGCGCATTAGCTGGTTGGTGAGGTAACGGCTCACCAAGGCGACGATGCGTAGCCGACCTGAGAGGGTGATCGGCCACACTGGGACTGAGACACGGCCCAGACTCCTACGGGAGGCAGCAGTAGGGAATTTTCCGCAATGGGCGAAAGCCTGACGGAGCAACGCCGCGTGAGTGAGGACGGCCTTCGGGTTGTAAAACTCTGTTCTTGAGGAAGAATTCCTTCCAGGCGAACAGCCTGGAAGGTTGACGGTACTCAAGGAGAAAGCCCCGGCTAACTACGTGCCAGCAGCCGCGGTAATACGTAGGGGGCGAGCGTTATCCGGAATTATTGGGCGTAAAGCGCGCGCAGGCGGCTGATTAAGTCAGGTGTGAAAGGCTGCGGCTCAACCGCAGAGCGGCACCTGAAACTGGTCAGCTTGAGTGCAGGAGAGGGGAGCGGAATTCCCGGTGTAGCGGTGGAATGCGTAGAGATCGGGAGGAACACCAGTGGCGAAGGCGGCTCTCTGGCCTGTAACTGACGCTGAGGCGCGAAAGCGTGGGGAGCAAACAGGATTAGATACCCTGGTAGTCCACGCCGTAAACGATGAGTGCTAGGTGTTGGGGGGCTACGCCCCTCAGTGCCGAAGGTAACCCATTAAGCACTCCGCCTGGGGAGTACGGCCGCAAGGCTGAAACTCAAAGGAATTGACGGGGGCCCGCACAAGCGGTGGAGCATGTGGTTTAATTCGAAGCAACGCGAAGAACCTTACCAGGGCTTGACATCCCGCTGACCCCTCCAGAGATGGAGGTTTCCTTCGGGACAGCGGTGACAGGTGGTGCATGGTTGTCGTCAGCTCGTGTCGTGAGATGTTGGGTTCAGTCCCGCAACGAGCGCAACCCTTGTCGTTAGTTGCCAGCATTTCGGATGGGCACTCTAACGAGACAGCCGGTGAAAGCCGGAGGAAGGTGGGGATGACGTCAAATCATCATGCCCCTTATGTCCTGGGCTACACACGTGCTACAATGGCTGGTACAAAGGGCAGCGAACCCGCGAGGGGGAGCCAATCCCAAAAAGCCAGTCTCAGTTCGGATCGCAGGCTGCAACTCGCCTGCGTGAAGCCGGAATCGCTAGTAATCGCGGATCAGCATGCCGCGGTGAATACGTTCCCGGGCCTTGTACACACCGCCCGTCACACCACGAGAGTTTGCAACACCCGAAGTCGGTGAGGCAACCTTTTAGGAGCCAGCCGCCGAAGGTGGGGCAGATGATTGGGGTGAAGTCGTAACAAGGTATCCCTACCGGAAGGTGGGGATGGATCACCTCCTTTCTAAGGAGCTCATTTCGAGCAAAAACGTTTCTTCTTTCAAAGAGTCATGTCTCGCACTCTTTGGTTTTGAAGGAATAATTCCTTCAAACTGTGGGGCTATAGCTCAGCTGGGAGAGCACCTGCCTTGCAAGCAGGGGGTCAGCGGTTCGAATCCGCTTAGCTCCACCAAGATAAAGAGCTGTTCACAAGCGAATGGTTCTTTTCTTTTGAAAAAAACATCTACAAAAAGGGTTGCATTTTTCTTGCGGCCGTGATATATTATTCCTTGTCGCCGCAAAAGGCGGTGGACAAAAGGAAAAAGAACGCACCTTGAAAATGAGATATGGAAGAAGCAAGACGAGGTTGAAGAGGCTCGTTTGACGAGAATCTTCACACGTCGCTTGTCAAGTTGCAATCACCGGGAGAAGTAATCTCCAAGAGAGCCAGTAGGGTAAGCTACTAAGGGCACACGGTGGATGCCTTGGCGCCAGGAGCCGATGAAGGACGGGACGAACACCGATATGCCCCGGGGAGCTGTAAGTGAGCGTTGATCCGGGGATGTCCGAATGGGGGAACCCGCCAGCTTGAAGAGCTGGCACCGCCATCTGAATCCATAGGATGGACGGGGGCACACCAGGGGAACTGAAACATCTTAGTACCCTGAGGAAGAGAAAGCAAACGCGATTCCCTGAGTAGCGGCGAGCGAAACGGGAACAGCCCAAACCGGTTGGCTTTGCCAACCGGGGTTGTAGGACGTCTCACACGGAGTTACAAAGGTGACGGATAGATGAAGTGGTTCTGGAAAGACCCGCCAAAGAAGGTAACAGCCCTGTAATCGAAATCGGTCACCCTCCGAGACGGATCCTGAGTACCGCGGGACACGTGAAACCCCGTGGGAAGCAGGGAGGACCACCTCCCAAGGCTAAATACTCCCTGGCGACCGATAGTGAACCAGTACCGTGAGGGAAAGGTGAAAAGCACCCCGGGAGGGGAGTGAAAGAGAACCTGAAACCGTGTGCTTACAATCAGTCGGAGTCCTTTTAAAGGGATGACGGCGTGCCTTTTGTAGAATGAACCGGCGAGTGACGGTTACGTGCGAGGTTAAGGTGAGAAGCCGGAGCCGCAGCGAAAGCGAGTCTGAACAGGGCGAATGAGTACGTGGCCGTCGACCCGAAACCGGGTGATCTACCCATGTCCAGGGTGAAGTTCCGGTAACACGGAATGGAGGCCCGAACCTGTTGGTGTTGAAAAACCATAGGATGAGGTGTGGGTAGGGGTGAAATGCCAATCGAACCCGGAGATAGCTGGTTCTCCCCGAAATAGCTTTAGGGCTAGCCTCGGAGAGGAGTCGTGGAGGTAGAGCACTGATTGGGCTAGGGGCCCCCACAGGGTTACCGAACTCAGTTAAACTCCGAATGCCACAGACTCGTCCTCCGGGAGTCAGACTACGAGTGCTAAGATCCGTGGTCGAGAGGGAAACAGCCCAGACCGCCAGCTAAGGTCCCAAAGTAACCGTTAAGTGGCAAAGGATGTGGAGTTGCCCAGACAACCAGGATGTTGGCTTAGAAGCAGCCATCATTCAAAGAGTGCGTAATAGCTCACTGGTCAAGTGACTCTGCGCCGAAAATGTAACGGGGCTAAACGGTTCACCGAAGCTGCGGATGTCCTTCGGACATGGTAGGGGAGCGTTCCAAACAGCAGCGAAGCTGCTTCGTGAGAAGCGGTGGAGCGTTTGGAAGTGAGAATGCCGGTATGAGTAGCGAAAAGAAGGGTGAGAATCCCTTCCACCGAAAGCCTAAGGTTTCCTGAGGAAGGTTCGTCCGCTCAGGGTTAGTCGGGACCTAAGCCGAGGCCGAAAGGCGTAGGCGATGGACAACAGGTTGAGATTCCTGTACCACCTTGTTCCGTTGACGACGGGGGGACGCAGGAGGGTAGAGAATCGCGCGACTGGTTGTGCGCGTCCAAGCAGTGAGGCTGAAGAGACAGGCAAATCCGTCTCTTCTTAAGGCCAGGCTGTGATGGCGAGGGAAGTTTCAGTACCGAAGTTCTTGATCTCACACTGCCAAGAAAAGCCTCTAAGGAGGAACAAGGTGCCCGTACCGCAAACCGACACAGGTAGGCGAGGAGAGAATCCTAAGGTGCTCGGGAGAACTCTCGTTAAGGAACTCGGCAAAATGACCCCGTAACTTCGGGAGAAGGGGTGCCCCGTTAGGGTCTTCGGGCCCGAGGGGGCCGCAGTGAAGAGGCCCAGGCGACTGTTTAGCAAAAACACAGGTCTCTGCAAAGCCGCAAGGCGAAGTATAGGGGCTGACGCCTGCCCGGTGCTGGAAGGTTAAGGGGAAGAGTTAGCTCACGCGAAGCTCTGAACCGAAGCCCCAGTAAACGGCGGCCGTAACTATAACGGTCCTAAGGTAGCGAAATTCCTTGTCGGGTAAGTTCCGACCCGCACGAAAGGCGTAACGATCTGGGCGCTGTCTCAACGAGAGACCCGGTGAAATTGTACTACCAGTGAAGATGCTGGTTACCCGCGACAAGACGGAAAGACCCCGTGGAGCTTTACTGCAGCCTGATATTGAATCCGGGTACGGCTTGTACAGGATAGGTGGGAGTCTGCGAAGCCGGAGCGCCAGCTTCGGTGGAGACGCCGGTGGGATACCACTCTGGCCGTATCGGGGTTCTAACTCGCCGCCGTCATCCGGCGGGAGGACCGTGTCAGGTGGGCAGTTTGACTGGGGCGGTCGCCTCCTAAAAGGTAACGGAGGCGCTCCAAGGTTCCCTCAGCGCGGTTGGAAATCGCGCCCTCAGAGTGCAAAGGCAGAAGGGAGCTTGACTGCGAGACCTACAAGTCGAGCAGGGACGAAAGTCGGACTTAGTGATCCGGTGGTTCCGTGTGGATGGGCCATCGCTCAACGGATAAAAGCTACCCCGGGGATAACAGGCTTATCTCCCCCAAGAGTCCACATCGACGGGGAGGTTTGGCACCTCGATGTCGGCTCATCGCATCCTGGGGCTGAAGTAGGTCCCAAGGGTTGGGCTGTTCGCCCATTAAAGCGGTACGCGAGCTGGGTTCAGAACGTCGTGAGACAGTTCGGTCCCTATCTGTCGCGGGCGCAGGAAATTTGAGAGGAGCTGTCCTTAGTACGAGAGGACCGGGATGGACGCACCTCTGGTGTACCAGTTGTTCCGCCAGGAGCACCGCTGGGTAGCCAAGTGCGGAAGGGATAAGCGCTGAAAGCATCTAAGCGCGAAGCCCCCCTCAAGATGAGATTTCCCATTCCCTTCGTGGAAGTAAGACCCCTTGTAGATGACAAGGTAGATCGGTCCGGGGTGTAAGCACAGCAATGTGTTCAGCTGACGGATACGAATCGGTCGAGGGCTTTCCCTACTACTTCTCACGGTTGCATTGCTTCTTCCATCCTCATTTTCAGGGTGTGTCCATAACATCTTTGTCTGGTGACCATAGCGGAGGGGATCCACCCGTTCCCATCCCGAACACGGAAGTTAAGCCCTCCAGCGCCGATGGTACTTGGGGATGACCCCTGGGAGAGTAGGTCGTTGCCAGGCAAACAATCCCCCCTGATTTCAGACAGGGGGAATTGTTTTCAAAAATTATTGCCCTGATCTTACAGTTTTGTTCCTCGTGGCATGTCCTGTTCCTTGGTGGAATGGGTTCAATCTTCTCGCCGGTTTTAAGGTGAGAGGGCAGAGTGGGGAGTTTTCAGAAAAAAACTAAAGTAAATTTTGTCTTGACATGAAGACAGGGGCTGTGTATCATATTATTTGTCAGCACGATAAACAATACGAAATAAGTAAGTAACTTATTTTCGAATGACTTGACACGGAGAGATGTCCGAGTGGTCGAAGGAGCACGATTGGAAATCGTGTAGGCGGGCAAACCCCGCCTCGAGGGTTCGAATCCCTCTCTCTCCGCCATTTTATGAGGCTCGGTAGCTCAGTCGGTAGAGCAGAGGACTGAAAATCCTCGTGTCGGCGGTTCGATTCCGTCCCGAGCCACCACTGGCTGGTGTGGCTCAATTGGTAGAGCAACTGACTTGTAATCAGTAGGTTGGGGGTTCAAGTCCCTCCACCAGCACCATCGTAGGGGCGTAGTTTAATGGTAGAACAGAGGTCTCCAAAACCTCCAGTGTGGGTTCGATTCCTACCGCCCCTGCCATCTTCAACTTACGGTTGCAAGTTTGGCTTCAATGGTTTGAATCACTTTTTCAGCCCGCTGAATCCATTTGTCATCAATGGGTTCATCTGCTGAAGGGACGGGTTTGGAAAATTGATTCACCAAAGAACTGACAAGTCCGGTATCTCCGGATGGGTCATTTTTTGTCAGAAATTCATGTTTGATGATGAAAGGTTTACCGATTTTGACGATGGCGTTGCGTGATTCCAATTCTCCTTTAACCGTGTAAAGGGGAATACGCAAATAGTAACGGTAACCTTGATCAGATTCCCAATCCAAAGGCTTGTCGAGATAGCCGTGGTCGTAATCATAGCCACCACCCAGATGGAAGTCTTCAGGTTCCAGTTGTTCTTGAAGAATTCCGTAGGGAATCTGTAAACCTTCGATTTTTGACGAAATGGTAATCACCATTGTTTCCTCCTTTCAAAGTTATTGTTTGATGATCTGATTTATTTCATTCAACATGGCGGCATAGCCAAGTGGTAAGGCAGAGGTCTGCAAAACCTTTATCCCCGGTTCGAATCCGGGTGCCGCCTCCATGACGTGCGGACGTGGCGGAATTGGCAGACGCGCAAGATTCAGGTTCTTGTGGTCACTTCAGACCGTGGGGGTTCAAGTCCCTTCGTCCGCACCAATTAAATATGTGCCCTTAGCTCAGCTGGATAGAGCGTCTGACTACGGATCAGAAGGTCGGGAGTTCGAATCTTCCAGGGCACGCCATCAAAAAAGCAGCTAATTCAATTTGAATTAGCTGCTTTTTTGATGATTCCATTTTGTTTTTGTTTTTAAAAAGAACGGCTCTTTCTTCACAGGTTGGGTCTTTATTTTGCTGTGTAGATGCTTGTCTTTCATTTTGAAAAGCAAGGCCTGCTTTTGAAACCGTTTGAAGTCTTGTTTGGGTTTTTCTTTGGTTGAAACGGTCTGCTTGTTTTGGCTCCGTCGATGGCTTTCTTGTTTTTTCACATCAGATGAATCAGATTGGTTGAGCCGCTTGGATTGTTTGTCATCTTCATCCTTGTGATGGGGGTTTAAATGAATCCATTTGAGATCGTTGTTTGTTTCTGGTTTTTTAATGATTGATTTTGTGCAGTCTTTGGACGGTTCAGGCTTGCAAGGAATCAAGTGGTCAAGGAAACCCGGTTGATTCCATTCAAACTTGGGTGGCGGAAACTTCGGTTTTTGATCGTTGGATGGTACCGGATCATCCTTTTCATAAACCGGCGTTTCTCCAACCGGATCGGCAATGGCCACAATATCCGACAAGTCATGATTTTTTGGTTCCTGTGTCGCCGGATCGTTTTTCGGAGAAGGGTTGGAAGCGGACGGTGCCGGGTCGTTTGGATTGGTGTCAGGCTGAATGGATGTGTTCGCAGTTTCCCCGTTGTTCTCCGTGGTGGCCGGTCGGTCGACATCCGCTGATGCCAGTTGCCTGGATTCGTTGACTGCATGTTCAGAGATATTTGACTTTTTCTTCGAAATCAATGGTTGTTCAAGCTTGGATGCTGTTGGATAAGTTTCTTCCATTCCGATCACATATGCGGAAAAAGTCATGATCAGGCAAGCAATGCCGGCACTGGTAAACACCAGGGCTTTTCGCTTGACTTGTAAGCCGAACTCATCGATGGAAAAATTCTCTTTGTGTTCCGGTTCACCGCGATATGTATTTTTCACGGAAATGAGTCCTCCTTTATGAAAACTCGTTTATATGCTACTCTATTTTCCAGTTTTTGAACAGCCGACCAAAGTTCTATTTTTATATAATATATAAAATGGTTTTTTTGGGTTAAATATAATTATTCAAGCAATTAAAAGGAAAACGGAGGGCGGGGAGATCCCCGTCCCCGGGCTTTTTATGGGAGAAAGGTTAAAAAGTGTGATCGATAATGCCGCCGCCCAGACATTTTTCATCGCGATACATCACGATTGATTGTCCGGGGGTTACCGCGCGTTGCGGCTTTTCAAATTCGACGTGCAGGCATCCGTCAGCTTGAGGATGGACAAGCACTTTTTGGTCTTGTTGGCGGTAACGGAATTTGGCTGTGCATTCAAACGGACGGTCCGGCAAATTTCCTTCTCCCAGCCAGTTGACGTCTGTTGCCGACAAACCGTTGGAGTAGAGCGCTTCATGGTCATGCCCTTGGACCACATACAAAATATTGTTCTCCAAATCTTTTTTGGCAACAAACCAAGGCTCGCCGGTTCCGGAACCGCCAATGCCCAATCCTTGGCGTTGACCCAATGTGTAATACATCAGGCCGTGATGCTCGCCGATTTCCCGGCCGTCCAGCGTGCAAATTTTGCCTGGTTGTGCCGGCAAATACTGACTGAGGAATTCACGGAAATTGCGTTCGCCGATAAAACAGATGCCGGTGCTGTCTTTCTTTTTGGCGGTGGCCAGTCCCGCTTTTTCAGCCAGTGCACGCACTTCTTTCTTTTGCATGTGGCCAATCGGGAAGATGGCTTGCATCAATTGTTGTTTCGGAACTGCATATAAAAAGTAAGTCTGGTCTTTATTGGAATCAGCACCGCGAACCAAATATTTGGTGCCATTTTCATCTTTGATTTGTGCATAGTGTCCGGTGGCGATCAAGTCTGCTCCCAGTTGTTTGGCTTTTTTGAGGAAATCGCCAAACTTGATTTCCCGGTTACACATGACATCCGGATTGGGGGTGCGGCCTTTTCGGTATTCGTCCAGGAAATATTGGAACACTTTTTGGTAATATTCTTTCTCGAAGTTTACCGAATAATAAGGGATGCCGATTTGTGCGCACACTCTCCGCACATCTTCATAATCCTCTGTGGCGGTACAATGACCGAATTCATCGGTGTCATCCCAGTTTTTCATAAACAGGCCGATCACTTCATATCCTTGTTCTTTCAGTAACCAGGCTGTAACAGAAGAGTCCACGCCGCCGGACATGCCAACGACAACTCGAGGTTTTCTGGTCATAATGAATCCGTCCCATGCTAAAAATTGATGTATAATGCTATTTTACCCGGTGATCTCATTATAACCAATCCAAAGACATTCAACAAATTTTACAAAAGGAAATGATGTCGTGTGTTGTACAAGAAAAACAAATCATTTCAAAAGAAAAGATTAAATCCGGCTCAAGTGCTTGCCATCGGTTTTGTGGTGGCGATTTTGGCCGGGAGCTTTCTCCTTTCCTTGCCTGTTGCCACCGAAAGCGGACAGCCGCTTCCATGGATTGATGCTTTATTTACGGCAACCTCTGCCGTTTGTGTGACCGGACTGGTGGTGGTGGATACGGCTCAAACGTTCAGCACATTTGGCGAAATGGTGATCCTCCTGCTCATTCAGACCGGCGGACTGGGGATCATGACTCTCACCACTTTGTTTGCCATGATTCTGGGGAGAAAAATCGGCGTGCAGGAGCGGCTGGTCTTGCGGGAAGCATTCAATCAATTGGAATTGCAAGGGGTGGTCAGCCTTGTTTTGAAAGTGTTTCTCATCACCCTGATTGTCGAGGGAACCGGGTTTGTCGCTTTGTGTTTTTGTTTCGTCCCGGATTGGGGGATCAAAAAAGGGTTGTATTATGCGCTTTTTCATGCGGTCTCCGCTTTTAACCAGGGAGGCTTTGACTTGTTTGGAGAGACCCGGGCATTTGCCGGGTTGACAGCTTATGTGCACGATCCGTGGGTCAATCTGATTGTCGGCTTCCTGGTGATTTTGGGTGGCATCGGTTTTATCGTGATCCTGGAGCTGATCCATTATCCAAAAACCAAGCGGCTCAGTTTACATACCAAATTGGTGTTGACCATGACCGGCCTGCTCCTTGGCATCGGAATGCTGGTCATTTTATTTACGGAATGGAACAATCCCCAAACCATGCAATCTTTTTCTTTGAAGGAAAAGCTGTTGGCTTCTTTTTTTCATGCGGTCACTCCCAGGTCCGGAGGATTTCAAACTCTGGACTTAAGCCACATGTATCCGGCGACATTGTTTTTCACCATCCTGCTGATGTTTGTGGGAGCGTCTCCCAGCTCCATCGGGGGAGGAATCAAAACCACCACGCTGGCTGTGATTTTGTTGGCCGTGTGGACCATGATGAGGGGACGTCAGGATGTGGTGGCTTACCGGCGCCGGATTCCCACGAAACATGTGTATAAAGCATTGACGATTACAGTGGCTTCCTTAACACTGGTGATCATCGTCACCATGCTCTTGGCGATCACGGAACAAACCGACATCCTGTCTGCCTTGTTTGAAGCGGTTTCCGCCGTGGGAACCGTGGGGTTGTCCACCGGACTGACCCCCCATTTGAGCGAGATGGGAAAAATTATTCTCATTTTCAGCATGTATGCCGGGCGTCTTGGTCCGATCACTCTGGCGTTGGCCATTGCCCGCGACATTGATCCGCCTCCTTTCCGGTATCCGGAAGAACGCCCTTTGATCGGATAAAATCTTTCCCGAGATTGTCGAATGAAGGCAGGCTGCACCTATTGCGAAATCAAAGTGCATCAAGTAAGCTAAAATCAAATTGGGATGTTTTTCTCTCAGGTTGGATATATATAGATCAATGAAGAGGATAGGATAAGGAGGGCTTATGCGTATCAGCAAAAGTCGAGTCCTGCTGACAGGCTTCCTGTTGTTGACGGTCGGGATGTCAAGTGGTTGCGCGTCAGTGATCCAAAAAATCCAGCAAACCACAGGCAATGAAATCGAGAAAGTGGACAAATTAACGCTTCAACAACAGGAACAAGCCAAAGAAGAGAATCCGGACGAAGAGGAAAAGGATCGAAGCATTCCCAAAAGCCCGGCTCCCCACACCGAGTTGCAGGCGATATTGAATGATGACGGGCAAGGAAGATACGCCGGGAAAAATTATGAGCGGAATGAAGTCATCAACGCTTTGCAGCAAATGCCGAAAGGCTTGTCGGATGACAAAGCTTATGCTTATTTGCTGGGGTTGGTCGGCGAAAATTATAAAGAGGATATCGAAGCGTTTGATGCACTCTCCCATCAAACCTATAAAGCCAAAAGCGAAGCATGGCGCAATGTGAAAGACCGCTGGCTGCAAGCGGAAGAGGCAGCGAAGAAATCGAAGACGGATCCGGAAAACAAAAAAATGAACTATGTGGTTTTACTGGATACGAGCGGGAGCATGGGAGGAAAATTGAAAGAACAACCGAAGATGGATGCGGTGAAAAAATCACTTCAACAATTGGCCAAACGCTTTCCGCAAAATACGGTGGATTTCCAGTTGCGCATTTACGGACATGAAGGGAGTCCGGAGTTGAAGGACCGGGACCGGTCATGCAACAGCACCCAAAAAATTTATGCAGGTTCCCGGTATGACCAAAAACAGTTGGAACAAGCTTTGAGCCGGGTTCAACCGACGGGCTACAATCCCCTGGCCCTGGCATTGTTTAAATCCCAACCGGATATGAAAAAAGGGGCACCCGGTCAGGTGGAAAACCATGTCATTCTGATCACGGACGGTTATGACAACTGTGACGGCAATCCGGAAAAAATGGCACAAGCCCTGCATTTGTCCGACACCGCAGCCAATGTTCATGTGATCGGTTTGGATGTGGAAGCGAAAACCGAACAGCAATTGCGAAACATAGCCGATCAAACCGGTGGGGATTATGCCACCGTCAAAAATGAACAGGAATTGGAAAAGGTATTGTCATCCGAAACGGAACGCTTGAAAGAATCCCGGCAACCGTGGGCGATCCGTGCAATCAATTCGGTGCAAAAAGCCCATCACTATGATGAAGAACGCCTGCAACAATATTATGCCGATATGCAAACCAAAGTGGACCAGGAATCGGATCGTCTGAAAAAAGCCAACCACTTTATCAAAGATGATCAAAAAATCGACCAGCGAACCTTTCAACAAATCCGTTCCTGGATTGAACAAAGAAATGAACAGCTGCAAAACTATGTGAGACAGCGTTTTGATGAGGTGGGCAACAAACTGGATGAAGATTACCGCAAAGAAGTGTCCGGTTTGCTCAAAGATTGGAAAGAAGCCGGAGGGGATCCGGATCAGATCGAGCTGAAAACGGAGCAATTGATCAAAGAGGATTTGCAAGATCAAGTGAAACGCAATATGCAGTTAAATACGGAAGAAAAGCCGCAACCCTAAAAAGGTGAAGGTGAAGATGATGACAAAACCCGCTTTTGAGCTTCGCTATGACCAAGAGTTGGAATTGATGCGGCCGGTTTTGCACGTGGATTATGAAAGTTTGTCCCCGGAGAAGAAGCAGGAATTTGAATGGGCTTGCCAACAAGTGTGTGCCAAAATTCCGGACCGGCTCCAACAACTTGAACAAGCTTATATGGAGCTTTATGAAAAATTGAAGGATACAGAAGATGAAGAGCTCTTTTTTAAAACCAACGAGGAAATGAACGAGCTGTCCAAGAAAATCAGTGAGATCAATTTGCTTTATTTACAAATTGAAGGAACCTATTTGCACAGCAATGTTCATATGTGACGCCTCGCCGGATTGGCTTTGAAGACACCTGCAAAGGGTGTCTTTTTTTATGCATTTATATAATCTTTTCATTTGGGAAATAGATAAAACAGAGTGCATTTCCGTCGTCGGGACAATTTTGCAAGATGGAAAAGAAGATTCTTCCTTTAAGTCAGCTGTTTACTTCTGTGTTAAAATAAATGATTGGATCCGGTCCGTCCCTGAAAAAGCCCGTGGTGCCTGTTGTTCCTTTTCTTCCAATACCGCCAAACCGCATTGGATATCAAGATATGTCGTGTGTTTTTTATTTCCAATGTAAAGTTTTTGTTAAGTTTTTTTAAATCAGAGATAAATAATTGGTTAAGTCTCAGGCTGAGGTATTTCAAAACTTCTTTTTTAAGAATAAGATAATTTTTAGTTAAAAAATGGTTGATTGGGAGGAAACGATTGTGCTCTTTAACCGGTCAAAGGACAAGATTTTTTACCAAACCATGGTGGATGCAACCACCAACATCATCGAGGCCGTACAGCTGTTCCGCGAAAACGTGGAAACCCTGGAAGAAAAGGAACAATATGCGGAAAGATTGAAAGAACTGGAGCATAAGGGGGACGATTACACTCATCTTGTGATCCAGGAACTCAACAAGGCGTTTGTCACTCCTCTTGATCATGAAGACATCTTGAAATTGGTTTATTATCTGGATGATGTTTTGGACGGGATTGAAGCGTGCGCCGCGCGGTTTGTTTATATGCATGTCAACAAAACGACGCCTTACCTGATCCAGTATGGAGAAATCCTGGAAAAATCGGCGCGACAGTTACAGGAAGCATTTGTCGCATTGGAAAAGCGGGATTATGATACCATTCGCCGGATTTCCGTCGAAATCAATTCGTTGGAAAACGAAGGCGACAAATTAATGCGGGAAAGCATCAGTGCGTTGTTTGAAGAGGCGATTGACCCGATTGAATTAATCAAAATGAAAGAGATTTATCAAAAACTGGAAGGCGTCACGGATTCCTTTGAAGATGTGATGGACGTGATGGAAAGTGTGGTAATGAAGTATGCTTGATCCGTTTTGGTTACTGGTTGCGGTTGTGGTATTGGCATTGATATTTGATTTTACAAACGGATGGCATGACACCGCCAACGCGATTGCAACGGTGGTGGGGACACGCACGCTATCCCCGTGGGCAGCCATTCTCATGGCCGCGGGATTAAACTTGGCCGGGGCCTTTTTTTCCACGGCGGTTGCAAAAGCGATCGGAAAGGATATTGTGGATCCGGAAAATGTGACATTGGTTTTGTTGATATCGGCTTTATTGGCAGTGATCATGTGGAATATCATCACCGTGTTGTTGGGACTTCCCACCAGTTCATCCCATGCCTTGATCGGCAGTTTGATCGGGGCGGTGATTGCATATAAAGGTTTTGGCGTTCTTAAAGTTCATGGAATTATTATGATTCTTGTAGCCATGTTGATTTCTCCCGTATTGGGAGCACTTTTCTCGGGAAGTCTGATCAAATTGATTCGGAAACTTTTCCAAACCATGCCCCGCTCCCGGGTGAAACGGATTTTTAAACCGTTGCAGATCGTTTCGTCAGCGTTTATGGCATTCAGCCACGGGGCGTCCGATGCGCAAAAAGCGATGGGGATTGTTGCCATGGCTTTGGTGGCGTACGGTTCATACAGTGAATTGACGGTGCCAAGCTGGGTCAAAGTGGCTGCAGGTTTGTCCATGGGATTGGGAACCGCAATGGGCGGACGAAAAATCATCCATACGATCGGTTCCCGGTTGAGCCGTTTGGAAACGCCGCAAGGTTTTGCCGCTGAGACCGGGTCGGCCATCTTGTTGACGACGGTGGCGAAAATTGGGATTCCGGTCAGTACGACACATACCATCACGGGTTCAATCATTGGCGTCGGTGCGGCTGAACGGGTCCGCAGCGTGCGTTGGAGTGTGGCCGGAAAAATCATTTATGCCTGGGTGCTGACCCTTCCGGGTACGGCTGTGATGGGCTTTCTCTTTTACCACGTCTTAAAATTTTTGGAAGGTTGATGGGACTTGTGGCAACACAAGTCTTTTCTTTTTTATTAAAATATATGAACAGTCTGGAAACGGGGGTGAAGCTTGCTTCATTTACTCTTTTTACCCAAACGTGGTATATTAATTAGAAATAAGTCATGCATCTAATAAATCCCATAAAAAGAGACTTATTCCATTTTAAGGAGAATATTCACGTTTGGCTCATCATCTCTGACTATACATAACGGAAAGGAGAAAAGGCATGAACGTGAAACAGGAGGAGTCGGTTATGAACCAAGTGGCATGGCAGGAAGAAGTGTTGAAACGGAAAGATGAATTGTTAGCGGAATTAAAAAGCTTATTGTCCATTGCAAGTGTTTTGGATGAATCCACGGCTTCCGCCCGGGCTCCGTTTGGGGAAAAAGTGGCGGAAGCACTTCATTATATGTTGGAATTGGGCAAAAAGGACGGCTTTCAAACCAAAAATGTGGACGGTTATGCCGGGCATATTGAATACGGCGATGGGGAGGAGATTATCGGAATTTTGTCCCATGTGGATGTGGTTCCGGCGGGAGATGGATGGACGAGTCCTCCGTTTCAACCCGAAATCCGCGATGGAAAATTGTATGCCCGTGGTGCCTTGGACGACAAGGGCCCGACCATGGCGGCTTATTTTGCTTTGAAGATCATCAGGGATCTGGGGCTCAATTTGTCCAAAAGGATCCGGCTGATAGTGGGAGGGGACGAAGAGTCCCGTTGGCGCTGCATGGCTCATTATTTCGAGAAAGAAGAGATGCCGGTGATGGGATTCAGCCCGGATGCCGATTTTCCGATCATTGCGGCCGAGAAAGGCTTTTTGGATATCCAGGCGGTAAAATCCGGCCAAAAACCGGCGAACAGGGATGGCGCATGGACATTGGAACGATTTGAATCCGGGGAACGCGTAAACATGGTTCCGGACGTGGCCACCGTCCGGCTGAGTGGAGACGGGGATGTCTTCGCATTGAAAGAAAAGGTTCAAGACTATCTGCTTACCCGCAGGATTCAGGGATACGCCGAAGAAAGCAACGAGGGTGTCACCATTGTGATGGAGGGGAAAGCCCATCATGGCATGGAACCGGACAAAGGAAAAAATGCGGCGTTGTTTATGGCCCGTTTCCTCGCGGAAGTTCCTTTGGATCCGGAAGGGGAAAATTATGTCCGCATGATCAATGATCTTTTTGTGGACAGTTTCTTCGGGGAGAAACTGGGCATTCAGGTGTCCGATGAATGGATGGGACCCCTTACCGTCAATGCCGGGGTTTTCCGCTTTGAAGCCGGGGAAAAACAAATGATCCGCATCAATATCCGCTATCCCAAAAACGGCGATGCCGGTCAGATTTTGCAAACTGCAGAGAAAAAATTGGCCGAATACGGTTTCCAAATTCCGGAGGCCGACCATAAGCCGGTTCATTTTGTGGAACCGGATCACCCCTTGATCCGGACGCTGACGAAAGTCTATGAAGAACAAACCGGAGAAAAAGCGGAGATTCTCGCCATTGGAGGAGGAACGTATGCTAGGGTCCTGGACACCGGCGTTGCCTTTGGGCCGTTGTTCCCGGGCAGTGCCGAAACCGCACACCAGCGTGATGAATATATCGATGTGGATGAATTGCTGAAGGCCACTGCGATTTATGCCCAAGCCATTTATGAATTGGCCAAATGATTGAAAACATCCCCTCACCCGGGTTGTCAGCCTGGGGAGGGGATGTTTTATTGCGAGTGAAAATGGAACATCTGATAAATGAATGAATCGGGGGAAACATCCGCAGGCAAGGGACGTTCAATCATCACCGGAACTTGTTTCCGAAGCAACGTGCGATGAATCGCCTTGAATTGGCTGGCATCATAAAGCGGTGAATTGTAACTGTTCAGGTTGTAGGCTGTTCCATCCTTAAAATGGATGTGATATTGAAGACGGAGTTTTTCTTTCATAAACGGAAGTTGTTCCGGCTTGTAGTCCAAAACCACGTGATTGATGTCTTGCCAGCGGTAAAAATGCATGTCTTCGATGCTGAAAAAGCGGCTGTAACCGAGACCTTGGGGAGTCACGAGCAAATAATTGTCAAAGCTTAAAATCACAAGCGGGCTGCTGACCAAATAGAAAAAAGCAAAAACAAAGAAACGCCTTTTTAATTTGGCGGGTTGGAACCGGTTTTTGAAAAAGGAAAAGATAAAACCGACAGAGATACATAAAAAGAAAAAGACAAACCCGTAGGCGACAGGGGTTCCCATTAAGTAAATCTGTTCCGGATCCCGATAATTCACTTGTTGCAAAAAGACAAACAAAATCCAAAACAAAACGGCAATCAGCAAACCGGACAATAACTTCAAGCATCCTTTGATATATTTTTGCAATGGAAACAGCCTCCAAGTATTAAGGTTTGTTTCGCAAGAAGGATCGCAAGTCTTCAAGAATTTCTTTTAAATGATCCACCAGTTGATGGATATCCGACTCGGTGGTTTCCCTGCCAAAGGTGATGCGAAGGCTTTGATAGGCTTGTTCTTCACTTTTGCCCATGGCCATCAGGACATGGGAAGGGGCATGTTTCCCTGCACTGCAAGCGGAACCGCTGGAAACAAAAATTTGTTTGCGGTTGAGTTCCAACAAAACGGCTTGTCCCTCGACCCCGTGAAAACTGAGATTCAGATTGTTGGGTAACCGGTTGCTTGGATGGCCGTTTAAATCCACTTGGCCGATTTCCTTTTGGATCCGCTTCAGGCACAGATCGCGCAACCGGGTCAACCGTTGCCGTTCTTGTTCCAATTCTTGGCTCATCAGATAAGCGGCTGCTCCGAGACCGATGATTCCGGGCGTGTTTTGGGTCGCGGGACGCAGGCCTCTTTCTTGGCCCCCGCCAAAGAGAACCGGTTCAATCCGGATTCCTTTTTTGATATACAAAGCGCCGATTCCTTTGGGGCCGTAAATTTTGTGCCCGCTGACGGAAAGAAGGTCCACGCCCAGTTCCTGAACGGAAAAGGGGATTTTGCCGTAAAATTGCACCGCGTCGGTATGAAACAAAACCGGTGTGTCGCGAAGGAGCCGGCCAATTTCTTTGATCGGTTGCAGCGTTCCCACTTCATTGTTGGCGGCCATGACACTGACCAGAATGGTTTGCTCCGTCAGGGCATCTTTGACTTGTTCCACAGAAATTCGGCCGTATGGATCGACCGGCAGGTAAGTGACCTCAAACCCTTCTTTCTCCAATTGTTTGCATGCTTCCAGGACCGAAGGGTGCTCGATGGATGTCGTAATCACATGATTTCCCCGGTTCCGGTGTTTTCTGGCCGCTCCCAGGATGGCCAGGTTATTGGCTTCGGTGCCGCTTCCGGTAAAGATGATTTCCCGCGGGGATGAAGCGCCCAGCGAGTCAGCCACCTGTTTTCTTGCCAACTCGATTGCATCCCGGCTTCGTTGTCCGAAATCATGGATGCTGCCGGCATTGGCATATTCTTTTTGGAAGAAAGGAAGAAGGATTTCCATGACCTCCGGCCGTACGGGACTGGTGGCCCCATAATCCAAATAAATGGGTTTCATCGATTAAACCTCCGCATTTGTAAAGCTTTCTCCACCTATTATAGCGAAAAAAAAGAACGACAGACCTTTTTTCGTGAAGTGTTCAAAACATAAAAAGAAAAAATTTGCTATTGACATTCCTTTCGTTATTGAGAAAATGAATATGAACAAATTGTTAACGTTTTTTGAAAGGACCTTATCATGATGAGACAAGTCACTACCGATTATATTGTCGTAGGGAGCGGGATTTCCGGTTTAATGACAGCGCTTTTCTTATCCGAAACCGGAGAAGTGAAGGTTTTGACCAAAGCATGTGAAGATGAGAGCAATTCTTACCGGGCCCAAGGCGGGATTGCCGCGGCCGTCGGCGTTGCAGACTCTCCCAACCTGCATTGGCAGGACACACTGCGGGCGGGAGTGGATTTGTGTGATGAGGATACCGTGCGTTTGATGGTTAAGATGGCTCCCGACACGATCCGGTTGCTGGCAGATTGGGGAACGCCTTTTGATAAAAAGGGGAATACCTATTTGCTGGCCAAAGAAGGTGCCCACTCGGCTTCCCGGATTTTGCGGGTGCACGGGGATTCAACCGGAGCCGGGATCACTTCCACCTTACTGCGGCAAGCCAAGCGGCGAAAATCCATTCATATGCAAACGCATACAATGGTGGCCGATTTGTTGGTGGAAAACGAAACTTGCCGCGGAGTGATTGCACTGGATACCGGTCGGGAGCCGACGTGTTATCTGGCACGGAAAGGGGTGGTCTTGGCGACGGGAGGATGCGGTCAGGTCTTTAAGTATACGACCAATGACCTGGTGACCACCGGTGACGGTTTTGCAATGGCACATCGTGCCAACGTGCAATTGACAGACATGGAGTTTATTCAGTTTCATCCGACTGCACTGGCCGTCGATCAAAACCCGATGTTTCTCATTTCGGAAGCCGTGCGGGGCGAAGGCGCCGTTTTGGTGACGGAATCGGGAGACCGGTTCATGGAACGGTATCACGAATTAAAAGATCTGGCTCCCCGGGATGTGGTGTCCAGGGCCATCTACACCGAAATGCAGCAAGGGAACCAAGTGTATTTGGATGCAAGACATTTGAAAGGGAAATTTGCCCACCGGTTTCCTGCCATTTACAAGAAATGCCGCAAAGCCGGGATTGATCCGGAACGTGAATGGATTCCCGTCCGGCCGGCCGCGCACTTTATCATGGGAGGAATCAAAACCGATTCTTATGGACGGACTTCCCTCCCGCGGCTGTTTGCATGTGGGGAAGTGGCTTGCACGGGTGTCCACGGTGCCAACCGTCTGGCGAGCAATTCTTTGCTGGAAGGAACGGTTTTTGCGCAACGGGTGGCGGAAAAGCTGTCGTCTTATGAAGAGCAGCCCACAACGATGCAACTTCCTTCGCAATTTCCTCGTTTGTGCCAAGATAAACAAACGGAAGAAAAAATCAAAAAGGAAATCCGGCAGATCATGTGGGATCACGCAGGCATTGTCCGCACATCGGAAGGATTGGCTGAAGGGCTTTCCAAGCTGAAACGGTTGCAGGATTCGGGACGCGTTCTGCCGGGGATGTTTGAGTTGAGAAATATGTTAACGACTGCACAATTGGTGATGAAAGCTGCACGATGGCGCGAGGAGAGCAGAGGGGGGCATTACCGTCGTGATTTCCCGCAAACCATTCCTGAATGGGCGGAAAAACACAAAGTGATCCAAGGGGGGATTTCATCGTGAATTGGATAGCATTAAAGCAATGGATTCGTGAAGTATTGAACGAAGACATCGGTGCCGGCGATCTCACGACGGAAGCGCTGGTGCCGGCGGATCATCAAAGTTCTTGTTTGTTTATTGCCAAGCAAGACGGGGTGATTGCCGGTTTGCCGGTGGCGGAAGCCGTGTACCGGGAGTTGGATCCCGAAATAAAGTGGGAATGGCTGGTCCGGGAAGGGGACCGGGTGAAAAAAGGAACGGCGATTGCCCGGATCACCGGACCGACCCGAGCCATCTTGACGGGGGAAAGGGTAGCGCTGAACCTTTTGCAACGGATGTCAGGCATTGCCACGATGACCCGGCAGTTGGTGGACCGGTTGGAAGGGCTTTCGTGCCAGGTGTTGGACACAAGGAAAACGACACCGGGGTTGCGGCAGTTGGAGAAGTATGCCGTCCGTGTCGGCGGCGGCACCAATCACCGGTTTGGATTAAGCCACGGCGTGATGATTAAAGACAATCACATTGCGATGGCGGGGAGTCTGGCGACGGCGATTGAACGGGCCCGCAAACATGTCGGGCACATGGTGAAAATTGAAGTGGAAGCGGATACCTTGGAACAAGTGAAAGAAATTTTAAAGCATGATGTGGATGCGATTTTGCTGGACAATATGGATCTTGACACACTGCGGGAAGCCGTTCGTTTGATCGACGGCCGGGTATGGACCGAGGCATCCGGAGGGATCACACCGGAAACGATCCGCCCGATTGCGGAGACCGGGGTGGATGCGGTATCGCTCGGTTGGCTGACGCATTCGGTTTCCGCTCTTGATATCAGTTTGGATTTTGGGGAGGAGGCATCTCGATGATGGATACCATGTTGAATTACTTGGATCAAGATTTGCCGGAGGTTTACCGTTCCATGTCCGGGCAGGAGCTGGACGAACGGATTCAAAAGGCAAAAAAAGCACTGGGGGACGATTTGGTGATCCTCGGCCATCACTACCAGCGGGATGATGTGATTCAATATGCCGATTTCCGCGGGGATTCCTTGCAATTGGCCAAGACGGGAGCGAAGCAGAAGAACGCCAAATATATCGTGTTTTGCGGGGTGCATTTTATGGCTGAGACGGCCGATACGTTGGCGTCCCCGGGGCAAACCGTGATTTTGCCGGACCTGCGCGCCGGTTGTTCCATGGCGGATATGGCGGACATTGAAGAAGTGGAAGAAGCTTGGGAAGTTTTGCAGGAAACATTTCAAGACACGGTGATTCCGGTCACTTATGTCAATTCCACGGCTGCGATCAAGGCTTTTGTCGGAAAGCACGGCGGAACCACCTGTACGTCTTCCAATGCGAAGCAGGTGTTAGACTGGGCATTCCGCCAAAAGAAGCGCGTGTTTTTCCTCCCCGATCAACACCTGGGGCGCAACACCGCTTATGATCAATTGGGCATTCCCTTGGAAGAAATGGTGGTTTGGAATCCTGCAGACGGAAAGTTTGAGGAGCAAAAAGGGCCGTTGGATCGGGTGCGCATGATCTTATGGAAAGGATATTGTTCCGTGCATCAAAAGTTCACTCCTGAACAAGTGCACCGCATTCGCAAGCGGGATCCGGAAATGAAAGTGATCGTCCATCCGGAATGTTCTTTTGATGTGGTGCAATTGGCCGATGATTCCGGTTCGACCAGCTATATCATCAAAGTGATCGAAGAAGCGCCGGCCGGAAGCCGCTGGGCCATCGGCACCGAAGTCAATTTGGTGCAACGGCTGGCCCAGGAATATCCCGACAAGCATATTGAACTGCTAAGCACGACGATGTGTCCCTGTCTGACCATGAACCGGATTGACCGCCCCCATTTATTATGGGCGCTGGAAAGTATCCTGGAGGGAAACCCGATTCATGTCATCAAAGTGGATGAGGAAACCAAACATTGGTCCAAGGTCGCGTTGAACCGGATGTTGACTGTTTGATAAAAAAAGGAAGGAGAAACCAATGTTTCTCCTTCCTTTTTATTGGGCAACACTGTGATGTATAAATCCGGTGCGCCCGTCTTTTAATTGGATGATGTGCCAATCACCGTTGTTTCCGATTTTTTTCAGTTCCGTTCCTTGAGCCACTCGCATGATAATGGTTGCATTTTCTGAAGGGGAATTACGAATGTTGGCAAGAAAGACCGTTACTTTGATCGTTTGGGCATCGGGTGTTTTGGCTTCTGTTTTTTCGGCGACACTTTTATGGACGTATGCGGTGTAACCGCTGGATAACCGGACCCGGTACCATTCCGCATTTTCTCCGGTCAGCACAAGTTGGGTGCCTTTGTTTACTTTTTGCACAATCGGAGCGGACAAAGACGGATTGGACCGGATGTTGGTCACGGAACCGGTGACTTTGATGGAACCGGTGGCATCGGTAAAGTTATTCTGATTGGAAGAACCGGTGTTTTTCGTCACGGTAGATGAATGGATAAACCCGGTTTTGCCGCCCGGTGTTTTGATTTGATACCAATCCTTGACAAAGCCGGTCATTTCCAGAACCGTCCCTGTTTCAGCCTGTTCCATGACAAAGGCTCCCAGTGAAGGGCCTGTCCGGATATTGGCCAGGTTGACCGTCACTTTCAATTGGCCGCTTGTCGGTTGAACGGCAAAGGAAGGATCTCCGGCCCATTTCCCCGTCGATTTTCCGCTGTGAATCCACACGGGGGTGCCTTCAGGGACGATTTTGTACAATTCATTCACATCTTCATTTTTCATCCGTACACATCCGCTCGAAGCGTGGCTTCCGATGCTTTCCGGTTGATTGGTCCCGTGAATGCCGTAAGTACGTCCATTGTCTTCATTGACACTGATTCCCATCCATTTATCTCCCAACGGGTTCTTCGGGTCTCCTCCCGGGATGTTTTTCCAGCCGGGTTTGTTGATCTTGACCACCATGGTGAATGTTCCTTCGGGAGTCAATTCTTTCGTGCGGCCGGTCGCCACCCGGTATGTTTTTTCCAAGGTACCGTCTTTATATAAATAGAGTGTGTTCGTGGATTTATTGACCTCGATTTGGTAATTGGCCGCAGCGCCTGCGGTTCCAAAGTAAAAACCGAAGACCAGAACGATGGCCAAAATGGATGAGAAAATCCATTTTATATGTTTCAACGCTTCTTTTCCCTCCTACATGTTATTGTGAAAGCAGCAGGAGTTTAACCGGAATGAAGCCCGATCGGATCATGCAATCGTTTCCCCCTCCTTGCTTGCGAATCATCAACTGAAATTAACTATACCGGAAAAATTGGGGGAGAGAGCAGGAGGAATTTTACCATTATTTGAATTTCGCGCAGAAAAAATGCCTCGTCAGAGGCATGACACATCCGTTTACCGGCCGATGCAAATTTCGTGAATGTATGCGATCGATCCATCTTTCAGGCGCAGTTTGTAAAAATGCCCTTCTTTCCCGATGGCGGTCAAGACCATTCCTTTGGGAACGCGTTGAAGAATGGTTGCCGACAAAGAAGGCTGAGACCGGATATTGGCCAAAAAGACACCGACACGGATTGAATGTTGATTTCCGCCAGTGTTCCCTTGCACCCGGATATAGTTTTGATGGACATAAGCAGTGCGTCCGTCCGCCAGTTTCACTTGCACCCAATCCTTCGTTTTTCCCGTGGCCGAAAGACGGGCGCCTTTGTTTAATTTTCCGATGATCGCGGCGCTGAGGGAAGGGGCGGTCCGGATATGAACGTGGTTGCCCGTAATGGTGGCGGTTTGTAAAACGGGTTGTCCGTTCTGTTTCCCTTGTGGTTTTTGATTGCTTTTGCCGCTGTGAATCCAAACCGGTGTACCTGTCGGAACCAGCTTCGATAATTCGATGACGTCCTGGTTCCGCATGCGGATGCAGCCGTTGGAAACATATTTCCCGATCGACCCGGGTTGATTGGTGCCGTGGATGCCGTAAGTTCTGCCCTGGTCCCCGTTCACGCGGAGACCCAGCCAGCGTTCGCCCAGCGGGTTTTTCGGATCTCCTCCCGGGATGCCTTTCCAGCCGGGTTTGTTGATTTTGATGACCACGGGAAACGTGCCTTCCGGGGTCAACCCCGGCTGACGCCCGGTAGCCACCGGATATACTTTTTTCAATTGATTGCCTTGATACAGATAGAGGCGGTTGGTGGCTTTGTTGACTTCTATTTTGTAACCGAAGGAAGCTGCATCAGAAACCGTCGGCCAAAATGAAAAAATGAGTGTGAAGGCAATGGTCGTGATCAAAAGAGAGGACCATTTGAAAAAACGCAATCGGCATGCCTCCTCGCCAGTAAATTTGTTTTTTCTGTCTATTTAGATAATAATGGATGTTAAATGATTTGTGAAGAAGAGAGTCGCATTTCAGGATGTTGCGCAAGAGATTTCATTCAAAGTCGCAAAAAGAAGAAGATTCCTTTCTTGCGAGACAAGGAGTGCTTTATTACAATGAGGCGAAAGGCAGAATGTGATGTTTTTCTCAAAAGGGGTGTTCCGATTGTATAAAACGGTTTTATTTGATGTGGATGGTGTGTTTTTAAGTGAAGAAAGATGTTTTGACGCTTCGGCGCTGTCCGTGTGGGAATTGCTCCATTCGCCGCAATATCTGGGGCTGGATGACCAAAAACATGTGGTCCGGCCTTCCGAAGAGCAGATCCGCCGGATCCGGAAAGAGGTTTTTGTAAACGATCAAGTTTTGGACTGGATGAAACAAAAGGGGCTCAATTCCAACTGGGATATGGTTTACCTCGTCTTTTCGGGACAGCTGATGCTCTTTTTGAAGGCATTGTATGAAGAAAAACCGGAGAGGGTAAAACAATTATTGAGTGAACCGGTGACGGCGGAGGTGCTCCAAGCGATCCAAAACGAGGCAAACGGCTTTCAACTGCGGTTTTCCGGCTTTATCTCTCTGTTTGACGGGAAAGAAAACCTGGACAAACATCAATTGTTGATTTATTTCAATGAACTGGCTTATGAATGGTTTGGTTTCGCGGTGGATGCGTTTTCCCGGAATTCTTCCTTGTGGAAATTGGCTTACTCGGTTTATCAGGAATGGTATTTGGGTGATCAAAGATTTGAGGAAACAGAGGGCAAACCGGCGAGACAAAAAGGGAAAAAAGGATTTCTTGAAAATGAAATTCCCCTTGCCGAACCGGAAAAGGTCAGGCAATTGCTGACAACGTTAAAAGAAAAGGGAATCCAAGCCGGAATCGGAACCGGGCGCTCCTTTTTGGAAACGGAAGTCCCTTTCCGCTCGTTCGGCTGGTTCCCCTTGCTGGATGAGAACCATATTGCCACGGCAAGTGATGTGATGGAAGCGGAAAAAGCATATCCCCATCGCGCCCCGCTCGGAAAGCCCGAGCCATTTACCTATGTCCGGGCTTACTTGGGGAGGGAGGCAGACATCAGCGATTGTCTGGACCATCCGTTGCCGTTTGAAAACGGAAAAGAGATTTTGATTGTGGGCGATTCGGTGGCCGATTTGCTTGCGGCCCGGAAAATGGGCTGTGATTTTGCCGCAACTTTGACCGGTCTCACCGGGAAAGCAGCCCGGGCGAAGTTTGAAGAGCTGGGGGCGGATTATGTTTTGGAGGACATTACGCATTTCATTCCTCTCCTTCAACGTATCGGTTGACTAAATACTTAAATTTCAAGCATAATAAATATAGATGTTGGTTTTGTTTCCAATGTCCCAAAAAGCCATTCATTTTCATTACATAGGAGGTTAAAAACCATGGCCAAATACGAATTGCCGCCACTGCCATATGCAAAAGACGCTTTGGAACCGCATATTGATGCAACCACCATGGAAATTCACCATGACCGCCATCATGCGACCTATGTCAACAATTTGAACGCTGCGCTGGAAGGGCACGATGTTGGTGCCAAAAGCGTGGAAGAATTGATTTCGGACTTGAATGCTTTGCCGGAAAGCATCCGCACCGCTGTCCGCAACAACGGAGGCGGACATGCAAACCACAGCTTGTTCTGGCAAATTTTGAGCCCGAACGGAGGAGGCGCCCCGACGGGTGAAGTGGCAGAAGCCATTAATGCCGAATTTGGAAGCTTCGATGCCTTTAAAGAAGAATTCTCCAATGCAGCCAAAGGTCGTTTTGGAAGCGGCTGGGCATGGCTGGTTGTGAAAGACGGCAAGTTGGCCGTCACCAGCACGCCGAACCAAGACAGCCCGTTGATGGAAGGGGCGACCCCGATCCTGGGCTTGGATGTTTGGGAGCACGCTTACTATCTCAAATACCAAAACAAACGTCCGGAATACATTGAAGCGTTCTGGAACGTTGTTAATTGGGAAGAAGTAAACAAACGTTACCTCGCCGCTCGCGGTTAATCCCGGTAAAAAGACACAGCAAAAACGCTGTGTCTTTTTTTGTGTCTTTTGATTCCCAATAAATCACTATTGAGTCGTAAAATCCCTTCTCCTACAATAGCGATTGTGTAGCTCTGCCCGGTCAAAAAGGGGAGGGGATTGAATGAAGACAGCGAAAAATCTGGCGGCGGCCATTGCAATTCTTGCCATGGCTGTGATTGTTTTGTATAAAACCGCCCATCAAGGACATGCAAAAATGGCAGACCGGAAAATATTGAAGAAAACATCCGCAGCAGTGGATGACAGAGAATATATCCGCTTATGGAAAGAGAGGAATCAAGAAGCGTTGAGCGAGGGGATCGCTGTTTCCCATGTGAAACAAGATGCCCGGAAAACCAAGCCGGTTCGCTTGGCCGGGAAATCCATGCAAAAGAAAGAAACGGGCAACACCGCGCAACCCGGTAAAAATGAAATAAAAGGAAAAATGGCCGGCGATGGGCCGGGGAAAAAAAGATTTGATGTCACGCCTTCGGAAAAAAGGCTGTTGGCCAAAGCGGTTTACGGAGAAGCCCGCGGAGAATCGTTCAAGGGGCAGGTGGCCGTGGCCGCGGTGATTTTAAACCGGACGGAACATGCGGCTTTCCCGGACAGCATCCGTGGAGTGATTTATCAGAAAAATGCTTTTACGGCGGTCAGTGACGGACAAATTCAACTGGAGCCGGACGCCAAGGCGGTAAGAGCGGTGGAAATGGCGATCCAAGGGGAGGATCCGACACAAGGAGCCGTTTATTATTACAATCCGGAAATCGCCACCTCCGAATGGATGGAGAAAAAAGCGTCGAACAGCAAGAAAATGCGCATTGGTGAACACGTCTTTTTTAAATAGCATCCGTGTTTTTGCTCCCTGTTTCAAAAAAGTGTAGAATATAGAGATACAGCGGCCCTGTGTCATTTTTTCCGCTTCCCTGAAGTGAGGGAGAAGCGGGAGGATGAAGACTGGTTCAACGGGACATCCTTCATCGGGCGGGAAAGCATATTCGCCATCCGGATGACGTAAAGATGGAAGTAGCCAAGCCGTTTTTGTTCAATGGGAAGAGCCGGAGGTGTCGGACGGATCGTGCCGAAGGCGAAAGGAAACGGGGGAAACGGCCCGCAGCACGGCATCCAAAGAGTTGTCCGAGTGGTTGCTGCACTTTGCGTGTTTGGTTTCATTGCGAGATTACGGATTTAAATCCGGGCAGTTTTGGGAACAGTATATAGGGGTTAACGGGTTTGCAAAGGAGGGAAGCGCCATCGAACGCATATTACTGCTGACCATGGGCTTCGGTACCGGACATAATGCTGCCGCCAAGGCACTGAAGTGTCAATTTGAAAAAATGCCTGCAGTAACAGCGGAGGTGGTTGATTTACTGGATTTGATCCCTGGCACCTTCCATCCCCTGTTGCAATCTGGATATCACGGAATGTTGAACAAGTTTCCAACCCTTTATCATTATTTATATGACTGGACTCATCACAATAAAATGTTTCGTTATGTCTCAAGCGAACTCATTGAAAAGATGGGATGGTCCATTCGGAAGAAAATGGCGCAACTCTTTGAACAAGTGCAACCGACACGAATAGTTTCCACCCATCCTTTTGCGTTGCTTTTGTGTCCGACCCAATGGGAGGAAGTTCCGGCCGTCGGAGTGATTACCGATTATGAATTGCATCCCATCTGGCTGATGCGGTTGCCGCATGCGCTTTTTGTGCCCAAGCGTTTGCTGAATCAATGCCAGTTGGAACAAATTCAGTGGACAACAGGGCTTGAAATCCATGAAACAGGCATACCGGTCAATGAAGCTTTTTATGAAGAAATACCGAAGGAAGAAGCGCGCCGACAATTGAATTTAAAAAGCGACGAACCGGTGGTGTTGATCATGGGCGGAGGCACCGGTCTCGGACCGCTGGAGCAGTTGGTGGATGAAATCCGGCTTCTCCGTTCCATGCAATTTGTTGTGTTGACCGGGAAAAACAACCAGTTGTATCACCGGCTTCAAAAGAAAGTGAATCAACCACACATCCGGATTGAACCCTTTCGTTGCGACATCCCGCTGAGGATGGCGGCTGCCGACTTGTTGGTCACCAAACCCGGCGGATTGACCATCAGCGAGGCCATTGCCAAAAAATTGCCGATGTTTTTGTTTGAAGCTTTACCGGGACAGGAAAAAGCCAATCAACAATATTTGTTGCACCATCGTGTGGCCATGATCACCAGACCGCAGACGATCCGGTTGCAATTGGAAAAGTTTTTTTCGCCGGATTATAAAAGAGATCGCATGGTCGAACGGTTTACCGGGCTGATGTCGCCGAATGCGGGAGAGCGGATTGTTCACGAGACGCTTCGAATCCAGGCAAAGATGATGCAGACTTTATAGCTAACATGGAGCAGCTACAAAGTCTGTTTCTTTTATATAAAGGGGGATCTGCTTTTGAAACTGGTCACGTATTGCGTCAAAGCCGATGAATTGAACATCCAGACGGAAGAGATTGCCGGTGCCCGCCTGGGACTGGTGTCAGGGGCATGGATCATCGATGTGGGACTTGCCCAAAGATGGCTGGAAATTGAAAAACGTTTGGTTTTTTCTCATGAAATCGCAACGGAGATGGGGCAATGTCTGGCCAGAGGGGATGCGGAATTCAACGCCCTCAGAGAGATGGAAAGGCAGCTTGCGCAGGAGGACATCGGGACTTTGCAGATCGAAGGGGAGCCCGTTGCGATCCGCCTGAAGGAAGCCAGGCTGTTTGCGCCGGTTCCTGTGCCGAACAGTTTTCGCGATTTTTATGCGTTTGAGCAGCATGTCAAGACCTGCCGCCATAAGCGGGGACTTCCCATGGTGCCGGAGTGGTATGAAATTCCTGTTTTTTATTTTTCGAATCATCGGTCAATTGTCGGGCACGAGTCACGGGTCAAGAAGCCGGAATACACCAACGAGCTTGACTTTGAACTGGAAGTGGCCTGTGTCATCAAAAAGAAAGGAAAAAACATTCCGCACGAACGGGCGTTGGAATATATTGCCGGCTTTACGATTTTAAATGACTGGAGTGCAAGGGATGAGCAACGAAAAGAAATGGCGGTCGGGTTGGGGCCGGCCAAAGGGAAAGATTTCGCCACCTCGATGGGTCCTTATCTGGTGACGCCGGATGAATTGGAAGACCGCCGGTCCGGTGAGCACTGGGATTTAAAGATGCGGGCCAGAATCAACGGCAAAGAGGTTTCATCGGGAAATGTAAAATCGCTTTACTGGAGTTTTGCCCGGATGATCGAGCGGGCTTCGCGGGATTGTGAGCTTTTCCCGGGCGACGTGATCGGCTCCGGGACGGTCGGAACCGGCTGCATCCTGGAATTGGGCACTGATGTGCACCGCTATTTGGAACCGGGGGACGTGGTGGAACTGGAAGTCGAGCGGCTCGGCATCTTGAAAAACCTTATTATTTAAAAGAGCGGCCCTTGACAAAGAAGGAGTTGAACTTCATAATATACAGAAATATTTTTTGAATTGAATACAAAGCAGATTCATTCTTATCCAGAGTGGCGGAGGGACTGGCCCGATGAAGCCCGGCAACCTCGGTGATCAGCCAATCACCGGATGGTGCCAATTCCTGCAGCGGTTGAAACCGCTGAAAGATAAGAAGAACGTTCTTCGGATCTCAACCCTCTTCTTATCTTTATGGAAGGGGGTTTTTATTTTGGGAGGCAGAGGTGGAACAATGGAAAAAGTGAATGTTGCGTTGCTCGGTTTGGGAACCGTGGGAAGCGGAGTGTGGAAAATGCTCAAGGAAAACCAGGATGTGATTGCCCGCAAAACCGGGAAGTGGTATCAAGTCCATGCCATTTTAGTGAAAGATCCCGGGAAAAAGCGGGATCTGGAAATCACGGATGCACGGATCACCACGGATTTTTCCCAGGTTCTGACCGAAGAGACGGATGTGTTGGTGGAAGTGATGGGGGGAGTGGAACCGGCTTATTCGTATATCAAACAGGCGATAAAAAAAGGATGCCATGTGGTGACCGCCAACAAAGAGCTGATCGCCAAACACGGCATGGAATTGGAACAGCTGGCCAAACAATGCAAAGTCCAATTGCGGTATGAAGCCAGTGTCGGGGGAGGCATTCCGGTCATCAGCACCCTCCGCCATTTTCTGAAGGCCAACCGCATCGACCGGATCCAAGGCATTTTAAACGGAACGACCAATTATATTCTGACCCAAATGCAAGAAAAAGGTTGTTCGTTTGCGGAGGTTTTAAAAAAAGCCCAGGAAAAAGGGTATGCGGAAAGCGATCCTTCCTCCGATGTGGAAGGATTGGATGCGGTCTATAAATTGACGATTTTGATGCGGCTTGCTTTTCAGGCGCAGGTATCCGTTTCGGACATTTTTTATCAAGGAATTACCGATATGCTTCCGGGAGAGCTTCAATTGGCAGAGAGATTGGGGTATTCGGTCAAATTGTTGGCACAGGCCGAAAAATTTGGCGAGAACGGCCCGGTTTCCGGTTTGGTTTTTCCGACGCTGGTGCCCAAGGAACATCCGTTGGCCTCGGTCCGGGATGTTTATAATGCCGTGACGGTCGAAGGCGATTATGTTCAGGATTTGACATTGGTCGGACAAGGTGCGGGACAGAAACCGACAGCCAGCGCAGTGGTGGAAGACTTGCTGAACACAAACGGCTTTGCGGAACAAAACCCCCTTCCGGCAAACGAGCCATGGATGCTCTCCGGGGATGATTTGTTTCCCACCCGGTTTTTGTTGCTCAAAGTATGCGGACAGATTTCCGAATCCATGCTTCCGCCGTCTTTCCCTGAAGAAGCTTCGTCCCTGGCTTTGCTTCCGGCGGAAGAACACACGTTTATCGGGTTGATTCTCCGGGGATGGACACAAGAGAAAACAGATACCCTGGTTTCCACATGGGATGGAAAAGTGGATGGCATTCGGATCCGTCCGGTGTTAAGCGGCGAAGCAACGGGCAGCAAACGTTCCCTTCCGCTTGCCCGGACGATGTGAAAGAAAGGCCGCCGGGCAAGGAGCAGGACTCCTTGTGCGGCGGCCGCTTGATTGCCGAAGGATTCAGGGCGGGATTAATATTTGCCGGAATACATCATCAAACCATGCTTGACACAATGGACATACAATTTCGCGCCTTTGACGGCCGGGAACCGGAAAGAAGGGTCTTGCTCGGGGTATAACCGGTTCAGGTAAACTTTGTCGCTTTTGACCAAGGCGGCAAAAGAAAGATAGTGTTCTTTGGTCATCGGGTGGTCCAACGTAAAGAAGTAATCCGTGTCCGTTTCTTCTGCCTTGATTTCTGTTTCGTGAAGGGCTTTCGCAGGCCGGAGCCGTTCCAGCTTTCTGCCGCAGCAGAAGACAGAGGCATTTCCGGTGCTGACCAACATATTTCCGCAGCTTGGACAAACATAAAAGCGTACTTTGTCCATATTCCCGGCGTCCGGTCGGTTGGGAATGATTTCCCCTTCCATCATTTGTGCGATATCCGCACCCAAAACGGCGGACAATTTCGGCCACAGGGACAAATCCGGACATCCGGCTCCGCATTCCCATTTTGAAACGGTTTTGCTTTGCACCCCTAACGCATCGGCAATATTTTTTTGGGTCAGGTTTTTTTCTTTGCGCAGTCTGGCAATCAACTTGCCGATTTTATCAGCATCCATATTCTTGCCTCCATCTTTTTATATTTATCTTATATTCATCGCCCGATTTTGGGTTGGTTGCAAAATTCCTGCAGTCGGCGTCCGGGATGCAGGTTGGTTGCCAATCAAAAATGGGCGCCTGTTTTGGAAAAATTGCCGGAGTGTTTTTTCTTGCTTGATCCATTGCCTCACCCCGGGTTTTATTATATCTCCCGGGGCTGCTGAAACGTCATCCACGCTCCGTGGAGTTTCGGACTCAGTCATTTTGTTTCGATCCTCCGGTTGTCTTTATTGAAGGTTTTGGGAGAATTATTTTATGATGTGGTAGAAAAGCAGATTATCAGAGCGTGTTTTTATTATGGGGTTGATCGGTTGGATTCCCGGACAGCGGAAAGCTTGGGGACGGATCCGGTTGTTTCACCGGCACCAGACGGAATGAAAAGAAGCGGGCCGGGAGAAAAAATGGCAACGGCGGCAGAAGGGACAGCCGTGAAATCCGGGGGATTTTTTAAATGGCGGAGATCCTCCGTTTACACAGGAGACAGATTTGTATAGCGGAAGAGCAAAAAGAGAAAGAAGGGGACGTTTGTGCAGAAGATTTATTGGAAACAGGGACTTCAGTCCGGTTGGAAAACTTCTTTGGAGCTGGCGAAAGTGGTTTTTCCGATTGCTTTTTTTGTGCATATCGCCAAACATACTTCACTTTTGGCGTGGTTTGCCAACCTCCTTGCTCCGTTTATGTCCTTGTTCGGATTGAACGGGGAAGCGGCCATTCCGTTGGTGCTTGGAAATGTGCTGAATCTGTATGCCGCTCTGGGAGCGATCGGAGCGTTGGATCTGACGGTGAAACAAGTGTTTATATTGGCGGTGATGTTGAGTTTTTCCCACAATATGTTCATTGAATCGGCCCTGTGCCGGAAAGTGGGGGTGGCGGTTTGGGTGCCTCTGGCGGTGCGCGGGGGGCTTGCCGCTTTATCGGGGATTTTGATCCATCTGTTCTGGCCGGGCGGAAACAGCAAAGCCTCTGTGAATTTGGCTTCTGGCGGGGAAACGGTTTATTCCGGATGGGATGAAATCATCGGATCGGCGTTTTGGACCGCCGCGACGGGGGTTCTTCAATTTGCCGCCATTTTGATTCCGTTGACGTTGTTTTTGCAGGCGCTGAAAGATTTAAAAGTGTTGGACAAGATTGCGGTTTGGATTTTTCCCTTCTTAAAGCCGTTCGGCATTGCCAAAGAAGGTTCCATCACCATGGCAAGCGGTTTGCTGGCTGGTTTGTTTCTCGGGGCCGGATTGATTATCCAGCAAGCACAGGAACACAATTTGTCAAAACGGGACATTACGCTCATCATCATTTTCCTGGCCGCTTGTCATGCCGTGATTGAAGATACCGTCATTTTTATTCCTTTGGGAATCCCGGTCCAATATTTGCTGTTGATCCGCTTTGGCGCCGCGGTCCTGTTGACTTTGGCGGTGGCCAGATTTTGGCGGCGGCCCGCTGCCCGTTATGCAACGAGCCATCACGGGTGACCGGATACTTTTTGGACGCTGTAAATGGCGGAAAAAGGGATGATCTCCTCATAGCGGCCATTGGCTATTTTCATCCGGCGCTCCTGCGGATTCAGTTTTTCGACAAATCCGCACAGTTGACAGGGGCGCCGGTTTTTCACATAGCGGACCAGGACAGGGAAATCGCCGTGCAATGCCTCCAGAAGAATTTGGTTGATTTCTTCGAGCGCGTCTTCCGCCAGTTCAGGCGGGCTCCATTCTTCTTGCTTTTTTCGCCGGGCCAACAAGGCTTCGCGATGCTCAGGCAGAAACATGCGGCTTCCTTCCCAAAGGAGATTTTTGCGGTTTAATACAGAGCTCATCGATCATGACCTCCAATCTTTTGTGCCCGGCTGAGCGCTTGCCCGGCATGCGTCAGGGAGACGGCGCGCAAGATGGCTGTCGGGCCGAAGCGTTCCTTGATTTCGTCCATCACATAGCCGAGCTCCGTTTTTTTGTTCCGGTCTTCGAAAAGGCTGAGTTGCAGGGCTTGATCGGTTTGGAACCGGCTTAAGCTGACCCCCAGCGAACGGATCGGCTGTCCTTCCCAAAAACGCAAAAACAGTTGCCAGGCCGATTGAAAAACTTCCATGGTCTGATTGGTTGCTTCCGGGAGTTTGCATTGGCGGTGAAATCCCGACGGATTTTGAAAATCTCCCCCCCGGCATCCGACGCTGACCGTTTGGCCGAGAAGATGGTGACACCGGGTCCGGCGGCAGACCTCTTCACACAGTTCCAACAGGACGACCCGGATTTCTTCGGCGGTCCGGTAATCGCGGGGCAAGGTCATCTGATGGCCGATCGCTTTTTGGTGTTCGAAGGTGTCGGGAGAAACCGGGGACAAATCATGTCCGTTGGCGGTCATCCACAATACTTGCCCGGGGATCCCCCACCGTTTTTGCAGGCGTTTCAGCGGAAAGCGGGCGAGATCCCCGATGGTGCGAATCCCCATCTTGTTCAGGTGATGCCCCATCCGTTTGCCCACCCCGAACATGTTTTGCACCGGCAGGGGCCATAAATCGGTTTTCAATTTTTTTCGATCCAGCCAATAAATGCCTTCCTTGTTTTTCTTGGCAAAATTGTCGCAGGCCATTTTGCTGAGCACCTTGTTCGGTCCGATCCCGATCCGGGCATACAGGTGAAGTTCATCCTGGATGGTCTTTTGGATCTTGCGGGCAATGGTTTCGGGAGGGCCGAACAGCTTTTCACTTCCGTGGATTGAGATAAACTGTTCATCCACGGAGTAAGGTTCGACCAAATCGCTGAAACGCTCCAGAATTTCTGTGATGCGCAGGGAAAATTCCAGATACAAACCCATGCGGGGACGGGCGACAACCAGATCCGGGCAACGTTTTTGCGCTTCTTGCAACGTGTCGGCATTTTGAATGCCATATTTTTTGGCAAGGGGACAAGCGGCCAAGATCACGCCGTGGCGCCGTTTGGGATCGCCGGAGACAACCACCGGGCGGTTGCGCCATTCGGGATGAAGTGATTTTTCGATATTTGCATAAAAGGATTGCATGTCAACGAGAAAGATCACTTTTTCCATGCTTTTACCTCCCCTCAAAACGCGAACAAACGATCGGATTTGTTCTCATTATATGCGAACATGCATTCTTTTTATACCTCAAAATATTTCCAGCGCGTGTCCCGGTTCTTTACGGCCGAATATTCAGACGCTATGATGGGAGTAAGCATGTTCCATTCATGAAACGGGGGAGAAGAAAGATGAAAGGGACGGTGATTTTTCACCATGGACACATTCGTCCGGCTACCGGCGCTTCCTCTGTGGAAGCCGTGGTGGTGCGGGACGGGCGGATTGCGGCCATCGGCGAAAATGATTCCATTCTTCTGGAGTACGGGCGTCCGGATGTGAAGAAGGTGGATCTGGAAGGCGGCTACATTTATCCGGGACTGGCCGACAGCCATGTGCATTTGTCGGGGGTCGGGCAAAAAAGGCGGTGGATGGATGTGAGTTTCTGCCGTTCCAAAGAAGAACTGTTGCAAGCCATCCGTACCCGGGCCGGGTCGTTAAAACCGCGGCAATGGATCTTGGGAATGGGATGGGATGAAAATCAAATGCAAGGCGAAATCCCGACATTGGAAGAGCTGGATGAAGCAAGCGGGGATCATCCCCTTTTTCTGATCCGCATCTGCCATCATGCCGGTCTGGTCAACCGCCTGGCTTACCAAATGGCCGGAATCCGGGAAGGGGAAAAAGATCCGGAGCAGGGAAAATGGGGACGGGATGAAAAGGGACGGTTGAACGGACGGGTTTATGAAAATGCCACCCGGTTTTTTTATGATGTCCAACCGAAACCGGATTACACGGAAAAAAAGGAAACCATCCGCCTGGCGATGCAAGAGGCGTTGGCTTGCGGGTTGACCGCCGTCCATACCGAAGATCTGCGTTATGTCGAAAGTTTGTCCGAGTTGATCCGGATATACCGGGAGCTTAGGGAAGAAGGCGTGTGGTTGCGGACTCATCAATTAATTTATCATCCTTATTTGGAAGAGCTGAAAGAAAGTTCGTGGAATGCCGGGGATGGGGACGAGTGGTTCCGGATCGGGGCGATGAAAATTTTTGCGGACGGATCGTTGGGAGGAAAGACGGCACTTCTTTCCAGACCGTACCGGGATGAACCGGATCATTACGGGCTTTTGATTCACGAACCGGGAGAATTGATCCGGTTGACGCAAACGGCAGCGGAACAACGGATGCCGGTGGCAGCTCACGCCATTGGCGATCAAGCCGCCGAATATGTGTTGAAGGCCATGCAGTCCTGTCCGGTGGTTCCCGGCAAAACAGGCCACACGCTTCGCCATCGGCTCATTCACGGACAATTTTTGCGGCCGGATCTCATTTCGAAACTGAAAACCATGCCGGTGGCTGTGGACATCCAGCCCCGGTTTGTGGCCAGCGATTTTCCCTGGGTGTTGGACCGCGTCGAAGAAGATTTGATGGCGTGTGCTTATGCCTGGAAAACATTGCTTCAATCCGGTGTTCACCTGGCAGGCGGAAGCGATGCGCCGATCGAGCCGCTTCATCCCGTGTGGGGACTTCATGCGGCGGTCACCCGGCGGTCACCGGAAGAAGATCATCCGGGCTATTTCCCCCGGCAGAAACTGAGCTTGACCGAAGCTTTAGCCTTATTTTCTAAAGGTAGTGCTTATGCAGCCGGGGAGGAAAAAGAGCGGGGACGCCTGCAGGTTGGTTATTATGCAGATATGACGGTTTATGACCAGGATTTGTTTGCCACAGATCCCGGGGAGTGGGGAAAGACGAAGACGCGAATGACCATTGTCAACGGGCAAGTGGCATACCGGCAAACCTGAACGGATGGCAAAGAAGAAGGCGGTGTCACCCATCTGCTGGTGACGCCGCCTTTTCGGCTCAGGAGGATTTCCGGTTGAAAACGTCTTTGAAGATCAGATTCAGATTTTGCGGGCGTTCGGCCAACCGGCGCATGTAATAGCCGAACCAGTCATGGCCAAAGGGCATGTAAGTGGTCATCCGGTATCCCTCTTTGGCCAAATCATATTGCATCTCTTGCCGGAATCCATAGAGCATTTGAAACTCAAACCGGTCCGTCGGGATCCCGTTTTCGGCGACGAACTTTTTCAGTTCGCCGATGATCCGGTGATCATGCGTGGCAATGGAAGTGAAAGCCGGTCCGGTCAGTCTTTTCTTGGCCAGTTTCAAAAAGTTCCGGTCAATATCCTCTTTGGATTGAAAGGCGACATCCGGACTTTCTTTATACGCTCCTTTGACGATCCGGAGGCGGACATCCCGGAGTTCATCCGTCACTTCTTCCGCGCATCGCAAATAGCTTTGGATCACGGTTCCCACATTGTTATAGTCTTTCAGCAATGTTTTTAAAACGTCGATGGTCGGTTGGAAGTGAATGTAGTCTTCCATGTCAATGTTGATGAAAATGTCGTATCGGGCGGCGATGTCCAGGATCTCTTTCATGTTTCCAATGCAAAAGTCCTGATCGATGTCCAGCCCCAACTGGGTCAATTTGACCGAGACATGGCAATCCAGATTTTCTTCATTGATTTTATTGAGCATCGCGATGATTTGGTTTTTGGCTTGGATGGATTCTTCTTTGTGAAAGACAAATTCCCCCAGGTTATCTACCGTACAGCTGATGCCTTGTTGATTCATCTTTTTGATGGTGCGTGTGACGCTTTCAATGTCCGTGCCGGCCACAAACCGTTCGGCCCCCAAGCGAAATCCCCATTTCCGGGCGCTTTGGTTTAAAAATTTATTGGTAGATAAACGGATGAAAAAATTACGCAACAATTTCTGCACAGCCCCCATCCCTTTCATCTGTTTCCGATCTGCGATCAATACGTTTCGGAAACCGTTTTTGCTTCCATGAATAATTTCAGGTGGTCAGGGCCTCCTGCTTTGGAATCGGTACCGGACATTTTGAATCCGCCGAAAGGCTGATAACCGACAATGGCCGCGGTGCATCCTCTGTTAAAGTAAAGGTTTCCGACATGGAATTCATATCTTGCCCGTTCCAGATGTTCCCGGTTATTCGAAATCACGGCTCCGGTCAAACCGTATTCCGTGTTGTTTGCGATTTCCAGCATTTCATCAAAATCACGGGCTTTGGTGAACGCAACCACCGGGCCGAAAATTTCTTCCTGCATGATGCGGGCTTTGGGATCCACATCTTTGAAGATTGTCGGGTGGACGAAATATCCTTTGGAATCATCCGTTTGTCCGCCGTAGACAAGGGTTCCTTCGGTTTTGCCGATTTCAATGTAGCTTTTGATTTTGTCAAATTGTTTTTGATTGATCACGGCACCCATGTACACATCTTCTTCCGCCGGATTTCCCACTGTCAACGCTTTGGTGCGCTGAACCGTTTTTTCGATCACTTCGTCGTAAACATCCTCATGAACCACGACCCGGGAGCAGGCGGAACATTTTTGTCCGGAGAATCCGAAGGCAGAATAGACGATGGCATCTGCAGCCAATTCCAAGTCTGCATCTTTGTCCACGATGATCGTGTCCTTGCCTCCCATTTCCGCAATCACCCGTTTCAGGTGGGTCTGACCTTCCTGCACCTTGGCAGCGCGTTCATAGATGCGGACACCGGTGGCTCTGGAACCGGTAAAGTTGATGAAGTGTGTGTCTTTATGGTCAACCAGATAGTCCCCGATTTCCGCGGGATCTCCCGGGACAAAGTTGAGCACGCCTTTGGGGAGACCGGCTTCTTCCAAAATTTCCACGACTTTGTAAGCGACGACGGGGGTGTTTTCCGACGGTTTCATCAGAACCGGGTTTCCGGCAACGATGGGGGCGACGGTCGTTCCGCATACAATGGCAAAGGCGAAGTTCCACGGCGGAATCGTGACGCCCGGTCCCATCGGCTGGTAAAACAAGGTGTTTTGTTCAATGGGACGGCTGTTTACTTTTTCCCCTTTGGCAATTTCCAGCATTTGTCTTCCGTAGTATTCCAAAAAGTCAATGCCTTCGGCCGTATCCGCATCGGCTTGATCCCAGGGTTTTCCGGCATCGTAGACGAGCCATGCGGAAATTTCATGCTTTCTGCGACGGGTGATGGCAGCGGCCTTAAAGAGCACGTTGGCGCGGGCTTCCGGGGACATTTTCCGCCACGTTTTAAAGGCTTCGTTCGCTGCTTCAAATGCCTGGTCAATGTGTTTTTTGGTTGCTTTTGAAACCTTTCCGATCACTTGATCTTTGTTGGCGGGGTTGACGGAAACCAATTTATCTTCGGTGTAAATCCGTTCGCCGTTGATGACCAGCGGATATTCTTTTCCGAGTTCACTGCGGACTTTTTGCAAAGCTTTTTCAAATGCCTCGCGATTAGCCGGATCCTTGAAATCGGTAAAAGGTTCATGTTTGTAAGGGACAACCATGAGAAAACCTCCTTTAAAAGATCAATGATTTTAAAAATGAATCAATGACTCAAGAAAAAATGCTTTGCCCTTTTTCTATGCAAGGAATGTGCCAACAAAATGAAACCGGTTTAATCATGTTGTTTTCATTTGTCTGGAAGCGATTTCATTTGCTGATAATCTTGTTAATGTGTAAAATATTATTAACAATATTGTAAACAGGGTTAACACCTGTTTACAGTCGGATTCATCCACATTGAGCCGAAAGGGGCGGGGAAAGTGACGAATCCTCATCACTTTTATTTGCAGGCGGTGTTGTCGACGGAAGATGATGCGATTACGATTGTGGATAAAAAGATGAATGTGATTTTTTGGAATGAAGCGGCGGAAGAGACTTACAACATTAAAAAAGAGGAGATCCTGGGCAAAAAAATCACGGATTTCTTTTTCCATGACGATTTAATGGTTTTGAAGGTCCTGAAAACAAAGAAAAAAGTGAAAAATAAATATCATCGCCCTCGCCATGACAAACATGTTGTCATCAATACCAGCCCCATTTTTGACGGGAACAGGGAATTGATTGGAGCGGTGTCGGTCGAACGTGACATCACCCAGTTGGTGAAATTGAATGAAAACCTGATCACGACATCCCGGGAGCTGCAGGAATTGAGGCAACGCGTTCACACGGATCAGGAGATCCTTCCCTTTTCCAAATTGATCGGAAAAAGCAAAGCCCTCCGAAAAACGATCGCAATTGCCAATAAAAGTGCCAAAGCGGACGCAACCACATTGATTCTGGGGGAAAGCGGAACCGGGAAAGAAATTTGCGCCCGGGCCATCCACGAAGCCAGCGCACGGAGAAAAGGGCCGTTTATCCCCGTGAATTGCGGGGCGATTCCACACGCTTTGTTTGAAAGTGAATTGTTCGGGTATGAAGGCGGTTCCTTCACCGGGGCACAGAAAAAAGGAAAACCCGGAAAAATTGAAATGGCCCACGGCGGCACCCTGTTTTTGGATGAAGTGGGAGAGCTTCCGTTGGAGATGCAGGTGAAGTTGCTCCGGGTGTTGCAAGAGCAAGTCCTTTACCGCATCGGGGATTCCAAGGGGAGAAAAGTGGATGTCCGGTTTATCGCCGCGACCAATCAGGATCTTAACAAGCTGATGGAAGAAAAAAAATTCCGTTCCGATTTGTATTACCGGTTAAACGTCATTCAGCTGACCATGCCTCCCTTAAGAGAGCGGGTGGAGGATATCCCCCTGTTGGCGCAATATTTTTTGGAGCAATTTGCCAGCCGGTATCAAGTGCCGGTTCCCGAAATCCAGCCGGATGCCATGCCGGTTTTGCTTCAGCATCCATGGCCGGGAAATGTGCGGGAACTGCGCAATCTGATGGAACGGGTCGTGATCCTGTCGGAAAAACCGGTGATCCAAAAAGAAGATTTGGTCAGCTTTTTTCAACATCCGGATGCCCCGTCTTTTTCGGAGCGTGGTGCGGAAAACCCCCGCAGCTTGTCCGGTGAAAAAGATCACATGGAGAAACAGTTGATTGAACAGGCATTAAAAGAGACGGCCGGCAACAAATCCCAAGCTGCCAGAAAATTAAGGATATCCCGGGTGACCCTCTACAAAAAGCTGAAAAAATACCAGATCCGTCTGTAGAGGCCGGCCGTCCCGGTCCCCGGCTCAAAAGATGACTTTGGTGGCCAGAGCCGTGATGATCACAGCCATTGCGGTGCCGGTGGCCCAAAGGATTGTAAAGCGCTGGAATTCCCCGAAGTCGACTTTCGACATTCCCACCAGCAGGTAAGTGGCAGGCACGAGCGGGCTTAACAAATGGACCGGCTGTCCCAGCAACGATGCCCGGGCGATCTCGACGGCAGTATAACCGTAGGAAGCGGCAGCTTCAGCCAAAATGGGAACCACGCCGAAATAGTAAGCATCATTGGACATGAAAAAGGTGAATGGGATGCTGGTTACCGCGATGATGAGATGAAAGGCCGGTCCCCAGGAGTCCGGAATGATGGAGATCAGGCTGGAAGCCATGGCGTCCACCATTTTGGTGCCTGAGAGGATCCCGGTGAAAATGCCGGCGGCAAAAACCAGGGAGACGACGGCAAGGGCGTTTCCGGCATGGGATGCGATCCGCTTTTTTTGTTGTTCGGGATTGGGATAGTTGATCATGACGGCAAGGGAAAAAGCGAGCATAAACAACACCGGCAGCGGCATGATGCCTTTGATCAGGCCGATGAGCAAAAGAGCGGTCAAGATGGTGTTGGCCCAAAGCAGTTTCGGGCGTTTCAAGGAAGCGTCCCCTTCAGGGGAGGCTTCTTTTTGCAGGTTTTGGATGCTCTGTTCATCCAGGGGAATCACTCCCAGCCGTTTTCTTTCCCGCCGTCCCAACCAAAATGCGGTGAAGAGGATCCAAACGGCCCCGCCGATCATGGAAGGAATCAAAGGGACGAACACATCGCCGGCGTCCACGCCCAATGCGGCGGCTGCACGGGCAGTCGGTCCGCCCCATGGCACCATATTGGTCAAACTGACCGACATCACAGTGATCCCCGGCAGAATCAGCGGATTCATGTTCAAACGCCGGTACAGCGGAAGAAAGGCGGAAACGGTGATCATGTAACTGGTGGTTACATTCCCAAACGTCTATAAGTCTTGATTTTATGGGGCTTCGAGAGGAGAAGGGGGCTTATTTGCTCACATTTTGCTAACATCAAGCCAAAAAATCATCTATAGCGTCCGCGGCTTGTTTCTGCATGCCGGGGACGAGATGGGAATATATGTCAAGGGTAATTTTTATTGAAGAATGGCCTAAGCGTTCGCTAACAATTTTAGGATGGACGCCTTTTTGTAACAAAATAGAAGCGTGGATGTGCCGCAAATCATGAAATCGAATTAGCGGAACGCCCGCTTTTTCTTGCATCGTCTTAAATGAACGCCATAAGTTATTATGTCTTATTAAATTTCCGTTCCGGTTTACAAAAACAAAATCAGTTTTAATCCCTAGCAACTTCAAATGTTCTTCCTGTTTTTTTCTGTGAGCTTTAAGGATTTCGATTACATTTTTTGAAATATTAATGCTTCTGGCGGAAAAATTAGTCTTAGTATCGGTTAATATAGCTTCTTTTCCGGTTGTTGTCCAGCTTCTTTGAATATTTATTACTCCTTGCTCAAAATCTATATCCTGCCATTTTAAACCTAGAATTTCCCCGCGTCTCATTCCTGTTGTAATAGCCAAATAATAAATGGGGTAATAAACGCTTTCCTTTTTCGCCACCGACAAAAACCGGTTTACTTCCTCTTTTGTCCAAATGGTTAAACCGGAACGCTTTTTTTGGGGTAATTCTAAACCTTGCGCCGGGTTCCTATTAAGCATTTCCATTTTTACAGCCCATGCAAAGGAACCGTTTATAACACGATGAATTAATTTAATCGTGCTCGGCGATAGGAAGTTTACCAAGTCTTGATAATACCGAGTGATATTAATGGGTTTTATTTCACTTATTTTACATCGCCCGATTCCATTCTGTATATGAGTTTTAAAAAGGCGGACGTAAATGTAATGAGTAGTCGGCTTTACTCTCCATTTTTGGAAATTTAGCCAATCCCTTATTAATTCGTTCAACGTAACTTTCTTATCCTCTATTATATATTCTCCGCGCTCAATATCGGCCAGGACGAGCGCCAGGGCTTTCTCCGCTTCTTTCTTGGTTTTAAATCCGCCTTTCGTCTTCTGTTTTCGCTTGCCGTTTATCCTCGGTAAATCAACGGTATAATACCATGTCTTTCCTCGCTTTCTAATGCTTCCCTTCATTCCGCATTTCTCCTTTTCAACAAAACGACTAACAAAGCACCCACACACCGAAAACCCTTATTTCACCGGTATTTTCGCGGTAAGCAACACAAAAACCAACAAGGATTTAACAAAGAAATTAACAAACAAACCAACAAACACATTAACAAACCTTGAAGCCAGTAAATTCAAGGGATTCAATAACATTATAACAAAGCGGCTAACAAAGAAGGTAACATGAAACCTAACATCAATAAAGAATATATAAAGAATAAAAAGAAGAATATATATAGATGTTTCATTACCATTAACAGGAGAGAAAGGGATAGTTTTCTTATATTATTCAAAGCGCCGCCTAACCCTTCTTTGCCTGACTAAAGAATAACAAAGAACTAACAAACTACTAACAAAAGGGTCACCAACCGGAAACCTTAATAAACGCAAGGGGTTTCACGACATAAAGTTTTACCACTAACAAGGATTTAACAAAGAAACTAACAAACAGACTAACAAACATATCAACAAAGGGTTAAGCTAGTGATTACAACGTGTTTAGCGTCATGCTAACAATCAAACTAACAAACAGACTAACAATAAAATTAACATCTATAAAGAATATATATAAGAAATATAAGAATATATTATTATGTTGCATAGCGCATGTTTGGTTGCTTATAAATGTTACAGAAAAATGAACGTGTCAAAATTGTGACCGAAAATACGTTCGATTTTCGAAAGATTATATTGAAGGTGAACATAAAAACATTTATTATCTAATTAATGGTAAGTATATGAGGTTTTGCCACGAGAGACAATAAACTCAGGGAAGGGATATGGTTGATGAAAATGACGAACAATCCAAATCTCCTAGATACCCAAGAAATCATCAAGGATTACTTAGTTTATGTTTCTCTTAAAACGGGTGTTACGCTGAGAGCGGATGTTTGCGTGTTCATTAACGATTTGAAAACGAAAGTAAATATCCCTGTGGAATGGGATGAGGAATTGAGAGGGTTAAAAAAATAAGTCACCTAATACATTTAGGTGACCCGGTTTCTCATTTAATCTTTTCCCTAATTAAAAACTCCAGAAAGTTTTTGATTTGTACTAATTCAATTTCATCTAGTTTAACCCCGTCGTATGTCAATTCTTTACTATCTAGAAGCTTTCGGAGGTTTTTTATTTCCTCTTGGTTTTCGTTAATAAGGTAATCAGTAGGCACATCAAGTTCATCCGCTAATTTCGCCAATATTTCAATGTCCGGGATTCTCGAACCATTTTCATAGCAACTTAATGTACTTTCAGCGACTCCAATTTTCGCCGAAAGTTCTTTTATTGTTTTTTTCTTCGCTTTCCTCAATCTACGCAAGCGCGCACCAAATTCTTTCCTTGATTCTTTATCCATCTTACATTATTTCCTCCCCGTGAATAAAAGATAAAAATAATTTACATTCCGCACATAATATAATAATTAACTCATTTTAACAGTAAAGTCAAACTAACAAAACGCCTTCTTGTAATATATGATAATATATGCAAAGACTTTGCAATGCGCATAATTTATTTATGAAAAAAATAATTTTTCGCTTGACATCTTGCGTATCGTGATGTTATTATTTGTATTGTCAGACGGAACGCATAAAGGAGGAGCACCATGGAACATAACGATTTCAAAAACGAGGAAATGTCAACAAATTTTTTTAAACGATTACTTGACATAGCGCAAGAAATTAATAACGAAAGTATGCGGAAAGAAGAGGTTAAACCGTTGGTTTATACAGTTAAGCAAGCGGCGAAGGCATTGAATATTTCCCAAACTACTTGTTATGAACTTATCCGCGAGGGTAAATTACCACATTTGAAACTAGGTGGTAGAAAGTTGATACCTATTAAAGCGCTGGAAGAATTCATTGAAAGGGGCGTTGAACTATGGGATTAAAACAAAAATACTGTCCAGACTGCAAAGTTCATCCGGTTTCTTATGTTCCGGGTGAATCAATCACTAAGGATTATTACTATTGCACTAATTGCCGTGAAAAATTCAGTGTTGACTTTAGGGGATTTGTTGAACGGCCTGTTAAGCCGCGTAAGGCATACTTTGCCGCCGCATATCTTAGCAGCCAACAGGAAAGAAGAGCTTATGACGCATACGTCAGATGAAAAATAAATTGAAAAGGGGTTATGCGATATGAGAAAAACGCGCGAGGAAGCGTTGAAGGATTATGTATCTGTGAACGAGCGGTTAATGAAGTTCCGGGAGGAATACCCGGACGGTATCATACACACGGAAATTATCAAATGGACGGATGACGGAACAATCGTTATGAAGGCGGTAATTTACCGCAATCCAGAAGAATTTGAAAGAGGGGTTTATATCGCTGTTGGCCATGCCTACGAACAGGAAGGCTCGAGCTACATTAACAACGGGAATGCCTTGGAAAATTGCGAGACGTCGGCTGTTGGACGCGCGCTGGCGTTTATGGGCTACGAAATAAAAAAGTCGATTGCATCGTGGGAAGAGGTTGCAAACGCGAAGGCGCGCCAAAATGCGAAAAAGCAAGCAATACAGAAAACGCCGAAACCTGCAACTAACCAACGACTAATGAAAAAAATACAGAAAGCATGGAAGGAATTAAACCTAACGGAGAAACAATTAGCGAGCCAGATTTTCAAACTTTATAGTAAGCGGTTAGATGAACTTACAGACGATGAAGCGAAAGAGTTTTTAAAAATGCTTGAAATGGAACTAAGCAAGCGCGAAAGAAAGGAAGCTAAAAAGAATGAACGGTTAGGGAGTCAGGAAGCGAAGCAAGAAGGAACCGGTAAAGAGGATGAAACGAAAAACGGGAGCGATGCCGCGTGAATTTAGGGTTACATTTTTGGCAAGAAATGCCGTTGCCCATAGAAGAAGAAATAAAAGCGCACGAGGCGATTTTAAGAGAAGTAGAAAGAAATATTCTTTGGGCGCAAGGCGATAGAAAAGAAAAATTGCGCCGCGAAATTGACTGGCGACGCAACGTAATAAAACGACTCAAAGAAGCAATGTAATGGTAGGCGGCGGCCACCGCCTACCTCCGATTATAACATATTGGAGGGTTAGAAAATGAAAGTGATTTTACCCAATGGTTGGGAAGTGGATATAAAGGATGACGGGAAGAAAGAAGAAAAAAAGGATGATGAAAAATGATAAATCGCGTGGTGCTGGTTGGTCGCCTTACGCGTGACCCTGAATTGCGTTATACGCAAGCAGGGGACGCGTTTTGCCGGTTCGCATTGGCTGTCAGCAGACGTTATACAAATAAAAACGGCGAAAGGGAAGCCGATTTTATAAATATAGTCACTTGGCGCGGATTAGCCGAAACTTGCGCGCGGTATCTTTCTAAAGGTTCGATGGTTGCGGTTGATGGTTCCATTGTAACCGGCAGGTATGAAAAAGATGGTCAAACGGTTTATACCGTTGATGTCCGGGCTGATAATGTGGCGTTTTTAGATACTAAGAAAAAAGAAGAATCGAATAAACAAAGTGAACAAATGCCTATAGACGACCCGTTCGCTGACGATGGGGTTTTATTAGATGAAAAAGACTTGCCATTCTAAGACATCGGAGGGGAACAGCATGCGGAAAGGCGTAGAAATCACGGTAACTGTCAGCGTAGACCGAGAAACAACAGTAGAGGTAACAGGTGTTATGAGCGAGGAGGATTTTAAAGACGGGTTTAAAACTTTGCAAGTGATTGACGGAATAATGAACGACGCGATGCAAAATATTTTCTCCTTTGTTACTGGCGAAGGGGAGAAAGTAGAGAAGAAGTTGTTGGGCATAAGGTTTGCGTGTTAAAGGCTGATGCAAAATCGGCCTTTTTTCATACTTTGTTCAATTGCGATTCGCTAAAAAAACGATTGACAACTATGCGTTCCGCAAATTATTATAATAAATGACATTGCGTAACGCATATTTTAACAGCCGGAGGGTTGCAGAGTGTCAGGATGGATTAAGTTACACCGGAAGATTCTAAAGTCTGATATGTGGAGAAACCTAAACAGCGCGCAACGGGATGTTGCTATTACGATTTTATTGATGGCTTCCTACGATGAAGGGGAAGCGGAAACAGAAGAGGGGATAATTAAGACGAAACCGGGACAGTGTTTTTGTTCGCTTGAGACAATCAGGGAAAAATGCGCAAAAGATGTGACTATACAAAACGTTAGAACAGCGCTTAAAAAACTTGAAAAATGGGGGTTCATCACAAATGAATCATCAAAAAAGGGGCGGATAATAACCGTTGTAAATTGGGAAGTGTACCAAACGAGCCAGCAAACAGATAAACCATCTGAAACGAAAGAGCCGAAGAGCGAACGAGAACAAACCGGCGAGACAGACGAGAAAAAAGATAAAGTCGAAGAGGAGCAACCAAAAAAGAGGAATCGACGGCGAATTTATCCGGCTGAATTCGAAAAGTTTTGGTCAGTGTATCCCAGAACAAAGAAAGTAAGCAAGAGTAAAGCTTATAGCAATTTTAAGGCCTTGATTGAAGAAGGGGAAACAAGCGAAAACATGATAAAAGCCGCGGAAAATTACGCGGCGGAGTGTGAGGAAAGAGCGACGCCCGAACAGTTTATAAAACACCCTTCAACTTTCCTAGGACAGGATAGACCGTATCTTGACTATATAGGCGATGATGAGCCGGAAAAACCGGCGAAAGAGGAAAAAGAATTATTTGGCTTTGAGTATAGCGACGACTTTTTAAATAAAAAGTTACAAGAAGCGGCATTAAATCTGTGAATCCATAGGAGGTATGCATTATGAATTTAAAACCTGAAGAAATGGTTATAGGTTCTGTTTTGTTTGAACCGGCTGTAATTGGTGATGTCATTGATTTAGAAGCGGATGACTTCGAAGAACCGGGCTTTTCTATCCTGTGGCAAGGATTGAAGTATTTATATGAACATGATGAACCGATGGAATTACCGGCGGTTGTGCAAATGCTACAGGACGCCGGGCGGTTAGATGAAGTCGGCGGGTTTATGCGTTTGTATGACTTGCAAAGAAGCATTATTAGCGCGGCTAATGTGAAATATTACGCTGAGAAAGTAAAAAACGCGGCGACATTACGACGACTTCAGTACAAAGCGCAAGAAATACAATTGAAATTAGAAAAAGCTAAACCGGAAGACGCAGAAGCTTTAATAGAAGAAATGGAAAAGGCGATAGAGAGTGCGCGGCCAGATGATTCAAAGGGGCTTCGGCATCTGTCGGATGTTGAAGAGGAATTATTTCAATCCTTGGACGAGAAGAAAAGCGGCATTAAAACCGGGTTTAAATTATTTGATAGGTTCAGTGGGGGCTTACATCCCGGCTGGCTATATATCCTCGCTGGTCGTCCTAGTGTCGGGAAAACGGCGAAAATGTTACAAATGGCTTTTGGAGTGGCTAAACAGCGTCAAGGAGCGGTTCTTATTTTCTCCCAAGAAATGAGCTATACAGAATTAATGTTAAGGGTGTTATCAAACGAAACGTCAGTACCTTATAACTTTCTAACCAAGGACAAAGACAAATTGACGCCGGAAATGAGGGAGAAGTTAAGAGAAAGATATAAAAAACTTTGCCAACTTGATATTTATGTGGATGACGTGGCGGGGAAAAGCATTAATCAAATAAAAGCGGCAATCAAACGATTTAAAGCGCGGAAAGGGAAAATAGCGGCTGTATTTGTTGATTACCTCCAAATTATGAATATCAAGCAAGAGTTGGGGGAATCACGGGCGCAAGCGGTCGGAAGAGTAGCGCAACAAGCAAAAGAGATTGCCAGAGCGGAAAATTTAACCTTTGTTATGTTGTCCCAATTGAGTCGGAAGACGGAAGAAACAGTAACGCCAGAATTAGGACATTTAAAGGAATCCGGCGGAATTGAACAGGCGGCAGATGTGGTTGAATTCCTTTATGAAAACAAAGAAGACGAAAAAGGAGAACCCGCGCCGGAGGGTTGCAAATGGGTTAGAAGCAGGATAGCGAAAGGGCGTAATATCGGGTTGGCGGAGTTTATTTGTAAATTCGCCGGTTGGTGTCAGTCATACGAAGAAATCGACCAAATAGGAAAAAGAAGAGACAACAAAAGCCATAGGAGGGAGGATGTAAAATGAGTGAAAAGGAATATTTTCATTTGCTCGAGCGGTTGCGAAAAGGCGCGGAAATGATATCTAACCCTTTTTTGCCGGAAAAGAAAAGGAAAGAGTATCTGAAGCTTTATAATGCCATTGAACACAAAATATTAGCTTATAAGGGATTTTTTTAGGACTTCATCTTTGCGTATCGCAATATAACAAAAAGATAATTTCACGGAGGGGTTGAAAATGTTTCATTATGAATGCGGGAAATGCCACAAATTAGTAAGCGTTTGTAGCCCGAGGGCTTATGTAGAATGTTGCGGATATATTGCGCGTTTGCTTGGTGAAGAAGTTCGCGTAAAGGCGAAAACTAAGGTTAAATTTATCCAACTTGAACTTTTTAAATAAGAGGAGGGGTTGCGATGGGCAGAAGCCAGAAAATGAAGGGAAACAGGACAGAGCGCGAATTTGCAAAACTGATAGGCGGCCGGAGGGTTCCGCTTTCCGGTTCCGCCAAACATTCAGGCCAAGAATATACCGGTGATGTAGAGGGGTTGGGGATGCGCTGGGAGGTGAAAGCCAGAAAAGATGGATTTAAAACACTTTATAAGTGGTTATCAGAAGAGGCTGTAGACGGTTTAGCGATTAAGGCGGATAGGAAAGATTGGCTTGTTGTGTTGCCTTTGGATACTTTTTTAGCTATGCGGGAGGGAAAAGATGAGCGTTAACAGAGCATGGGCGGAAATGGTCAAAAGAAGCAAACCGGAACAGAAACAAGAGAAACAGGCGGAACGTTCAGCCAATCCTAATAAACAAGTACGTGTGATGTTGCCGGAACAGTTAACGCCGCGAGCGTTAAAAGTTACCTTTGATAGTCTTTTTTCGGCGGTTCCGTTGGAGTTGTTAGATTGTGAGGTTCAGCAATTCACCATTGATGATGACAGAGTATTTTTATGCATTAAGAACCGACAGGAACAATGAACCGTTCTTAATCTTGGACGATTTGAAGAATAGACAAATTTTAATTATAGACCGGGAAACCGGTGAAATAGTGAGGCGGTTTAGTCGGTGGGATGGAATAAACGCTATGAATGAATATAAAAAGTTACTAGGAGTGATTGAAGATGAATGAACGCTTTATTTTATATTATGGCGAAGATTACGGGCGGGTATATGACACGGAAACAAAAGAAAATGTTTATCTCCTTAATGGGCTAACAGAGGAAAATAAAAAGCATTTGCAGGATATCACAAAGTTGCTAAACGCGGCATTAATCACACCGCCACAAAAAAGCGAACAGGCGAAGCAAGAAAAAACGGAAGGTATGGGTGATTATGAAGCGCTAGGACGCCGGATTGGTCAGCTAGTGGATAGAAAACAAGCAGAGTATGGAGACAGTTGGGGCAAATCGGCGGATATCTTGAGGGTTTTATATCCTGAGGGAGTGAAGCCGAGCGAATATCATTATATGTTAGGCATCGTACGTATTTTGGATAAGTTGTCGAGAATCGCGAATGGAAACCAAGGAGAAGAAAACGCATGGGCGGATATTGCGGGATACGGGCTTTTGGGCTATTTCGACACATATAAATAAATAATATATTATGCGTAACGCATTATTTTTTACGTCTATAAATTGCGTTACGCATAATTTTTTGATATTATATATGCAAGATGTGAGGAGGAGCAAAAAATGAGTTTTCGAGATTGGAAGTTAAGACATTTAAAGGAGTGCAAAGAAAGTTTAATTAAGCTTGAAGTGTTATTAAAAAAGGTTAAAAACCAAAAAACTAAGCAGGCGGCAGATAACCGCCGCATTCTAAGAGGGATGAAGCGGGATTTATCATATGCGGTAGAGTGGTTGGAACTAGGTTATGAGCCGCCGGCAAAAACAGATATAAGCCGATATAGCAAAAGGCGTAGGGAATTATTGATTGATGATTTTAGCCGGATTCATTTTGAAAATGACGACTTGACCAATCCGTGGCCGGGGAACGAAGAAGATTTCCGCGAATATTGGAGCGATTACATGAGGTTATACGGAGGGGATTAAATGCCGGATATAGGCGTTAAAGTTTTTGGCGGAGAGGATAAAGCATGCTTGGTTGTTGATTATGAGACGGAAAAGGCGGTCATACTTCCCGGACGGGAATTTAGAACCGCTTGCGGAATCGCTGAGCGAATAAATAGGCTTTTGGCGGAAGGAGAAAGACAAATCGCGGAGGAATATAAGAAGTCTTTTGAATGGTTGAAAGAGCACACCGACGAATTGAAAGAGCCGACGACACGGAGGAATTATATGCCTTTCGCACCTTCGGATGTTCCATTGCTTGTTCAAAACGCGTTAGAAGATTATAAGAAGTCTAGCAGGCTAAGCGAGTTTGAGAAAGCGGCTATAAACCGAGCGTTAAAGAAGCTTTCCCCGTTGGAAATAAAGGTTTTTATTCTTACATCCGTTTGGGGGCTGTCTGTTCGTGAAGTCGGAAAACTGATAGGTCAACCGGTTTTTAGTCAATACAACCGGATTAGGCGCAAGCTCGGGTAACAGATGCAACTAATATATGAGAGGAAAAGGCGGAGACTTATTTTTTTAACCCTCTGTCTATGCGTTCCGCAATAAAAGCCGCCTTTTCCTACTCGGAGGGTGAGGAGAAATGAAAAAAATCCATAGCTTCCAAGAGAAATTAAAAGAAGGAGAAGCTTTTGAACGTGAATTAGATAACCATTTTTCTAAATGGTATCAGATAGAAAAAGTAAATATAAAAACTCAACGGAAAATGGGCATAGACAGGATATTTAAGAATAGATTTGATGGGAAAATAATTAAAGTTGAATATAAAGCCGATTCAGCGGCCGGGAAAACCGGTAATATATTTGTTGAAACAATAAGCAATTCCAAAAGCGGCGCGGAGGGTTGGGCGATTAAATGCCAAGCGGATATAGTTATTTATTTTATTCCGATGACGGGCGAATTGATAGCTGTTAGACCAATTGATATATTACTTAACCTTCCGCGGTGGATAGCCACATATAAAAAAGCGCCTGCTTTTAATTCCTCTTATCGGTCATTCGGGCGGTTGGTTCCGATAGAGGAATTTAAAAAGCAGGCAGTGTATACAAGAAAAATTAGCATAAAACAAGCTGAAGCAAGTTAAGGAACGCTCAGCGTTCCTTTTTTTAGTATGAATTTTTATTTTCCGGTTTGCAACAGGAAATTTAAAACTCCCTGAAGAAATGAATTTCGGGGAGGAATGCAATATGGAGACAATAAAAGATATAATGGAATTTCTTAATAAGAACGAAGGGACAATAAGTGCTTTGTTAACGCTCGCTACAATCACATTAACTTATCTCACTGTTCTTGCAAACTGGAAGGCTGTAAAAGAAATGCGATTGACGAGATTAGACCAAGCAAGCCCGAATATAACCGTATACCTAGAACGCGATTTAACATATCATGTTGTTAATTTGATTGTTGAAAACTCAGGTAACGGGACGGCGTTTGATATCAAATTTAAAAGCAACCCAATTATAGATATCTATCCTGATGAGGAACACCCTTTAAGCAAAAGCGCATTATTTAATAAGGGGATTAAAACGCTATCGCCCCATTATAAGAATAAGGTCTTGTTTTATTGGGGCGGTAGGGAATTGGTAGATGTTGTTTATAAAATCGACGTTGAATATAAAGATGTCAACGGGCGGTTATACACCGGACAATTTGAACTTGACATAAAACAGTTTGACGGAGAACTCAGGATTATTGAAAATAAGGAAATTAAACAGTTTCAAGAGATAGCGAAACAGCTTAGGCATATATATGGTGTACATAAAGGGATAAAAGATGAAATCAGCGGAATAAAAAAAGAATTGGCGAAAAAATAAAAAGCGGAAGAAACAGTATAGAACAGGCGCGAAATCACGCCTGTTTTTATTTCGGGAAAAGGAGGGTTGCAAATATGCCTGTCGGATATTCTGCGAAATGCAAACTTTGTAATTCGATGCATAGAGCGGAAGTTGAAAGATGGATTAAAGAAGAAGGTTTAAGTCTACGCGCGGCCTCCGAAAGGCTAAAAGAAGAGCATGGGGAAAAGATTGGCCATGTTGCGATTAGCCGGCATATGAATGAACATTTTGATGTTAAGGCGGAAGCCAGGCGTCAATACGCGAAAAGCCAAGCGGAAATGAGCCGGCAGGTAAACAAGAAGTTATCGGAAGTAGAAATGTTAGATAATATAGCACGCGAAAATTATGACTTGTTCTTGGCTGTTCGTGCGTGGATTGGTGAATTAGTAGAGAAGAAAGGGAAATTGCCTAAGTCGGCGGTGGATTTATTAGCAACAACCGCCGCGGAAGTACGTCAACAATTGAAGCAAAAAGCCGAATTATTAGGCGAAGATACAAAAGATGATGTATTGGCGGATATCGCGGAAATTGTAGCTAGCGAGTGGACGGACGATGAATGAAGAACAGCGAGTAAAAATGATTATAAAGAAATCGAAAGATAACCCGGTTTGGTTTGTGCGGCATGTGTTGAGAGTAGAACCGCACGAATGGCAAAAAGAAGCGTTAACGGCTATTAGCAAATATGACCGGTTAGCAATCCGGGCAGGGCACGGCGTAGGAAAAACGGCGCTTGAATCGTGGCTTATTCTATGGTTTTTATTTACGCGGCCTTTCCCGCGTGTGCCTGTTACCGCGCCGACCAAACAACAATTAATGGATGTTTTATGGTCGGAGGTTTCAAAGTGGCTGGATAAATCACCGCTTTTGAAATCTCTGTTCCAGTGGAGAAAAACGCGAATTAATAATGTTTATCATCCTGAAAATTGGTTTGCAACAGCCAGAACAAGCAATAAACCAGAGAATTTGCAAGGGTTTCATGAAAAGCATTTGTTATTCATCATTGATGAAGCGTCAGGGGTAAGTGATGAAATTTATGAAGCTATCGAAGGGGCATTAACAACAAGCGGTGCAAAACTTCTTTTATGCGGAAACCCTACGCGTACATCCGGGAAGTTTTACGAGGCATTTCATAAAAACCGCGAATTGTATTATGTAATGAAGGTTTCCTGTTTGGACTTATCACCGCGACAAGTCAGCCCAAAATACGCGCAACGAATCGCGAAGGAATACGGCAAAGACTCGGATGTATACCGGGTGCGTGTTTTGGGTGAGTTCCCCAAAGTTGAAGCGGATGTATTTATACCTATTGATATTGTGGAACAAGCAACAATGAGGGAATTATTTTCATCTGAGAAAGAGCGACAGGAGCATTTGAAGGAAAACGTCTTGCATATTGGTGTTGATGTCGCACGGTTCGGGAACGATGAAACAGTCATTGTCGCTCGCATTGGTTCCGTTATGCTCAAAATAGAAATACACGCCGGGCAGGATACCATGAGAACAACCGGCGCCGTTTGGCAGTTGGCACGGGATTTAATGAGGGAATATGATAAAACAAATTGTTATATCAAAGTGGATGACGACGGGATAGGCGGCGCTGTTACTGACCGGTTACGCGAACTAATAGATGAAAACAAGGCGGAGGGAATAGAGGTTATCGATTGTCACAACGGGGCCAGCGCGGATGATTCGGATAGATACGATAACTGGGGTTCGGAAGCATGGGCGGAATTTCGCCAGTTGCTGAAAGACGGGAAAATAACATTATTGGATGATGAGGCGTTAATTGGTCAATTAACCACGCGCAAATATAAGATTACGAGCAAAGGGAAAATCAGACTTGAATCTAAGGATGAGATGAAAAAACGCGGGTTGCGTTCACCTGACAGAGCCGACGCGGTTATATTAGCTTTCAAAGATGCAGAAACTACGGCTTTTTATGCTGATGAAATCGAAGAGGATATAACAGATGATTCTTTCATGTGGGAAGTTATATAGAAAGGGGGTTTAACCGTGCTTGATTGGTTTGTTAAGGATAGCCGGCAAACGTCATTAATTACGTGGAACCGGCACGCACAAAGAGGAGAAGCAAACGAACAGTTGATTAATGCTGGGTTCAAATTAAATGCGGTTGCCTCCGCTTGTATTAAGCTAAAAGCAAAAGCGGCTACAAACGGCGCAATTCTCCGCGTATATAAGCGAATGAGAAACGGCGAAAAAAGGGAAATTACTAATCATTGGTTGCTGAAAGTATTGCAACGGCCTAACCCTTTTTTGTCGGCTTATGAACTGTGGGAATTGACACATATTTTTTCTGATACATCCGGTAATTGTTTCTGGGAATTGGTCAGACGCGCAAATCACCCGTCCGCTGAAGTGGTGGAAATTTACCCTATGCGACCGGATAGGGTGGAAATCATTCCGGACTCAAAAAATTTAATTGCTGGCTATGTCTACAAAGTCGCAGGCAGGGAAGTCAGATTTGAGCCATGGGAAGTGTTGCATTTCAAACGTCCCAATCCTTTAAATGACTTCTGGGGCGCTTCCCCTTTGGAGCCAATAGCGCGAGAATTAGGGATTGATAACGAAGCCAATGACTTCACGGAAACATTTTTCAAAAATAACGGTGTGCCTTATGGGTTGCTGATAAAAGAAGATAAACGCGTTACGGAGGCGGAAGCGAAAAGAACACGCTTACGCTTTTTTAATTGGTTCAAAGGGAAAATGCGATTTGTTCCGCCTGTCATAGGGAACGGCTTGAAGTTCATGCCTTTGTCGCTGGACTTTCAAAAGATGGATGTAAAAACTTTACGTTCAATTTCAGAGGCGCGAATTTGTGGCGCGTTTGGTGTTGACCCTGTGTTAGTTTCCGCCTATGTAGGTATTGAACTTGGCGGCAAATACTCCAACTACCAAGAAGCGCGCCGGCATTTATGGGAAGAAACATTAATTCCTGAATTACGGCGCTTAGAATCAAAAATCACCAGTCAACTATTAGTGACTGAGGGTTTATTTTGTGAATTTGATTTGTCGGGTGTCGAAGCGTTACAAGAAAACGCGAACGATAACGCAACACGGGCGGTTTCGTTGTTCCAAGCAGGAATATACACCTTAAACGAAGCGCGCGAAGAAATGCAAAAAAATAAAGATGACCAATTAGGGGATTTGTACAAATGGCAAATTGACCGGTTGCAAACCGTTGAAGTTTTGGATAATCAGCCGGAGCCGGTAGAAGAGGACGAGACGGAAAATAAAAGTTTCACCCTAAAAAGCGCGGACATTAGCGGGTATCTGGAAGACATGAGGCGAGCACAAGAGCAGTTAGAACCGGTATATACCGGGCAGTTGCAAAAGGTGTTTTCGGAACATGAAAAAGATGTTTTGGATGTGTTGAACAAAAAGGATTTATCCGCTGAAGAATTAGCCGTATTGTTAGCGGCAATCAAAGCGCTAATCCCTCGATGGGGGAAACGGGTAGAAAGGATTGTTCGCGCGCTGATAACGGCCGGTGTTGAAGTGAGCGGAACGATTACAAGCAACTTGATGGGAAACGAAGAATTTAAGCCGACTAACTCTGAGATTGAAAAGTATTTAGACGAGTATTTACCTAAATTTATCCGACAATATGAAAATGTGACATTAGAAGAAATAGCAGGCGTTCTAAGAAGGGCGCATGATGAAGGCTTGAGCATTCCGGAGGTTAGGGATTTAATCAAAGAAAAGTTTAAGCAATTCAGCGATAACCGCGCTTTGACTATTGCCAGGTCCGAAATTATCCGCTCGAGTAATGCCGCGGCGAAAATGACGTATCAGAAAGCCGGAATCAAAAGGCTTGTTTGGCATACGCATGCGGACGAAAGACGCTGTCCATTCTGCAAGAAATTTCATATGAAAGAAATTAATATTGATGAAAGCTTTGCAGAACTCGGCGATACGATAACCGCGGAGGATGAAACCGGTCAAATGGTAAGTTATACAGTGGATTTTGCGCCGGTAGAATTCCCTCCGTTGCATCCTAATTGCCGTTGTGCGCTAATTCCTAAATTATAAAGGGGGTGTGAATCATAGAGGAAAAAGTCTTTAAAGAATTTAGCGGGGTGGAGTTTAAGGCATCAGAGGAAGAAAAAGGTGTTATTGAAGGGTATGCCGCGTATTATAACAATATCGACCGGCACGGGGATATTATCGAGCCGGGGACATTTAAGAACGCGCGAAAGGTTCCTATCTTTGGTTATCACGACCCAAGGGAAGGCGTAGGCGTCGGCGAAGTGAAAGAAGATAAAAACGGTCTCCGCATTAAAATGCGACTTGCTATTAATGCCGAGTCTGAGCGCTTGAGACAACGGGCGCTTGAATATTATTCAATGGTTAAGGAAGGCATTATTTCCCGTATGTCGGTAGGATTTATTGTTAACAAAGCCGAGGAAGACATTAAAGAAATCAATGGTCAAGAACGCTTTGTAAGAGTTATTAAGGAAGGGGAGCTATTAGAAGTCTCTCTTGTTCCCATTCCCGCAAATGATAAAGCGCGTGTTACTAACGTAAAAGCTTTGGAAGATAGGATAGAAAAATTGGCGGCAGAAAATGAAGAATTGAAGAAAACCAACGATGAATTAAGAAGCTATAAAAAACAGGTGGAACAACTACAACAAAGCTTATATCAAATGGGCTTTTTATGATGTTCATTAACTTTACGAATCGCAAAAATAGGAGGTTAAAAAATTATGAAGTGTAAATATGGCGATAAAACCAAAAATGAAAAATGGGCACTAGAAGTAAAGGATTTACGGGCTTGCGGTTGTCCGTCGTGTGAAGTTATCGCGGACAAAAAAGAATTAGAAGAATATCGGAAATACAAAGAAGAAAAAGAACTGCAAGAACAAGCACAAAAACAAGCGGAAGAAATCGGAAAACAAATTGTCGAAGCGCGGAAGCGGGTAAAAGAAGATTTTGACCAACTTGTTGCAGAAAACGTTAATAAATTTTTGGAGGAAAAAGGAATCAATTTCTTAAATGACCCTTTCAGAAAGCAGGTAGAGCAAAAAATGTTTTATCCAATCGCTAGCAAACGAGTAAATATTAATACACGTTATGGCCGGGAACAGTTAAGCCCGGAGGTTAAGGATTTTATCTATTGGGCGGCAACTGGACAAAGTGAATTTAAGTCATTAGACACAAACGTGGCGCCGGGTTCTTATGTTGTGCCGGATGAAATGTATAATCAAATTATCGCCGAACGTGACAAACGTTCAATTATGCGGCGGGCAGGCGCTGAGGTTGTGCCGGTTAACTCTGGAAAAATTTCTGTTCCCGTGGAATATAACAGCGGGGATGGCGGCTGGAGAACGACAGAACAACAAGCGTTTACTGAGTCTGACCCGACATTGAATGAAGTGGTATTAGACCCTCATGACTGGGGACGTATTATTAAAGTTTCTAACAATATGTTCAATGATTCAGCGCTGAACATCGCCGATTACTTAGCGCGATTGTTCGGGCGCAACTTGGCGAAGGCTGAAAATGCGGCGTTTATTGCCGGCGATGGTAACGCCAAGCCGACAGGTTTAAGCAGTTCCACAGGGCAAATGATTCAACACACGCCGGCGAGCGGCGCGACAATTAAAGAAGCGGTGCAAGGGTTGTATTTCTCGTTGCCTGAAGACTTACGCATGAATGCGGTATGGTTTATTCATCCTCATCATTTAGAGAAGGTTCTCTCTGCGCTTGGTACGGATTGGGTAAATTCGTATCGTGATGGTATGCCGTTAACCATTTTAGGGCGTCCAGTATTTGAAGCGCCGAATATCCCGGCAATCGACACGGACGATGTAACAGAAGGAGTACAAGAAGGGCATGACATCTATTTTGGCGACCCGTCATATTATTTTATCGGTGAAGCGTCTAACCTTGTTATTGAGCGTTCTACGGAACGGTTTTTCGAATATGGGCAAACTGCTTTCCGTGCGGTTGCGCGTCTTGATGGTAAATTGGCAGGTTCTACAACCGCCGGAGAGTTCCAACCGTTTGCATACGTTAGCGCATTTGTAGACTGATTAGGATTAGACCGCTTGTTTTTTATCAGGGCGGTCTATTCTATTTGTCTTTTTGGAGGTGAAAAAATGCGTTATATCGCAAATACCGCGATTAGGAAAGAAAAGCTATATAAAAAAGGCGAAGAATTACCGGTTAGTGTTTTTGGTGAAGACGTTTTAAAGCGATTAGCCAATCAAAAGGTAAAAGCTCATGGCAAAGTATACCCGGCGGTTATTGTCGAAGAAACGAAAACAACAAAGAAAACGAAAAAGGGGAGCGCTAAGAAATGATATCCCCTAATGCATTCATCACTGTTCAAGATGTAAAGGATTATTTGAAGATTGAACATGATTTAGAAGACGCTTTATTAGAAAACCTTATTAATCGCGCAACTGACATATTAGAAAAAGAACGTTATTTCAAAGGGATAAAAGAGCGAGAATATACAGAAACACACGATGGAGAAGGGACGCCGGAAATATTTTTGCTAAATTATCCTGTAACAAATGTTACAAGCGTAAAAATCAACGGAACACCTATAAATGATTATCAGGTTTCAAAAGATAACGGCGTGTTGAAATATGCCGGGATATTCCCTGAAGGTTTTGGGAATATAGAGGTTTCGTATACAGCCGGTTATAATCCTGTGCCAGAATCTTTTGTAGCCGAATGCATAGATATTGTGGCTGACTTATACGAGAACAGGAGCGGTAAGCGATGAACGCCGGGAGACTAAAACACAGGGTAACCTTGCAAGAAGAGGTTAAAACGCCGGATGGCGGTGGCGGTTCGGTGGTCACTTGGCAAGATGTGGCCACGGTATGGGCTAGTGTAGAGCCGTTAAAAGGGCGCGAGTTATACGCGGCGCAACAAGTGCGCGCAACTTTAACGCATAAAATAATTATTCGTTATAGACCGGATATAAGCGTTAACGTTAAGATGCGAGCAGTTTATAACAATCGAATATTTAACATAACATCCGTTATCAACGAACAGGAAAGTAACAAAACGTTGCAACTGCTAGCCGAAGAATTTATTTAAAGGCGGTTGAAATATGCGAGTAAATATAAAAGTATCCGGCGTTAATAAAACAATGAGGAAGTTTGAAGAATATACAGGGGTTGTTTCTAGAAAAACATCCGAAGCAGTAGAGAAAACCGCATTAGATATTGAGCGTAGAGCAAAAACAAAAGCGCCGGTTGATACTGGCCGTCTAAAAAACTCTATTCATACGGAACCACGCGGGGAATACTCGCGATGGGTTGGCACGAATGTGGAATATGCTGTATTCGTTGAGTTTGGAACGCGTAAAATGAGCGCGCGACCGTATTTTTACCCGTCTGTTCAGGAGGTTATACCAGAATTTAAAAAACGATTAGAAAAGGCGGTTAAAGAATAAATGAAGTCGGCAGGCTGGGAATTACAAAAGGCTATTTATTCGCGGCTTATTAACGATACCGCTTTAACGGAAAAAGTAACCGGTATTTTTGATGACGCAAACGGACACGCTGTTCCCTTTGTGACCATTGGGGAAATGTCGGCGGTCGACTGGTCGACAAAAACGGAACCGGGGCAAGAATTCATTGTTACTCTTCATACATGGTCAGAATATCCGGGTATGAAAGAAGTAATGGAAATTCACGACTTGATATTACAAGCAATTACGCGGGAACCGTTAGGGGCTAGCGGTTCTTTTTATTTTCACTTTACGCGATTGGTCAGTGAACAAACACTTAGAGACCCAGACGGCGTAACACGGCACGGCGTTTTGTCGTTAATGTTTAATACAGAGGAGGTATAAACAAATGGCGGTTAAGGAGCCAGGCGTAAAAGCTTTATTGTACATTGAGACAGCGGCAGACACATATACCCTTATTGGAGGACAGCAAGACGCGACATTGAACCGGGAAACTGAAATTATGGAAGGGTACGCTAAAGATGATAACGGCTGGATGACAAGAGACGCAGGCGCTAAAAGTTGGAGTTTAGAGATGAGCGCGTTTTTGCCGGCGGATGATGTGGCTTATGATTTTCTGGAAGATGCATGGGAGAATAACCAAGCAATCAAAGTAAAACTTGAGCGACCAAACGGGGCAATTTACGAGGGGAACGGCATTATTAGTGAATTGCCTGTTGAACATCCGGTGGATGAATATAGCACGTATTCTTTGACCATTGAAGGAACCGGAGCATTAGTAAAAACAGCAACGACAACAACGACATCATAATTTAAGTTACCTATAAGAATCTTATAGGTAACTTATTTTTGTTTATTCTGTCTTTTTTGGTGGATTATCACTATAAAAACAATTATAGGTTTCCTATAAGTAACCTATAAGTAATTTATAGGAGGTTAAAAATGAGTAACAGACGCGGTTATGTAAAAGTTGAATTGGATAAAACGCGCTATTTTAAATATGACATGGACGCATTAGAAAGGATTTGTGAAAAGACTGGTAAAGGCCTAGTGGAAATTCTGGAACAAACCGAAAAGCTGACTATTAGTGATTATAAGGTGATAGTTTGGGCTGGGCTGTTGCATGAAAACCCGAAATTAGAAATAGACGATGTAAATAAAATTGTTGACGGGCAAATTTTGAAAGCTTTCGGGTATGCTATGAAAGCTTTTGCGCTTTCTTTAGGAGCGACAAAAAAAGACATTGCGCAAGGGATGGAACTAAAAAAAAGAATGAACAAGACGAAGCGGCGACATGGGAGGAAATGAAAAGAATTGCATATGGTGAATTGGGTTTGAAACCGGACGAATTTTATTCATTGTTATACATCGAATTTATAGAAATGGTCGACGCCTTCGTTATCGCGGAACAACGCCGGCAATTACTCGAAGATAAGCGGGCGGCGTTTATTGTTGCGGAAATTACTAATGTATGGCGAAAGCGGAAGGTCAAACCTGAAGACTACACCAAAGAAGGAGAACGGCGCTATTTACAGAAAATCAAGCCAAATCGCAAACATACAAACGAGGAACGGAAACAAATATTAAAAAGCTTGGAAGAGAGATTAGGAGGCTAGAAAGGGGGGCGGGTAGTGGCCATTTCAGAAGTTTCTACTATTGTTTCCGCAAATATTAAACCGTTTGTTTCGGGGATGCGCCGAGTTCAGCAAACCTTGCGTGAAATTTCCCGGAGATGGCGCGAAGCAGGAGAAACCATGATTGATACAGGGGAAAACCTTACGGAAGGGCTAAGTCTCCCTTTTATGATTGCTGGGGGAGCGGCTTTTAAAGCGGCTGGAGACATTGGCGCTGGAATGTCGATTATTCAAGGATATGTCGGGAGTTCGGCAAGCGAGGTTACAAAATGGGGAGAGGTAGCAAAGAGCGTTTGGAGTAGCGGGCTAGGCGAAGATATAAACGAGGTGGCAAATGCTGTAGGGTGGGCGCATACTCAGTTTAGAAACCTGTCAACGGTTCAAATAGAGGGGCTCGTTACTGATGCTTTGGCATTATCGCAAGTCATGGGAGAGGATGTAACAAGCACTTTAGAAGAAGTTAAGGAGATTACCCAAGAATACGGGGTAACAACAGAACAAGCAATGGATTTAGTAGCCGCTGGGTATAGCGCGGCTTCATTAGAAGGGCAAAATTTAGCTATGCGGCTTCAACAGGTCAAGGGAAGAGCGGATGAAGTAACAGCGGCCGCGAACAGTTCACCATGGGTGGAGCTATCGGGAATATGGCGTCAGGCGCAGTTAGAATTGCAACCGCTAGGGGATTTACTTCTGGATATTGCAGAAAGACATTTGCCTACGCTTGTAAATTGGATAAAACAGGCGGTTAGCTGGTTTCAATCGCTCAGCCCAACCACACAAACATTTCTGCTTATTTTATCCGGCTTAGCAATCATATTGCCGCCTATTCTCATTACAATCGGAGCGCTTGTAATGAGTGTCGGCGCGCTTGGTACGGTGTTTAGCGCGTTACTATCGCCGATAACGTTAATTATTGCGGCCATTGTCGCAATTGCGGCGGCGGTTATTTATGCTTATAACCGATTTGAAACGTTCCGCAACATAGTAAACAACGTAATGAATGTAGCGAAAGTTATTATCCAAAGCGCGTGGAATGCAATTAAAGCCATTTTTACCGGTGCTGTAAATATTATCATGGGTATTCTAAATACGTTTAAAGGTTTGTTTACCGGTAATTGGTCGGCAATGTGGAACGGAGTGAAACAAATCATACGCGAAGCGCTTCAGATTGTATGGAGTGTTTTTAAATCTTTAGGGCTTGATAAATTGACTAGCGGCGCAAAGGAACTAGGAAAAAAAGTTTGGGACGCAATTAAAAACGCGTGGGATAAAGTGAAAGATAAAACGCGCGATGCTTGGAATAGTATAGCAAACTCCGTAAGAAATGCGGCTAACCGTGTAATTAGTAGCATCAACAGTATTATTAGCAAGCTAAACAGTTTATTCAGTTTCCGTATGCCTTCATGGTTGGGCGGCGGTAGTTTCTCCCTGAACATCCCGAAGATTCCGGGGCTTGCTTCTGGGGGCATCGTTTCTTCTCCTACGCTAGCAATGATTGGGGAAGGGCGAGACAGCGAAGCGGTTTTACCGCTTAATAATAGCACTTTTGATGCTTTAGGTTCAGCCATTGCCCAAAGATTAGGCGGCGGGGGAACAACGGTTAATGTTTATCCCAAAGAAGCAACTTTAGATGAAAGGAAATTAGTAAAAACCTTTAGACGGGCTACAGGGTGGTATTTATGATAGAACGAATTTCATTTATTGATACCCATGGGAACGAAACCCTATTAACTGACCCGCCGAACATAAAATATTTATACGGGCGAACAGGAGCATTTATAACAGAGTTTGACACCATCGAAGAAAAGACACCGGGACGTCCCGGTGTCAAATTGCAAGTTATGACTATTGAACCGGTAGAGGTTGAATTGCCGTTTAGAGTGCGCGGAAGTAATGCGGCTGATTTGTGGGGAAGATTGCGCCGGATGAGACAGGCATTTAATCCAATGTTAGGCGATGGTTATTTGAGGGTTACCTCTCCCGATGGGGTACAGCGTGAAATGAAAGGGCGTTTTATTGATTTTATCGTGAAAGAAGATAGCAAAAGCTCATTTTACAATGATAATATCCCTTCGTTTCAGGATATCCTGTTAGTTTTTAAAGGGTTTGAAGGGGTTTGGGAATCAACGTCAACAATAACAAAAACTTTTACTACTGGTAGTGTAGTCAACTTTTTTCCAATCCTCCCTTTGCGGCTGGCTTCTTCTACAGTCTTTTCAAGTGACAACGTGACGAATAACGGGGATTTAGAAGCTTATCCGGTATTTACTATCACCGGGCCCGGAAACAACATAGCTTTAAATAATTTAACAACATCTAAAACCATTTCATTTAGCGATTTAACATTAAGCGTCGGCGAAACCTTGACCATTGATACTAAAGCTGGAACTATCGTTAAAAATGGATATATTGAAGCATATTCAAGTTTAGATTGGGGCTGTTCGCTGTGGCCATTAGTTCCGGGAGAAAATAAAATTTCAATCGAGATGAGCGGAGGAACTGAAAATTCAAGCGTGGTTATTTCTTATAAAGAAAGATTTATCGGGTTATGACGGGGTGTATCTATGAATCAATATGAAATCAAAATCAGGGACAATGATTTAAACATTGTCGGCGAAGTAAAAGAATTTACTAGCTTAAAGCTGAAAATGTCTTTTTGCGACGTCGGAGCGTGGAAGTTAAAATTACCGGCAAAAACTCGTGCTGGGGAAAAGTTTATAGACTTATTGAAAGCCGGCGGAGGAAAAGCCGGTATTGTTGTTTTTAAAAACCAAACGCCGATATTTTCAGGAGTAATCCGCGGGCGGGAGAAAGACACGGACTATAGCACAAAAACAGACGAGCTGATTTTAACCGGTAACGACGATAATTTTTTATTGGCCATGCGTTTAGCAGTTCCTAAAAATGCAAACGGAGAAAACCGAGAACCATACAATGGCGAAGACTACAGCATTTTCACTGGAGCGGCTGAAGCAGTTATTAAAAATTATGTTCGTTACAATGCGGCTGATTTAGCTTATCCTTCGCGGAAAATTAGAGGTTTGACCGTTGAAACAAACAAAGAGCGAGGAACGCAGGTTATCGGACGGGCGCGTTTCGATAATCTATTAAAGCTTTGTAACGAGTTAGCTACAAAAGGTGGCATTGGATTTAAAACCATCCAAACCGGAAACGGACAAACTGAATTCATGGTCTTTGAGCCGAAGGATAAAACAAAAAGTGTTGTTTTTTCGAATCTGCGCGGAACTTTGCAAGCCATTAACTACCGACAAAACGCGGCGACAGCTAATTTTATTATTGTTGGTGGCGGTGGTGTAGGTGTAGACCGTTATTTTTCATGGGCAGGCGATGAACCGAGCCGGAGTTTATACGGGACGATTGAAGAATTCATAGACCAGCGTCACACAACAGACAAGCAAGAATTAAACGAAAAAATCTATGAAGAACTAGCAAAGAAAACCGAAGAAATAAGCGCCGAAATCAAACCGAGAGAAGCGCCAGGAACTGTTTTTGGTGTCGATTATGACATCGGGGATAGGGTAACGGTTGAAGTTGACGACGAAAAATTTAGCGACATTATCAGAGAAATTAATATTGAATTAACCGAAGATAAAGGCGAGGAAATAACACCGGTTATAGGAACGGCAGGAGTCGGGACGACATTTAGACTATTCGATAATTACCGGAATTTAGAAGCGCGGATGATGAATTTAGAGAAGATTTAAAAGGGGGTTAAAACGTGGCTAAATTTTCTTTCCCGTTCGACGATAGCGCAACATACGAAGAACAATGGGCGCGGATGGCGAAGGTTTTCGCCGGAACAGGAGTTAATACGGTTAGGCATTCATCATTGCGCGATGAATTAAAAGTATCAGCAGACGGAACGGGGCTATATGTGGATGTGTCACCCGGTGAAGCTTGGATAATGGGACATTATTTTATAAGCGACGCGACCGAGCGGCTAAGCATCGCGCCGAACGATGGCACAACTGCAAGGCGTGATTTAGTTATTTTGCGCTTGGATTGGACGGAAAATAATATCGACTTAGCAGTATTACAGGGAAGCGACACTGACCCTGCATTAACTCAAGCGCTTGGGGTGAGATGGGAATACCCACTTGCGCGTGTGCTTGTTCAGCCGTCGAGTGTGAGAACTTACATTGCGGCATCTGACGTTCAGGAAATGCGAACGGTCATTACTAGTTATGGACTTGCGCCGGCTTGTCGTGCGTATTCTACCGCTGATGTATCAATACCAAATGCCACGTGGACTTCTATTCCTTTTGATGTTACATCGTTTGACGATAACTTTTTCTTCAACTCTTCGAATAATACAAGGTTAACGATTCGGACAAAAGGGGTTTATTCTATTTCAGGGACTGTGAAATGGGCAGGGAATTCAACGGGCATAAGAAGCATTAGAGTCAATAGGTACAGTGCGGCTTCCGGCACGTTGTCAGAAGTTGCATGGGATACTACTTCGGCGGCCGACACGACACAAAAAGCGAATCAAGTTAATACACACTATTGGCTAAACGAGGGGGACTATCTAACCCTAGACGCTTACCAAAATAGCGGGGCGGCATTGTCCGTTTTAAGTTCATTGTTTTATTCTCCCTGTTTATCTATTGCAAGGGTAGGTGATTAACAGTGAAAAGACTGGCTTTTGTCAAGGCAAACCATTTAGACAAATTATGTGATGAATTAGCCGCGGCTGGTTTAACGTTTTCTCCGACCGTAACGGGAAAAGGGGAAAACGTTTTTATTTATGTGCCTGAAACGGTGACAGATGAAGAAATACAAAAAATCAATGAAATTGTATCAAATCACGACCCGACACCGCCGACGCTCCCAGCATCACCGGATGAATTATTAGCACAAGCTATTTCATCGGCTACAACAATTGAAGAATTAAAAGCCGCATTGCTCGGAGATGTCAAGGAAGCGAGGGCGAAGGGAGCGCCGAAAAATGGAGGATAAGGAATTAAAAGAATGGTTAGCAAGGATGGATGAAAGACAATCGATTGTAATTTCTCAATTAGACAAGCTAGATGGCAAAATAGAAAGGCTTGATTTGAAACTAGAAGAAACAGACGACAGAAGCCGGGAAGCTTTGGCCATAGCGCAAGACATCAAAGACGAAAATAAAGCGGCAAAAAGGGTGGCATGGTCTGCGTTTGCCGGCGTAATTATTTCAATCTTAACAGGAGGGCAAATGAAATGAAAAGACTTTTCCGTGAATTGATTGATAGCTTGAAAGATGCAAAAGTTAAAGCGGCTGTAGTGGCTTATATTCCCGTTATTCTTTCCTCTTTCGGCATCGATTTGATGCCTGAACAAATGCAAATGCTTCAAGATATAGCATTAGGCGTTTTGTCTCTCGTTGGATTGATTGGCATTTTCTATAGTCCGAAAAAGGAGGGAAATAAATAATGTTTGATTGTTCAAATTGCCCGTTAAACGGCGAATGTTCGATTTGTCCGCTTTCTATGACTCTTCAACGAAAAAAGGAGGTAAAATGATATGGCATATATTTTTATTGATGCGGGACACGGTGGACGCGACAGCGGGGCGGTAGGTTTTGGGCTATATGAAAAAAATGTCTGCCTTGACTTGGCTAAAAAAATTAATAATCATTTCGGGGAATATAAAGACGCGGCGGTCAGTCTCACACGTTGGGATGACCGCTTTATTGATTTGAGCGAACGCGCGGAAATGGCTAATCAGCGTGGGGCTGATTTGTTTATTAGTATTCATAATAACGCGGCCACTCCCACAGCTAACGGGTTTGAAAGTTTCATTCACGATAACGCCGGTTCAAAAACGGCTAATTATCAGAATGTACTTCATAAACATATTATGGACTATTTAAGCCGCTACAACATCCGAGACCGCGGAAAGAAACGCGCGGACTTTGCGGTACTTCGCAATACTAAAATGTCGGCAATTCTTCTTGAAAATCTTTTTATCACCAACGAGAAGGAAAATAAACTGTTAAGAGATAATGAATTTTTGGATGGTTTAGCGGCGGCAATCGTTGCAGGGGTTGCCGATGCATTCGGACTTAAAAAGAAAGACACAACACAAAAGCCCATGTATCGGGTGACTGTTGACGGAGATGTTATTTATGACACAGCGTATGAAACGAAAATTACCGAAGCTGTAATGAACGCAGTAAGGGAAGAAGCGGAAGAAATCAGCGTGAAAAAGCGATGAACAAGAAAAAAACCAGCGGCCAAAAACGGCGGCTGGTTTTTTGTTTTATTCGGCGTTTTTCAGTAATAATACATCTTTTGCAAGGTATGCTGTGGCTTTTTCGGTTTCTTCCAATTTTTTGGCGATGCCTTCGACTTTCGAAGTCAAAATAAGAAGCTGTTCACTTAAATCTAGGTGCGATTCTTCGATTTGCTTTTTTAATTCCTCTGTCATAGTATTAAATCGCTTCTCTAAGGTTGTTAAAACCGTTTCAGCGATTAATGCGGCTTGTTCCCGTTCTTTCTCTGAAAGTTTCATCCAAAAATTCCCCCTAAGTCGTCTTTGTCAAAGTTCGGCTTTTCTTCCTCGGGTTCTGGTTCTTCCTGTTGCGGCAGTGGTTGAGCCGGAACAGCCGCAACAGGATAACCACCTTTGCCGTCAGGGTTCAATCTCATTTCCATGTATAACAGCCGCTTAAAATACGCGCTGTGGTTTGTTGAGACTTTATTTAAATACTCCCACATGTCACCTTCTTGCTTGTCGTCCAATTTAAAATTAATTGCAACTTTTTTTATATTCCCTTTGCTCATTTTTTACGCCTCCAAAATCAATAACCCATTACATCCCCCATTTTATAATAACCTCTTACATTTGCAAATTGCGGTGCTTCGACTGTATAGGCGTTAGGAAAATATTTTTGTAGTACAGGTGTTAGGTTTTCAGCTTGACCGCCGACGACTCTGACAGGATTATTTTTGTTCCATTTGGCTGATAATTCCCCGTGAAGTGTTTCGGCGATTCGTTCAAAATCACGGTTTTCTTTCCGGAGCGTATCCCATCCCCACGGGAGAGTAAGGGAAGATGGAGCAACGAAACGACGATTACGGAAGGTCAAGCAATTCACCGTGCGGCTTCCTAAGTCGATAACATGGGTTTCCTCTTCCGTTGCATCATCGAAGAAAGCGCCAGCGCCTTCCACCGAAACGCTGCAATTTCGAATAATAATTTTCCGCTTCTCTTCTCCGTATTTTGTATGCATAGTTACTTCATGCGAACCAATCAACATATTTTTCACTTCATCTTTATCCTGATTAAACCGGTCAAGCGGTACACCGGTTACTAAGTCAATAGGTTCGTAAGTCGAACCCAAACGAAACAGCGCAGTCAGGACAAAAAGCAATGTATTTTTTCCACCTTTGTTTTCATCCATCCGGCGTCCGCTGTCGCCATCAGCTACAAATTCTACAACTTCGCCGATGTAATGTTTTTCCCCGTTATACTCAATAACAAAATCATTAGGGGATGTTAAGACATCCCATTCCGTTTTATAGTATTTCGTAATCCAAGAGGGGAAAATAAGTGTTTTATATTTTCCTTTTCCGTCTGAAATAATGGATTTTACATAAGAACGGCCAGCGTCAACAGCAACTAACATTAAGACCACCCCTTCATTGTTTTATTTGACTTTGTATGTAAACCCTTTGCCGTTACACTCGAAACACTTACCAGCGCGGAAATAGATGTATTGTTTGAGCGTTTTTTTCCGGAGCATTTCGGACATTTCATTTTTTTAATTGGTTCTGCCTTGCGCTTCGGTTTCAAATCGATTGCTAAGATTTCATCAATAGTAAAATCATTTTCCATCTTGCATTTCCCCTTCTTGACTCTTGTGGGTTTCCGATAGGTTTCTAATCGGTAACTACATAATCTATTATAACAGTTTCTTTGCGGAATGCAATACCTAAATTCAAAAAAAGTTACTCATAGTAAACCTATGTAACTTTTTTGGTTGCCTTTAATCACTCTAATTCTAGGTTTAATCGTTCGCCGTAGTGGTTTTTAACAGCGCGCAAAAAGTCAGAAACTTCTTTGCTCATTTTCTCGCGTGTCTCTTTGATATTGCCGGTGGTGTTTAATTCTTGGTCGAATTCATAAAATAACGCGGCGTACTTTTTAAAAGTCTCCGTCAATTCACCATAAACATAATCATCAAGATTTTTAAACTGCTCGGCGGTTTTATAAAGTCTTTTCAAATCATCGTTAAACTTTTTCATTTCGTTCATCATATTCACGGCTCCTTTATATATAAATATATTTAACTTCTCTTGTTTCCCAATCCGTATATTTAATTTTGCTCCTCGGTTCTTCTTCCGTGCTTTCCGGTTCTACTTCATCTTCTGGTTCATTGTCAAGAAAAAAGACGCCGTTGTTTTCTGTTATGGATTCTTCAAAATCATCCGGTATTTCGTAGCTTTGAATTTCCTTTTTCACCACTTCTAAAATAGCTCGCCGTGCTTCCTCTGGTTCGCTGAATTTGATATATTTCTTTTCTCCTACCAGTATATCCGGACGTAAGAAACCGCTGGTTGCCTTGGTTATGCGAACATGAAAATAACGCCTTGACCGTTCGAACTGCACATTTACGTCATATTTCCTCCTATCGCTCACGACTTGAAAAAACACCTCGTCCATGCGATTCCTCCTTTCATTTACAATATGTTGTCCGGCCTCCCCCCTACCCTATCGCCCCTCTCCGTTTTTTTGTCTAGAGTGGAGAGAGGCATAATAGAGAGTGGGGGAGGGGGTGGGTTAACAGTATTTGCTTTCAAATTCCAAGCATTCATCCAAGATTCGCTTAAAATACTCTGGTTCTTTGTTATAGTCAATCACGTTTAAAATGCTGATTAAATACCGTTGGCGCATGATTTCTTCAGCGGTCGGCTTTTTACCGCCACATTCACGACAAATTTTTCCGTCGGCTTTCCTCAAATCGTGGTGCGGTTCCAAACATTTACAATACATTTGAATCATCCCTTTCTTTGTTTTTGTCCAGAGGATAGAAGCCGTTAGGCTTCTATCCATCTTTTGATATATCGAATAACCGTTTTTACATTCTTGATGTCTCGGTGGTTCGCATATGCCTTCGTCGTATCTCCATATAATTCTTTATCCTCTTGTTTCCATCGTTCCTTATGTATTGTGCAACATTCATATGTTCCGTCTGGTTTTGCCCAAATGTTAATGTCGTAAGTAGAGCCCGTAATTAAAATATCGTCGCCGTAATCTCCATTATTGAACGAGTCACACTGAATATTTTCTTTTGCAAGAGCTTGATAAATAGGGTTTTCTTCTTCTGTCTCTTCCTCTGCCTCTTCTTCTACTTCTTCTTTCGTTTCCTCTTCAATTTCTTCTAAGTGGCCAAAGTTACTAATTGCAAAAATATCTTCTTCGGTTTCAATCCATACAGTTTTTTCATCTTGTGTATAGTCGTACAATTTGCCAATCATGACGACGTTGTTTGTTTCAACTTTTACCTTTTTGTCGAGCAGTTTTTCCATTTCGCATATCCCCTTCCTGTTTTCTTTGCGTTTCGCAATGTCTATTATTATAATAATTGCGATACGCATAAATGTCAACAAATAATTTTTTTGTTTTGCATATTTTTTGTTACAGAGAGAGGAAGGGGGAAATATCAGAACAAAAGGCGTAGGGGCTTTAATGTGGAGGGCTGACCGGCGCTGGGTGTTTTGCTCACATTAATGCTCACAAAAAAAGCGATAAACCCCGATAAAAAACAACAAACAATAAAATAAGCCCGTGAAAAAACAAACTATTCACAGGCTATTAATAACAAAAAAACGTTTCGATGTAACTGGTGGTGCCGTCCCCGTCCAGGGAAACGACCAGTGCAAGGACGGCCGTTCCCATGACGATCTTTGCCGGATCTCCTTTCACCGCCTTTAAGATTCTGGTTACGATGGGGTCAAACAAGCCGGCATCAATCATGATGCCAAAATAAAGAATCGCAAACAAAAGCATGATCCCGGTCGGTGCCAAATCTTTGATTCCCTCCAAAGCCATATGGCCCATTTCGGAAGCATGTCCGGTGAATACGGCAAAAAGGACCGGGATGATCATCAGTGCAATGAGTGTGGGCATCTTTTTCGACATGATCAGGTACATAAACAAAAAGACCATCAGGTAACCCGTGAGTGCAAGCATCATTTGCCCCTCCTGTCAAGTGGTGACCGGAAAAAGGATTCCGGCGAGATAAACCACCAGCGTGACCGTCATTGTGCTGAGCAAGGTGGTGATCATGACGGCCTGTGCAGCCAGATCGGGATGGTTGTTGTATTCCAAAGCCAAAATGGAGCTGTTTCGTGAAGTGGGGAAGGAACTGGCGATAAACAAGGATTGTGCGACCGTGCCGTCCAACCCCAGCAGGAAGATGATGCCGAGTGCGGCACCGGGCCCGATCACCAACCGGGAAAAAGTGCTCAGGTACAAAATCGGATGGAGTTTGCCGGGCCGGATGGTGGCGATTTGTGCGCCGAGCGTGATCAAAGCGACCGCCAGAAACGCGTTGGCCATGTTCCCGACCGGCCCCCACAGGATGGAGGGAATTTCGATCTGAAAACCGGAACAGATAAGACCGAGCAGGAGCGCATACAGCATGGGGAGTTTTAACAGCTCTTTGATCACGGATTGCACTCCGCTTTTGGCGCTCACCAAGTTGAAAATCCCGTAGGTGAAGGTGAGCAGGTTTTGAAAAATCATCACAAACAATTGAATGGAAACCCCCAGCGGATTGGCATGGAAAACCATCTGGCTGACTGGAATCCCATAGTTGGCCGAATTCATCAAAACCACACTGTTCTTATAGGTGGCCGCCGTTTTCCGGTCCATCTTCGTGACCCGGCTGATGATTTCGGTAAAGGAGATGGAGAAAGTGGAAAACAACAGCAAAAACAAGATGATTTGCCCGAAAATCGCCAGCGGCATGCGGCTTTGATAAATATTGACGAAGGTGTTGGCCGGCAAGAGGCAATACGTTAACAGTTTGGAAAAGGATTTTAAATGCAAAGCAAAGACTTTATGCAAAATCGCACCAACGGCCAGCAGAATCAACAGTGGCAGAATGATTTGCAAAAATATCAAGGACAAAACGGCCATCTGTTCTCCTCCTGTTCCTTCCGTTTGAGACTCCGATCATTGCATCCGGTGAACCCTCCGGGCAGCATTGGGAATGAGCAGAACCCTGTCCGGATCTGTGGAAGACACAGAAGGCGGGCTGGATGTTTTCCGGTTTCTTTTCACACGGCGAAAAATAAAAAACAACAATTTAGTTAATTATAACAATAAAAAATGGAATGAAAAATATATAAAATCGATAAATAATCCATACAATACACAGGATCAATGCAGAATACACAAGAAAAAATGTGGTATTTTTGAAATTTTGTATTGATCTCTTTGGGGATGGGTTTTATACTGAGATAAACCGTTTTACTAAATCGGTTTATCTATGATTTTGAAAGCGTTGTCTTTGGCTTCTGTTGAAAAAGGCGGGTAACAACCGAACAGGCGGGGTGGTGACATGCAGAAGTTGGATGTTGTGACATTTGGGGAAGCCATGGCCATGTTTATGGCGGATCGTCCGGGGCTATTGCATGAAGCCGGCCGGTTCACGCTTGGGCTTGCCGGTGCCGAAGCCAATGTGGCCATCGGCCTGGCCCGGCTGAATGTCCGGACCGGTTGGGTGAGTAAAGTGGGGAAGGATGCGTTTGGCAAGTTTATCATGAAGCGGCTCAAAAATGAAAGCGTTGACATCAGCAGAGTCCGGATGGATGACAAGCATCCGACCGGTTTCCAGTTGAAGTCGAAAGTGAAAGAAGGGGATCCGGAAGTTCAATATTTCCGAAAGGGATCGGCGGCAAGCCGTTGGGTGCCCGGCGACTTTGACAAAGCGTATTTTCTCAAAGCGCGCCACCTGCACATGACGGGGATCCCCCTGGCGGTGTCCGGGTCATTCCGGTCTTTTGCCCGTCAGGCTTTGGCGTTTATGAAGGAAAACGGAAAAACGGTTTCTTTTGACCCAAATTTGCGACCTTCCCTTTGGCCGTCCGTTCATGAGATGATCCGGCAAGTCAATCAATCCGCTTTTCAATGCGACTGGGTGCTGCCCGGCATCCGGGAGGGAGCGGTTCTGACCGGTTCGGACAAACCGGGGGAGATTGCCGATTTTTACTTGGAAAAAGGAGTAAAGCTTGTTGTCGTCAAGCTGGGGGAAGAGGGAGCCTATTACAAAACGGCATCGGAAGAAGGGACGGTTTCCGGCTTTAAGGTCCGTAAAGTGGTGGATACCGTTGGGGCCGGCGACGGGTTTGCCGCCGGATTGATCAGCGGACTCCTGGAAGGACTCGCGATCCGGGAGGCCGTGATCCGGGCCAATGCGATGGGGGCTCTGGCGGTGCAATCTCCCGGAGACCATGACGGTTATCCAACCAAGACGGAGCTGGATGATTATCTTGAAAAAAATGGGGAGCCCCGCAAGGAGTGATCACATGAAAACTTGGGCCGATCAAAGATGGATGCGTTTGATTCCCGTTGTTTTTATCACTTACAGTCTTGCTTATCTGGACCGTGCCAATTATGGATTTGGGGCCGCCGGCGGTTTGGCGGAAGATCTGAACATTACGGAAGGCACTTCCTCCTTGCTCGGTGCCCTGTTCTTTCTGGGGTATTTCTTTTTCCAAATTCCCGGCGCGCATTATGCGGAAAAGAAAAGTGCCAAAAGGTTGATTTTCTGGTCGTTGATTTTATGGGGCTTGTTGGCTTCCTTGACCGGACTGGTCAGCAATCTTTCTTTATTATTTGTCATCCGGTTTGCTTTGGGAGTGGTTGAAAGCGCTGTAATGCCGGCGATGCTTGTCTTCTTGAGCCACTGGTTCACCAAAGAAGAGCGTTCCCGCGCCAATACATTTTTGATCTTGGGAAATCCGGTCACGGTGCTGTGGATGTCCATTGTTTCCGGCTATCTGTTGGAAGCGTTCGGCTGGCGTTGGATGTTTGTTTTGGAAGGGATTCCCGCCGTTTTATGGGCCTTTGTGTGGTGGTGCGTTGTGGAAGATAAACCCGGGGAGGCCCGTTGGCTGACCGGACAACAAAAAGGGGAATTGAATCAACGGTTACAAAAGGAACAGGAGGATTTAAAACCGGTTAAAAATTACCGGGAGGCGTTTCGATCCAAGCCGGTGATTTTGCTCAGCATCCAATATGCTTTGTGGAGTATCGGCGTGTATGGATTTGTAATGTGGCTGCCGTCAATCATCAAAGCCGCGCCGGACATGGGGCTGGTGGAGACCGGTTGGTTGTCGTCTGTCCCTTACATCCTGGCCACGGCCATGATGCTTCTGGCTTCATACTTCTCTGACAAAATGTTAAATCGCAGTGCGTTTGTGTGGCCGTTTTTACTGGTTGGCGCCGTCGCTTTTTACCTTTCATATGCCTTGGGAACCGACCACTTCTTGCTTTCTTTCATCCTGCTGGTGATTGCCGGCGGCGCGATGTATGCCCCGTACGGACCGTTCTTTGCAATTATTCCGGAAATTCTCCCCAGAAATGTGGCGGGGGGAGCGATGGCACTGATCAACAGCATGGGAGCCTTGGGGTCGTTTGTCGGCGCTTATGTGGTCGGGTATTTAAACGGTGTGACGGGAGGATTTGGTGCTTCCTATATCTTCATGGCGGGATCTTTGCTTTTGGCCGCGGCCCTCACACTTTGGGCGGTCCGTGCAGCCCGAAAGGACAAGCTTTCCGGCCGCCGCCCGGATGTTGTTTATGCGTCGGAAGAAGGATAAAGGGGGAGTTGTCATGGGAGCGGAAGAAATCAAAAAAAGATCGGTGGTTGCCGTTGTCCGCGGGGCTTCTGTGGAATCGGCGGTAAAAATCGGCCAAGCGTTGCTGGACGGAGGCGTGACCGCGCTTGAAATCACGATGGAAACCCCGCAAGCGCTGTCCGTGCTTGAAAAAGCATGCGAGGTGTTTGGCGATGCAATGCTGGTCGGGGCCGGAACCGTTCTCGATGCCGAAACCGCACGTCTGGCCATCTTGGCGGGAGCCCGATTCATTGTTTCGCCGACGGTGAATGAAAAGATCATTCAAATGGCGAAACGGTACGGGGTGATCAGTGTGCCGGGAGCATTCACCCCAACGGAAATTTTACATGCGTTTGAACAGGGGGCGGATGTGGTGAAAGTGTTTCCGGCAGGGATTGCCGGACCGGGCTATTTAAAAAGCATTTCGGCTCCTTTGCCCCACATTCCGCTCATGCCGACCGGCGGCATTGACCAAACGAACGCCAAAGATTACATCCGGGCCGGTGCGGTGGCCGTCGGGGTGGGATCGTCCCTCGTCGATCCGTCACGGGCATTGACGGACGAATATTTGCGGGAAGTGACAAAACAGGCCGAAAAGCTGATGGCCGCGGTGCAGTCGGAACGGATTGAAGCTGGGAAAAAGGAAAAGGAGTCGCTACAATAAAGTCATCGAACGATTGAAAGAGGGAACAGCAATGAAGAAAGTGACCATGGCGGATGTCGCCAAAGAAGCGGGTGTTTCCAAGAGCACCGTTTCGCAATTTTTAAACAAGCGCTTTGAATACATGGGGGAAAACACAAAAAAAAGAATCGAAGAAGCCATTGAAAAACTGGGTTATCAACCCAATTTCATTGCCAGGAGTCTAAAACAAAAGCGCACTTCAATGATTGCGATTATTGTAGCGAATATCCTTCATTATTTTTCCACCGGAATCATTCGTGCAATTGAAGATTTTTGCCGGGATCATGATTTGCACGCGATTGTTTGCAATGCGGATGACCAGCCGGATCAGGAACGACGGTATATTGAAATGCTGAGGGCAAAGCAAGTGGATGGCATGATTATCTTTCCGACCGGAAAGAATCGGGATTTGTATGAACAGATGGTCCGGGAAGGCTATCCGGTGGTTTTCGTGGATCGCCAGACCGGGTTGGATCATGCTTATTCGGTGGTGACCGATAATGCCGCGGCCACTTGCCAAGCGATCAAACAGTTGATCGGACAAGGGCACCAACGAATTGCTTTTGTCGTGCAGCCACTGATGGTAAGCACCAGAAAAGGCAGATTGGAAGGTTACCGAAAAGCCATGGAGGATGCCGGTTTGCCCGTGGATCCCGACTATATCGTCGAATCCCCGGTGGATGAGGTGAAAAGCCGGCTGGAAAGCCTTTTTGCTTCCAAAGAGCGGCCGACTGCTTTGTTTGCCGGGAATGACCGGATGTTTCTGGCCGTCATGGAATTTATAAAAGAAAAAGGGCTCGTGCTCGGGGAAGAGGTGGATCTGGTCGTTTTTGACAATATTCCGTTTGCCCGGTTGATGGACCACCCCATCACGTTTATCGAGCAACCGGCAGCTGAGATGGGAAGAAAGGCTGCGGAATTGTTGTTTGAACAAATAAATGGCGGGAAGCCGGAGCCGGAGGAATATGTTTTTCCGAGCCGGATGGTTCAGGCAAATCCGCCTGCCGGCCCGGCACTTCCCGGCAATCGTGTTGATCCGGAGAGGAAATGAATGTTCATGCAGAGGGAAAGGAGACCGGAGGATGATACTGCAACTTGCGTTGGATCGGATGAGTATCCCCGAAGCAGTCCGGTTGGCCGGGGAAACGGAAGAATTCACCGATTGGATTGAAGTGGGGACTTCCATTATCAAGGAATTTGGAATGGCGGGAGTCCGGGAATTGAAGCGGACTTTTCCCGACAAGCCGGTGGTGGCGGACACCAAAACGATGGACAATGCCCGTTATGAATTTGAAAAGGCATTTGAAGCCGGGGCCGATGCGGCCACTGTCATGGGGGTGGCGCCGCCGGTTACCATCGAGACCTGCATGGACGTGGCACGCCGCCATGGCAAAACGGTGATGATTGATTTGTTGAACGTATCAGAAGATCAAGTGAGAGAGTTATTAAAATATGACGAGGCCGTTTTTTGCGTGCATGTGAGCAAGGATGAGCAAGAAGAAGGGGTGCGGCCTGTATGGAAAAAGTGTGCGGCGGTTTCGTCGGAGAAGCCGGTGAAATGGGCGGCAGCAGGCGGAATTACGCTAAGTTCCTTGGAGAAGGTGAGAAAGTCTTTCCATCCTTCGGTGGTGATTGTCGGTACCGCCATCACCAAAGCGGAGAATCCAAAAGAGGCGGCCAGACAGTTGAAACAAGCCATTGAAAAGGGGGAATAAGCCATGTCGACAGCTCAAGCCATTTTAAGAGAAGTGGAAGCGGTGATCGGGCAGGTGAAAGAAGAAGAGATCAAAGAAACCGCCGCGGCATTGCAAAAGGCGGGGCGGATCTTTGTCGTGGGGGAAGGACGCTCCGGATTGATGGCCAAATCGTTTGCCATGCGGTTGATGCATTTGGGTGCCAAGGTGTATGTGGCAGGCGAAACGATTACGCCATCCGTTGAAGCAGGAGACTGGCTGGTTGCCGTTTCAGGATCGGGAACCACCCGCCAAGTGGTTTGGACGGCGGAGAAAGCCAAATCCATCGGGTGCAAGGTGATTGCCGTGACGACCGATGAGGCGTCCCCTCTTGCACAAACGGCCGTGAAGATCCTCCGTGTTCCGGCGGCAACCAAACACCGGCGCGCCAATGAATGGAAAACCATTCAACCTCTGGGGTCGCTGTTTGACCAAAGTGTCCATATCTTGTTGGATGCCGTATGCCTGGAATATGGAAGGCTGAAGGAAGTGAATCATGACGAAGCGGTCCGCCGCCACAGCAATTTGGAATCATGATAAAACGGGGAACCGGAGACAGACCATCTGTTTCTTCGGTTCTCTTTGTTTTTTGATGAGAACGGGAGCGATTCAAGAAAGCGCCATGCTGAAAGCCGATTGATCAAGAACAATCAATCGGCTTTTTTACAGATTCCCGATGGATAAGTACTTTGTCTCCAAATACGGTTCCATTCCTTCCAAGCCGCCTTCCCGGCCGATGCCGCTTTCTTTCATTCCACCAAACGGGGCGTGTGCGGCAGACGGCGCTCCGTCGTTCCAACCGATAATGCCGAAGTCCAAGTGTTCATTCAAGTAAATGCCGGTGCGGTAATCATTGGTGAAGAAATAAGCGGCCAGGCCGTAAGGGGTGCTGTTGGCAATCTCCACGGCTTCTTCCAGGCTTTTGAAGGACAGGATGGGAAGAACCGGTCCGAATGTTTCTTCCTGCATGATTTTCGTGTCAAGGCCGGCTTGGCCGAGGATGGTCGGAGCGACAAAAAAATATCCTTTTTCGCGGTCGGCTTGGTAAGTGTTTCCGCACAACACGCGTGCGCCCTTTTGGAGGGCATCTTCGATTTGTTCCATGATTTTGTCAAAGCTTTTTTTGTTGATGACCGGACCGACGTCGGTCTCTGGGTTCAAGCCGTTTCCGACTTTTAATTTCCGCACGCTGTCCGCCAACTTTTGGGAGAAGGCTTCGGCGATGCTTTCGTGGACCAGCAGGCGGTTGGCGCAAATGCAGGTTTGCCCGGCGTTTCGGAATTTGGAAAGGATGGTTTGCCGGACGGCAAGATCAAGGTCGGCATCTTCGGCCACAATGACGGGAGCATGGCCGCCCAGTTCCATGGAAATGCGTTTGACGGTGGCGGCGCTGTTTTTCATCAGCAACTTTCCGACTTCAGTGGAGCCGGTAAAAGAGATTTTTTGAATCAGGGGGCTGTCCGTAAAGAGTTTGCCGACGAAAGGCCCCAACCCGTTGACATATTGGATGACCCCTTCCGGGATGCCGGCTTCATGGGCCAGTTTAACCAGTTCCATGGTGGTCAGCGGCGTTTCTTCCGCCGGTTTCACAATAAACGTACAGCCGGCTGCCAAGGCGGGTGCGGCTTTTCTGGTCATCATGGCCGCGGGAAAATTCCAAGGCGTGATGGCCGCCACCAGCCCGACGGGTTGACGAGTGACGATAATCCGTTTCGATCCGGTGTGGGCGGGGATGGTCCGGCCGTACAGCCGTTTGGCTTCTTCGGCGTACCAATCAATATAACTGACGGCATAGTCGACCTCCGCGAGGGATTCGGTCAGCGGTTTTCCGCTTTCCAGCGTCATGATCCGCGCGATGTTTTCCTTGTTTTTTTGAATGCGATCCGACCATACCCGGAGCAAGCGGGAGCGCTCATGGGCATTGGTTTTGGACCAAGCGGAAAAACTTTCGTGTCCTTTCCGGATGGCTCTGGTGATTTCCTCTTCGGTATGGGCTTTTACTTTTTGGATCAATTCCCCGGTGGCAGGATTTTTTACTTCAATCATCTCGGACATCTTTTTGCTTTCCTCCTTTTTTTGGACGGGGTCGGGGGTTCTTCTTCTATGATATCAGCCGGTGCAAGCTTGTCGATTTTTAAGGGGGTTTCGCCGTTTCAGCGGGAGGTTTATTTTTTTGCGCGGAGTTTTTCCCATTCGCTCCAATACATTTTCGGAAGATCCGGGGAAATGTCATCGGGGATGGTGCAGATCAGTTCCAGATTATGGCCGTCCGGATCTTCAAAATACAAAGAAGCATTTCTTTGAAACGGGCGCACCACGGGCTCGACCGGTTCAAAACGCCCGTCTTTTACCGGTTCGATCCCTTTTTCCTTGAGCCAGCGGATGGCTTCGGGCATATCCTCAAAGTGGATGCGAAAGGCGATATGTTTGGCAAATACATGGTTCCCGCCGGGCTTTTGCCAGAGGCCCAGCCAGCTTTTTTCAGGTTCAATCCACAGAAAAGCGACACTGTCATTTCTCCAGGCCGGAGTCAGCCCCAGTTTTTGATAAAATTCGACAGAACGGTCCAAATCTTCCACTTGAAAATGAACTTCATACAAGCCTTGAATCATAAAAGTTTCCCTCCTTGTGAAAAGCCGTCCGGGACCCTGTTTTCCGTCCCCGCGGACCGGATGCTTGTCAGGTGAATTGACCAGGTGATTTTCTTCTTTTCATGATATCTGTATATTCTGTAATTTCGCGGATGACCTGGTCCATTTGCCCGGACAGGCGACGGCGTGAAAAGCGCATCACTTTCCAGCCTTGCTTTCCCAGATCATGTTTTTTTGTTTGAAAGCGGAGTTGTTTTTTGGGACGGATCACCGTGTCCCCGTCGCATTCCAAAGCCAGTTTGTATTTGGGGATGGCGATTGCCACCCGATGGCGGTGAATGGGATAGTGGATTTTGACGTCACGCCCGAATTTGGAATAAAGCGCGTAAAACAGTTTCCGTTCCCAAGGATTGCAAGTGTGGAGGAGTTGGAAATGGATAAACGGGAAGAACCCCAGCCGGACTTGTTCGTAAATCCAGACAGGGATGAAAAAGGGGATGCACAACCAGTGATGACGCCACTTGCGGCGTAACTTCCGAAACTTCCAGGAAAGTTGGCGACAGCCGTCGGTTCGGTTGTTGAACAGGGGAAGCAAGCCGGTCACCTCCTATATTCAGAATACACCAAAAGAAGTGTTCTTTCCAAAAGATATTTCCAATTTTCAAAAGAATTGGCCGGTTCTTTTTTTGAGCAGGGGGGCATATGTTGGTCTCAGGGGGGATGGTATGGCGGTTATTCAGGCGCCGGAATCGCATGTCAAGCTGTTGGCCAGGTTGATGCGGGCGGAAGCGGAAGGGGACGGGCAAATGGGGATGTTACTGGTTGGCAATGTGGGTGTCAACCGGGTGATTGCCAACTGTCTCGATTTTGAGGGGATCCGCAATCTTCAACAGATGGTTTTCCAATCCCCCGGCGGTTTTGAAGCCGTGCAAATGCCGTATTTTTATCAACCGGCCCGCCAGCAGGATATCCGGTTGGCCCGAAAGGCCATTCAGGGCCAGCGTTTTGATCCCGCCAAACGGGCCTTGTGGTTTTTCCGGCCGACAGGGGAATGTCCGGCAACCTGGTTTAATCAGACGCATTCCGGAAGATATAAAAGCCACTGTTTTTATATTCCTGATGCTTCGGATTGTCCGGCTGTTTATCAATATTAAGAACTGGAGGGAGACAAATGGTGTATTGGTCTTATCCATATCATGCTCCATACCCGTTTTATTCCGACGCGCAGGTCAGTCAGAGACAACAACCGGAACAAGGGCAGCCCCAAAGACAGGACCGCAGATTCTCGGAAGATTTGTTGCAAAGCAATATCGGAAAACGAGTGACGGCTTACATGACTTATGAAGGGAGCGAGGAATGGAGGAACCGGGTGTTCACCGGGGTGTTGCGCCAGGTGGGCAGGGATTATTTTGTTTTGCGGGATCAGGAAACCGGAAAAGATGTCATGTTGTTAAATATCAATTTGAATTTTGTAGTGTTTGATGATACACCGGCCCGGCTGACCCGGTCGTAACCCCTGGCGGAAAAAGTGTGAAAAAGCGTGAAAAGGGAGGCGGAAAACCGCCTCCCTTTCCTGTTTCATTCTTCAAAGATATAGGCCAGGGCATCCAGGGCCTGATCGACGGTTTCGACCGTCACTTGTGCCCGCTGGCTGATTTCTTTCAACGGATGGTGCAAGCTTTCCGGACGCACCAAAATCAGGGGCTTGTTTAAAGCGATGGCCAACGATGCATCCATTGCGGTGTTCCATTGCCGGTATTTTTCGCCAAACAAGGCGATGACGATGTCGGCTTTTTCCATCCATACCCGGGTGCGCAAATTGTTCAGTTCCGAAGCGGCTTGATCCCGGTAAACCGCATTGGGCTGTTTTCCTTTGATCAGTTCGCCGATGTCATCCGAACGGTCGTGATTTTCCTGCGGCCCTTTAAAAATGACGGGCAAGCCCCGTTCTTCGGCTTTTTGGCGCAGTTTTGCCCTCCAGTCATCATGAATTTGACCGGCAAGATAGACGACGAGTTCCATGATCCGGTTCCCCCTTTTTTGGAATGATCTCTTCTATTGTAATCAAAGTGCGTTTTTTGAAAAAGACAAACCGGGATGCATGCCCGGAACAGGAGGTTTCGGGGCGGTTCAAAGCCTTGATTTTTCAAGACAAAAGGATTCTTCTGAAATGGTTGACAATAACGGGCGGAATTTGTTATTCTTATCCCAAGCAATTGAAAACATAGTTATTTGATAGGTATTTATGGTTTAGAAACATCCTCATAAAGAGAGGCGGAGGGACTGGCCCGATGAACCCTCGGCAACCGGCCGTACGGCTTGGTGCCAAATCCAGAGAACAGTCACTGTTCGAATATGAGGAGAAAAAGGCAAGTGGCATCGATCCCTTTTTCCCTCATGGAAAAGGGATTTTTTTATTTTCAAGGTGAACGAAGGAGTGGAAGCGGGGATGAAAAAACATTGGCCTTGGGCGAACAATCCGGAACAGTTGAATCCGTTCGAATTGCAAAAGTTGGAGCAGGACGGTTTAGACATTATCGACGAGATTATTCATATTTATTCTAAAAAGGGATTTGAATCGATTCCCGAGGAAAAATTTGCTTTGTTCAAGTGGGCGGGAGTCTATCAACAACGCCCGAAAAAAGACGGCTATTTTATGATCCGCATCCGTGTCCCTTCCGGGATTTTAAACAGCCGCCAAGTGCGGGTGGTGGCTGAGTTGTCGAGGGAGTACGGGCGCGGGCTGATCGATGTGACGACACGCCAAGCGATTCAATATCATTGGATTCGGGTGGAAAATCTTCCGGATATCTTCCGGCGTTTGAAAGAGGTCGATCTTTACACCTTTGAAGCTTGTGGTGATTGCCCCCGCAACATTACCGGCAACCCGCTGGCCGGGATCGATCCGCATGAGTTGGTGGACACCCGTCCCATCGTTGCCAAACTGAATGAAAAGTTGCTGTTAAACCGGGAATTTTCCAACTTGCCGAGAAAATACAAAATTTCCGTCTCCTCCAGTGTCTACAATCCGGCTCATGCCCAGATCAACGATCTGTCGTTTACGCCGGCAGTGAAAAAGTTGGATGGCAAAGAGACGGTCGGTTTCCACGTCTGGGTGGGGGGAGGCCTTTCCAACCGGCCGCATTTGGCTCAGCAGCTGGATCTTTTCGTCCGTCCCGAACAGGTTGTCGATGTGGCGGTCGGCGTGACGAAAGTGTTCCGCGATTACGGATACCGGAAAAAGCGGCATAAAGCGCGCCTGAAGTTTTTGGTCGCAGATTGGGGGCCGGAGAAGTTTTTGGAAATCTTGAAAGAGTATATCGGCGAGTATCCGGCCCGGGGTGAAGATAAAATCGCCGGCTGGAATGCCGGTTATTTCACCGGGGTTCATCCGCAAAAACAGCCGGGGCTGAACTATGTCGGTTTAAACATTCCGTTGGGGCGCACGTCGGCAGACGAGTTTGACGGTTTGGCCGATCTGGCGGACCACTATGGATCCGGCTCGGTGCGCACCGCCAACACGCAAAATGTGATTCTGACCGATGTGCCGGATGACAAAGTGGAGGATCTGTTGAAAGAGCCTCTCTTAAAAAGGCTGAGCCCGTTTCCAAAAACGTTTGAGGGGTATGCCGTTTCCTGCACGGGAATTGAATTTTGCAATCTGGCGCTGACCGAAACCAAAGGGTTTTTGAAAGAAGTGGTCAACTTTCTGGACCAGGAGATCCGGTTGGACGAACCCATCCGGATTCATATCAACGGTTGTCCCAATTCCTGCGGGCAACAACAAATCGCCGACATCGGTCTCATGGGCGGGAAGGCGAAAACGGCCCAAGGAATGGTGGAAGCTTACACCATCTCGGTCGGCGGGCATTTATACGGACAAGGAAAGTTTAACACGCAGTTAAAGGGACGGGTCACCAAAGAATATGTGGCGCCTGTGTTAAAAGAAATCATTCTTTTCTACAAACGCGAACGGAAAGAAGGGGAGAAATTCGGCGACTTTGTGAAACGTGCCGGAATCGAAGCGATTCAGAAACAGTTTGATGAGATCCGCCAGCGGGTGGTGCCTGCTGTATGAGCCGGGAATTGTATCTGTACCGCTTGGTGGCAGAGAAAGAACCGGACGGTTCTTACAACGTCATCGTTCTGGCGCCGACGGAGGAAAAAGCTTTTGAATATGCAGAAAAAGAGTTGGAACGTTACACGATCAAAACGCCTGCGGTCAAAGAGTGGGTGATTGAAGAGAAAAAAAGGGTTCGCCAAGGAACCGGATATGTATTAAACGGATCCGAAAGAAAGGAGAACGACAAATGACCCGGGAACGGTATTGGCCGACATTGAGTGGAGAAGAAAGATGGAATCCCGAACAAATCAAAATCGTGGCAGAAGAGTTGAAAGACTTCCATCCTCAGGAAATTATCCGTTGGGGAGTGGAACAACTGGGGGTTTCCCGGTTGGTGTTGGCTTGCAGTTTCGGATATGAAGACGTGGTTTTGGTGGATATGGCATTCAAAGTCGATCCGGAATTGGACATTTTTTATCTCGACACCGACCTGCACTTTCAGGAAACCTATGAAGTCCGGGACCGGCTGGCTGAGAAATACCAAAAAGAATTCATCCGCGTTTCGCCCGAACTCACGTTGGAGGAACAAGCGGAGAAATACGGCGGCGAACTGTGGAAAAGAAATCCCGATTTATGTTGTAAGCTCCGCAAAGTCGAGCCTTTGAAAAAAGTGTTGAAAAACTACCAGGGATGGATCACCGGAATCCGGCGCGAACAAGCCCCCACCCGTGCCCATACGCAGGTGGTGGAGTGGGATCAGGGGTTTGGGTTGCTCAAGCTGAATCCCTTGGCTTTCTGGAACGCCAAACAAGTCTGGACTTATATTCATGATCATCAAATTCCGTACAATTCCTTGCATGACCGGCAGTATCCAAGCATCGGCTGCCAGCCGTGCACCCGCCCGGTCCGTCCCGGGGAAGATCCGCGTGCCGGACGCTGGTCGGGGACCGACAAAATCGAATGCGGGCTTCATAACAGTCCGGTCAATTGATTTTTGCTCATTCCGTTCCGCTTGGCGCCGGGGGCGATTCGAACCGTGGGATCTTTTCAGTCACTCTGACCCGGAAGCCCCCGGGGAGAGGGCCCGATGAAAATGATTGGAGAGGAGTATTACCATGGGAGATTTGATCGCACCACATGGAGGAGTGCTGGTAAACCGCGTTTTGACAGGAGAGGGAAAACAAGTTTGGTTGAATCGGGCGGAGCATTTTCCGAAGCTTCCCGTTTCCAACCGCACCGTGTCGGATTTGTTTTGCATTGCCACCGGGGTTTTCTCGCCGTTGACCGGTTTTTTAAAAGAAAAAGACTACCGGTCAGTTTGTGAAACCATGCGGCTGTCGGACGGAACAGTCTGGAGCATCCCGGTGACCTTGCCCGTTCCGGAAGAACGGGAAAAAGAGATTGCCGGGGCGGAATATGTTTCCTTGCTCGATGAAGAACAAAACATCATTGCGGTTGTCCAAGTGGAAGAGCTTTACCGTGTCGATCTGCGTGAAGAAGCCCGGTTGGTTTACAAGACGGAAGAAGAAGCCCATCCGGGGGTTCGATATCTGTACAGTCAATCGCCGTTAAACCTGGGCGGGGACATCTGGCTGTTAAAACGCCCGGCATATCCGTTTGAAGACCGGCTGTTCGACCCGGCCGAAACGCGGGAGATTTTCCAAAAGCGCGGGTGGAAAAAGGTGGTCGGGTTTCAAACGAGAAATCCGGTGCACCGTGCCCATGAGTACATTCAAAAATCGGCTTTGGAGACGGTGGACGGACTGTTTTTGCATCCGTTGGTCGGACAAACGAAAACGGATGATATTCCGGTGGATGTCCGCATGAAAAGCTATGAAGTGATTTTAAAACATTACTATCCGGAAAACCGGGTCTTTTTGGGAGCGTACCCGGCGGCCATGCGCTATGCCGGTCCCCGCGAAGCCGTCCTTCATGCTTTGGTGCGCAAAAACCACGGCTGCACCCATTTTATCGTGGGCAGGGATCATGCCGGTGTCGGCGATTATTACGGCACCTATGATGCGCAGAAAATTTTCTCCCATTTTACTGCAGAGGAACTGGGGATCAACCCGCTCTTTTTTGAACACAGCTTTTACTGTAAAAAATGTGCGGGCATGGCTTCGTACAAAACTTGTCCGCATGATGACGAACATCATGTCATTCTTTCCGGAACGAAAGTGAGAAAGATGTTGTCGGAAGGAATTGCGCCGCCTCCGGAATTTTCCCGTCCCGAAGTGGTGGAAGTATTAATTGAGGGGCTCCGGAATAAAGTGGGGGTGTAGAACTTGTGGCGGGAGCTTGCCTGATGCGGCGCTCCCCTTTCATCCATTGCAAAAATGAATGCTTGTTTAAGGGGGGCATTTATGAAAAAACTCCTGATTCTTGGCATTGTCGGTTTTTTCGCCCAGTTGATTGACGGATCGCTGGGAATGGCTTACGGGGCAACTTCCGCTTCTTTGCTTTTGTTTTTCGGGGTGGCTCCTGCAGTGGCTTCGGCCTCGATTCATCTGGCGGAAGTGGCGACGACCGCTGTCTCCGGCGCGTCCCATTTATGGTTTGGAAATGTGGACAAAAAAATCCTCTTCAAACTGGCTGTTCCGGGAGGTGTCAGTGCTTTTGCGGGAGCCGCTTTTTTAAGCGGTATACCGGGAGACCGGATCAAACCGTTTATCTCTTTGTTTTTAATGCTGATGGGGATTTATATTGTTTGTCGATATATCACAGTTTCCTCGCGGAAAGCCAAAAAAACGAATTTATCCAATACTTATTTGATTCCGCTCGGATTGGCGGGAGGATTTTTTGATGCTGTCGGAGGCGGGGGATGGGGTCCGATTACCACCCCTATGTTGTTGGCCAGAGATGCCGTCACACCCAGAAAAGTGATTGGCACGGTGGATACCAGCGAATTTATTGTGGCTGTTTCCGCCTCCTTGGGATTTTTCCTCTTCCTCGGTTGGGAAACCTTTCATGCCTACTGGGTGGCAGCCATCGTGATTGGCGGAGTCGTGGCGGCCCCGATTGCGGCATGGCTGGTGCGGGTGATCCCGTCCCATTTGTTGGGCGTGTTGGTCGGCGGTTTCATTGTTCTGGTCAATGTGGGCCCGGTGTTGAAATTTTTGAAGGTTTCCTCCACCGGACAATGGGGGGTTTACGCAATCATTTTGGTCTTGTGGGCCGGTTCGGTGCTTTGGAATATGAAAAACAAAGGGAAAAAGGAGCAAACCCTCAGTGTTTGACTCTGGCATCATTGGGGCAAATAGCGCTTGATATGCGGGCGGATCTCTTCCATGGGGATGGCGAATCCGAGACATTGGGATGGATAAATGATCAGTGTGTTCATTCCGATCACTTTTCCCTGGAGGTTGATCAAAGGGCCGCCGCTGTTTCCCGGATTGATGGCGGCATCGGTCTGGATCACGTTTTTATAATAACGCCGCCCGACTTTAAGCGGCCGGTTTTTGCCGCTGATGATCCCAACCGTGACCGTGTGTTCCAAGCCGAAAGGGTTGCCGACCGCCAATACCCATTCCCCGATGTCGGCATCCCGGGAAGTTCCCAGGGACAATGCGGGTAACGGACGCGGGGATTTGATTTTGACGACGGCCAAATCGCGTTTGTCATCGGTCCAAACCGGCATTCCGGTGAACCGTTTTTGGAAATGATCCAACTTTACGTCAATGCGTGAAGCATTTTTGATGACATGGGCATTGGTTAAAATGTAGCCTTGCGGGTGAATGATAAACCCGGAACCAAAATGGTTTTTGGGAGGGGCCGGAGGATCGTTCAGTTCGGGGACAAACAGGTGAAGCAAATTTCTGGGAAGCGACAGATAAGTCCCCGGGCTTTTTTCCTGGGTGATGATGGAAACCACCCCTCTCCGGACACGGCGGTAGACCGGCACAAAGATGTTCGCCGGGTGTGGTGCAGGCGAAACGACCGACAGACGTTGTTTTTTTAACTTTCCATCAGGCATCCATTTCACTCCCCATCCGCGAAGCCAGGTTGTATATCATATGGCTGCAGCCGGGAAGGAGGAAGGGCGGATGACTCAAGTGCCGGTCAAAAGCCAATTGTAAACCTTATTGATAAATGAAGTTGACAATAAATGCAGGGATCGCTATTGTAATGAGTAGAAAATCATTTATCGAAATGAGGTTTGCTGATGCGTCGATCTGCTTTGAAGGTGCGGGATATGACATGGATGGCCATGTTTGTTGCCATGCTGGCGGTCAGCGGGGCCTTTGCGATTCATATCGGCCCGGCTCCGATTACCTTGCAAACCCTTGTGGTGATGCTGGCGGGGTCCGTGCTGGGGGCCCGGCGGGGAATGATTTCCATGGTCGTCTTTATTGCCCTGGTCATCGCCGGAGCGCCGGTTTTAAGCGGGGGTAAAAGCGGAATCGCCGCTTTGGCCGGCCCGACGGGAGGTTACATCATCAGCTGGGTGTTTGCGGCCGGATTGACCGGTTGGATGGTGGAAAGATGGATCCGAAAGGGCACACTCAATGCTTGGAAACTCGGATTGGCCCATGTCGTCGGCGGAGTGATTTTGATTCATTTGATTGGTTTTCCGTGGCTGGTTACGGTGCTTGACCTTCCGCTGAACCAAACCACATGGATTTCCTCTCTGTTGGTTTTTCTGCCGGGAGATTTGATGAAAGCGATCTTGGCCGTGCCGGTGGTGATGGCGGTGAGAAAAGCGCTTCCCCAATTAAGCAGTGTGCAACAACAAAAAAGAGCCTGACAAAGGCTCTTTTTTTATGAAGGTAACATCGTCAAATTTGTATGTTTTTCCACATGTTTTAAGAAACGATGGTTTAACGGTACGATCAAATCCGTTGCCCTGTTGGTGAACACACCGTTCCGGTTGATGACAAACAATTTGTGGACTGAGATTTTATAGTAACGGGATGGATTTTTCAAAGTTATCAATAAATCGTGATCCGGCTGTGGATGCAGTCCTTTTATCTCACAGGGAATGATGCCGATGACATCATTTAAAAGGATGTGATAGGATAAATGTGGTTTTTGGAAAATCAGTTCTTTGGTGGTCAGTGTACTTGCCCAATGATTCCGTTTTTGGGATATGATCAAATGCCCGATCATTCGTTTGACGGGAATAAAGTTTGTATAAGGCAAAAAGAACACCTCTTTCAGTGAGGTTATATCCAGTATAACACAAGAGAGGAAAGGATACATCCGATGCGTGGCATGACTGAGGTTCGTCAGTTGTTAAAACAATTTGGAACCATCATTTATACAGGGGACCAGCTGGGGGATGTGGAGTTGATGATGGAAGAGGTCCGGGAATTAAAGGCGATGGGCCTGATTGATCCGCAAACGTTTCAGAAAGCGATGGCGGTGCTCCTTCAACAATCCGCCCGCTTCTCGCGCCGGCAATCCGAAAAGTAAAGGCATAGTGCCACTGGTTCAAGCGGCCTATGCCTTTTGCAATCCCTTATGATTTCACGCTGTAATAAGAGGGAAGCTCATTTTCGTATTGAGCGATTTGGTTTTCATATTGCAGCGTGATGCCGATGTCATCCAACCCGTTCATTAAACAGAAGCGGCGATAGGGATCGATTTCAAAGCGGAAGCAAAGCCCCGCATCGTCCCGCACTTCTTGTTTTTCCAAGTCGATGGTCAAGGTGTAACCGTCTTTTTTGAAGGTGTTTTGAAAGAGCCGGTCCACCTGTTCTTCCGAAAGCGAAACGGGAAGAATTCCGTTTTTAAAACAATTGTTGTAAAAAATATCCGCAAAACCGGGTGCGATAATCACACGAAATCCGTAATCCTGAAGAGCCCAGGGGGCATGCTCGCGGGAAGAGCCGCATCCGAAGTTTTTCCGTGCCAATAACACACTGGCTTCCTTGTATTCCGGCTGGTTGAGGACAAAATCCGGATCCGGGTTTCCGTCACCGGTGAACCGCCAATCGTGAAACAGGAATTGGCCAAATCCGGTCCGTTCGATCCGTTTTAAAAACTGTTTGGGAATGATGGCATCTGTATCCACATTGGCCCGGTCCAACGGGCAAACGATTCCCTTATGTTGTTTAAGTGGTTGCATGGACTTTTCCCTCCTCATCCCGGTATTGCCAGTTGCGCACATCGACAAAATGACCGGCGACGGCTACTGCTGCCGCCATGGCCGGGGACACCAGGTGGGTTCTGCCACCGCGGCCTTGCCGGCCCTCGAAGTTCCGGTTGGAAGTGGAGGCGCATCGCTCACCGGGTTTCAAAATATCCGGATTCATTCCCAAACACATGCTGCAACCCGACTCGCGCCATTCGAACCCGGCTTCCAAAAATATTTTGTCCAATCCTTCCTTTTCCGCCTGCAGTTTCACTTGTTGGGAACCGGGAACCACCATGGCCTTCACTTGCGGGGCCACTTTGTATCCTCTGACCACTTTGGCCGCCGCCCGCAAATCTTCAATGCGTGAATTGGTACAGGAGCCGATGAATACTTGATCAATCTCGATTTCCGATATCGGCGTGCCCGGTTTCAATCCCATGTACTCCAACGCCCGCCGGGCCGCTTTGGCTTCGGTTTCTGTCGGGAAAGAGGAAGGGTCCGGCACGGTTTCGGTGATATCCGTCCCCATTCCAGGGCTGGTTCCCCAGGTTACCTGCGGTGCAATGGATGAGGCGTCGATTTCGATGTACGCATCATACATCGCACCCGGATCGCTGGACAGCTGCCGCCATTCTCGGACCGCTTTTTCAAAGGCTTCCCCTTTGGGGGCGTAAGGGCGGCCTTTCAAATATTCAAAAGTGGTTTCATCCGGAGCGATCATGCCGGCACGGGCACCCGCTTCAATGGACATGTTGCATACCGTCATCCGTTCTTCCATGGACATTTTTTCAATAGGTTTGCCGGTATATTCAATCACATAGCCGGTGGCTCCGTCCGTGCCGATTTGGCGGATCACGGCAAGAATGGCATCTTTGGCGGTGACACCGGGGCGAAGTTCCCCGTTAAAGTGGATGCGCATCGTTTTGGGCTTGAGTTGATGCAAACATTGCGTGGCCAAGACGTGTTCCACTTCACTGGTTCCGATGCCGAATGCCAAGGCGCCGAATGCCCCGTGTGTGGAAGTGTGGCTGTCCCCGCATACGATGGTTTTCCCGGGCAGGGTGAGCCCGAGCTCGGGGCCGATGACGTGGACAATTCCTTGGTTTTGGTGATGCAGATCGAAAAGGGAAATGCCAAATTCTTTGCAGTTTTTCTCCAAGGTTTCCATTTGTTTTTGGGAAATCGGGTCTTTGACCGGCAAATGGCGGTCGGTGGTGGGAACATTGTGATCCATGGTGGCGACGGTCAAATCCGGCCGCCGGACTTTGCGCCCCTGAAGACGCAATCCTTCAAAAGCTTGCGGGGAGGTGACTTCATGCACCAAATGCAAATCGATGTACAAGATGGCGGGTTTTCCTTTTTCCTGCTCAATGACATGGCGATCCCAAACCTTCTCAAACAATGTTCGTGGTCTCAATTTGCTCACCTCATCTTTTATCTCAGCTCGTCAAAGAAACGGGGAAATAAAGAAAGGGTAATTGAAGAATATTTTAACAAAATGAATTTATCTTTCAACAACCAATTTTTTAACAACGGGTTTGTCCGGCTGTTTCATCTATAATATCCTTGAATGAAGATACCGGAAGAAAGCGGGGGAGGAGACATTGATCAACGGAATAGAAAAGATTGAAATTCCGCCGGTCGACAAAGAAACGGCCGGCAAAATGAAACAACATGTCGATCAATTGACCAAACCGGTCGGCAGCTTGGGGCAATTGGAAGAAATCATGATCCGCTTGGCCGCCATCACGGGGGAAATGTTCCCTGATTTGAGTCAAAAAGCGGTGGCCGTGTTTTGCGGGGATCACGGGGTGACCGAAGAAGGGGTCAGTCCGTATCCGAAAGAAGTGACCGGCCTGATGATGCAAACCTTCGACCGTGGAAAAGCGGCGGTGAATCTTTTGGCTGAAGCGGCCGGCGCCGGGCTGGTTGTGGTGGATGTCGGGAGTGAATGGGAGGAAACCCCGGGATCCGTGCTCTCTGCCCGGGTACGCAAAGGCACGCGCAACTTTTTAAAAGAAAAGGCGATGACCCGCCAAGAAGTGGTGGAAGCGATCCGGGTGGGGAGAGAGACTGTCCGGCAGTTGGGCGAAAAGAACGTCCGCCTGTTGGCTGTGGGGGAATTGGGAATCGGCAATACCACGGCAGGGGCTGCGGTGGCAGCCGGGCTCACGGGAAAACCGGTTTCGTCATTGACGGGAAAAGGTTCCGGGGTTTCTCCGGAGGCTTATGCGCGAAAATGTGAAGTGATCCAAAAGGCCATCGATTTTCACCGGCCCGATCCGGAAAATCCGCTGGAGGTGTTGGAAAAAGTCGGCGGGCTGGAGATTGCAGCCATGGTGGGAGCTTATGTGGGGGCGGCCGAACACCGGATTCCCGTCATCATGGATGGATTGATTTCCACGGCGGCAGCTTTGGCGGCGGTGAGATGGAAACCGGAGGTCCGCCCCTGTTTGTTTGCTTCCCATCTGTCGGTGGAACCGGGACATGCCGTATTGCTGGATGAGCTGGGTTTTAAACCGTTGCTGCATGCAGAGATGCGTTTGGGGGAAGCCAGCGGTGCGGCTCTTGTGATGCCGATGTTTGAGACGGCGGTAAAGTTGGCCCGAAATATGGCCGTATTTGCCGATTTGGGACTTTCTGCCCCGCAAGGCGAAAAGAACTGACCAGAAAGGGTGAAAAAAAATGGCAAGCTTGGAGCGGTTCGGACACGGAGGGGATTTGCTGACGGCCAGTGAGCTTTTTTCCAGAGAACAAGAGGAATGGATTGATTTCAGCTCCAATATTTATCCTTACGGTCCGCCGGAAATCGTCAAAGAAGTGATCCGGGAGTTGGTCGAAGAAAGAGAAATGCCGGTGTTATCAAGATATCCGGATCCGGCCTGCCGCGGGTTGAAACAGGCGATCGCCCGTTTTCACCGGATTTCCGCGGACATGGTGTTGCCGGGAAACGGGGCTGCCGAGTTGATTGATCTGTTGATCCAGGCCTTCCGGCCGTCCCGGGTGGGGGTGGTGGATCCTTCTTTTGTCGAGTACAGGCAATGTGCCCGGAAGAGAAACATTCCCGTGGACCATCTGGTGACCGGCTGGGAGCAGCAATTTTTGCCGTCCCTGGAAGAAATGGACCGGCTGTTGAGACGGGTGGACTTGGTATTCATCGGTTATCCCAACAACCCCACCGGGCATTTGATTGATGCCGGCCGGATGTTGGAATGGATCCGCCGGGCCGGACGGTATCAAACCATTTTGGTTGTGGATGAAGCTTTTATGGATTTTGTGGAGCCAAAGGAAGACCGGTCGTTGATTTCACGGGTGAAGGAGCATCCCCAATTGATTGTGGTTCGTTCCATGACGAAGTTTTTTTCGCTGCCCGGTTTGCGTTTGGGTTATCTTGTGGCGGATGAAGCGGTGATTTCCCGGATTCGGGCGCTTCAGGTTCCCTGGAGTGTGAACGGATTGGCGCAAATGATCGGCTGCGCGGTTTTGCGGGAGGAAGTTTACCGGCCGCACGCCCGAAAGGTGAGCGGGTGGCTGGAAACAGAGCGGGAAACGATGATCCGGGAATTGAACCGTCTGGACGGTTTTCAGGTTTTTCCGGGGGTGGCCAATTACTTGCTGGTCCGCATGTCGGTAAACGGAAAAAACGTTTCGGATCTGCAATTCGACTTGGCCCGGGAAGGGTTATTGATCCGGAGTTGTTCCAATTATGAAGGGCTGGAGGATGATTGTTTCCGGATCGCGGTAAGAAAACCGGAGCAGAATCTGCTGTTCAGGCAGGCGCTTGAAGAATGGAGCCGGAAGGAAGGCGGGATATCATGGGCATCAAGTTGATCACCGGCGGCGTCCGTTCCGGCAAAAGCCGCTTTGCCGAGTCATTGTGCATGGATGCCGAATATGTCACTTATGTGGCAACCGGAGTTGCTTCGGATGAAGAGATGAAAAAGAGGATCGAACGACACCGGAAAAGGCGTCCGGACCACTGGTGCTTGGTGGAAGAGCCGCACCGGTTGGCCCGGGCCTTTCAACAAATTCCGCATCACCATCTCGTGTTGGTGGACAGCCTGACCGCGTGGGTGAGCAATCAATTGATGTTGTACAAAGAAGAAGCGTGGGAAGAACATTTGAAACAAGACACCCGGGTTTGGCTGGAACGGTTAAAACCGTATGAGGCCATCCTGGTCACCGATGAAGTCGGTTTGGGCGGTGTGGCCATGCATCCGGTGAGCCGGGCGTTTCAAGACGGTTTGGGCTGGCTCAATCAGGAGGTTGCGCAAGTGGCGGATGAAGTGTGGATGGTGATTGCGGGTATTCCGTGGAGAGTGAAACCATGAATGCTTTTTTTCATGCCCTGGCTTTTTTGACCCGCTTCCCGGTACCGATCCGGCTGGGCAAGGAGGGGTTCCGGGAAAGTCCGGTGTGGTATCCGTTGGTCGGTTTTCTGTTGGGAGGCGTTCTTTTTTTATTTGATCAATTGATTGCCGGGTGGTTTCCGGCGCCGGTCCGGGTGTTGTTGGACCTTTCGGCATGGGTGTTTTTCACCGGGGGATTGCACTTGGACGGTTGGATGGATATGGCCGATGGATTCGGATCCCACCGCGATCCGGACAAAATCCGGGAAATCATGAAGGATTCCCGGGTCGGAGCCATGGGAGCGATTGCCGCCATTTTGCTGTTGATGTTAAAAGCGGGGTCCCTGTTTGTGCTTGCCGGCCATCCGGATGCTTCCTTTGCCCGGGTGTGGATCACGGCCTGCATCTGGGGGAGGATGGCCGCGGTGATCGGCATCCGTTTCTTCCCTTATGCCGGAAAAGACGGGTTGGGACAAGGCATGCGGGAGCGGTTCACCTGGCCGCGATTTTGTTTGGCTTTGGTTTGCACGGTGTTGCCGGTGGGGGTCGGTTTGGGAAGCATGGGTTTGGTGGTGGGGCTCTTTGCGGTTTGGGTTCCGCTGTGGATCGGTTGGAAGGGAACCCGGACCCTTGGCGGTTGCACCGGGGATTTGTACGGAGCCATGATTGAAGCGTCTGAATTAACCTGGCTTCTCTTTTTTACCATTCCGGGGGTGCTTTCATGATGCGGTTGATATGGATTCGCCATGGCGAAACCAAGGGAAATCAGATGAAACGGTACATCGGGCATTTGGACGAGCCGCTGGCTGAAACGGGAAAAGAACAGGCATTCCGGTTGGCGGAAGCACTTTCGCGCGAAAAGATTGACTTTGTGGTGACCAGCGATTTGAAAAGGGCCGTCCAGACCGCCCGTCCCTTTCTTCAAAAACATCCCGGGATTCCGGTGGCCGTCATGCCGGCTTTGAGAGAGTGTTCATTTGGGATTTGGGAAGGAAAAACGTATCAGGAAGCGGAGAAGTTGGCCAAAGAGGCTTGGTGGAACTGGATCCGTGATCCGGTCCGTTTTGCTCCCCCAAAGGGGGAAAGCCTCATGGATCTGCACCACCGCATGCAATGTTTCCTTCGCGAATTGGAACAAAACCGGCCCGGGGACACCGTGGCCGTTTTTACACATGGCGGCCCCATCCGCTGGTTTGTTGCTTATCATGTGTATCAGTGCCGGGACGACTTTTGGAAGCCGTCCATCGGGCACGGAGAGGGATGGGTTGCCGAAAAAAAGGAGGCTGAGTGGATCATCAGCCGTTCTTTGTTTCAGAAAGGAGACTTTTGATGGATTGGTTTCATCGAGCCAGTTGCCCGATTTCATGGACGGTTCACCCGGAAATGATGATGATTGAGTCAAAACGGCCGTTGAAAGTTTTGACCAGTGCGGTTTACGGAAGTGACCGGTTCTCTTGCAAACGGATGATCAACCGGCATGTCGGACGCGATTATGCGGCGAAAGAGCCGGAAGAAGAGATCCGGGATTGGTTAACCCGGAAAAAGATTCCCCTTGACGAAACGGTCGTGCTGATGACAGCTGCCCGGGTGGACCGGGTTTGCCGCCGTTTTGTTGAGGAGAAAACCTTCAAGATGGCGGTGTTTGTCACAGCCGGTGTGGGAAATGCAGCCCGTGCCGGGGAATCATACCCGGTGTTTTGGAACGATCAGGAATACATGCCGCACACGATCAACACGGTGATTGTGATCGACGGACGGATGACACAGGCGGCAATGGTGAATGCCGTCATCACGGCAACCGAAGCCAAAGCGGCGGCACTGCAAGACTTGAAAGTAAAAGATGCCCGCGGAAACCCGGCCACCGGCACCACAACGGATGCGATTCTCATTGCTTCGACCCAGGATCCGGCAAGAAAGGATCTGCATGCCTATGCGGGATTGTCCAGCCCGTTGGGAAGCGCTTTGGGAAAAGCCGTCTATCAGGCGGTGAAAGAAGCCGTGCTGGCAGAAAGATACGGGGAGGAGCGCATATGACCACGGCCGCTGTTTTGATCCTGGCATTTCTTTTGGATTGTCTTTTTGCGGATCCCGCAAACCGTTATCATCCGGTGGTGGGGATGGGGAAAGCCATTGGGTGGCTGGACCGCCGCATCCGCTTTTTTGGCCGGAAAAGAGGGTGGAATGAAAAAGAAGAGGCGTGGAAGTGGCGCTGTGCCGGGATGATTTTGCCGCTGGTTGTGGTGGGTGGCGTTTGGCTTTTGACCTTTTTCGGGGTTCAAGGCATGAAGCAGCTGCATCCGGTGGCCGGCCTTTTGTTTGAAGCGGTGCTGGTTTGGCTGACGATGGCTCCGCGCAGTTTGGCTGAGTCGGGAAAAGACATTTATTCCGCTTTGGTGGAAAAAAAGATCGGTGAGGCGCGCCGTCGTTTGTCCATGGTGGTCGGAAGAGACACGGATTCGTTGGATGAAGCGGAAATTGTGAGAGGTGGTGTGGAAACCATTGCGGAAAATATTGTGGACGCGGTCATATCCCCTCTTTTTTATGCGGCATTGGGAGGAGCGCCGCTGGCCATGGCTTACCGTGCAGTCAATACCCTGGATTCCATGGTCGGATACAAAAACGAGACCTATTTGCACCTGGGCTGGGCTTCGGCGAGGATGGATGATCTGGCCAACTGGATTCCGGCCCGCGTTTTGATCCCGTTTATGTTGGCAGCCTTCGGTTTGTTGCGGCTGAGCCCGGGCCCGGCTTTTCAAGCGTGGAGGCGGGATGCCCGGCAACATCCCAGTCCCAACAGCGGCATTCCTGAGTCCCTGATGGCGGGCGGGCTTCAAATCCGGTTGGGGGGAGTCAATACTTATTTCGGCAAAAAATCGTTCCGTGCTTACATGGGAAAACCGGTTCAGGACAAAAAACCGGAACACCTGCTTAAGGCGATCCGGGTGATGTGGCTTGCTTCCGGATTGTATCTTTTGGCCCTTTCAGGGGTTTGCTGCGCGATTTTTTAAATAAAAATCAAGGGCATGTTCTTCTTGAAATCGGGTAAATACTGTAAGTGGGATATTATCGACAAGGGGCCAAGCCCATGAATCAGATCCGAAAGATTGAAGAAGCCATCGGGGAAATCATTTTCCACGCCCATCCGGAAAATGAACCGGTCACAATTGAGTATATTCCCCCCGCATTCAACCTGGTCGGTTACGGCACGGATGCAGTGGTCGTCAGCCATCCGGAATGCAAAGGCCGGGTTTTGAAGGTGTTTGCGGAGGGCCGCCTTCACAAAGTGGATCAAGAGTTTCAAGTTTACCAAAAGTTGAAGGGGTCCCCTTATTTTGCCCGTTGCTACGACATAGGGGACAATTATTTGATTTTGAGTCATGAACAAGGGATGAACTTGTATCAGTGTTTGTGCGAAGGAGTTGAAATCCCGGAGCAGGTGATCATCGATGTGGAACACGCACGTCGTGAAGCGCGGTTCAAAGGGTTGAACCCGCGTGACATTCATTTGAAAAATGTCCTTTTGCAAAAAGGGCGCGGAAAACTGTTGGATGTTTCCGAATATATGAAACCGGGGAATGACCGGCGTTGGGATGCCCTGGTAGAGGCATATTACGAATTTTATCCGTTGATTAGGGGACGCAAAGTCCCTGTTTGGCTGCTGGAAAGCGTCAAAATGATGTATAACCGCAAAACTTCCTCCGCTTTTTCCGTCCGGGAGTTTGGCCGGAAGTTTGTCAAATGGTTGGGGGATACACAATCAGAGGGGAGTGCCGACGAAAATGTTTAAAAATCCTTCGGACGAAATCCGGAAAAAACTGCTCAAAGAGGCGAAAAATATTGCAGTGGTGGGTTGTTCTGACAATCCGGCCCGGACCAGTCACATGATTGCGGAAGCTTTGCAAAAGGCAGGCTATCGGATCTTTCCGGTGAATCCCAATTTAACCGGACCGGTGTTGGGGGAAAAACCATATGCCTCCTTGACCGAAATCAAAGAACCGATCGATATTGTCAATGTTTTCCGCCGCAGCGAACATGTTTTTCCGGTGGCCAAAGAAGCCGTGGAAGCCGGAGCGAAAGCGCTATGGCTGCAAGAAGGAGTGATCCATGAAGAAGCGGCGCGCTATGCCGGAGAAAATGGTCTGATTGTGGTGATGGACCGTTGCATCAAAGTGGATCATGCCATTTTAGTGGGAACAAACCGGTAATCAGGTGCAGGATTTAAGGAGTCCCGACCCGTCCGGGGCTCTTTTGATTTTGTCAATTCTCAAAAAAATTTGTCGAAAGATATCGTATTTTGATTCTATTTGTGTCATAATATAAAAAACAAGTTGTAAAAAACGGACGGGGTGATGCTCTCATGCAAACCATGAAGCTTTCGCAGTTAGTTCTTGTTGTGTCCCCTGAACTTTACGACTTATTGACGGAAACGGAGCGGAATGCGAGTATCATGGTTCACGGGAAGCTTTCAGACATTAACAAAGACGATATGAACCGGATTATCGCCCAAACCATTCAGTATCACCATGAATCTTCGGTTTACCATTGAGATAGATGTTTCGGATCAAAAAGGGATTCATCCCGTTGTGGATGAATCCCTTTTTGACTGCGGTTTTTATTCGATCGGCTCCATCTTTTGTTCATAAGCACGGATGCGATCTTTGACTTCCTCCGGAATCGGCTGGCTTTTACCGGTTTTGGGATCAATATAAACCACCGCGCCCCTTCCTGCGGCCGACAGCGTTTTGTTTTCGCCTGTCACCAATGCATATTCGAAGTCGGCACTGCTTTTTCCCAGACGGGAAATGCGGACACCGAGCGAAACTTTCTCCCCAAAATGAACTTGTTTTAAGTATTGGCATTCCAAGCTGGCGGTGACAATCACGCCTTGTGCGGAGCGTTGGGAAGCATCCAGCAGGCTCTTGGTCAAATCCAGCGCTTCCAGATAAGCGATCCTCCCGTATTCGAAATAACTGAAATAACTGACATTATTGATGTGTCCGAGTTGGTCCGTATCTGAAAAACGAACTTGGATCGGAGTAAAAAAGCGAAACTTTTCCAGCCATTGTTCCGGCGCTTGGTCCATCCAAGCAATTTTCATCTTCGGTTCCTCCTTGTCCGGAATCCAAAATAAGGAAATGAAAATAATGATGTAAAAAGGGATGAGGATAATAAAATGAGTATTTCTTCATTATAATAAAAATTTAGGCATAAATATATGAAATATTGATAGGATTATGTGAAAAATATTTAAATTAATTGCAGAAATAAAATAGTACTTATGATATACTAAACATGGAATTAATCGGATTATTTTGTTTGTTAGTGAACAAAGTGAACAGATTGCATGATGATTGTCATCTTTTCCATGAAATATTCTGCACCGGAAACGGCCAAGACTTTACCATCATCAAATGGCGGGATGGATATTTTTTTGGCATGCGTCAGGGAAGAATTCGGCATTCTTCATGAAAACCCTGGTTTTTCAGCCAATTTGGCCGGGGTTTGTTTTCTGTCATGAAGTGAATAACGATTCAGTGAGGGTTGATCATAGAACAGACTTCTTGGACTAAGGGGGAAACGAAAGTGGTTGGGCCGATGATTGATGTTGATTTTGTCTGTGAAAATGGAAAAAAGGGACGCTGGCTGGTCACGGGCAGTTACAGGAGAAACCGTTCACGGATCGAAAAAATGATTCAAGACAATCCGCGTGTGGAGGAATATTTGCTGTTGGCGGTTTTGGAAGCAAGAAAAGGTTATTGGAACCGTGCCCAAACCGCCGTGCAAAAGGCGTTGGAACTGGACGGGAATCACGCCGGGGCCAAACTTCTTTTGGCGCAAATTTTGGAAGCCAAAGGGGAACTGCGGGAAGCCGGTGTCATGTATCAGGAATGTTTTCACAGACACCGCCAATTCAGTAAAGGGGCCCGGGAGTATGCCCGTTATTTGATAACCCATACCGATTCGCTGACGCTTGCACAAAATGTTTTGTTCCACAGTCTGGAATGGAATCCGAAAGACGCGATTGCACACACGTTGCTGGCTGAAATTTATTTGTTGCGCGGCAAAACGGGACAAGCGTTATTGCACCTCCGATTGGCGGCTCAGTATTATCAGGCGAATCCACTTTATCATCAGCGCAAAGCCAAAGTGTTCATGGAGATGAACCGTTATGAGGAAGCGGCCGAGCAATTGAAGCAGGCGCTTCGGATGGACCCCAAAAACAAAATCATCCGCTCCCAGTTTGATATGGTGAAAAAAGCGACGAAAACGCCCAAGATTTTCTTTTTTTGGAAAAAATGGGTGATCTGAAAAGCGGTTTAAAATTGAAACAGTTTGAAAACATCTCTCGACATGATATCGACAAAATTCGGGGAGCGTGTTAAAATGTTCGTGTAAGTAAGGTTGACCTTCTTGCTTACGCTACCACGCTTCTTTTAACTCCTTAATCTTGACCCTCTTTCATGTGACCAGGAATTGCCTGGTCTTTTTTCTTTTGCCATTCGTTATGATGATATTGACATAAAGAATATACCCTGAAACGAAGAGAGATGAACACCAAACCGAACGGAAGGATTGAAAAATTTATGACATATCCCCCGCTTTATCTTCAGTTTTTCCGCCATTACCACAACGAAGAGTATTGGGAAGCCCATGAAGTGTTGGAGGAGTTATGGCAAACCCAACGGCACAATGATTTTTATCACGGGTTGATTCAAATTGCGGCCATCATGCATCAGTTGAAGAGGGGAAAAGTACGCGGAGCCAGGAAACTGGCCATCAGTGCCCTCGGTTACCTGAAGCCGTTTGTCCCGCAAAAAGACGGCGTGGATGTGGCCGAAGTCGTCCGTTGGTTAAACGAATGTTTGCAAATTTTACCGGAAGGTGTGGAAAAAATCAGCCGGGAAGAGGTGAACCGGCTGGGCATTTTGCCGTGCAAGTTGCCGGGCGAACACGATTTTAACAACAACCGCTAAAAAAGATGTCGAAAAAAGGCTTGGGGAGTTGTCCGCTGAAACGGACAACTTCTTTGTTTATATAATTATCTTTTATAAATTAAACATAAAATTACTTGTTATTGACTAAATAATTACTAGGTGGCGTCTTCATCAACGAAACCGTCAGGAAAGGAGGATGGAGGAGTGAAGGGGAGACGATGGACTGAAGAAGAGGACCGGCTCTTAAAAGAGACGGTGTTGGAGGCCATCCGTCTTGGAGGAACGCAAATCGAAGCCTTTGAAAAAGTGGGGGAAAAGCTGAACCGGACTCCCGGATCCTGCGGGTTTCGCTGGAATGCAGTCGTCAAGCAACAAGATCCCCATTCATTTCTTGAGGCAAAGAGAGCGCGGGTTGCCAAGCAATTGAGGAAAAACAAAGAAGAACGATGTTCGTCGGTTGATGCGTTGATCCCGATGCTGAAAAAGCTGGAACAAGAAGAAAAGAGTCTGAAAGAACATTTGAATCATTTGAAGGATAAACGGAAAAAGCTCGACAAGCGTTACCGGATATTAAAAGAGGAAAATCGCGGACTGCGTGAAGACCGGGAATCTTATCAATGGTATCAGAAAGAAGTAAAAAACAAGTACCGGTATTTGTTGAATCTGTTGTCGGACATGGGGGCCAATCCCGTTTTTTCCGCAACTCTTCCTGCCGAAGATCACGCAGCGGTTCAAACGGAAGCCGAACACAAAAAAGAGACGACTTCATAAAATAATATGGCCAGATTTCAATGAAAAGAGGTGCAGCGTTTGTCCAGCCGTTCAAAGGAATCGCTTGATCAACAGTTGTCCAGTTTGGAAAACCGGTTGGAACAAATTCAGGCACAAGTGAAAGATTTGCTTCGGGAAAACCATAAACTGAAGACGGACTTGAAATTTTTCGAGCTCATGTTGCTGGAAGAGTATCATTTGTTGATTCAACTGTTGAACCGGGATCAAAATAAAATTTATATTCAATCCGCCCACGGACAAACGAAACGGGACAAGAATTCAGAATAAACAAAAAGCGCCTTGGAAGAGGCGCTTTTTGTACTTTCATGCTGTCTGGAGAGGGCGGGATTATTTCTTTGGAAGGCATTCGGGTGATCAGTATTTTCCGCCACCAAAGCATCCGCCGACAAAGACGAAGATGGTGGCAATCACCAAGAGGTAGATCAAAAGTTGTCTCCAGCCGAAACCGCCGCAGTATCCTCCGCTCATTTGAATACCTCCTTTCAAGAAAAGGATTGCGACATCAGTGAATTAGCAATATCCGCCTTTTCCAAATCCTGATCCGACAAAGACGAAGATGGTGGCAATGACCAGGAGGAAGATCAAAAGTTGTCTCCAGCCGAAACCGCCGCAGTATCCTCCGCTCATTTGAATACCTCCTTTCAAGAAAAGGATTGCGACATCAGTGAATTAGCAATATCCGCCTTTTCCAAATCCTGATCCGACAAAGACGAAGATGGTGGCAATGACCAGGAGGAAGATCAAAAGTTGTCTCCAGCCGAAACCGCCGTAGTATCCGCTCATTTGAACACCTCCTTTCAAGGAAGATTCAAAGAATCAGCGGATCAGCAATATCCGCCTTTTCCAAATCCTGATCCGACAAAGACGAAGATCGTGGCGATGACCAAGAGGAAGATCAAAAGTTGTCTCCAGCCGAAACCACCGTAATATTCGCTCATCTAAAATCCTCCTTTGTGGATGGGGTTTACTGGTGAAATGGATGTTTTTTCACCAGTGCTGATTTACTTTATGCTCGGTGTTTTTCTTTTGTAAAGGCGAATATCTTTGCCGGGGAAATTGCCGGGGTCAAAGATTCAGATTCATGACAAACACAAAGATGACCGGAATGATCAGCAAGAAAAGAAGCAGATTGAGATATGGCGAATTTTGTCTGGATTTTGACGGGGAAAAGGACATGGCGGTTCTCCTTTCGAAAAGCGGCGTATCACTGATGTTTTTTACTATGAATTTATACAAAATTCGTCCAAAAGGTGTTGGGTGAACATCACGATTTTTGAAGATTGGACGTTTGGAGTGGGTCGCTTTGATAAGCAATTTGAATCAGGGGGGCATATAGTATATGGAGTTGCCTGTAAGGAGGAATGGAAATGACCGGAAAAGGACCATCCATGAAAGATCTTGCCCACATGATCAATGCCATTATGGGAAGATCGGTGTTGTCCGAAAGAAAAATGGAGCAGATCATGGAAGGGGCCAAACGCGCCCATGAGCGGGGTGGAATGGATGCGGTTTTGCAATACCTGATGAAAGTGACCCAGGCCGATGTCGATTTCGGGGAATTGAAAAGATTCGCCAACCAGGTGCAAAAAAATCCGCAAAAAGGACTGGACATTTTACAGGGAAAGAGAAGTTTGCCCCGCACAAAAAGGTAAATCTTTGCAAACACACCCGGTGAAAACCGGGTGTGTTTGCGTCTGGTTCAAAATCCTTGCAGGGTTGTCCATACTTCCAGTTTGGTTTGGACCTTGCTGATCACTTCATTGGTGAATTCCGTTGTGGTGGCGCTTCCACCCAAATCGGCGGTTCGGACTCCTTCCCGGACCGTTTCGATCACTGATTCATAGATGGCGCGGGAAGCGGCGCTGGCTTTGGGGTCATCCATATAGGTGAGCAAAGAGGCAGCGGCCAGGATCATGGCCATGGGATTGGCTACGTTTTTGCCGAACAGAGAAGGCGCCGTGCCATGTGGTGCTTCGGCCATGACCGTTTGGGTGTTGAAGGATTCGTCAAAGCTCATCAAGATCGATTCCGAACCGGCGATGGATCCAAACAATTGGAGAACCATATCGCTCAAACAATCTCCATCACGGTTTAATGCAGGAATGACAAGGGGATCGCCGGAGTTGTTGATGAGAAGGGCATAGGTCGCGTCAATCAGTTGGGGTTCGTAACGGACTTCCGGAAAGCGCTTGCTCGCTTCGTCCATTTCTTCTTTTAACATGCCTTCATAGACAGGGCTCACGGTGTATTTCGGCCCGCCAAACACTTTGGCGTTCATTTTTTTTGCGTGGCGGAAGGCAAATTCGGCAACGGCGCGGCAGGTTTTGCGGTCAATTTGTTCCGTCCGGAAAGCGATTTCATCCAAGCCCTCACCTTCCCGCCATTCTTTGGCGCCGTAAGCGTCACCCACCGCCATGCGGATGACGGAAATCGGGGCAAAGGTTCCCGCAACGGGGCGAACTCCCGGGATTCTGCGACCGGTGCGGATGATCACTTTCCCGTCAATCTCTTTCCGCAAGATGGCATTGGGGCTTCCCACATCCCCTTTTTCTTCCGGAGTGATGGTGGCCGCTTTCAGGCCGAATCCCGTCCGTTTCATTGCTCGTGCCGCTTCATAAACGACCTCGTTGTTCGTATTTCTCCGGTTTTCAAGGCTCAAGTCAAACGTTTGAAATTCGAGACCCATTCCGATTACATTCGGATCCAAAACCCGCAATGCTTCATCCAACAGTTCTTGTCCGGTTTGGTCCCCTTTCATGACTACGATGGTTTTATGGCTCATGGATTAATCACCTCATTTAAATATTCCGTGTCTATTATACTCTTTCGAACTTTCAATAACTAGCAATAAATATTCTGACAAATTGAAAGGCAGGTGACATTCCTTTAAGTTCCGCCCGGGATTCAGTACAATGGAAGGGAGACAGGAAGAGGGAGAGATGGATTTGCGTCCGAAATATCTGAAATACATAAGTTTTTGTCTGGCGTTTTGTGTGGGAGCCGTTACGGCTTGTTCGCCCTCCTCTTCACCCGGATCCGGGGAAAAGCCGATGCCTGAGGCTTCCTCAAACTGGGTCGAGGAACAATTGAAAAACATGACCCTGGAGGAAAAGATCGGGCAAATGTTTATTGTCGGTTTCAAAGGAAAAGGCGACAGCGAACAAGCGCTCACCGTGAATGAACAAGCCAAAACATTGATTGAGGATTACCATGTGGGAGGCGTTATTTATTTTGACCGGAATGTAAAAAGTCCAAACCAGGTCGCAACGCTGAGCAATGATTTGCAAAAACTGGCACTTTCATCAGAAAGGAAAATTCCGTTGTTCATCACGGTGGATCAGGAAGGAGGAAAAGTGGCCCGGTTTAAGGAAGGGTTTACCGCTTTTCCGGGGAACATGGTTCTCGGAGCCACGCAAAATAAAGATTTGGCTTACCAAACCGGAAAACAAATGGGCAAAGAGTTGAGAGCCGTCGGTGTCAACTTGAATATGGCTCCGGTGTTGGATGTGAATAACAATCCGGAGAATCCGGTGATCGGTGTGCGTTCGTTTTCCGAAGATCCCGGGCTGACGGCTGAATTGGGAGCGGAATTGATCCGGGGATTTCATGACAGCGGCATCTACACGATTGCCAAGCATTTTCCCGGACACGGGGACACGGCGGTCGATTCCCATGTGGGACTGCCTGAGATTTCACACTCCATGGAACGCTTGAACCAAGTGGAACTGGTTCCCTTTAAAAAAGCCGTTTCGCAAGGGACGGATATGGTGATGAGCACGCATATCATCTTCCCTGCGATTGAAAAGGAGCCGGGGATTCCCGCCACGTTGTCCGAAAAAGTGTTGACGGGGCTGTTGCGAAAACAATTGAATTACGACGGCATCATCATCACCGATGACATGGAGATGGGAGCCATTGCGGAGAATTTCGGTACCCGCGAAGCGGTGGTCCGTGCCATCAAGGCCGGAGCGGACATTGTGTTGGTTTGCCATTCGCTTGAGCGGCAAACCCAATCCATCGAAGCGGTGAAACAAGCCGTCGAAAAAGGGGAAATTGACGAGGCGCGCATTGATGAGTCGGTTCGCCGGATTCTCCGGTTAAAAGCAAAAGACGCTTTTTTGAAACAACCGTATGCCGATGTTGAGAAAGCCACGGAGCTTTCCAACCGGCCCGAAGCGGAAAAAGTGGCCCGGCAAACCGCCGAGCAAGGGGTGACGCTGGTGAAAGATCCGGCACAACACATCCCGTTGAAGCCGGAAAATGCGAAAAAGCTGGCTGTGTTCACCGTGAATAAACCCCAGGCCATAGCGGAGGTTTTAAAACAAAACGGATATGAAGCTGATGTGAATTATGTCGATTCCCTGAAGAAAACGCAAGTTCCGGCTTTGGCGGAGAAGGCCGGAAATGCGGATGCGGCATTGGTCGTGATCAATCAGGTGAAGGAAAATCCGGCATGGATTGACTTGATTCAAACGTTACATGCCAAACGGATCCCGGTCATTGTCTGGGGAATGGATGTCCCCTACGGATTGGATCAATTGCCGGAGGGCGTCACATCCATTGCTTTATATGGATCGTCCCGTCCGCTGTTGGAAGCCGGAGCCAAAATCATGACCGGCGGGGTCCAAAGCCAGGGGCGTTTGCCGGTCACCCTGTCGAAACAATATCCGTTCGGCTGGCCAGAACAAGAAAACGGCAACCAGGGAGGATAAAGGAGGTGCTGACGGAGTGATTCTTGAAATCAGTGTGGCAGTGATGGCAGTGGCAGTCGTCGTCTTGGTCGTTTTTGCCGTTCGTTTTTTGATAAAAATCACCCAAACCATTGAAACCGTGCAAACCACCTTGAATGAAGTCAAAGGTCAAGTGACGGCCACCATTGACGAAACGCATTTAACGGTCAGAGAAACCAGGGGCTTGGTGGAAGAGGTCCGCAAGAAGACGGAGAAAACCGAATCGTTATTTCATGCGCTGGATGAATGGGGAAAAACCATGGAGCAGATCTCTGTCCGGGTGGATCAGCAAATCAAAGCCCATCAATCCCGGTACGGAAATTTGATCAGTGTCATCGGAACGGGAATTGAACTGGCCAAGCGCTGGAAACAGGATCGAAAAACCGATCAAAGCAAAGGAGTGAAAATCCGTGGCGAAGTGTAAATACTTTGTTGCAGGAGCTTTTATTGGTGCCGTGGTCGGAGCGGCGGTTGCCGTGTTGACCACCCCGCGCAACGGAAAGGAAATGCGTGAGGAATTGGAAAAAAATCTGGAATTGACCAAGGAAAAAGGAAAGGAATTTTATTATTCCCTCGTAAATGAACCCGTCGATTCCGTTTACAAGGACACGGAAAAAGAAGATTCGTATGAAGGATGGATGGAACTGCCTGCCCCGAAAAAACAGGAAGAGACCAAAGAAGAGCAAAAGACCGGGGAAGTTTCTCCGTCATAAAACGATATGCATGAGCCAACAGAATCCGTTGTTGGCTCTCTTTTTTAAAAAGAAAAGAATCAAAGGAGGCCTTCACATTGGAACCTTATGTTTTGATTGAAAACCGGGGGCAATTGGAAGAGGTACTGGCCGGATATGACCGTTTATTGTTGTTTAAACACAGCACCCGGTGTCCTGTCAGTGCGCAAGCTTTTGATGAATTTCAACGGTTTTTGAAGAATACGGATGCGGACCGGCGGGTCCCGGCTGCAGTTGTACATGTGATTGAACAACGGGAGGTTTCCGATGCCGTTTCAGAAAGGTTTGGCATCCGGCATGAATCCCCGCAAGTGATGTGGATCAAAGACGGAAAAGTGTGTTGGCACACATCCCATTCAAATATTACAGCGGAAAAGATCGGCCAAGCGGTCAGTGAACCCCGGTAAATAGCGGGTTCCGCCGGGGAAACCATGTGGCAAGCCCGTCAAAAGCAGAAAAAATCATCGCTTTCGGGATCAAAAAAGCAAGAAAAGGCTTGAAACGGGCAATCGGCCGGTGGGCGGAAATTTGCCGGCGGCCTTTATCCCCCACCATTTTTACGGAATGAGCGGTCAGGAAATGGACCGGGAACCGAATATTCCGGAAGAAACGGTGAAAACCCATTGGTTCCGGGCGCGGAAGGAAGTTGCTCCGGTTTCAAATTAACGGGTGACAATTCAGGCATTTTTCGTTATAATATCAAAAATTATTTTTAGGATGAGAAGAGAGGAGACAGACGAGTGAGTGATCAACTGCAAGTGTTAAGGAAACAACTGGATGAAATCAATCTGAAATTATTGGACTTGTTAAGCGAGCGTGCCCAAATCGCCAAGCAAATTGGCGAGGTGAAGAAAAAACAAGGGATCAACAAGTTTGACCCCGAACGCGAAAAAAACATGCTGAACACCTTGGTGAAACAAAACCCCGGGCCTTTTTCGGATGACACCATCCGCTATCTGTTCAAGCAAATCTTTAAGGCATGTCTGGATTTGCAACAAGACAACCAGAAGAAAGAATTGTTGGTGAGCCGGAAAAGAAAAGGAACGGATACGGTGTTGGATTTTGGCGGGGTGACTGTCGGCGGCTCCAGACGGCAAGTGATCGCCGGACCTTGTTCCGTGGAGTCGGAGGAACAGGTTTTTGCCGTGGCCAAAGCTTTGAAAGAACAGGGCGTCAAATTGATGCGGGGAGGCGCTTTCAAACCCCGGACATCGCCTTACGACTTCCAGGGATTGGGTGAAGAAGGCTTGAAAATCTTAAGGCGCGCAGCGGATGAATACGGGTTGAAGGTGATCAGCGAAATCGTAAGTCCCGTGGACATTGAAATGGCAGAGCAATATGTCGACGTGATCCAAATCGGTGCACGCAATATGCAAAACTTTGAGCTTTTGAAAGCGGCTGGTTCGGTCAAAACCCCGGTGTTGTTGAAAAGGGGACTGTCCGCAACGATGGAGGAGTTTTTGTTTGCGGCAGAGTATATCGTTTCCCGTGGAAATGACCAGGTGATGCTGTGTGAACGGGGAATCCGGACCTATGAAAAATGGACACGAAACACATTGGATATTTCAGCTGTTCCGATTCTGAAAAATGAATCGCATTTGCCGGTGATTGTGGATGTCACTCACTCAACAGGAAGAAGGGACATTTTGGTTCCCTGTGCCAAAGCGGCTCTTGCTGCGGGGGCAGACGGTGTCATGCTGGAAGTGCACCCCAATCCGGATGTGGCGTTGTCGGATGCCAAACAGCAGATCAACATCCCTCAATTTGAATCGTTTATGGGCGAGCTTAAAAGTTCCGGATTGTTGGAAGGCCAGTTGGTTTCGGCAACATAAGCGGGACGGCGTAAAAAAAGCGGACCGGCTTCACAGTCTGTCCGCTTTTTTTCGTGCAAATTTTTGATATGATGATCATGGTGGTGAAAATGAACCTTTAAAAGACGAGGATGCTGATCAAATATGTTGGACCGGATCACATCCCTTATAATAAAGAAGAACTGTGTTACAGGGGGAGGAACGTTTGTTGGATGTGAGGGAATATTTGGTGAGAGTGGACAGGAATCAGATTGGTCTGGATGAACTGTTCCATTTGCTGGTGAAAAACTTGTCTGACTGGACGATTGTTTACCAGACGGTGGGATCGGAGAGAAATCCTTTATTGTCCAAGGGGAATCAAAACAGTGACTATATTGTAGCTTTTACGGATCCTGAATCGGCGGGAGTGATCCGGGTGGATCAGCCTCAGCATTTGCAGATTGTGAGAGAACCGGCGCTTACGTTTTTGTTGAAAGCCTACCGGTCGCAAGCGGACGGGGTGATTCTCAATCCGGGGCAGGATTCGCCTCTGTTTTTGATCAAGCCGCATGTGCAGAAGTTGATTTATGCATATGCGGTTGAACAGTTTAAAGAGATGCCGGGCCCCTGGGTGCCGACCATGGATGATCAACTGTTATTGGTGGAGTACCAAAAGGGGCAATATTCCGTGGCGGTTTATTTAAGTGAACAAGATGCGCAATATGTCACGCAAAGGTCGGGAGGACAGGCTGTACAGCATTCGTGGGAAAAAATTGAAGAGCGTTGCCGTGAATTGGGGGCGGCGGCTCCTTACTTCCATTTTGGTTTGCCGGAGCAGGGACTGTTATCGCCGGAACATGCCGCAGTGATTTTTTCCGGGCTCCGTCAGAAGTTGCCTGAACGAGACGAAACCGTTGAATCGCCCGAACGTTTGCCGGCGTCCAACCAACTGCCCGAACCACTGCCGCAGCCTCCCGAACCCGTCGGCAATCCGCCCCAAGAAACCGCTCCTTCCAATCAGGAGCCGGAGCGTGGGCAACCCCAACCCGTGAGTCCGGAGCCGGTTCCCCGGAAGCCGGTCGATCCGGATGTGGCGTTGGGCTTGAAAAAGTTGGAGAGAGCCACGATTGAAGGACAGGGAATGGGAAATGGCTGGGAAGTGTGCCGGGCGATGGCGGAGTTGCGCAGAATTTGGGTTGTGGTGGATCCGGACGGAAATATGGTGATTTTGGCCGGACAGGATCAAAGCCCGATTGTGGACTTTTTCACTTCGGCTGAACACGCCGAGCGCTTGATCAAAGAAGCCCGTGAAAAAAACCCGAATTTGCCGCCCATGGTTCCGAGATTGATTTCGACGAAAAAGCTGTACCGGGCTTTGGCGCCACGCCAGCCGATTGTCTGGATCAACCGGGGATCCCCGGAAGCATGGACAAGTATTATGGGAGACACCTTGCCATATGTGCTACAATTAATGTCACAGCTTCAGGATGGAAAGAAGCAACCTGGTAAAAACTAAAAAATGCTCGAGAAGAGATGGTTTGTGAACAAAAATTAAAAAATGGATGTGGAGTCGTATGGGTAAGAAAAAAGAGACGATCACGATTTATGATGTTGCTCATGAAGCGGGCGTTTCCATGGCGACCGTATCCCGTGTTGTCAATGGAAACCCCAATGTCAAACCGGCAACCAGAAAAAAAGTGTTGGATGTCATCCGCCGGCTCGGGTATCGGCCCAATGCGGTGGCGCGCGGGCTGGCAAGCAAAAGAACGACCACAGTCGGTGTGGTGATCCCGGATATTTCCAACGCTTTTTATGCCGAACTGACCCGGGGCATCGAAGATATTGCCACGATGTATCATTACAACATTATTTTGAGCAACTCGGATTTGCAAAAGGACAGGGAATTGCAGTTAATTGAAACATTGCTGGAAAAACAAGTCGACGGCCTGCTGTTCTTGGGCGGGGAAATCACCGAAGCACACCGGGAAATTTTTTCGGCCACACCGGTGCCCGTTGTCCTTGCGGCGAGCCGCGATGAGAAAAAAGAACTTCCCTATGTCACAATTGATCAGATTCAGGCATCCAAAGAGGCCACCCTGATCCTGGGGCATGAGGGACATAAACATGTCGGGTTTATCGGTGGCCCGCTGACGGATTCGGTCAACGGCTATCCGCGTTATCTCGGTTACAAAGAAGCCTTGAAAGAGATGGATATTGCCTTTGAGGAAGACCTGATCCGTTTGGGGGATTATCGCTACCGTTCCGGTTACAAAGCGATGAGAGAACTATTGGAAAGCCGTCCTGAAATCACCGCTGTCTTTGCGGCCAGCGATGAAATGGCTGTGGGTGCCCTTCATGCGGCATTGGACATGGGGCGTGACGTTCCGAATGATTTATCGGTCATCGGTTTTGAAAACATTCCGCTGGCTTCCCAAGTCCGCCCGCTTTTAAGCACCGTCGGGGTTCCGATGTATGACATCGGTGCGGTGGCCATGCGGTTGCTTACGAAATACATGAATGAAGAGCAAGTGGAGACAGGGCAGGTTTATTTGCCGTATCATATCCAATTGCGGGAGTCCACCCGGTTAAAAGAGTGGGAAGAAGAAAAAGAATAAGCGAGGAGAAACCGATGGAAAAAAAGATTGGAATTATCGGGGCAATGGACGAAGAAATCGCTTCTCTGCTCCGTTTGATGGAGGATGTACGGTCTCATACCCATTATCAAATCACTTATTATGAAGGCCGGCTCGAAGGCACCCCCGTGGTGCTTTGCAAATCGGGCGTCGGCAAAGTGAATGCCGCATTGTGCACGCAGGTTTTAATTGATCGTTTCCAAGTGCAGGCGATCGTGTTCACCGGCGTGGCCGGGGCTTTGGACCCCAAGTTGGAGATCGGGGATATTGTTGTTTCCACCGAATGCCAGGAGCATGATGTGGATGTTAGTGCTTTGGGATTTGCCAAAGGAATCATTCCCTATCAGGAAGTGTCGGTTTACCCGGCCGATTCCAAGTGGATCGGTTGGGCGGTCAAAGCCGGGGAAACGCTGGAAGGGGTTCAAGTCATACAAGGTAAAGTTTTGTCCGGTGACCAATTTATTTCTGATCTTGGAAAAGTCAAGGAATTGCGGGGACAGATGGAAGGAGCTTGTGTGGAAATGGAAGGGGCGGCGGTGGCCCATGTCTCCCATCTGGCCGGCATTCCATATGTGGTGATCCGTTCCATGTCCGACCGGGCGGACCATTCGGCCAATGTGAATTTCACGGAGTTTACGCAGTTGGCGGCCAAGCGCTCCAGTGAAATGGTTTGCCGCATGCTTTCCTTGCGCAACCGGAACCGCTTATGAAAAACGCCAGCCTGAAAAGGCGGGGCGTTTTTTTCATGAATCTGACAGTGTAAAAAAGGGGAGCGTGAGAGAGAATAACGATAGAGCAAAGGAGGGAAGTGAAGATGGCACGAGATGTATTGTGTGAAGTGAAAAACTGTACCTTTTGGCAACAAGGAAACTTGTGCAGTGCCGAGGAAATTTATGTTGTGAGCCACAAAGGGGAAGAAGCGGAAGACACCAAAGAAACCGACTGCAAAACATTTAAGCCGGTACACTGATGAAAGGGGAAGAAGAGTTTTTACTCTTCTTCTTTTGTGTCTAAAATTTGAATTTGATTCGAATTATGTTATAATACTGAAAAGTGAAACCTTTATTTTAAAGGGGGCATCTCTTCTTATGAGACATGATGAGACCATTGCAGTGAAAACAACAGGGAATAATCTGCAAGATTATGAAAACACTTACAAGAGCTTCCGCTGGGAAGAAGTGGAACAACAGTTCACGTGGGCCAAAACGGGAAAAGTCAACGCAGGTTATGAAGCAATTGACCGCCATGTCGATGAGGGGAAAAAAGACAAAATCGCCTTGTATTATAGTGATGCCAAGCGGGACGAGAAATATACCTTTTACGAGTTGAAGCAAAAGTCAAACCAATTTGGCAATGTCCTGAAAAAGCTGGGCATTTCCAAGGGTGATCGTGTTTTTATTTTTATGCCCCGGACCCCCGAACTTTATGTCAGTTTCTTGGGAATTATCAAAATAGGCGCAATTGCCGGCCCTTTGTTTGAAGCGTTCATGGAAGATGCGGTGAAGGACCGCTTGGAAGACAGCGAAGCGGTGGCTCTGGTGACGACGAAAAGTCTTTTGGAACGTGTACCGAGAGAAGAGTTGCCAAATTTAAAATATGTGATTTTGGTCGATGGGGAAGAAAACACCGCTGAAGGTGTGTATTCCTTTGAAAAAGAGATGTCGCAGGCATCGACGGAATTGGAAATTGAATGGGTTGATCGGGAAGATCCCATGCTGATGCATTATACTTCCGGATCCACAGGAAAGCCCAAAGGGGTTCTCCATGTGCATAATGCCATGATTCAGCATTATCAAACCGGGAAGTGGGTTCTCGATCTTCAGGAAAATGACATATATTGGTGCACAGCAGATCCGGGTTGGGTGACCGGAACTTGTTACGGGATTTTTGCTCCCTGGTTGAACGGAGTGACAAATGTGATTCGCGGAGGACGGTTTTCGCCGGATGACTGGTACCAAACCCTTGAAAAATACAAAGTAACGGTTTGGTACAGCGCGCCGACCGCCTTCCGGATGTTGATGGGAGCAGGGGAAGAAGTGGCCAAACGGTATGATCTTTCTTCTGTCCGTCATATCCTGAGCGTGGGGGAACCGCTCAATCCGGAAGTGGTTCGCTGGGGCTTAAAAGTATATAACAAACGCATCCATGACAATTGGTGGATGACGGAAACCGGCGGGATCCTGATTGCAAACTTCCCGCAAATGGAGATTAAACCCGGATCGATGGGTAAACCGATCCCGGGAGTGAAAGCGGCCATTTTGGATGACGACGGAAATGAGTTGCCGCCTTATCAAATGGGGAATCTTTCCATTAAAACACCGTGGCCGTCCATGATGAGGCAGATCTGGAAAAACCCCGAAAAATACAAAGAATATTTCAAAATTCCCGGCTGGTATACATCGGGAGACACGGCATACAAGGACGAGGAAGGTTATTTCTGGTTTCAAGGCCGTTTGGATGATGTGATCAATACCTCCGGGGAACGCGTGGGGCCGTTTGAAGTGGAAAGCAAATTGGTCGAGCATCCGGCGGTGGCGGAAGCGGGGGTCATCGGGAAACCGGATCCGGTGCGGGGACAAATCATCAAAGCTTTTATCTCGCTTCGGGATGGATATGAACCTTCCGATGAGTTAAAAGAAGAGATCCGTTTGTTTGTGAAAAAGGGTTTGGCGGCTCATGCCGCACCGCGGGAAATTGAGTTTAAAGACAAGTTGCCCAAGACCCGCAGCGGGAAAATCATGCGCCGCGTTTTAAAAGCTTGGGAACTCGGATTGCCGACCGGCGATTTGTCCACCATGGAAGATTGATATAACACTAAAAAAGACGCCACTTTCAGGTGGCGTCTTTTTCTGGTGAAAAGTAACGCAGGAACGTACTGGCTTCTTGAGGCTGCTCCGCTCCCGGTTGGGGCTGTTCCGGCTGCTGCGGTTGTTGCGGAGGTGCCGGTTGCTGTCCCGGATTTCCCGGTTGCTGACCGGGTTGTGCCGGGTTCCCCGGTTGCTCCGGCTGTTGCGGTTGTTGCGGGACCTTATGGCATTCAAAGCATTGGTCCTTGACTTGTCCGCCCGGATTTTCAAACTGGCTTCCTTGTTTGATCAGATCCGGACTTGCTTGCTGAGCCGCTTTAAAGATTTTGACCCAAGCTGTTTTGGAAAGATCTTTGTCAGCCGGGCGATTTGCGTCCGAATAACCGGACCAGACCCCGAGGGAAATTTCCGGAGTATAGCCAATGAACCACAGGTCGTAATAATTGGATGTCGTTCCGGTCTTACCGGCAATCGTGAACCCTGGGAGACTGGAGCCGATATAGCGACCGGTTCCGTCCGTCACCACTTTCTGCAACATTTTGGTTAATTCAAAGGAAACAGACGGTTTTAAAATGGTTTTTGGCTGATGATGTTTTTCAAACTCGTAAATCACATCCCCATTGGAATCGACGATTTTTTGAATCAAATGGGGTTTGTTATGTTTTCCGTTATTGGCAATCATGGCAAAGCCGGCTGTCATCTCGGAAACGGTGTACCCTGCACGCATGCCTCCCAACGCGGAAGCTTCGCCATCGTATTTGGTGGGCGGCATGTCCATCTTGCGTAAGTATTTAAAGCCTTTTTTGATTCCCAGTTCCCGGAAGATTTTCACGGCCGGGATGTTGAGCGAGTTTTGCAAGGCGACCGTGGCCGTCACCGGTCCGGAATATTTTCCGTTCGCATTGACATAGTTGTCAGAGCTTCCGGCTTTTTTGATCGGTTCGTCAATAATGATGGAGTTGGGCGAAATGATTCCTTCATTCATGGCCGGACCGTAAACCAGCAAAGGTTTGATGGTGGATCCCGGCTGGTTGGTAGCGCTCAGTGCATAGTTAATGTTGGATTTCTCAAAACTGGTGCCACCGACAAAGGCCAGAATGGCTCCGGTTTTGTTATCGATAATGGTTGCACCGATTTGTTCGCTGTGGCCGTTTTTTGAAGGAATGTGCATTTTGGAAACGGCGTCGTTCACAGCATCGTACATGTTTTTGTCAATCGTTGTGTAAATTTTGTATCCGCCTTGACGAACTTGATCGATGTAGTTTTTATCCGACTGAACTTTATTGCCTTTTTTCTGATCCAGTTCTTTTAAAACTTGCGCGGCTTCCCGTTCAACGGAAGTAATGATGTACGGGTATTCTGCGTACGCATTTGGAAAATCCGATGCATTGGCAAGATGGGCTTTAATGTCGTATTTGACGGCTTGATTGTATTCCGCTTGCGAGATTTTGCCGGTTTCAAGCATTTTCCCCAGTACATATTTCATCCGTTTTAACCCTTTTTGGAAATGCTTGTTTTGTTCTTGTTCGGTGTTTCCATAAAAGGGGTTGTAGTCGTAGGGACGTTGCACCATTCCTGCCAGATAAGCCGCTTCCGCAATGGACAATTCTTTGATGTCTTTATTAAAAAGCCCGCGTGCGGCGGAGGCAAAACCAACCATCCGGGTGCCGTGAGCACCGGGGCCGAATTCAACACTATTTAAATATTTTACAAAAATCTCATCTTTGCTGTAAAAACGTTCCAAACGCACGGCATTGATGATTTCCAAGGCTTTGCGCTCATAAGTTTTTTTGGTGTTGTCCAAAATCTCATTTTTCACCAATTGCTGGGTAAGCGTACTTCCCCCGGTTTCCACGCCGCTGTTACTGATTTGCTGCCAAATGGCGCGTAAGATCGAGCGGGGGACGATCCCGTTATGATTGTAGAAATCCCTGTCTTCGGTGGCGACCAAGGCATCCACAACATACGGGCTCACTTCATCCATGTTCTTGATCAGTTTCCGGTCCGTTTGTGCGATCATGCGACCGATCTGCTCTTCTGAACGGAAATAAGCGTAACTGGTTTGCGACCAGCCGGTCAATTCCTTTTCGTAAGCCTCTTTGGTCCGGATCGTTTCATTTTTGGCAAAAGCAGAAACAACGCCTGCTCCGGCCCCGAAGATTCCTACAGAGAGAATCAGGATGACTGATAAACAGCCGAGTAAAATACGCTTGATCTTGTTGTTCATATTTCTTCTTTCCCCACTTTTTGTTCGCTCTCGTCGGGATGGTTAGATGGTTTCATGATGATGCATCAATCCCCTCCCTCCATGTTGACGAGACCTATTATAACATAGGGCATTATCTTGCTAGTCATATATAATTTTTGACAATATTTTCATGGATTTTTGACCGCGAAAAATCCCCTGATCTTTTTGCCAGATCAGGGGATTTTCCAAACAGATGTTCAGTTTTCATCCCGTTGTCCCGGAGGGCGCCCGGGATGATCGGGCTGATTTCCGTGCTGATGATCCGGTTCCTCCCCGGGATCATCGGGAGGATTGGGGTCGTCTCCGCCACCGCCATCCGAAGGTTTGTCATCCGGCGGACGGACAATATCGGGCGGCTTCGTGCCATCATCCGGATTTCCTTGTGAAGGATCATCCGCAGGATTGCCATTGGGGTCTTTTTGTTTGTTTTCTTTCTCTTTGTCTTCCTGATGTTTGTTTATCCGGTCGCATTCCAGGCACGGAACGCCGTGGAAAAGACCGCCGGGGTTTTCAAAGCGCGCATTTTTGTCAAAGTATTGAGGCGCTGCTTGCTGAGCGGCTTTAAAAATATTGACCCAGGCTTGTTTGGAGAATTTGTCATTGTGGCTCATCGGGAAGTTGTAATCGTATCCGCTCCAAACCCCAAGGGTGATTTGCGGTGTGTAACCGATAAACCAAAGGTCCCGGTCTTCGGAAGTGGTTCCGGTTTTTCCGGCAATGTCAAAACCGTTAATGCGGCTTCCGATATATACACCGGTTCCTCCTTTGACGACCTCGCGAAGCATGTCCGTCACCTGATAGGCGGTTTGCGGAGAGAAGACCGTTTCCGGTTTGTTTTCGTGTTCATAGATGACTTCCCCGTCGGCATTGGTGATTTTTTCCACTATGTGGGGGTCATTGTATTTCCCTTGGTTTCCAAACGTTGCAAAAGCCGCCGTCATTCTGGCAACGGAGTAACCTTTGGTTTGCCCCCCGATGGCTGCTGATTCCCCGTCATTTGGATGCGGCGGGATTTTCAGCTTGCGCAGATACTCGAAGCCGGTGTCATGGCCCAAGTGGTTGAACACTTTGATGGCCGGAATGTTGTAGGACCATTTTAAAGCTTCCCGGATGGTAACCGGTCCGTGATATTTCTGGTTCGCATTTTGGTAATAGCCGGAACCGTCTCCCCGGGCCAGTTTTTCATCCAATACTTTGGTGTCGGGGGAAACCACTTTTTGTTCAATGGCCGGTCCGTAAACGATCAACGGCTTGATGGAGGAGCCGGGTTGGTTTAAAGCGTCAAAAGCATGGTCTTTTTGATTGCCCTCGCGGTTGGACGAGGAGACAAAGGAAAGAACGGCTCCCGTGCGGTTGTCCATGAGCACTGCACCCAATTGTTCATGGTCTTCAAACTCACCGTATTTGCGCGTGTGGAAGGTGAGATGTTTGGTGGCTTCCTTGTTGACGGCATCATACATGTTTTTGTCGATCGTGCTGTACACATGGTATCCCTGTGTCTGGATCCGCTCAATGTATTTTTGCAAGGTGGCGCGGTATTTGCCTTCCTGGCTCAGTTTTTCGATATCCAGACCGTCTTTTTTCATCAGGATTTCGGCCGCTTCTTTTTCCAGCGCATACATGATAAACGGATAATTGGCATACCCGTTGGCGTCCGGACTGGGCTTGGCCAGGGAACCCTTGATGTCAAACTTCAACGCTTCCTGATATTGTTCTTCCGTGATCTTTTTGTTCTCCAACATTTCCGACAGTACCAGTCGCATCCGGTCCAAACCGCGACGGAGATTATCCGGATCACCAAATGGATTGTATGCATTCGGGCGTTGAACCATCCCGGCAAGATAGGCGGCCTGGGCGAGATTCAGGTCTTTGACATCCACGCCGAAAATGCCGTTGGCTGCGGCCTGTACACCGTACAAGTTTTGATTGTTGGCGCCTTTGCCGAAATAGACGCTGTTCATGTAATAAACGAGAATCTGGTCTTTCTCCAACAAGGAGTCAAGCCGGATGGACAAAACGATTTCTTTGGATTTGCGCGCCAGGTCTTTTTCGAAATTCTCCAGGATGACCCGTCGCACCAATTGCTGGGTGATCGTGCTTCCGCCGGTTGTCACGTCCGCATGGGTGATCTGTTGGTAAGCCGCCCGCAAGATCGAGCGGGGGACAATCCCGTGATGTTTGTAAAAATCGCGGTCTTCGACGGAAATAAAAGCATCGATCAAGTAAGGGCTGACATCGTTAACTGACTTGATGAGTTTCCGGACATCCCCTTCATTCCGGAAGGCCCCGATGCGAATGGGATTTCCGCTGTCATCTTTGTTGGCAAAATAGGCATAACTGTTTTCAAACAAGCTGTTTAATGCTTTTTCAAAATCTTCTTTATCTCTCACCGGTTCATCTTTCACCATGGCGGATACAATGCCCGCACCAGTGCCGACCGCAAAAAAAGCGGCGATCAGCACGAAAGCAACAAGTCCGTAAAGGCCAGGTTTCACCGCATTGATCACCGGTTGATGCTTTCGTTTTTTTGTAAATCGGGCTGATCTACTTTTCATTCACTTGATACCCTCCTCATTCTAGGGTAATATTATAGCATAATCTGGTTATTATAACGTGTAAAAAGCTGTGAACAAGCGAGTAGTCGCCAGACCATTCCTTCCAGAGAGCCGGTGGTTGCTGCGAACCGGCAGGAACCTGGCGGTGAATTACACTTGGGAGCTTGCGTGTCATGCGCACGGACGACAGGGTCCGTTATCGAAATGAGTGGGAAACGTCCGGTTTCCAATGAGGGTGGTACCGCGGAATCAATCTCCGTCCCTTTTGATGAGGGATGGAGTTTTTTTATGACCTACTTTTATTTTACTTAAGGAGGGAACAGGTATGTCAGTAAAAAAAGAATGGTCCGCCGAAACCATGGAAAAAACTGAACAACAACTGAGAGTGATCCGGCGTGGAGCAGCCGAAATTTTGCCATTGGAAGATTTGCGGGAGAAATTGGCCCGCTCAATCGAAGAAAACCGCCCGCTGAAAATCAAACTGGGTTTGGACCCGACCGCCCCGGATCTGCATATCGGCCATACGGTCGTCTTTCATAAACTGCGCGAATTTCAGGAGTTGGGACATCAGGTTCAGCTGGTGATCGGGGATTTTACCGCACAAATCGGGGACCCGACCGGAAAATCGCAAACCCGGAAACAGTTGTCCGAAGAAGAAGTGAAAGAAAATGCGAAAACTTATACGGACCAATTGTTTAAAGTGTTGGACCGGGAAAAAACCGAAGTTTATTTCAACAGTCACTGGTTAAGCCCGCTGACTTTTGCCGATGTGACCCATCTCGCTTCGAAATGCACCGTGGCCCGCATGTTGGAACGGGATGATTTTTCCAAACGTTACGAAAGGGGCCAGGCCATCAGCATTCATGAGTTTTTCTATCCCCTGATGCAAGGGTACGATTCGGTGGTGCTCAAAAGTGACATTGAGATCGGGGGGACGGACCAGACATTTAACTTATTGATGGGGCGCCAGTTGCAAAAAGAATACGGTCTGGAAGAACAAGTGATTTTGACGATGCCGATCCTTGAAGGGATGGACGGCGTGAAGAAAATGAGCAAAAGCTTGGGCAACTACATCGGCGTCGATGAAGAGCCGAATAACATGTATGGAAAAACCATGTCCATTCCGGACGAGTTGATGCTCAAGTATTTTGAGTTGGTGACCGATCTGACGGTAGATGAGCTGGATGGTTTAAAACAAGCACTGGAGCAAGAAAAATTGCATCCCCGGGACGCGAAAATGCGGCTGGCGCATACCCTGGTGCGGATGTATCACGGAAAAGAAGCGGCGGATGAAGCCCAAAGGCATTTTCAGACCGTCTTCCAAAAGGGATCGTTGCCGGACGAGATTCCGGAAGTGATATTGGCCGAAGAAGATTTGGAACAAGGAAAGATTTGGGTGGTTGCCCTCTTGTCCAAGCTGGGTCTGGTGGCTAGCAACGGGGAAGGTCGCCGGATGATTCAACAGGGCGGTGTCCGGATCAACCAGGAAAAAGTCACTGACATCCAAGCGCAAATTCAAGTGGAAGACGGCATGGTCGTCCAAGTCGGAAAGCGGAAATTTGCAAAGGTGAAACGAAATTGAACCGACAGAGCAGGGGATGGCCTGCTCTGCCGGTTTTTTTAATATTCCACGATGAATGGATGTCTTTTTTCATGGAGGCAGTACATGATCTGTTGTTTGACAATGCGTTGGCTGATCATTCTCATGGCCGTGTCGACAGGGAAATAAGCGGCATCATCGACTTCTTCTCCGACCGCAATCCGTCCGCTGATGGGTTTGCCGATAAATAACAGTTCGCATTTATGTGAACGTAAGTCCTGGAAAACTCCGCAGTATTTGATCAATTTGATGTTCATCCCCGCTTTTTGCTTCACTTCGCGAATGGCGGCCAAGCGAATGGATTCTTTTTCTCTCACCCGTCCGCCGGGAATCTCCCAACCGCGTTTCGGGTGTTTGACAAGCAAAAGCTGTGAGTGGTAGTTAAAAACCAAAACACGGGAATACAATGAAAATTTCGGAGGTGCCATCATAACTCACCTCACCTTTTTGAAAATGAGGTCCAGGTGGTGAAAAGATTAGCAAAAAACAGAGGGGAAATAATCAGAGGATGATTGGTTCCTTTATATATATTTTAACAAAAATTAGCAAAGATTAACATATATATTGGTATAAAGTAATACGAAAATATGATTAAAATCGGTATATTTTATGCTTGAATTTTGCAACGGTTCAGGGCTTCCGCGGGGATGGTTGCGAGGAAGTCTGTGGGCACCCGGAAAAAATGAAAAGCCCGGAATGCTTGAAAAGAAAAGGGGCCGGGAAGTCGTGCAGAAGCAAACGGGAGCGGGGAATGCCGCTTGCGGGAGCGGGAAGGCAGATCAAAAATTTTGGATGATTCTTAATATTTGTCCATAATTTCAGAGAATTCAAACCGGGGAACCGGGGGAACACCCGGTTAAAAGATAAAGGAATGGATTCACGATTTCAAACCGCCGGCGAAATGATGTTCCAAAAACGTCAAGGGATCCATCTGCCCTGAAACCGGCATCTTCCTCCCACTTTTATTATACAACGGCGGAAAAAAGAATATCAGACTGTTTTTTCGGGGGGAAATGGTGCATCATGTTCCAGTGAGATCGTGTCCGGGAGGTTGGATGGTGCCCGCGGGCCATCCGCCTCCGGTGACGCCGTCAGGAGGAGGAATGAGATGAATCCGTATGTCCTTGAGTTTCAGGAAATCCAACCAACGCATCTCAGGCTTGTCGGGGGAAAAGGATATCATTTGGGAGAGCTCTCAAAGATTCAAGGCATCCACGTGCCGGAAGGATTTTGTGTGACCACAGCCGCTTTTGAAAAGGCCTTGGCATCAAATGAAACCTTTCATATGCTGTTGGACCGGCTCACCCGGCTGAAAGATGAGGATCTTGAACAAACGGGTGAAATCAGTGGGAAGATCCGGAAAGTGATCATGCAGTCCACCCTTCCTCAAGAGATGGTGAACGAGGTGGACCGCCTGCTTGAAAAGTTTGGAAGGGAAGAAGCATATGCTGTTCGTTCCAGCGCAACGGCCGAGGATTCGCCTGACCATTCTTTTGCGGGACAGCTGGTTTCCTGGCTCCATGTCAAGGGGACCCGGGAAATTTTCCGGTCGGTGAAACAATGCTGGGCTTCTCTGTTTACGGATCGGGCTGTGATTTACCGCATGAAAAACGGGAGGGATCATCGGGAGGTTTTGCCGGCTGTTGTGATTCAAAGGATGGTTTTTCCTGATGCTTCCGGTGTCATGTTCACCGCCGATCCCGTCACTTCCAACCGCAAGGTGCTGGCGGTGGATGCGTGCTTCGGATTGGGGGAGGCCTTGGTCTCCGGCGAAATTTCCGGCGACAGCTACAAAGTGCGGGAAGGAAAAATCACGGAGAAACGGATTGCCTGCAAAAAGTCGGCGGTTTATGCACGGAAAGAGGGCGGGACGGAGAAAAAGGGGATCCCGCCGGAGAAGCAAAACCGTCCCGTCCTTTCAGAAAAGCAAGTGTTGAAGTTGGAGCAAACCGGCAGGATGCTGGAAGCGCATTTCGGATGTCCCCAAGACATCGAATGGTGTCTGGCCGACGGCACCGTTTATATTGTTCAGAGCCGCCCCGTCACCACTTTGTTTCCTGTTCCAAAGCAGGGGGAAGCCCGGGGAAAACGCGTTTACGTGTCGGTCGGGCATCAACAAATGATGACGGATGCCATGAAACCGTTGGGATTGTCTTTTTTCCTGTTAACGACGCCCGCGCCCATGCGGACCGCAGGGGGAAGGTTGTTTGTCGATGTCACGCCGATGCTGGCTTCGCCTGAAAGCCGAAACCATTTGATCCAATCCCTCGGACAAAACGATCCGCTGATCAAAGACGCGCTGATGACCATTGTCAAACGGGAGAATTTTTTTGAGGATTTTACCCGATCTTGTCCGGATAGCAAAGGACGCAATCCCGGACCGGGACGCCAAGCGCTGCCGTCTCCGCCTGATCCGGCCTCCATTCCAAGCGATCCGTCTGTCGTTTTGGAACGAATGAGAAAAGCTCAGGCATCCGTCGAACAGTGTAAACAAGAGATCCGACAGAAAGCCGGACCGGCGTTGTTTGATTACATCCGGCATGATCTGAAACGACTGAGGAAGGAGTTATCTTCCCATATCGATTTGATTCAGGCGGCGATGGACGCTGCGATGTGGATCAATGAAAAGATGGAACAGTGGCTGGGGGAAAAACACGCAGCCGACCAATTGACGCAATCAGTGCCGAACAACATCACGTCGGAAATGGGAATGGAGCTTTTGGAGGTGGCCGATGCGATCCGCCCTTATCCGCAAGTTGTGGATTATTTGCAACAAGTGAAAAAGGATTCTTTTTTGGATGACATGATCCGGTTGGAGGGCGGCAAAGAAGCCCGTGCCAAAATCGATGCTTTTCTTGAAAAGCATGGAATGCGTTGTCCCGGGGAAATTGATATCACCCGGACCCGTTGGAGCGAAAAGCCCGTCACATTGGTTCCCGTCATTTTGCACCACGTCAAAAACTTTGGGCCGGGTGCCGGCAGACGCAAGTTCGAGCAAGGAAAGCAAAAAGCATTGAAAAAAGAAAAGGAATTATTGGAACGGTTGAAAGAACTGCCGGATGGTGGGCAAAAAGCAAGGGAAACCAAGCGGATGATCCAGCGGCTGAGAAACCTCGCCGGCTTCAGGGAATATCCCAAGTACTGTATCATTCAACGTTACTTTATCTATAAGCAGTCCTTGCTGAAAGAAGCGGAAAAGCTTGTGCAAAAGGGGATTTTGCGGGATAAAGAAGAGGTTTTTTACCTCACTTTTGATGAATTTTGCGAAGCGGTGCGCACCGGCAGGCTGGATAAACGCATCATCCGCCGGCGAAAGAGAGAATACCAATTCTATGAAAAACTGTTCCCTCCGCGTGTGATCACATCCGATGGCGAAATCATCCAAGGCCGGTACCGACGGGAAAACCTCCCGGACAACGCAATTTTGGGGCTGCCGGTTTCTTCCGGCATTGTCGAGGGACGGGCCCGTGTTCTTTTAAACATGGAGGACGCGGTTCCGGAAGACGGGGATATTTTGGTGACAAGATTTACCGACCCCGGTTGGACTCCCTTTTTTGTCTCGGTGAAAGGATTGGTTACCGAAGTGGGAGGGTTGATGACCCATGGCGCTGTCATTGCCCGGGAATACGGCTTGCCGGCTGTGGTCGGGGTGGAGAATGCGACCAGGCGGATCAAGGACGGACAAAGGATCCGGGTGAATGGCACGGAGGGTTATATCGAAATTTTGGAGTGAGCCGAAAAAACCAAAAAACCCTGAAAGCCTGGATCCAGGCTTTCAGGGTTTTTTCGTCGCATATGCCGTTTTGCCGGATTAACGGGAGTAGAACTCGACGATCATGGTCTCGTTAATCTCAGACGGCAATTCCGAGCGCTCCGGAAGACGGGTGTAGGTACCTTCCATTTTGTTTTCATCAAAGGTGAGATATTCCGGAAGGTATTGGCGTTCTTCCAAAGCTTCTTTGATGATTTGCAGGTTGCGGCTTTTTTCGCGTACGCCGATGACATCGCCCGGTTTTACTTGGTAAGACGGACGGTCCACTTTTTTCCCGTTGACCAGGATGTGGCCGTGTACCACCAATTGGCGTGCTTGTGCACGGGTACGGGCAAGTCCGAGACGATACACGAGGTTGTCCAAACGGGATTCCAACAGCTTCATGAAGTTTTCCCCGTGGACCCCTTTCATTTTCCCTGCGCGTTTGAACAGATTACGGAATTGCTTTTCATTAACGCCGTACATCAGACGGAGTTTTTGTTTTTCCTGCAATTGCATTCCGTATTCGGAAAGCTTTCTGCGTTGGTTCGGGCCGTGTTGTCCGGGAGCGTACGGGCGTTTTGCCAACTCTTTTCCGGTTCCGGAAAGAGAAATTCCCAGACGACGGCTTAATTTCCAAGTAGGTCCTGTGTAACGTGCCATACTTTTTGGCTCCTTTCATCATTTGCTGGTTTTTCGCAAATGACAGGGTGCTGATTCGCGAATTACCCGCACTTTCCGGATAGCGGCGAAAAGCCGGATACCCACCGGTTCCCGGTGAGGCGAATCAGTGAGGGTGATCCCTTCACCTATCGTTTGCTTGCTATCCTCAAAACCCTTTTTCAGGAACTTTGAGCCATACAAGGAATTATTATAGCCGGTTCCATACAAAAGTCAATAACAGAAGGGAAAATGGAGGAATGGGACGATCAGACGGGTTTGACACGAATGTAGTGGATCGGCAGGCCGCGGGCGACAAATTTTTCTTCGTATTCAGTGGTGATATTGTCCGCCTGAAAGGGGCTGTTGTGCAGATCCCGCGTCATTTCGACCGTTTCCCAGCCGTATTCGGCAAATTCCTCCAATGAAAAGTCAAACAGGCTGACACTGTCGGTTTTTAAAATCAAGTCACCGCCGGGAGCCAATACTTTCCGGTAACGTTCCAAAAAGCGATGATGAGTCAAGCGCCTTTTGGTATGCCGCTTTTTCGGCCATGGATCGCTGAAGTGAAGGTACAGGCGGTTGATTTCCCCGTTGCCGAAGACCTCATTTAACCATTCCACATCCATCCAGATGTAATGAAGGTTTTGGTTTTCGGTTTCTTCTCCTTTTCGGACGGCTTTTAACAAAGGCTCCTGAATTTTTTCGACGCCGATCCAGTTTATATCGGGATATTGGGTGGAAGCTTTGGCTAAAAATTGGCCCTTTCCGGTCCCGAGTTCCACGTAAAGGGGGTTGTCGGGATGGGGAAAGCGCGTACGCCACTTGCCTTGCCACTCATTTTTGTTTTCTTCCGTGACCCGGAAAACCATCGGGTGATTGGAAAGAATTTTCGGTGCTTCTGGGTTTCTTCTCAGTCGCATGGTTCTCTCTGATCCTCCATTTAAAATTCCTTTCTATTATAACGATTGACAAGCGGGAAAACAAAGGGTTTCCCTTTTGATGCCCGGTTTTTTGCCGGGTGGGTGTATACATAAACGAAGCGGTTTGGATTGGAATAGATAGAAAATAGATCTTCAATGAAGGGAGAAGGATGGATGTATCATTATCCGTATGGATGGATGGGAAATGAAGGATATATTGAGCAGAGAAGACCTGAACCCCCGGGAAGGCCGGGGAGCCCCGGTCAGCAGCAACCCCCGCAACAACGTCCCTTCGTCGCTCCTCAAACGTTGCGCCAATATGTCGGTCAGGTGATCCGTGTGGTGGTTCGTGATGTATTCCGTTATCCCACCTACGTTTATGTCGCCGATGTGAACCGTTGGGGAGATGCCACCTTGGTTGCTTGTGTTCAAGGGGTCCCCCGGCCGATTGTTGTTTCCTCCAGACAAGTCAGCATCGTGTAACAGGAAAGATCCGTTTTTCCGGGCTTGTGAAGGTGTCGTCCTTCCGGCCCGGATTTTGTTGATATAAATAAAAACATTTAATATGCTAAGATTAAAGCCGGTACCGTGCAAGTTGGGGCGACACTTGGTTGGCATGGATCCGGAGGTCTGTCCGTTTGATTTTGCTATACAATGGGAACAAGGATGGATGATTTTTCGGACTGGTTCGGGGTGTTGATGTGTCAAAAAGATATTTTCTGCTCTTGATGGTTTTCATGGCTTTTGCCTGTGTGGCTTGCCAGGGGTTTCTCTTCGGCATTCAACAAGACCCCACGGATCACTGGGGTTTTTATGAAAAATTGTATCAAGAGGTTCCAAAAATCAAAGATTTGCTTTTGGATGCGGGTGTGCAAACTTACTTGCAAAATCAACCCTATATTTACGGCGGAAGTGATGATGGCCGGTATTTGTCCGTTTTAACTTACATAAAGGAAAAACAAGTGTTTCGGATGGATTTTTACCAATTGGACAGCGGCCGGTGTGTCCAAACCCTTTATTTGCCGGAAAAAAGCAAGCTGGAAACCAAAATGCATTCCAAAGACGGCGATGAGATGGTGGAATATCTGGAAATTGTACAAGAAACGATCGACAAAGGATACCGGATCAACAAGCCGGTGAAACCAGTTTTGTTAGTGACCGGCAACCGGTATATCCTGCAGAAAGAAGCCGGATGGTATGCACGGGCGTATAAGCAGGAAGGCGATTTGTATTTGACGGTTGAAAATGAAAAGGACCAGCGTTGGACGGTTTTCCGGAAAGATTTAAAAGGAATCAAAGAAAATGAAATTTATCCTTATTTGGTGCCTTTGGATGAGAATCATTCCGACTGGGCTTTTGCGGTTGTGCTGAAAGGGGACCGGGCGGAAGAAAACATGATCCGCCGTTTTGATGCCGGCACTTTCCGGCCCTGAACCCCGCACAACCCGCGGATTTGGCACCGACTGGACGGGAGGAAGAGGGATGGAGACCAAAATTCTTTTGATTCGTCATGGGGAAACCTTGTGGAACCGGGAATTTCGCAAGCAAGGGCAACGGGATGTCCCGTTGAGTGATTTGGGCAGGGAGCAGGCTGCCAAGCTGGCCGGCTATCTGAAGGATGAAACGTTCAGTGCCATTTATGCCAGCGACCTGTCCCGCGCCAAAGAGACGGCACAACTGGTGGCCAAACCGCACCGGTTGCCGGTCACGGTCTTTCCGGAATTCAGGGAAAGAAATTTTGGTGAGTGGGAAGGGTTGATGGATGAGGAAGTGAAACGGAAATATCCCGACTGGAAAGAAGTGACTTTAAACGGGGGAAAATACGGTGTGGAAACCGTGAAAGCCATGCAAAAACGATTTTCTGAAAAATGCGAGGAATTGGCCAGGGAACATTTTGGAGGGCAAATTGCGATTGTGGCCCATGGTTTGTGCATCCATATGTTTTTGCATGCGGTGACTGGCGGGGAGTACGGCCCGCAAAGAGAAAAATTGAAAAATACCAGCATGACCCGGCTGATTTATCACCAAAACGGCCGGTGGACGGTGGAAAGTTATAATGAAGTGCCGCATCTTCAATGAGATTATCCGCTAATGGAGGTTGTCCGGCTGTGGAAGCAGAATGCAACGATTTTCAAGAGCTCAGAAAGGAGCTTTTCCGGTTGCGGGAAAGGCAGCAGCTGATTGAAGAGGCGTTTGAGAGCGCCTATGAGGGGATTGTTCGGGTGGATCCCGACGGGAAAATTGTCATGCTGAACGACACGTATGCCAGATTTTTGCAGGTGGATGCCCGGGAAGTTATCGGGCGGCATGTGACCGAAGTGATTGAAAACACACGGATGCACATTGTCGTCCGCACCGGCCGGAGCTGGCGCAAGTCCAACGGATCCGCGGCGGAGACATGTTGGTTCATCGCATTCCCATCCGTAAAAACAACCGGGTGGTTTCCGCAGTTGGCAAAGTTTTGTTTCAAGATGTGAACAAACTGCACGCCTTGTCCCGCCGGGTCATGCAGTTGAGCAAAGAATTGGACTATTACAGGGGAGAATATTTTAAAAAATTGGGAATCCGATACCGTTTTGATGACATTGCGGGAAAAAGCGAAGCCATGCTCCGGGTGAAGGAAATGGCGCGGAAAGTGGCTTGGAGTGATTCCACGGTTTTCATCGGGGGCGAAAGCGGAACCGGAAAAGAAATGTTTGCCCATGCCATCCATTTTGAAAGCCCGAGACGGGGAAAGCCGTTTATTAAAGTCAATTGTGCCGCCAATCCGGAAAGCCTGGTGGAATCGATTTTGTTCGGGTATGAAGAGGGGGCGTTTACCGGAGCTTTCCCGGGAGGCAGAAAGGGAAAGTTTCTCCTCGCGGAGGGTGGCACGATTTTTTTGGATGAGATCGGGGAACTTCCTCTCACCATGCAGGCAAAACTGTTGCGTGTGTTGCAGGAAAAAGAAGTGGAGCCGGTGGGATCGGCTCATCCGGTTCCAATCAATGTCCGGGTGTTGGCAGCCAGCAACCGGGATTTGGAAGAGATGGTCAGGGAAAAGCGGTTCCGGTTGGATTTATTTTACAGGCTCCATGTGATTTCCTTACAGATTCCCCCGTTGCGCAAGCGGAAAGAAGACATCCCGGACCTGGCACAGATCCTGCTCAGGGATTTATCGGCGGATCTGGGGATTTACGCAAGCCGGATCACGCCGGGAGCCATGGGATGCCTGTTGAATTATGACTGGCCCGGAAACATCCGGGAATTGCGAAATGTCTTGGAGCGGTCGATGCATCTGATGGATGGGGACACATTGGATGTGAAACACTTGCCGTATCACCTGCAGAAAAAACAAGGATGCCATGACGGGAAATTTTCCTTGAAGTCCGCCGTGGCCCGGGCGGAAAAAGAAGCGATCCGGCAAGCATTGAAAGCTGCGAACGGAAACCGGAATTTGGCCATTGGCGATCATGAATACAGCCTCGGAAGTGGGGTTTGGAAATGTGATTGCCGGCTTGCCGGGGTTTCAGTCGATTACCCGTGCCCTGTTGTCGATGGACGTGAATCCCCTTTTTTCCGAGGCATTGTCCATCAACATTCTGGCCGGCATCACCGGGTCCGCATCCGGCGGGATGAGCATTGCCCTTGACATCATGGGGCAAAAGTATCTGGAGCTGGCCGCAAGCATCGGGACGGATCCCGAAGTGTTGCACCGGATCGCTTCCATGTCGGCCGGCGGCATGGACACATTGCCCCATAACGGGGCGGTCATCACCCTTCTGGCGATCTGCGGATTGACGCATCGGGAAGCGTATCCGGACATTTTTGCGATCACGGTGATCAAGACGTTGGTTGTTCCGCTTATGATCTTGTTGACCATCGCGACGGGAATTTATTAAAAATTTTTTCAAGAGGAGGATACCGGATGGCGGAAAGAACGGTGATTGTGACAGGCGCTGCCGGAACGATCGGGCGGGCCATTGCCCGGGCGTTTGCCGGAGAAGGAGACTTTGTGGCGGTCTGGGATGTAAAGAAAGAAGCGGCTGAATCGGTGGCGGAAGACATCCAAAATGAAACGGCCGGATCGGCCAAAGGCTATGCGGTGGATGTGACCAGCGAAGAGCAAATCAAGCAAAACACCAAGTTGCTTGTGGATGAACGGGGCAGCATCGATGTGATTGTCAATAATGCCGGATTGCAACATATTGATCCGGTAGAGCATTTCCCGCTCGAAAAGTGGAATCATTTGTTGGATGTGATGTTGACCGGTCCGTTTTTGTTGATCAAACATGTGTTGCCGGTGATGAAAAAACAGAAGTACGGGCGGATCATCAATATTTCGTCCGTGCACGGAAAGACCGCTTCCCCCTTTAAAGCGGCCTATATTTCAGCCAAACACGGATTGGTGGGGCTGACCAAAACGGTTGCTTTGGAAACCGCCGATTACGGCATTACCGCCAATGCGATCATGCCCGGCGCCGTGGATACCCCGCTGGTGCAAAATCAACTGGAGAAATTGGCCTCGGAAGAAGGGATCACAAAACAGGAGGCTTTGATGAAACATTTGTTGAATAAACAAGCCGTCAAACGGTTTATCCGCCCGGAAGAAGTGGCTGCTTGTGCGGTTTATCTTGCTTCGGATCCGGCCGGGGCGGTGACCGGAGAGACCATTTCCGTATCGGGCGGATGGTGACAAAATTTCCCCGTCTTAAAAAGGCGGGGATTCTTGCGTCCTGCGGGTGGTTTCGTTAAGATAATAGAAGAAAAATCAAGATATGAACCGAGGAGCAACGATGACGTTAGAAACTTTATACCAAGAACTGCAGGATTTAAATCCCGGTGAAATTGAAACCATACATAAACTGGTTCAAGCTTTGAAACGCACAAGGGTCAGCCCGCTGGCATATATTGAGGAAGTCATGAACTTTCAAGCGACGGGCTACGATGAACAGAAAAATGCGTACATTCACCGCATGTGCATCACAGATGAATTGAAAAACCGCTACAAAATCTTGCATGGCGGCATCACCGCCACTTTTATCGACACGGCCATGGGATCCACCATTTTTCAAATGGAAGGGAAAGATGCCCGGGTCGTGACCCTGGACTTGAATGTTCATTTTTTGGCACCAGGCCAGGAAGGCTGGCTGACTTCCGAAACGCAAGTGATCAAAAAGGGAAAAACGACCATTATTTTGGAAACCAAAGTGTTCGATGAGCGGGAAAAGATGATTGCCACAGCTTCCTCAACCTTTTTCCGTTTGAAGTAGGCGGGGATTTTTATGACAAAACCTTACAAAATCGTGGCAAAAGCGATTATTTTTCATGAAGGCCATGTGCTAATTTTGCGCAAGTCGCTGGAAGAACGCCTGGCCAAAGACACTCACGGTTGGGACTTTCCGGGAGGCGGTTTGGAACCGTGCGAACCGATCATGGATGCGTTGGCCCGGGAAGTGAAGGAAGAAACCGGTTTGGAAGTGAAAGTGGTGGCACCGGCATATATATACGATGAGATCCAGGAAGAAAAGCATTTGATCATTGTTAAATTTGCCTGTGACCAACCCACGGGAGATCTGACTTTAAGTGCAGAGCATGACCTTTACCGTTGGGTTTATCTGGACGAACTGGACGAGGGAGAATATCCGGAATGGATGAAAGAAGAGATCCGCCGGGCTTATCGGATTTACACCGATTTTCGCGGTCTTTGAATCTTGGAACAAGAACAGAGAAGTCCTCTGGTTGTGAAACCGGGGGATTTTTTTGGGATGGGAGGAAACGGACATGCTTCGTGTCAATCTTCGTTTGGCCATGTTTTTTGTGTTCTGTGGCGTTTGTGGCGTGTTGTTGGCAGGATGCGCGGATCAGCCGGAAATGGGAACGGGCACGGTGGTTGGAAACGAAAAGAAAGTGATGATGCTGGAAGAAACCCATCTGCTCGAACTCCGGGAAGATGAACAAAAGATTTATGATCAGTATAAGAGCAAACCGGTGGAAGATTTGAAACAGATCGATCCCATTGTTGCGGCCAAGCTGTATCTCCACGCCGTTTTGAACCATGATGAAGAGATGGAGGAATTGTTGTCTGTCAATAAAAAGCCCGGGGACCACCAGAAACTGATCCAAAAGGTGAACAGTATGAAACGGGTGTTGACCGGAGTGACAAAAGTGAAGTTTGTCCAACTTGATGACCATACGGGTTACGTCGAGTATCCGCTGATGGGCGAAGATGCCAGCCGGTTTCAAATGGTGAAAAATGAACAGGGAATATGGAAAGTGGATACAAGCAGTTTGATTGAATCCTCTTGATTTGTTCCCGGAATCTTGCAGCCACCCTGCGTTACGGGTGGTTTTTTTATTGATCTTTATGAAATCTAACATTATAAATATAAAGTTTTATGGTTTAAAAATGCAATAGAACGGGAAATACATAACGCATATCGGGAATAAGGTTTGGATTTTTTATCTGTTGTATTGAAAAAAGGAGGTTTTTGTGATCCGTTTCCGTTGGTTTTCTTTTTTGGGCATGGTTTTTTGTTTTCTGTTTTTCACTGCTTGTGTGCCGGACCGCCCCGAAGGCCGGTTTACTTTGGAAGAAGGAACGTTTACCTTTGCGATGAGCGGTCTGTATAAACCGTTCAACTATCATGACACCCGGCAGGGAGGAGAATTGACCGGATTTGATGTGGAGATCGGGAAGGCATTGGCCAAAGAAATGGGATTGAAACCCAATCCGGTTGCCACGCCTTGGGAAACCATCATTGCCGGTTTGCAAATGAGAAAATATGATGCCATCATCGGCAGCATGGGGATTACCGAGAAGCGAAAACAAGCTGTTGATTTTACGATCCCTTATTACCGTTCGGGTGCGCAAATATTTGTGTCCGCTGAGAACACGTCCATTCGTTCGGCGGATGATTTGAAAGGAAAAATCATCGGGGTGATGAAGGCGTCCACTTTTAAAGAGGTGGCATCCGGCTACAGTTCCGATCTCGTGGAATACACCAGCGACATCACCGCTTTGCAGGATTTGCCGACCGGGCGTCTGGATGCCGTCATTACCGACCAGGCCGTCGGGTTGTATGCGATGAACCGGATGAATTTCCCGATCAAAGATGTCGGTGAGCCGCTGACACAAGACGAGATGGCCATTGCCGTGCATAAAGGGGATAAAGAATTGCAGCAAAAGTTAAATCAGGCTCTTGAAAAGATCATCCGGGACGGGACGTATGACCGGATCAGTCACAAGTATTTCAATCGGAATCTTCTGGAAAATAAATGAAATAGATGTGAAGGGGTGACTTTCAACAGAAACATGGAGATCATGGAAATTTTCCAAGTGACGTTTGCTGGCTTTACCAAAGCCGCTTGGCAAACCGTTCAGTTAACGTTTTGGTCCTTGCTTTTGGGAACGGCGATTGGCTTGGTGTTTGCATTTTTCAAAATTTCCCGCAATGCCGTTTTAAATGGAATTGCAACGGTTTATATCACGGTTGATTCGCGGGACGCCGCTGATTGTGCAGATTTTTGCCATTTACTTCGGCTTGGCGCAACTCGTGGTGTTGGATTCGTTCACGGCCGGGGTGTATGCGCTGGCCATCCATGCCGGAGCCTATATTGCGGAAATTTTCCGCGGCGCGATTCAATCCATCGACAAAGGACAGATGGAAGCGTCCCGTTCCCTTGGCATGACTTATCCGATGGCCATGCGCCGGATTATTTTGCCGCAGGCTTTTCGCCGTTCCATTCCTTCCTTGGGGAACCAGTTTATCATCGGGTTGAAAGATTCTTCCCTGGTGGCTTATATCGGCGGAACCGAGTTGTGGGCCACGGCTTTGGGAGCGGCGGCGGATAATTTTAAGCAGTTTGAGACTTATTTGATTAACGGGTTTTATTATTTGGCATTGGTTTTGATTTTTACATTTCTGCTGCAGTGGGTGGAGAAGCATTTGGATGTGGAACAAAGGAGTGTCCGTGCTTGATTCAGGTGAAAAAGTTGAACAAGTCGTTCGGAGGAGTGCAGGTGTTGAAGGATGTCAATTTTAAAGTGGAAGAAAGCGAGGTGGTTGTTTTCATCGGGACCAGTGGTTCGGGAAAGAGCACATTGCTCCGTTGCCTGAATTTTTTGGAGAAACCGGACGGAGGCGAAATTTGGTTCAAGGGAAAAAAAGTGGAGCCGAAAAAAAGAATCTGAACCGGATTCGCCAGGAAGTCGGCATGGTTTTTCAGCATTTTCACCTTTTCCCGTATCGGACAGTTCTTCAAAATCTGATGGAGGCCCCGGTTCATGTGAAAAAAGTTCCCAAAGAAGAGGCCGAGCGTTTGGGACTGAAAATGTTGGACAAAGTCGGGTTGCGCGAAAAAGCCCATGTCTATCCTTACGCTTTATCCGGCGGACAAAAACAGCGGGTGGCGATTGCGCGGGCCTTGGCGATGCAGCCGAAAGTCATGCTGTTTGACGAACCGACTTCCGCCCTGGATCCCGAATTGGTGGGGGAAGTGTTGACCGTGATGAAAGAACTGGCTCAAGACGGGATGACGATGGTGATTGTCACCCATGAAATGGGATTTGCGCGTGAAGTGGCCGATCAGGTGATGTTCTTGGATCAAGGGGTGATTGTGGAATCGGGACCGCCGGAACAAATTTTTGAATCCCCGAAAGAAGAAAGGACCCGGCAGTTTTTAAGCCAGGTTTACAATTGAACGGGAAAGGTTTGAAAACCCCGGGTTGGAGACAACACCGGGGTTTTTCAGTTTGCAAGGAGCGGACTCCAGTCCGTTTTTTGGATTATGATTTCGGCGTACTTTTCCAGCTGGGCCAGATCTTCCTCATCAAAACGGGCTTCCTTCGGGCTGTCAATATCCAAGACGCCGATGATTTTTCCGTTTACCGACAAAGGGATGACGATTTCGGAACGGCTGTCGGCGTCACAAGCGATATGTCCGGCAAACTCCAGGACGTTTTTCACCAGTTGCGGCCGCTCCTCTTTGACAGCGGTTCCGCATACGCCTTTTCCGACGGGGATCCGGACACAAGCCGGTTTGCCCATGAAAGGACCCAAGACCAATTCGCCGTCTTTCATCAGGTAAAAGCCGGCCCAGTTAATGTCAGACAAGGAATGAAATAAATGTGAGGCGGCATTGGATAAATTCGGAAGCCAGAAGGTTTCTCCTTCCAACAGGGCGGACAGTTGTTGTTGCATGGATTCATAACGCGTGGTTTTGTCTCCTTTCACTTCTTCAAAAGCAAACATTGAATGCCCTCCATTTCTCCGGTCGTGATCGGTGAGACCGGGTGATTTCATGTTTTCGCAGGTATGGTTCCCATTGTACACCGGACCGGCGGGGATGAAAAGATTGTACGCTTTGGGCAAAGAAGTGTTAGAATATAAAAATGACAAGAAACAGATGCAACACAATCGACATTGAACCATAAAGGGGATGAAGAAATGCGTGATTCACGTGTTTTGAAATTGGCCGAAATTTTGGTGAACCATTCTTGCAAAGTCCAACCGGGGGAAAAAGTCCTGATTGATGTATTCGGCAATGAACGGGAACTGGCCCGTGCATTGATTGAGGAGGTTTATAAAGCGGGCGGGCATCCGTACGTGCAGCTCAACGACCAGATGATCACCCGTGCGCTTTTAATGGGAACTTCTGAAGAACATATGGAAACGTTAACATACCATGCGCTCGAACAGATGAAATCCATGGATTGTTACATTGGGATCCGGGGCAATGACAATGTGAGTGAGCTGAGTGATGTTCCCGAAGAAAAAATGAGATTGTACATGAGCCTGTTTAATCACCGGGTACATAGCGAGCAACGGGTGAAACACACGAAATGGGTGGTTCTCCGTTATCCCAACGCGTCCATGGCACAGCTGGCCAACATGAGTACGGAGGCTTTTGAGGATTACTATTTCCGTGTATGCAATGTGGATTATGAACAAATGTCCAAAGCCATGGATCCGCTGGTGAAACGAATGGAGCAGACGGACGAAGTGCGGATTGTGGGCCCGGGAACAGACCTCACCTTCTCCATCAAAGGAATTCCGGTGGTCAAATGTGCAGGGGAAATGAATATTCCCGACGGGGAAGTGTTCACCGCTCCGGTCCGCGATTCGATCAATGGCGTGATTACGTTCAACACCCCGTCGGTATATCAGGGAGTCACCTTTGAAAACATTTCCTTTGAGCTCAAAGACGGTAAAATTGTGAAAGCGACCGCCAATGACACCGAGCGGTTAAACCAAATTTTGGACACCGATGAAGGAGCCCGCTATGCCGGGGAATGGAGTTTGGGTTTGAATCCGCATATCCATCATCCGATGAAGGACACCTTGTTTGACGAAAAAATCAACGGAAGTTTCCATTTTACTCCGGGACGGGCTTACGATGAAGCGGATAACGGCAACCGCTCGGCCATTCACTGGGATCTTGTTTTGATTCAACGGCCGGAATACGGCGGCGGAGAAATTTATTTTGACGGCGAACTGATTCGCAAAGACGGGCTCTTTGTAGTGGACGATTTGATTCCGCTCAATCCGGAAAATCTAAAATAAACAAAATGGATCAAAGAGAGGGGCAAAAAAATGTTCTTTTGGAAGAAAAAAAAGAAAAGCATTGAAGTTTATTCCCCGATGAACGGACGGTTTGTATCATTGGATGAAGTGCCGGACCAAGTTTTTTCCCAAGGAATGATGGGAGAAGGATTTGCGGTGGATCCGGTTGGCGGGGAAGTGGTTTCCCCGGTCGATGGCAAAGTAATTCATGTTTTCCCGACAAAGCATGCCATCGGTTTAAAAACAGCGGATGGCCTGGAAATTCTGGTCCACATCGGCATTGACACAGTGGAGTTGAACGGTGAAGGATTTGAAACCTTTGTCAGCGAAGGCGATTCGGTCAAAGTTGGGCAAAAATTGTTAAAGGTGGATGTGGATTTCTTGAAGGGGAAAGGAAAATCGCCGGTTTCGCCGGTGGTTTTTCCTCAGTCAGCCGAATGGAAGATTGAATTTAAAGAGCAAGAAGATTTAAAAGCAGGAGAAACCCATGTTGCAAGCGTAGAAAAAAAATAAAGAGAATCAGCGGCCAAGAGGAAGAGGCTTCCTTCTCATTTAGTCAGATGGAAGGGGAAGCCTCTTTTTTCTAAAAGCTCAAGGGGGAATGAATCATGAATTTTCCGGAAGAACAAGTTTTAACCACCCTGGTGGAATTGATGCAAATTCAAAGTCCTTCCGGCCATACCGACCATGCGATTGAATATGTCACCCGCCGGTTGACCAAGGCGGGAATGCAGCCGGTGTTCACCAACAAAGGAGGGGTGCTTGTCACCATCAAGGGAGAAAACGACACCCAACACCGGTTTGTGACAGCCCATGTGGACACGTTGGGTGCCATGGTGAAAGAGATCAAGGAAGACGGGCGCTTAAAATTGAGCAAAATCGGCGGGTTTGGTTGGTTTTCCGTGGACGGGGCCTATTGCTTTGTGGAGACGAGAAAAGGAGAGGTGTTTACCGGAACCATCCTCGCTTCCCATACGTCGGTTCATGTTTATCATGATGCCGAAAAACAAGAACGCTCCGATGAGAACATGGAAGTCCGGCTGGATGTGCGGGCCGGCTCCCGGGAAGAGATTGAGGCGCTTGGCATCCGGGTGGGGGACTTTGTTTCATTTGACCCGTCCGTTGTCCAAACGGATACCGGTTTTGTCAAAGCCCGCCATCTGGATGACAAAGCCAGTGTGGCCGTCATGCTGGAGCTTTTAAAACATTTGAAAGAATCCGGGGCGAAACTGCCTTATACCACCCATTTTTATTTCAGCAACTTCGAAGAAGTGGGCTTTGGGGCGAATGCCGGGATCCCGGTCCCTGTTTGCGAATACGTGTCGGTTGACATGGGGGCGACCGGGGAAGGGCAGGCATCGGATGAATTTAGCGTGTCCATTTGTGCCAAAGACGGTTCGGGCCCTTATCATTACGGGTTGACCAATCATTTGATCCGGCTGGCCGAGGAGCATCACATTGCTTATCAAGTGGACATTTATCCGCATTATGCTTCTGATGCCAGTGCCGCCGTCCGGGCAGGGTATGATGTGAAGCATGCCTTGATCGGCCCGGGGGTGGATGCTTCTCATGCTTATGAACGGACGCATCGGGATGCTTTGGAAAACACGTATCTGCTTTTGTATCATTATTTGCTTTCAAACATGGCGTGAACCGGGTTTGTGAGCCGTGGCCGTGCGGTTTTCTCAGGACAGCTTGTTTTTGAAACGGGATCATATTTGCAAGTAAAGGAGAGAGAAAAGGTGGATCTCAGGAAGGAACTGGACAGGATTCTCCGGGACGGCAACGATGAGGAAAGGGAAATTTTATCTTTGGCTGTACAGGCCATCCGGCAAAAAAGGGATCGTGACAGTGCCTATTTGTCCGGTTTTATGGGGTTGAAGGGTGAATTCATCGGTGAGGATGAGTATCAGTTTTCCGTTCCGATCACTCCGTTCATGTTGAATAAAGCCGGCATTGTCCATGGAGGCATCACGGCTACACTGGCCGATTCAACGATGGGATCGTTGATCAACCGGCGGCTGTCGGACAAATACCAGGGAGCCGTGACGGCCGAAATGAAAATCAATTATTTGTCACCGGGAACGGGCGAACGGATCATTTCCAGAGCCAAATTGCTGAAGATGGGAAGCCATTTGGCAACCGCCACTTGTGAGATCAAGAATGAGAAAAATCAATTGATCGCGCATGCATCGGGAACCTTTTTCATGATTCGAAAATAAGAAGAAACTTTTTGGCGGTACGGAAGAGGGATGGACGACGGCGGATGTTTAAAAGAGCCATACCGCCATTTCCGGTGATGTGATAAAACAGAAGAACGAGGGGGCCGAAAAAAGGCCTCCTCGTTCGTTTTCCTGAGGGAATTGAGCGGGCGGGTCATTCCACCACTTCGAGATGCGTCAGATAATCGACCGGCTGATCCTTGTTGCTGCCGTCTGCCAAATACAGAAGCGCCGGACCTCCTTCCCGGATTGGTTTGTTGTCTTTGGCAAAGCACAAATAAGCTTTTTTCGCTTCTTCCATGGAAATGACAACATCTTCGCCCTGACGGCGGCGACAAATCAACTTGGTGGCTTTTTCGGAAGGCTCGGCATTGGCCAGAAACGGGGCCAATTCGACAGCCAGCCCGCTCACTCCGTCCAGACGCTCCTCAAGAGGGAAACGGCGCTCATCAAAAATCCAAATGGTTGGATCCAGATGAATGGTATATTTTACATCTCCGGTTACTTGAATGACGGAATTCATCATGATCACCCAAACGAATTGAATTTTATAACGTTTTCATTATATCGAAGATGGAGCGGAGAATAAAATAACAAATGCTGAATCGGACATGATAATTCATAAAAGAACTTCGGAAAGAAGGAAGCCGATATGCAAAAATTACTGGAGCGTTTGATTGAAAAACATCTGCCCACAACCCGGTATGGCAAGTGTGCCGAATATATTCCCGTATTGGCCGGGCAGGATCCGTCCCAGCTGGGGATCACCGTTGTCACAAAGGACCAAAAAGTGTATCAGGCTGGACGGTTTCCGAAACGCTTCACGCTGCAAAGCATCTCCAAGGTGATTGCATTGATGCTCGCGGTAATGGATAACGGGGACCGCAAAGTTTTTTCCAAAGTGGGAATGGAGCCCACCGGCGATCCTTTTAATTCCATATATAACATGGAAATGATGAAGTTGAAAAAGCCGTTAAATCCGATGATCAATGCCGGGGCGTTGGTGGTGACCTCCCTGATCAAAGGGAGAACGGCACGGGAAAAGACGGGGCGGATCATCCGGCTGATCGAGGAAATGACAGGAAGCAAAGGAATTGAAGTGGATGAAGAAGTTTTTCGTTCCGAATATGAATCGGCGCACAGGAACCGGGCACTGGCCCACTTGTTGAAAGAACTCAACCTGATCGACCGGGTGGAGGAAACATTGGAAGCCTATTTGCTTCAATGCTCGATTCAGGTTACCTGTGAAGACCTGGCCAAAATCGGATTATGCCTGGCCCGGTACGGACAAACCTTTGACAACCGGATGGTGGTTCCGGTCTATGTTTCCCGAATGGCGAAAACCTTTATGGTGACATGCGGCATGTACAATGAGTCCGGGGAATTTGCCATCAAAGTGGGAATACCGGCAAAAAGCGGGGTCTCGGGAGGCATTATGGCTTCCGTGCCGATGGAAATGGGAATCGGAGTGTTCGGTCCGGCCCTGAACGAAAAGGGAAACAGCATCGGGGGGGTTGCGTTATTGGAAGATCTTTCGAGGGAATTGGATTTAAGTATTTTCTAATAACGGGATTCGGTATTTTACAAACGGAGGGGGTCATGATACACTAACTTTAACGCAGGGAATACGGGCCGTTTTAAGCAAACCAATTGCAATGACGGCGGTCGATGGAGGGGTTTGCTTTGACCATACCAACACAGACCGATTTGAGTTACAAGGCTCTGCAATTACTCAGAGAAGATGCAGATAAAATCGCTCAACTTATTTCCGTACAGCTTGACAATCTCACCTTGCCAAAATGTCCTTTATATGAGGAAGTTCTAGATACACAAATGTTTGGTTTATCAAGGGAAATTGATTTTGCCGTCCGGGCAGGATTAATCGAAAAAGAGCAAGGGCAACAAATCATTCATGATCTGGAACGGAAATTAGCTGATTTTTATTCGAAAGTTTTGCCTAAGTCTAATGATAATATGTCATAGATGAATAGACTCCTTTGAAAAAGAGGAGTCTTTTTTCTTTTTGGATTCAGGCGACAAAAAAGACCGCGCCCAAGATGAAATAGACAATCAGCAGCAAAACCCCTTCATACCAGTTGGTCGCCCCGTCCCGGGAAATGGATGCGGTGATCAATGCAGAGACGGCAATGGCCGCAATTTCATGATGGGTGAAGAGGATGTCCATGGGATTTTGAAACAACCGGCTCACAAAGATTAAGACGGGGGCCACAAAGAGACTGATTTGCAGGCTGCTTCCGATGGCAATTTCCACGGCCGCCCCCATCCGGTTTTTCATGGCCAGAAAGATGGCTGCGCTGTGTTCGGCTGCATTTCCGATGATCGCAATCAGAAAAGCGCCGACAAATAATTGGGACCATCCGAGGGTGTGAGCGACGGCTTCGACGCTGTGCACAAGCCATTCACTTTGAATTGCCACAAAAACCGTGGAAATGAAAAGAAGGAGGAGGGAAATTTTCCCGGACCAAACCGGTTCCTCTTTTTCTTCTTCCCGGTCCGGCAGACCATCCACGGCGTCCCCCAATTCATCTTTGTGCGTGACAAGAGAGAAATAAAGCCACAAAAAATAGCCGGCAATCAGGAGAAAAGCAATGACCATGCTGATAATCCCGACCTCCCGCTCCCCGAGAGATTGGATAAAGGCGGCCGGGATAAACAGGGCGATCACGGAAAGCATCATCAGGGATGCATTATGGCCGGCAAGTTCGGAATTAAAGCGCTGGGTTTTATGTTTCATCCCTCCGAAAAGGACACTCAGTCCCAGCACCAACAGCAAGTTTCCGATCACCGAACCGGTGATGCTTGCTTTGACCATGTCGAAGTATCCTTCTTTCACCAGAAAAATAGCGATGATCAATTCAGCCGCATTGCCGAAGGTGGCATTTAACAGTCCCCCCAACCGTTCCCCGGCATAATGGGCCACATTTTCCGTTGCTTTTCCCAACAACGCAGCCCACAGCAAAAGAGAGAAGGAAGCTGCAACAAATTGGATGAATTGGTTGCCCCAAAAGTAATGAGCCCCTGCGCTGAGCAAGGTGGAAAGAATCAATAAAGGATAAAACCATTTGTTATTCAATCCTGCGCACCCCTCATTCCATAAGATGTGAGTTTATGTTGAACAAAAAACGATTTTGTCATACGGAAACGCAAAAAAATGTCAAATCCTATCAAAGTATCTGTAAGACGATTTCGAAAGTTTATGGCAGGAAATCTCTGTAAAAAATCGAAATAATTGAACATACTCCATTTTATGAAGGGAGGGACGTTCGATGACTCCCGTGTCCAAGGACATAGCGATATTTATTGATCTGGAAAATGTGTATTACGGACTCAAAAAGTATCATATGGACCCGGATCACCCGGATGAGACTCATAATTTATTTTTGCGTCTGCAAGAACATTACGGACGGGATGCCATCCGCCTCATGGAAGCATATGCGGATTTTGAGCAATTGGATTTGTCCATGATGAGCCTGCAAAAAAAACGGGTTCACATCCATCAGGTGTACGGGAACGGGCGAAACGGCCGGGAACGGAAAAATGCGGCGGACATTCAGTTGTGTTTGGATGCCATGGAAGTGTTATATGAAATTCCCGAAATCAACACGTTTGTAATCGTCAGTGCGGATCAGGACATGATCCCGCTTTTGGACCGCTTGTGGTCGAGAGGAAAGCAGGTTGAACTTTTTTGCCTTTGTGATGAAAGTTTATCCCGAACCGCTCAGTTGCATGAGTTTTGTGACCAAACCCACAATCTCTTTGAATTTTTGAATATTAACGAATTTCAGAATCTGACGCAGCTGGATCGCCTGATTCATAATGCGGTGGTGCAAATTTATGAATGGTATCATGATCCCAACAATATTGGAAAGAGTTATGGAAGCACGTGGATCAAAAATGATTTTATGCGTAAATTCCACTTGGACGAAATGGAAGCGAACCAATTGTTTACGAAGCTTTTAAAAGGGAAATTTATTGTTCCTGTAGAAATTGAGATGGAAGATAAAACATATTATGGTTATAAGGTGAATCTCAACCATTCTCAGGTGCAAACCATGGTGAAAATCGCCGGGTATAAGGTAAGTTGACCGGATTTCCGCCGGACGGTTGTGCTAAACTATAACCGGGGGCCATTCTGACGACAAGGGGGGATGATGCGTGGCTGAAGAAACCAATCAAGGGTCGATCCGGATTGCCGACGACGTGGTTGCCGTGATTGCTGGACTGGCGGCAGGCAAAACCCATGGAATTGCCAGCATGTCAGGCGGGATGGCTGAAGAGTTCGCCAAACGGGTGAGCGGGAAGAACATCACCAAAGGCGTGCAAGTCGAAGTGGGCAATTTGGAAGCGGCCATTGATTTAAGAGTCATCGTGGACTATGGCCAACCCATTCACAAAGTATGCCGGGAACTCCAACAAAATGTGAAAGAAGCCGTGGAAACGATGACGGGCTTACATGTGGTTGAAGTCAATGTCAAAGTGGACGGCGTCCATATAAAGGAAACGGCTGTCCAAGCCGGTAACGGGGAGTTGCGTTGAAAAAGAGGGTGAAGCCAAAGCACCCTCTTCTTTTGTCCAAATCTTTATTTTTTCTCTTCCAGCAAAGCTTTTTCCAAATCATTCAGCAGTTGTTGGACTTCTTCTTTTAATTCTTCCGGGACTTCGGCAGTGTCATCCAGGCCGTGCGGGAAGAAGTGACGGGAAAATACGGGAGTGCCCAGCTCCAGCAATGCTTTCGGGTGTTCCAAACGTTTATCGTTCACGACATCTCCGCTCAGACGCAGGTAGTAACTCACGCCATTGGCTGACAATTTGTAATCGTACGTGACCCGTTCATAATCCCAGGACCAGCGGACAAATCCCAATTTTTTCATTAATTTTTCCATTTCGCCGAATTCTTTTTTGATCCCTTTGGTTTTACTGTCATAAAAAATCATTCATGTGCGCCTCCTTTGTATTGGCACCGTATTCAATCCTTTTTTATCATAGTACGAACGCTTTGACAAAGCAACCGGACAAAGGGGCATAAAGGAGGAGCGAAAAAGGGAAGAGAGGAGTGCCGAGAGGACAGATGAAAGAACGATTGGACCGTCTTTTTCCCCTCATGAAAAAGTGGCGCCGGCATTTTCATCAATATCCTGAACGTTCTTTTCAAGAGCGGGAAACATCCGAAAAGGTGGCTGGCTATCTGAAAAGTTTAAATCTGGAGGTCAAAACGGGAGTCGGCGGGTACGGCGTGACCGGTTTCCTCAAAGGAAAAGGAGAAGGGCCCACGGTCGCATTGCGCGCGGATATGGATGCTTTGCCGATTCAGGATGAGAAAACGTGCGAATACCGCTCGACCGTTCCGGGAGTGATGCATGCTTGCGGGCATGACGGGCACATGGCCATGTTGATGGGAGCAGCCGCTTTGTTGTCAGAGTTGCGTGAAGAGTTGCGCGGAAATGTTTTGTTTCTTTTTCAACCGGCTGAAGAGTTGGTTCCCGGAGGAGCCAAAGCCATGATTGAAGCCGGGGTGTTGGAAGGAGTGGATGTGATTTACGGGGCCCATTTGTGGACGCCTCTTCCCCTCGGCACGGTCGGGTCCCGCCCGGGAGTGTTGATGGCGGCGGCGGATGCGTTCCGGATTGAGATCAAAGGGCGGGGCGGCCATGCCGGATTGCCGCATGAATCCGTTGATGCGGTGCAAATTGCCGCTCACTTGGTGGTTCATTTGCAATCCATTATCAGCAGGGAAGTCAATCCCTTGGAACCGGCAGTGATTTCAGTGGGAATGATCCAGGCGGGGCAAACTTTCAATGTGATTGCGGAACATTGCCGGTTGGAGGGCACCGTGCGCACATTCAATGAAGAAGTCCGCCGGTTGATTGTGCGCCGGATGAAAGAAGTCACTGAGTCCACTTGCCGCATGTATGGGGCCGATTGCGAATTTTACTATGAGTGGGGGTATCCCGCCGTTTCCAACGAGTCCCGGCCCGCACGGGAATTAATGGACGAAGCGCGAAAGATTGACGGAGTTTCCTGCGTGAAGGAAATGGAACCTTTAATGGCTGGTGAAGATTTCAGTTATTACCTGAAGGAACGTCCCGGCGCCTTTTGCTTTATCGGGGCGGGAAATGATCAGGATTTTCGGTATCCGCACCATCATCCGATGTTTGATTTTGATGAAAGGGCCATGAAAATCGGGGCCGAATTATTGACCCGGACGGCCTTGAGGGAAATGGGGCTGGAATTGGAGGAAATAGGGAAAATTCCCGGGCAGTGTCAGGAATGAGTTGTCCCTCCCTGGCAAAGGATATAACCCAAGGGGGGATTCTGATGCATACTTTACGCGAAGTCATGTCGACCAACGTTGAAGCTGTGTCGCCGCAGGACAATGTGTATGAAGTGGCAAACAAAATGCGCGGTTCCAATGTCGGGATGATACCGGTTGTGGAAAACGGAGAGTTAAAAGGCGTGATTACAGACCGGGACCTTGTAACACGGGGAATTGCAGACAAGAAGCCGAATTCCAGTTCCGTCAGCGACATTATGTCCACCAATCTTGTTTATGGTACACCGGATATGACGGTGGATGAAGCCGCTGAATTGATGGCAAGAGCGCAAGTGAGACGTTTGCCTGTGGTGGAAAACAATCGTGTGGTCGGAGTTGTTTCGATCGGGGATCTGGCGGTTCAGCCGGAGTTCCAGGATGAGGCCAGCCAGGCTTTGAACGAAATCTCCGAAACGCACAATCCAAATGCATCCAATGACCTCCAGTGAGTTTGTGCCATGTTGCCGGTGAAACGCCGGCGGCATGGTTTTTTGCATGCTTTTTACATGGGAATCCGGGTGCATAAAGTGGGCGAAAAGGCCGCAATCTAAAAGAAGATACTGGTTGAAAAAGGAGCGAAGAAAACGTGAGCGAAAAGATTTCGTCAGCCAATGTGGATAAAAAATCCCAAAAAGCGTATCAAAAACTGGCAAAAAAACATCAACCGCGGCCCAATGTGCTGAAAAACTGTGTGAAAGCATTTGTGGTCGGAGGAGCCATTTGCATGCTGGGCCAAGGGCTGTCGCAAATGTATGTCAAGTGGTTTGGGTTTCCGCCGGAGAAAGCCGGAAATCCAACAGTGGCCACATTGGTTTTTATTTCCTGTTTGTTGACGGGGTTGGGAGTATATGACCGGATCGGTCAATGGGCAGGAGCGGGAACGGCCGTACCGGTGACCGGCTTTGCCAATTCCATGGCTTCTGCCGCCTTGGAGCACCGTTCCGAAGGGTTTGTGCTGGGAGTCGGCGGAAACATGTTCAAACTGGCCGGTTCGGTGATTGTCTTTGGAACCGTTGCGGCGTTTTTCATCGGCATCATTCACTACTTTTTCTTTCATTGGATCAAATGATCGGGGGAGATGGAATTGAAACAAAGTAAATTAATCGGACAGAGTACATGGAGCTTTTCCGAAGACCTGTGTGTGCTTTCCAGTGCGGCCACGGCAGGCCCCATGGAAGGCGAAGGGCTGTTGAAGGATCGTTATGACAAGGTGTATTCCGATTTATACATGGGAGAAGAGACATGGGAAAAAGCCGAGCGCAAAATGTTGGAAGACGCAGTGCAAATCGCCATTGAAAAAGCAAACCTGACCCCCGGGCAAATCAATTTCTATGTGGCAGGCGATTTGTTAAACCAAAACATTTCTGCTTCCTTTTCCGCCAAAACAAACCAAATTCCCCTGCTGGGAGTGTACGGCGCCTGTTCCACTTCCATGCTTTCGTTGTCATTGGCTGCTGCTTTGGTGGACGGGGGATATGCCGATTATGCCGTGGCCGGTGTCAGCAGCCATAACTGCACGGCCGAAAGGCAATACCGTTATCCGACGGAATACGGAGGCCAAAAACCGGATACGGCTCAATGGACGGTCACCGGCGCCGGAGCTTGTGTTGTCGGGAAAGGAAAGGGAACAATCGGGATTCGCTATGCGACCATTGGCAAGGTGACGGATTTGGGTGTGAAAAATCCGTTTGACATGGGATCAGCCATGGCCCCGGCCGCGGCCAAAACGATTCAAACCCATTTTAAAGACACAGGCCGGACGGCGGATGATTATGATTTGATCGTCACCGGGGATCTGGCCAGTGTGGGATTACCCATAGCCAGGGAACTGTTGGAGAATGACGGTTACAACATGGGAGCCAAATTCAAAGACTGCGGTTTGATGATTTATACCCAGGATCAGCAAACCTTTGCCGGGGGAAGCGGGTGTGCCAGCAGTGCGGTGGTGACTTACGGTCATTTATTGAAGGAGATGGAAGAAGGAGTGTATGACCGGATCCTAGTGGTGGCGACCGGAGCCTTGCTCAGTCCGGTTTCTTATCAGCAAGGCGAAGCGATTCCTTGCATTGCCCATGCCGTTTCATTTGAAAGGCGAAATGAGAAGGGAGGGTCTTGATGCATAATGAACCACCAGCCGCCGTTTCTTATTTGGCCATCGGGGATTCGTTGACGGAAGGAATCGGGGCAAACAGTCCCCAACAACATTTCGTGGCCCAGCTTTTCCGTTATTTAAGGCATTCCGATCACTGCCACTTCCGTAATTGGGGGATTTCGGGAATGACTTCCACCGAGTTGTTGCAGCTGGTGCAACATTCGGCTTTCCAACGACTCCTCCCGCGTTTGACCCACTTGACTGTGACCACGGGGGGATGCGATTTTATCGAGCTGTTTGAAAAAGGAAAGCTGACCGTCGGGGAAATCCTGAAATCTTCCCGCATGGTGCAAAGAAATGTCCGGCAAATCCTTTCATTGATCCGGCGGCAAAATCCTCGGTTGACCGTTTATCTGTTGGGATTTTACATTCCGTTGCCGGCATATGAGATGGGGATCGAGCAGGCGCAGCTCTTTGTCCAGATGTTGAACCGGGCGTATTCGGGTTTGTGCAAGCGGTTCCGAGTGAATATGGTGGATCCGTATCCATCGTTTTTAAACCGCAAAGAGTATTTTGCCGATGAAGTGCATCCCAACCAAACGGGTTATGATGAGTTGGCCCGGTTATTCATCCAGTCGGCCAAGCAAAGTCCTCTTCAGAATCCTGGGGAAATGAGCAAAACCATCTCTTAAAAAGGGGTGGTTTTTTATTTATCATAATGATATCATTTAGATAACAAATCAATTTCGAGGTGAAGGTATGAATCAATCACGGGAAGTTGTTACCTGGAAAGTGAATGGATTTTTGATGCTTTTGGTTCACTTGGTATTACTGGTTGCCGGAGCAGTGTTGGTTTTGGCAGGCCATTTGCTTGGTGTCATTTTGTTGATTCTGTTTTTCGTCACTTTGCCGGGGTACACCCTCATTCAGCCGAACGAAGCGCGTGTCTTGCTGTTTTTTGGGAAATATGTGGGCAGTGTCCGGGAAGACGGGTTTTTCTGGCTCAATCCGTTTGCTGCCAAAAAAAAGATCTCTTTACGCGTCCGGAATTTCCAAAGCGATAAGTTAAAAGTGAATGATGCCGACGGAAATCCGATTTTGATCGGAGCGGTGATTGTCTGGCGGGTCGTCGATTCAGCCAAAGCATTGTTGGATGTGGAAGATTTCGATTCTTTTGTTGCGGTGCAAAGTGAAACGGCCATCCGGGCCATTGCCAGCCGTTATCCGTATGACCGCCAAGACGATGCGGAAATCTCTCTGCGTACGGCCACCGACGATGTGACAGAGAATTTGCGGGAGGAATTGGGGAAACGTTTGGCGATTGCCGGGGTGGAAGTATTGGAAGCGCGGATCAGCCATTTGGCATATGCCCCGGAAATCGCCCAGTCCATGTTGCGCCGCCAGCAAGCGCAGGCAGTCATTGCTGCACGCAAGCAAATTGTTGAAGGGGCCATGAGTATGGTTGAAATGACGCTGTCCCATTTGGAAAAACAGGGTGTGGTTCAACTGGATGAAGAAAGAAAAGCGGCCATGGCCAATAATCTGATGGTGGCGCTGGTTTCGGAGAGTGAATCCCAGCCTGTGATCAATACAGGCACCCTGTACTCATGAGCAAAGAAAAAAAGCGTTTCCTTCTCCGGCTCGACCATGCACTTTATTCGGCTTTGGAAAAATGGGCAGCGGATGAGTTTCGCAGTGTGAATGCACAGATCGAGTTTATTTTAAAACAAGCCGCGAAAAAAGCAGGCCGGTTTCCTCCGGAACCAAAGACCGGGAAGAAGGAAAATAAACTATAACGCTATGAATCTCGTCTATACCAAATCACCCCTCGATTCATAACTAGAATCAAAGGGGTGATTTTTTATGAGTGCCAACTATCACTTGTTGCTACGCTCTCCTGCCCATTTGAAAAAAATCAAAGCCGCGGGAGGAAACATCCTGTTTGTTGGAAAATACACGCCGGCGGTGATTGTGTCATTCAAACATCCCGACCAGGCCCGGAAAATTGCCAATAGTCCGGAATTGATCGGCATTGCCAAAGATCAGTTGTTAACCCTCCCGTATTATAAGGTCAACAAGGTGATCAAAGCATCGGCCGTGCCTTATCCCGAACACAAGATGATGAATCAACAGGTGTTGACGTGGAATATCGCCCGCGTGATCGGAAAACGCCGTTTAAACAGCGGATCGGGCGTCCGGGTCGGTGTCATTGACACGGGGATTGATTTTCATCATCCCGATCTGGCTTCCAATGTGAAAGGAGGAGTCAACATTCTGTCTCCTTCTCTGCCGCCGATGGATGAAAACGGTCACGGAACACACATTGCCGGCATCATCGGTGCATTGAACAATCATTACGGTGTGGTGGGAGTGGCTCCGAAGGTTTCGCTTTATGCCATCAAAGTACTCAATGCATCGGGAAAAGGGACGATTTCCAATTTGATTCGCGGTGTGGAATGGGCGATTGCCAACCGCATGCATATTTTAAACATCAGTATCAGCGGGGGAAAGTTGACCACGCCTCTGTTGGATTATGTTCTTCAAGCGGCGGTCAAACGCGGGATTCTGGTGGTGGCTGCAGCCGGAAACACCGGAACGCCGGCGGGGACGGGCGACACCGTTTCGGTTCCGGCGCGGTTGGCCCCGGTGATTTCGGTGGCGGCATTGAACCGGAATAACGGGCGCGAACCTTACTCCGCGACGGGAAAGGTGGATTTGGCCGCACCGGGATCGCAAATATTGAGTACCTACTCGTTACGCCGGTTTGCGATCTTAAGCGGGACATCCATGGCCGCCGCCCATGTCAGCGGGGTTTTGGCCATTTACCGGGCGGCTTATCCGCGGATGGATGCGAACGAGCTCAAAAAAATGGTTTTTCAGCGAGCCATTGATTTGCCGCCGGCAGGTCCGGATCCCTGGACCGGAAGAGGATTGGTCCGCGCATTGTGAGATCACATGAGGTATTGCAGAAAAAGGGTGGCGAACCCGAAGTAAATCATCAGGGAAAAGACATCGTTTAAGGTGGTGATCAAAGGGCCGGAAGCGGTTGTCGGGTCTATGCCGAATTTCTCCAAAATCAGGGGGACGAAGGTGCCGACCATGGTTCCCAAGATCAGGGTGAAGAAAAGGGAAAGCCCGACGACCAACCCCAGCTGAAAACTTTTCCAAATTCCGATCGCCAAGGTGATAAAAACACTGCATATCAAGCCGATGATCACACCGGCAATCCCTTCCTGACGGATGAATTTCCGGAAGTGATCCGGGGCGGGTTGATCCTTGGACAGGGCCCGGATGGTCAAAGCCAGCGATTGCGTCGCTGCATTTCCGGTCATCCCGGCGACCATCGGCATAAAGAGCGTCAAAACGGGAAGGACTTCAATGGTGCTTTCAAACAAGCCGATTAGATTGGCGGTGAGGATGCCGATTCCGAGTAAGATGATCAGCCAGGGAATCCGCTTGCGGGCGGAATCAAAGGGATCTACAAAGTCCGTCGGTTGGACGGCTGACAGTTGTTCCAAATCTTCCCGGGCTTCTTCGATCAGGACGTCGATAATATCATCCACGGTGACAATGCCCACCAGTTTTTTGTTTTGATCCACCACGGGCAGGGCCAGAAAATCATATCGGCTCAGGATCCGCGCCACTTCTTCCTGATCCATGTCAACTGGAACTGAAATGACCCGTTCATTCATGATCCGGTCGATTTTTTCGTGGGGTTCACGGATCAAAAGGTCCCGCAAGGAAAGAACGCCGATCAGCCGGTGGCGGACATCGGTCACATACAAATAATAAATCGTTTCGGCAGCAGGGGCGATTTCCCGCAAAAAACGCAATGTTTCTTCCACTGTATAGTGGGAGAAGATTTGGACGTATGCATTGGTCATCAATCCTCCGGCCGTGTCTTCCGGATAATGCAGCAATGCCCGAACCTGATCGGCTTCCACTGTTTTCATCTCTTTTAAAAGCAAAGTGGATTGGGACAATTCCAGTTCGCTGAGCAGATCGGCGGCATCGTCGTTGGGCATGTGGTCGAGTACTTGCGCAGCTTTTTTTTGACCCAATGCGGCAAGGACTTCCTTTTGTTCCTGAAGGTCCAATTCTTCCATGAGAAGGGCGATTTCTTCCGGCTGCAACAGGGTGAGCAGGCGCCTTTGATAAATATTGCTCAATTGGAAAAACAGGCGGGCCAGATCATACGAATGCAATTTTTGGATCATGGCCCGAAAACCCGTTTGATCCAGGTTTTGCAAGTAAGTCAACAGTTGCTTTAAATCTTTTTGTCCGATTGGTTGATGATCCATGATGGATTTCCCCTTGTCATAAGCCAAGCTTGTGTTTACATAAATTGAAACTGACGTGACAAAAAAGGAGGAAGTTCAATATGTACCCTATGTTTTACCCTCCGTTCAGACATGGTTATGGCAGTCCCTATTACCCGTTCCCGGTTTATCCCCCGGGCACCGGTTGCGGCTGCGGAGGAGGCCGTTACGGCGGATATATGCCGGGTTACTCATACCCCTCCAACCCTCCGTATGGAGGAGCTTATGGTCCGCCTCCTCAATCCGGGATGTCATATCCTATGTTTCCACCAGATGACCAAGGATATCAGTGGCAATGGCAAAGGCCGCGCCGGAACAACCCCCGGGCCTGGGAATCGCCCGAATCCCCGGAATCCCCTTGGTTCCGGGCTTATCAGAATCAGGAAAAAAACGAGAAGGAAGAAAAGTGACCCGACCGGGTTTTCCCTTTGTTTTATGCAAAGGGAATTTTTTTTGGAAAAAACAAGATCATTGAAAACCAAACGATACGGACACACTACGGACAGAAGGAGGGAATGGAAATCATGAGAATGCCGGATGTGATTCGCGAACCGGAAATTGCTCAGCCCCGACAACCGGAAATCATGACGCCCCGGGATCCGGAACCCGAAAGAAGAGAAGAACCGCACGCTCCCGACCGGAGTCCGGAACGGGTCAAAGAACCGAAACAATAAGAAAAAACGGAGCTTGTCAAAATGATTTGACAGGCTCCGTTTGATTTAAAGCCAATGAACTTCGGCGTGTTCCACATGATTTTTGGGTTCTGTGACAATAATAACGGCAGGATAAGTGATCACCTGCGCTTGGAAAGAATCCTTGGACGGTTCGTGTTTTTGCGCATGAACCACCAGTTTGTTGCCCTTTTGCTCCACTTTTTTCACGTCAATTTTATAGCCCGCCGTCGGCTTTTCTCCCAAACCTAAAATGACATATTTTTTGGAGTCGGCTGAAAGCAGACGGATGGATTCCCCGGGGGATTGCAGCGATTCTTGAGCTTGGTTTTGAAGTTGAGACGGCACCTGTTCCAAAGAGACGACTTGAAAAGGGATTTCTTCCATGACCGTTCCTCCCGTGTCAGATTCTTGACCGAAGGTTGAGCAACCGGCCAGCAAACAAAAAATAAAAACGGAGACAATGGATTTGAAAGTGTGCATTGGTTTTTCACCCCACAATTGCTTTTATGGGATAGACGTTTTTTTATGACCGGGAGTTTCAACATTCTTTCAACCGGTCACCAATTCGGGGACAGGAGGTGAAAAGGGTTGGCTTTCAAACCATTGATCGTCAGGGACAATGGGATCATTCTCGCAGAAAAACGGGCTCCGGGAATTCAGGATGTGATTCAAAAACTGGATCAGTTTGCCCGGTGTGTCAAAGAAACGGATGTTTTGTACACGTACCGTTGGGATGAATGCTCCCTGTGGCAAGCCGCCGCCGACGGATCCGATCCGGACAGCCTCGTGATGTGGCTTCGACAACATGCCAAATTTCCGCTTTCTTCCGGACTGGTGCAAAAAATAAAAACGGAAATGAAACGTTTTGGTTTGATCCGGTTTGAGAAAGACAGCAAAGAGACGTTTCTTTTGATGTGCCCGGAAGAAAAGATCATTCGACGCATCAAACAATTGTCGGAGATTATGAAATGTATTCTTCAAAAGAACAAAAATACCCTTGTGATTCCGATGGAATATCGGGGATTGCTGAAAAAGAAATGTGTTGATTGGGGTTATCCGCCTTTGGATGCCATCGGCTCTTCCGAAGGAGCACAGCTTTCCCTGCGCTTGAAAACCCACCCTTCTTTTCCCGGATTGCGTCAATACCAACAACAAGCGGTGGATGCTTTTTGCCATCCGGAGCAAAGCTGGCGGACAAGCGGGGTGATCCTGTTGCCGTGCGGCTCGGGAAAAACCGTGGTGGGCCTTGGCATTATGGAAAAGATTCAAAAAGAGACGCTGATTCTGACCCCGAATGTCACCTCCTGCCGACAATGGATCCGCGAATTGAAAGAGAAAACCGACTTGCCGGAAGAATGGATCGGAGAGTATACATCTTTAACGAAAAACATCGCCCCGGTCACGGTCACCACGTACCAAATGTTGACCAAAAGAGACGGAAAAACGGGTGCATTTTTGCATATGCACCTTTTTTCGAAAAGAGATTGGGGACTGATCATTTATGATGAAGTGCATTTGTTGCCGGCACCGGTTTTTCGGGTCACCGCCGGCTTGCAAGCCAAAAGGAGGCTCGGGTTGACAGCGGCATTGATCCGGGAAGACGGTCGGGAAAAGGATGTATTTTCGCTCATCGGGCCGGTGATTTATGCTTCCCGGTGGAAAGAGATGGAGGAAGGGGGATGGATCTCGGAAGCGGTTTGCCATGAGGTGCGTGTTCCGCTTTCCGACTCACTGAAAGAGGTTTACCAAACCGCCGAAAAACGCCACCGGTACCGCCTGGCCGCGGAAAATCCGCTGAAACAGGAGGTCTTGCAAGAGATCTTAAAAAAACATCAGGGCGAGCAAATTTTGGTGATCGGCCAGTATGTGGATCAACTGAAAGCTTTGGCGGAGCGTTTTGACGCCCCGCTCATCACCGGTTCCACCCCGCAACCGGAACGGGAAGAGTGGTACAGGAAGTTTCGGAAAAAGGAAATCTCTGTTTTATTTGTTTCCAAGGTGGCGAATATGGCGATCGACCTGCCGGATGCGAAAGTGGCCGTTCAAGTGTCCGGAACGTTTGGTTCCCGCCAGGAAGAGGCCCAACGTTTGGGGCGGATTTTACGGCCGAAAGCAAACGGACAAAAAGCTTATTTTTATCAGCTGGTCACCCAGGACACCTTGGATCAGGAATATGCATGGCAACGCCAAACCTTTTTGCGGGAAAAAGGGTATCACTATTTCGTCGTAAAGTGGGGGGGAACATAATGATGCGGGTGAGAGAGCTCCGGTATTGTTTGACTTCCTTATCCGACGCGGAACGAAAACAGATTGCAAACGCGCTGGATCTTCAAGAAGAGTCATTGGCTGCGATGGAACAGAAACTGACCGATCCCGCTTATTATCAGGATTGCCTGCAAAAGATGGACCGAAAAACGTACCGGTGGTTTTGGTCGGTCTTTTTGAAGAAGGGAAAAATAAAAAAACAAGCCCTGCATCAGGAAAAAAACCTGCCACTTTCCAAAGTGGAATATCAGCATCTGCTGGATGCGGCTTGCGGGCGGGGATGGATTTATTGCCTGCGGAACCGGCATATGGAGCGGATGTATTATGTGCCTTGGGAGATCCGGGTGGCCTGGGCCCGGTCCATTTCTGTCGCTCAGTCTCTTCGCCCATTGGATGAAGAACGCGTCATTCCTGTCCAATCCAATCCTTTGAAAGCAAGCCAGGCCTTTTTTCACTTTTTGACATCGTTAAGCCATGAACCTTGGCTGTTGAATCGGACCGGCCATCTCTCCAAAAAAGATCTGAAAAAAATGGATGTCGAGTTGGATTTGGACGACGTTCATGCATCCTGGCCCGGCTGGTCCGGTTTTCTGCTGGAAACCGCCCGTTTGCTCGGATTGGTCACAGAGACCAAAAAACATGTTGCCGTTCATCAAACAAGGTGGAAAAGCTGGCTTTCCACCCCTTGGCCAAAAAGTGTCGGCCAATTGTATGATGCCGTTCGCCATGTCCTTTTGAAAGATCACCCGGAGCTGGACGGATTCTGCTTGATTTTGGAACAATTGCCGGCCGGAACGTGGTGGGGATTGGAACAATTCTGGCGCCGTCTTAAAACGGAGGTGCCGCTGAAGATGCCGTTTCAATTCATCAAACGGTTGCAAGAGGGGTTTATCACCCCGATGGCTTGCATGGGCTGGTTGGAGTCGGGCAGGACGGAAAAAGGAGAAACTTGTTTCCGATGGATGTCTTATCCCCCCAGGGAGTGGGTGGATCCAGGCGAAATGCCGGTCTATGTCGATCCAGCACCGGAAGTTTATGTCCCGTTTCATTTTCCGTGGGAAAAGCGTCATGAACTTTCCTTGTGGGCGGATTTTATGGGCGGGGATTACATGCTTGTGTACGAGATCAACGAAAGGTCATTGGTCAGAGGGCTCCAATACGGACGGACGGTGGACAAGATTCTGGAAAAACTGGAAGCATGGGCGGGGGATGTTCCGTCTTCTGTTACGGAAAGGCTCCTTGATCTCAAAAAAAGAATCGGTGCCGTCACCCTGTCAACATGGACGTGCCTGAAAATCGAAAACGATGACGGGGCAAAAGATTGGCCGGTGCGGTTGGAAGAGGCCGGCTGGGAAGTCAAAAAACTGAACGGGTCCGAGTATTTTATCAAAGAAACACCAGGGAAAGTCAGGGCCTGGCTGAAACAGCAGAACCGGGAAGCCATCATGGAAAAAAAGGAATGGTCTGGTAAAGCCGAAAACCTGGAAACCGATTTTGAGGGCATCCGGGATTGCCGGGTCGAAGTTCCGAAACCGGAGCCTGTTCCTTTGCCCAAGGCTTGGTTTTCCGGGCTCAGGCCATATGGAATCAACATGGCCAGGGAAATGGTCCGGCAAAGCATTTCTCACGGATTGCCGCTTTTCATGGAGCATCAGGGGCGAAAAATGGAAGTGTACCCGGAACATTTGCGTTATGAAAATGGCAAATGGATGATGGAGGCGCTGGTTGGAACCGAGCGAAAAAACATTCATTTGGGTGAAGTGGAAGCTTTCCAGATGTTGCCCTCTCCTTCTGTATCGCGGGAAAATCCATTACAATAAAAAGGAGGAGGGGTGTTCATGGAAACACTGGACATGGCGACCATACTGCTTGAAGCATATCATTTGGCGGATAAAATCAACGAATCGCCGGAAGTCGAAGAGTACCTGCGGACCAAACGACGGCTGAGTGAAGATCAGGAAGCGCAAAAATTGATCCGGGAATTCCACAAAGTGAAGGATCAGTTTGAAGAAGCCCAGCGGTTTGGCATCTTTCATCCCAATTATCACGAGGCCAAGGAAAAGGCGGTGAAGTGGCAGGAGAAATTACGGAAACACCCGGCCATCCATTCGTATTTGTTGGCCGAGGAACAACTGGACCGGCTGTTGCATGAAGTCTCCAGGACCATCGCCCATGCCGTGTCCGAATCCGTGAAGGTGCCGGGCAATGATCCGGTTTTCCCCATCGGGGCCAAAGGTCGCGGCGGATGTGCAAGCCACTCTTCCTCTTGATTTTATCCCTTGTTGAAATAGAACGAGCCGGCAGAGAAAGCGCCTTTGGGTTTTTCTCTGCCTTGTTTATATTTGGTGTATTTCGCGCATTGAATAATTGTTAACAGAGTGTTAACATGATATTAGGCTGTTTTTTTATCCAAACAATGGCGCCCTCCGGACACGTTCCGAAGAAAAGGAGTTACCAAGCATGAATATTGCGGAAAGATTAGGTTTGGCTGTTTGGGTCAATGATCTGAAGTCAGCCCGTTCGTTGGGTCGCATGGGAAACATTCATTACATTTCCAAACGATTAAAGTACGTTTACCTTTACATTGATGAAAAATCTGCGGATCAGGTCATCCACCGCATTGAGCAATTACCGTTTGTAAAACGCGTTGAAAGATCGCAAAGAAGGAACATTTGCCTTGACTTTCATAAATCATGATGTCCATACTTTCATTTCTGTCACATCCAGTGACAGTTTTTTTGTTGTCTGTTATTTCGTATTTCGAAATTTACCATGTCGGAAGGAGTAAGAGAAGATGCCGGTCTGGAAGCGAAACATGTATATTTTGATGGTGTCGCAGTTTTTGGTTTTAGGATCGATGACCATGATCATGCCATTTCTTCCGCTTTATTTGAAAGAACTGGGCATGACGGATCCCAAGCAAGTCCAATTATGGGCTGGCTTGATTTTTGGGATCAACTTTTTGTCCCAGATTATTGTCCAGCCGATCTGGGGGAATCTGGCTGACCGGTACGGCAGAAAAATGATGATCTTGCGTTCCGGGTTTGGCATGTCGGTTGCCATCTTTCTCATGAGTCTGGCCACATCCCATTGGCAGCTTTTTTTCCTTCGCCTCTTAAACGGGATGGTTTCCGGGTTTATTCCGGCCTCGATTTCATTGATGGCGACCAACTCCCCGAAAGAAAAAAGCGGTTATGTGTTGGGGATGTTGCAAGCCGGGGCAACCGCAGGATCCATCATCGGTCCCTTTATGGGCGGGGTTTTGGCCGAGTTGGTCGGATACCGGAATAACTTCATTCTCACGTCTGCCATGTTGCTGACTGCGTCGTTGGTGGTTTTGTTTGCGGTCAAGGAAGAGAAAAAACCGGATCCTTCCGTCCAGCCGAAACAATCGGTTTTGAAGGACGGTCTTTTTGTGCTGAATCAGCGCACGTTGCTGCTTCTTTTCGGAGTCGGTTTGTTGTTGCAATTTGCCAATGTCGGCCCGACACCGCTGATGTCTTTGTTTGTGGATGAATTGGGAGCGCACGGGCACGTCGCCTTTTTTGCCGGATTGGTGACGGCGATGACAGGCGTTTCCAACATGCTGTCTTCCCCGATATTGGGCAGAACCGCCGACCGTTACGGGTCAGACCGTGTTCTTTTTATGGCTTTGATTGCTTCCGGACTGCTGTTTATCCCGCATATGGCGGTCACCAACATTTGGCAGCTGTTGATTCTCCGTTTCTTGTTGGGGCTTTGCGTCGGAGGATTGTTGCCTTCGCTGAACACATTGATCCGCCGTTTTTCGCCCCCGGGAAAAGAAAGCACCGCATACGGTTTTTACACCAGTGCCAACAGCATCGGCAATTTGCTCGGTCCCATCTGCTACGGCGCCATGTCAGGATGGTTTGGTATCCGTGGCGTTTTTCCGGTGACCGGCCTCATTTTGATCCTGAATGCTTTTTGGTTTAATGCGGTGATGCGCAAGAAAGTCCGGGATCCCCATTCCCGCAAGGCGGCCAAATCGGCCTGACAAAAAAACGAATTTGGAGGTTTTGGCTTGTTTCTTTCCGCCTCTCTTCCATACAATAGATAAAGCAATGATGATTTTTTGTGAGGAGAGATTCTGTTGAACTTTTTTCAGGATTTGAAGGAAAAACTGGAGAAAAGTGTGGAGACGGCCGGCCAAAAATCTCAAAAAATGTTGGAGATGAGTCGCTTAACACTTCGGATAAAAGGGAAAAAAGAAGATATCGAACACGAGGTCAGCAAACTGGGATGGCAAGTCTATCGCCACTGGGAGGAACATGGGAATCTCGAATTGACGGACAGCATTGTCCTTTCTTTGGAATCGATCCGGGATCAGCAAAAACGGCTCGAAGCGTTGACCAAAGAGCTGGAAGAGTTAAAGAAAAAGGAGATTGTTTCCCGCAAGGAAGCCGAACGGGTTCCTTTGGATTTGGCATCGGACGAGGCGGAGGGGGGGAAACCGGAAGCATTGGTGTCTTCCGTAATTTACATCTGCCCTTTTTGTGCCCGCCAAATCGCTCCCGATGACCAAAGCTGCCCCCATTGCCAAAAACGCTTCTATTGAGGAGAGGAGCATCCATGAAGCAAAAAAATAAAATCATCGCCATGCTTCAGGTGTTAAAAAAAGAAGCAATGACAAAAGAGGGAGAAAAAAAGATCATCGACCAGTTCAACCGCAAAGTGGAAAGTGTCGGCGGAATTCAGGCATTGATTCACAAGTTGAAGGTCATGTACCATTATTTCCGCGATCCCGGCGTCAGCATGAAGAAAAAAGGGTTGGTGGGAGCAGCCCTTCTTTATTTCATCCTGCCGACCGATGTGATCTTTGACTGGTTGCCGATGGTGGGATATATCGATGACATGGCGGCCGTCTTGTTTGTTTGGCGTTTTTTATCAAAGGAACTCGAACGGTTTGAACAGGGAAAAGAACTGAATTAGCCAACTGATTCCAAAAGTAGGAAATCGGCAGAGACATTTTTTGCCAAGAAGCTGATTTCTTACTTTTTTTATTCTTACAGTTTTGCTACAATAAATGGAGAATATTGTAGATCCGGTGGCATTGACAGACTTTCTTCGACAAAAAAAGGATCGGATTGGTTCGATAATTTTAATGGATAGAAAAGGATAAGTGGAGAGAAAAGTTGAAGCGGAGTACATATGAGGGCGAGAAAGGGGAATCGATGATGAACCACAGGTCTGTGGCGATTACAGTGACAAGCGGCAAAGGAGGCGTCGGCAAGTCGACGACCGTTGCTTCACTGGGATTGGGTTTGGCTCAGTTGGGTTATAAAGTTTGCCTGGTGGATACCGATATCGGATTGCGCAAGCTGGACTTGATGCTGGGTTTGGAAAACCGGATCGTCTATGATCTGGTCGATGTGATCGAAGGGGTAAGCAAATTGCGCCAGTCCCTGGTTCGCCATAAAGAGTACAATCAGCTCGCGTTGTTGCCCGCGGCGCAAACCAGGTACAAGGAAGAGGTTTCACCTGAACAGGTTCAAGCGATTGTGAATGAGTTGCGGAACGAATTTGACTATATTTTGATCGACTCACCGGCAGGGATCGAAGGAGGATTCCGTAACGCGATCGCTTCCGCGGACCGGGCCATTCTTGTTGTCAATCCGGAGATTCCATCTGTCAGGGATTCGGACCGGGTCATTGGTTTGTTGGAGTCGGCGAACATCCGGCAAATCGACTTGATCGTGAACCGGGTGCAACCCGGAATGGTCAGAGACGGGGACATGTTGAGCGTGGAACGGGTACAAAGCCATCTCGCCATCAATCTTTTGGGCATTGTTCCGGAGGACAAACGCATCATCCGTTCTTCCAACACCGGGGAGCCGGTTATTTTGGATCACAAATCGTTGGCCGGGAAAGCGTTTGCCAACATTGCCCGCCGGTTGATCGGAGAAGAAGTGCCGTTTTTGGAATTGGAGTCTTCCACGATTATCACCAGGATCAAGAGGTTGTTTCATATCGCTTAATGAAATTTGAGGTGACAAGGATGGCTTTTTTGAACATGTTTAATCGGGATAAGGATGAACCAACGGCCATGACGGCAGATGATCGGTTGTCATTGGTGCTCAGCTATCAACGATCGGACATCAACGAACAAAAGCTCAAAGAGTTTCGCGCACGGCTGATCGAGTTATGCGATGATTTTGGTTACGATGTGGTCGGACAAGTGGTGGTGGTTCCGCAATCCAAAGAACGAACGACCATCATCAATGCAAGCATTCCGGTGAAATTGAAAGGCCAGGTATAAGTAAAAGCACGGACCGGTGCGGGTTCGTGCTTTTTCTTTTTACAAGAACTTGTGATTGATCAGGTGTTTTTCCAAAAACTCGATAATATGGCTGGGAAAAGCCTTGTCTTCCGTCAAGGTGAACATGGCCACCGAAACCCGGGTGGTCCCGTATGTACGCATGAGAGAGAGTAATTTGGATTTCGCTTCATTGTTGGGGCGCCCGTATTTTTTCTCAAAAGCTTTTAAGACCAGCTCTTCTTCTGGTGTCAGAGATGATGCATGATCCGTCCTGTCATCGGAAGGAGTGATTAAAGATTGTTGATATGTATGCATTTGATGAAAAGCAGATGTCAATTGTTGATTGGTTCCGGAAAGATCCTTGGATGGGACGGGAAAGGACTGGTTCACCTGTTGCAGTGACGGATGAAACGGCCAATCATGCAATTGCCGGCGGCGCCGGGGTCTTTGCACGGGAAGGTGTTTGAATTTTTCGGGATGTTTTCGCCTTAAGGTATAAATCCGTTGGTAGATGGCTCCCTGGGTACGGGAAAGTTTCTTTTCCAGTTCGCTGATCGCGGCAGAGAGGGACTTTCCTTCTTCCAAATATTCATTGACGGTTTCAATGACCAATTCTTCTTCTTCTTTTTCCCAGCTGTTCAGGCGGTTCCCGCCGTCCGGCGAATTTTCTAAAGAGTGAAAACGATCTGGATATTCCGACCTCAGCTTTCTTACGTGGGACATCACTCCGGAATATCCGCGTTTTAATTGTTCAGACAGTTCTTTTAGAATTTCCCGTTCTTTTTTACCTTCTTTTAAACCTTTATTCATTGTTTTTATAATCAACTCGTTTTCTTCTTCGGTATATTTCCCTTTTTTTGTTTCAAAAAACATTCGGTGCAAACTCCTTCCGAAGATAATTTTCCTTAAAATCTTTACTTATAAATATAACAGAAAAGCCGTAATCTTTTCCACTGCCCATTTTATAAGCAAGGGTAATTATTAATGTTTAACAAGGAACCGGGCTTGTTTTTTCGTTCACAGACCAGAAAATTTAAGGAAATCCATCTGAAATTATATAATAAAATCATTTTCTTGGCGACGGAGGTATGAAAACTGGGAATTTTGCCCATAACCCTTATTAAGAGAGAAAAAGAATAGGTTGATATGAACGATGAAAGGGGTGGAGTAATGACACTGTTGTCGATTCAAGAAATCAGTTCTCTTTTATTTTCACGTCATAGAATCAAAACCCAACGAGATTTAAGCGACCAGGAACTCCCCCATCGCCATTGGAATGAAACCGAACGTGCCGCATTGGTGATTTTTTGGGGGTTATTGATTTACCCGAAGCTGGATCCGGATTTAAGAGAAGAAAATGAGTCAGACGCGGTACATATCAAACGGTTTATCAATATATTTGAAAACTATTTGGGAAGTGCCGGACGGTGCCGTGAAGTGTTGGAAAAACTGAAGGAACATGATTATATCCGCTTTCGCGATGAAGAATGGGTGGTTCCCGGAACCGGATTGTTTTCCGCTGTCGATGCGGCCAAAATGTACCGGTATTTTCGTTCATCGGTTTTGTCCCGCAAGATCTTCCAACTTCTTTATCCGGATCAACATGTTTGAACAGACAATTCCAAAAAATGACCCCAGTAATTACTTTTCAAAGTAATAGCTGGGGTCATTCTTGTTTTAAAGATTCAAGAAACAAACGCAAGGTTTTTCGCTGATCGGGTGATAATTCCAAAGCAACACGAATAAGATGTTGAATGTCGTCGGGCAGATGGTGGATAAACGGTTGTTCTTGCCCGAGTTGATTAATGAGTTGCTCGATTAAATTGCGCGATTCGTTAATGTGCTTGTAGGTTTCGATCAACAGCTTCTCTGTTGGCTGGCTCATTGCAATCCATCCTACTCTTTGACGGAATGAAGGATCTCATCAATTTCTTTTTTGATATAGATCAATTCTTCATGGCTCAATTTATGCAGGTCACGAATCATCATCTCGAGCTTCATGGAGCGGAATTCTTCCAGAAAAGACGGCATATATTGTGGTTGCATGGACATACCCGTTTACTCCCTTCGGTTTATCAATCTGTGATGGGTCAGGTTTTCATTCTATCAAAAATTCGACGCAGGTCAACATCGGTTTTTGACCTTGTCCTCTGTTTTTTGTCAGCTTTTTGCCGGGATGTTTCCTTTTTTTCTTTCAATCAGACAAACCCTTTGGTAATTTAGACAAAATTTTGGGTTTAATATATTGAATAACGGGTAATAATTTGTTGACTCTCGTCAAACCAAATGAAAAGAATTGAGGTGCTTCGCATGATCGAACAGTTAAAAGCACTGGAAGAGCGTCTCTATTCCGTTCAACAAGAATACTTGCTGGCAAAAGAAAGACATGAATTTTTGGCACAATATGATCTTTACGAAGAGTGGAAACAATTGAAAAAACAACAGAGCGAACTGAAGTCACAGTTAGGGCTCAATTAAATGATAAATGGCAGAAAACAGCCGGCGAATCCAGCCGGCTGTTTTCCATATTTTTTAAGCATCCAATCAATTGACAAACAAAGGATTGCGTATTATGATGTCAAAAGATCATTCATGACATCGAAATCCAACACCCGATCTTCTTATCCAGAGAGGTGGAGGGACTGGCCCGATGAAACCTCGGCAACGGGCTCTTCGGAGTACTGTGCCAATTCCAGCAAGCGTTTTGAAGCTTGGAAGATAAGAAGAGGTTTTCAATAACATGGAGACAGAAGACCTCTTCGTATGCATCGAAGAGGTCTTTTCTTTTAATAAAGGGGAGAGACGATTGGAAAACAGAGAAAATCCATGGGCTTTATTGCCTTTTGCCGTGTTTTTGATCTTGTTTATTGGTGTGGGGGCTTATACCGGTGATTTCACCAAAATGCCGGCCATCATTGCCGTGATGATTGCATCGGTGTTGGCCTTGTGCATGCACCGCAAAGAGTCGTTGGCATCGAAATTGCAACACTATTTTCGTGGAGCCGGCCATCCGGATATCATCATGATGATCTTGATCTTTTTGTTGTCCGGTGCCTTTTCGGCAGTGGCCAAAGGCATGGGCGCCGTGGATTCCACGGTCAACCTGGCCCTGAACCTTTTGCCGGCCAATTGGTTGATGGTCGGACTGTTCGTGATCGCCTGCTTCATTTCGTTGGCGATGGGAACATCGATGGGAACGATCGTGGCACTCGCGCCGATCGGGGTCGGAATCAGCCAACAGGCGGACATTGCACTGGCCTTGTCCATGGCGGTGGTGATCGGGGGAGCCATGTTCGGGGATAACTTGTCCTTTATCTCCGACACCACGATTGCAGCGGTCAGTACCCAAAAGATCCGGATGAAAGACAAATTTAAAGCCAACTTTTTGATTGTGTTGCCCGCCGCCATCTTGACCGCAGCGATTCTCTTCTTTTTCACGGGGGGCGGACAAGGCAGTGTGGCCGGCGGTCAAGACTTCTCCATTCTCCAGACACTGCCTTATATCGCCGTGTTGATTACGGCCTTGCTCGGGGTTCATGTATTGATCGTTTTGATCTTGGGCATTGTTTTTGCTGGAGCCATCGGACTGTTTGAGGGAAGCTACACATGGCTTTCCTTGGTGAAACATGCCGAAGAAGGGATCACCGGCATGCAATCCTTGTCGATCCTGGTGCTGTTGATCGGCGGGATGGTGGAATTGATCCGGCATTACGGGGGCATTCAGTTTTTGTTAAATTTGTTGACGAGCAAAGTGCGGACGAAAACAGGGGCGCAGTTCGGCATTGCCGGTCTGGTGAGTTTGACCAACCTGTGCGTGGCCAACAACACCATCTCCATCATCATGACCGGACCGCTCGCCAAAGAGATTTCGGACCAATACGGAATTGACGGACGGAAATCGGCCAGCTTGTTGGACATCTTTTCCTGCAGTGTACAGGGACTGATCCCGTACGGGCCGCAAATGTTGCTTGCTGCAGGGATTGCTTCCATCTCGCCGGTCAGCATCTTGGCTTATTCCTATTATCCGGCTTTGATCGCCGTTTGCGCCGTATTGTCCATCCTGTTCCGCTTTCCGCGCTTAAAAGCCGTGCCGGTCAGCCATCAGGAAGCAAAAGCAAGTTGAAATCAGAGAATGAAACCAGGGGAAAACGCCCCTGGTTTTTTATTTTTTGCTCCATATTATATATGAAACTGACCAGCCGGCTGGCTGTCGGTTTGGGCAACCCGCATCCGACAGAAAATGGATTCACCTTTTATCACATATATCATCAATGTCCTTTAGGGTGATTACTACCGAAAGGGTGTTGATCCGATCGATTCTTATTCCTAATGAAAACCGGCGCATACAGGGTTTGCGGCTCGGGCTCGGGCCAAAACTTCCAATGGTTATGGCCGGTTTGTTGAAAATCCCGTTTACGATCAGGACAGGGGTTCCAACATGCCAAAGCCTTGATTGGTATAACTCCCGATTCCCGCTTCCATTGCCACTTCCTGAATACGGGGGGATGCATGGATTTGCAGAGGCATTTGGTATCCTTTGGTCTTTTTTCCTTTGATGTCGATCAAAGTGGCAGCTTGTTCAAGGCGAAAGTGTCCGGGATTCAGCAAACGGATGCGAATGGGAGCCGGGTTGGAGTCATCCACTCCCCATTTCAATTTGGCCCAACGATGGAGGGATGTTCGAATTTGGTCATAAAAATCGCTTTCCAGCGGATGGCAAAACACCAACTTCCCTTCTTTGCGGACAGGAAACACCACTGGCCCCAAACAACGATAATTCATGACAGATTCGAAACGGGGCCGTTCCTCAAAATGAATCGAGTGCAAAGGAAAACGGTGTGAAAACAGTTGTAAATGGTTGAGTGCTTGGATGCCTTGGCAGAGTGCTTGCAACAAGGGAGGATGAATCGAATCCACTTTCCATGTCGCTTTTCCCTGTACCCGCATTTGTCCGGGGGATTTCCGGCAATGGTCAAAAGCGAGGGGGGAAAAAACGAACGGCTTGTATTTTCGTCCTTCATAGGGGATGCCTTCCTGATGCAACCACTCAGCCAGATCCGGATCCGCCATCCTGACGGCGTGGTAAAAGTAACTCATCAGGGCATATGGATAATGGTAAGGAAGTGATGTTTCCGCCGGGATCTCAAACACAAATCGAATTCGCATCAAATCGCTCCTTTAATAGTCTTCTTTCACTCTAGCAAAGGAGGAACAGGGCGAACAAGACAAGATGAAGTTGGGTCATAACCATCCGAAACCGGAGCCGGATGAAACGCTGCAAAAAGTGGTTAATCGGCTGAAAGAAAAGGATGATTGAAGTGAATATTCTAAAATGAAAGAAAAAACTAATTGACTGAAAAGAGGCTGAAAGTTTATACTTAATTTTAGAGCAACGTTTTTATAACGTTATATTAAATTATGTTATATGGAGAATAACCCAAAACATTAAGGGGAGTGAAAATTCAAAATGGTAAAATTAATTGCGATTTACCGTCAGCCGGAAGACAAGGAGAAATTTGACGAGCATTATTACAATGTCCATGCTCCGTTGGCTGAAAAGATGCCGGGGCTTATCAAACTGGAAGTGAATAAAATTTACGGTTCTCCGGCCGGGAAGAGTGACCTGTATTTGATGGCCGAAATGTATTTTGAAACCAAAGAGGCGTTGAATGCGGCACTGGCATCCCCGGAAGGAAAAGCGGCTGGCAAAGATTTGATGACGTTTGCCGGCAAACTGGTGCAAATGCATTTTGCCGAGGTGGTGTAACAGGCGGCATGATGTCAACCGTGTGTGCATGCGGTTGGCGTCCCTCCAACATGAATTCATAGTATTCAGATCGGTTCGTGTATCGTTGTTTGAAAGCGCTACCGAAATGATGCGGACAGGTGGTTTGAGATGAAAAATGTAAGTGAGCATTCCACAAACGAAACGGTGATCAATCGTTTTAACCATGCCCTTGGCATTGAGATCGAGCAGTTGGATGAAGAAGGATGCACGGCATCTTTAAAAATCCGCCCGGAATTTTACAACAGCATGGAGGGCGTGGTGCATGGCGGCGTGACGGCCACGTTGGCTGATGTCGCTATGGGGCACGGGGCGGCTCCGCCTGTCAACGGTTTGCAACAATGCGTCACGGTGGAAAGCAAAATCAATTACCTTGCACCGGCAAGAGGCGACCGTTTGATTGCCGAGGCCAAGGTGATCAAAAGGGGATTGAAGATCATCGTGATGGAAGCCCGGGTCAGGACCGGTGACAGAAAGCTGGTGGCGGTCGCGGTTGGCACGTATGCCCGCATCCAGCCCAAACATGAATGAAAATTTTCACTCAAGGAGCCATGCATGATGGGAAAAGAAACGGTATTGCTGGAGAAAGAAGGCTATTTGGGGATCATCCGGCTGAACCGCCTGGACCGGATGAATGCCTTGGATTACTCCACCTTGGTTCGGCTCGGGGAAGTGATTGGCGAACTGGAACAGGATCTCAAAGAAACCCGGGCCGTCATCGTGACCGGAGAAGGAAAAGCGTTTTGCGCCGGAGCGGATTTGAAAGAGCGGAGAACCCTGAATGAACAGCAAGTCCGCCGCAATGTGAAAAAAATCCGGGAGGTGTTTTCGGCACTGGAGAGGCTTCCGCAACCCACCATTGCCGCCATCAACGGACATGCTTTTGGCGGAGGGTTTGAGTTGGCACTGGCATGTGATTTCCGGTTTGCCGTACAGGAAGCCAGGATGGGACTGACCGAGGTCAGTCTGGGGATCATTCCGGGAGCCGGCGGAACACAGCGGCTGACGCGGTTGACCGGCCTGGCCAGGGCCAAGGAACTGATCTTGACCGCCCGGAAAATCACGGCAAACGATGCGGAGGAATATGGCATATTAAACGGGGTTGCCGAAAACCGCGATCATCTGTTTAAGCTGTGCCGTTCCTTGGCCGGTGAGATGCTTTCCAACGCCCCGCTGGCGGTGTATCAGGCGAAATATGCCATCGACCGGGGAGTCGGGTTGGATCTGCAAAGCGGATTGGATCTGGAGTCCAAAGCGTATGAGGTGTTGATCCCCACCAAAGACCGGGTGGAAGCGTTGGAAGCATTTCGTGAAAAAAGGAAGCCGGTGTTTCGGGGAGAGTAACCGTCGGCCTGGCCGAAAGGGAGGGACATTCTGGTGATATTCAATCAAGCGATGGAAACCGCATCACGGGAGGACATGCAAAAACTTCAGCTGGCTCGTCTGAAAGAAACGGTAAAGCGTTGCTATGATAACGTTCCTTTCCACCGGGAAAATTTCGACCGTGCCGGGGTGAAACCGGAAGACATCCGGTGCTTGGAAGACATCCGGCGTTTGCCGTTCATGAAAAAGACAGACTTGCGCGAAAACTATCCGTTTAAACTTTTTGCGGTGGATCTCAGCAAAGTGATTCGCATTCACGGCTCTTCCGGAACCAAAGGAAAGCCGACGGTGGTCGGTTATACGAGAAAGGATATCGAAAATTGGGCAGAGATTGTCGCCAGGGCGATTTGCTGTGCCGGCGGCCGTCCGGGTGATATTTTTCATAATGCATATGGATATGGTTTATTCACCGGTGGCCTCGGATTGCACTATGGAATGGAATACCTCGGTATGACGGCCGTTCCGGTTTCGGGAGGGAACACGCCCCGTCAGGTTACGCTGATTGAAGATTTCAAACCCCGCGGCATTTCCGGAACGCCTTCTTATATCCTGAACCTCGTGGAAGAAATGGAAAGGCGGGGAATGGATCCCCGGGAAACCAGCCTGGAATACGGCATTTTTGGGGCGGAGCCATGGTCAGAGGAAATGCGCCGGCAGTTGGAAGAAAAGCTCTGCATCAAAGCAGTGGACATTTACGGATTGAGCGAAGTGATGGGGCCGGGTGTGGCGATTGAATGCCACGAAGCGCAGGACGGACTCCACATTGCGGAAGACCATTTTCTGGCGGAGGTGATTGACCCTGAAACCGGGGAAGTGCTTCCCGATGGTGCTGAAGGAGAGTTGGTCTTCACTTCGTTGACCAAAGAAGCGTTTCCGGTGATCCGCTACCGGACGGGCGACATTGCATCCCTTCATCCGGAAAAATGCAAATGCGGACGCACAACCCTCCGGATGTCGCGGATCAAAGGGCGCGTGGATGACATGCTGATCATCCGCGGTGTCAATGTTTTTCCGACCGAGATCGAATCGGTGCTTTTGAGTTTTCCGCAACTGGCACCCCATTATCAGGCGGTGGTGGAACGGGAAGGGGCGTTGGACCGGATTGAAGTGCACTGCGAAGTCACCCCGGAATTTATGGAGCAGGGCGGGGATATAGAAAACAGTCCGGAAATGGAAAAGCTGTCCAAAGAGATCGGGCATGCCATGAAAAGCACGCTGGGGGTTTCCATCTTGTTGAAGGTTTGCAAACCGCACACCATCCCGCGCAGTGAGGGGAAAGCGATCCGGGTGGTGGACAACCGGAACAATGCAACTGCAGGCTGAAGCATCGGCGGAAGAGGAATGGAAGGGAAACCAAAACCGGACAAGGAGGGGAGTTTGTGACCGGATATCAGATTGGCGTCGTCGGGGCAGGCACGATGGGATCGGGGATTGCCCTGGTTTGCGCCAAAAAAGGGCACCGGGTCTTATTGCTGGATGTGGATCCGACGATGCTGGAAAAAGCCAAAGCTTATTTTCAATCGGTTTTATCGAGAGACGTCATGAAAGGACGAATCAGCGAAGAGGGAAAAGCGTCGGTTTTCCGGTCCGTCCAATTTGTACAAGACCTGAAGAAGTTGGCGGACTCGGACATTGTGATCGAAGCGGTCTCGGAACGGATGGACCTGAAAAAATCAATTTTCCGGTCGTTAAGTGAAATTTGCCGGCCCGATGCCTTGCTTTTGACAAATACTTCTTCGCTTTCCATTACCGAAATTGCCGGCGGCCTGAGGAACCCGGAGCGGATTCTGGGGATGCACTTTTTCAATCCGGCTCCTGTCATGCCGCTGGTGGAAGTGGTCCGGGGGAAGAAATCGGGCGAAAAGCAGGCAAAGTTTGTTTATGAATTTGCGCAAAATCTGGGAAAAGTGCCGGTGTATGCCAATGATACGCCGGGATTCATCGTCAATCGCGTGGCCCGGCCTTACTACAATGAAGCGCTCCGCATCTTGGAAGACCGGGTGGCCGGCGTCGAGCAAATCGACCGCATTCTCACCGAAGCCGGCGGATTTAAAATGGGGCCGTTTGAACTCCAGGATCTGATCGGCATCGATGTGAATTTTGCGGTGACCGAGTCGGTTTACTCCGGTTTTTTCCATGAACGCCGGTTTCAGCCGAGCCGCATTCAACAAAAGATGGTTCAGGCGGGAACCATCGGCCGGAAGTCAGGTGAGGGATATTATGACTACGACAAGTAACACCGTTTTGCTGACGGGCGAGAGTGTGCTGCTTCCTGAATTGAAGGAACTTTTTACGGACAAGAATTATGAAGTGGTGACAGAAAAAACCGTTGAAAACGATGCACAGAAGATCGGGCTCGCCGTTGAAGTTTCCAATCTCGACTTGGAATTGAAAAAAGCCGTGATCCAAAAGCTGGACCGGGAGCTTCCGCCGGATGTTCCCATTCTCACGACTTCATTGGGAGTGTCGGCCACCGAAGTGGCGTCGTGGACCCGGAATCCGGAAAGAGTTTGCGGTTTTGGCACCTTCCGTCCGTTGTCGGAACGGAAATTGCTGGAGCTGGCTCCCGGTCTCAGGACATCTATGGAAACGTTGAAACGGGCGGAGGCGTTTTTTCAGTCGCTGGGCAAAAATACCGCTGTGGTGCAAGATGAGACCGGACTGGTCTTTCCGAGGGTTTTGTCACTCATCATCAATGAAGCCGTTTTTGCCGTGATGGAGGGGACCGCAACCCCCAAAGACATCGATATTGCCATGAAAAAAGGGACGAATTATCCATACGGACCGCTGGAATGGGCTGACCAAATCGGCTTGGACGAGGTTTACGCGGTGATTCGCGGACTGCATCGGGATTTGGCGGAAGAACGGTACCGGCCGGCTCCCTTGCTCCGGAAAATGGTGCTGGCCGGGATGCTTGGCGTCCGAAGCGGCGAGGGATTTTATACTTATTCCGGGGAAGCGGCCCGGCCATCGACAAGGGGGGACGAACGATGAGAATTCCGGTGATCGTGGATGCCGTACGGACAGCCATCGGAAGATACGGCGGCGCATTGAAAGAGGTCCGTCCCGATGACTTGGGAGCCGTGGTGATCCGCTATCTGATGGAACGAAACGACATCCCTTTGGAACGGATTGACGACGTGATCTTGGGGTGTGCCAATCAAGCCGGTGAAGACAACCGGAATGTGGCGAGAATGTCCTTGTTGCTGGCGGGCCTTCCGGTGACGGTGCCGGGAGTGACGGTAAACCGTTTGTGCGGCTCGGGACTGGAAGCGGTGAATCAGTGTGCCAATGCCATTGAAGCGGGGCGCGGAGAAGTTTATGTTGCCGGCGGAACGGAAAGCATGACAAGGGCTCCGTATGTGATGCCAAAACCCGAAAAGGGTTTTGCGCGCGGAGAGCAAAAACTGTATGACACCACGCTCGGTTGGCGGTTTGTGAATGAAAAGCTTGCCGAAATGTATTATCCGTACAGCATGGGGGAAACCGCGGAAAATGTGGCGGAACAATACGGCATCAGCCGGGAAGAACAGGACCGCTTTGCGTTGGAAAGCCAGCGAAAATACGCCAAAGCCCGGGAGGAAGGCAAGTTCAAAAGCGAGATTGTCCCGGTGGAAATCCCCGGGCATAAAGGGCAGGTCACCCTTTTTGCCGAGGATGAGCATCCCCGTCCGGATACGACCCTTGAACAGTTGTCCCGGTTGAAACCGGTTTTCCGCCAAGGCGGGACGGTCACGGCCGGCAATTCTTCCGGCATCAATGACGGGGCCGCCGCCTTGTTGCTGATGGAAATGGAAACGGCCGTGAAGCTCGGCTTGAAGCCAAGGGCCCGTGTGGTGGCTTCGGCTGTGGCCGGTGTGGATCCGTCCGTCATGGGAACCGGGCCGGTCCCGGCCACGAAAAAAGCGTTGAAACAGGCCGGTCTCACCATCGATGAGATCGATTTGATCGAATTGAATGAAGCGTTTGCCGCCCAATCCCTGGCCTGCATCCGCGAGTTGGGGATGAATCCCGCCCGGGTGAATGTCAACGGGGGAGCCATTGCCATCGGCCATCCCTTGGGATGCAGCGGGGCACGCATTCTGACCACCTTGCTGTATGAAATGGAGCGGAGGGGTGTGCGCTACGGGTTGGCGACGATGTGCATCGGGGTCGGACAGGGCATTGCCACGATAATAGAAAGGTTATAACCAAGAGCCCGATAACAGTCACAGAAGAAAGTTGACAAACTCCGTTCAACATTTGAAATATTTTTTTGTTATAATAGGCGAATAGGTTTGAGATGGAGAAAAACAGGCAACGGTTGAATGGAGTTGAAAGAGATTGAAGCCTCAATCGATGATTTTTACGATATATGGCGAATATGTCCGCCATTTTGGCGGGGAAATCTGGGTGGGCAGTTTGACCCGGTTATTGGGGCGATTCGGCATGTCCGAACAAGCCGTGCGCGTCGCCATATCCCGCATTGCCAGCCAGGGATGGCTGAAAGCGCGCAAAGTCGGCAACCGCTCCTACTACTCTTTGACGCCCCGCGGAAAAAAGCGGATGAATGAAGCCAGTGCCCGGATTTATAAGCAATCCCCGGGCCGGTGGGACGGAAAATGGTGCATCATTCATTACAACATTCCGGAAAAGCAGAGGGCCAAACGGGATCAATTGCGAAAAGAATTGTCTTGGATGGGCTTTGGCATGCTGGCCAACAGCGTGTGGATCAGCCCGAATGACTTGGCCGACCGGGTCAAAGAAATTGCCGAATCTTATGATGCCAGCGAATATATTGAAGTCTTCCGGTCCGAACATCTCGGCGTCAGCACGGATAAGCAGTTGGTGGAAAAATGCTGGAATCTGGATGAAATCAACAAGGCCTACGAAGAATTCATCAGCCACTATCAACCGCAATATGAAAGATTGAAAGAACAAGTGAAAAACCAGGAAGACATATCGGATGCAAAATGCTTTGTGGAGAAAACCAAACTGGTGCACGAATATCGCAAATTTTTGTTTATTGATCCGAGCCTGCCGGAAGAGTTGTTGCCCGATTTTTGGACGGGACGGGAGGCGGACCGGATATTCCGCCATTATTATGAGCTGTTGCATCCCGGTGCGGTCCGGTTTTTCCTGAGTGTTTTCAAAAGTGCTCCGGAGTAGAATCCAAGAGTGGACGCTAAACAAAGAAGGGGAGATTCTCCCTTCTTTTTTTGTGTTAATTTATTCTGACAATAAATATATTAATGAATTTTATGCATTGAAAAACATGTTACAATATGTTAATATATCGTTAAACAAACGTTATATAAAAAGGTTGTGATGTGGATGCATATCTATGACCGGAGACTGTTGGAAGATCAGGAACATGGCAATGGGCATCCCGATGACGAAAAACGGCAAGAATTTCTTGCCCGGATTGAGCGCGGCGAAAAAATTGAAGCGGATGACTGGATGCCGGATGATTACCGCCGGCAGTTGATTAAATTGATCGCGATGCACGGGATCAGCGAAGTCATGGGGGCGTTGCCGGAGAAAGAATGGGTTCCCAAAGCACCAACGTTACGGCGCAAGCTGGCGATCATGGCCAAAGTCCAGGATGAGATGGGGCATGGGCAATTGTTGCTCAGGGTGGCGGAAGATTTGCTGGCTCCGCTTGGAAAAACCCGGGAAGACCTGATGAACGATTTATTTGTCGGAAAATTAAAATTTCACAATGTGTTCCACATGGAGTCGCCGACCTGGGCCGATGCCGGAGTGATCGGATGGTTGGTGGACGGGGCGGCGATCATCACGCAAACGATGTCGCTTAGCACCTCGTATGCGCCTTATGCCCGGGCGCTGCAACGGATTTGTGCCGAAGAAAAATTTCACATGCAACACGGCGAAAGCATCGTGTTGAGCCTGGCAGAAGGAACCCCCCGGCAGCGCCGGATGTTGCAGGAGGCGGTCAACCGCTGGTGGCCGGCATTGCTCATGTTCTTCGGGCCGCCGGAAGACGGGGGAATTTCCAGTAACCAACGCCTGAACCTCCGGTATAAAATCCGTTCCAAAACCAACGAAGAGTTGAGGCAGGAGTTTTTCCACAAATATGTTCCGCGGATTTTCCATCTCGGGTTGACCTTGCCGGATGAGACCATTCATTACGACGAAAAAGAAGGCCGTTGGCATTACCGGCAGCCGGACTGGAATGAATTCAAACGGATCATCAAAGGAAACGGGCCCCGATCCAAAGAGCGGCTGAGATTGAGAAAAATTTCTTATGAAGAAGGAAAATGGGTGCGTGATGCCCTGCTCGCCAAGCAACGAAACGCGGTCTGGGGGGGAAGCGTATGACCAGCGGGGACAAGGAAAAGAAAGACTTTTTCGTGTTTGAAGTCTTCAGCCAAAAAAGCCCGAATGCCCATTTTGTCCACCAGTTCAGCTTGCTGGCCCCGAATCACGAGGTGGCCATGTCCATGGCGCGTGAAAACTTCCTCCGGCGTGAACCGTGCGTCAATTTGTGGGTGGTCAAACGGGACGATATCTGGGTTTTGCCTCCGGAACAGCGCCGGTACTTGGAAAAGCTGGACAACAAGAGTTACCGGGAAACGAAAGGGTACGGCGATTTGCAATCGAAATGGCGCCGGCACAAAGAGCGGTACGAGAAGAAAAATGCTTCGGGAAAGTAAAAGGAGGGTCAGCATGTGAGCAATTTCCGTGTCGAATCGGCAGAGCAAGCCAAGCAGAATCCGGAATATTTATCGGCTTTGAAGGACTTGCTGCTTCAAATCGCCGATGATGATTTCATTATGGCTTTCCGGGGATCGGAATGGCTGGGGCTGGCCCCCCATATCGAAGAAGATGTCGCTTTTTCCTCCATTTCACAAGACATGATGGGACATGCCGTGCTCTTTTATGAAATGTTGGAAGTATTGGGGGCCGGAAGAGCCGATGATCTGGCACAACTCCGCAAGCCGGAAGACTTCCGTAATGCCGTCCTGGTGGAGCGGGTGAACGGCCCCGGCCTTTATCTGGAAGAACCCCGCTATGATTGGGCTTATGCCATTGTGCGTTCGTATTTTTACAGTGTGTTCAAGCAAATCCGGTTTGAATCTTTGTCCCATGCTTCCTACCTTCCGCTGAAGCAGTCGGCGCGTAAAATCCTGACGGAACACCATTACCATCTGTTTCACTGGCGGGTGTGGATGAAACAATTGGCCGACAGTACGGAGGAAGCCCGGTCCCGTCTGAAGGAGGCGACGGAAAGGGCGTGGGAGGATGCAGGCGGATTGTTTCAGTTGGGGCCTGAAGCTTCCGCCATGGTCCGATACGGATTGATTGAAGGAGAAGAGCCGTTGACGAAGCGGTGGTTGGAGCAAGTGAACAAAGATTTTGAGGACTATGGCTTGCCTCCGGCCGGCGGGCTGAAAGCGCCCGGATGGAACGGACGGGCCGGGGAGCACACACCGGATCTCGCCGCGGCACTAAATACTTTGTCAGAAGTTTACCGGCTGGATCCCACAGCCCGTTGGTAAAGGAGAGGATCTGGGTGGCAGGGAAGGAAGAGATTTTTTTGGAACTGCTGCAAGAAGTGAAGGATCCGGAAATCCCGACGGTCAGCATGGTGGAAATGGGCATGATCCATCAGGTTCGTGTCGAGGATGATGTGGTGTCCGTGGATGTTTTGCCCACTTTTGCCGGTTGCCCCGCTTTGGACATCATGAAAAAAGCGATTGAAAAGAAACTGGGCGCGGTGGAAGGGGTCCGGGAGGTCCGGGTGAAATTTTTGCTCGAACCGGCGTGGTCCTCCGACCGCATCAGTGATGAGGGAAGGGAAAAGCTGAAAAAAATGGGCATCATGCCGCCGCCACGCAAGGATGAGCAAAAGGAAACATGGGAAGTGAAATGTCCGTATTGCGGTTCTTCATACACCGCTCTGGAGAACTTGTTCGGGCCGGCCGCATGCCGGAGCATTTTATATTGCAAAAACTGCAAAAATCCGTTTGAAGCGTTGAAAATGATTTAAATCCAAATGGAGAAAGGGTGGCCAATCCATGAGTGAGATCAAAAAAATGTATATCCGGGGAGAATGGGTGGAAGCAGAAAGCGGAGAAACACTGGAAGTATTCAATCCGGCCACGGGAGAATGTGTGGGAGTGGTCAGTTACGGGGATGAACGGGATGCGAAAAAAGCCATTGATGCGGCGCATGAAGCGTTCAGAGACTGGTCCCGGTTGCCCGGACGCCAAAGATCCAAATATCTCACCAAATTGTACGAGCTGGTGATGAAACACCGCAATGAGCTCGCCGAACTGATGTCGGCGGAGATGGGAAAGCCTTTCGGGGAAGCCAAATTTGAAGCCGTGGGCAGTGCGGACAATTTCTTGTGGTATGCCGAGGAAGCCAAGCGGATTTACGGGGAAACCATCCCGTCCTATGACGGCAGTAAACGGTTGATGGCCATCAAACAGCCGGTGGGTGTCGTGGCCGCCATCACTCCCTGGAACTTCCCGGTCAACATGGTGGCGAGAAAAATTGCCCCGGCACTTGCCGCCGGGTGTACCGTCGTTTTAAAACCCGCGATGGAAAGCCCGTTGAGCGCGGTCCGGCTGTTTGAGCTGATGGAAGAAGCCGGGTTCCCCAAAGGCGTGGTCAATCTGGTGCTGGCCAAGGCGGAAAAGTTTGGCGACGAAGTGTTGCAAAACCGGAAAGTGGCGAAGATCACCTTCACCGGTTCGACCGCCGTCGGCAAGCATTTGATGGAAGGTGCGGCCAAGCAGGTGAAACGGATCAGCATGGAGCTTGGCGGACACGCTCCCTTCATTGTGTTTGAAGACGCCGATCTCGATGCGGCGGTTGCCGGTTTCTTTGAAAGCAAATACCGCAACTCCGGGCAAATGTGCATTAGCACCAACCGTTTGTATGTCCATGAGTCCGTGGTGGATGCGTTTACGGAAAAACTGGTCGCACGGTTGAAAAAAACCAAGGTGGGTGACGGGCGCCAAAAAGGCGTGGAGATCGGACCGCTGGTGGATGAAGAAGCATTAAACGGGGTGATGGAACACATCCGTGATGCCAAAGAAAAAGGAGGCCGCGTGATCTTTGGCGGAAACAGGCTGACAGAAGGGGAATACAGCAAAGGATTTTTCCTGGAACCGACTGTCATCACCCATGTCACCCCGGATATGAAAATTACTTATGAAGAAACATTTGGTCCCGTCGTGCCGATTATTCCCTTTAAAGAGGAAGAGGCCGTGTTGGAGATGGCAAACGACACCCGCTACGGATTGGCCGCCTACTGCTATACAAAGGACAACAGCCGCTGCTTCCGGGTGGCGGAGGCCTTGGAATATGGCATCATCGGCGTCAATGACGGCACCCCGACCCAGACCCAGGCACCTTTCGGCGGGTTGAAGGAAAGCGGCTTGGGCCGTGAAGGAGGTCGCTATGCGATGGAAAGCTTCCTGGAAACCAAGTTTATTTCCATGTCCATTTAGCCATTACTTCGAATTCTTTCCTTGCTTTTATTTTTAAACACTGAATTTGGATGGTGTCTGCAGAAGAGCTGAACCCTTGCGGATTCAGCTCTTTTCATTAGTTGTCCCGGTTATGGGCTTAATGCTCGCCGGCCAGTTGCGACAAACATTGATCAACTTGGGTCATGATTCTTTGCATCAGTTCTTCGACCTGTTCAAAACGGCTGAGGGCAGCGGCTTGGCCGGCCCACAAAGCCATGTAGTCCTTGTTTCCTTTTTTGGAGGCTGCTTGGCGCAGGTGCTTGGTCAAGGCGTTTTGGACCGGGTATGGGGGAAGGGGATGGGGATAGTTCTCCATTTCCCGGATAAATTCGTTTTGGATGGCCCGTGCCGGCTTTCCGGAAAAGACGGTTGTCATGACGGTGCTTTCATCGGTGCTTTGCAGGACGGCTTCTTTGTGTTTGTCATGGGCGCTGCTTTCCAAGGTGGGTAAAAAGGCCGAGCCCATTTGAACCCCGTCCGCCCCCAGAGCCAGGCTGGCCAGAACCCCGCGACCGTCCATGACCCCGCCGGCGGCAACGACCGGAATCCGGACATGATCCACCACTTGAGGGATCAGGGCCATCGTTCCGACATATGGAAATTCGGCGGAGAGAAAGGTTCCCCGGTGGCCTCCCGCTTCACTTCCTTGGGCTACGACGGCATCCATCCCGCTCTTTTCCACTTCGACAGCTTCCCGCACCGAAGTGGCTGTCCCGATGACCACCGTGTGACGGGCATGCAGTTCCTGGATGACGGCGGGGGACGGAATTCCAAAAGTGAAGCATGCGACAGGGACCTTTTCTTCCAGAATGACGTGAATTTGTTCTTCAAAGGAAATGGCGGCATGGCTTGTGGTTTCTTGGCCGGAGGCACCGGCGGCTTCTTCAAACCGCTTGAGATGATTTTTCATCAGGCGTTCTTGTTCCGCATTGGTTTCATAAGGCGCGGGAACCATCAAGTTGACGGCAAACGGACGGTCGGTTTGCTTCCGGATTTCCCGGATGGCTTGGCGGATGTCTTCGGGAGACATATAGCCCGCTCCCAGTGATCCCAGACCGCCGGCATTGGATACCGCCGCAACGAGCCGGGGACTTGTGATCCCGCCGGCCATTCCTGCCTGGATAATGGGGCGGGAGATTTGCAATAATTCGGTTAACCGGGTTTGATACCAAGGCATGTGAATCCCTCCCTGATCATGTTGTAAAATCCATCCGGGATCGTTTCTTTTGCACGGAATGCGATTTGAAGGTGGATTTTCAACAACCTAAATAAAACCTTAACTTTATTCTATGAAATTTACGGAATGATTTGAATTGTCGTGTCAGACGATCTCTTGATAAATGCATTCGATTTATACAGTTCCTGTCCAAAATTCTCACAGGAACGCCTCTTTATAAGGAAGAATGATCATGCAAAAAAGAAGATAAATTTTTAAGCTGGTGAAGATGATTTGATTCATTTTAGAGAGGGAATCGGGTGAACATTGAAAAAGAAAGCAGTAAACCTCTTGACAAAAAAATTAATTTATGCTATAATTTAAAATTAATTCTATATTATATATAATGGGATTCCCGGACGTGGGGGATCCCATTTTTTTTAAAGGGGTGTATGGACGTGAAAAAAGGGGAATCCAGTTTAACCGCGCTGATTTCCGCATTTGGCAGGGCTTATCACAGCCAATTTGATACACCAAAGATTTTCGACGATTTTCTCGCCAAACAATTGATGACACAAGAAGAATATGATGCCATTAAAACCCATATGGTTCAAGGAATTTCGTTTTTCAACCCGGAAATGGCCGAGCAACATCGGGACAATCCGGATGAAATATTGAAATGGATCACCCAAGTTCAGTTATCGCCAACGCCTTTGGCACGGGCGGCCTATTGCGAAGCGGTATTGCAAAAGGAAATCGAATCAGGGGTCAGGCAATATGTCATTCTCGGTGCAGGCATGGACACGTTTGCCCAGCGGTATCCGGAACTGAAAAACAGATTGGAAATCTTCGAATTGGATCACCCTTTCACCCAAACGTTTAAATTGCAAAGATTGCAGGAGGCGGGTTTGGAAATACCGGATCATCTTCATTTCATTGCTTGTGATTTTACAAAGCCGTTTTCTTACGAAAAACTGTATGAAAAAGGCTTTGGCGATCAAAAAACCTTTTTCAGTTTGCTGGGCGTTTCTTATTATTTAAGCAAAGAGGAGTTGGCCGGTTTGCTCCGGCATTTGTTTGCGAACGTTCCGGCGGGAAGTTCCATTGTTTTCGATTTTGCCGATGAACGACTTTTTGAAGAAAAAGGGTTCTGCAACCGGGTGGAGAACATGGTGAAAATGGCCGCGGCTGCCGGAGAGCCGATGAAATCTTGCTTTTCATTGCCGGAAATGGAGAACATGTTGGAGAAACCGGGCTTGCGGATCGTTGAACATTTATCGCCGGTCGATATTCAGGAGCGGTATTTTCGCAATCGGAATGATCATTTGTCTGCCTGCGAAACGATCCATTTTCTTCATGCCGTAAAAAGGGAAGAACTTTGATAAGATTCTTTCTTTCAAAGAGAGGATGAAGGATGATTCTGGAAACAGAAAGGTTGTACTTGAGAGAATTGAAACAGGAGGATCTGGACCGTCTTCATGCCATCTTCTCCGATGAAGAGACCATGCGGTTTTACCCGGCGCCTTTCACCCGGGAACAAACCGGCCAATGGATCAAAAAAAATCAGGAACGATACCGGAAAGACGGGTTCGGACTGTGGGGGGTGTGTTTGAAAGAAACAGATGAACTCATTGGTGATTGCGGATTGGTTCGCCAGACGGTGGACGGCCGCACCGAAATTGAAATCGGGTATCATATCCATAAAAAGTATTGGTCCAGGGGATTTGCCACGGAAGCGGCCAAAGCATGCAAAGCATATGGCTTTCATCAATTGCATTTCAATAAATTGATCTGTCTCATCGATCCGAAAAATATTCCTTCCATCCGGGTGGCGGAAAAAATCGGTTTTACAAAAGAAAAAGAGGTTTTTATATTTGGCAAAAACCATGCGGTTTATTCGGGGTATAAAAAATAAGCTTATCGGGGATCCATCGGGTCTTGTATAAATCATCATCAGAAGCACTTGCCCTGTGTATTTGCAGGCAAGTGCTTCATTGGCAAGTAAAGATTGTTTTTTAATTTTTCCGGATCATGCTGAGGGTTTTTTATCATTCATCCAACTCTCCTCCGGGAAGAGCCGTAATCACGTGATCTTATGATTGATTAAACCACGTGGTTCATGAGCCATTCTTTGGCTTTATCGCCTTCAAGCATTATTGGATTTTCAGGTGTACCGATATTAATGCTTTTTATATATGCATTATCAATACCTCTGATGTCTGTTAATTTTGCTCCTTTAATCAAAACATCTTCAAAAACGGAGACACTTACATCCACATGTTTCAAAGTAGCCTCACGAAAGTCAGCCTCCACAAAAAGACTGTTCACTAACTTGGCATGGGTCAGGTCTGTTTTGTAAAAGATGGTTTCAAAGCACTCACATTTAACAAACCTTGCATTTTTGGCATTAGCATGAGAGAAATTCACATAAGATAAATTTGCTTTCGTAAAATCAGCATGGGCCAAATTGGTATATTGAAATGTGGAGGAACACAGATGTGATGCAAACCAATCTTTACTTTTTAAGTTCATTCCATCAAATACACAATCTGTTAAAAAAGATTGATCCAAGGGATATTCCATTAAATTCATTTCACGAAAATCGATTGCGTCCAATTTTAATTTTTCGCCTTTTTTGCCAATCGTTTTAATCCATATTTTATGGGCTTCCAGACAATTCAATATTTTTTCTTGCATTTTGAAAACCTCTTTCTATGGATACCATATGATTCGGTCCTCAACCCCATTCTTTTTAATTGCATCTTCTAACTCTTTGACATGTTGAGGAATTAAATCTCTTTTATCAATAATTACATTATGACCTCTGCGAAACTCCGCATTAATCTTTTTCATTGCTTTTTCAACAGTAAAAGCGCCCTTTCTTGGAGAAGTGTGACCATTTGGATAGGAAACAAAACTTTTTATGTCCCATTTTATACCTGTGGTGGTATCAATAAATTCTGCGCCCCCGTCAGCCTGTGGATCACGAATGATTTTTCCCAGCTTTCCTTGACTTTCAAGCGCTAAACCTATTTCTCTTTCTTTAATCCCCTGTTCTGTAATTTGTCCGCCATGAGAAGGGTCTCTTGCTAAATCGTCATATTCCTCTTGGGTTCTTTTGACAGGATGATTTTTCTGATTTTTTCCACCCCCGTTTGTGCCTTCAATCCGATTCACCTCAGGTCTCCGGGGAATGTCCGGGGGTCCGCCGGCAGGCTGCAGTTTGGGACCGAATCCGAATCGTTCAGCCAGATCATCAATATAGACACCAAATTTCTTTAATAATTTCTTTCCGCCATTAAATATTCCTTTCAGGATCACCCCTGCTTTTTTGCCGGGGCCGGAAGCAATGCCGATGGCTGAGATCACTTTATCGACCGGGCTCAGTTTGTCCCCGGAGATGGAATCTTTTCCGGTAAAGAGGTCCTTCAAATTTTTGATGTTGGAGATGACCGGAATACAGTCGACAACGCTGCTTAACGCCCGGTCTGCCTCTTTTTTCCTTTCGCCTTGCAATGGATCGCCTGTGTATAGATCATATCCCAACAAACTTTCGACTGATTTTTTGAAGAAGCCGTCCAAAAATTCGTCATTTGCCTGCTTGCTTAATTTCTCCAAGTCTTTTTTATCCTTGGCGGCACCGATCCAGATAAGAAAATCGCCCAGCCAGGTGTTTTCGTCTTTTTTCTGTTGCGCACCTTGATTCGGTTTGACTTTGGTAAAGTCCTCATTCACTTCGGGAACCTCAAAACCTCCCGATGGATCGGCATAGCATGTTCCCGCCGACATGAAAAGAACAGCGAAACAAACAACAAGCCTGAACAAGGTCATGCAGAATCTTTTGATCATGATGATCACCCTGTTTAAAAAATCATAAGAATTATGGCAATCAAAAGGTTAACCAATACAACCAACAGCAGGGAAATGAGCATGGCGAAAAATCCCCTGAGTTTGGAAAAAGAGTGGATTTCTCCCAATGCAACAGCCATAAAGACGGCCCACCAAATTAAGATGGCCAGATCAAGCAGATGGAGGAAAATAAATAAGATTGATAAAAATGTACTGTTTTCCACGGTGGGTTGAACGGTTTGAAAAATTTCGTTTCCCAGGATCAGGATTTCCAAAAATCGGATGATCAGCGAAGCGGCAAAAAAGATCCCTGACCATGCGACGACGGGTTTGATTTCTTTGGTTGATCCTGTGCCTCCCAACCATTGTCCGGTAATGGAAAACAAATAGGTGGAAATCCAGACAAACAGGTAACCGGTCACCGGACTAAAGATGATTGCAATCAGCAAGATGGCGGACAAGCTCAAGGTATCCCCTGTGGAGTTGAAATAAGAATTGTCCAGATTCATGGAAAGGCCGGTCAGCAATATCAGCATAACGGGTATTTTCTTGTTGTTTAAAATCCGCTGGACCGTGTCCCCGGGGTTTAACCATATGGACAACCATGGAATGTTGAATTTGTTTTTCAATGGAGACAACCTCCCGTAAAAATGTAATGTTCCGTACGGATCTCATGGATCAATCACCAAACCGGCGCAAGGTGACAGTCCTATTGGCCGGATTTAACGATGTGAAACAAGAAGTTGTTTTTATTATAGAATATATAAAATATTTTAAAAACAATGAACTCAAAAGATTTGTAGATTATTTCCATCGGGGCTGAGGTTGTCCCTTGCGCCAATACACAAAAACCGCCCCTTGAAATGGTGGCGGCTTTTTTATCTGAGACGGGATGACGTCGCTCGTTTAAAAATACTTCTTCTGCCCCTGATACTCTTTCAGGATTTCCACCGCTTCACGGAAACGCTGTGCATGCACCACTTCCCGTTCACGCAAGAATTTCAACGCATCATTGATGTCCGGGTCATCGGACATGTCAATCAGCCATTGGTATGTGGCCCGTGCCTTTTCTTCGGCGGCGATGTCTTCATACAGATCGGCAATGGGATCTCCTTTGGCCTGGATATAGGTGGCCGTAAATGGAACACCGGCGGCATTATGGTAAAACAGGGCTTTGTCATGATCTGCAAAATGGGCCCCCAGTCCTGCTTCTTTCAGCTGTTCCGGCGTTGCATCTTTGGTCAATTTGTACACCATGGTGGCGATCATTTCCAAGTGGGCAAATTCTTCTGTGCCGATATCCGTCAAAAGGGCTTTGACCTTGTCCGGCAACGTGTAGCGCTGGTTTAAGTAGCGCAGGGCTGCGGCCAGTTCCCCGTCAGCGCCCCCGTATTGTTCAATCAGAAATTTGGCCAGTCTCGGGTTGCATTGGCTGACCCGGACCGGGTATTGCAATTTTTTTTCATAAATCCACACCGAATCTTTCCCCCTTTATATTTCCCAAGGCCAGGGACCTTCATTCCATCCGTCGGGATACTGGTTAAAACTGTGTCCGAAATGCATCAGGGGACCGAACTGTTTTTCATATCGGCGGCGGAGTTTGTCGCGTTCTTTGGCGTACCAGTTGTATTGGTCAATGGCGGACAGATCATCCGGATGGGTATCCAAATAAAGGTTCAATTCAGTCAACACAAAATCCACTTCCTGTAACTGCTTGAGCATTTGGAAGCGTTTGGCGTGATCCGGATACGTATCCATTATCTTTCCTCCCTTGGCGTTTTTTTCGGAGGATAAGGGCTGTATAAAATAGGCCACAGTGTTCCGCGGCGCAGGGCTTTGTGCGGCGGATATTGGGGGAGGCCGGGCGGTTGAAAACCAAGGAATTGGTTGGGTGCAACGACGTAAGTTTTGACTCTTTGCGGAGGGCAGGGATCCAAAGGGCTGATGTACGGATACCAAACCCGCTGTTGATAACGGTACGGGTCGGGCGTATTGCGGTCGCGGCAGTCTTTCACTCCAATCACCCTTCCTGTGAAAAATAAAATGGGAGGCATAATAACGATATGTATAAAAAAAGCATTTTAGAATGAAAAACATATTTTCCGTTTACAAAAAAACGGTGATGATGCAAGAAAACTACTGATGACGGAAAACGGCTCGAATACCAAATTTTCCTATGCATTGGCTGATTTGATCCGACACAAGCTATAGACAACAAAGCCAAGGAGGTGAAAAACACATGGCACAACAAGATCGCACTCGCAGTTCTAATCAATTGCTGGTGGCTGGTGCTGCTCAAGCAATCGATCAAATGAAATATGAGATTGCTCAAGAGTTTGGCGTTCAATTGGGAGCTGACACCACTTCCCGCGCAAACGGTTCTGTCGGGGGAGAAATCACGAAACGTCTGGTTTCCATGGCTCAACAACAGCTTGGAGGAAGCAACTTCTAATTCAGGACAATGAAATAGCATGGTCATTGGGTGGCGGCTGTGGAAGCCGCCACTTTCAATGGAAAGAAATACATCCATCCGGGATGTTCCATTATTCATAATTTGTTTTATTCAAATTCTTTACTTTTTAGCGAAAAGTGTTTATTTTATAAACAATAGTTGCAATTATGAGAGATTGGGAGGGGATTTGGATGGCGAAACTTTACAATTTGACACAAGATATTGACCGCCATGCCCAAAGCGGCAAGGAAGCGATCCGCTGGGTCAACGCAGAGGGGAAAAGACGTTCGTTTTCTTATTCTGAATTAAAAGAGAGATCAGATCGTTTGGCCAAAGGGATGGTGGAGCTCGGACTGGACAAGGGAGACCGGGTCATGATTTTATTGCCGCGAATCCCTGAGGCTTACCTATCATACATAGCGTGCTTAAAAGCCGGATTGGTGGTGATTCCGGGATCGGAAATGTTAAGGGCCAGCGACATTGCCTACCGGCTTCGCCATTCCGGTGCGAAAGCGGTGATTGCCCATGCTTCACTTGCGGAACGGGTGGAAGAGGCGGAAAAACAATCTCAATCATTGCACAGCCGGCTGATTCACGGAGAGGAACGGGATGGCTGGAAACCTCTTTTATCCTTAAATGGAAGCGCTTTAACGGAACTCCCGGAAACCACCGAAGAGGATATGGCCTTTTTGTCTTACACATCGGGAACCACCGGCAATCCCAAAGGTGTGATCCATCACCACAGTTGGGCGATTGCCCATCAAAAGACGGCGACCGAAGCCTGGCTGGACATACAGACGGATGATGTGGTCTGGGCCACTGCCAGCCCGGGATGGGCCAAATGGATTTGGAGCCCGTTTGTATCCACTTTGGGAGCCGGGGCGACGGCGTTTGTATATCACGGGACGTTTGATGCCAAAACGTATCTGGAGCTCCTGCAGGATGAAAAAATCAATGTGCTTTGCTGTACCCCCACCGAGTATCGCATGATGGCGAAACTGGACAACTTAAAGGATTATCAGTTGTACTTGAGAAGCGCAGTCAGCGCCGGGGAACCCTTAAACCGGGAAGTGATTCAGGTCTTCCAAACCCATTTCGGGATCCGGGTGCGGGACGGTTACGGCCAGACCGAAAACACACTGTTGGTGGCCACCATGAAAGATATGGAAACCAAACAAGGTTCCATGGGCAAACCGACTCCCGGCAACAAGGTGGCCATTATCAACGACGAAGGAAAAGAAGTCCCGGCAGGGGAAGTGGGGCATATTGCGGTTCATCGTTCCTCACCGGCTTTGTTTAAAGGGTATTATCAGGATCCGGAAAGAACCCGGCAAGCATTTATTGGTGATTGGTACCTGACCGGAGACCGGGCAAGAAAAGATGAAGACGGATATTTCTGGTTTGAAGGCCGGGCGGATGATATTATTATCAGCTCTGGATACACCATCGGCCCCTTTGAGGTGGAGGACGCCTTGGTCAAGCACCCTGCCGTGAAAGAGTGTGCGGTGGTGGCCAGTCCGCATGAAGTGAGGGGGTCGATTGTCAAAGCGTTTGTGGTTTTGAAAGAAGGATTTTCCCCATCCGAAGAGCTGATCCAAAAGTTGCAAGATCATGTCAAAAAGATAACGGCTCCTTACAAATATCCGCGGGAAATCGAGTTTGTCGGCCACTTGCCCAAAACAGCCAGCGGAAAAATCCGCCGGGTCGAACTTCGGAATTTGGAAAAGCAAAGAAAACAGGCATCGTCTTGAAAGGATCAAAGCGCTTTCGGTATAATGAATGGGACTTGAATGGAAAAGGAGTCCATGAAATGAAGGTATTTGCGCATGGTTGCAATATCAACTTCCAGGAATCCGTCCGGGAAATGGTGATTTCCGATTGGAAGCGGCTTTTGGATAAAATGCTCGATCAGCAGGAAAAAACGCTTTTTGGGAAAATCGATCTTGAAGCAAAAGAAGTCAGGGTTTACGGCCGCTTGGAAAGCTTTGATTATGATGAGGAAGGGAACCGGTGCACGTTTTCTTTCCAATGCATGGATGAACCGAAGCAAGAGGAAGAGAACCGGAAGCTGGAAGATGTGTATTTGAGCCACGAAGCCAGCTTTGATATTGTGGATGAACAAGCTGGTCCCGTTCATTACCGGGTTTTATATATCACGTTTATGGATGAAGAGACGGGAGATGAAACCACTTATTTCTTTGCGGATGAAGATGGCGTCTTGGAACCGTTGGCTTGTGTGGCGGAATTTTGGCAGCAGGTATGGGAGTTGGGACGGGACATCGATTTTGAAATGTTTGGATGTTCGGTTTATGACATCAATCGCAAACCATGCGGTTGTGAATGAAATCACGGGATAAAGGGCAGAAGTCTTTGGACTTCTGCCCTTTTTTCGTTTTTTAGGTATATAACGTGTGACTTTGAACGGCTGTTTCATACAACTAAATCAACCGGAAAAAGCCATCGTTCACCATTTTCGCTTGTTTTTGAAGACCTCTTTAAACACGTTGCTGATGGCCGGAGTGTTCATGAGCTGAACCAGAAATTCATCAGAGCCGCTGCTTTCAGCGGATTGTTTGGAAACGGTTTTTTCTTTTTGGGGTTTGGTTTGGACTTGGTTCAACTTTGCGAGGGCAGAGATGAGTTCTTTTAAAACTTCTTTATCTGTCACCGCCAAGTTGACCGATTGCATAGCTTTCACGATGTCATCGAATTGTTTGATCCGTTTGGACAACAAGCCGGACCAGTTTTGGATTTCTTTCCAATAATCAAGAGAATCTTCCGGCTTTTTTTCCATCGTCGTACGCACCGCCTTTCAGGAGAAGGATTCGATGGAAATATATTCACAAAATTGTGAATCAGTGAAACCGGGGAGTGAAAATCATGGAATACACCAATGGTCTGCTCCCTTCTTCGGCAGAGAAGTGGAATGCGCGGCCGCCGCAAGGCATCCGGAAAATTTTTTACCTCCGCAGCGGCCATTCTTTGGACCGTTGTTTGAAGGGAATGAGATATTCAGGGGTCCGGCCGATTCGTTACTTGTCCCATTTGGGGATGATCATCGGGGAATACACCCGGCCTTCCCGCTCGCATAAACTGGAAGGAATCGAGTACTGGGAAAGCGACATCCGGATAACGATCACCGAACCTTATGTCGGAACATTGAGCACTCCTGTCAAGCAGGAAAATTTGCCTTGGGGAATTGAAAGAATCAAGGCACACAAGGCTTGGAAATGGAGTAAAGGAAGAGGGATACGGGTCGCTGTGATCGACACGGGCATTGCGGATGATCATCCGGCGATCCGTGACAATTACCGGGGTGGGATCAATATTCTCTCTCCTTACCATACCCCGAGGGATTATAACGGCCACGGCACGCATGTCGCAGGGATTATTGCCGGACGGACGGCAGAGGCCGGGATTGTGGGGGTTGCCCCGGAGACGCATATTTACGGGGTGAAGGCGTTTAACCGCAAAGGAAGTGCCAACCTTTCCGACTTATTGAGTGCGATCAACTGGTGCATCGAAAATAAAATGCATGTCATCAACATGAGCTTTGGCATGGACAAAGTCAGCGAATCCCTTCGCCATGCCATCCAGATTGCTCACCGGAAAGGGATTTTGATGGTTGCGGCGGCAGGGAATCAAGGAATGTCTTCCCGGATTGATTTTCCGGCCCGCTATCCGGAAACCATCGCGGTGACATCGATTTCGAAAAACGGGGAATTGTCGGTGTTTAGCAATATCAGCAAAGGAGTGGACATTGCCGCCCCGGGGGACCGGATCCTGTCTGCCTGGCTGAATCATTCCAAACGGGAGATGAGCGGGACTTCCATGGCGGTTCCCCATGTGACCGGAACCATTTCGCTCTTGTTGCATCTCAATCCGTATCTCAATCCGGAGCAAGTCCGTTACATTCTCACACAATCGGCGGAAAAGCACGATCACCTCAAGGAGATCGGCGCGTTGAATGCCTACGAGGTACTGCGGTTTTATCATAAGATCTACCGATATTAGGCCGGGTTTCCATTCAAAGAAAGGTTGGAAAAGAAAGATCGATTCCGGTGATTTTATGTTAAACTTATTATCGTGGTCAAAAGCGACAGCACCATATTGAAAAAGGATTGATCAAGGCGATGAAGAAGTCAAAGCAAAAAACAGGGGGCGCAGGGCTGGTTACCCAGCGTTTGCACATCCTGTGGTTCATTGTTGTTCTGCTCTTTGTCGCTGTGATATTGCGATTGGGTTGGATCCAGCTGGGCTCGGGAGAAAAATATCAACTGTTGGCCGAACAAAACAACTTCAAAAAAATCCCGATCGTTGCCTCAAGGGGGCAAATTTTTGACCGGAACGGTACGGAGCTTGTCGGGAATCAATCGCTGTTTGCCGCAATGTATATTGAACCGGATATCAGCAAAGAACAAAAATTGCAGACGGCAAAGAATCTGGCAAACACATTGGGGATGACCGTGAGCGAAGTCCTTGAAGCCATGGATGTCGGATTGGATGAAAAAGGAAACACCGTGATGCGCAAACAGCCCCCCTATTACCCGAAGAGCATCAAAGACCAATTGAGTGAGAAGGAAATTGTCAAAATCTCTGAAAACCCTGATCTTTTTCCCGGCGTGAATATTTTTTCCCAGCCGCTTCGCAAATACCGGACGGATACATTTGCCGTTCAAACCATCGGCTATGTCCGTCCGTTTGCCGGAGCAAAATCCTCGCTTTCCAGGTATAAAGATGCGGCGGAAAAAAAGGACCAAGGCGGTTACCTGGACTGGGAGCAAGTCGGAATTGACGGATTGGAATACACCTATCAGGATGAGCTCCGGGGAAAAAACGGTTATCGGCTGGTCCGGGTGAACTCCAGGGGAAAACTGGTTGAGGTGTTGAAAGAAGTTTATCCGAAATCGGGAAATCACTTGTATTTGACCCTGGATGAAAAAATGCAGCTGGATGCCGAAACATTTATCGAGCAACATTTGCGCCACTTGCGCACCACTTCCGGAAAAGACCGGGCACCGTATGCCAAAAATGCCTATGCCGTCGCCATGGAAGTCAAAACCGGAAAAATCCGGGCGATGGTCAGTTATCCGGACTATGATCCGGGGATTTGGAATCAAAAAGTGTCCCAAAAAGATTATCAAAATCTGAGTTATGTGATGAGAAACGGAACCATCACCGAAGCTCCTTATGATGCAAGGGGTGCGGCGAACCCGGAAAAAGAGATGCAAAAACATCCGCTGTCCGTTTTGCCGCCCGGATCCACTTTTAAGCCGCTCATGGTTTGGATGGGGTTGGAGAAAGGATTGATTTCGCCGAACACACACTGGGCCGATCCGGGAAAATATTATTATGCGAAAGCCACTCCCCCGGTGCGGAATTCCGGCGGGCACAATTACGGGATGTTAACTCCGGAAAAAGCGTTGCAAAAGTCTTCCAACACGTTTATGGCCTGGCTCGGTACCCGTTGGTATTGGAAAGAGAAGACGGAGGCGGTCCGCGAATTCCGTGAACTCACGCACCGCTTTGGTTTGGGGGTGAAAACGGGGGTTCCTTTAAAAGGAGAACAGGATGGATCGGAAGATTATCTTGTCACCGCCGAGAAATTCTCAGGTTTGGGCGCAATGGCTCTTTCTTCTTTTGGCCAAGCCCAACGGTACACCACGATGCAGTTGACCCAATATGCGGCGACGCTGGCGAACAAGGGGAAACGAATGAAGCCGCAACTGGTGGAAAAAGTGGTCAATCCCCATACGCGTGAAACCAAAGAGACCAAACCGGAAGTGTTAAACCAAACGGACATCAAGCCGGAACATTGGCAAACCGTTGTCAACGGCATGGTGAAAGTGACCAAGTCCGGCGGAACCGCCAGCGGACTGTTTGGCCATTTGCCCTTTGACGTTGCGGCAAAAACGGGTACGTCTGAACAAGACATTCCCGGCAGAGGCCGTGTGGAAAATTCCGTGTTTATTGCCTTTGCCCCGGCCGACGATCCGGAAATTGCGGTGGCTGTCGTTGTACCGGAAGGCGGATATGGTGCAGTGGCTGCCGGCCCGATTGCGGAGCGGTTGATCACTTCCTATTATGAGCAGTTTATGGCAAAGTGATCTGAAGCCGGCGGCGAGCCTGGCGGATAATTCCGTTTTCCGGTTCGTTTTGGGTAAAAGGATGGGTCGACCCTGAAACGGGTGATGTCAAGAAGAAAGAAAATCCCATCTACATCGCCGGTAGATGGGATTTCATCTTCTGATGAGGCCAATTATTGTTGTTGTTGGCCTTTTTTGGCTTGAGATTGCTGATTTTGTTGACGAACTTGTTGTGCATTGGTTTCGGAAGCAAACTCAGTTCCGAATTTACCAGCTTGTTGCCCTTGGCGTTGAGCTTGGCGAGCTTGTTGTTGCTGTTGTTGTTGTTGAGCTGCACCAGCTTGAGAAGCAAACTCGGTACCATATTTACCGGTTTGACGTTGAGCGGATTGCTGATTTTGCTGACGAACTTGTTGTGCATTGGTTTTGGATTCTTGCGGTCCAAAGTTTTTGTTGTTCATCATTCGTTCACCTCCCGTTAACTATGGTGTCCCCTTATGGAGCAATTATGTTTACCGTTTTTTTCCTGTTCGTTTGAAATTGAATGAACCCATAGGAGGCGCACATGAAACAGAGATATTTACAATGGGTTTTGAAATATCTTCCGAAAAGAACCATATCCCGGTGGATGGGGAAGCTTGCCCGGCAGCCGTGGAGCCGCAGGTTGATTCCCATCTACATCCGGTATTTTCGAGTCGATCTCACACCTGTAAAAAAGCCTGTTCACGAATTTGAAAATCTGCTTGCCTTTTTTATCCGGGAATTGCGGCCGGATATGCGGCCGGTTGCCCGAGAAGATCATTTGATCATCAGTCCCGTGGATGGTACGATTTCGCAGGTTGGTGAGATAACAGAAGGAAAGTTGTTTCAGGCCAAAGGAATCACTTATTCTTTGGAAGAGTTGCTGGGACATCAGAAAAAATATGTCGAGTCTTTTTTTGGCGGTCGTTTTATGACCATTTATCTGAGTCCGAGCGATTACCATCGCTTTCATATGCCGTTGGACGGCAAAATTCACGCTTGTACTCATTTGCCCGGCGAATTGTATCCGGTGAATCCGATGGTGGTAAATTGTATGAAAGGCATTTTTGTTATAAATGAGCGTTTGATTTCTTACATTGATTCCATGGATTGCGGAAAAGTGGCGATGGTCAAAGTTGGCGCAACCAACGTGGGGAGCATCAAAGTTTCCTACGACCGGAATATTGCCACCAACCAGAAGGCGAAAAAGGAATCTTTCCAAACGTACGATCCGGCTTTTTCCTTTAAAAAAGGCGAGGAATTGGGTTGGTTTGAATTCGGATCCACCGTCATCCTGTTGTTTGAACCCAATCAGATCGACTGGATGAATTATTGTGTCCCGGGTGCAAAAGTCCAAATGGGACAAGCCGTGGCACGGATTATAAAAAACGGAGGGGAGGCCATTGAACCATAGACGCGTCATCATCCCCTTGCATCAGTTTCCGCGTATGTTTCCAGTGGTGACCAGCATTTTAATCATTCAAGCCATCGTGTTTTTCTTTTTTTTGATATCGGGCCATCAGCATCACCCGATGCAATGGGTTCAGTTTGGAGCCATTGTGCAATGGCGTGTGGAAGAAGGGGAATTTTGGCGATTGCTTTTTTCTTTGTTTTTGCATGTGAACCTTTTCCAATGGCTGATGGTGTCTTTTACCATTTATTTGTTGGCTCCGCAGTTGGAATGGCTGTTTGGAAGAAGTGTTTTTTTGCTTCTCTTTTTGGTGACTGGCATGATCGGCAACTGGGGAATTTGCTGGATGGATTTCCAAGGGATTTATACAGGTGCGACGGAAGCTGTTTTTGGCTTAATGGGGGTTTACTTATATCTGCTTTTGCGTGGCATCATTCATCCCTTATTCGGAAGAGCCATGATCTTGTTGATTGTTTTGAGCCTGGCTTTGGACCATGCATTTTTGTTTGCGCATATTTTGGCTTTGCTTGCGGGGTTTGTCATGGCCATGGTGATTATTCAAATCAAACAATTCACAGCACGAAACAAGAGTGGTTTTTAAGGATTTCGGGACAGGCGGAAAAAGTCTGTCCTTTTTTGTTTTGTGGTAAAAAATCCGGGCTTGGATAAGCTAATACCGGTGATGGGTGATGCAAATCTTAAACATGGACCGGATGGACCGGGAAGCATGGCTTCTTTTGTTGACCAGCACCCTTTTTTTTATGGCCACTTCTCTGTCCAGCACTTTTGTGAATGTATACCTCTTTAAAATGGAAGAAGATTGGGTTTTCATCAGCATGTTTAATCTCATCCAGTACTTGACGACTGCGGTCACTTTTGCGCTGGGAGGCTGGCTGATCAAAAAACGGGACCGGGTGATGGCGATCCGGTTGGGGGTTGCGGTTCTGGCCTTTTTTTATCTCAGTGTATGGTGGTTGGGCGCCCGGTCGGTTGACTGGTTCGCCGCGCTCGGTGTCATCTTGGGGATGGGTTCCGGTTTTTATTGGCTGGCTTTCCATGTAATGTATTTCGAGATCACGGAAAAGGAGAACCGGGATATTTTTAACGGCCTTCACGGTTTCTGCACATCCGTGGGAGGAATCGTGGCCCCTTTTGTATCCGGGTTCCTGATCAGTCAGATGGGGGAGCTGAAGGGATACCGGCTGATTTTTGGCATTTCGTTGATCATCTTTTTATGCGCCGTTTTGGCCAGCTTTTTTTTCCGTTCCCGAAAAGCCCGGGGAAACTATCAATTGCACTCGGTTTTAGCTTTGGCACGGGATCGGGATACGGATTGGTTTTGGGTGAATTTGGCCATGATCGGCCAGGGGTTTCGCGAAGGGGTTTTTGCTTTTTTGCTTGGTTTGCTCTTTTTTGTCATTGTGAAGAGTGAATTGGCGCTGGGAAGTTTCTACACGGTTTCCTCCGCGATGTCCTGTCTTTCCTTCTTTATTGTCAGTCGCTATCTGAGGCCGGATTTGCGAAACCGTTACATGCTGGTCGGCGCCTGGATGATGGGATTGGCTGCGGTGCCGTTTGTTTTTCAAACCAATGAATGGACGATCTGGATCCTGGGGGTGATCGTTTCCCTGTTTTATCCTTTATACCTGTCCCCGATGACTTCCGTTGTCTTTGATGTGATCGGTCAATCCAGGGAAACCGCCAAGTACCGGGTGGAATATGTGGTTTCCAGGGAAATGGCATTAAATTTGGGACGCATAGCCGGTGTTTTGTTGTTTGTGGGATGGGTTCAATATTCGACGTCCCTTTCGTCGATCCGGTGGTTTGTTTTAGCCATCAGCTTTGTCCCGATTTTTGCATGGTGGGCGATGCGAAAGATTCCGGTACCAAAGCGCGTGGAAAACCACGCCCGGAGGATGTGAAAGACAGGACATCCTCAATGGATTTAACATTTCTGAATATATCAATTATTTTTGATTTGATACAATAAAAGAAAGCAAGGGAGGGGGGCCGGATTGATCCTTTACTTTGCTTACGGTTCGTGCATGGATGAATTGAGTTTCAAGCGGACAGTGGGCGAAAACGGGTATAAACTCATGGGCAGAGCCGTTTTGCCGGATTTTCGGTTGGCTTTTACCTTGTACAGCCCGAACCGGAAAGGAGGGGTTGCGGATATTCTTTGGTCTCCGGGTGAAACAGTGGAAGGGATCCTGTATCAGTTGAACCCGAAGGCACTGCCGGATCTGGATGAACGGGAAGGGGTGAGCCGCGGGCGATACAAGCGGATCCAAGTGAATGTCTGCCATCAGGGGAAAAAGAAGATGGCGATGACTTACACGGTGGTGAAGAAAGAAAGCAAAGAGGTTTGCCCGCATCCGTCATACTTGAAAGAAATCATGCGGGGAGCCGGAAGGTTGAGTCGGGAATATCAGGAGCAATTGCGAAAGGCATGCAAGGAACGGTTTGGCATTTTCGTGTAACCGGAAAAAGGGAGGGGAAACGGATGGATTTGTCCGAATTGGTCCGGAGGCAAAAAGCTTTTTTTTACAGTGGGAAAACCAGGGAGCTTTCGTTTCGGTTGAACAACTTGCAAAAACTGCTGGATGCGGTGAAAAGGTATGAGCCGGATATCCTGACGGCATTGAAAAGAGATTTAAACAAGTCGGAGTATGAAGCCTATGTGATGGAAATTATGGTGATCAAAGAAGAAATCAAATGGATGAAAAAGAATTTGCGCAAGTGGGCAAAGCGGCGCAGGGTCAAAACTCCGCTGGTTTTATTCGGCGCCCGGAGTTATGTTTATCCGGAACCTTATGGCGTCAATTTGATTATTGGTCCGTGGAATTATCCGGTTCAATTGATTTTGTGCCCGTTGACGGGTGCCGTTGCGGCCGGGAATTGTGCCGTGATCAAACCGTCGGAATATACCCCGCATACCTCCAAAGTATTAAAGCAAATGATTGAAGGAATATTTGATCCGGAATATGTGGCTGTGGTCGAAGGGGAGGCGGAAACAGCCCAAGCATTGATCCGGGAGCCTTTTGACCATATTTTCTTCACGGGGAGTGTGGCCGTCGGCCGATCCGTCATGGAGAGTGCAGCCAAATCATTGACCCCGGTGACCTTGGAGCTGGGCGGCAAAAGCCCGGTGATTGTCAGTCCAGACTGTAATCTGGAGTTGACTGCCCGCCGGATTGTCTGGGGCAAGTTTACCAATGCCGGGCAAACTTGTGTGGCGCCGGACTATGTGTATGTTCCAGAAGAGATCAAAGAGGCCCTTTTGAATCGGATGAAAGAGGAGATCAAGCGTTTTTACGGGGAGAATCCGCTGGAAAATCCGGATTATACACGGATTGTGTCCGAAAAGCATTTCCATCGGTTGCAGTCCTTTCTGGCACCGGACCGTATTGTCGTTGGCGGCAAAAGCGATCCAAAGTCGCTTAAGATTGAACCGACCATCCTGGATCCCGTTTCTTGGGAAGATCCCGTCATGCAGGAAGAAATTTTCGGCCCGGTCTTGCCGGTGTTGACCTATTGCAAGCTGGAAGAAGTGATCCAAACCATCCGGCAGAAACCGAAACCGCTTGCACTCTATGTGTTTGCAGAAAACAAAAACGTGCAGGAAAAAGTGATTGCTTCCTTGCCTTTCGGCGGGGGATGCGTCAATGACACGCTGATGCATGTCGGAACCCCGCATCTGCCCTTCGGGGGAGTGGGCCCCAGCGGGATCGGAAGGTATCACGGTAAATACAGTTTTGATTGTTTCTCCCACCAGAAGGGAATGATAAAACAAACCACGCGGTTTGATATGGCTTTACGTTATCCTTATGTGAGAAGCGGTTTGAAATGGATCCGGAGATTGACAAGATAAAAACCGCGGAAGCGGGGAAGAGGGTTCCCTGCTTCTGCGGTTTTTTTGTCGGTCGCCTACGTTTACAAATCAATCCGCCGGCCTTCCCGGTGGCTTTGGATGACGGCTTCAATGATGCGGATGGTTTCACGGGCTTCTTCGGCGGTCACGGGCGGCCGGGAGCCGGTGCGGATGGCTTCGGCCAGCTTTTGATAATACATTTCATAGCAGCCGGCAAGAGAAGGAATGGTCGCCGAAATTTCCAATCCGTCCTTTTCGTAAACCGCTTTTAAATAGTGTTCCGGACATTCTTTGCCCCATTCGGGGGCATGGGGGGTCAGGCCGTTTTTCAATTGCTCTTCTTGCGGATCCATCCCGTATTTAATCAAAGTTCCCTGCCTTCCGTGTATTTCGTAACGGGGACCCGGCGATTTCACCAGACAGCCGGCTTCCAGCCGGACCCTCAAACCGGATTCATAGCCGAGAACCAGGTGAAAGGCGTCCGTGGTTTGCGCCTGCGGGCGTTGTTTGAACAACTCCGCGGATACGAATTGAGGCAACCCGAATAAGACCAATGCCTGATCGACCAAATGGGAACCCAAGTCATAGAGCAATCCGGAGCCGGGAAGATCCCATTCGCGCCACCGGTCTTTGACTTGCGGGCGGAACCGGTGAAAATGGGCATGATAAGTGTGAACCGTTCCGATCAATTCTTGACTCAGGCATTTTTGGACGGTCAAAAAATCGCTGTCAAAACGACGGTTTTGGTAGACGCTTAAGATGCGGTTTTGCTTTCGGGCGAGTTGAATCAGTTCATCGGCTTCTTCGGTGCGAATGACAAAAGGTTTTTCCACCACCACATGTTTGCCGGCCGCCAGCGCTTCTTTGGCATAGGGATAATGGGTTTCATTGGGGGATGTGATAATGACCAGTTCCAATTCGGGATCGTTGAGCATCTCCTCCAATGTTCCGGTAATTTCTGCTTCCGGGAGCGATTGTTTGACCACTTCGGGTTTGGAAGAAAGGACTTTGGTCAATTTCAGGGCCGGTACGGCCTGAATGACCGGCGCATGAAAAGTGGACCCGGAAAAACCAAAGCCGATCAGTCCCGTCTGAATGGGTTTCATATGAAAACACTTCCTTTGCTGCTTAAGAATCATAGTGTGTGGCCCGACGATAGCCTCGAAAACGGGTTTCCAGCTCCGTACCCAGCCGGAACAAAGCATCTTCCTGTCCAGGGATGGTCACCAGCTGATAAGCAACTGGCAGGTGTTCTTCACTTTCCCCGATGGGAATGGTGAGGGAACACAGTCCGTATGTGTTGGCATACGTGATAAACTGCAGGTATTTAAAAATCGTTTTCCGGATGGAAAAGAGTTCGCGGTAAAGTTCACCATGCTTCAGGGCCGGGCTGTGATAAACAGGCAAAACCAAGATGCGTTGTTTTAGAAAATCATACACTTCCATTTTCGTTTTTTTCCACCGGATGAGCAAGTCTTTCCATTCCCGGGGGGAGGGTTTGAGAAATTCAGCGGCCAAAAGAGCCCAGGTCAAATAGTGGTGATAACGGGGCTTGAGGCCGGTTTTGGATTTGAGCCAATCCCAAAACACTTGTCCGATATGGTCAAACTCGGTCTGCTGGAGAAAGGATCGGGCGCCGTCAAAAGTCATGATCCAAAACCACGTTTGTGTCGAGTCCGAAAAGTGAGGCGGGAGGGTCCGGTCGATGGGGAAATCTTGTTTTAAAAAGGAATGGATTTGGTCATACAGTTGCCTGGTTGTAGTGTTGACAGGAGTGAAAAAACAAAGATCAGGCACCGACAGGGTGTACTCGGAGAGATTTTGGCTTGGAGACGGTTTTCCGGCGATAATTTCATGGATCAATTGGGCATCGGCGACGGATTTGGAAAGGGCGCCGATTCCCAGCATATTTTGCTGCAAGGGATGAGCCAGCTTTGGAAACAATCCTTCATCCGGCACTTGATTCATACCGGACTTGAAACCGATCACTCCATTGAAATGGGCCGGAAACCGGATGGATCCCCCGATGTCGGCTCCGATGCCGACCGCAGCTCCGCCCGCGGCAATCAGTGCACCTTCCCCTCCGCTGGATCCCCCGCATGACCTGGACAAATTCCACGGGTTATTGGTGCGGCCATAAAGAAGATTATCGGTTTCTTGGCAGAAGCAGAGTGAAGGTGTGTTGGTTTTGGTAAGGATAATGGCTCCTTCTTTTTTCAAACGCCGGACAACTTCGGCATCGCACGGCCGGGGAGCGGAAGCATGGCGGGGAAGGCCTCCTGAGGTGACCGTTCCTTTGACGAAAAAAGATTCTTTCATGCTGACCGGGACACCGGCCAACCGCCCTTTCAAACCTTGACTCTTGATTTCCCGGGCTTCTTTCAACGCGTCATCCCACCGGGTTTCAACAACGGCATTCAAATGCGGATTGATTTTTTGAATGTGGTGATAATAAGTTCGCAAAACCTCTTCCACATCCCAGGTTCCCTTTTTTAATTCCCTGGACAAGATCGTTGCATCCATGTTCAGGATTTCTTTCATTGAATTCCCCCTGTATGGAGTCAGAGTATTCTGTTATTATTATATCATTGTTGCTCACAGGGAGGGTGTGGACGCATGGAAGAAAACGGAAAATATTTCGGGGATTCTTGGAAAGATTAGCAGGGAAAAAAGGTTTATTGGTCGAATATTATAGAGATTGAAAATGCAGTTATGGTACCTTTGCATGATGAACAGGAGGAAGATCATTGGGTCACCGTGTTTTTGTTACAAGTTTGATCAACCAACATTATTTATCCAAATTAAAAGAGTATATGGAAGTGGAACTGAATCCGATGAACCGGCAATTGACACAGTCGGAAATCATGCAATTCGCCAAGGATAAAGATGCCCTTTTATGTACGGTGTCCGATGAAATTAATTCAGAGGTGATGGATGCTTGCCCCCGGTTAAAAATCATCAGCAACTATGGGGTTGGATACAACAATATTGATTTGGAAGCTGCGACATCGTCCGGGGTCATCGTGACGAACACGCCGGGTGTGTTGACCGATGCAACCGCGGATTTGACGTGGGCACTGTTGCTTGATGTGGCCCGCCGTGTGTCGGAAGGAGACCGGTTGGTCCGGTTCGGGGAATGGAAGGGATGGGAACCCGGGTTTTTGCTGGGGACGGAGGTGACCGGAAAAACCCTGGGAATCATCGGTATGGGGCGAATCGGCCAAGCCGTGGCATATCGGGCGCGGGCTTTTCATATGAATGTGATCTATCACTCACGCACACGCTTGTCTTCTGAAGAAGAGCAGAAGCTGGGGGTCCGGTGGAGTTCATTTTTTGATCTGCTGGAAGAAGCCGATTTCGTTTCGCTGCACGCCCCTTACACTCCGGAGACGCACCGCTTGATCGGGCGACAGGCGCTGAAAAAAATGAAAAAAAGTGCGTATCTCATTAATACCGCACGAGGTTCTCTGGTGGATGAACGGGCATTGGCCGAAGCGTTGCGGAATCAAGAAATTGCCGGAGCGGCGCTGGATGTTTACGAAAGGGAACCGGAAGTTCCGGCAGAGCTCAAAGAAATGGAAAACGTTGTGCTGGCTCCCCATATGGGAAGTGCCACCGTCGAAACGAGAGAAGCGATGGCCCGCTTGGCCGTGGAAAACTTGATCTGCTTCTTTAAAGGGAGGCGTCCGCCGCATGTTGTCAACACCCGGGTCTGGGAAGAGCTTTACGGGTAATTTTGACAAGGTGGTGGCTAAAAGAAAAAAGTTTGGTTCTTTACTTGGAGGAAGAAATAAAATGTGTTAATATATTCCTCAGTTTAATTTCGTGGTTTGATTCTTGGCTTCGGCCAATCAAGTTCAGCGTTGAATCGCAAGGTGAAATCGCTTACAACCACCGTTTGACGGGATTGAAACTTCATAAAATGCTTGTGAATAAGAGAATGGGATCAGAAGACTGGCGGTGGATCGCCGGGGAACACAAGCGATGAGAAGAGCTTGTGTTGTATTAAAGGAGGATGAGTTAGCATGTCGCAAAATAAAGAAGTTTATTTGACAGAAGAAGGGCTCGAAAAGGTAAAAGAAGAGCTGGAATATTTAAGAACGGAAAAGCGCCAACAAGTCGCCCAACGGTTAAAAGAAGCCATTGCCCAAGGGGACCTGAGCGAAAACTCCGAATATGACGCAGCCAAAGAAGAACAAGCTTTTGTGGAGTCCCGTATCATTACGCTTGAAAACATGATCCGCAACGCAAAAATCATTGATGCGGCCAATCAGGATAAAAACGTGGTGAACGTGGGAAGCAAAGTGACGATTGAAGAACAGCCGGACGGGGATCGCGAGACCTATACGATTGTGGGAAGCGCCGAATCCGACCCTGCTTCTTTCAAAATTTCCAATGAATCCCCGATCGGGAAAGAGTTGATCGGCAAAAAAGTGGGCGAAATCGTCAATGTTTCCACTCCGTCCGGAACCATTCAGTTTAAAATCATTGAAATTGAATAAGAGGATTCTTAACATAAATAACAGGGAAGCGGCCGGTGCCGCTTCCCTGTTATTTATTAATGATATGTGGCTTTACACTGCGCAGAAATGCCTCGATTTTGGCGATATCACCCAGACCCACATTGTATTTCCTCAGCGAACTGTTTAAATGTTTGATGGCGATTTCATATTCTTCCGAGGTGATGTTCAAACCGGTATGGGCTTCTCTCAGGGTTGCTTTGTCGTAGAGCGGGGTCCCGCTTATGGCATAGCTCATGAAGTTGGTGATTTGTTTCTGCCGCAATTGTTCGATGTTGACACCGATAAAATGATGGTTGACCCGGTCATCCTGCATCATCCGGTTGAAAAATTCCGCAATCACTGCTGCAATGGCCTGTTCTCCGCCCAGGCGTTCATAGAGAGTGCTTTTGGTACTTCTTAACATAAAACATCCTCCGTTCGTAGGGGAGAAAAGTAAAAATTAACAAAAAATTTCATCGAATATATTTCCAGTGAAGCAATCCGTGCGATTAAACAAGATACATATAGGAAAAAATGGAATATATTTGCCGATTGGTTTCATAAGAAAAGTTTATTCGATTTTGAATGGGAGTGCAAATAAAAATAAAAATCTAAAAAAGCCCCATGAAAATGCATGGGGCTTTCTGAGCGGACCCGGTTACTTGGTGCGTTCGACATCCTCTGGTCCGGATTGGCTGTACATTTCCTGGATGGCACTCATGACTTTCCGGGTGGATTCATCCTCAAAAAACTCGGATGCAAATTCGGTTTGTTCCTGATCGCGCCGGGCTTTTGGTTTTTTCATTTTGTCTTGTTTTATTGGTTCTTCTTTCATTTGCTCACCTCCATATGGTAACAGATAATCTTAACCTGTCATTTTCAACGGATTTTATTCGGGAACCTGATTTCAACTGATGGAATTGCAGGAAACAGGAGATTGCATTATTATTGTTAAAAGATTATGTTTGAATTTTTTTATTAAGGAGAGAGGACGCGCGTGGAATCATTTCAGGAAGGATTCACATCATTTATCACGGGATTTTCGATCATATTGTTGATCGCAGTAGTGATTTGGATGATTGGGCTCGTTGTTTTGTTGTTTCGTGAGTTATTTTCACCGACCCGGTTGGATCTGCGTGATTATCTGTATAAAGTGTTGCGTATGCTGATTGTGAGCGTGGAGTGCACCATCTATGGCACTGTGGTCATCGCGCCCATCATGATGTATGTGACAGAAGAATATTTGCGGTACGGGATGATTACGGTCGCCGCTGTCATTTTGACCGTCATCAGTTTATATATCCGCAGCCAGACCGGAGGATGGGGCCGGTCCGGGATGTTCCGGATCCGCCGGCATAAATAAACCGATTGGGATCACCGATCGGTTTATTTCCTATATCTGCATTTCCCTTTACTTTCAAAGACCATTGAGTGATAATAGAAGGAAAACTTATTTTTTGTACGGATGTGAGAGGAATGCCGATCGATGCATTAGTCGACATTGCAGAATCGTATTTATCGAAAGAAGATGTGATGTGCCTGAAGGCGGCTTATGAATTTGCCGCCAAAGCGCATGAGGGACAAACCCGGAAATCCGGAGAGCCTTATATTCATCATCCGGTGGAAGTGGCCATCATTTTGGCGGAACTGAAGATGGATTTAACGACACTGATCGCCGCCCTGCTGCATGATGTGGTGGAAGACACCAGTGTCACTTTGGAAGAAGTGGAAGAAAAATTCGGGCCTGCTGTCGGGAAACTGGTGGATGGTCTGACCAAGTTGCGCAAACGCATGAAATTCAAGTCGAATCAGGAGCATCAAGCTGAAAACCACCGGAAAATGTTTGTGGCCATGGCCAAAGACATTCGCGTGATTTTGATCAAGTTGGCAGACCGTCTCCATAACATGAGAACGTTAAAATACATGCCCGAAAAGAAACAAAGGGAAAAGTCCAGGGAAACGCTGGAAATTTACGCCCCGCTTGCTCACCGGCTCGGGATTTCCAAGATCAAATGGGAATTGGAGGACACCGCTCTCCGTTATTTGAACCCGCAACAATATTACCGGATCGTGCATCTGATGAAGAAAAAAAGGGCGGAACGCGAACAATATCTGGATGAAATCATTTCGACGTTGTCCGAACGCCTGGAAGGTTCGGATGTCCCGGTGCTGGATATTTCCGGGCGCCCGAAGCATATATACAGCATTTATCGCAAGATGGTGACGCAAAACAAAGAATTCAATGAGATATATGATTTGATGGCGGTGCGGGTCATCGTCAACACGGTTCGGGATTGTTACACGGTGTTGGGAATCATTCATACGATTTGGAAGCCGATGCCCGGCCGTTTCAAAGATTACATTGCCATGCCGAAAGCCAATATGTATCAATCGTTGCACACGACGGTGATTGGTCCCAAAGGGGAGCCGATCGAGGTGCAAATCCGCACCATGAAAATGCATCGGACGGCTGAATACGGGATTGCGGCCCATTGGGCTTATAAAGAGGGAAGCACCATTGAAAACAGCAAGTTTGAAGAAAAGCTCAAATGGTTCCGTGAAATGATGGAGCTTCAGCAAGAAACGAAAGATGCGCTGGAGTTTGTGGAAAGCCTGAAGGTGGATTGGTTTTCGGATTCGGTCTTTGTGTTTACCCCCAAAGGGGATGTGATTGAGTTGCCGCAAGGCTCGGTTCCGCTCGATTTTGCCTACCGGATTCATACGGATATCGGCAATATGTGCATCGGGGCAAAGGTGAACGGAAAGATTGTCCCCTTGGATTATCAGCTTCACACGGGAGACATTGTCGAGATCCTTACTTCCAAGCACAGTTACGGCCCCAGCCAGGATTGGCTCAAAATCGTCAAATCCTCCAATGCACGCAATAAAATCCGCAGCTGGTTCAAAAAGCAAAGACGGGAAGAGAGCATTGCCAAAGGCCGCGAGATGGTGGAAGCGCTGCTGAAAAAACATGATTTTAAAGTGAGCGAAGTATTAACCAATGAACGCATTCAAGAAGTGACCCGGAAATTTAATTTTCAGGATCCGGATGACTTGTTTGCGGCCGTCGGATACGGGGGGATCACCACCGCACAGGTTGTGAACCGGTTAACAGACGGTCTCAAAGAGGAAGAACAACCGGTTATTCTGCCGGACGTGAAAACGATGCGTCACCGAAACCATAAGGCGGATCAGGGAGTCCGGGTCAAGGGTGTCGACAATCTGCTTATTCGCTTGTCCCGATGTTGCAATCCCGTTCCCGGGGACGATATTGCCGGATATGTGACACAAGGGCGCGGGGTCACGGTCCACCGGGCCGATTGCCCCAACCTGAATAATGTCCCGAAAGAGCGTAGAATCGAAGTGGAATGGGACAGCCAAACTTCCCAACATTATCAGGTCGACATCGAGGTCTCCGGATTTGACCGGCAAGGATTGTTGAATGAAGTGCTCCAGGTCATCAGCGACACCCAGACCAGTTTGTCGGCCGTCAGTGCCAAGGGGGACCGGCGCGGCATCGCTTCCATCCACATCCGGGTGGGAATCCAAAACATCAATCACTTGAAATCCGTGGTGGAACGGGTCAAAGGAGTTCGCGACATTTACAGCGTTCGTCGGATTATTCAATGAAAGCAAAGGACGGTGTCAGGCATGAAGGTGGTTTTGCAGCGGGTGAAAAATGCCAGTGTGACCGTGGATGGAGAGGTGACGGGAGCCATTGATCACGGGCTCCTGCTCCTTGTCGGCTTTAAAGAAGGGGATACGGAAGAGGATTTGCGCTATTTGGCCGACAAGGCGGTCCATCTCCGGATTTTTGAGGACGAGAGCGGGAAAATGAATCACTCATTGCTGGATGTGAAGGGTGCTATCCTTTCGGTATCCCAGTTTACATTGTACGGGGACTGCCGGAAGGGCCGGCGCCCCAATTTCATGCGCTCGGCCAAACCGGAAGTGGCAGAACCGTTGTACCGGCGCTTTAATGAAATTTTGAGAAGTTACGGGGTGCCGGTCGAAACCGGCGTTTTTGGCGCGATGATGGAAGTTTCTTTCACCAACGACGGGCCGGTCACTTTTATTTTGGAGAGCAAAGAAGCATCCTAAAAGAGACAGATATGTTATAATACCCGCTGAGTAATCAGTCAGATGAAAAAGGAGGATACATAGTGTCCAACGTGGATCAATTAGCTGTTAACACCATTCGTATGTTGTCGATTGATCAAATTGAAGAAGCAAATTCAGGACATCCGGGATTGCCGATGGGAGCAGCCCCGATGGCCTACGAACTTTGGGCAAAATATATGAAACACAATCCGAAAAATCCGAAATGGTTCAACCGCGACCGGTTTGTGTTGTCTGCCGGTCATGGCAGTGCCTTGCTGTACAGTCTCCTGCATTTGTTCGGATATCCGCTTTCCATCGATGATCTGAAAAATTTCCGCCAGTGGGGAAGTTTAACGCCGGGACATCCGGAAGCCAATTACACCCCCGGGGTGGAAGCGACCACAGGCCCGCTCGGACAAGGGATTTCCACGGCGGTCGGGATGGCGATGGCGGAAGCGCATTTGGCCGCACGTTTCAACCGTGACGGTTTGAATGTCGTGGACCATTACACCTATGTATTATGCAGCGACGGCGATCTGATGGAAGGGGTTTCGGCGGAAGCTGCATCGCTGGCGGGACATTTGCGTTTGGGCAAATTGATCGCCCTGTATGACTCCAACGATATTTCCCTGGATGGAGAATTGGCCCACGCCTTTACCGAAAGTGTGAAAAAACGCTATGAATCTTACGGCTGGCATTATCTCCTGGTGGAAGACGGAAATGATCTGGATGCCATCGGCAAAGCGATTGAAGAAGCGCAAAAAGTGACCGACCGCCCGACTTTGATTGAAGTGCGCACGATCATCGGGTATGGAAGCCCCAACCGGGCCGGCACTTCCGAAGTCCATGGAAAACCACTCGGCAAAGACGAAGTAGAGGCGGTGAAAAAAGAATACGGCTGGCCTTATGAAGAACCTTTTACGGTTCCGGCGGAAGTGCGGAAATACTTTGATGATCTCGCTTCCAAACTTGGTGAATCGGAAGCGGCATGGCAAGACTTGTTGAAACAGTATGAAGCCAAACACCCGGAACTGGCACGGGAGTTCCACCGGGTGATGAGAGGGGAACTGCCGGCAGATTGGGAACAACAATTGCCGAAGTTTACCACAGAGGACAAGCCGCTCGCCACCCGGGCCGCCTCCGGTCAAGCGTTGCAGGCCCTGGCCAAAGCGGTTCCGGAATTGATCGGCGGATCAGCGGATCTGGCTTCGTCCAACAATACCATGATGAAAGAAGAGGGCGTGTTCCATGCCGAAGATTACTCGGGAAGAAACATTTGGTTCGGTGTGCGCGAACATGCCATGGGTGCGGCTTTAAACGGAATGCTGCTCCACGGCGGGGTTCGGGCGTATGGCGGAACCTTCCTGGTCTTCTCCGATTATTTGCGGCCGTCCATCCGTCTTGCCGCTTTGTCCAAACTGCCTGTTGTTTATGTCTTTACGCATGACAGCATTGCAGTCGGGGAAGACGGACCGACACATGAACCGGTGGAACATGTTCCGTCTTTGCGTCTGATTCCGGGACTCAAGGTGATCCGTCCGGCGGATGCGAATGAAACGGTTGCCGCTTGGGCATATGCATTGAGCCAAAAAGAACATCCTGTTGCGCTTGTTTTGACGCGGCAAGGATTGCCGGTTCTGGAAGGAACAGTGGACAAAGACCGCACGGTGATTGAACGAGGGGCTTATGTCTTGTCCGAAGCCCAAGGCGGGAAACCGGAAGGCATCATCCTGGCCACCGGTTCTGAAGTGAGCCTGGCGGTTGAGGCACAACAAAAACTGGCTGAAAAAGGAATCCATGTCCGTGTTGTCAGCATGCCTTGCCGTGAATTGTTTGACGCACAGCCCGAGGATTACCGCGAATCGGTGTTGCCTTCCAACATCAAGGCACGCCTTGCGGTGGAAGCCGCTCATCCGATGGGATGGGATCATTATGTCGGCGACAACGGCGCAGTGATCGGCATCGATCGCTTCGGTGCATCGGCGCCTGGATCCCGGGTGATGAAAGAGTATGGTTTCCATGTGGATAATGTGGTCTCGCATATGGAAAATCTGTTGCGGGGCTGAACAAAAAATCCCTGTCACTGTCCTCAGTGGCAGGGATTTTTTTGGAACGTGTCCTTATTCGATGGCCATTTTGGCGGTGGCAACGGCAACCAAGATCCATCCGACAATGAAACAGACACCGCCAATCGGTGTAATCATGCCGAATTTGCTTACATTGGTCAAGACCAGCGTATACAAACTTCCGGAAAAGATGACGATGCCGGCAAACAAGAGCCAGCCGCCGATGTTCATTAATGACGAAGCTTGGCCTGCTTTGCTCATCAACAGGCCGACGGCAATCAATGCAAGGGCATGAATGATGTGATAATGAGCGCCTGTTTCCCAAGTTTGAAGCATTTTATCCGTTACCCTTGGAGCCAGTCCGTGAGCGCCAAAAGCCCCGATGGCCACCGCAAGAGCCATGTTGATGCTTCCCAGGATGACGAACACTTTCATGATGATCCCTCCTGTCCATCATTACCATACCATGATTCACGATTTCATCACACAGTGCAAAAGAAAAAAGATGGATCTTTTTCTTGACAAAAGCAATCTCCCTCATTAAAATCTTAAGATAAATCAACTTGAAATGGATATTTGCACGATGATGGGAAAAGTAACTGTCTGGCGAGCAACCAGAGAGGGGAATCCTGAGGCTGGAAGATTCCCTTTGTGACGGGGCAGTGAAAGACACCCGGAGTATCTAACCGAACGCCAATGTTGGCCAGTAGACTTAGACGTATCTCGGCGATAACGAGTATGAAAGCGGGAAACTCAAAGTTTCCAACTAGGGTGGCACCACGGGAATCGTTAAACCAATCTCTCGTCCCTGACAATAAGTCAGTGGCGGGAGATTTTTTAATTTGTAAATACGGAAAACGGGTGTTTAGGAGGGAATGCGTTCATGAAATATCAAGCATCGCCGAAATATTTTGTTCCGCGCGGAACGGACGATCTTCTGCCGGGTGAAGTGGAGAAATGGCAATGGATGGAAGAAACGGCGCGCAAGATTTGCCGCCTTTACGGTTTTCGGGAAATCCGCACTCCTTTGTTTGAACACACGGAGATTTATCAACGCGGGGTGGGGGAAGCGACCGATATCGTTGAAAAAGAAATGTACAGTTTTTATGACCGCGGCGAACGGGCGTTAACGCTTCGTCCGGAAGGAACGGCCGGAGTGGTCCGGTCTTTTGTGGAGAAGAAAGTGTTTGCCGATCCGCAACCGACGAAATGGTATTATATCGGGCCGATGTTCCGGTATGAAAATCCCCAGGCCGGAAGGAGACGCCAGTTTCACCAGTTCGGGGTGGAAGTGTTTGGAAGCGCGGATCCGGCGTTGGACGCGGAAGTGATTGCGCTCGGGATGCATTTTTATCAAGCGTTGGGACTGAAAGATGTCCGGGTTGAAATCAACAGCGTGGGTGATCAGGAAACGCGGGAACGGTACCGGAGGCGCCTGATCGATTATTTTGAGCCGGTAAAGGAATCGTTATCAAAAGAAGCCAGGGAACGCTTGTATAAAAACCCTCTGCGTATTTTGGACAGCAAAGATCCGAAAACCAAAGAGATTGCGATGGAGGCGCCGTCGATTTTGGACGATCTGAGTGAGCCGGCCCGGCAGCATTTTGAGCAAGTCAAGTCGTATTTGGATGTTTTAAAAATCCCGTATGTGATCAATGACCGTCTGGTGCGTGGCCTGGACTATTACACACACACCGCATTTGAGTTTATGGTGGATGTGCCGGGGGCGCAAGCGGGAACCATCGGCGGAGGCGGCCGGTATAACGGGCTGGTTGAAGAATTCGGCGGGCCGGAAATGCCCGGTTTTGGTTTTGGCATCGGGCTGGAGCGGGTGCTTCTTGCTTTGGAGGAGCAAAAGGTGGAAATACCCGTCGAAGACGGCATCGATTGTTATTTGATCACCATTGGGGAAAAAGCAAAAACAGCCGGTGCGAAATGGCTGAAAGCATTGAGGGAAGCCGGAATCGCCGCTGATCAGGACTATTTGGGCCGGAAAATGAAGGCGCAATTCAAAGCAGCGGACCGGAGCAATGCCCGCTTTGCCGTCATCTTGGGCGAAGACGAAATGGAGCAAGGCAGAATCAACGTCAAACACCTGGACTCCGGAGAACAGGAAACGATTGAGCTTGAACAATTGATTCCATATATCAAAGCAAACATCAGGAGGAGATAAGCGTGGAACAGGTTTACCGTACTCATTATGTTTCCGAATGCACCAAAGAACTGACCGGAAAAATGATTGTGTTAAATGGATGGGTTCAAAAGCGCCGGGACTTGGGCGGTCTCATTTTTATCGACTTGCGCGATCGCACCGGGCTGGTGCAGGTTGTGTTTAATCCGGAGATTTCGGCGGAAGCGGCGGCGGTTGCCGACCAAATCCGAAGCGAGTATGTTTTGGCGGTGCGCGGGGAAGTGGTCAAACGCGACCCGGAAAATGTCAATCCCAACATGGAAACCGGTGAAATCGAGGTACTCGCAAAAGAGGTGCACGTGTTTAATGCTGCCAAAACCCCGCCTTTCATGATTGCCGATGATGAAGAAGTGGATGAATCCATCCGCTTAAAATACCGTTATCTGGATCTCCGCCGCCCGGGCATGCAAACCACCATGCAAATTCGCCATAAAGCGATGCAAGTGGTTCGCCGCTTTTTGGACCGGCACCACTTTATGGAATTGGAGACCCCGATGCTCACACGTAGCACACCGGAGGGGGCACGCGATTATTTGGTGCCGAGCCGTTTGCACGAAGGGGAATTTTATGCCCTTCCCCAATCGCCTCAATTGTTTAAACAGTTGTTCATGGTGGCGGGCATGGACCGGTATTTCCAATTTGCCCGTTGTTTCCGGGATGAGGATCTGCGTGCAGACCGGCAACCGGAATTTACCCAAATCGACATTGAAGCTTCCTTCTTGCCGGCCGAAGAACTGCAGTCGATGATGGAGCAAATGATGGCCGAATTGTTCCAAGAGACCATCGGGGTCAAGGTGGAAACCCCTTTCCCGCGCCTCACTTATCAGGAAGCCATGGAACGCTACGGATCGGATAAACCGGATTTGCGTTTTGGCATGGAGCTGAACGATCTGTCGGAAGCCTTGAAAAACACTTCTTTCCAAGTCTTTGCCAAAACCATCCAAAACGGCGGGCAAGTCAAAGCGATTTGTGCCAAAGGGTGTGCCGGCTGGAGCCGGAAAGAAATCGACGGTTGGAGCACCAAGGCTCAGGAACTGGGGGCAAAAGGATTGGCATGGTTGGCCTTTAAAGAGTCCGGCGTGAAAGGATCGGTGGTCAAGTTTTTAACGGAGGAAGAGATTGCCCGGATTCAGGAAATCACCGGTGCCGGGACGGGAGATTTGTTGTTCTTTGTCGCAGACCGGCCCTCCGTGGTGGCTCATGTGCTGGGGCAATTGCGGTTGCTGCTGGGACAGGAGCTGGGCTTGATCGACCCGGATGTATACCGGTTCGCCTGGATTGTCGATTTCCCTCTGCTTGAGTATTCGGAAGAAGACGGACGCTATTATGCGATGCATCATCCGTTTACGATGCCGGTGGAAGAAGACATCGATCTGTTGGAAACCGAACCGGGCAAAGTGCGGGCCAAAGCCTATGACATGGTTTTAAACGGTTATGAAATCGGCGGGGGAAGCCAACGGATTTATCAACGTGAAATTCAGGAAAAAATGTTTAAAGCGTTGGGCATCACCGAAGAAGAAAGCAAAGAAAAATTCGGCTTTTTGCTGAGAGCTTTCGAGTACGGGGCTCCGCCGCACGGAGGAATTGCTTTCGGGTTTGACCGGATTGTCATGTTGCTGGCCAAACGGAGCAATCTCAGGGAATGCATCGCCTTCCCGAAAACCGCGCAAGCCAGTTGCTTGTTGACCGAAGCGCCATCTCCGGTTGAAGAAAGCCAGTTGGATGAACTGCACATCCAAATCAAACCAAAGAAGAAGGCAGAAGACGTTCTGGCTTGATGCATCTATAAATTTTTGGTAATATAGAAGCAACCAAACGAGTCCTGCGATGTACGTGTCCGCCGGGATGTTTTGAGCCAACACCCACGAAAAGGGAGTCTGCGTCATCCATGCTAGGGGAAGCCACGCAATGTGAGTGGACCTTCGAACATGGATGCAGGACACCCACCTGCGAGAGAGCAGGTTCAAAACAAACGGAGCACGGCATAACGGGACTCTTTTTTATTATGTGTGGATGGCAGAGGAAGGCGAAAAACATGATTATTGGTGTGGATATCGATAATACCATCAAAGATACTCACCGTGCCGCTGTGGAAATTTACAACCGGAAATTGAATCAACAAGTCAAAGTGGAAGATGTGCAAGACTTCTATTTGGATAAAGCGTATGGCTTGACACCGAAAGAAGGGCAAAAACTGTGGCGTTCTCTGGAAGAAGAAATTTACCAACTGGGTGTTCCGTTAAATCATGCTGTGGAAGTATTAAATGATTTGGCTGACCAAGGACACCAGATTTATTTTATCACCGCACGACCCGGTTTGAAAAATATTGAAAGCGTTACCAGGAAGTGGCTGAAAGAACATGGCTTTCCCTATAACGGAAAAAATCTGATCATGAATTCGCAAGATAAAGGAAAAGTTGCCAAGGAATTGGGAGTGGAGCTGTTTTTCGAAGATGCTCCCGATCATTTGGAAAAACTGGTGAAAAGCCAGGTGCCCACGGTGATCGTCGATGCCGTCTACAATCGCGACTTTCCGGTGCCTTTAAAACGGATCACCAACTGGCGGCAAGTGTATTCATTGGTGGAAGAAATGGAACGTTCCAAACAAAAAAAGGACACTGATGAACCGTAAAGCGCCCCACCGATGCTTTGCGGCTTTTGTTTTGCAAAAAATGCAAACCGCCCCTTTGAAAGGAGCGGTTTTCCCGTTTATTGCACCGGTGCCTGGGGGGAAGAGGACATCGTGGCATTGGACGGTTGGTAAGATTGGATCATTTGTTGCATGACATTGGCCGGGAGCTGAGGCACCTGATAGTACCCTTTTTTGTTTTGATACAGGAAGATTTCGTACGCCATTTCCAGGCAGTTGGCCACGCTGTCTTGAACGACGCGGCGTACCACGGGATTGGTGATTTCGCAGGCAGCTCTTGCTTTCTCGGTGGCAGAGGTTTTCATCAGCCCCATCATTTGTTGGGAAATGTTCTCGTTGTTCCATTCATTGGCGGATTGGATCGGCTTCTTGGGCGTACCGGCTTCCAAGCCGTAAATCACATTGTTTCCTTGCTTCATTTCATACTTTCCGGTGGGTTGTTGAGGCGGGGTACCGGTGGAGAAACATTCAAGCAATGTATTATATTCTTGTGTCATGAAGTCATGTTGCCGCCGGATGATATCGCGAAGCTCTTGGCAAGTGCATTGCTGTTCCATCATGGTATATTGGTTCAATGTGTTGATGCCAAAAGATAAAAGTTCATGCACATCCATTATTTCATGAGCACCATGGTTCAGTGAAGGGGGAACCGAGGGGTTCATGGTTTGATTTTCCTGTTGATGTTGAAATTGATTCATAATTTCTTCCTCCTTTCTGAGTCAACATTAGGTAATATGACCAAATAGATAAATGATACTCTTGTTTTTTTTAGTAAATAGTTGGTAAAGTAAAGGGTTCATTTAAACGATGTCGAAGATTCCATATTTATGATCTAAATTCTCTACATAAGGAGGATTTTTCATTGAAAATCAAAGTGGTTACACGGAAGGTGTCGGGATCGACCTTGCCGCCGCTTCCTTCCTCCAGAAAGAAACAACGCATCCCCAACAAGCTGGTGTGGACGTGTGTGATTTTGCTGGCTGTGGGACTGGGTGCCGGACGTTTGATGGATAATGAAGATCAAAGAGAGGCTGTCCACGGGTTGTCTGCGGAAAGGGTCGTGGTGCGGCATGTTCCTGAGATTCCCGAGATCACCCGGACGTTCCATGCACCGGAGCCCGCGGCTCAAGCGTCGGAAGAAGACACCGATACCCAAACATTCGAAGCCGACATTCATGAGGAAAGAACCAGAGAAGTGGAAAAAACCCCCGAACCGGTTCAGGTGCCAAAGGTGAACCCGGTCGACAAAGATGAACCGGAAACCACGAGTCCGGACCCCAAAGAAGAGGAAAGACCCGTTGAACCTTGGCAAGCCGACCGGGTTTATCAACCGGGAGATTATGTCCGGTATGAAGACAGGGTTTATGTGGCGGAAAGAGAGAATCAGGGGATTCAACCGGGGGCCGGGTTAAACGGCGATGAGGAAAACCCTTGGAAACAGGTGGAACGGTAGATATCCCTTCCATGAAGGGATCACTTTTGTAAGAATTTGAAATCATCTTGACAGAAATTCAATCTTTTTGTATGAATTAGATGACTTGGAATCTTTACATAACAATCGATAATATCTGGAAAAAAAGGAGCCGGGGAATGAAGATCAAACATTTTGGGATCATGATGCTCGTGATCGCGGTGATTTATGCTTTGGTTGAGATTTTGACCTATGACGGGGGATTTAACTTTTTTGTGCCCTTTGCTTTGGCACTGGCCGGGATCGCTGCTCTGAAACGAAAAGACCGGGAAGAAAAAATATTTAAAAAGAAAGAAAGCTGACGGGGAAAGATTGAATCAGGTACGAGCCGTACCTGATTTTATTTTTGGGATTCCCCGGGCGTTTCCTTCATCCAGTTCATAAACAGTTGCAATTTTTTCTCATAACCGTGTGTTGTCGGATGGTAAAAGGTTTTCCCGCGATGTTCCGCCGGTAAATAATCTTGCCGCACATAACCGCGGGGATAGTCGTGCGGATACAAATATCCTTTTCCTCTGCCTTGTTCTTTGGCGCCGTGGAAGTGCGCATCGCGCAAATGCGGGGGAACGGATCCGTCTTTTTCGTTCTCGACAGCTTGCATGGCTTCTTGAATTCCCCTCACCACGGCATTGCTTTTCGGGGCGGTGGCGATGTAAATCACCGCTTGTGCCATGGGGATTTGTGCTTCAGGCAGGCCCACCAGGTCCACCGAGTGTGCAGCGGCTGAGGCGATCAACAGTGCGCGCGGATCGGCCATTCCGACATCTTCGGCCGCATGGATCAAAATCCGGCGGGCGATGAAACGGGGATCTTCCCCGGCCTTTAACATTTTCGCCAGGTAATAAAGCGCGGCATCCGGATCCGAACCGCGCATGCTTTTGATAAAGGCGGAAATGGTATCATAATGGTTGTCGCCGCTTTTATCGTAACGCACCACTTTTTTCTGAATGGATTCTTCGGCAATGTCCAACGTGATGTGGCGGACCCCGTCTTGGTCAGGGGGAGTGGTCATGACAGCGAGTTCCAACGCGTTTAAAGCGTTGCGGCTGTCTCCGCCGGCCACGCGGACGAAATGCTGAAGCGCTTCTTCATCCAAGCGGATGTTTTCCTTGCCGTATCCCCGATCCGGGTCCTGTAAAGCTTGGAGCAGAATTTGCCGGATTTCGGAATCCTTCAGCGGTTCCAACATAAACATGCGGGAACGGGAAAGCAGCGCGGCATTCACTTCAAAAGACGGGTTTTCGGTCGTTGCGCCGATCAGGATGATGGTTCCGTTCTCCACGTGCGGGAGCAGGGCATCCTGCTGTGAGCGGTTGAAGCGGTGGATTTCGTCAATGAAGAGGACGGAACGCCGGCCGTGCATGGTTAACCGTTCTTTGGCTTCCGAGATGACTTGGCGTAAATCTTTGACGCCGGCGGTCACTGCATTCAGTTGTTCAAAGTAAGCTTGCGTGTGGTTGGCGATCACATGCGCCAGGGTCGTTTTTCCCGTGCCGGGCGGTCCGTATAGAATAATGGAAGACAGGCGATCGGCTTCGATCATCCTCCGGAGCAGTTTTCCCGGTCCGATGATATGTTGTTGTCCGATCACTTCATCGATGTGGCGGGGACGCATCCGGGCTGCCAGTGGTTCGCTTTCCTTTTTGGTTTGTTGGTATCCATATTCAAACAAGTCCATATGGTTCCGCCTTTCCTGATCAATCATCTACGTTTTATTTTTATGATAAATTCAGGAAAAGTAAAGGGAAACAGAACGTTTTCCAAGCGGAATGTAACAAAAAGTACAGGAAAAAAGATTGCTAAAAGAGAATGAAGCTATGATACACTGACAATGAACTGTCGATCCATTCTTGCGATTGGCACACGGGCATCGGAAATTTTTGTATCCGGTTAAAAGAAAAAACGTCGGGAAGCCGGAAACGGCATATGAAAACCATAAAATGTTTGATTAAGTAAGTTAAAGGAGTGGCAATCTTGAAAATTTCAACCAAGGGTCGATATGGTTTAACCATTATGATGGATCTGGCCAAACGGTTTGGACAAGGGCCGGTTCCTTTAAAAAGCGTGGCTGAACGCCACGGGTTATCGGAGCATTATTTGGAACAGCTGATCGCCCCGCTGCGCAATGCCGGTCTGGTGCGGAGTGTACGCGGAGCTTACGGCGGATATAAACTGGCAAAAGATCCCGAAGAGATCACCGCCGGAGACATCATCCGGGTTTTGGAAGGCCCCATTAACCTGGTGGAATACACCGAAGAAGATGATCCTGCCAGGCGGAACTTGTGGAAACGCGTCCGGGATGCCATTGTCAAAGAATTGGACAGCACCACGCTGGCCTCATTGATCAATGATTCCGATGACGGAAATCATGACGGTTATATGTTTTATATCTGAAGAAACTTTTAAAAAGAAGCGAAAAGGCGTATCTTTTTATTATAGATTTTTAAAGAGTTCAGCAGGTAAGGTGAAAATCAATGCCAATTTATTTAGACCATGCAGCGACAACACCGATCCATCCAAAAGTGAAAGAAGCCATGTTGCCTTTTTTGGATCATGCGTTTGGGAACCCCTCCAGTATCCACCAATACGGCAGGGAAGTGAGAAGCGCGCTGGATCGGGCACGTGATCAAATCGCACAAAGCTTGAATGCCGACAGCAGCCGGATTGTCTTTACCAGCGGCGGAACTGAAGCAGATAACCTGGCCTTGTTCGGGGTCATGGAGGCAGAACGCAAAAAAGGCAGAAATCATTTGATCACATCTCAAATTGAACACCATGCGGTTTTGGATACATGCCATTATTTGGAACGGAACGGGTTTGAAGTCACTTATCTTCCGGTGGATTCCAAAGGGCTTGTGGATTTGGAAGCTTTGAAAGAGGCGACCCGGCCGGATACGGCTCTTGTTTCCATCATGTATGGAAACAATGAAGTGGGCACCCTTCAGCCTGTCTGGGAAATCGGCGAATGGGCCCGGGAACGGGGGATTTTTTTTCATACCGATGCGGTGCAGGCATTCGGGGTGGAAGAAATCGATGTAAAAACATTACCCGTGGATTTGGTTACCATCTCCAGCCATAAGATCAACGGTCCCAAAGGGGCGGGTGCCCTTTATTTCGCACCGGAGGTTCCGCTGATTCCCCGCTTTTTTGGCGGTGCCCAGGAAAGAAGGCGCCGTGCCGGAACGGAAAACGTTTTGGGAATCGTCGGATTTGGAAAAGCAGCTGAAATCGCCGGCCAAAAACGCCGGGAGCACAGGGCAAAAATGGAAGGGTTGCGGAAACTCTTTTTGAAAGAGCTGCAAAAACGCGGAACCCGTCACGTGATTAACGGCGATCCCGACCGGAGCCTTCCCCACATTGTCAATGTTAGTTTTCCCGGTACGGATTCCGAAACGTTACTGATGAATTTCGATTTGGAAGGAATTGCGTGTGCGAGCGGTTCGGCATGTACATCCGGAACGCTGGAAGTGTCGCATGTCTTGAAAGCGATGAATTTGCCGGATGAAGTGACAAAATCGGCCATTCGCTTCAGTTTCGGCTGGGAAAATACCGAAGAAGAAGTGAGACAGGCGGCGCAAATCACAGCGTCGGTTGTGGAGAGATTGACTTCGGTGTAAAAACCGGCAAAAGCAGGAATGGACAAGGGTGGAGATCGAAACAAATGGAAAAAGAAAGGGAGGGAGACCATTGAATTTGCATGCCCTTGATCAAATGGAAGATTGGGAAAAGGAATTGGACAACATTGACTGGAAAACCATGCTTGCCGACATTGACCGTGCATTGATGGATAATTTGGCCGCCGAGTTGGGTTTTCCTTCCTACCAACGTTTGGAACAAGCTTCGGAGCGGGTGGTGGAAGACTTTTACGTCGCCCACCTTTCCGACGGCCGGTGGGTGTGGTGGAATCCGACCACGTATGCCAAAGAAGATCCGTTGTATTTTGAGAATAAACAACAAATTATGGAGTTTATTGCCAAAGTATTAAAGTTGGAAAAAAAACATTTAAGACGCTTGGAACAGGGGCTGGATCAAGTAGTGCAAACCAAGCGCTGCCGTTGTTGCGAACACGAATACAATCCGTTTGACCCGTCCCGCATCGATTGGGATGCGGAGCAGGAGCAAGCGGAATTTTGCTCCCCCGAATGTGCGATGGAATATGTGATGGATGAAATGAAAGAAGATTTTACGGGATAATTCTTAAAAGCGACCTCAGATGTTTGTTTGAGGTCCTTTTCTTTAAGGCATGAATCAGGGTGAGTGTCATGAATACACAGTTGGATCTGTTTCAAGAAAGCTATGTCAAAGGCGTTTTCAAACAGGAAATTTTTTATAACGAGGAAACCGGATATGGCGTGTTTATATTGAAGGTGACGGATGCTTCCGAGGAAGTGGAGGAAGAGGAGATCACCGTGGTCGGCAATATGTTGCGCCCGTATCAGGAAGAAGTTTATTGTTGCTACGGAGAGTGGAGAAACCATCCCAAGTTTGGCCGGCAATGGTATGCCCATCGCGTGCAAAAAGAGATTCCGCGCTCCAGAGACGCCATCATCCGTTATCTTTCCAGCGGGCTGTTCTCCGGCGTGGGGCAAAAGACGGCAGAAAAAATCGTTGATTTTTTGGGGACGGAGGCGCTCGACAAAATTGCAAACGATCCCCGTTGTTTGGAGGAAATCAAAGGGATTTCGGCCGCAAAAGCCCGGAAAATCGCTGAGCAACTTCATGACCATCAGGGACTGGAGCAAGCGTTGGTTTATTTGTATCAATTCGGAATCGGCCCGGCCTTGGCCTTGCGGATCGTTCAAACATATAAACATGAGACCATCTCCATTCTGAAAGAAAACCCCTACCGGATGATTGAAGAAATTGACGGAATCGGGTTTCGGCGGGCCGATGAAATTGCCAAAGCACAAGGGCTCAGCGAAGATGCGCCGGAGCGTTTTCAAGCCGCGTTGCTGTATGTGATCAAGGAAGCCTCTCTGTCCCGGGGACATGTTTACGCCACTTGGGAACAGTTGAACGAAGCGGTCAATGATCTGTTGGGGGAAGAGGCGGTCCGATGGTTTCCGGAAGAGAAACGGACGCTTTATATTGAGCATCTGTTGGATGATGACCGGTTGATATTAGAAGACGGCCGCTATTATCTGCCTTCGTTGTATTACGCGGAATACGGGCTTGCCATGCGGGTCAAGCAATTGCTGGAGGAGCCGTTTGAGCCGGATTACTCGGTGGCGGACATTTACGGAAAAATCGGGGAGATTGAAGAAGAGTTGTCAGTCAGTTATGCCGAAAAGCAGAGAGATGCCTTGATCACGGCGATGTTGTCTTCCTTGATGATCTTGACCGGTGGGCCGGGAACGGGGAAGACCACCGTGATCCAAGGGATTTGTCAGCTGTTTTCCCGCCTGAATGAAATTTCCATCAATCCCGAGGATTACAAAGGAACGGAGAAGCCGTTTCCCATCCGGCTGGTTGCGCCCACCGGGCGGGCCGCCAAGCGGATGTCTGAAACCACGGGGCTTCCGGCAATGACGATTCACCGGTTGTTGGGATGGAAAGGAGAATTTTTTGAGCATCATGCCGATCATCCGATTGAAGGAAGTTTGTTAATTGTGGACGAGGTTTCGATGCTCGACATCTGGCTGGCCAATTCACTTTTCCGGGCGATTCCAAAGGGGATGCAGGTGATTTTGGTCGGGGATCAAGACCAGCTTCCTTCCGTGGGACCCGGTCAGGTTTTGCATCATCTCTTGCAGGTGAAAGAAATTCCCCGTGCCGAGTTGACGGAAATTTTCCGGCAACAGGAAGGCTCTTCGATCATTGAGCTGGCGCATGCCGTGAAAAACGGTGAGGTTCCGGATGATTTGTTGTTGCCCCGGCCCGACCGCCGTTTTTTTTCGTGCAAAAAAGAACAAGCGCTGTCCGTCATAGTGCAAACCGTCGTCAATGCCGTCAAAAAAGGGTACACGTTGTTTGACATCCAGGTTCTGGCCCCGATTTACAAAGGCCCCGTCGGGGTGAACCGCATCAACGAAGAGATTCAAGCCGTTTTAAATCCCCCGGGCCCGCAAAAAAAAGAAATTGCTTGGGGAGACACGGTGTTTCGGTTGGGAGACAAAGTGTTGCAGCTTGTCAATCACACGGAACATCCGGTTTATAACGGGGATATGGGCATCATCACCTCCATTGACGAAACGGCTTCCGGGGATCAGCCGGTGTTGTGGGTGCGGTACGACCGGTTGGAAGTTCCTTATAAAAAGACGCAATTGGGCCAAATTTCCCTGGCATATGCCTGTTCCGTCCATAAGGCGCAAGGATCCGAATTTCCGATTGTGGTGTTTCCGGTATTATTTGCTTTTCGCCGGATGCTGGAGCGGAATCTGATTTATACGGGGATTACCCGGAGCAAATCGTATCTGATCATGTGCGGGGAAAAGGAAGCCTTGGTCGAGGGATTGAAAAACCAACGGGGTGAGGAACGAAACAGCCGGCTTCAAGATTTGATTGAGGAAGACTGGTAACAAGTCCCCCGCATTTCCGACGGTGATCCGCCAATACTAAGGGTAGCGGGGGAGGCTGATATCCTTGCGCAAATCCCAGGAAGTGATCGGGCTTTCCATCATCCATCTTGAAACAGGCAAGAAGTTGGGAACCGTCTGTGATCTTCTGTTTGATGAAGAGCAACAGTTCAGGGGTATTTTGATGGAAGACGGCGGTTTGTTTAAAAGGCGAAAGTTTATTTCGACGGACCATATCGTTTCCATCGGAAATGATGCCGTCGTAGTGGACAACGAGCATCCATTTTCCGCCAACCCGAAAAACAAGAATTGGATGAGCATTTGTTCGGGAGACAAGAAATTAAAAGGACGCACCATTTTAACCAGCAGCGGATATGAAATGGGTTTGGTGGAAAATGTCTATTTTCTGGAAGAAATGGGGACGCTGATAGGGTACGAACTCTCTGACGGCATCTTAAATGACATTCGGGACGGCAGAAAGTGGTTGAAAACGAAAAAACCGCTGATTTGGGGAGAAGATGTGTTGATTGCCCCCGCCGACCAAATTGAAGTCAAAGATGCCAATTCTTGAAGGAAGGAAATCAGTATGCTTCGTTGTCCGAATTGCAATTCTCACGACCTGGGAAAAGTGGGAACCAATCAGCTGTATTGCTGGCACTGCTTTGTGGAAATCACCACAGAAGAAGATCAAATTACCTCGGTGTATCAAGTGGAAGAAGACGGAACCCTGACTTCCCTCAATGACCTGTTTTTGGAGGAAAGCTCTCACCTTTCGTATTTGGACTGACCTCACCCACAAGGAGGGAGCTTCGTCATGCGCCGGACACTTTACACCCTTATCGCAGGCGGATTGATTTTATTCGGCTTCAGACGGATGATGCACATGCGGCAAAAAAGCAAGATGCAGTACTATTTGCAGTCCATGATGCGTGCCATGCAAAAAAACAAATGGTTGCGCAAAATCATGATGGAAGGGCTCATGAAAGGGCTTCGTCGCTTCCAAATCGCAAGATAACCAAACCCCGCGAAAATCCCCGGGCCCAAAATAAGCCCGGGGATTTTTTGCTTCTCATAAAATGAGACAGGTTTTCGTATCTTATAAGTAAGATTGGTTTTTCGGGAGGTGCCGTCCGTGGAGCAATGGAAAATGCCGCAATATTTGCATCGGGCTCTTTTTGTCCTTGTTCTGCTCGGCATCTTGTATTTTCTTATGCAACTCGGACCGTGGATATCGGGCATTTTTCGTTTTTTAAAGGCGGTTTTCGGCCCTTTTTTAATTGCCATGATCATTTCCTATTTATTAAATCCGGTGGTCAATTTGTTGAGCCAGAAGTTTCTGCCGCGCAGTCTGGCGGTGTTGCTCATATACAGTTTGTTTATCCTGTCTCTGGTGATTTTGGCGATGAACACCATTCCGCTTTTGCAACATCAATTCAAAGAGTTGGCTGAGCATCTTCCGGAATGGAATGAGCGGATCCAGCTCATGATCAAAGAATACAATGATCACAGCAAAGAGTTGTTGCCTTTTGGGGTCAAAGAAGGCATCGAGCAAGCATTGTCAAAATTGGAGCATAAGATGACCGGTTATGTGGGAAACATGATGAGCGGGATCGGCAGCACCATCAACCAGTTGTTTCTCGTTTTGATCATTCCTTTTTTGGCTTTTTACATGTTAAAGGACATTCAATCCATTGAACGGACATTGCTTACTTTGTTGCCCAAAAAACAGCGCAAGCCGATTCTCCGTTTGTTGAGGGATGTGGACGATGCACTGGGCAATTACATTCGCGGGCAGTTTCTGGTTTGCGTGGTTGTCGGGGTGCTGGCATATATCGGTTATCTCATTGTGGGGTTGCCCTATGCACTCTTGATGGCGGCTTTGGTTGCCGTCTTTAATGTCATTCCGTATCTGGGCCCCATATTTGGCCTCATTCCGTCATTGTTTGTGGCACTGACCGTTTCTCCCAAAACGGCCGTCGGCGTTGTGATCGTCAATCTCTTTGTCCAGATGCTGGAAGGGAATGTGATTTCGCCACAGATTGTCGGGCGAAGCCTGCATATGCATCCGTTGTTTATTATCTTGGCCTTATTGGTCGGTGGGGAAATCGGGGGGGTTTTGGGATTGCTTTTGGCTGTTCCCGTTTTTGCGATGGGAAAAGTGACGGTGGAGCATATTTTGCAACATTTTATTGAACGAAGGGTTTGAAACCCGGCAAAACAGATTGTATAATAAAAAAACCAAAGAGCATCTGGAATATGTGAAACATGATGAAGGAACCGAGTGGATTGAATCCCCGCCAGAGAGAAAAGCCCGTGGGCTGAGAGGCTTTTCCGGAACCGATCGATCCACGGCCAGTTCCGGAATGCAGCTAATCCCTGCCGGCAGAATCTGCCGTTATCCTTTAATGAGGTGACCGTGTTACATACCCGGCTTCCAAAGGACCGGGATTTGACGGTAATAAGGGTGGTACCGCGAGAACAGCCTTCTCGTCCCTGATCGAGGACGGGGAGGTTTTTTATTGGAAAAAGGAGGTAAGAGTTGATGAAAGCAAGTGAAATTCGCCGGAAATATCTTGAATTCTTTGCGGAAAAAGGGCACAAAATCGAACCCAGTGCATCGCTTGTCCCTGTGGATGATCCTTCTCTGTTGTGGATCAACAGCGGGGTGGCCACATTGAAAAAGTATTTTGACGGCCGGGTGAAACCGGAAAATCCACGGATCGTCAATTCGCAAAAAGCGATCCGTACCAATGATATTGAAAATGTCGGATACACGGCCCGCCATCATACGTTTTTTGAGATGTTGGGAAACTTTTCGGTCGGGGATTACTTTAAAGAAGAAGCGATCGAGTGGGCTTGGGAATTCCTGACCGATCCCAAATGGATGGGGCTGGATCCGGAAAAATTGTCCGTAACCATTCACCCGGAAGATGAGGAAGCTTACCGGCTGTGGAAAGAGAAAATCGGCTTGCCCGATGAGCGGATCATCCGCCTGGAAGAAAATTTCTGGGATATCGGCGAGGGACCGAGCGGCCCCAATACCGAAATTTTCTATGACCGCGGGGCCCATCTTTGTGATCCCTCGGATCCGGAGTGTTACCCCGGCGGTGAAAACGAACGGTATCTGGAAATCTGGAACCTCGTGTTTTCCCAATACAACCACAATCCGGACGGGACTTACACGCCCCTGCCGAAAAAGAACATTGATACCGGCATGGGGTTGGAACGGATGGCTTCGGTGATGCAGGATGTTCCGACCAACTATGACACGGATTTGTTCCAGCCGATCATCCAGGCAACCTGTGAGAAAGCGGGAGTGGCCTACGGGGAAAAAGAGGAAACCGATGTCGCGTTGAAAGTGATTGCTGATCATGTGCGGACCATTGTTTTTGCCGTGGGGGATGGAGCGCTTCCTTCCAATGAGGGCCGCGGCTATGTTTTGCGCCGCTTGTTGCGCCGGGCCGTTCGGTACGGACGGAAGCTGGGGATCAAACGGCCGTTCCTTTATGAATTGACCCCGATCGTGGCGGAGATCATGAAAGATTACTATCCGGAGCCGGTGCAAAAACAAGATTTCATCCAACGGGTCATCCGGGGTGAAGAAGAAAAATTCCTGGAAACATTGACCGAAGGCTTGCATATTCTTGAAAAGGTCTTGGATAAAGCAAAAACCGAAGGAAAACAAGAAATCTCCGGAAAAGAAGCATTCAAATTGTATGACACCTATGGTTTTCCTTTTGATTTAACCGAAGAAATTGCCCGCGAGCAAGGGGTTTCCGTCGACCGTCAGGGATTCGAAGAAGAAATGAAAAAACAACGGGAACGGGCCCGTTCCGCGAGGGAAGATGCGGACAGCATGCAGGTGCAAGGCGGTGTTCTCTCTGAATTGCAAGTGGACACGGAGTTTGTCGGTTATGAAAAAACCGAATGCCAGACCACCGTTTCCGTGTTGATTCATGAAGAGGAACGGGTTCGGGAATTGACGGAAGGACAAAAAGGGTTTTTGATCCTGAAAGAAACCCCGTTTTATGCGGAAAGCGGCGGGCAGGTCGCCGACCGGGGCGTCATTTTGTCCGGCCAGGCGGAACTGACCGTGCTGGATGTGCAAAAAGGACCGCGTGGTGAGCATGTCCACAACATTCAGGTTGAAAAAGGGACGATCCGCGAAGGAGAAACGGTCAAAGCCGCCATCCATCGCGATTTGCGCCAGGACACGGTGAAAAACCATACGGCCACTCACTTGTTGCACCAAGCCTTAAAAGATGTCTTGGGCGAACATGTGAACCAAGCCGGTTCTTTGGTTGCGCCGGATCGCCTCCGCTTTGATTTCACACACATCGGCGCGATGTCCGAAGAGGAAATCAAAGAAGTGGAACGGCGTGTAAACGAACAGATTTGGGCTAATAATAAGGTGGAAGTCATGATCAAGCCGCTGGACGAGGCCAAAGCGATGGGAGCCATGGCTTTGTTTGGCGAAAAATATGGCAGCATCGTGCGGGTCGTGAAAATTGACGACTACAGCTTGGAGCTTTGCGGCGGAACCCATGTGAAATTCACCGGTGAGATTGGTCTTTTCAAAATTACCGGGGAAAGCGGAATCGGTTCCGGAACCCGCCGGATCGAAGCAGTGACCGGGCGCCATGCTTATGCGTTCGTTGAAGAGCAGATCGGATGGCTCAACCTGGCTGCCCGGCAGTTGAAAAGCAAAGCGCAAGATGTTCCGGAACGGATTGAACAATTGCAAAACCGCCAGAAAGAGTTGGAAAGGGAAAACGAATCCCTCACGGCCAAGTTAAACCAGGCTCAGGTTGCCAAATTGCTGAATCAGGTGCAGGAAGTGTCCGGAGTCCCGGTGCTCGCCACACAAGTGCAAGCCGGCGGCATGGAACCGTTGCGCTCGTTAATGGACGATTTGCGTAAGCACCTCGAAGAAGGAGTCATCGTGCTGGGCGCGGCTTCAAACGGAAAAGTGTCCATTGTGGCTTCGGTCTCCCCCAAATACGTAAAGGAAGGGTTGCACGCCGGAAAATTGGTGAAAGAAGTGGCTGTCCAATGCGGTGGCGGCGGTGGCGGCCGTCCGGATATGGCGCAAGCCGGAGGCAAGAAACCGGAACAATTGCCGGCTGCTTTGGCCGGAGTCAGTGAGTGGATCCGCCGGCAAATGTCCTGTTAAAAACAAAGGATAATCCATTGCAAAAGGCGAAGGATTAAAGTGCGGATCTTCATAAGAGAGGGGTGTGAGATCATCCATGGATGAAACGATGAAGTTTAATTTCCGAGGTGGAAATGAGATCGACCCTAAAGATTTGTTGTTCCACGTTTATGAGGCCTTGAAGGAAAAAGGTTACAATCCGATCAGCCAAATTGTGGGCTACCTTATTTCAGGAGATCCGGCTTATATTCCGCGCCATAAAAATGCCCGTGCCATGATCCGGAAAATGGAACGGGATGAAATTATCGAAGAACTCGTCAAGCACTACTTGGGTGTGGAAAGGCAGAATCAATAAGAAAGGTATTGGAAAATGGATTTGGATGAACTCTCTTCAAAGCATATAGATGATTTCCCCCGGATTCTGGGACTGGATGCAGGAGACCGGAGAATTGGCGTGGCGGTCAGCGATGCATTAGGGCTGACCGCTCAGGGCGTCAAAGTCATTGACCGCAAAAACAGTAACTGGTTGAAAGAATTGGACCAACTTGTGGAACAATATCAAATAAAAGAGCTGGTTGTCGGCTTCCCCCGCAACATGAACGGGACCATCGGTCCCCGCGGGGAGTTGAGCCGGCAACTGGCCGAAGAATTAAAAAAGCGATATGGATATCCTGTGCACTTGTGGGATGAACGCTTGTCAACAGCAGCGGCAGAGCGCACCTTGATTGATGCCGATCTTTCCCGCCGCAAACGGAAAAAGGTGGTTGACCAACTGGCTGCGACATGGATTTTGCAAGGATATCTGGATGCAAAGAGGAGGCAATTTTAATGGCACATAATCATGAACCGGAATACTTGATCATTCCGACGGAAAACGGGAAAGAGGAAAAGTTTGAGATCTTATATACGTTTGATCATGATGAAACAGGCAAAAGCTATATGTTTGTCACGCCGGTCGACGGGGAACAAGGCGGGGAACCGGACGAACAGGAGCCTTACCAAGAAGTGATGGCTTTTCGCTATACCGAAGAGGATGGGAATTTGAATCTGGAAATGATTGAAGAAGAGAATGAAGAAGAATGGGATATGGTGGAAGAAGTGTTTAACACACTGGTGAGTGAATTGGAAGAGGAAAGTGAGGAAAATGAACAATAACAACCTGTCGGTTCACGGAGCAAGAGAAGTGAATATCTTGCGTCAGCAATATCCGGATCACATGGTTTCCAATGTCGAACCGGCCGGCACTCCTTACCGGATTGTCCATGAAGTTGAAGTGAACGGACAACACTATGCTTTGTTGCAAAAAGACGGCGATCATCCGGATGATCTGCACTTGTTTCATGTCAATCAAGGGCGCATCGAAGAAATTGAGGATGAGCAAGAGTGGGAAAATATTGCCGATGCCGTTGACGAAATGTTATATTTTCATGACTTTCAGTAAAAACGGGGGGAACCCCGTTTTCTTTTTGATAAACTGTGCTAACATAGAGAAGGGTTTCTTGTAATAAAGAAGAGATTTAATCAGAAAAAGGAGTCCACGTCTCATGAAATGGTTTTGGCGCATCTTCTTTACCATTGCGCTACTGGCCGGTTGGGGGATTCTGGGTTACTTCTTTATGGATTTCACTTTGGGCTCATCGGAACGAACCGAACCAGTGGCGGTGGAAATCCCTAAAAATACATCATTGAAGCAAGTCGGCAAGATTTTGGAGGAAAAGCAAATCATTCGCCGGTCCTATTGTTTCGGTCTTTATGTTTTTCTTAAGCAAAAGACCAACCTGCAAGCCGGGAATTACCTGATTGAGCCTGATGAAGACATCGATCGAATATTAGAAAAATTTTCTAAAGGCGAAGAAAACGTTGTTACGGTGACCATTCCCGAAGGATGGGATGCCATGAAAATCGCCAATCGCCTTGAAAAGGAAAAAGAGGATTTTGACAAAGAAAAGTTTCTAGATTTATTGAATAGTAAAAAACCAAAATATAATTTTGAGGTGAACATTCCCCAAAATCCCGACCGACCGTTTAAATTGGAAGGATATTTGTTCCCCAGCACCTATGACTTTCCAAAAACGGCTTCGGAAGAGGAAATCATCAACATCATGCTGGGCCAGTTTGCACAGCGTGTCGAAAAACTGAAAATTCGTGACCGGCTCAATCAAAATGAACCGGAAAAAGGCATGACGTTGGATAAGCTGGTGACAATTGCGTCGCTGGTGGAAAGGGAAGGAAAGGCAAAGCAGGAATATCCGCGCATTTCCGGTGTGATTTATAACCGGCTGCACAGCACCGATAATCAGAAACTGGGAATCGACGCCACTTTTTTGTATGTGACGCAGTTGAAGGAGGAATGGAAGGATATTCCTTTTCATCAGTTGAAATACAAACAGCACCCGTATAATACATATCAAGTCAAAGGTTTGCCGCCGGGGCCGATCGCCAATCCGGGGGAAGAAGCGTTGCGCGCCGCTTTGGAACCGGAACAGCATTCTTACCAGTATTATGTCACCAAGGGAGATGGCAGCGGCGAACATTACTTTGCCGAGACGTATGAGCAGCATAATCAGTACATCAAAATGAGTAATGCCAATCAAGCACAAAGAGAACAGAAAAATTAACAGGAGCAAGCTCTTGCATTTTTGCAAGAGCTTTTTTGGGCAAAAAAAGGGATTTTCTGAAAAAATTGCTGAACAGAAAGGACATCGCGATGAATAAATAATGGTTTATTTTCTTTTTTGGTATGAAAGACTGCTTTGATATAAGAAGTATACCCCGCTTTCATCCTGTCCAAGCTGATGAAAGAAGTGGGGTGTCATCATGAAACGAAATTGGCGAAGCATCACAGTCAGCTTGTTGATTTTGTCCATGTTTGCAGTGATTTTGGTTCGGTTGTACATGATTCAGATCGCCTCGGCGCGGTCTTTTGAAATTGTGAATAAACAAGTTGATTTGGTCACCATGGCACAAACGCGGCAAAACAAAGAAATTGTGATTCAAAGCGGTCGCGGGGACATTTTGGATCGCCATCAAGAAACGCTGGTTGGAGGGAACGATTGGCATTTGCTGATCTTTCCGCAAAGTGAAGAGCAGCTCAAGCTGCGCGAGGAGCAATTCAAACAGATTGCCGAATGGATCCATTATCCGTATGAGGCATTCCGACGCCAGTTGTTGCATCTGAAGTCTCCCGCGATCTTGTCAGGCATTCGCGGAGAAGAAATCACCCTGTCCCCCTTGGAGCGGGAGAGGATCGAAGCGATGAACATCCCGGGGGTGATGGTGGTTCAATCGGACCAGCGCATGACATTAAACCAAGTGGCGGAACAAGTGATCGGACAGATTGCCCGCAGTCCGCTCCTTTTGAAAAACCGGTATCAGGAGCAAGCCCAAAACGGAAATTGGCATCCCGAATCATTCATTGGAATCTCCGGGCTTGAACAAGCTTTTGAACCATTTTTGCACGGAGAAGAAGAGCATCTTTTAATTTATACCAAGGCACGGACGGGAAAACCGTTAAACGGGGTGCAGATGAAACGAAAAGATATTCAACGCGGATCCGGAGACCGGCCCAAGACCCTTGTCACCACATTGGACAAAGAGATTCAGCAAATGGCGGAAAACCTGTTGCAAGAAGAAAGTGTGGATGACGGTGCAGTGGTGATTCAGGAGATCTCTTCCGGGGATATCCTGGCGATGGCCAGCCGGCCGAAAGGAAATTCGGAAAAGGAAGGGGAAAATCATTGGGAAAACCGGGCGGTGATGGAGGCAACACCCGGCTCGATCTTTAAGACTGTGGTTGCGGTGGCGGCTTTGGATCAGGGATTGGTCCGCCCGGACACCACTTTCCATTGCAAAGGAAAATTGGATCAATATCATTTGCGGGACAATGATCCCGAAGGACACGGAAAAATTACGTTTGCCGAAGCTTATGCCAAGTCCTGCAATATTGTTTTTGGCACCGTGGCCAAAACACTCGGCCCTGAAAAACTGGAAGAGTATGCGAAGCGGTTGGGGCTCGGGCAAAAAGTGATCTGGAACGGCAAAGTGTTTCACGACCCGTCGTTTGCGCAGTTGGCTGAAGAGCAAACGGGACTGATTTTTGCTGATTCCACGAATAAAAAAGATGAAGGGGTTTTGGTGCAAACCGGGATCGGACAGCGCGATGTCCGGATGACCCCGGTTCAGGCAACCAATATGATCACTTCGGTCTTCCATCAGGGAAAAACCATGGAACCGCGTCTGGTGAAGGAAATCAAAGATGCTGAAGGGCGCATGTTATTTCGCTTTCGGGAGCAGACAATCGAAGGGGCCAAACCGCTCAAGCCGGAAACCGCCGCATCCGTCAAAGCGCTGATGCGTCAAGTCGTCACAGATGGCACGGCTTCATCGCTTAAAAATGCAACCTGGTCCCTGGCGGGGAAGACGGGAACGGCTCAGATCGGGGTGGACAAAGACCGGTACAACAAATGGATGATCGGTTTCGGCCCCGTGGAAACGCCGCGTTATTCGGTGGCCGTGTTGTTGCGTTCGGTGGATGATGCCGGTGATCAAAGAGCGATAAAAATCTTTGAAAAAGTGATGAACAATTTGGCTGATTTGGAAAAAAAGCGGGCAAAAGAGTGAAGGAATCCATAAAAATGCGGAAAAAAGAATAATTATTTCCGCGGGCGATGTGAAAGTTATTGGTTTCACAAGATGTTCTTCTGGTTGTTTTGTGATTCCTATCCGATTATGATATTAGTAGTATTGTAGGTTTTAAATAAAGGAGTAGAAATCATGAAAATCACCGTTAATTTATCAAAGGCCGAACTTGATTTAATTGAAGAAGCTCTTTTGCAATATCAAAATCTTTTGCTCAAATCAAAAGATCAAGATGAAATGGTCAATGACGAGTTAAAATTGGTGCGCCGCGTTTTGGAAGAGTTTGGGATGGAAGATTTGGAGGAGAATTCTCAGGATCAACCACAGTCCCAGCAAAAGGCATTGCCGATGCCTCCGGGCGGAAACCAATATCAGCCGCCGCAGGGCCAGTACGCTTCTCCCAATCAATACCATGGTCCCAATACCTTTGTAGCTCCCAATCAATATCCATTTTCTCGTTAAATGGATTCAGTAAATCAGCGCCTCTGATTTTCATACTCTTCAGATGGCGCTTTTATATTGGATGCCGGATCATGTTATGATGTACATGAACAAAGATGATTGGTGCATATGCCAAAGGGAGAAAGATGATGAAGGAACAAGAAGTGAAAAATATTTTAAAAAACTTGAAAGTCGGGGAATCGACTTATTTTTCGACGTCGAAGGATGAACATAAGATTGAAGTGGAAAGAGTGTTCAAAGGTTTGGACGAAGGTTGGATGGTGATTTATCAGGGAGAGCGCAAGGTTTTTAGTGATTTGGATGAAGCGGCCCGCTTTTTGTCCCAACATTGGGAAGTGAATATCAAAAAGCGTATGCAAAACCAATATCAGGAAATGAATGATTTGATTGATTTGGGAGAATACTGATCTTGAGAGGATTGGGGAAACAGATTCCTCAATCCTTTTTTTTATTCTCTTTGAAAAAACACGGTTTAAAAATCGAAAAACCGGGGAATATATCTTAATTATGAAACCGGAGCATTTTTACCAGTCTGTAAATAGGAAGGATTGAAGCATGAAAAAATTTACCAACGTCTTCATTATTTCAGTGATTATTTCCTTTGTCTTTATTTTGTGGGGGGGTGTCGCCCCAAAACATATTCTGACGGTCATGAACGATATCCAGACTTTTTTGCAGGATAAGTTTGGTTGGTTCTATTTGTTTTCCACCACGGCCTTTTTGATCTTTTCTTTATTCCTCATTTTCAGCCGCTATGGAAATATTCGACTCGGAAAGGATACCGATCGTCCCGAATTTGGCACCATTTCATGGTTTGCCATGTTATTCAGTGCCGGAATGGGGATCGGACTGGTCTTTTGGGGAACAGCTGAGCCGTTGTCCCATCTTTATCAGCCGATCTTTGCCCAACCAGGTTCCGGTACCGCCGCCAATGATGCGATGCGTTATTCCTTCTTCCACTGGGGATTGCATCCATGGGGGATTTATGCCCTTTTGGGATTGGCGCTTGCTTATGCAAACTTTCGAAAAGATGCTCCGGGATTGATCAGCCACACCTTTTATCCACTGTTGAAAGAGAAAGTGAAGGGGCCGGTCGGGAAAACAATTGATATTATTTCCGTTTATGCCACGGTGTTCGGCGTGGCCACTTCCTTGGGATTGGGGGCCATTCAGATCGGCGGAGGGCTTTCTTTTGTGACGCCGCTGGAAAATAACATCCTCACCCAATTCATCGCCATTGTGATTGTGACCGGCTTGTTTATTCTTTCGGCCACCACCGGGCTGAATAAAGGGATCAAGTACTTGAGCAATATCAATATTCTGATTGCGGTATTGTTGATGTTTTTTGTTTTGTTCACGGGACCGACCAAGTTTATCATGAATTTGTTCACATCCACGTTGGGGGCGTATATTCAGGAGTTGCCCCGGATGAGTTTCTATTTGGGGCCGTTTAATCCGCAGGCTAATGAATGGATTCAAAGTTGGACGATCTTTTACTGGGCATGGTGGATTGCTTGGGCTCCGTTTGTCGGAACGTTTATTGCCCGCATTTCAAAAGGGCGCACGGTGCGGGAATTTGTGATCGGCGTCCTCTTGGTGCCCACCTTTTTCGGGGCATTTTGGTTCAGCGTTTTCGGAGGAACCGGACTTCACATGGAGATGTCGGATGGTATTCCGCTTTTTGAACAGATGAGCGAGCAGGGAACCGAAGTGGCTCTGTTCTCGATGCTTTCCCATTTGCCGTTGAGCGGGATTATGATTGTGCTTGCCGTGATTTTGATCAGCACGTTTTTCATTACTTCCGCCGACTCGGCAACGTTTGTGCTGGGAATGCAGACGACGGACGGGAGTTTAAACCCTTCCAATACCGTCAAATGGATTTGGGGACTCATTATTTCCGCTTCGGCTTTGATCTTGCTTTACTCCGGCGGATTGGAAGGATTGCAGATGGCATCGATTATTGCTGCTTTTCCATTTGCCTTTATCCTGATCGGTGTGGCGGTTTCCTTGTTGAAGGCGTTCCGCCAGGAAGTGCCCAAAAGAAGAAGAGCGGGAACCCCGAAAGAGCCGGGATCGGCCAAAGCGAAGTAAGCATCTCGACTTGACTTGAAAACCACTTCTGAATGTCATTTCAGAAGTGGTTTTTTTAAACGGGGAAGGTGTTGGTGGCAAGCGGAAATATGTTAGTATGGAAAAGAAATAAAACCATTTAAAAGTATATTATTAAAAAACGGAATCTTTTTTTAATTCAATCCAATTAAAGGCGGTTGGTACGGTGCAGAAAAAAGTTTGGTTATCTTTGATGGGGGCCGCATTTTTAATGGCCACTTCTGCCGTCGGACCCGGGTTTTTGACACAAACTTCCGTATTCACGGCCCAATTTGGAGCCAGTTTCGGGTTTGTGATCCTGGCTTCCGTTTTGCTCGACATTGGAGCCCAATTAAATATTTGGCGGGTTATTGTTGTATCGAAGATGCGGGCGCAGGATATTGCCCATGCGGTCCGGCCGGGGCTCGGCCACGTTTTGTCGTTTTTGGTGGTGTCAGGAGGATTGGCTTTTAACATTGGCAATGTGGCCGGTGCCGGATTGGGGTTTGAAGTGTTGTTTGGTGTGGATGCGGTATGGGGAGCGGTCATCAGCGGGTTGATTGCCGTGATGGTTTTTTTGTCAAAAGAAGCCGGGAAAGTGATGGACCGGTTTGCCGTGTTGTTGGGATTTGTGATGATTGGGCTGACGCTCTGGGTGGCAGTGGGATCGCATCCTCCCCTGGGTGAAGCTGCGGTGCGCTCGCTGGTTCCCGATGTGCCCGTTGACGGGTGGAATGCATTTTTTATGGCCATTGTGACCGTGGTCGGCGGATCAGTTGGCGGATACATTACCTTTGCAGGAGGGCACCGCCTTTTAGATGCCGGATTGAAAGGAACGGAAGCGTTGCCGGAAACCAACCGAAGTTCGGTTTCCGGAATCATCATCACATCGGTCATGCGTTTGGTCTTGTTTTTGGCGACATTGGGCGTGGTTTCTGCGGGGGGAACATTAAGCGAAAGCAATCCGGCGGCTTCGGTGTTTCAGCTGGCCACGGGAGAGACAGGCTATCAATTGTTCGGTTTGGTCATGTGGGCGGCCGCCATTACGTCGGTGGTGGGAGCGGCATATACTTCCGTCTCCTTTATTCGCACTTGGCATGAAAAGATCGACCGTCATCACCGGTGGTGGACCGTTTGCTTCATCTTGTTGTCCACAGCGGTTTTTGTGGTGGTGGGAAAACCGGTGAAAATGTTGATTTTGGTGGGGACGTTAAATGGTTTTATTCTGCCACTTTCACTGGCCATCATCCTGTTTGCCGCCCGCCGGAAGGAGATTGTCGGTGAATACAGGCATCCGCTTTGGCTGACGGTCTTTGGCATCCTGGTCGCTGTGATCATGGCAACCATGGGATTGGTGGTCAGTGTGGAAGAGTTGCCGAAGTTGTGGTCATAAAGCAAAAAATCCCCTGTAAAGGGGATTTTTTATTCAAACACAATGGTTTTGTGATTGTGAACGATAATCTGGTCATTGATGTGCCATTGGACGGCTCTGGCCAAAACGATCCGCTCCAGATCGCGTCCGATTCGTTTTAAATCGGCGACTTGATGCCGGTGATTGACACGGCTCACATCTTGTTCGATAATGGGACCTTCATCCAAATCTTCCGTGACATAGTGCGCTGTGGCCCCGATGAGCTTCACCCCGCGGTTGAACGCTTGGTGATACGGTTTCCCACCGATAAAGGCCGGCAAAAACGAGTGGTGGATGTTAATGATTTGATTCGGATAACGGTCGATGATTTTACCAGGGATAATTTGCATATAACGAGCAAGGATAAGAGTATCCACTTGGTGTTTTTGAAGCAGTTCCAGATGGATGTCTGCGGCTTCTTCACGGTTTTCTTTGGTCACCGGGACATGATAATAAGGAATGTTGTGGGGTGTAACCAGATATTCCATGTCCGGGTGATTGGAAACCACCATGACAATATCGGCATTCAATTCTTTGATACTCCAACGCCACAACAGTTCCCGCAGACAATGGTCTTCCTTTGAAACGAAGACCGCCAGTTTTTTTCTTTCGGACGGATGTGTGATTTTCCAATCCATCTGAAACGGCTCTGCAATCAATGAAAATTGTTTCCGAAGTTCATCAATCCGTCCGGTCAGGTTGTCCATCAGAAACTGGACCCGCATAAAAAAGTGTCCGCTTTCCGGATTGGTTGAAAATTGATCGGAGTGCAAGATGTTGGCTCCGTTTTCATAAAGAAATTGTGTGATTGCAGCAATGATTCCTTGCTTTTCAGGGCAGGAAACGATCAGAGCCCCTTGGTTCATATTGACAGCAGTTTTGTTCGACGTTTGATTCATCCTTTTTCTCTCCTTTGGTGCTCCGTACTCACTCTTTACCTACTATAGTACGTTTGTGAAAGCAATTTCAATCTCCATGCAAGGGTTGATGCCGGTTCACCGTCGCTGGCCGGTGTACCAAGCGGGGAGAAGGCATGTTGGTAAAAAAAGGAGGCCTTGTCGGGCGGAAACAAAATAAAATTATATCGCCCGGCACTTGTCACGGATCTCAAAGACCATTATGATGAGCAAGAAAGTGCTTTGCAACTTCTCATGTTCCGGCAGGGTCTACAGGTAGAAAATTGAAACCCGTAATGGATGGGGGGACAAGATATGGAAGTGGATCATTCATTGATTTCAGTCATGATTGTGGTCATCGTGGCATTTTTGGTTCCGATCTTATTGCACCGTTTAAAATGGAATGCGATTCCGGCCGTTGTCGCAGAAATCATGGTTGGCTTGATCCTGGGAAAAAGCGGCTTGGGATGGGTGGTTGAGGACACCTGGCTGGAAATGTTGTCCACGCTTGGAATTATTTTTTTGATGTTTTTAAGCGGACTGGAAATCGACTTTAATATGATTTTAAACACGGGTAAGACAAGCGGAAAGAAAGAGAATCGGGAAAATCCGCTCATGATCGGTCTGATCAGTTTTATAAGCATCCTTCTCTTGTCTTTTGTGATCAGTTGGATCTTATATGTTGCGGGGTTTATCAAAGATCCTTACTTTATCACTTTGATCATTTCCACGATCTCATTGAGTGTCACTTTGCCGGTGGTGAAAGATAAAGGGATCAATAAAAAACCGCTGGGACAATCAATCTTGGTGACGGCAGTTTTTGCGGACTTTATCACCATGATTTTGTTGGCGGTTTATGCGGCGCTGAAGTCGGAAAAAGGATTTTTCAGCGTGCTGCTGTTATTGTTATTTTTTGTGATTTTCTTTGCGGTGTACCGCATTATCCAAGCATTAAAGCCCATTCGGCTGACCGAATCCATTTCCAAAGAGACAATTTCCATCGGAACACGCGGCGTCTTTGCTTTGATCCTGTTTTTTGTCGCGTTATCGGAAACAGTCGGGGCGGAAAATATTTTGGGAGCCTTTTTGGCAGGCGTCATTGTGTCGTTGTTGGGGCCGCGTGAAGAGTTTGTCAGTCAATTGAATGCATTTGGTTTTGGCTTTTTAATCCCGATATTCTTTGTGATGGTGGGTGCCAAGCTGGACCTGGTCTCGTTGATGCAGGATGCCCGTGCTTTGATCATGTTTCCGCTCATTTTGCTTGCCTTTATCTTATCCAAAGGACTTTTGGTTTTGATTTTCCGCAAGTGGTTTTCTTGGCGCGAGTCAATCAGTTCGGGGATTTTGTTGACATCCACCATCAGTTTGGTCATTGCCGCCGCGGCGGTCGGGATGGATCTCGGAATCATCAATAACACGATGAACACGGCGTTGATTTTGGCCGCGTCCATCACCGTGATCATTCCGCCGATTATATTCCAGCAATTGTTGCCGGATGCCGTCGATGAGGTGGAACGCCCGTCCGTTTCGCTGGTGGGGATCAATGCCGCGACATTGACCCTGGCGCAGGATTTGCACCGGGACGGGTATGAAGTCAAGGTTTACGGAGCGGATAAATCGAATCTGGAAGAAAAACAGCGTCCGTTTCCGATCATTCAATTGCCGGTGGTCGAAGAGGAATACCTGCAAAAGGAAAACGGATTTTCATGCGATATCATGGTTTTGTTCACGCCGCATGATGAAAGGAACGTGGAGTTGGCCAAAGCGGCGAAGAAACAAGGCGTTGAACGGATCATTGCCCGGGTGGAAAGCAAAGAGTTGCAACAGTCGTTAAACAATCTGGGAATCCAGCTTATCTCCACCTTCTTTGCCAATCAAACGTTGACCAAGATTTTGATTGAACATCCGACCCTGTTTAAACTGGTGAACCATGATAACGGAAATTTGATGGAAGTGAAATTGTTGAACCACCGTTACCATTTGGCACGGGTCCGGGACCTGACTTTTTGGGGGGATACGTTGATCATCCGCATCCTGCGGGGAAATGAAGCCATCCTTCCTCACGGGGACACCGTGCTGGAAGTCGGGGATCGCCTCATTATCAGCGGTAGCCCCGATCACATTCACCGGTTGCGGGAAATGCTCCAATAAAAAAAGAGCGGGTATGTTCCCGCTCTTTTTTTATTGATGATCCCGGAGATAGGTGTCTTCAGGGACTTCTTTTATAAACGGACTCATTTTGCCGAGGCAGTAAAGGTGCAAAGCATGCATGGCGCGGGTGCAGGCGGTGTACAATAATTTCCGCTCGTTTTCCCGGTGATATTGATCCCCGGAAGCGTCATAAAGAATCACGGCATCAAATTCAATGCCTTTGGCGAGATAAACCGGAATGACCAGGATGCCCGGGTGAAATTCGACGGATTCTTTCGTGATCAGTTGAACCGGTTCGGCAGTTGCTTTGTTCAATGCATCAAAAACCTTTTGGCTTTCCGCGGCTGTTTTGCATATGACGGCAATCGTTTCATGCCCGTCTTTTAGCAATGTTTCGATGCGGTGGAGAATCCGGTTGTGAAGTTCCTTTCGGTTTTGCACTTCGGTCACGGTCGGCTTGCTCCCCGGACGTTCAAAGGGCTCGATGGCTTCTTTGTTTTCCGCCAGGTGACGGGTGAATTCGATGATCGGAAAGGTGGACCGGTAACTTCGTTTCAATTCAACCAATTCGGTTTGCTCTTTTCCATACAGAGAGGATAACTCAGCCATATTGTGATGAACCGGGGTATGAGAAAAGACGGCCTGGTTGAAATCGCCGAGGATTGTCATCTTGCTGCGCGGAAACAAACGCTTTAAAAAGAAAAACTGAAAAGGCGAGTAATCCTGCGCTTCATCGATAAAAATATGGCGGATGGACCGGTTGGTTTCCAATCCTTCAAGCCGGGTTTTCAAATAGAGCAAAGGAGTGGCGTCTTCGTAAAAAAGCTCCTTTTGCTCCAGTTTGGCAACCGTTTGCCGGCAGATGTCCGGCCAGGTTTCCGGCAGATCCGTGACCCCGAGGGCATCTTTGGCCAGGGTTGGATCGGCAAACAGTTGCCGGTAGATGGCCGGAATGTCCAGAAATCCGAGTTTTTTGACCATGCGGACAGCCGGTTTGATGTGTTTTTGGACCACTTTTTTGGCCAGCCAGTGCCGTTCCCTTTGTAGATCGTCAAAGGTATCGGAAGTGAAATGTTTGTCTTTTTGCAGCGCTTGGTCAGCGCGGATGTAATTGGCCGGATTCAACCACTGGATTTCTTCATCCACCCAGTCTTTTTTGACTTCTTCCCGGGCCCGCTTTTTCAGTTCTGCCATCAGCCGGTCTTTGACCAGGGAGATCCGGTGGGTGAGCGGAAGGGACGAATCCAGGGAAGCAAAATGGGCTTTGATTTCCCCGGCCGGAATGATCGTGCCGCCACGGAACGGAATGTCCCGGAAGACTAACGCGCCATGTTGCCCGAGATAAGACAGGTAAAGGTCCAGCAACCGGATGTATGCCCGGGAGGCTTTGTAGCGGATGCCGTCAATCCTTGCCTCATACCCGTCTTCCTGATGGTTTGTCAAGGTATATTCAATTTGTGAAAACGGATCTTCCACTTTCAATAGATTTTTCAATTGATGTTCCAACAGCTCCTGAAAAGTGGTTTGTTGCATGTTTTCCTCCCCCAGTTCGGGAAGAACCGTGGAGACATACCGGTTAAACATCGGATTGGGGGAAAACAAAAGGATATTTTCGGCTTTCAATGAATTCCGGTACCGGTAAAGGAGATAGGCGACCCGTTGCAACGCGGCCGAAGTTTTTCCGCTCCCGGCCGCCCCTTGAACGATGACCAGCCGGCTTTTTTCATTACGGATGATGCGGTTTTGTTCTTGTTGAATGGTGGCCACGATGCTTTTCATTTGGGAGTCGGATCTTTTTCCGAGCACTTCCTGCAACAGTTGATCGCCAATGGTGATCCCGGTGTCAAACAAGCTTTCAATGATTCCGTTTTTTATCAGGAATTGGCGCTTCAGACCGATGAATCCTTCGACCGTTCCGCCCGGCGTTTCATACCGTGCAGGCCCCGGCGGGTAATCATAATACAGGCTGCAGACGGGGGCGCGCCAGTCATAAATGAGAAACTCATTCGTTTGCTCATCGACCAGCGAGGCGATTCCCAGATAAATCGATTCTTTTTCTTCCCCGTGTTCGGTAAAATCAATCCGTCCGAAGTAGGGGGAGGATTTCATTTTCTTTAAGAGTTGCACTTGTTTTTGCGCGGTTCGGTGGCGGCGCTCTCTTTCCGCCAAAACTTCGGCTTGTTGCTTGATGCTGACCACGGTTTCGGTTGTTTCGATCTCGTCGGCAAAATTGATCCGCACATCTTCCCAAAAGTTTTTGCGTATATCCACAATGTCTGATTTGACTTGGTTTGCTTGCTGTTCGAGCGAAGAAAGGCGTCCGTCGATTTCATCGATCACCCGGTCGACACGTTCTTGCTCTTCCTGCCAGATCCGTTTGGAATTTTCCATGCTTCCGCTCCTTTCAAAAAAAGATTGACAAGGGGGTGAATTATGTTTTATAATTATTATGGAGTAATTATGTTCTTTCGAATATAATGTGCATGAAGGTAACATTCATTTTACCGGGTTCTTTTTTGGATTGCAAATGGAAAATATTGGTGATAACGGCCGGCTGATGGCAAAAAGCCGGCCTTTTGGCATGTTTTTTTAATTTGAACAGAGAAAAAAGATTTATCTTGTGAATTAAACATTTTTGTGACATAATGATGTAAACGGTTACATATCAAAAAAGAAAAATGGTGGGAGTAATGGCGACGATCAAAGATGTGGCGAAAGAAGCGGGGGTGTCGGTGGCGACCGTTTCCCGGGTGATCAACCGGAACGGGTATGTTCAGGAGGAGACCAGAAAATTGGTGGAAGCCGCCATTTCGAAATTGAATTATTTGCCGAATGAAGTGGCCCGTTCTTTATATTTCCAAAAGTCGAAGCTGATCGGGTTGATCATTCCGGATATCACCAACCCCTTTTTTCCGGAAATTGCCCGGGGAGTCGAAGATGTTCTGCAACAAAACGGATACCGCTTGATTATCGGAAACAGTGATGAGGATGCAGAAAAGGAAGTCCGTTACATTGAAACGTTCACCCAACATAATGTGCTTGGCGTGATCAGCACCAGCAGTGAAGAAGTATCGCAATGGGAAAAATTAAATATTCCCGTTGTCTTGCTGGACCGGATTCATCATGACTTTCCGTTTGTATGTTCCGATCAAAAGGAAGGAGGGCGGCTGGCTGCGCAAATCCTGCTGGACCGGGGCAGCCGCAATATCACGTTGCTTCGGGGCCCGAAACATGTGCGGACCGCGTATGAAAGATTTTTTGCGGCGCTGGAAGTTCTCGGGAAATCCCAAGTGCAGTTTCAGGTGTTAAACACTTCTTTTTCTTTTGACGGGGCTTTGGAAACCGCCGGGAAACTGTTTGAATTGTATCCGGACACGGACGGGGTGATCGCCGTCAATGACATTGTGGCCTCGGCCGTGTTGCGGGAGGCGTTGCGACGGGGCAGGAAGATCCCGGAGGAGATGCAAATCATCGGTTTTGACGACATTCCGATGAGCAAATTTCTGTTTCCCGCTTTATCCACCATTCAACAGCCCGCCTATGAAATGGGAAAGGAAGCGGCCAAACTGTTGTTGGAGAGAATCCGTCAAGCGGATATCAAGAAAAAGCAAATCATATTGCCTGTATCTTTTGTGGAAAGAGAGACAACCAGAAAGGCAGGGGATGGAACGTGGCAAAAATAGCAGTGATCGGCAGTTCGTCCATTGACTTGGTGGTGAGTGCGGACAAGCGTCCGCAAGCCGGCGAAACGGTATTGGGAAATTCGTTTGAAACCGTTCCCGGCGGAAAGGGAGCCAACCAGGCGGTGGCCGCGGCACGGCTCGGAGCCGATGTGACCATGATCGGGCGGGTCGGGGACGACGACTTCGGCGAGATCATCCTGGAGAATTTGAAAACCAACGGGGTCAATACGAAATATATGGAACCGGTTACACATACCCGGTCGGGAACCGCACATATCACCTTGGCGGAAGGGGATAACAGCATTGTTGTCGTCAAAGGCGCGAATGACCATACCACACCGGAATATGTGAAAAAAGCCGAATCTGTGATTCGTGAAGCGGATGTCGTGCTGGTTCAGTTGGAAATTCCGATGGAGACGGTGGAATTTGCGGCTGAGCTTTGCGACAAGCTGGGGGTTCCGCTTTTGCTCAATCCCGCACCGGCACGGCCCGTCAGCCGGGAATTGATCGCGAAGGCTTCATTCATCACTCCCAATGAACATGAATTCAAGCTTTTGTTTGACGGGGAAGACCGTTCCGAAGTGCTAAAAAGATATCCGAACAAATTGATCATCACGGAAGGGAAAGAAGGGGCACGCTTTTTTGACGGGGAGAAAGAATGGCTGGTTCCGGGAATCAGCGTGCCGGTGGTGGATACAACCGGTGCCGGGGATACCTTTAATGCCGCATTTGCGGTTCAAATTGCCGGGGGAAAATCCGTTTATGAAGCCCTTGAATTCGCCAACCATGCCGCCGCATTGTCTGTGACGAAATTTGGTGCACAGGGTGGGATGCCGACGGCAGAAGAAGTGAAAAGGAGTCGGGAAGGATGAAAAAAACCGGAATCATCAACAGCGCCATTTCCAAGGTTCTGTCCGATTTGGGGCATACGGACCGGATTGTGATTGCCGATGCGGGACTGCCGGTGCCCGCCGGCGTTCCCAAAATCGATCTGGCCGTCACGGTGGGAAATCCGTCGTTTGAAGCCGTCGTGAAAGCGGTTCACGGGGACATGGTGGTGGAGAAAGTGTTCGTCGCAGAAGAAATCGTGGCCGAAAATGCCAAGCAACATGCGTTTTTGACCAGCGAATTTCCGGATCAAATCAGTTATGTCCCGCATGAAGAATTCAAGCAGATGACAAGGCAGGCCAAAGCCGTCATCCGGACGGGGGAAGCCACGCCTTATTCCAATTGCATTTTGCAGGCAGGGGTCTTTTTCTGACAAGGGGGGATGCATGATGCAAATTGAAATGCTAGATATTTATAAATCCTTTGGCGCGAACAAAGTCCTGGAAGGAGTCCGTTTCACTCTCCTTCCGGGAGAAGTGCATGCCTTGATGGGGGAAAACGGTGCCGGCAAATCGACCCTGATGAATATTTTAACGGGACTTCACAAGCAAGATAGGGGCCGCATTCTGATCAACGGCGAGGAAAAACAGTTCCAAAATCCCAAAGAAGCCGAAGATGACGGGATTGCTTTTATTCATCAGGAATTAAATATCTGGCCGGACATGACCGTTTTGGAAAATTTGTTCATCGGCAGGGAAATCACCAACAAGCTGGGGATTTTGAAAACGGAAGAAATGAAAGCGCTGGCAAAAAAGGTGTTTGACCGTTTGGGAATCTCGCTTCCTTTTCACCAAGAGGCCGGAAAGTGTTCGGTCGGGGAGCAACAAATGATTGAAATCGCCAAAGCTTTGCTGACGGATGCCGAGGTCATCATCATGGATGAGCCGACATCGGCATTGACGGACCGGGAAATCGAGTCCTTGTTTCAGGTGATGCGGTCGTTGAAAGATGACGGAGTTTCCATTGTTTATATCTCTCACCGGATGGAAGAGATTTTCACCATCTGCGACCGGATCACGGTGATGAGGGACGGGAAAACGGTCGATACCAAGCCGGTTCAAGAGACTGACTCGCAGGAAGTCGTGAGAAAAATGGTGGGCCGGGAATTGGATGAATGGTTTCCGGAAAGAAAGGCCCAACCGGGGAAAGTCGTTCTGGAAGTGCGCCATCTCACGCGATCGGACGTGTTCGGGGACATCAGTTTTTCGGTGCGTTCCGGCGAAATCCTGGGGATTGCCGGTTTGATGGGATCGGGAAGGACGGAGATCATGAGAGCGATTTTCGGGATTGACGCGTATGATGAAGGCGAAATTTTGATCGACGGCCAAAAGGTCCGCATCAAGCATCCCGGTGACGCCGTTTCCCATGGCATCGGTTTTATTACGGAAAACCGCAAGGATGAGGGGTTGCTGTTGGACTTTTCGATCAAGGAAAACATGAGCCTGGCCAATCTGAAAAGCTTTGCGCCCCACGGATGGATGAAAACCAAAGATGAAGAGACGTTTGTCCAAATGATGGTGGAGCGATTGAAAGTGAAAACCACGTCGTTGGATGAACTTGCCGGAAACCTGTCCGGGGGAAATCAGCAGAAAGTGGTTCTTGCCAAATGGATCGGGACGGCTCCGAAAGTTCTCATCTTGGATGAACCGACACGCGGAATCGATGTCGGGGCGAAAAAAGAGATTTACCATCTCATGAATGAACTGACGGAAAGAGGAATGGCCATCGTGATGATCTCTTCCGAGTTGCCGGAGGTTTTGGGAATGAGCGACCGGATTCTGGTCATCCACGAGGGCAGACTGGCCGGGGAATTGAAACGGGAAGAAGCCACACAGGAAAAAATCATGGTTTTGGCAACAGGGGGGGATCAACATGGAACAGATCAGTAAAAAAAGTGCCGGCCTCATACAAAAATTGGGACCTTTTTTGGCGTTTGTTTTGTTGTTTGCGGTGGTGGCCGTTTTAAACCCGTCATTTATCGAACCGCTGAACTTATTGAATTTGCTCAGACAAATTTCGATTAATGCACTCATTGCTTTTGGTATGACGTTTGTCATTTTAACCGGCGGCATTGATTTATCGGTCGGTTCCATCCTGGCTTTGTCCAGTGCGTTGATGGCGGGCATGATCGTATCCGGCGTGGATCCGATCCTGTCCATATGCATCACTGCGCTTCTCGGGGCCTTGATGGGGGCGGTCAACGGGCTTTTGATCACCAAAGGAAAAGTGGCGCCTTTTATTGCCACGCTGGCCACCATGACCATTTACCGGGGATTGACGCTGGTTTATACCGACGGAAATCCGATCACCGGTCTGGGGGATCATTACAGTTTTCAATTGTTCGGCCGCGGATATTTCTTCGGTATTCCGGTTCCGGCCGTCACCATGCTGATCACGTTTTTCATTCTGTGGTTTATCCTTCACAAAACGTCATTCGGAAGAAAAACATATGCCATCGGCGGGAATGAAACGGCGGCGTTTGTTTCCGGCATTAAAGTAGACCAGGTGAAATGCTTGATTTACAGCTTGGCCGGAATGATGGCGGCGATATCCGGAGCCATCCTGACTTCCCGCTTGAATTCCGCCCAACCGACGGCCGGTACGGCTTACGAGATGGATGCCATTGCCGCGGTGGTTTTGGGCGGAACCAGTCTGGCCGGCGGGAAAGGAAGAATTTTCGGGACGTTGGTGGGTGCCCTCATTATCGGGACTTTGAACAACGGCCTCAATTTGCTCGGGGTTTCTTCCTTCTACCAACAGGTGGTCAAAGGAATTGTCATCCTGATCGCCGTTTTGATTGACCGGAAAAAATCATGAGGAGGGTGTCGGTGATGAAGAAGCTGGTTCATCTTCTGTTGATGTGTTCTCTCATTTTCATTTTATCGGCTTGTTCCTTGGAACCGCCGGAATGGGCCAAACCTGCCAAAAAGAAAGATCTGGCCGACGTGAAAATCGGCTTGAGCGTTTCCACGTTGGACAACCCGTTTTTTGTTTCGCTGAAAGAGGGGGTCTTAAAGGAAGCGAAAAGCAAAAACATGGAAGTGATCACCGTTGATGCGCAAGATGACACTGCCAAACAAATCAATGACATTGAGGATTTAATCCAACAAGGCGTGGATATTCTCTTGATCAACCCGACGGATTCTTCCGCTGTATCGACGGCGGTGCAAAATGCCAACCACATTGGCATTCCGGTCATCACGCTGGACCGGACGGCTGATCAGGGAGAGGTGGCTTCCTTTATCGCTTCTGACAATATCGAAGGAGGAAAAATGGCGGCGGAATTTATCATTGGTCAATTGGGCAAAGATGCCAAAGTTGTCGAATTGCAAGGAACACCGGGGGCTTCGGCAGCGCGTGAACGGGGACAAGGATTCCGTTCCGTCGCAGACCGGGATTTGAATGTAATCGCCCGGCAAACGGCCAATTTCGACCGGACCCAGGGGTTGAATGTCATGGAAAACCTGCTGCAGGGCCATAAAGAGATTGATGCCGTGTTCGCCCAAAACGACGAAATGGCGCTGGGAGCCATTGAAGCCATCAACAGTTCGGGAAGAGACATTTTGGTGGTTGGTTTTGACGGAAATGATGATGCCATCAAAGCCGTCCAAGATGGAAGGCTCGGCGCCACCATTGCCCAACAGCCTGAATTGATCGGAAAAGAAGCGGTGGTGGCGGCTTCAAAAATATTGAAAGGGGAAAAGGTGGACAAGAAAATTTCCGTTCCTTTGAAATTGGTCCAATAGAAACGTTGGAAAAGCCGCCTCGCCGGATGCGTCCGGAAAGCGGTGAACCGATTGAACCGCCTCGTGGGAGGCGGTTCTTTTTTGTCCGGGACAAAGCGGAAATGTTCTTCATTTTCTCTTTACTTCCGGCGGAGGGTATGCTATATTAAACTTGATTAATCAAATCGGAATTGTGAGTGTATATCAGGGTTTCCATTGCCGATCAGTCAACTGAAGGCACCTTTGCTTGCGAGGGTACACGCAGGCGGGGTGCCCTTTTTTATTCCATGCCACAGAGAGGAGATGCTTTATGCCCAATGTGTTGATTCTCTCCGGAAGTCCGTCGCGCACGTCAAGGCTGAACGGGATGGTTGATTATGCCCAAACCCATTTGCAGGAAAAAGGACTGAAAGTCGGGGTGATCCGCGTTTCGGATCTGCCGGCGGAGGCACTCATTACGGCTGATTTCGAACATCCCGCCATTCAAGAGGCCAACCGCCGGGTGGAAAACGCGGATGCCGTCATCATTGCGAGTCCGGTTTATAAAGCTTCCTATACCGGTATTCTCAAGACCTATCTTGATTTGTTGCCGCAAAAAGGGCTTGCTGAAAAAGTCATTCTTCCCGTTTTTATCGGCGGAACCATCAATCATTTATTGGCCATCGATTATGCTCTGAAACCGGTGTTGTCCGTATTGGGAGCGCGGCACATTTTGGCCGGCGTTTACGTCATCGATTCCCAAGTGCAACGGGACAGCCAGGGGCAATTGGTGTTGGACGGGGAAGTGAAACGGCGGTTTAATGATGCTCTCCGGGAATTGATCGAAGAGGTTTTGTGGCATTCAGGCAAAAACAAGAAAAACCGCCTTTTGTCCGGAGTGAACAGGGGGGTCGCGGGAAATTGAAAATACAATCTGCCAAAATCCCCCAGGCGCCGGTCGGCCCGCATCTCGTGCATCAACCGGATTACCGGTTTGCCGCCTGGTGCCGCCGGCAATACGGCATCAACCGGGGGATTTACAACACGATTGATGATGCGCTGTACCGGTTTGGTTTGAAAGACATCGTGACCCGCCGGAGAACCATCGTCTCGTTTTTGGACGAGATTTATCAGTCCGGAAAATGCCGGGAGAAGGACCGGGTCAAATTCGGAAAAGGCATGCTGATGGCCACACTCCATCAATATCTTCGCGATTCGTTTCCAATTTGTTGAAATGAGGTGAAGAAGCGATGGCATTAAAGTTTGCTTATTGGGTTCCCAATGTAAGCGGCGGATTGGTGATTTCAGACATCCCGCAAAAAACGGATTGGTCTTTTGAAGCCAATGCGCGGTACGCCCGCATTGCCGAGCAGGCTGGATTTGAATATGCGTTGTTGCAAACCCGTTTTGTGGGCAGCTATGGTGCGGAGAATCAATTGGAAGCGATCACGTTGGCGGCGGCATTGGCGGCCGTCACCCAAAAGATTCGTCTCATTCCGGCCATTCTGCCCGGCTTGTGGCACCCGGGCGTGGTGGCGAAAATGATCGCAACCCTGGATCAGATCAGCAACGGGCGGGCCGCGGTGAACATTGTCAGCGGATGGTTTAAAGATGAATTTCACAAATACGGGCAACCTTGGCTGGATCATGATGAGCGGTATCGCCGGTCTGAAGAGTTTATCAGGGTGCTCCGAAGCATGTGGACACAGGAAGAAACCACCTTCACGGGGGCTTTTTACCGCATCTGGCAAGCGCCGCTCAAACCCAAGCCCGCCACTTTGCCGCCCGTTTTTCAAGGGGGGAATTCCAAAGCGGCCAAGCAAATGGCGGCGCGGGTTTCCGATTGGTATTTCATGAACGGGAACACCCTGGAGGGGATCCGGAAACAGATTGATGAAGTGAAGGAATTGGCGGCCTTGGAAGGGAGGAAGGTTCGGTTCGGAGTGAACGGGTTTGTCATCGTCCGGGACAGTGAAGAAGAAGCAAAACACGTGCTGCGTGAGATCGTGTCCCATGCCGATCCGAAAGTGGTGGAAGGGTTCCGGGATCAGGTCCGGTTCGCCGGCAAAGCGTCTCCCGAAAGAGAGGGGATGTGGGCAAACTCCGGTTTTGAGGATCTGGTTCAGTATAATGACGGGTTTAAGACGGGATTGATCGGAACGCCTGAGCAGGTGGCCGACCGGATCATTGCGTTGAAAAAAGCCGGGGTGGACCTGATCTTGACCGGGTTTCTGCATTATGAAGAAGATTTGGCGTTATTCGGCGAAAAAGTGATTCCGCTGGTGCGCGAAAGAGAACAGCTTTTGGAACAACCGGTGACAGACTGACCACCAAAAGGGGGAGAATGAAACATGAGCAAGGCGGCCGATGAAAAAAGATACCGGGACGAAGTGCGGGAGATCGTGGAAACCGTGGTGAGACCGCGGGCGGAACAAATTGACCGGGAAGGTGTGTTTCCAAGGGAGAATTTGCAAGCGTTGGCCAAACACGGGTGGAACGGAGTGCTCATCCCTGAAAAATGGGGTGGATTGGGCCTGAACCATGTGGCCTTTTCCATCGCCGCCGCGGAAATTGCCAAAGGGTGCGCTTCCACCGCCTTGGTTTACGTGATGCATGTGGGCGCTGCACAAACGATTCATCTGTATGGAAATGACGATCAAAAGCGCCGCTGGCTCGAACCGGTTCAACACGGATTGATCGGAACTTATTCCACGAGCGAAAAAGCCACCGGCGGTCATTGGTGGTTTAACTTGAGCGAGGTCGGACGGGACGGCGACGAATATATTTTGAATGCGGAAAAATCGTTTACGACCAGTGCCGGACAAGCCGATTTTTATGTTTTTCAAACCAGGTCCCCCGGCGCCCGCAAACCGACGGACATCAGTTTTTTCATCATCGACGGGAAAAAGCCGGGGATCCGACCGGGGCATTGGGACGCATTGGGAGTCAGGGGAAACCACAGCGGTCCCATTCGGTATGAAAACGTAAGAGTGCATGCCCGGGACCGCTTGGGGGAAGAAGGCCAAGGAAAAGAAATCGTTGAAAACGGTGTGTCGCCTGTCTACCTGATCGGTTTGGGATCGGCCTGGGTCGGGTGGCGGAAGCAGCACTCGAAGAAGCCGTTCAGTATGCCAAAGGGACCATCCATCGGGATTTTAATAAGCGGTTGGCCGATTATCAGGTGATCCGGCAGGAATTGGCGAAAGTGAAAATCTTGCTTGAAAGCCTCAAACATTGGCAAAATTATTTGGCCTGTGAGCTGGATGCCCTTCAGGCGGAAGGACGGCCGCAAGCAGAGCTTTTGATCCCGCTGGTGGAGTTTAAAGTCCATGCGGCGGAAGTTGCAAGCAGAGCCACACAAGCGGCGATGAATGTGAGCGGAGGTTACGGGTATAAAAAAGGGGTAATTGAGCGGTTGTTCCGGGACGCCCGCGCTGGCATTGTCATGGGCCCGTCTAATCATATTGCCCGCGAATGGATCGGAAAATCCCTGCTTGGTTTGCCCTTGGAGTTGTGGTATGAAGGAGGAGAATAAAGCCGTGAAACGGTCAGACCATGAAGGTACTTTTTTCGCGACAGCCATTGGGGGAAGCAAATATTATCACGGGGCGAAAAATTGATGCCGACAGCCGGATCTGGCTGTTCAAATTGGCTTGGGACTTGATCGGAAGTCCGTTGGGTTCCAGACAAGAGCTTTATGAACGTTTCCACCGGGGATCCCGTGCGGATGTATGACCGGCGATACTTGGAATAAAATAAAAACGCTTGATCGATCCGGTGTGGCAATTGGCAGCAATCAAAAGGAGTGGCGGGCCGTAAGTCCGGTCAAATCATGCGGTTTGAAAAAAACAGGAGATTTTTGTCTCCTGTTTTTTTCGGTTTTTTCCTCTTCCTGCTTAACCAAGCCCATGCTGCATATATATAAAAGGGATGGATTGGAAAATAAAATTCACCCCCGGCCCCGGTCGGGCATATGGTGAAGATGAATGGGCTTTTGACCAGTGGGATGGAGGTGTCGCAGATTGCCCGGTATGTTGACGGCGATGGCTTTTATGGTGAAAGAGCTCATTGCGTTTGTCTCGTACATTAAAAACAATGCCTTTCCCCATCCGCTTTCATCGGAAGAAGAGGAAAAAGCATTAAAAGCGATGGCCCGGGGAGACACCAAAGCGCGCAATAAGCTGATTGAGCATAACCTGCGTCTGGTTGCACATATTGTGAAAAAGTTTGAAAATACGGGAGAAGACAATGAAGATTTGATCTCGATCGGCACGATCGGTTTGATTAAAGCGATTGAATCGTACCAGATGGGAAAAGGGACAAAATTGGCGACGTATGCGGCACGGTGTGTGGAAAATGAAATCCTGATGTATTTGCGTTCATTAAAAAAATCCCGGAAAGATGTTTCCCTGCATGACCCCATAGGCACAGACAAAGAAGGAAATGAAATCACCTTGATCGACATTCTCGGAACGAGAGCGGATGACGTGGTCAAACAAGTGGAGATGCAGATTGAGCGGCGCAATATTTATCAGCACATCCATATATTGGATGACCGGGAACAAGAGGTGATCCGGGCGCGATTCGGGCTCGGGGGAGAAAGAGAGAAGACGCAGCGGGAAATTGCAAAGGAGCTGGGGATTTCCCGTTCTTATGTTTCCCGGATTGAAAAAAGGGCGTTGATCAAGCTGTTTCATGAGTTTTACCGCAATGACCGGAAGGTGGAATCAAGATAAAAAGATGGAAGAAAAAGCAGATCTTGCCCGTTGTGGTTTCGGGAAAGATCTGCCGGCAGTTCAAGCCCTTAATTTTTCGGTGGATTGGAGAGTCCGTGAATCAAATAGTTTCCCCATTCACGCATCGCGATGACTTCTCCGGATTCGGCCGCTTTTTGCAGCCAGATTTCTCCTTCTTCGATATTTTGCTCCAGTCCTTGTCCATTCAACAAACGGTAACCCAAAACCCTCATAGCCACGGATTCCCCGGCTTCTGCGGCTCTTCTCAGCCACATTTCCCCTTCCTCGGGGTTTTTCTCCAATCCGTCTCCTTCAAGCAAACGGTAACCCAAGATTCTCATGGCCACCGGATAATTGGCTTCCGCTGACTTTCTGAGCCACATTTCTCCTTCTTCGGCATCTTTGGCCAGCCCTTCACCGACCAACAAACGGTAACCCAATTCCATCATGGCCCACCGGTCGCCGGCATCCGCTGCTTTTCTCAGCCATCTTTCGCCTTCTTCCAAATCTTGTGCCACTTTTGTGCCGGTCAACATAAGATAAGCCAACTCGGTCATCGACCAAATGTCTCCGGAGTGAGCCGCCCGGCGCAACCATTTGATGCCTTCGTCGACGCCGAACTGCTCTCTTTTTTTGCTCAGGTCAATCACTTGCGCGTTTTTTTCGTTGGGTTGTTGATTGTTTTCATGTTCACTCATCGTTTCTCACTCCCCCTGTGATGGATCAAGGATCCGTTTTGAAAAAAGATTTTGCTTTGCCTATGTATTTACAGTGAGTCCCTTGGCTGTTGTGTTTTTGTCCGGGAAAGCAAAATCATAAGAAAAGTATAAACTGAAAAAATGAAATTGAGGAGAGGGCGATTAAAACAGGGGATATTAAAAAGAGTTTTGTGTTTCTTCTATGGACGGCCGGGCCGAAAGAATAAAACCAAAAGAGTGAGGGTTCTGCTATTACATTATCTTTGCATTCACTTGGTAAAAGATTACCAAAAGATTACCAAGTTATATGAGACACCTGTGATGGGATTTGACTGGAGTCTTGCAAGTTGGATTCATGGAGGAATTTTTGAAAGAAGAATGAAAAAAGATTGAGGAAGATTCTCAATCTTTAAAACAATTTAATTCATGTTTTAAAAAAATATTAGTGACAAAACAATCAAAAACAAAATCAAAATGACAGGTATCACAATGATCGAAGCAAATCCTTTCCATGAACCAATGCCGTGAATTTCTCCAATGATTTTTGAGTAAACCATGAAATAATAAATGGTCATTATTAATCCGATCAATAAAGCAATAAAAAACAACAGTATCAAGAAAAATGAGGAATCAATATCCGGTGTCTCTGTTGTAAAGTTTTCTTCTCTGAAAATGAGGAGCATGGGAATGAACAAAGCAAGTTTTGTTGAATACGGAACAGTTGCCCAAGCGGTTGCTTTATATGTTTCTTTAAAAGTTGCCGTTCCTTTAAACAAGCGAGTGCCTGCATAAGTCAAAAGACTGTATAAAAACCAGGAGATAATACCGATGATTGGTCCCAAAATTACTGATAAGACCAAAATGGTCGGGACGGCCATCGTATCGCCTGCATTCCGGTTCATTGCTTGTTCCAAAAACAAGGTGATTCCATATAATATAGCCAAAATAAAAAATATTCCACTTGAGCAATTGGCGATGGCTTGGCGAATGACTGACTTAGGCTGCTTGATCATTGGAATCCAAAATTCCTTTAATGTAACCAACATTTTTATCACCTTTCTATTGGATTACGACACCGATGATGTCGTCTTTTTTGATTGCTCCGTAATATCGGCTGTCTTGGCTTGCGGAACGGACATCGCCGAGAACAAAATACTGGCCGGTCGGGACATGTACCGGTTTGAAATGGTCACTTTTGTTTTTATGTAAGATATAAGGTTCGTCGAATTTTTCGCCGTTGATATAAAGTTGGCCTTCCTTGATTTCCACCATTTCGTTTCCAAAAGCAACCACTCGTTTCGTATGTATCTGATTCAGACCAGGGGCTTTGAAGACGATGATATCTCCTCTTTGTATGTAGTCAGGGTTTTTTTTAACAATATAAACTTCTCCTTCGGCCATGGCGGGCCCCATACTCTTTCCTGTCCCTTGATAAAATCCAAAAAAGGTGTTCCAAATGATAAAAATAATGAGAAGAAGTACGGCGAGAATGACTATAATCCCTTTACGGGTTTTTAACCAAGCCACATAATTTCCTCCTTTCAGACTGTAGCTTCAACAATGATTATATTTTCTATTCATATTATAACGAATACTTTGCCTTTAATCCATAAAAAAGACCAGTGAAACACTGGTCTTTACATACTGTCAATATTTTCAGCCGGGTGATATAAAGCGTTAATAAACTCTGTAAAGGAAGAGCCGAATATCTGAACACGATTGTTTAATTTATTTTTATCAAAAATAGCTTCCAATGCATCGTTTTTATCTTTCCAAAGAATCAAGGGATTCAGGTTTCCGGGACGGTAGTAAAAACAGTAATGGTTTAATGACCCGTCAAAGGCGAATGGCACGAGAAGCCCGAATTCTTTAAACTCTTCTTCCCCAAAATAGAGGGCTTCAAATTCTTCAATAATGGAATCTGGTGGGTAAAACGCATCAAAATGATAATGTTTCCCATCGACGAGGAGATACGTATTACCATCTTCCGGGGAAGCATATTGTTGCACCCAATGAATATAGTCTTTGGGAAGTTTCACACCAATTTCTTCCTCAATTTCGGCAAATTGCTCGTCGGGGATTTTTTCTTCTTGCTCAGCCCAAGAAATCAATATTTAAATCTCCTTTCTTTAATAAGCAGGCCGATAAAAAATCGATAAATTATTTTTTTCATACTAAATACAACGATGCTACCTCCTTTTTGATATTGAATAATAATGAAATGCTTCATCTATTAAATAAACTCAACTTTCAAATAATAAATAGGATGAAAATTATTTTGAAATGATTGGAGAGAGTTGAATGAAATATAAGGATTTGTTCATTTTGAGAGGTGAGGAGTTATATTGATTAAAAAAATTCTTGAGAAGAACAAAGTCTGTGGCATATCTGATGAGGTTTTAGATAGGCTGACTTGCAAGCCGCAAAAGCCCCGCACTGAAAATCTCTTTTTTATCCAGGTTTGGGGCTTATCGCAGATTGCCTTGCGTCTTGCAAATTTATGGATCCGGATGGTTTCCCGCCATTCGGATCCAATGAACGATTGGCTAGGATGGCACCATGGGATTGGTTTTTGAAAAAATGTTGATCTCTTCCTCAACGGATGCCAGATTCAATTCGTTACTGATCAATTGTGTCAAATGAAAACTGAGTTGATTCAGCCGTTTGAAATATTCCAGATCTGACTGCAGTTTGTATCCGTCCGATTCGGTTAAATGTCCGATGAAATGCAGGATGGAAAGAGCGATCCGGTTTTGTTTCCGGCCAAGGTCCGATTTGAATCGTTTTTGGATCCATTTCTCCGGCAGCTCCTTGATGAGATGGCCAAATGTCAACGGATCCTGCCCGATGTTCTTGATATAATCCGGAGACCAGGATGGATGCGCTTTATGTATTTTTTTGACCGTACGGGGATGGGCCGTAAACTGAACAGCCTGATGATAAACCGCATGGGCCGAATACAAGTGATGGTCATCCTCCGGGGCAAGATTGGCTGCGATGAGATAGTAATAAATCAGGTCACTCATGTCTTTACTGAGAAACAATTTGTTTTGGTCATGGAATTGCTTTAACCATTTGTGCAGTTCATCATATTTCTGGAAACTTTTCTTTTCGTTAAATTTTTCTTCGCTGTAATTGGGAGTGGAGAGAAGATCAAAATAGTATTTTTGGTACTTTTTTATTTTCATGATGAGTTCCTGATACAATCTCATCCGCTTTTCCAAGATTTGATCTTGGACTGAGGACCGTTGCGGCCCGGCGGAAAACGAATCGGCCTTTTGGTTTCCGTGATGCATCCGGACAAGCATGGCCACCAAAGCAAACAGGGTGATGCAAATGTTTAAAAGAGAAACAACAATGGCGGCCTCAGCTTTTGGAATGTGATCTTTGATTAACCATAAGTTGGTTCCCAAAAGAAATCCTGCAACGATGCTGAACAGAAACAACAAAATCGATGTGAATACATACTTTTTCAACGAAAACCTCTCCTTTATCGCAAAGGGGACCCCCTTCCACCATGATTTCGTGTCACACGGTCATCAAAGGCATGAAACTTGGCATTATACCACTCGCATTTAATTTTTAATCAACAAACCGCCCTTGCGGATTGCTGAGATAGACCTTTTTCTCGAAGGAATTTTTGGATGATAAAAAATTAGTCCCCTCTGTATGAAAAATTCTGTTTCTATAGAATTATATAAAGCATGAATAAAATCTGTAAAGATTAAATAGGGAAAATACCAATAAAAAAGGCCTGAGCTTTTCCTCAGGCCTGAATGATACGAGTCTCTTATTTACGCAGCCTTAAGCGGGTAAGGAGAGAAGGGATATCATTGGCTAAAAACGCAAATGATTTTCGCTCGAAGTCTTCCAACCGGACGGTTCCGTGTTGGTTGTCCACCTCCACGATCCGGCCGTTTCCTTCCATTCCCAACGGGATGTGTTGCAATCGGGGGTGATTTTCTTTGTAACCTTTTACCATATACGCAAAACTGTCCAATTCGATCCGGGGCAACACCGGCTCCAGTGGATGCAGTCATTTTCAATAAATCCGTCGAGTTCGGCAAACCAGTAGCTGTTAAAATATGCTTTGATGGAAGGATGAAAAACAGCCCCGAGTTGATTTTCCAGTTCCGTGGTTGAGATATCATCCTTCATACAACACTTCGACCTCCAACCACGATTGGTTTTGCAGAGTGAAAAAATTATTTGTTCGTATTAATTTTTGAATTTATAATGATAATAATAACTTTAATGAGGGGGGATTATTATGAGTGAGCAAAACAACTCACAATTTCACTTTGACCGTATTACTGGACAAATTAATATTGGACAAGGAAAATCGAAAAATATTAACATGTATAATGCTGTTAGTACGGAACAAATCAATAATGTAAAACAGTTGGTTGAACGACTATTAAGCGAGATTAATGATATAAAGGAATTAAATGATGCGGACAAAGAACAAATTAAATCTTTAGTTAAAATAGTGGAATCCCAAATGGAAACGGGGAAAGTAGATCAGGGGATTGTTGCAATTCTTAATGAGAAGTTGCAAAATATTTCTAATTTATTTGAGGCAGGTTCATTTCTAAACAGTACAATTGATACCTTCATGAACTTATTAAAGTAGTAAGAGAAAGGAGAATTTATGAGTGAATAACGATAGTAAAAGTATTTTTAATATATCAAGTTTTGAGGGACAGCTAAATATTACTCAAGATGATGCGCAAACTTACGGGATTATGGGATATGAAGAAAGAAAAGGAATAAAATGTAAAGGGGTTACAAATCAAATTTTCCAAGGCAGAAGATTATTTTCAGATCATCGGGATTTGTTTTTACAGAAAATACAAGAAAGTATGGTTATAGGGGAATTAAAATTCGATTTGGATAAAAAAATTGATAAACTCTTACTGATTTGTGATCGGTTGGTGGCCGGTTATGGTGAGGATCCTTATTTTCATAAAATAAAACATATTCCAATGTTGTTAGAGCAAAAGGGATCTGATTTGATGTCCTGTTATCAGTGGAGCGATATCATCTTGGAATGGTTGAGGTTAATTTTCTTTGTTATCAATTCCAAAACATCAATTAATAAATCGAAAGTGAAAAAAATGTCTTTTAGTGAATTGTTGGTTAATTTGAAGTTAGAAAGACAATATTGCTTTCAATCATTTCTTCGATCAAAACATATGCATAACATTTCAAATCTAGTTCCTAATGATTGGGAACGAATAGGACTTGTTTCATTATTAACACCTGTATACATCTATAAGAAGAAGCTTACCCAGTACTTACGAGGCTGTATCTTGAATTCTATTGAAAATTCAAATTTAACCCCATTACTTGGATCGATTAGAGATGAGCGAAACCGGCATATAAAACAATTTGCAGCTCGTGAAGAAATTATTGGTAAATTATTTGAGATTATGACAAGCGATAAGACAGGATTTAGTCGTTATTTTATGTTAGTTGGCGATGAGGGGACAGGTAAGACAGCATTGTGTAGCAAATTATCAGAACAATTTGCTTCTATGTATACTAGTTTTGGGCCCAGGGAAATTGAGGTGAAGAAATATGCTCCATGGATACCTGGAGTTATCATGCATTACGGAAAACAATCCAATCAGCCTTATGAAATTGTTCTCTCTCTAATCGAACAAGCTAATACATTATTGCTACATCCTATACAGACTAAAGAAATCAAGGAAGTTGGAGAAATGAAAGAAATCGAGCACAAGCTGATTGAAGAGAAGATTGGACTACAAGATAAAGGATTTGATTTTGAAAAATTAATGACTATCCGACGAAATAATTTGGTTCAAAGCAATGAGAAGTTAAGTCGTTATTTATACCAAGCTTTAGATCAATTGTCTAAAGAACTTGGTCATGTTGTAGTTTTGATAGATGCATTAGATGAAATTAGTCAGGATGGTGAGACGCTTTCGTTTTTACCTAAGTCATTGCCTGATGGGGTAGTTTTATTAATGACTACACGTCCGGGGCAAGTAGAGAAATGGGTATGTTTAAATCGTCCTGTAGAAACATTCACGCTTAATCACTTGACTCGGGAAGAGATACCTTTATTAACTGGTATACCTGATGAGGGAAGTGAAGAACGGTCATTTAATGATAAAGTAATGGAAGCGAGTGATGGATGGCCTTTATTGGTGTCTGCGATTTCTAAAGAAGTGAGAAGATGTAACTTTCAAATAGATAAGGTTGAAATTTATGAAAGTAGAAGTGTTTTTTTAGATCGGATGGCAGAAAATTGGCAATCCTATTCGATTTCAGCTAAAGATAATGAGATCTTAGAAGAACTTTTACCTTTATTGGCTTTGTTTGAACCAGTTGCACCACTTCATTTTAGTGATATCCAGAGCTACTTGCACTATCATGGTTTTTATTTAAATAAACCGCGCTTGATTAGAGTATTAAAATTAGTGGAAGAGCAGATTGAGGGTTTAAAGTCAAAAACTTGGGTTAAATTGAGGTTCAAAGTTTTTGCAGAGTATGTACGAGAGGAATACTATAGCCCAATTGATATGGAAGAAGTATTTATTAATATATTAGATTGGATAGCTTCACTAAAAAATGTTACAGAAAAGAAAATGGAATTAATAGAAAAATTTTTCATCTTTTATACTGACAAAAAAAATTGCGAACAGTTGGGTGTCGAAATAGATTTATTACAACAGTTAAAGGAAAGAGGTTGCTCACAATTATTATTTAATTTATCTGATTGTCTTATTGGAGAAAGCAAAACAGTAGGCAAAAAATGTTTACTATTTGCGATTGATTTAGAAAATGTGGATGCAATGAGGAAGTTAGCGTGGCATGTAATTAATGATGAAGATTTTGGTATTGATAAAACATATGGTGAAAATCTATTGCGTCAGGCGATTGATTTGGGTTGCATTAAATCTATGTATCTATTAGGAGTGTGCTTGATTGATGGAAATCTTGGAAGAATTGATGTCTTGGAAGGGGAACAATGGTTAAGAAAAGCAGCTGAAAATGGTGAGGTTCAAGCGATGTTATCATTAGGGATAAGATTTTTAACAGGGAATGGATTTAAACAAAACTCTAAAGAAGGTGAGATGTGGTTAATTAAAGCGACACAAACAGGAGATTTACAGGCGAAACGAATCTATGGAGGAATTTTGTTTGAAGGGGAGTATTTGAATGATAGAGAAAGAGGAAAAAAATTGTTAAGAGAGGCGGCAAAAGAAGGTGATCAAAGAGCGATGTTAAGATTGGGAGTTAATCTCGTCGATAATTATATTGATAAGGATGAATTGGAAGAGGGAGAAATGTGGTTGAGAAGAGCCGCTCAGCAAGGAATAGGAAATGCAATTTTGGCTTTAGCTGGTAAGTTATACGAAGGAGTAAATTTAAAAACTCAATGGAAAGAACTCGAAGTTTGGTTGAATAAAATAAAAAGAATACCAAATATAAAAGAAATTTTAATGGGGGTTGGGGCCGTTTACTATAAAGCTAATAATTATCTATTGGCATCAAAATATTTTTTGGAATGTGCTGAAAGCCAAAATTATGGTTTAGCATATAACCTTCTGGCATATATGAAACGTAGAGAAGAAATTCCTCAGGAAAATGATAAATACTCATTTGATGAATTGATTAGGTTTTCTTTAGAAAGTGAAGAAGAAAAAGAAGAAGCGTTATTATATGCCACCATAAATAATATTCTTAATCAAGTTGCATCTAACACTGATAAAGAATCTTGGTATCAATGTGATCAAACTATTGCGGAGAAAGGAAATAAACTTTCAATAGTAACTGAATGGTGGTATAACTTGGTTGACGAAGCTGATCCAGAACGTGATCTGGTTATTGGATGGTTGGTTCGTCATAAAATTATCGATGACCCCGATGGAATGTCCATTAAAGAGCGGATGAAGAGAGCACGGGAGGGCGGTTGGAAAGTTCCAGAGTGGATGGATGATATGAGAAAATAATGGAGTAATTAAAGGGGTATCTTGATGAAGCTATGTATTGAAGAGGGAAGCAAAATATGTTTAATGTAGATTTTATTAATTGTAGATGAACTCTCCCTCAGCTAAAATATTTTCAATTTCACATGAGGTTACATACTCTTATTGTATAACTAAAGTTCAATTTGCTAATTATAATGAAATTTGTTGATTCTGAGTCTCTTGATTTGTCAAAAAGGTGACCCCAAATTGCCCGAGGGAATGTTTCATAGAGAAAAAAAGCCAGGCAGTAAGCCCGGCTATTTTGGGTTATACGGGGGTGGTGGCCATTTCGCCCTCAAGGTTTTCGGTTTGGCTGTCAATCCATGCTTTCAATTGATTGAACAGTTTTCCATATGGTTTGAGAAGATCCGGTTCGAGATGGATTGCTTGTTTTGCGAAGGGTTGCGTCAACCGTTTTTCGGTTCCTTCGGTTTCGTAAGGCTGAAGGAAGGCTTGAACATGAACGGAACGGGCATTATCCTGGTCCCGCGAGATGTTCAGGCAAAAATGAAAGCCACGGGTATGGGATGAAAAGAGATATGAGTGCTCAGCATGATTTGCGACCTTTTGCCAAGAGCGGGCGAGTTCATCATGTTGACGCAACGAACCCAGCGAGCTTTTCACAGATTCCATTTCCGATTGGATTTTTTTCATCTCCGCCTTCAGCGTTTCCATCTCCCGATGGATCTTTTTTTGTTCATCGGCCAGCTTTTGGATTTTGGATCGGGTTTCGTAAATTTGGCGCGTCAAGTATTGGAGTTCTGTTTGGACGGCGATGAGTTCCTGTTGCTTTTGTTTCAGCTTGCCGGAGGAAAACAGGCGTTTGAAAAATCCGCTGAGTTTCCGGATTTCTTTTTTCAGCTGGTTTTCAACCGCTTCTTTGGCGCTTTTTTCTTGTGTATATTTCTCTTTCTGTTCCTCATATTCAGATTGTTGTTGCAATAAATCAGTATGTTGATGATGTAAATCTTTGGTTTGCCGCTCAAGTCGGGCATATTCTTCTTCCAGTTGCGCCCGTTGTTCTTCGTGTTGCTGAATCAGTCCGGTTTGAAAACGGAAAGGAAATTCTTTTGGTGCCAGCGGTTGGGCTTGGTAACGGGCCAAAACCTGATGGATGGTGTCGTGCAAGCGTTGATCTTTGACCTTTGGTGGATCAAACGCGGGAAAAGGTTTTTCATCCAGATCCAAAAAAGCCAGTTGTTTCTCTATGGAGATCAGTTCCATCCCGGGAGGCTGATCTTCTGTTTGTGTCACCTTGCCGTAGATCGCGATTTTTCTTCCCAAAAGCGGGGAGAGGAAATCCCGGTCATAAAGGTGTCCCGGGGAAACCGTGATTTTCAATTTCTCATCAGGTCCCAAGGTCAGTTCCACGCCGTGGTACCGGTTCAAAGAGAGATTTTGCACCACACCGGTGATGATGGCATAGGAGCCGGCTGCTTGGTGTGCTGATTCATGAGAGTACAACATTTGCCCCAAATCGGTGGTTTTTCCGTCCACCTGCACCCGTTGGTGAACCCAATCTTCCTGCATTCCGTCAAACAGCTCTTGAAACAGAAAAGATTGTTCCGGGCGTTTCTTGCCGGAAGCCGGTTTGGATTCTTGGGAACGGGTTGGTGCGGCCAAACGCAGGCTTTTTTCCAAGTCCGGCAGACAGAGGACTTGATCATGGAGAACGGTTAATCCGTGCCTTTGGGCCACTTCGCGAATATAGCCGGCGTCCCGGAAAACGCATCCGGGGATGTGTTTTTGATTGGGGCGAAGCCGGAAATGATGTTCTTTGCTTTTTTTAAAGTGATAATGGCTCACTTTGGGAAGCTCAGAACGCGAAGGCGGCGTTTCATGCTCTTGGACGTAGCGCTTCCAGCAACCGAAACAGTAAAAGTCGCCCTTCATTTTGGCAAAGCGGGAAGGGTCCCGTTCCCGGAGCGCGGCGATTTCCTTTGTGTGTTTCCGTTGCCATGTCTCATTCTCCCATAACATCGCATTTCTCATACTGGTTACAGAGGGCATATCAAAGATCACCTCATATGTATAAATATTCTTCCCTCTATTACCATATCAAAGAATTACCGTTCCTTTAACCAAGGAGACCCGTTCCAGTTCTCATGATTGGTCCATCCGGTCAAATTTTCGCCCTTTTTGGCATTTACCCATCCCCGCGGGTTTAAATCCGACCGGGTGAAATAATTCTGTTTGGGCAGTGGTTTTGCTTTGACATTCCAACCAAAATTCTTTTTCATCAGCGTCATCTCCTTTTATATTTAAAAGATAATGTTGTTTTATTGGATATAATATTCGTTCCGTCATGTTCTTTTCCTGCTTGCAGCAGAGGGGAACCGGTTGTTGTGAACTTCCCGGGGGAGCATTAGACAAAAAATAAGAGACCATCCTTGAGATCGTCTCGCGATAATTTCATTTGTTAAATTGGCTTGAGAGAAAAAGAACAGGCTTTTCTTACTGTTTATGACAAAAAGGTATGGATTAATTCAATGCAATCATTAACCACGTTTTCGGGTGCCCGGCCTTTGATCGTAAATTGCCGTGCCCGCCAATCCAGGCTTTTGACTTGGTCCGCCAGAATGACGCCTTGAATGGGCAGACCGTCGGGCAATTTCACTTCAAATGGGTAGCCTTTTTCTTTGCGGGTGATGGGGCAGACCACAGCGAATTTGGTCACTGCGTTGAATGATTGGGGGGATAAGACAATGGCGGGGCGTCTTCCGGCCTGTTCATGCCCGGCTTGTGGATGGAAACTGACATAAACAAGATCCCCGCGATCCGGTACAGCCATTAAATCAGCTCATTCCCTTCGGTTCCAAGCTGAATTTCCTCGTGGCGGTTTTCCGGCGTGACTTTGGCTAGAAGTTCATCCAATGTGGGTTTTTTCTTCTTTGGAACCAATTTAATCTCTTGGTTTTCCACTTTCATTTCCAATTCGGAGCCTTGCTTGATGGACAACATCTCGGCAATATGGCTGGGGATCCGAATGGCCAGGCTGTTTCCCCATTTACGGACTTGTGTCGTCATCTTCATGATTCCTCCTTGATTTTCCTCCTCTTTCATTTTATCACCTCCGGGATGCCTTGTATACACATTGTATCTACAATGCGGTTGGATTATGCATTTATCTTTCAGAATGGCAAACGGGAAAACCGGCTTTAAAATCCATCCAAAATATCCGGGGCAAAAAGGAGGAAATGGGAGGGACGAAATCAAAAAGGGAGGAAGAATTCAGCTGAGGTTTGATCAGCGGGGGAGAGAAAAATGACGGTGTTTATTATTCTTGTCCTGATGTTGTTTGCTACTTGGTTTGTTTTCTACCTGCGGGGAAAACGTTTTGCGTTGAGAGACCGTTTGCAAAAAGCAGATGCCATTGTCGTGCTTGCCGGCACCCGGGGAAACATCCGGTTTTTGGACGGCAAAATTGCGACGGCCGTGCGGTTATATCGTGAAGGATGGGCTCCCCGGATCATTTGCAGCGGAAAGTTCAGTGCCAAGGTGAATGGAACGGGGGAACCCCGGTTGATCTCTCTGGAAACATTGCGGGAGGCTGCACGGTGCGGACGGATTGAAGAAAAAGACATTAAAAGAGCCGCCGCCACTTGGGATACCCGTCTCGGAGCCGGATATATGCGACGAAAAGCTTTGTCCATGGGGGTTCCTTCCCGTGCGGTTCTCGTCGAAGATGAGTCCCTCCATACGCGTGAAAATGCGGAGTATGTGCTGGATCTGCTTAAAGAGCATGGTTTATCCCATATCATTCTGGTGACGTCGCCCTTTCATCAATTGCGCGCTTATTTGACGTTTGCCAAAGTCTTTCAACCGCACGGGATAAAAATCACCAATTATTATGCGGATACAGGGGAATGGCGGCCTTTCACCTGGTTCCTGTCAAAAGAACATCGAAAACTGGTGAGGGGAGAAGTGCAAAGAATCAAATTGTATAAAGAAAAAGGAGATCTAATGTAAAGACGGCTTTGTTCGCACACCAAAGAAAATGAGAATCAAGCCGATTAATCCTGTAGCATAAGGATAAAGGATTGGAAAAATGAAAGATGGCCATGCAAATAACAAATCGGTATACCGGCCGACCGGATGCCCTGCATATTGAACCAGAAAAGTTTGAAGATCGGTCCTCCCACCTTTATATCCGAACTCTTCTTTTGTACAGGTACCGTCTTCACGAACCTTCCATAAACGAAACGTTAACATTTCCTTCATCCCGTCACGGTAATATTTGTAATGCAATTCATTTTCATTCCTTATTTCATAGTCAGAGATCTCTGCCAAAATGAAGACATGACTTTCCTTTGTTTTGGAATCGGTGACGGCGAAGACAGAAACGTCGTCAGCTGAGGGGGGGAGGAATTCGGGAGGTTCATTTTCATGATTGGTGACGCTCTCCAGCATTCGATTTTTAAATGTATCTAACCGTTTTCCATTCAAGTAAACCTCGACATCGCCTGTGAACACGGATTTTTTGATCTCTTTTTGCGGCTTGATTTTCAATTCCACTTGGTTTCTGCCATATTTAAAATGAGGCGTGCCGGGGTGCCAGGGATCGTCAAAAGGATTAAGGGTCAGTTGTAAATGATAATCAGCGACGATTTTGTAGCGTTGGTTCATTTTTGAATTCCAAGTTTTTTCCATCGTCATTAAGGTGATTAAGGGGAAGGAAAAAAGAGAAAGGACCAAACAACCGGTTCAGCTCTATTATTATATTTTAAATATAAATAATTTTTCGAATTAATAGAATGAAAATAACACCAGCGGTTGTTTCGCTTTCCCGATATTTCATTTTGTTAATGAATGATCATTCTTATGCGTTTTCTTCCGGAAAAGGATTATGGGGGATGTATGATTTCAAATCAGGATATTCACTTGAATTCCGGGGTGGAAAAAGGGATTTATTCTTTGGGTGATTATGTGATTTTTTTCACAAAAAAGCCATACTCGCCCGCAAAAATTGGCAGCGCTTCATGCCATAATAAAGGTGAGAAGGATTAAAGCCAACGTGATTGGCAAATTGGCGGGAAAGGTGGAGAGAAGCAAATGGATTTGCTCACTTTGTCACGAATTCAATTTGCCGTGACGACGATTTATCACTTTATCTTTGTGCCTTTGTCCATTGGCTTGGTGTTTTTGATTGCTGTGATGGAGACGATGTACGTTGTCAAAGGCAAAGAAGAGTACAAAAACATGGCAAAGTTTTGGGGAAAGCTGTTTTTGATCAACTTTGCCGTCGGTGTGGTGACCGGGATCATCCAAGAGTTTCAGTTTGGGATGAACTGGTCGGATTACTCCCGGTTTGTCGGGGATGTGTTTGGTGCGCCACTTGCCATTGAAGCGTTGTTGGCTTTCTTTATGGAGTCGACGTTTATCGGGCTTTGGATTTTTGGTTGGGACCGGTTGTCCAAAAAATTGCATTTGGCTTGCATCTGGCTGGTGTTTATCGGGACGACACTGTCGGCGTTTTGGATTTTGGCGGCCAATTCGTTCATGCAACATCCGGTCGGATTTACCATCAATCAAGGCCGCGCGGAAATGAACGATTTTCTCGCCCTCATTACAAACGGGCAATTGTGGGTGGAGTTCCCGCACACGGTGCTCGGGGCGTTGGCGACCGGGGCGTTTTTGGTGACCGGGGTCAGTGCTTACAAGCTGCTTAAAAAACAAGATGTCCCATTCTTTAAAAAATCTTTCCACATCGGAATTGTCGTTGCACTCATCTCATCTTTCCTGGTGGCAATATTCGGACATCAGCAAGCGCAGTACCTGATGCATACCCAGCCCATGAAAATGGCGGCCAGTGAAGGGTTATGGGAGACCAGTGAGGATCCTGCGCCGTGGACGGTTTTTGCCGTCATCAATCCGGAAACGATGGAGAATAAATATGAAATTAAAATTCCGTACATGCTCAGCTATTTGACCTACAGCAAGTTTTCCGGATCGGTGGAGGGCATGAAGGAACTGCAACAAAAATATGAGCAGACATATGGAGCGGGAGATTATATTCCGCCGGTAAGAACCACGTTCTGGAGCTTCCGGATCATGGTTGGGGCCGGCGTGGCGATGATCCTGTTGGGAATGTACGGAACTTACCAGGCCTTGCGCAAAAAACTGCCGGATGTGAAACCGTGGTTTTACCGCATCATGGTCTTCGCCATTTCTCTTCCGCATATCGCCAATGCTTCGGGATGGATCATGACCGAGATCGGCCGCCAGCCGTGGACGGTTTTCGGGCACATGACTACCGCAGACAGTGTTTCGCCGGGTGTGACGGCAGGGGAAGTGCTGTTTTCGCTCATCGCTTTCACGGCGATTTACACGATCCTGGCGATTGTGATGGCTTACTTGTTTGTCCGGGTCATTAAAAAAGGGCCGCATGTAGCCGTTGAAGAGGAAGCCCAGTCGGAAGACCCGTTTGAAATGGGGGGACAACGCCATGCTGTATCTCAATGAATTGTGGTTTGTGTTGGTGGCCGTGCTCTTTGTCGGGTTCTTCTTTTTGGAGGGATTTGACTTTGGGATCGGGATGTCGACGAAGTTTCTGGCCAGAACGGACGGGGAGCGGAGGGTTTTGATCAATGCCATCGGCCCGTTCTGGGATGCGAATGAGGTGTGGCTCCTGACTGCCGGCGGTGCGATGTTTGCCGCATTTCCGCACTGGTATGCCACGCTGTTCAGCGGATATTATTTGCCGCTGGTGATCGTCCTGCTGGCTTTGATCGGCCGGGGCGTTTCCTTTGAATTCCGCGGGAAAGTGAACAGCGAAAAGTGGAAAAAAACCTGGGATGAAGTGATTTTTTGGGGAAGTTTGTTGCCTCCGTTTTTGTTCGGGGTTTTGTTTGCTGGTTTGATCCAAGGGTTGCCCGTGGATCATCAGATGGAACTGAATGCCGGGCTGTTTGACATGGTTAACTTGTACACCGTGACCGGCGGCGTGACGGTTACCGTTTTATGCCTTGTGCACGGTCTCCTGTTCGCCACGCTGAAGACGACGGGGGATTTGCGGGACCGGGCGCGGAAACTGGCCAAACGCCTGTTGGTTCCGCTGGCCATGTTGCTGGTGGCGTTTGGGGGCATGACCTGCTTAAAAACCGATTTGTTTAACGTGCGCGGGGACATTCTGACCGTGACGTTCCTGTTAGGGACGGCGGCTTTCCTGGTGGCCGGAGCGATGATTTCAAAGAAAAAAGACGGCTGGGCTTTCGGCATGATGGGCACGGTGATCACCCTCGCGATTGCCTCGGTCTTTACGGGCATGTTCCCCCGCGTGATGATCAGTTCCATTGACAGTGCCTATAACCTGACGGTTTATAATGCGGCTTCCGGACCGTATTCGCTGAAAGTGATGACGATCGTGGCTTTGACGCTGTTGCCTTTTGTGTTGGGATACCAAATTTGGAACTACTACATTTTCCGCAAAAGATTGTCTGAAAAGGAGCACTTGGAATATTGATGAACCGCAATTGGTTGAAGCTTCAAGGGGTGAAGGGCTTCCTCTTGAAGCTTTTCATCATGACAGTCATTCAAAGTGTCGCGATCATCATGGCGGCGAAGTGGCTCTCCGGTGTGGTTTCGGCTTTGTTTGCCGGGGAGCCGCCGGCTGAGCAAGCTGTTTTAATGGGACTGTTTTTGGTGTTTTTCCTTCTGCGCCACGGGATGCAGTTTCTGATGGATCAATCGGCCTTCCGTTTTGCGGAGCGGACGGGAGCCGGGGTGAGAAAACAACTCCTGAAAAAGCTGGTGCAAAACGGGCCGCGCTTTGCCAAACGGGAAGGGACGGGGAACTTGGTGACGCTGGTGTTGGAAGGTGTCACGCAATTTCGCACGTATTTGGAACTGTTTTTCCCCCGCATGATTTCCGTCGCCGTGACACCGGCCCTCCTGTTGGTTTATGTGTATACGCTGGATGTGACCTCCGGTCTGATTTTAACGGTGACCCTGCCCGTTTTAATCGTGTTTTTGATTCTTGTCGGTATGGCGGCGCAAAAGCATACGGAAAAACAGATGGCCTCGTTTCGGGTTTTATCCAATCATTTTGTCGATTCGCTGCGCGGACTGGAAACGTTGAAATTCCTCGGGCGGAGCCGGGCACACGGCCACACGATGGAAAGGGTGAGCAACCGGTACCGGGAAGCGACCATGCGCACCTTGCGCGTTGCTTTTTTGTCCTCGTTTGCGTTGGAGTTTTTCACCATGCTTTCCGTGGCCTCGGTGGCGGTGCATCTGGGACTTGAACTGATCAAAGGACACATGTCGCTGGCGACGGCACTGGCCATTCTGATGTTGGCGCCGGAGTATTTCTTGCCGGTCCGGATGGTGGGAGCGGATTACCACGCCACATTGGACGGAAAAGAAGCAGGGGAAGCGATTTTCGGGATCATCGGACAAAAAGAAGAACCCGTCACTGCCAAGCTTCCCGCTTCGTTTGTCTGGGACAAAGACAGCTTCTTGTCGCTCACTTCGCTTGTGGTTCGCCATGAAGAAAAAGGATCGGCTTCTTTGGAAAAGGTGTCGTTTGAGATCCGAGGATTTCAAAAGGTGGGGATCGTCGGGGAGAGCGGAGCCGGCAAATCGACATTGATCGATGTGCTGGCCGGCTTTAAGCGGCCGGAGTCCGGTTCGGTTTGCATCAACGGAATAAAGCTCTCGTCTTTGATGGAAGAAAGATGGCGCGGGCAAACGACGTACATCCCGCAACATCCGTATTTGTTCAGTGCCTCTTTGGAAGACAACATCCGGTTTTACAAGCCGGACGCCACCCGGGAAGAAGTGGAAAAAGCGGCAGCGTCCGCCGGCCTCACGAAACTGATTCAAACATTGCCCGGCGGATTGGATCAAATCGTCGGAAACGGCGGCAGATCGTTAAGCGGCGGCCAGGAACAGCGGGTGGCATTGGCCCGGGCTTTTTTAAACGACCGCCCCGTTGTGCTGTTGGATGAACCGACGGCACATTTGGACGTGGAGACCGAGTATGAACTGAAAGAAACGATGCTTCGTTTGGTTGAAAACAAACTCGTCTTCCTGGCCACGCACCGGCTGCACTGGATGCCGCACATGGATGTGGTGTTGGTGCTGGACAAGGGGAAAGTGGTTGAAACCGGAACCCATGAGGAGCTGCTGGCGCAAAAAAGCTTGTATTATCAGTTGTTTCAAGCGCAAAGGGAAGGGTTGGCATGAAAAAGGAACAATGGATTTTCGCTTATCTCCGGTCTCACCGTCTGCGGTTTTTGCTGGTCATTGGATTGGGGATTTTGACGGCCGGTTGTGCGGCGGCCTTGATGTTTACTTCCGGTTTTTTGATTTCCAAATCGGCGCTTCGTCCGGAAAACATTCTCATGGTTTATGTGCCGATCGTTCTGGTTCGGACGTTTGGGATCGGGCGTGCGGTGCTCCATTATGCGGAGCGGTTGATCAGCCATGATATGGTGTTGCGCATTCTGGCCAAGATGCGTGTCTGTCTGTACCGGATCTTGGAACCGCAGGCACTTTTCCTTCGCTCCCGTTACCGGACAGGGGATATGTTGGGGACGCTTGCCGATGACATCGAACAATTGCAGGATGTGTATGTGAGGACGATTTTCCCGGCGGTGACCGCGCTGGTGATTTACGGGTTGGCCGTTGCGGCTTTGGGAACGTTTGACCTTTCGTTTGCCCTTTGGATGGCTTTGTATCTGTTTTTCCTGGTGGTTCTTTTGCCGCTTGTCTCGCTTTGGGTGACACAGGTGAGGCAGCGCCGCATGAGGAAAAACCGGAACCGTTTGTACCGGGAGTGGACGGATGCGGTCATGGGGCTTTCGGATTGGGTGATCAGCGGGCGGTCGGCAGAATTGATTGCGTCGCATGAGGCGGATGAAGACCGGTTGGCTGTTGAGGAGAGAAGGTTAAAGCGCTGGAAGCAGTGGAGAACGCTGGTCGGACAAGTCATGCTCGGAGTCCTGGTGATCTTCATGGTTTCCTGGGCCGGTGGCCACGCACAAAACGGCCAACTTGCCGCCCCCATGATTGCCGCGTTTACGTTGATTGTCTTTCCGTTGACGGATGTGTTTCTTCCGGTGTCCGAAGCCGTGGAAAAAATTCCGCAATACCGCCATTCGCTGAACAGGATACATCGTTTCGGCAGATCGGGTTTCGTTCCGCCATCCGAACCGGAAGTTGCGGAAGAAGAGTTGCAAAAGGCGAAACAAAAAGCGGATATCCGGTTGAAAAAGGTGTCCCATCGGTATGAAGGTGCTGATGAATGGAGCATGGACAACATTTCCCTGGATATTCCCCACGGGAAGAAAGTGGCATTGATCGGACGGAGCGGAGCCGGAAAGTCGACCCTCATCAAACTGATCCGGGGCATGTTGGCTCCCGAACGCGGACAGGTGACCATCAACGGGGTGGATGCCGTCCGGTTCGGCGGGGAAATTTCAAAAGTGATTTCCGTGTTAAACCAGCGGCCGCATTTGTTTGACACCACCGTAGCCAATAATATCCGGCTGGGCAAACCGGATGCGACCGATGAAGAAGTCCGCCGGGTGGCCCGGCAAGTCCGACTGGATGCACTGATCGAATCCCTGCCCCTGGGGTATGACACCCCGATGATGGAAACGGGAGAGCGATTTTCTGGCGGGGAACGGCAACGGATTGCATTGGCCCGGATATTGCTGCAAAACACGCCCGTGATGGTTTTGGATGAGCCGACGGTGGGACTGGATCCCCGGACGGAACGGGATTTGCTTGCGACGATTTTTCAGGTTGCCGCCGGAAAAACCCTGATCTGGATTACACACCATTTGACGGGAGTGGAAAAAATGGATGAGGTTGTCTTTATTGAAAACGGAAGGATTGAAATGATCGGTCCGCATGAAGAACTGCTTGCCTGTTTGCCACGTTACCGCCGTTTATATCACTTGGATCGTCCGGTGATGCCGGAAGAAGCCAGTGGATCCGGACGATGAAGAAAGCCTCCTTTGTCCCGGGTTTAAGCCCGGAGCAAAGGAGGCTGTTTTCTTACCAACCATATGGGAATTTCATCAACACAAGGATCAGATACATGCAAATCGAGGTCAGGATGGCATGAAAGCGCACTTTTTTCAGCCAGCCGGTCCGGTCCTCTTCAAAGGACGGGGGAGCTTTCCGGCAATAATATCCGAACATCCCGCCAAATGCGCCCACACCGGTAAATACAACCGCCACAAGGATGATCCACAATACCGGATAATTTCCTTGAAGATACATGATGAGGCCCGTGACGAATTGAGCGACCAAAATCCATTGGACGGTGAAGTTCATCCAGTAATAAACTTGCAGAACCCCCCGGTTTTGTAACCACGTTTTGCGCAAGAAGAAGGGCAATAACAAATAGAAGCCCATGCCGACGGCTCCCAAGAGATGAAGAAACAGCATGATCCGGTTCAAGAATGCTTCTCCTTTCTTTGAGTGATGGTGAACATTTTATTCTATCATGGAAAGGTCGATGGGTTTGTGAGATTTATCGCAAGACCAAAAAGATTTTGATGCAGCCGATCAACCGTCCGGTCGGGCGCGGCGGTCCGCACAACATGATGCTTTGGCTCCAAATCGGTTTCCTGTCTTTTTATATCAACTTATAATATACTAATAAATAAAACTTTTGTGGAATCAGCTTGAAAGGATTGGACAAGCAGATGATCAATCAGCAGGGGCATGAAGCATGGCGGGGGATTAAACAGGGTTTTGCGGAGGGAGTCTTAAAGTCCGTTCCCATCGTCATCGGTTATCTCCCGGTGGCGGTTGCTTTCGGCCTGATTTCCACCCAATCCGGTCTTTCTCTTTATCACACGGTGCTGATGAGTGTCATGGTTTATGCCGGAGCCAGCCAATTCATGGCCGTGTCGATGTTGGCAGGCGGAGTGGGGGCAATGGAGATTATCTTGGCGACCTTTATTTTAAATTTCAGGCATTTTATCATGAGTTTATCTCTGATGAACGGAATAAAATCCGTCCCGAATCAATGGAAGTGGGTTTTGTCTTCGTGGATCACGGATGAAACGTTCAGTGTGGCTTCTTTTCATAAAGAAAAAGCCGGTCCCGGGTTTTTGGCGGGTTTGATGCTCACCGCTTACGGATCGTGGATTTTTGGCACCTTGTCGGGCGCGCTCCTCGGGGATTTTATTCCGCCGGTCATCGGGGAAAGCATGTCCATTGCTTTGTATGCCATGTTCATCGGGCTGTTGGTGCCATCCGTGCGGAAGAACTGGAGAATCGGGTTGATCAGCGTTCTTTCCATGCTTCTTTGTTACCTTTTCAGCCAATTTACAAGCAGCGGCTGGTCGATTGTGCTGGCAACCGTATTGGGAAGCCTGGCAGGTTTGGTTCTGAAACGGAGGGAGACTGATGAATGAATTCTTGATCATCCTCGGCATGGCAGTGGTGACTTTGATCCCGAGATGGTTGCCGGTCCTCATTATCGGGCGCTTCACTTTTCCCAAACGGGTGAATGACTGGTTGGGCTTCATTCCTTATGCTGCACTGGGCGCTTTGATTTTTCCCGGGATCTTAAGCGTGGATGCCGAAAATCCTTCCACCGGACTGATCGGCGGTCTGGTCGCCGCCCTGTTGGCGGTTTTTCGCGCCCCGGTTCTGTTGGTGATTGCCGGTTCGATTTTAACGGTCATGATTTTAAAAGGCGGATAAAAAGGGAGGGAACCTGGTTCCCTCCCTTTTTCCGGTCAGTCCATCATCCGCACCAGGATGCGGTTGATGGAAATCAACAAGAGGCCGAAGAAGATGGCCAGTCCTCCAATGATGGCGAAAATCTCCATGAAGCCGAACGATGTGGTCAGTGCAGCGATTTGGCCGCCCAAGATATTGGCCACCCCGGTGCTGGCCAACCAGACTCCCATGAGAAGCGAAGCCAGTTTGACCGGCGCAATGCGGCTGACCAAGGAAAGCCCGATCGGAGACAAGAAAAGTTCTCCCAAGGTATGGAACAAATAAGTGAACACAATAAACAGCAGGTTGGCTTTGACCGTGATATGTTCCGCATCACTGCCGGTTTGAAGCACGGCAGCCATCAGAATCAAAAAGCCTGTGCCCAAAAGAACCATTCCCAGCCCCATTTTGATGGGAACGGGCAAATCTCCCCGCTTGGAGTTGGCCAGTTTGGTCCACAGCATGGAAACCAAGGGTGCCAGCAGAATGATAAACAACGGGTTGACCGATTGGAACCAGGAAATGGGGATTTCCCATCCGAAGAGGGTCCGGTCGATAAAGTCCCGGGTGTAAAGCGTCATGGAGCTTCCTGCTTGTTCAAAACCGGCCCAGAAAAAGACGACAAAACAAGTGATGAGGATGATGGCCAGCGTCCGTTGTTTTTCCTTTTTGGTCAACGGCTCGTTGGCTTTGGGATTGGCGGCCGTTTTCTTGCCGGCCGGTTTCATCCCGATGTCCCCCAAATAGCGTTTTCCCAACAGGTTAAAAGCCAGTTGTCCCGCGATCATTCCGATGGCAGCGGCAAGAAAAGCGTATTTAAAGCCGTATTGCACCACTCCGTTGACGGTGGTTTTAAAGAAATCTTCGGCCAAAAAACCGCAAATGAGCGGGGCAAACAAGGCGCCCAGGTTGATGCCCATGTAAAAAATCGTAAACGCTGCATCGCGCCGTTTGTCTTGTTCGCTGTAAAGTTCGCCCAAGAGGGTGGAGATATTGGGTTTAAAGAAACCGTTCCCCAGGATGATCAGCGCCAGTCCGATATATAACGCCGCCTGACTCTGGTTAATGAACAGCACCAGGTTTCCGAGCGCCATGGTGACACCCCCGATGGTGATGGCCAGGCGTTTTCCGATGAAATGGTCGGTCAGCCAGCCGCCGGCAAGCGGTGTGAAATAACAAGCGCCGGTGTAAAAGCCGTAAATCATCGATGCGGTCGCAGGATCAAATCCCAAACCGCCGCTGACCAGACTGGCGGTTAAATACAAGATCAACAAACTCCGCAATCCATAGTAACTGAATCGTTCCCACATCTCCGTGAAAAAAAGCAGTTTGAGTCCGGGAGGATGTTTTTTCGTGGGTGCCGATTCCGCTATGTTTTCTTCAATTTCCACTGCTGCTTCCATGTGATGATCCCTCCTTGAATGTTGCCTGATTGCCTGGCTGGTTGATTGATTAGGTGAAATACTTTGGAAAAAAATAAAAATCCAGCAGAAAAAAAGGCTTGTCGTTAAAATTTTGGAACAATTATAGAAAAAACATCGAATATTATCTTTGAAAATTTTAAAGGAAATATTTCTGTTCGTCAAAGGTTAATGATTGGGAAAAAGATTGCCAAGCGAGGAAGAGATCTTGGATGAATATTTAAAACTTATGGACAAATTTTTCTGACTATTAATTGTTGCGGGCAAATATGTTATGCTGGAGATGAAGATGAAATGATCCCTTTTAGGGATCATTTTTTTGTTTATCAGTGCATTGGCTGTGTCTTAAGGATTGGGGAAATGTTTTGCAGCAAGAGGAGGATCGGGATGAAAAAAAGAATTGAAGAAGCGGATTACATGAAAGGCGTCGCCATTTTGGCCGTGATTTTGATTCATGTAACCGCTTTTAGCATGCGTTCATTTCATCAATTGACAGACGGGGGCGTGTTTTTTGCGATCAATCAGTTGGGCAGGTTTTGTGTTCCGGTTTTCTTTATGATCTCCGGCTTGTTTTTGTTCTACCGGTACTATGACAATGAACCGTTTCCGGTCAAAAGCTTCTTTAAAAAGCGCACCATGTATATCCTGATTCCCTATCTGATCTGGTCGGTCATCTATCTGATTTACGGAAAAATGGTTCATCCGGAAACCGTTCCCGGGCCGGGAATCAAAAGCATTGAGGCGATTTTTACGGGAGGCGCCTATTATCACTTGTATTTCTTGGTGGTCATGGTTCAATTTTATGTGTTGCTTCCCGTTTTGATCTGGGCATTCCGCAAGTTTGGAGGCATCACGGTGGTTGCCTTCTCACTGCTCGTGAATGTGATCGCCGGAAGCATGACTTGGTGGGAAGTGGTGGACAAGTTGCCGTGGCTTGCGTCCTATAACCAAAATGCCATGTATTACTTTCCGGTTTGGTTATTCTACTTTTGTCTGGGCGGTTGGATCGGCCAACATGCCGACCAAGTATACCAATATGTCAAAAAAATCCCTTTTTCGGCGACGGTCCTCTTTTATCTGGCCTCGGCCGTTGCGATGATGATCGAGGGATTCGTCCGCAAACACACCGGCTTCTTTAATTATTCGGTTTTTGCTTATTCGATTTGCACGCTGATGCTGCTGTATCAGATGTTTTGCAAATGGAAGTTTTCCTGGATGTATACGTTGGGGAAATATTCGTTTGGCCTGTATTTGATTCATCCGATGTTGTTAAACTTATGGAGCCAAGTCAGTTCCAAGCTGTTCCCCGCTGCCTCCTGGACGGAGTTTTTCATCATGTTGTTCGTCGTGACGCTTTTTTCCTTGGGATTGGCCAAGCTGATGAAGCGTCTTCCCTACCATTATCTGATCACGGGAAAATAATACGGGAAATGAAAAGGGAATCCTGAACGGACTCCCTTTGCCGGAGCGAAACGACGGGACGGATGTTTTGAATCAGGCGGTGCCGGTAACACATCGCCTTGAACCGGTTATTTGCGAGGGGTGGAAGGGATGCTGGGCAATGCTTGATTCCACTGTTCGATCACTTGATTCGCCAAATCTTCCAAAATTTTCGCTTCATCAAAATAAAGGGAAGGGCAGCTGTTGTCCGGGTTTCGCTTCAATTCCACCTTTCGCAAAGTCTTATGTTTCTTTAAAGCGTGCAACAAAATCTGTTTGGCGTTGTTATCCAACTTCAAAACAATTTTACGCTTCACCTTGATCTTCCTCCGATCTTCTGAATACGAACCCGTTGATCCGTCGGGGGCGGTTGGTGAACGATGATTCACAGGTATCTAGTACAAGTATAAGAAATAGAAGCCGTTTGATGCAATGAATTATGGGAATTAGATAAAAATATTTGCTAATCTTAATTTTTTATCTTCTTATTTGTATATTTCGGTTTTGAGGCCGAATGAAAAAGCGGAATCTCTCAACCGCGGAGATCCCGCTTTTTTTGTGTTTTACGGTTCAATCAGCCTGGAAAGTTGTTGATCCAACACGGCTGGGGTGAGTTCGCCGATTTGGTGGTGGATGATGCGCCCGTTTTTGTCGATGAAAAACGTTTGGGGCAAGGCCGACACGCGATAAAGATCGGAAACCCGGCCATCCGTGTCCAGACCCGCCGGGAAGGTGTAGCCATGCTGTTTTATGTATTGTTGTGCCGCCTCTTTCCGGTCCAGATGCGTGGTGTGAACCATGATGATTTGGACTTGATCCTGTTTGGATTGGTAAACCTTCTCCAACAGCGGCATCTCCCGTTTGCAGTTTTCGCACCAAGTCGCCCAAAAATTAATGATCGCGGGTTTACCGGAGTCCGCGGAAAACCGGACCGTCTCTTGAAAAATGCCGGGCAGCTCAAATCCCGGCGCTTGGGACTGTTTGGGAAGCGCATGGGACGCAATATATTCTTCGGCGGTCATGTTTTGCGGGTTTTGGGATTTGGAGGGGGAACTCCTGAAAGACCAGATCGCATAAACGGTCAGGACGGCCAGGATGAGCAGAAGGGAGATCTGAAGCAGCGGCTTTTTCTTGTCCATCCTCGTGTCAGCTCCTTCCGTCAATTTATCCCTATTGTAGCGGTCGGCACGGAAAAAGGAAAGGAGAACGAAGATGGGAAGTTTTTATAAAAATATAAACAACAACCGGCGGAATCGGGCCGAAAAACAAAAAATTTTATGAGTAACCATCATTTTCCTGGCATTTTCAAGAAAAGATTTACGGAAATGTCATATTTCATGTGATCAATTGCACATTTTTTTCTATACAATGTCTCTAGTAAAAACCGTAAGCAATTATTGTGAGAGTTTACTATTTTTATCCATTGTTTGTAAAAATATTCTTTCTATTGTATTCAGGCGATGATGTTTATTTACGCAAGGAAGGATGGGGTATCAGCAATGAATAAAAAGCGCCTGCTGCGATGGATGCCGCTGACGGGATTGTTCCTGTTTCTGTTGACGGGCTGTTCGATGAAAACAGGCATTTTGAATCCGCAAGGTCCCGTGGCACAAAAACAGTATGACTTGATCTTGTGGTCTGTGATTTTGATGATGATTATTTTCGTCGCGGTTTCCGTCTTGTTTGTTTACATGATTGTGAAATACAGAGCAAAGCCGGAAAACGAAGGTTACGAGCCGCCGGATATTGAGGGAAGCCGCAAGCTTGAAGTGGTATGGACCTTGATCCCGGTGGTGATTGTCGCCTTGTTGGCCGTCCCCACGGTGAAGGCCACGTTTGACTTGGAAACATCCCCGAGTCCTCACAAGGAACCGATGGTGATCGAGGTGACATCGGCTGACTGGAAATGGATTTTCAAATATCCGGAACAAGGGATTGCCACTGTCAACCACTTGAAGATTCCGGCCGGGGTGCCGGTCAAATTCGAATTGAATGCGGTCGGGCCCATGAACTCTTTCTGGATCCCTGAATTGGGCGGACAAGAGTACACGATGCCGGATATGGAGATGGTTTTGTGGCTGGAGGCGGACCGGCCGGGCGTGTATCAGGGCAGAAGCGCCAATTTTTCCGGTGAAGGATTTACGCATATGACCTTTGATGTGGAATCCGTTCAGGCTCCGGACTTTGATCAATGGGTGCAAAGCGTGAAAAAATCTGCACCGGCCATGACGGAGACGGAGTATCAGCAGTTGCTCGAACCGGGACTGGTGGAGGAGAAAACTTACTCTTCTTTCCCGGAAGAAAAAGAAAAAACAAATGCCCATGGATCGGATCATCAGGGCTCCGCAGGCACTGATCATCACGGTAGCCATGGAAGCCACCATTAGAGCAAAGGAGGGCTAACGAAGTGGATCTGTTCAAGTTTAAGATACCGGACCCGTTTTTGATTACCAATGAACCGATGATTGTCATTGCGGAGATATCCATTGTTCTTGTCACATTGGGAATTCTGTTTGTGCTGACCTACTTTAAAAAGTGGCGTTGGCTGTGGGAAGAATGGTTAACCACGGTGGATCATAAAAGAATCGGGATTATGTATTTGATTTGTGCGTTGTTGATGTTTTTCCGGGGCGGGGTGGACGCACTGTTGATGCGGACCCAATTGGCCCTGCCCGATATGAATTTTCTCAATGCCCAGCATTATAACGAGATTTTTACGACGCACGGAACCATCATGATCATCTTTATGGCCATGCCGTTTCTGATCGGTTTGATGAATATCATCGTTCCGCTTCAGATCGGTGCGCGGGACGTTGCGTTCCCCGTGTTGAATGCGGTCAGCTTCTGGCTGTTTTTTGCCGGAGCCATGCTCTTCAACCTGTCCTTTGTCATCGGGGGGTCTCCGGATGCCGGATGGACCAACTACACTCCGCTGGCAGGCAATGATTTAAGCGCAGGCCCCGGAATCAACTACTATCTGTGGGGACTTCAAATATCCGGGATCGGCACCTTGATGACCGGGATCAACTTTATCGTCACGATCATCAAGATGCGTGCACCGGGAATGAAACTGATGAAAATGCCGATGTTTACTTGGTCGACGATGATTGCATCTGTCATCATTGTCTTTGCGTTTCCCGTTTTAACCGTTGCTTTGGCGATGCTCAGCATGGACAGGCTGTTCGGCACCCATTTCTTCACCATTGACGGCGGCGGTATGCCGATGATGTGGGCCAACCTGTTCTGGATTTGGGGACATCCCGAAGTGTATCTGGTGATTTTGCCCGCATTCGGGATTTTCTCGGATGTGATTACGACTTTTGCCAGAAAACGGCTCTTCGGATATGGCGCCATGGTTTGGTCGATGATTTTGATCACGGGCTTGAGTTTTCTCGTGTGGGTTCACCACTTTTTCACCATGGGTTCCGGACCTTGGATCAACTCGGTCTTTTCCGTCACCACCATGCTGATTGCCATTCCGACCGGTGTGAAAATCTTTAACTGGCTGTTTACCATGCACAAAGGACGGATTGAATTCACCACGCCGATGTTGTGGGCAACCGGATTTATTCCCACCTTCCTGATCGCCGGGATCACCGGTGTGATGCTGGCGGCAGCAGCGGCGGATTACCAATTCCACAACACGTACTTTTTGATCAGCCACTTCCACTATGCATTAATCGGCGGAACGGTCTTCGGATGTATGGCGGGACTCACTTACTGGTGGCCGAAGATGTTCGGGCATATGCTGGACGAGCGGCTGGGGAAATGGTCGTTTTGGACCTTCTTCATCGGGTTTCATCTTTGCTTTTTCCCGCAATATATCCTGGGCTTCCAGGCGATGCCGCGGCGCATTTACACGTATCCGGCCGAAGCGGGTTGGACTGCGGGCAACTTTATCAGCACCGTGGGCGCTTTCGTGATGGGAATCGGTTTTCTCATCCTGGCTTACAACATCTATTACAGTGCGCGTTACGGCGAGCGGGATACGACCGGGGATCCGTGGAACGGACGCACGTTGGAATGGTCCATTCCGTCACCGGCTCCGCATTACAACTTTGCCCGCATTCCTGTGGTGAAGAAGCAGGATGACTTCTGGTACCGGAAAAAAGAAAACCGCAAAGACAGCGACGAGCCGCTTCAACCGATTCATATGCCGAATAACACCGGAATGCCGGTCATCTTTGCGGCGTTCATGTTTGTTGCCGGATTCGGGTTTGTTTTTGAATGGTATCTCTTGGTGGTCATCGGCTTGTTGGGAATCTTCGGATCGATGCTGTGGCGCACGTTCAACGATTATGACGCCGATCATTATATCCAGGTGGAAGAAATTGAAAAAGATTTAAGGGCCGGTTGATCAAAGGAAGAAGGAGGGAATGAAGATGCCTTTGGAATATTCAACGAAGGAAGGCCGGATGAAAATTTTCGGCTTCTGGATCTTCCTGGGGGCGGAAGTTGTTTTGTTTGCCACGTTGTTTGCCGCGTATTTGGTTTATCATCATCAGACGGCGGGCGGCCCGTCCTCGCGGGAGCTTTTTGAAGTCAAAGAATTTATGATGGAAACGCTCCTTCTTTTGACCAGCAGCTTTACGTGCGGGCTTGCCATGTTGGAAATGAGAAAGGATCGGCAGAAGGGATTTATGGCATGGATGGGTGTCACGCTTTTGCTGGGTCTCGGCTTTCTCTACATGGAGATTCATGAGTTTATCGCGTATGTGAATGAAGGGGCAACCATCGGAACCAGTGCATTTTTGTCTGCCTTTTTCACCTTGCTCGGGACGCACGGTTTGCATGTATCCTTGGGGATTGTATGGGTGTTGGCGGTCATGCTGCAGATTTCCCGCCGCGGTTTTACGCCCATGACGGCGAGAAAAGCGTTTATCACCGGTCTTTACTGGCATTTCCTTGATGTTGTGTGGATCTTTATCTTTACGGCGGTTTATTTGATGGGAGTGATGTGACAATGAAACAACATGATCTTTCGCCCAAACAGCATATTATCGGTTTCCTGTTGTCACTCCTTTTGACCTTTGCCGCACTCGGTGTGACGCTCAAAGCGCCGTTTTCCGAGTCTGTCAAAATCACGGTGATTTTTGCTCTGGCCTTCGTGCAATTCATCATTCAGCTCATTTTCTTCATGCACCTCACCGAAGGAAGAGTGAAATTCTTTCAGGTTATCAACATGTGGTTTGCCGTTTTCATTGCGGTGGTTGTGGTGGCAGGTTCCGTTTGGATCATGCTTTATAATACAATGCATTTGTAAAAATGAGGGATGACTCACCGGCTGGTGGGTCTTTTTTTCGCTTTAAACGTTCATATGATCGTTTGCATGATCATTTTGCATTGACTAAAATGAGAAGGCATCGAAAAAAAGATGGAGGGATATTATGGCAAACCCCAAAAAGCTTTCAGACACAGTCAAACTGGCAAACGGTGTGGAAATGCCCCGGTTGGGACTGGGGGTTTGGAAAGCCAAAGACGGTGAAGAAGTGCAAAACGCAGTCAAAGCGGCAATTCAAACCGGATATCGGTTGATTGACACGGCAGCGGTTTACAAAAATGAGGAAGGTGTCGGAAAAGCCATCAAAGAATCCGGGGTATCAAGAGAAGACCTGTTCATCACCACCAAAGTTTGGAATGATGACCAAGGTTATGAGTCGACGCTTCAAGCTTTTGAAGAAAGCCGCAAGAAACTGGGGTTGGAATATATTGATCTTTATTTGATCCATTGGCCGGTGAAAGGGAAATATAAAGAAACCTGGAAAGCCTTGGAGAAACTTTACGAAGACGGATTGGTCAAAGCGATCGGGGTCAGCAATTTCCAAGTTCACCACTTGAAAGATTTACTGTCGGATGCCAAAGTCAAACCCATGGTGAACCAAGTGGAGTTTCATCCCTATTTGACCCAGAAAGAACTGCTTTCCTATTGCAATGAGGAAAACATTCAATTGGAAGCATGGAGTCCTCTGATGCAAGGCGAAGTGGTCCGGGTGGATGTGATCAAGGAGTTGGCGGAAAAATACGGAAAAACCCCGGCCCAAATCGTATTGCGCTGGGATTTGCAGCACGGGGTCGTGACCATTCCCAAATCAGTCAAAGAGCATCGGATCCAAGAAAACGCAGATGTGTTTGACTTTGAGTTGAGCCGGGAAGATATGGACAAGTTGGATGCACTGAACAAGAATCACCGGTATGGTCCGGATCCGGACAACTTTGATTTTTAATCCGGCCGCCGCGGGAGGGGAAAAACGTTTGGCCAACAGGCGGATCAAAAAACGGATCCGCCTGTTTCTTTTTTTATGTTTACGGAGGAATCAAAAGTGTATTGGGATGCGCATATTCATTTGGAGAAATACGAGGATTCGGAAATAGAGCGGTTTTTATCCGACGCACGGTTGGAAGGGGTGATCGCGGTGTCGATGGATCTTCCGTCCAGCCGGCGCACGTTGCAACTGAAGAAAAGATTTCCGGGCAAGGTTTTTGCCGCTTGCGGTTTTCATCCGGAACAGCCGCCTTGTTTTGACCGTGACAAGTGGTTTTCATTTCTGAATGCCCACCGGGAGGAGATCGATGCCATCGGTGAAGCGGGGCTTCCCTATTATCTGGAGCGTGAGCGGAAAAAAGAAGGAAAGCCATTTGACAAGCCGGCATATCTCCACATCTTGCAAACCCTGTTGAAATGGGCGGATGAGTGGGACAAGCCGGTGATTTTGCACGGGGTGCATGAAGACGTGCCGCTGATTTGCGACTTGCTGGAGGAAACTTCCATCCGCCGTGTTCATTTTCATTGGCTGAAAACCGATCCGGAGACGTTAAAACGGATGGAGAAGTCCGGATATTATGTTTCTTTTACGCCAGACCTCCTTTACAATGAAAAAACGCGTCAAGTGGCCCGGAGTTATCCGCTGGAGCGGATCATGGCCGAAACCGACGGTCCCTGGCCTTTTGAACATCCATTTGCAGGCAAGCGAACCGAACCCCCGATGGTTTGGGCGGTTTTGAAAGAGCTGGCCCGGTTGAAAGGATTGCCGTTTGAAAAAGTTGCCGGGCAAGTGCGGGAAAACACCCGGCGCTTTTTGCGGATTTCATGAAAAGAGTCCCTTTTTTTGAAAAAGAGACTCGCGGAGCAGCGGATATTATTTATTCATAGAGTTCCGGCCGGCGGTCCGTGAAGACCGGAATGGTGGAACGGACTTTTTGCACCAAGGACAAATCCAGATCAGCAAAAAGAATTTCTTCGTCTTCTCCGGCTTCTGCAATCACTTCTCCCCACGGATCCACCACCATGGAATGGCCGGCGAATGTATTGTTCGGATCTTTTCCCGTCCGGTTGCAAGCGACGACATAACATTGGTTTTCAATCGCGCGGCTGATTAAAAGGTGACGCCAGTGAGAAAGCCGCGGCCCGGGCCATTCGGCCGGCACAAACAACACATGGGCGCCGCGGAGCACCATTTTCCGGATCCATTCCGGAAAGCGGATATCATAGCAAATGGCTGCCGCACACAACAGGTCGCCCCATGGGAAGACCCCTTCCTGATCGCCGGCTTTCAGATATTTTTCTTCTTCCATCAGACGGAATAAATGCACTTTCTTGTATTCCCCCGTCTGCTTGCCGGCAGGATCGAAGGCATACAATGTATTATACGTACCGGTTTCCTCCCGGTTGGAAACGGAGCCGCCGATGATGGCCACTTGATGTTTTCGGGCGAGATCCCGCAAGAAGGCTTTGTTGGTTTGACCGTGGTCATCCGCGATTTCATCCAGCCTTGTCAAATCGTATCCGGTGTCCCAAAGTTCCGGAAGCATGATCAAATCCGGTTGTTGTTCCATCGCCTGCGCGACTTTTTCCTCCACTTTTTTCCGGTTGGCTTCCGGCCGTCCGTAGGCAATGTCCATTTGAATCAAGGCAACGGTTTTTTGCATGGTTTTCCTCCAGATCCTTTGACAGATTTTCTTTTAACATATAACATAATTCAATATATTTTCAAGAATATTTGGATAGACGGGATGTGGTCAGGATGGAGAGATTTGAACAAGCTGATGCCTTAAAACGATTGCCGGAGCAATTTTTTGCCAAACTGGTCCGAAAAGTGGGGAGGGCGGTTGAAGCGGGTCATGATGTGATCAATCTGGGACAGGGAAGCCCGGATTTACCCACACCTCCCCATATTGTCAAGGAACTGCAAGAAGCGGCTTCAAATCCCAAGTACCATAAATACCCGCCGTTTCACGGTTTTTCTTTTTTAAAAGAAGCCGTCAGCCAATTTTATGATCGCGAGTACGGGGTCCGGCTGGATCCGGAGAAAGAAGTGGCGGTGTTGTTCGGGGGAAAAACCGGATTGGTTGAAATTTCGCAGTGTTATTTAAATCCGGGGGATGTGGCATTGGTTCCCGATCCGGGGTATCCGGATTATTGGTCGGGAATTGCCTTGGCCGGCGGCCGGATGTACATGATGCCCCTTTTGAAAGAAAACGGGTTTTTGCCGGATTACGGGCAAATCGACCGCGAAAGTGCGGACCGGGCAAAATTGATGTTTCTCAATTATCCCAATAATCCGACGGGCGCTTTGGCCCATGCGGCGTTTTTTGAAGAGACCGTGCGTTTTGCCAAACGGCATCATGTTTTGGTGGTTCATGATTTTGCTTATTCCGCCATCGGTTTTGACGGGCAGAAACCCCGCAGTTTTTTGCAAACGCCGGGGGCCAAAGACGTTGGCGTCGAAATTTACACCATGAGCAAAACTTACAACATGGCCGGCTGGAGAATCGCTTTTGCTGTCGGGCATGAAAAAGTGATCCGGTCCATCAACCTGATCCAGGATCACTTTTATTGCAGCTTGTTTGGCGGCATTCAACAAGCGGCGGCCAAAGCGCTTTTGGGGCCGCAAGACTGTGTGCGTGAATTGGTCGGGATGTATGAAAGAAGGCGGGATCTCTTTATCCGTCATTTGAGGGAAATCGGCTGGAAGGTGGAAGCACCGCAAGGCTCCTTCTTTTGCTGGTTTCCGGTCCCCGAAGGATATGATTCGGAGACGTTTTCCGATTTGTTGATCGAAAAAGCGCACGTGGTCGTCGCTCCGGGCGTGGGCTTTGGACAGCAAGGAGACCGGTATGTCCGGGTCGGATTGTTGACCTCGGAAGAACGTCTGCAAGAGGCGGCTCACCGGATCGGCCGGTTGGGGATTTTTTAAAAAGGGCCAATGGAAAAAGGGCGTTTTCCCCGGGAAGCCCCTTTTTATTCTGCGGGGATTAAGCCCTTTTTTGCGTTTTCCAATCCCAACCGGCTTCGGTGTGAAATACCGGCGGGCAATGGGATGAATCAAAGTGTTTCAAACAACGTTCGCAAAGCAAAATGTTTATTCCCTCCAAAACAAAACGCGCTTCATATTTGGCTTCCTCTTTCCCGCAATGTTCACACAAGTATCCGTTATGATTCATGGCAGGTGTCCTCCTTCACAGCAAGATGAATCATAATATTTTATAAATACTATATATTCCCTTATTTTTTCAATCGAAACCATTAATTTTTTGACAAATGACGGGCTTGACCGGTTAATTTGTTGGAAAAGGTTCGGTTGTGGTATGATTTGATTAAAAAAGAGGGAGAAAAAATGATCCAACAACAACGACTCGACCGGTTGACGGACTGGCTGAAAGCCGGAGGAATCGATGCGGCTTTTGTCCATTCGCCGGAGAATGTATATTATTTCACCAACTTTATGTGCCACCCCCATGAACGATTGTTGGGGTTATTTGTGTTTCCAGAAGCGGAATCTTTTTTGGTTTGTCCGAAAATGGAAGAACAAGCCGCGAGGGAAGCCGGTTGGACCGGTCACGTGATCGGCTATGATGATGCGGAGGACCCGTGGGCATTGATCCGTGAGGAGTGGAGCCGCCGTTCTTTCAAAAACCGTCTAAATATCGCGATCGAAGAACATGTGGTTTCCTACGCAAGGTCCCAAGAACTTCAAACCCTGGCGGAAGAAGTCCGGTTTTGCTCCTTGGACGAAACGCTGAACCAATTGCGTTTGGTCAAAGATGAGCGGGAACGGCAGATTTTGAAGGAAGCGGCCCTCTTGGCGGATGAAGCGGTGCAAGTCGGGATTGAGCATTTAAAAGAGGGTTGTACGGAGATGGACATCGTGGCACAAATTGAACTTGCCATGAAGAAAAAAGGCGTCGCCGCCATGTCTTTTCCCACCATGGTGTTATTTGGCGAGAAAACCGCATTGCCGCACGGAAATCCGGGGCTGAACCGCCTGAAAATAGGGGATTTGGTATTGTTTGACCTGGGGGTCGTCTGGAACGGATATTGTTCGGACATCACCCGGACGGTGGCGTTTGGATCGGCCGGTTCCAAACAACGGGAAATTTATTTGCTTGTCCAGGAAGCGCAACAAGCCGCCATCGATGCGGCACGGCCCGGTGTGCGCATGGGTGATCTGGATCAAATCGCCAGGAAAAAGATTTCCGATGCCGGCTATGGGGCTTATTTCACGCACCGGTTGGGGCACGGGCTCGGAATCAGTGTTCATGAATATCCTTCCCTTCACGGGAAAAATGACCATCCTCTGAAAGAAGGAATGGTGTTTACCGTTGAACCGGGGGTTTATGTTCCCGGAGTCGGCGGGGTCCGGATTGAAGACGATGTTTATATTGCCAAAGACGGCGCGGAACTGTTGACTTCCTTCCCCAAAGACCTGATCTTTGTGTGAGACTTTCAAGGGTTGTTCACTGGTATTGGTTTTGATTCTTGTTAAAATGGATTTATTAACAAACGAAGGTGGAAGCTGAAAGTAACGAACCATTGATGCAGATGATTTCATATAAAAAAGACAGGTGATGAAAAATGGCACGACATCATTTTCATTTGAAGGCAAGCTGGGATGGAGGCAGAAACGGGCAAGGCACGATTGAAGCGGGAAACTTGAAACAGACGATTTCCATTCCAAAAGAGATGGACGGCCCCGGTGTCGGAACCAATCCGGATGAAATGTTGATCGGTGCGGCCGCCACGTGTTATCTCATCACGTTGGCGGCGATGATTGAAAGAGGAAACATGCCGGTTCGTGAATTGTCGCTGGAAACCGAAGGCATTGTCCATGTGGATAAAAAATTCACCTTTGAAGCGATCATTCATCGCCCGAAATTGATTTTGGAAGAAGGAACGACGGACGAAGAGCTGAAAAAAATCGAGCGGGCGGTGGAGTTGGCCGAGAAGAATTGCATGATTTCCAATGCGCTTCGGGGGAATGTACGGTTGGAAGTGGAAGCGGAGGTCGTCAAGCATTAGATAAGCCGGTTTCATTCATGTTTATTTCTTCTATTTGTAGTATGTTATAATGAAATCGAATTGTTGATAAGGTTCGGTTTTTTATTTCGAGAAAAAATCAGAGCGGCTGGCTTTGAAACATATAGTCAATGAGGAGTGGAGATATGCTGCAAACGGCATTGGACTTTCTGGAGAAATGTGGCGTATGGGGGCTTTTTGCAGCAACGGCGATTGAAGCTTCATCACTTCCGTTTCCCGGGGCGACTTTTGTTTTGATTTACGGGTATTTGATGGATGTGAGTACGTGGCAATTAGTGGCGATCAGTGCGCTGAACAGTCTGGTTTACGTCGTGTTCAGTTTGATTCCTTATTATATCGGGAAATATTTGGGAAATTTAACCCAGAAGAAATTTGATGAGAAAAAAGTGAAAAAAGCCCAGGAATGGTTCCAAAAGTACGGAGAGTGGAGCATCACCCTGTCACGTCCCACCGGATTTGGGAATTATATCTCTTATATATCCGGCATCAGCGATATTTCCATCTGGCGGTTCGGGCTTTTGAGTTATCTGGGTGTGTTCCCGTGGAATACGCTTTTGTTGTTTATCGGAAATTACGGGAGTTTGGAAACGGTTGAACATTTTCTTGCCATGACCCGAAAAGTCGGAGTGATGATCACCATTATCCTGGTGTTCGCTGCAGCCTTTATTTTGTGGTATTACTTAAAAAAAAACAAAGAACAGAAACAACACATCTGAAAAAGAATGCAGAAAATGAATGACGGATTCGGCGGTGACGATGACGGATGCACCCTGTCAGATGGAAAAAATTGAAAGGATTTGAGAATAAAAAGGAGCGGGAATATCCCGCTCCTTTTTCCTCAGGGCATCGATTGGGAACGGACCGGAATGGTTCGTGCCTCGAACTTTTTCAGCGGATAAGAGACAAAGGTGGCAACGGTGCTGGCGACTGCGGCGATGATATAAACCCATTGCACGGAAAAGTGGTCGGCAACCCAGCCCATCAAAAAGCAGGAAGTGCCGTATGCAACACAACATAACGCATATTGCGCCGAAAATACTTTCGGCATGGTGTCCAGCGTGGTGTGGAGTTGATACAGTGTCTTTTTGGCCACGCCTTTTGCCTGATAGGGAAAACCGAGCAAAAAGATGGTGATGAGCGAAATGACAGGGAACGTGACGAAACCGAAAATGAGTTTGAACAAGATGGAAGCAAAACCTGAAAATATTAATATTTTGTATAATCTTTTTTCAATGGAGTGGCTGTAACGAATCACCAACATTCCGCCGATCATCGTGCCCAAAAAGTAACTGCTGTTGATAAACCCCCACCAGGTATGCTGCTCGTGCAACACTTTGTCGACAAAAGTCAGGGTGATGGCGCCGATCCATACCGATGAAGCGGTGTAATCGAGAAAATCGATCGCTGCAAGCCTTTTCAGAACCGGATGATTGAATAACAGCAGCCAACCCTCTTTCATCGCTTTCCGGTGAGATGTTTTTTCAGGCGAAACCCTTTCTTTGTGATGGGGATCATGAATGAAAAACAAAGAAAGGGTGGAAATGAGAAAACAAACGGCAGTCAGCCAAAGCACCTGATGGGCCCCAAGCAATTCAACCAACAACCCTCCGGCTCCCCAGCCGACCAGCAAGACGGTTTGGTCCGAAGTGGATAAAAGGCCGTTGGCTTTCACCAGTTGCTCTTTGGTGACCAGACGCGGAACCAGTGAATTTCTTGCCGGGTTGGTCCATCCGTCAAAAAAAGCAAGGAGAATGATAAACAGCCAAATGACGAGCGTCAATGACGCGGAGTCCTTCCACCAATCGATGCTCAAGATCAAAAGTCCCAACAAAAGGGTCTGGCTCCCTTGGGAAGTGATGAGCAAAGGGAGCAGCCGGTAACGTTCCAGTAACAGAGGCGAGATGATGCCGCTGATAAACTTGGCGATGATGCGAATGACCGGGATGAAAGCTGATATCGCGGCAGATCCCGTCTTTCCGTAAATCAGGGTGACAATGGCCAGCATGTAAAATGAATCCGCCAAATTAGCCAAAGATTGTCCCAACCACAAAAATTTGAATGAGTATGAATAATTCATCGCCTGAACCTCATGGAATATATTTTTTGTAAAAAGATTTGCTATACAAATAAAATTATAACATTAGCAAGGGCGGTGTACCAGCGATTTATCCGATGATTTGGTTGAATGTGCTTGGGACTCGAAGTAAAATCGAAATGGAAAATCGCAAAAAAATTAGGAGGATCGGTATGCGTTCCAGATATGTGATTGAACGGGTCGGTGAACTTTTGGAGGATAAAGGGTATAATGTGATAGATCAAGATGCGGATGAAGTGATTGCATGGTTTCAATATTTATCCGATGCCGATTTGTTCCTAGCCGTTTTGGAGGAACAAGAGAAAATCGGGAAAGAGCAAGAAGCGAATTTGGACCGGTGAGGAGTTTTTGAAAACAGTTTTATGCCTGTGATATATTATTTGCCGATAAGCTTTGAATGGACGGTGTAGCCTTTGTTGAAACAAATGATACCTGATTTGTATGTTCAATCGATCTATGAGATTGATTTTGCCGCACTGAAAAAGCGCAATATCAAGGCAGTCATTGTGGATTTGGATAACACCTTGGTGGAATCGACACGCCCCGATGCCACCCCGGAGTTGGTGGAGTGGCTGAAAGAAGTGCAACAAATGGGATTAAAAGTGATGATCGTATCCAATAATACCAAAACCCGGGTTTCCCAATTTGCTGATCCGCTTGGAATCCCTTATATTCATGCGGCCAAAAAACCGTTTTCTGCTGCGTTTCGCCGCGCGCTCAAAGAGTTGGGGGTTTCCAAACAGGAAACGGTTGTGATCGGGGATCAGTTGTTGACGGATGTGCTGGGCGGAAACCGGATGGGCTTTTTCACCATCTTGGTGGTGCCGGTTTCCGAAGTCGACGGGTTTTTCACGCGAATAAACCGGAGGGTCGAACGGTTTGTCTTTCATTTGTTGGAAAAGAAGGGGTTGATTCCCTGGGATATTCATAAAAGTTGAAAAGAAACGGACAAGAAAGGAGTCAGATGATTGGATTCAGAAACGAAACATTGTGAAGGATGCGGAATTGCCCTGCAAACCGAAGATCCGGATCAAGCGGGATATATCCCTGAACAAGCGTTGACGCGGGAAGTGGTTTTGTGCAAACGTTGTTTCCGGATTCGCCATTACGGGGAAATGGCCAAAGTGGAACAAGATCCGGATGCGTATCTTCATCGCCTGGACGAAATTGCCCGCAGTGAGGGCTTTGTGGTATGGGTGGTGGATCTGTTTGATTTCGCCGGAAGTTGGATTCCGGGATTGGCTCGCCGGATCGGAAATCTTCCGGTTTTGATTGCGGCCAATAAAGTGGATTTATTCCCGCCCAGCGTGAAACGGGAACGGCTTAGGGGATGGATTTTTCAGTCGGCAAAAAAGTTGGGGATTCGTCCGGTGGATGTGGTGTTGATCAGTGCAGAAGTTGGGATTGGCATCCGGCAGGTGATGGAAGCGATTGAATTTTACAGAGATCACCGGGATGTCTACATGATCGGAACGACCAACGTGGGAAAATCGACCCTGATCAATCAAATTCTGAAAAAAGCCAAGCTCACGGAAAAAGAGATCATCACCACTTCTCCTTACCCGGGAACGACTTTGGACGCCATCCGGATCCCGTTGGAAGACAGGAAATTTTTGGTCGACACACCGGGGATTGTCCGGGAGGACCGGGTGAGCGAATGGGTGGAGCCCGGGGAATTGAAATCGGTGATTCCCCACAAAACGATCAAGCCGCGGGTGTATCAGTTGAATGATCAACAAACGTTGTTTTTCGGAGGATTGGTCCGCTTTGACTTTGTCCGGGGAAACAGACAGTCGTTTGTTTGTTATTTATCCAATCAGTTATACATTCACCGGACGAAATTGGAAAAAGCGGATGAAGTGTGGGACAAACACCGCGGAAAATTGTTGTCCCCGCCCAAACGTCCGGACAATTTGCCGCCTTTGAAAAAGCACGTGATCCATTTAAAAGGGGAGAAGAAGACGGACATTGTCATTCCCGGCTTGGGATGGGTGGCGTGTGGTAAGAATGCGGTGTGGGTTGAAGTTTATGCTCCGGAGGGGACCGGAGTGAGCACCCGTCCGTCCATTATATAAATAAAGAAAAAAGAGGGGGGAGCCCAAGTGGACAGTCAAACAGGACTTCTGGCGCTGATCGGGGATCCGGTCGGCCACTCCAAGTCACCGGAGATGATGAACCGGGCGTTAGAGAGCCATGGATTGCCTTATGTATACCTGGCTTTTCAAGTGGCACCGGAACGGTTGAAGGAAGCGGTGGATGGATTTCGGGCCCTCGGGGTGAAAGGATGGAATGTGACCATCCCTCACAAAGTGGCGATCATGAAACATTTGGACGCGATCGATGAATCGGCCCGGGCGATCGGCGCGGTCAACACCGTCGTGTGTGAAGAAGGAAAATGGGTGGGATATAATACCGACGGGCCCGGTTATTTAAGGTCGCTGAAAGAAGAGTGGGATCTTCCCTTTTCCGGGCTGAAAGCCGTGATATTGGGAGCCGGCGGGGCCGCCCGGGCGGTCGGGTATGCTTTGGCAACCGCAGGTGTTCCTGAAATTTCCATCGCAAACCGGACGGTGGAAAAAGCAGAAGCCCTGGCAAACCACTTGTCTTCGTTTACCCAAACCCGGGCTGTTTCTTTAAAAGAAGGAAAAGATGTGATTGAAAAAGCCGATTTGGTGATCAATACCACATCGGTGGGCATGCACCCCGACCGGGATGCAACACCGGTACCGGCAGAATGGTTCCACGAAGGCCAATATGTGAGCGATTTGATTTATCATCCGCGGGAGACCGCGCTGTTAAAAGGGGCCAAACAACAGGGAGCCAAGGTGCATGAAGGATTGGGCATGCTGGTTTATCAGGCGGCGATCGCCTTTGAAAAATGGACGGGCGTCCCCGCACCCGTTTCCTTGATGAAGCAAGCATTGGCCAATTCCTTAAAAGATGATTAAAGGATGAATGATGGTATGAAGGTAGGGATTTTTGGAGGCACTTTTGATCCCATCCATTTCGGGCACTTGTTGCTCGCCGAACAAGCACGGGAAGCAGCATCCCTCCATGAGATTTGGTTTATCCCTGCGGGCGAGCCCCCGCACAAGCAAGGAAAACCGGTCACCCCGGCCATGGAGCGAAAAAAAATGGTGGAGCTGGCAATCGAGGGGCATCCGCAATTTAAAGTCAATCCGATCGAGTTGATGCGCTCCGGCCCCTCCTATACGGTGGACACGATCATGGAGCTGAAAAAACAAAATCCTCATGTTGAGTTTTTTCTGCTAGTGGGGGCGGACATGGTGAAAAATTTACCAAAATGGTATAAAATAAAGGAAATCATACAAAATGTTCAAGTGATCGGTCTTGGACGCCCCGGGTTTGATCACGATGCGTTGCCGGAATATATTGAAGAACGTTTGATGTGGATTCCGGACGCCGTGGAAACCAATATTTCCTCAAGCATCATACGCGAGCGCCTCATGCTGAACCGGTCGGTTCGTTATCTTGTCCCCGATTCCGTATACAAATATATAAAGGAGCAAGGGTTGTATGGATCTTGAGTATTTAAAGCAAGCTACAAAGAAAGAGTTGCCTCAAAAAAGATGGGAGCATACCCTTCGTGTTGCAGAAACGGCCGTTCAACTGGCCAGGCGGGAGGGAGTGGATCCGCACAAAACGGAAGTGGCTGCCATTTTGCATGATTTTTGCAAGTTTTGGCCCGGGGAAGTACTGACCGAGTGGATTTTACAAGAAAACGAGCGGCAGGACTTGCTCCTGTACAACAAAGAATTGTGGCATGGCCCCGTTGGCGCGGCCGTGGCCCGGAAACGGTTCGGGATTGAGGATGAGACGGTCTTGAATGCGATCCGGTACCATACCTCCGGCCGCCCTGACATGTCGAAAATGGAAAAGATCATTTTTCTGGCCGATTATATTGAGCCGGGCCGACAATTTCCCGGGGTGGAGGAAGTCCGGAGGATTGCGGAAAAAAGCCTGAATCTGGCCGTGCTTCAATCATTGGACAACACCATTGTCTTTTTGATCGAAAAAGGCCGGAAGGTTTATCCGCTTACACTCGATGCACGCAATCACATGCTGGATCAGATTGCCCAAAAGGATTCAAGGGAGGAATCTGTTTGAAAGTCGTGGAAATCGCTCAGTTAGCAGCCACCGCTGCCGAGGAGAAAAAAGCACAAGATGTCACGGTTCTGGATATTCGCGGATTATCCGTCTTTGCGGATTATTTTGTGATCTGTCACGGAAATTCGCAAACACAAGTTCAAGCAATCGCCACTGCAATCAAAGAAAAATTATTGGAAAACAACGTGGAACTCAAAGGGATGGAAGGTTATCAGGATGCCCGTTGGGTTCTGATGGATCTCGGTGATGTGGTTGTCCATGTTTTCCACAAAGATGATCGTGAATTTTACGGCTTGGAGCGCTTGTGGGGCGACGCCAGGCAGGTCCATGTCCAATAGGTCGGGTTTGTATGAAAAACAGGCGGTCCGTCCGCGTTGAAATTGGAGAAAAATGTTGACACGGATCTGTTTGTTTTCATATAATCTTAAAAAACAACTTTTGAATGCGACAGCGATGATGAGGAGTAGTAATTTGCCCTCTCCCGGCTCAGAGAATTGACGGATGGTGCGAGTCAATCCGGGAAGCAAATGAACTCGCCTCATTGCTCCAAAGAGGAACGCGGTCACGTCAGTACTTTTTGGCGGTTCATCCCCGTTACCGGATCCATGAGGGAGTGTTTTTTGAAACACTAATTAGGGTGGTACCGCGGGAATTTGGAAACAACCTCTCGTCCCTAGCCGAAGATGCTGGGGGTGGGAGGTTTTTTAATTGATCGCATGAAATCAGATTGATGGAGGTTTACAGGCATGAAGGAGTACTCTCCAAGGGAAATTGAAGCCAAATGGCAAGAACATTGGAGAAAAACAGAGCTTTATCAAACGGGTGAGGATACAAACAAACCGAAATATTATGTGCTGGAACAGTTCCCTTATCCTTCCGGGGAAGGGTTGCACATGGGACACACACGGGTCTATTCGATTGGCGATGTGGTGGCACGGTTCAGGCGGATGAACGGTTATAACGTGTTGCACCCAATGGGGGCGGATGCCTTCGGATTGCCGGCTGAAAACGCAGCGATCCAGCGTGGCGTGAATCCGCGGGAATGGACGCTGAACAACATGGAACGCATTCGCCGCGAACAATCGCTTTTGGGTGCTTCTTACGATTGGGACCGTTATGTGGGAACTTGTCTCCCGGATTATTACAAGTTCAACCAATGGTTGTTTTTGCTTTTCTATGAGCGTGGACTGGCTTACCGGAAAAAAGCGATGGTCAACTGGTGCCCGTCCTGCGGTACGGTTTTGGCCAATGAACAAGTGGAAGAAGGAAAATGCTGGCGCTGTGATTCGGAAGTGATCAAAAAAGAGCTGGAACAATGGTTTTTCAAGATTACCGATTATGCAGACCGTTTGCTGGAGGGACTGGACCGTTTGCCGAAATGGCCGGAACGGGTCAAAGCCATGCAACGCAACTGGATAGGCCGCAGCGAAGGGGCGCACGTCACGTTTACGGTGCCGGAGCTGTCCGATGAAAAAATCACGGTCTTCACCACCCGTCCGGATACGTTGTACGGTGTCAGTTACTTGGTGTTGGCTCCGGAGCATCCGCTGGTTCCCCGGCTGATCAAAGGAAAAGAAAACGAAGCCGGGATTCTTGAGTTTATCAACCAAACCCAAAAACAATCCGAAATTGAACGGACCAGCAACGATGCCGAAAAAGTGGGCCATCCGACAGGAGCGTATGCCCAACATCCATTGACGGGAGAGGCCATCCCGATCTGGGTGGGCAACTATGTGTTGATGGATTACGGAACGGGCGCTGTCATGGGGGTACCGGCTCATGACGAGCGGGATTTCGCGTTTGCGTCCAAATACCAATTGCCGGTGAAACCGGTCATCCGTCCGGAAAATGAGGAACTCAGCGAACCGTTGCGTGAAGCATACACCGGAGACGGCGTGTTGGTTTCTTCGGGCCAATTTGACGGCATGAAAAACCGGGAAGCCATCCATGCGATTGCGAAGTTCCTGGAAGAACGGGGACAAGGGAAATGGACGGTGAATTACCGGTTGCGGGATTGGTTGATTTCGCGGCAACGCTACTGGGGAACGCCAATCCCGGTGGTTTACTGCGATGATTGCCATATCGTGCCGGTTCCCAAGGATCAATTACCGGTTCTGCTGCCGGAAGATGTTGTTTTTGACGGGAAAAACAATCCGCTTGCCACTTCGGAAAGTTTTGTGCACACCACTTGCCCGAAGTGCGGAAAACCGGCCCGCCGCGAGACGGACACGATGGACACCTTTGTGGACTCTTCGTGGTATTTCTTGCGGTATACTGATCCGCATAATGAAGAAATCCCGTTTGCAAAAGAGAAAGCAGACCGCTTTATGCCGGTTGACGAATATATCGGCGGCATCGAGCATGCGGTGTTGCACCTGCTTTATTCCCGGTTCTTTACCAAAGTGTTTTATGATGCCGGCATGGTTTCGTTCGATGAGCCGTTTGAAAGCTTGTTGACACAGGGAATGGTGTTGAAAGACGGGTTTAAAATGTCCAAATCCAAAGGAAATGTGGTCAGTCCTTTGGAAATTGTGGAGAAATACGGTGCGGATACCGCCCGCCTCTTCATCCTGTTTGCGGCGCCCCCTGACCGCGATCTGGATTGGAGTGAATCCGGTGTGGAAGGGGTTCACCGTTTCTTGAACCGGGTATGGCGTCTGGTCGTACAGAACGAAGAGCTGTTCAAGCAACCGGTCCCGTCTGGTGCGAAAGCGGATGGCAAAACCAAAGAGTTGCGCCGTCTCTTGCATCAAACCATCAAAAAAGTGACCATTGAAATCGGGGAAAGAAACCACTTCAATACCGCGGTGAGCGCGATTATGGAGCTGGTCAACGGATTGTACCAACATGCGGGCGAAACGGATCCCGCCTTGTACAAAGAAGCGTTGGAGACGCTCGTGGTCTTGCTCGCTCCGTTTGTGCCCCATATATCGGAAGAATTGTGGTCCGTGATGGGGAAAGAAGGAAGTGTCCACCAGACAGCGTGGCCGTCTTATGATGAATCGGCGCTGGTCTTGGATGAAGTGGAATTGGCTGTTCAGATCAACGGGAAAGTACGGGATAAAATCGTGGTGCCAACCCAGGCTTCCCGGGAAGAGATTGAAAAACAAGCGCTCGACAATGAACGGATTAAACATTGGACGGAAGGAAAAACGGTGCGTAAAGTGATCGTTGTGCCCGGAAAATTGGTGAATATTGTGGTGAAATAGATGACCACAGAAAAAACGGTTCGCCCATTTTGGCGGGCCGTTTTTTATTTGCTTTGGAAGAAGGTTTTTTTGTGGAATCATGGAATAATTTATAAAAGCATGTCCTTTGGCGAAAACGGAAAGGGGAAGGCCGATGGTGCAATGGGAGTGGGATTTTACTTCCCGGGAAAAGAAATGGATGATCTTGTCGGGCGGTTTGGCATTGGCGTTGATCGTTTGCCTTGTTTTTATCTGGCAACAGGATGAAAACCCAAATGAATCAGCGTCTCCGCTCACTCCTTATCAGCCTGTGGAAGCGGACGCACCCGATTCGCCGGACACGGCTGAAGAAAAAAATCCATGGGTGATGATCGATGTGAAAGGAGCCGTCAAAAAACCGGGGATTTACCGTCTGGATCCGGAGTCCAGAGTGCATGACGCCATATTGAAAGCAGGCGGTGCCCGGTCCGATGCTGATTTGGACCAAGTCAATCTGGCCGAACGCCTGACAGACGGAAAAGTGGTTTACATTCCCAAAAAAGGAGAAACGCAGCAAGGGATGGCATGGATGAATCCGTCCGCAGACGGAACGGGCGGAAAAATTAACATCAATTTGGCGACGGCTGAAGAACTGCAACAATTAAACGGTGTGGGAGCCAAAAAAGCGCAAGCGATTGTGAGCTATCGTGAGGAAAACGGGCCCTTTCAAAGCATTGAAGAGATCTCCAACGTCCCCGGAATCGGAGAAAAAACACTGGAGCAGTTTCGTGAGCAAATCACTTTGTAGCTCCTTGACTTTTTATTTTGTGAATCGGTATAATGTTCATATCACTTACGGCAACAACTTCATATGGATCAGGAACGATTCTCTTATCCAGAGTGGCGGAGGGACTGGCCCGATGAAGCCCGGCAACCTCGGTGCAGATCAGTGTACCGGATGGTGCCAATTCCTGCAGAAACCCCGGTTTCTGAAAGATAAGAGAAGAAGCTTGAATTTGCGTGCGATTGTGTTCAGCATAAAAGCCTCTTCTCTTATGGGAAGAGGCTTTTTTCATGATTGTCAACATCAAGGGAGGGGCAGCCATGAGATTGGAAACCAGGTTGGCGCAGATCGGCAATAAAAAAGAAAGGACCACCGGCGCTGTCAGTTTTCCGGTCTATTTTTCAACCGCCTATGAGCATATCTCCGGAAAAAGTACAGGCTATGATTATTCGAGAACCGCCAATCCCACCCGTGAGGTGGTGGAAGCCAGCATCGCCGAATTGGAAGAAGGAGATGAAGGATATGCCTGTAGTTCCGGCATGGCTGCGATTCACACCGTGATGGGATTGTTTGAAAAAGGCGACCATTTCATAGTGTCGCTGGATTTATACGGCGGAACGTACCGGTTGTTTGAACAAGTTTTGTCACAATACGGGTTGACGTTTTCTTATGTGGATTTACGCAATCCGGAAGAAATCGCGGAAGCGCTCCAGCCGAACACCAAAGGCCTTTTTATCGAATCCCCCACCAATCCGCTCATGCAGGTGGTCGATATCCGGTCGTTGTGCCGATGGGCCCGGCAAAAAAATTTGTGTGTCATTGTGGACAATACGTTTATGACTCCCTTTTTCCAAAAGCCGCTGACGTTAGGAGCCGACATTGTGATTCACAGTGCCACGAAATACTTGGGCGGGCATAATGATGTGCTGGCCGGATTGATTGTGGCCAAAGGAGAAGAATGGACCGAACGCCTGCGGTTTGTCCACAATTCCATCGGGGCGGTGTTGGGCCCTTTGGATGCCTGGTTGTTGATGCGGGGAATGAAAACATTGGCGCTCCGGATGCAAAAACACCAGGAAAATGCACACAAGCTGGCCAAATTTTTGGCCGCACATCCCCAAGTGGAACAGGTTTTTCATCCGGCCTTCGATCCGGCCGGGCGAAAAATCCTGGATGAACAGGCGGAGGGATACGGAGGCATGATTTCATTCCATGTGAAAGATCCGGATCAAATCCCCTTTATCCTTAATCATTTGAAGATTATTACTTTTGCGGAGAGTTTGGGCGGAGTGGAAAGCCTGATGACTTATCCGGTCACCCAAACGCATGCCGATATTCCCGAAGAGGTGCGGAAAAAGGCAGGCGTGACCGACCGGTTGCTTCGTTTGTCGGTGGGGATCGAACATGCTGACGATTTGATGGATGATTTGGTTCAAGCTTTCCGACAAGCCGCTTCAAAGACGAAATAAAGAGAGGAGATAGATGATGAACTTTGAAACGCAACTGCTTCATAACGGAAATGAAGTCGATCCTGTAACCGGGGCAGTGGGGATTCCTCTTTATCAGTCATCCACCTTTCATCAAAATGTGGACCGGCCCGGGGAATTTGATTACACCCGTTCGGGAAATCCCACAAGAAAAGCGCTGGAGGACACCATTGCCAACTTGGAAGGCGGTGAACGGGGATTTGCCTTTTCCTCCGGGATGGCTGCCATCTCCACGGTGCTGTTGCTCTTCTCGCGCGGGGATCATCTGATTGTTTCCCGGGATGTTTACGGGGGAACGTTTCGTGTCCTGACACAAGTTTTCCGGCGGCTGGGCATTGAAACGACGTTTGTCGATACCACCCGGACCGGGGAAGTCGAACAAGCCATCCGGCCCCAAACCAAAGCGATCTATGTGGAAACCCCGTCCAATCCCCTGCTTAAGGTGAGCGATTTAAAAGAAATTATCTGGTTGGCAAAAAAACACCGATGTTTGACCATTGTGGACAACACCTTTTTAACGCCTTATTACCAACAGCCGCTGAAGTTGGGAGCCGATATCGTCATTCACAGTGCGACGAAATTTATCAGCGGACACAGTGATGTGCTGGCCGGGTTGGTGGTGGCCAAAGACAAAGAGATGGCGGAACGGCTGGAACTGTTGCAAAATGCGTTTGGTGCCGTATTGGGCGTCCATGATTCCTGGTTGGTGTTAAGGGGTCTGAAGACATTGAAAGTGCGGTTGGAACAATCCACGCAAAGCGCGGAAAAAATCGCGTTGTGGCTGAATCAGCATCCATTGGTGGAAAAAGTTTATTATCCCGGCCTCCCGTCAAATGAATGGCATGATTTGCAATGCCGGCAGGCGACTGGGCACGGAGCGGTTCTCTCTTTTGATGTGGGCAGCAAAGAAAAAGCCCGGCAAGTGTTGAAACGGGTCCAACTGCCGGTCGTTGCCGTCAGCCTCGGAGCGGTTGAAAGCATCTTGTCCTATCCCGCGGTGATGTCGCATGCTTCCATGCCGCCGGAAGCAAGGCAAAAGCGCGGCATCACCGACGGTTTGTTGCGGCTTTCGGTCGGATTGGAAAATGCGGAGGACCTGATTGGCGATTTGGCCGCTGCCCTTCAAGAAGAAACGGTTGTTTCTTTTTCTGGAAAATAATACGTCTTTTTCGGGAGACGTTTTTCTTTCAGCCGTCATCATGTAAAATGAGAAAGGAAAATTGATGTTAGAAGGGGTACGTAAAACGATGGCGATCAAATCAGACAAATGGATTCGGAAAATGGCAGAGCAATACAAAATGATTGAACCATTTATTGACCGGAATGTCGGGAAAGGAGAAGCGGTCAGTTACGGATTGAGCAGTTACGGATATGACCTCCGGGTCGCTGATGAGTATAAGATCTTTCACAATGCCTTAAACCCGGTGATTGATCCCAAAGCAATCGATTCGGATTCTTTTCTGGATTATAAAGGGGATGTGTGCATTATTCCGCCCAATTCATTTGCTTTGGCCCGGTCCGTGGAATATTTCCGCATTCCGGAGAACGTGCTGGCGATTTGTGTGGGTAAATCGACCTATGCCCGTTGCGGGATCATCACCAATGTGACCCCGCTTGAACCGGGATGGGAAGGATATGTGACCTTGGAGATTTCCAACACCACGCCTCTGCCGGCCAAAATTTACTCCAATGAAGGGCTTTGCCAGATTCTTTTCTTGGAAAGTGATGAGGACTGCGAAGTTTCCTACCGGACGAAAAAAGGAAAATATCAGTTCCAATCCGGTATTACATTGCCGAAAGTATAGCCATGCATAGAAAACGTGCGGGAAATCCGCGCGTTTTTTGCTGAAGGAGGCTGAAGGTTCAACATGAGCCGGAGAACTTACATCATGGTAGATCATGTTCATTGCCACGGCGACATGCCCGTGAGAATCTGTTCCGAACTGGACGAAAACCGGTACGAACTGCGAAAAGTGGAAGTGTTCCGGGACGGAAGCATTGGATATGCTTATGATGATATCGAGGCAGGTCCGACCGGATTGGGAAAGTTGCCGGTTCCGCCGCTGGAGGAGATCGCGCAAGACCCGTATGAAATCTTTTTTCCGAAGGAAATCACCCAAGAAGAGTTTGAACAAATTTGGAAGGAGATAGTGGAGGGCGCACGGTGAATCCGTGCGTTTTTTGGAGTGAAGATAGGCGGCCAAAAGGAAATCGTCGGAAAATGTCGAAAGGAATGGAAACGGAAGAAAGGAAGATGGGCATTGCAGCGTCCTTTTGTGGTTGCAGGAATTGCCTGGGGAGCCGGGATTTTGTTGGCGGACCGGATGGGGAACCATGCGGCTTTGTTCCTCGGACTGGCCGTTTCTTTCTTGCTTTCGGGCGTCTGCTATGATTACCTCTTTCGCAAGGGGCGGCCGGTTTGGATTTTTTTGTCGGCGCTGTTTTTGGCCGCTGCGCATTTTTCCTGGGTGGACGGGCAGAATCGGAGCCAAATCCCGTCAACGGTGGAAGGGGAAGAAATGACCGTCGCCGGAACCATCATTTCTTCGCCCGTCGTGGACGGGGATGTGCTCCGCTTTGACCTGAAACTGGACCGCTTGCAACCAAAGGATCGTGTGATCAACGGAAACCGGGAAAAAATCCGGGTTTTCCTTTCACTCCAATCAAAAGAAGAAGCGGAAAAGGCTGGACAATTGCGTCGTTATTCCCGGATTCGGCTTCCGGTCCGGATGGAAAAACCATCTCAACGTTCCAACCCGGGGGGAATGGACTACCGGGCTTATTTATTTCGGCAAAAAATTCATTGGACGGGAAAAGGAAAGGGTTTGCATTCTTTGGTGATGTTAAAAGAAGCCCCGCCACATCCGGTGGGATGGGTGGATGCATGGCGGAAGAAGTTGGCCGGACAATTGGAAAAACTGTATGACGAGCCGGTGTCCGGTTATTTGCGCGGCTTGCTGCTGGGGGAGCGCTTGGAAGTGGATCCGGACTGGGAACGGCAATACACCCGGTTGGGCTTGGTTCATTTGTTGTCGATTTCCGGATTGCATGTTACGGTTCTGACCGGGATCGTATATTATATTTTAAAATGGATCGGCCTGACCAGAGAAAAGGCGGCATGGGTTGTCCTCGGATTGCTGCCGGTCTATGCGGTTCTCACCGGTCTCGGAGCCCCGGTGGCCCGTGCGGCGGTCATGGCGGGGTTGACGATGGTTGCCTTGATTTTCCGCAAGCCGGGGGACAGTTTGTCCTTTTGGGGGATTGCTCTTTTGCTTCTGTTGGTGTGGGATCCCTATCAATTGTTTGAAGCCGGATTTCAGCTCAGTTTTTTGTTGACGGCCGGATTGATTGTCTGGACGGAACCGGTGTCCGGACAGCTCACATGGCTCCCCTCACCGCTTCGTTATCCGGTCGCAGGGAATCTGGTCGCGGAATGGCTGTCTTTTCCATTGGTGATTGATCACTTTCATGAATACTCTTTCATGTCTTTGCCCGCTAATCTGCTGTTTGCTCCCATCGTCAGTTTTGTCGTGCTTCCGGTCTCTTTGCTCCTTTTGGGGTTGAGCTGGATCTGGGAGTCCGGGAGCATGGGGGCGGCCAATGTGATGGAAACGGGGATCCGGATGATGCAGGGAGGGATGGAGTGGCTGAGTACATGGAAGGCATTTTGTCCGGCTTTTCCATCTCCTCCAGAGTGGTGGATCCTCCTTTACTATCTCTCTTCGGCGATGGCGCTTTGGTCATGGCTTCGGCGCGGAAAACCGGTTTTTCTTGCGGCAAGCGTGGCGGCACTCAGCCTGCTGTTGTGGGCGGAGCCGGGAAAAGAAGACGTTTTGGCACGCCTTGCTTTTCTGGATGTGGGCCAAGGGGATGCCACGGTCATTGAGACGGCAAACGGTCAAACCGTTTTGGTGGATGGAGGCGGCCATGTACGTTACGATAATCATGAAGCATGGCGAAGGCGAAAGCATCCGTTTCGGGTTGGCGAGGATGTGATTGTGCCTTACTTAAAATCACAAGGAATCCAAAAAATCGATTGGTTGATCCTGACACACGGCGACCAGGATCATATCAATGGATTATTGGATGTGATCCGGCGGTTTCCGGTGCAAAAAGTGGTGCGTAATGCCCGTTTGCCTGCAAATGAGGAGGAACGGCAACTCATGACGGAGCTCCACAGACAAAAAGTTCCGGTCTATGTGTCCCCTGTGGGCCGCACGTTGGAAATTGAAAGGGGAACGGGGTTTGCGTTTTTGCACCCGGATCCGGTCCGGCATGGAGGCAAAGGGGAAGCAACCAACGAAGATTCGGTGGTCTGTTTGTTTTCCGTTCACGGCATCAACGTTTTGTTTCCCGGAGACATCGGCACGGAGACAGAAAAAAGGTTGCTTCAACGCTGGCGTTGGCCGGCAGTGGATATTTTAAAAGTCGCCCATCACGGCAGTGGCTCTTCCACCCATGAAACCTGGCTGGACGTGCTCAAGCCCAAGCATGCGGTGATTTCGGCCGGACGTTACAACACCTATGGACATCCTGCCCCGGAAGTGATTTCGCGGTTGGAGAAAAGAGGCATTTCCATTTGGCGGACCGATCAACAAGGAGCTGTGATCTTTGAGATCGGGAAGAAGGGAATGACCGTCAGTTCCGTCAGGGATGCAACCCGGAAGATGTTCCATTTAAAATGAATCCGTTTTTTCTTTATACTACTTTTGTATACATAAATCTCCTGTTTGCAACTAACATGTGGGAAAATAGGTCAATAAATATGGGGGGTTATTTTTTTGCTTGACTCGGAATTGATTCAGCGGGCACAGGCAGGGGAGCGAAAAGCACTGGTTGAGATTTTGCGACAGTTGGAAACGCCGCTCTATCGCACTGCTTACTACATCATGGGGAATGAACAGGATGCGCTGGATGCAACCCAGGAAGCATTGCTGAAAGTGTATCGGTATTTGCCTTCGTATAAAGGGGATGCCATGATTTACACGTGGGCGCAACGCATTGTCACTAATGTGTGTATGGATATGTTTCGCAAACGGAAGAAGGTGGTGTTCATGGAGGAGGATTTTGTTCAGGAAGATTACCATGCAGGCAAAGAGATAGAAAAGGGCGCCATCATCTCCGATTTAAAGCAAGCGATCCGGCGTCTTCCGATGCCCCAGCAAACAGCGATTATTCTACGGTATGTCCAGGACTATAATTACAAGGAAATTTCAGAAGCCATGAATTTGCCGTTAAATACGGTGAAATCTCATTTGTTCCGGGGACGGAAACAATTGCAAAAGTGGTTGTCCGAATATCAGGAAGGAGGGGATTACCTGTGGCGGATGAAAAAATAAACGAATGGGTGCAACGTGATCTGGATGATGATTTGTCAGAAGCGGAAAAAAAGATGCTAAACAAACATCTGGCAGAATCAGTGAAAGATCGCGAGAACGCTGAGAAGCTGATGGAGGTTTCGCGTCAGCTGTCCCTTCTTCCCAAAGTGGATCCACCCCGCGATATTGTGGGCGATGTCTTGGCTCAAATCGATCAAGAGGAGGCTTCCCGTCTGAAGAGAGAAGCTTCCGTCCGGCGCCGGTTTGGATGGCCGCTGGCGGCAAAGGCATTGGCGGCAGTGGTGGTGATCGGTTTCATTGGCTTTTATGCGTGGATGAATTTTCAACCGGCGGAGAAAGAAAACGGAACCTTCATGGGAGATTCCACCCCGAAGGAAGAAGTGAATGTCCTGATGGAGAAAACGGATGGTCCGGCACCGGACGGGGAATCCGGTGCACAAGTTTGGTCGCCGGATGAAACCTATCAGGCGGAATGGAGACAAGGAACGCTGGTTGTCACCAAAGCGGACGGGACCATTCAATTTGAGCGTTCTTTTGCGGGAACGGGTGCGCGTTTGCAAAAAATCGAGTGGTTGACCGATCAAACCCTGAAAATGACCATTCAGGAAGACCAAAAAGCTCCTCAATCGATCACCATTGATGTGGAGAAAAAGGAAGAAGTTCATCATTAGGGCAAGAGGTGGAACAAGTGGATCATTCCCGTTTGGAAGAATTGAAAAGAAAAGGGCCGCATCCGGTATATTTGCTTTACGGAACCGAGTCTTTTTTGATCGAGGAAACGGTTCGGTGGATGAAAACCAATTGGATGCCTGCCGATGATCCGTTTGGCAACATGATCGCTTTTGATCTGGAGGAAACGCCGGTTCAAATGGTGGTCCAAGAGGCGGAAACACTCCCTTTTTTTGGTGACCGGCGGTTTATTGTCGGGCATCATGCCCATTTCCTCACAAGCGAAAAAAAGGCTGCGGGGATTCAGCATGATGCGGATGCCTTGCTGAAGTACCTGGAAGATCCTCTTCCATCCAGCATTCTTGTGCTGACGGTTTATTCCGAGCAACTGGACAAGCGAAAAAAAGTGGTAAAGGCCTTGCAGAAAAAAGCCTTTACCCTTTCGTTTCCCCCTCTGAAAGGGAAGGAATTGACGGATTGGGTAAAAGGGCGGTTTGCAGCACATCAAGTTGCCATCGATCCTTCCGCATTGAAAGAGTTGGTTCTTTTGGTCGGAGAGAACTTGCAATTGTTGAATCAAGAATGTATGAAGCTGGTCACTTACGCGGGAAGGGGAGGAACGGTGACGCGGCAAACGGTGTCAGAGCTTGTCCCGCGGACACTGGAGCATAATATATTTAAACTGACGGAAAAGATGGCCGAGCGGAAAATTGATCAGGCGCTCATGGTTTGGCAGGATTTGTTGTTTCAAAAAGAAGAGCCGATCCGGATTCTTGCCTTGATGATCCGGCAAATCCGGTTGATGTTGCAAGTCAAAGCCCTGGCAAAGAAAGGGATGCCCGAAAAAGAGATGGCGGGTTTCTTGAAAGTCCACCCTTATCCGGTGAAACTGGCCTTGAAAAACGGTGCCAAATTTACAGAGGACCAACTGCGGCAATTTTTGATTTCCGCCATCGCCACCGACCAGGATATCAAATCCGGAAAAGCGGATAAGGAACTGGCGGTTGAACGGTTACTGTTCGCCATTCATCATTCCTTTGCTTGAAGAAGATGTGCCGATCCTGTTTCCTTCATCAACACAGCAATGCTAAGATACTAAAGAGAAGGGAAGCTGTGGAAGGAGTTGATCAAAATGGATCCGGCAAAACGGAATGAACTGCGTAAAAAGCAGCGGATTTATACCAATGTGCTCATTCTCGTCTATCTGGGGATTCTTGCTTTGCTGTCTCTGGCACAACTGTCATCGCTTGTGATCTACACGCTTTTGGGCATTTTGTGTTTTCTTGTTGCACTCAGCAGCTTTTGGCTGAAAACCTTTCACCCGACCTTGCTGCTTTTTCCGGGGATGAAAGAATTGATCCGGTACGAGAAAGAAAAGCTGGGTGAAACTTGGAAGAAATATCATCTGTCATCGGTGATTTTGGCCGTTGTGTTGGGGATCTTTTTCTTGGGGCAGGCTTGGTTTCGCCAGGATTTGTACTTTTTGGAAGGGATCCCGGTTTGGTATATCGCGGTTTTCATCGTGGGAGTGTTTCTGATCGGGAATTTGAGTTTGATTGCCCATGCCCGCCGCTTTGACCGGTTGTCGGCGGAACAAATCCGTGTACATGCGTCAGAGCGGAGTTTGTTTACCGTTATTTTTGCTTGTGTTGTATTAGGCATGACGTTGTTGGGATCCGTTTTTATCCTGCTCATTTCTTGAACCGGGTGAAAAAGGCCGGCAATGAAGGCGCCGGCCTTTTTGTTTATGATGTGGTGGTTTTATTCATGATCCGGTTGGTGACTTCATAGGCCGAGGAGAAGGAAAGTTCGGAGAGTTGACCTTCACCCTGGCACCAGTCTCCGGCGAAATACACATTATCCAAACTGTACAGTTTCACCGGCAGCAGTTTTTGGTCATGAATACATTTAATTTCCTGAACAACCGCTTTTTTCGAAATTCGTTTGGCGACGAGTTGATCCCGCCAGCCGGGGAAGTGTTTATCGTAAACGGATTCAATGTCCGCCACTTTCTCGTTGGCCTTGTTGGCAGCCGCTTCTTCATCATTGAGATAAGCGATGGCTTGCATCAACTGACCGCCTTCCGGGATGCAGGTCGTATCATAGTAGGAAATGTCTGTGATAAACACTTTCTTTTCTTTTTGATATACATAGGTATACGGGCTGGGGATCCGTTCTTTCAATCCCACATCATAGACGACCACTTGGGTGGGCGAGTAGTTGCGATAAATTTCGAATGTCGATTCATACGGGGTGTCGGCAAAAAGCTGGTGTAACTCTTTCGGCGGAATGCACAAAATGAACTCATCGGCTGTGTAAGTGGTTTCTTTCCCGATGATTTTGGAAATTCGGTTGCCGTCCAGTTCGATGCCGCTGACTTTTTCTTTGGTGATGATTTTTCCCCCGTGATCTTCAATGATTTTGGAGAAGGATTCCACAATCGCCTGCCAGCCTCCCCCGATGTAACTGACGGCACGTTGTGTGGAGAATAAGCGTTTGTAATATTGGAAAAACAGCGGGGAAGGAATTTTTTCAGGCTCATTGGTAAAGAAGTTGGATGATGCAATGGTCAACAGCAAATCCCTGACTTTTGGGGGCTCTTTCTCCAAATATTGCCCGATGGGAATGCCTTCTTCCCCTTTTTCGATGGAAGCCATGGTTTTGAACACTTCATAGGCGAAACGCCATTTGTTTTGGGAATCCAAAATTTTTGTGCGGTAAAGCCCTTCCAATGTGGCAGGCATTAAGGTTGTATAAGACCCCAGATCGTAATAAGCTTTGGATGGGGAAAAATTTTTCCAGTCCACTTCCAATCCGATTTCGCTTTCATAACGCCGCAAAACGGATTTGTCCCGGGCATAAATGGCATGGGCGCCAAAGTTAAAGTTAAACCCCTTCAAAGGGATGGTGATGGCGCGTCCGCCCAGTTTCGGTGCTTTTTCCAGCAAAGTCACATCATATCCATTGTAAGCGAGTCGGGCTGCTGCGCTTAAACCGGCCAAACCTCCACCCGCTACAATCACTTTTTTAGACACAAGACACACTCCCTTGAGATCGTTTGCAATTTTTATAAAGAAATATCGATCTACTTGTAATATTGTAGCAAGTTTAATCACAAGAGGATAGTTTTTTTAGATATTCGAAAATTTCAATCGAATGAAACAAAAAAATCTCCCGCGATCAGGGAGATTTTTGGGGCATGGGTTTTCGGGATGCATCTTTTTCTGTGGACAAAAGTTTTTTATATTGGATATACATGGCGATCCGCCAGGGCAGCAGCATGCCGAAAGCCAGAATAAAAAACAAACTGGCCGTTTGGTAATAGCTGATGAAATGTTCGATGTATGTGTGCAGTGACATGCGGATGACAAACAAGATCAACAGAATGTAAATGAACGCCCGGGAACGTTTCAGGTAAACTTGTCCGTCGATGATTTCATATTTGGACGTTTGAATCAAAGGAATGGACAAAAAAAGAGCCCCGACCAAGAAAGATGCGATGGCCCAAGACCAAGGGATATGCACAGGCGGGTACAGGAACATTAAAAAACCTGTGCTCATTCCAAGCGGTGGAATGAGTATTTTTTTGGCGTTGGTCGGTTTGTCAGCCGCTTTGATTCGAACGAAAATCACGGTCAGTGCCATGATGAAGGCAAAAATGGGTGCAATGACTTTGACATTCACGGGGATAGAATGCATCATGCCCGTCCCTCCTTGTATGATAAAAAAACTAGCACAATTTAAGAAGCTTGTAAATAATATATACTTGACTTTTCCGGATCGTTCTAGGAAAATATTCTTCAATCGTCAGGTACAAATGGATAAGGACAGAAAGTGTTGAAAAAGAGGAGTAGCACAGGGGAACTGTTCAGAGAGTTGGCGGGTGGTGCAAGCCAATCAGGGACCTGTGTGAATGGACTTTGGAGCTTTTTTTCCGAACGGGGCATGAGTCCTCAGTAGGGAAAAACGGGAAGACCGTTATCTGTTGAGTGCACCTTGATTTCTCAGGTGAACGAGGGTGGTATCGCGGGCAAAAACCCGTCCCTTTTGGGGGGCGGGTTTTTTATATGAATATTTTTTGCATGGCAAAGGAGTGATTTTGGATGACGCGAGTATTGTCCGGAGTGCAACCGACGGGGATGTTGCATTTGGGAAATTATCTCGGGGCCATCAGGCAGTTTGTCGAGTTGCAAAATGAAGCGGAATGCTACTTCTGCGTTGTGAATCTGCATGCGCTCACCATTCCGAAAGATCCCAAGGAGGTTTTGGAAAGAACCAAAGATGTCGCCGCTTTGTATCTGGCGGTCGGGCTGGATCCCGAAAAAGTGACCTTGTTTGCCCAGTCACAGGTGAAAGCCCATGCGGAAGCAAACTGGCTGCTTCAATGTGTCGCCCGTGTCGGGGAATTGGACCGGATGATTCAGTTTAAAGAAAAAGGAAAAGGATCGGAATCGGCACTGGTCGGATTATACACGTATCCGGTGCTGATGGCGGCAGATATTCTGCTGTACCAGGCGGACAAGGTGCCGGTCGGGGAAGACCAAAAGCAGCATTTGGAACTGACCAGGGATTTGGCACAACGATTCAACCGGGATTATGCGGAAGTGTTCACCATTCCCGAACCGCTGATCGGAAAAGTGGGGGCCCGCATCATGGGGCTGGATCAACCAAAGAAAAAAATGAGCAAAAGTGCGGAAAGCGCAATGAATTACATTGCGATGTTGGATGATCCGAAAACCATTGAGAAAAAATTGAAACGCGCGGTGACCGATTCGGACAACCAAGTCCGTTTTGACGTGGAGAACAAGCCGGGGATCAGCAATTTGCTGTCGATTTACAGCCTGCTCTCCGGAAAGTCCATCCCGGAATTGGAGAAACAATACGAAGGGGTGGGCTATGGTAAATTTAAAAAGGATTTGGTCGAGGTGACGGTCGATCATCTCACGCCAATCCAAGAGCGGTACCGGGAAATCCGGCATACCGATTATGTGGACAAAGTATTGGATGAAGGAAAAGAAAAAGCCCGGCTCGTGGCCGAGGACACTCTGCGCAAAATGAAAGATGCGATGGGAATCTTGTGAGGCAAAAAAAGATGCCCCGGAATCTCCGGCGGCATCTTTTTTGTATAAAAAAGCGACCCGGTCAAAGGGGTCGTTTTATGGAACCGTGCATCAGGCCAAAGCGTTCAACTTTTTGGCAAGACGGGATTTTTTGCGGGCAGCTGCGTTTTTATGGATTAAACCCTTGGTTACAGCTTTGTCCAAGCTGCGGGTTGCTTGACCGAAAAGAACTTGTGCTTGTTCTTTGTCCTGATTTTCCACAGCGGTCAAAAACTTTTTCACAGCCGTACGCATTGCCGATTTTTGGGAAGCATTGCGTTTGCGGCGCTCTTCGTTGGTTTTCGCACGTTTAATTGCCGATTTGATGTTTGCCAATGAATTCACCTCCCGTACAAGGATTCCGCATCCCTAAAATGCAACATGCAATATTCTAGCATGGGAAGGGGCAAAAAGCAACAATCCCCCAAGAATAAATCCAATGACATCAAGCAAACTAAAAACAGGAGGAAGTGAATGGAAGGAGAAAAGAAACATGAATCAGGATCCATCGCAAGGTCATCAGGTTGATTTGAGCCGGTATAACATCCGGACCGATTTGGCGCGTGAATCGCATGAATTGGCAACCAAAAGAAACAGGAGCGGGAACGGTTCCATTCCGGGAGTGCGGATCGAGGAAAAGACGGAGGACGGGATCACAACCAGCTGGATTTGGATTGAAAATGACCGGGGTGCGGAAGAGATGGGAAAAGTGCCAGGCACTTATTTAACCATTGAAGCTCCGGAACTGAGATCGAGAGATTCCGTCTTCAGCCAGAAAGTGGCGGGCCATTTTGCAGAACAGTTTGCCCGGTTTTTAGATGAAGCCGGAATTGGGAAAGATGATTCCTGCCTGATTGTCGGGTTGGGTAACTGGAATGTCACGGCCGATGCATTGGGGCCCCTGGTGGTGAAGCACACCATGATTACTAGGCATTTGTTTGAGCTGGAACCGGAATCCGTTGAGGAAGGATACCGGTCGGTCAGTGCGTTGTCCCCGGGCGTGTTGGGGTTGACCGGACTGGAGACGAGCGATATTGTACGGGGAGTGGTTGACAAAGCCAAACCGGATTTTGTCATTGCTTTTGATTCGTTGGCTTCCCGGGCTTTGACCCGTGTGAATACGACCATTCAGGTGGCGGATACCGGCATCAATCCGGGATCCGGGGTGGGAAACAACCGGAAAGCGTTAACCCGGGAAACGTTGGGGGTTCCCGTGATTGCCATCGGTGTTCCCACCGTGGTGGATGCGGTGACCATTGCCTATGACACGATTGATTTTGTCATCTCCCATCTGGGAAGAGAAATTCATGGCGAAAGAAACAACCCGCTGGATCCTTACAACCGCCCGACAGTGAAGGATTTGAAAAATTATCAGCTTCCTTCCGGCACCGCGCGGGAAGTGTTGGGAATGTTCGGTCGTCTGAATGAACAGGAAAAACGCCAGCTCATTCATGAAGTTCTTTCCCCGCTGGGACAGAACCTGATCGTGACCCCAAAAGAAGTGGACTCCTTTATTGCCAATGTGGCCAAAATGATCGCCAACGGTGTCAATTGTGCCTTGCATGATGCGGTGACGATGGATAATGTGGCTTCGCACGTCAATTGAAGACGGCGTACGGGATCAAAAACGGAAGCTTGTGAGCGGAACAGGCTTCCGTTTTTATGTCCGCCTGTTTGTTGAAGGGGCGGGGTTTTGTTCCGGATTTCTATCAACCCTTCTCCTGTATTTTTTAAGTCTCATAGGTTCTACTTTTGCCGGTTTTTTCATAGCTTAGGGATGAGAGACAAGCTGGCAAAGGGTGAACCGGATGAATCATCGGTATCGAAGGTTTATGACGTTAAACTTGGCACGTCCGCGGACCAGAAGAATCTTGGTTTTTTTATTTTTGGCCATCGCGGTGTTGTTTTCATTTGCGGGAGCCTGGGTCATGGTTCAGGCTGAAAACAGCATGCAGGGTTCGGATTTTAGCCGGGTGACTTCCCGCATTTCGGCCAAAACCCTGGCCATGGTGATGGGGGAGAACATCCCGTATTTTCAGGAAGAAATCGGTTCGGCCGGATTGGACGGGATTGTGTCCCGGATGACTTTTGAACTTTTAACCAGCATGAATTTACAAGATCCCCGTACCTTTCTGGGCCGGGAATTGCCGATGTACGCACTTTTTGACAGCGAAATTGACGTGGCGAGCGCCGATGTCGATTACACATCGATTCCCATTGAATCGGCTCCTCCTCCCGAATTGGAAAAAGAGATCATCAAAGCGATGGAAAAGCCGGATCAGGACCGCGCCAGCACAACCCAAAGCGGGATCAAACAGAAAAAAGTATTGATTTACTCGACGCATTTTTGGGAGTCTTATCTTCCGGAGTTGGGAGAAAAAAATCCGCAGAAAGCATCGCATATCGAAAAAAACATCACCCTCGTTTCTCAACATCTGGCCCAAGTGCTCGAGAAGATGGGCATCGGGGCGGTCACGGCGGAACGGAAATACACTTGGGATTCGGGAGCGTACAAGCAATCGAGGAAAATGGTGCAATCCGTAATGGGGCAGCATGAAGGGATCACTTATCTGATCGATTTGCACAGGGATGCGCAACGAAGGGACAAAACCACCAAAACTTACAACGGGAAAAGCTATGCCCGGTTAGCTTTTGTCGTGGGAAAATCGAGCAAGCATTTTGAGCAAAATCTGAAGCTGGCCCGTGAGTTGCACAAAGAAATCAACAAACAATATCCCGGATTGTCACGGGCGGTGATTATTAAAGAACGGACAAATGGGAACAACGGTGAATATAACCAGTCTTTATCCCCCAATAGCATGCTTGTGGAAGTGGGAGGGGTGGATAACACCTTCGAAGAAGCATACCGGTCGGTCGAAGTGTTGGCGGAAGTGCTGGCGCAACGGATTCATGATGCCACGCCGGTGATGCGGCAAGAAGGATCTTAAAACAGTTTTGAGGTGGAGAAACATGCGGGTTTGGGTGCAGATAATCGGGCTTTTGGCCATGTTGGTTTTCGGTATTTTTATCGGGATGGATGTTGCGGAACGGAATATGCAAAAAATGCAAGGGATCGAAGGGGCGCCACGGGCCATTCAAATTACTCCACAGGAAGGGAAAATCGAAATCTCCGTCTTCGGACAAACCATCGGATCCGAAGAAGCGTCGGCGAAAGCCGGTTTAAAGAATCCGGAAAAAAGCGCTGGTCAGGAAATGAGGGAAGGAACCAATTATCTGGCTGAAACCGGAAATCAGGTCGGCACGATGATCCGTGAACTGTTGCGCGAGTTGGCCGACCGGTTGTTTGCCTGGACAAGATCATAGTTTTTTCCATCTCAAATCCGGCGGATGCATGGGGGTCGCGGTCCCATGCTTTTTTTATGTCGTTGAAACCTCCTGTGTCTGCTGATATAATTTAGGAATGCAGTCTTGCATTTTGCAGGAGGGAAAAGAACGGGAATGGAAAACAAGAATCATCAGAAACAAATACGTAATTTTTCTATCATCGCCCATATTGACCATGGAAAATCGACGTTGGCAGATCGGATTTTGGAGAAAACGGGTGCTTTGTCCGAAAGGGAAATGCAAGATCAATTCCTGGATCAGATGGATTTGGAAAGAGAACGGGGAATTACCATCAAGTTGCAGACCGTGCGTATCTCCTACAAAGCCAAGGATGGGAAAGAGTATGTGTTAAACTTGATTGATACGCCGGGACATGTTGACTTTTCCTATGAAGTTTCCCGTTCTTTGCAAGCATGTGAAGGAGCGTTGTTGGTGGTGGATGCTTCCCAGGGAGTGGAAGCGCAGACGCTGGCCAACGTTTATTTGGCTTTGGAAAACGATCTTGAAATCATTCCCGTTATCAATAAAATCGATCTACCCAGCGCGGACCCGGAGCGCGTGAAGCAGGAAATTGAAGACGTGATTGGTTTGGATGCCAGTGATGCAGTCTTGGCATCGGCGAAAGCCGGCATCGGGATTGAAGAGATTCTGGAGCAGATTGTGGAAAAGGTTCCCCCGCCGGAAGCGGATGAATCCAGTCCGCTTAGGGCGCTCATTTTTGATTCGGTTTATGATTCCTATAAAGGCGTCATTATTTATACCCGTGTTTTTGAGGGGACGATCAAAAAGGGCATGGGCATCCGGATGATGGCATCGGGAAAAACCTTTGAAGTGACCGAAGTCGGCGTTTTCACACCGCGCCCCGTGATCACCAATGAGTTGAAGGCCGGTGAAGTGGGATTTGTCTGTGCCAACATCAAAAACGTGCGCGACACCCGGGTGGGGGACACGATCACCGACCGGGACCGTCCGGCTGCAGAGCCGTTGGCCGGTTACCGGCGCATCAATCCGATGGTCTTTTGCGGGTTGTATCCGGTGGATTCGTCCGACTACGACAATTTGCGGGAAGCCCTTGAAAAGCTGGAATTGAATGATGCTTCCTTGTCTTTTGAGCCTGAGACCTCACAAGCGCTCGGATTCGGTTTCCGTTGCGGTTTTCTGGGGCTTTTGCACATGGAAATTGTCCAGGAACGGATTGAACGGGAATTTGGAATTGAATTGATCACCACCGCTCCCAGTGTGGTATACCGGATTCACAAAACCGATGGCACGATGTTGGAAATCGAAAATCCGACCTTGATGCCGCCGGTGCAGGAGATTGACCGGGTGGAAGAGCCGTATGTGAAAGCCAGCATCATGGTTCCCAATGACTATGTCGGTGCGGTGATGGAAATATGTCAAAATAAAAGAGGACAATACGTCAATATGGATTACCTGGATCAAAACCGGGTCAACCTGGTTTATGAGTTGCCTTTGGCCGAGATTGTATACGACTTTTTCGACCAATTGAAATCCAACACCAAAGGGTATGCCTCCTTTGATTATGAATTGATCGGTTACAAGGAAGCGAATCTGGTGAAACTGGACATTCTCCTCAATGGAGAGATTGTGGATGCCTTGTCGTTTATCGTCCACCGGGATCGTGCCTATCAGCGCGGCCGGGCGTTGGTGGAAAAGCTGAAAAGCCTGATTCCGCGGCAAATGTTTGAAGTGCCCGTACAGGCGGCCATCGGCAACAAGGTGATCGCAAGGGAAACCATCCGTGCCGTACGGAAAAATGTTTTGGCCAAATGCTACGGCGGCGACGTCAGCCGCAAAAGAAAGCTGCTTGAAAAGCAAAAAGAAGGAAAGAAAAGAATGAAGTCTGTGGGAAGCGTGGACGTTCCCCAGGAAGCATTCATGGCCGTGCTGAAGATTGACGAACAGAAATAAAGAGGAAAAGCCGCAGGCGGGTGCAACGCTTGCGGCTTTTATCAAGGAGGTGGGGGTTTTGCCGCCCAAATCGGTTTATGTTCATATTCCTTTTTGTACAAATAAATGTTATTACTGTGACTTTACGGCTTATGTCGTGGGCGGACAGCCGGTGGATGATTATTTGGATGCGCTGAAGCGGGAAATGGAGATGGTGACGGAAGCAGCCAAGCCGCAAGAAATTGAAACCATTTTTATCGGAGGCGGCACCCCGACCGTGTTGACTCCAAAGCAAATGGAAAAACTCCTTCGGGATTTGCGTCTTCATTTTCCGGATTGGTCCGACCAGCTTGAATTCACCGTTGAAGCCAATCCCGGCACCACCAGTCCCGAACTGCTTTCCGTCATGCGCGAAGGCGGCGTGAACCGGATCAGTTTTGGGGCGCAAACCTTCCGGCCGGATCTGTTAAAGCGAATCGGGCGCATTCACAGCGCCGGGGAAATCCGGGAAAGTGTCGACGCCGCCCGCATGGCCGGTTTTGACAACATCTCACTGGATCTGATGTTCGGCCTCCCGACGCAAACCGTCGACGATCTGAAACATACATTAAATGAAGCCATGTCACTCGATCTGGGTCATTTTTCCTGTTACAGTCTGAAAATTGAAGAGGGTACGGTGTTTTATCACTTGCACCAACGGAAGGAATTGCCGCTTCCGACGGAGGACGAAGAGTTTGAGATGTACCAATGCATCCGTTCGTTTATGCGGGAAAAGGGGTATATCCAATATGAAGTGAGCAATTTTGCCAAACCCGGAAGGGAGAGCAGGCACAATACCACGTATTGGCTGAATGAGGAATACTATGGTTTGGGAACCGGGGCGCACGGCTATGTCGGTTCCACCCGCTACGCGAACGTGACGGGGGTTCGGGCCTATATCGATCAAATCCGGCAGGGGCATTTGCCGGTGAAAGAATCGTATCAGGTCAGTCCGGAAGAAGATATGGAAAACTTCATGATCCTGGGGCTTCGCCTGTTAAAAGGGGTGAAACGATCCCGTTTTGACCGCCGGTACGGTTGCCGGCCGGAAGAAGTGTTTGATACGGTTTTGAGGAATTTGCAAAGTCAAAAATTCATCAAAATGGAGGGAGACTGGATCTCCTTGACGGAAAAAGGGCTTTTGTTTGGAAATGAGGTGTTCGCCTCATTTCTCAACGGCGTGGAATTATAGAGGCATCCGTTGACATCATTTCAGCCGTTTGGTAATTTAAAAATAGTATTTTTAGCACTCGTCCTTCAGGAGTGCTAACAAGGAGGGAAGGCAGATGTTAAGCGAGCGGCAGAAGATGATCCTTTGGGCAGTCATTGATGATTACATCTTATCGGCTGAACCGGTTGGTTCACGCACGGTTTCCAAAAAGGAAGGAATTCATTTTAGTGCCGCAACGGTTCGCAACGTCATGGCTGATCTGGAAGAGATGGGATTTTTGGAACAACCGCACACATCTGCCGGAAGAGTACCTTCACAAAAAGGGTATCGTTTTTATGTCGATCATTTGTTGAAGCCGTATATGTGGTCAAAGAAGGATTTAATGGCTTTGCATGATTATTACGTCACACGGATGGATCATGTCGAGCAAGCAATCAAACATACCAACTCGATTTTGTCACAACTGACCAATTATATGACCTTTATCTTGGGGCCGAAAATTTCGGAAAGCAGATTGAAACACCTGCAAATCGTTCCGCTGAATGACCGGACCGCAGTTTCCATATTGGTTACGGATACGGGCCATGTCTATCAACAGCACATCACCGTTCCTGAAGGGGTATCATTGTCGGAGATTGAGCGGTTGACGAATTTCCTCCGTTTCCGTTTGACCGGTTCTCCCATTTCCAAATTAAAGCGGATTGTCGTCAAAGAGCTGGCTGACGAATTGCAGAGACATGTGGACCATTTTGAAAAACTGACAGACTTGCTGGACCAAATTCTGCTGGCCCGGCCGGACGAACGCTTGTATACCAGCGGGACGACGAAGATTTTGGAACAACCTGAATTCCGCGATGTGGATAAAATGAAATCCCTGCTCGACTTCCTTGAAAATGACGATGAGATCATATCCCTTCTCCAAACTTCTTCCGAAGGGGTGCAGGTCCGCATTGGGTATGAAAACCATTTGGAAGCAGTGAGGGATTGTAGTATCATTTCCGCATCGTATATGATTAATGGGGAACCTGTTGGCACAATCGGCGTGTTGGGCCCGACCCGGATGGATTACGGGCGGGTGATCGGAATCATTCAGTTGTTGGCAAAAGATTTCTCAAGGCGTTTGGATTCGTTTTTTTGAAAATGGAGATTAATGGATTATCATGGTTTTGAGAGGGAGGGGGATCTGAATCCCCCGTCCCTGTGTATAGAAAGGGGGGAATACCCGTTGCCCGAAAACGAGTCTTTTGTCCGTAATCCGGATGCGCGGGTTTCGGCGTTGGAGAGTAATGCCAAAGCCGTAAAAGAGGTGGCTTCAGCCGTATCTTCCACCCTGGGGCCCAAGGGGCTGGATACGATGCTGGTCAACTCCAAAAACGAAGTGGTGGTCACCAATGACGGCGTTACCATCCTCGAACTGATGAAGACGGAGCATCCGGCTGCGAAAATGATTGTCAACGTTGCCAAAGCACAGCAGGAGGAAATGGGGGATGGAACGACCACCGACACGTTGCTGGCCTCCGCGCTGGTGGATGAAGGGGTTAAACAAGTGGCGCACGGGGTTCCTGTAACCAAAGTCATTGACGGGATACAAAAGGGAATCCGGTTTGCATTGCACAAAATGCAGGAAAAAGCACGTCCCATTTACGAATTAGATGATGAATGGCTGCAGCGGATTGCCTTCACCGCCTGCCGCGAGGATGAAGACATCACAATGGCGGTGACGGAAGCCGCGTATATATTGGGACGGGAAAAGTTGTTGGATAAAGGATTTAAGTTTTCATCCTGTGTAATGGCCCATCCCCGCAGCGAGACACGGGTGGTTCCGGGGGTCCTTCTCAAGCAGCCTCATATGGACAGTGAGGTGCAGCGGAAAAAAGGAGAGACGCTTGTGCTCGTTTTGGCGGATTCTCTGGAGCCGGATCAAGATCCGAAAGATTTCGCGTCGGATGATGAGAACAACAAACAAGAAAGATTAAAAGAAGAGTTTTATGTGATGTTGGAACACATCATCCATTTAAATGTGGGGCTGATTGTGGCAGGAGGTTCTGTTGATCCGTATGCAGAGAGTGTTTTTGCGGATGCAGGGATTGTCGTGGTGGAAAACGTGGCAGAGGATGATCTGAGAAAAGTCGCGGAACACACCCGCGCGAGGATTGTGAAGCGGAGTGCTTTGCGCCGCAGCTTGCCGGACGGCATGAAGCCGTTTTTGGGTGTGTGCAAAGAGGTTGCCGGCGACAACGAGCTTCAATGTGTGAGCGTGACCGGCGGTCAAGGAAAGCCGTATGCCACCATTGTTGTCGGAGCGACCACGGAAGATGTGATTAAAGAGCAGGAACGCATTGCCAAAGATGCGGCATCGGCGGTGCAGGCTGCCATCCGGGGCGGTTTTGTGCCGGGAGGAGGCGCCGTTGAGTTGTTTATTGCCCGCCATGTGGAACATTACCGGGAAACCATCCAGGGAACGGAACGGTTTGGCGTGTCTGCCGTGGCGGAAGCTCTCCAAAAGCCGATGAAACAAGTTGTGGCCAATGCAGGCTTTAATCCGTTGGAAAAGATCGAGTCCGTCAAGGTTTTTCAAGCCAAACGTCAATCCGACTCCTTGGGGGTGGATTGCGATCGTGGCACAATTGTCGATATGATTGAAATGGGTGTGGTCGATCCGTTGTTGGTGAAAGCACATGCACTGAAAACAGCCGGTGAGGTTGCGATCGCCATCTTGCGAATTCATGCCATTGTGAAAATGAAGGAAAACCCCGTTTCAAAAACTTAGGAGGATTTTTAAGATGAATCAAGAAAAAGATGAGCTCCAGCATCAACCGGAAGAAGCCCGTTTAGAGCAGGAGCAAAATCGGGAAGAAAAAGAATTACATATCCAAAAGGAACCACCGAAGGAAGAGGCAGTTTCCGAAGAAGAAAAAGACGGCGGGAAAGTGCTTGAAAAGTTGGAGGCAGAGTTGGAAGAAGCGAGACAATCTGCAGATCATTGGAAAAAACAAGCAGAAGAAAACAAAGAATTGTATTTGCGGGCGTTGGCCGATTACGAGAACTACCGCCGGCGTGCCCGCAAGGAAAAAGAGGAAGCGTTGAAATACAGTGTGGTTCCTTTTTTGGAAAATCTGTTGCCGGTCCTTGACAATTTCGAGAGGGCGCTTGATGCCGCTGACGCCAATCAGGATGTCCAGGCGCTTCAAGAAGGCATAGAAATGGTGTACCGGCAATTTTTAAATGTGTTGTCCCAAGCGGGACTCACTTTGATTGAAACTGAAGGGAAACCATTCAATCCTCATGAACACAATGCGGTGATGCAGGTTGAAGCGGATGATGTGGAATCCGGAATGGTGGTTGAGGAATTGCAACCGGGGTACCGGTATTTGGATCGCGTCATTCGTCCTTCAATCGTGAAAGTCAGTAAATAGATAACATCTATCTTCATATTTGTCACTGAAGTGGGAGGTAGCAGTTTATGGGTAAAGTGATTGGAATTGATTTGGGTACAACCAACTCATGTGTCGCGTTTATGGATGGTAAAGAAGCGGTGGTCATTGCCAATGCGGAGGGAGGGCGCACCACTCCTTCGGTTGTCGGCTTTTCGAAAACCGGGGAACGTTTGATCGGGGAAGCTGCAAAACGGCAAGCAATCACCAACCCGGACAAAACCATTGTTTCGATCAAACGTCACATGGGAACGGACTATAAAGTGGACATTGACGGAAAAAAATATACTCCGCAAGAAATCTCGGCGATGATCCTGCAAAAGCTGAAACAAGACGCTGAAAGCTACCTGGGGGAAGAAGTCACGCAAGCGGTCATTACCGTGCCGGCTTATTTTAATGACAGTCAACGTCAAGCCACCAAAGATGCGGGAAAAATTGCCGGGCTTGAAGTGCTTCGGATCATTAACGAGCCGACGGCCGCCGCGCTTGCTTATGGTTTGGACAACACCGATGATCAAAAAGTTTTGGTGTTTGACCTCGGTGGAGGAACCTTTGACGTTTCCATCTTGGAATTAGGCGATGGGGTTTTTGAAGTTTTGGCCACCAGCGGAGACAACCAATTGGGTGGGGACGACTTCGACCAAGTGATCATGGATTATCTGATCGAAGAGTTCCAAAAAGAAAACGGAATTGATTTGCGGAAAGATCCCAATCACACCCAAGTGATGCAACGTCTGAAAAATGAAGCGGAAAAAGCGAAAAAAGACTTGTCCGGTGTGTTGACCACGACGATTTCCCTGCCGTTTTTGACCGCTGATGAAACCGGACCGAAACACTTGGAAGTCACCTTGACCAGAGCGAAATTTGAAGAGCTGAGCGCGGATTTGATTGAAAGAACGATGGTTCCGACTCGCCAAGCTTTGAATGATGCCGGATTGAAACCGGAAGACATTGACCGGGTTCTCTTGGTAGGGGGATCGACACGGATTCCGGCCGTTCAGGAAGCCATTAAAAAATTGATCGGAAAAGAACCCAGCAAAGGGGTCAATCCGGATGAAGTGGTGGCCATGGGTGCGGCCATTCAAGGCGGTGTCTTGTCCGGCGATGTGAAAGACGTTGTTCTTCTGGATGTCACCCCGCTTTCCCTTGGAATCGAAACCCTCGGTGGCGTCTTCACCAAATTGATTGAACGGAATACGACCATCCCGACGGAGAAATCTCAAATCTTCTCCACTGCCGCCGACAACCAAACCACGGTGGATATTCACGTTCTGCAAGGGGAACGGGAAATGGCAGCGGACAACAAAACATTGGGACGTTTCCAATTGACCGACATTCCGCCGGCACCTCGCGGCATCCCGCAAATCGAAGTCACCTTCAAAATTGATGCAAACGGGATTGTCAATGTATCGGCGAAAGATAAAGCAACCGGAAAAAGTCAAGCCATCACCATTCAATCTTCCAGCGGTTTGTCCGACGAAGAGATTGAACGGATGGTGAAAGATGCCGAATTGCATGCGGAAGAGGATAAAAAACGAAAAGAAAAAGTGGAGCTTCGTAACAAAGCCGACCAGCTGATTTTCACCACGGACAAAACCTTGAAAGATCTTGGCGACAAAGTGGACGCCGGAGATAAAGACAAGGCGGAAAAAGCCAAAGATGAGTTGAAAAAAGCCTTGGAAAAAGATGACGACGAAGCCATCAAAAAAGGCATTGAAGAACTGGAACAAGCCGTACAACAACTTTCCATCAAACTGTACGAACAAATGCAACAACAAAGTGCCCAACAAAGCCAAGGGGGCAGTGACAACTCCGGTCAGAAGAAAGATGACAATGTCGTGGAAGCCGAATACGAAGAAGTGAAAGAGGATGAGAAGTAAGGAGGAGCAGGAAGAGTTCTCCTCGACTGGAAAGTCAGCGTCGGGGCTCTGCCTTGAGTTGACTTTCCCTTTTTTTGTGAAAGGTCAAAACCAAATCGTTTCATCAATGAAGGGGAGGTGACCCGGTGAGCAAGCGCGATTATTATGAGGTGCTTGGCGTGAGTCGTGATGCCTCGGAAAGCGAGATACGGAAAGCCTATCGGAAATTGGCGCGTAAATACCACCCGGATGTAAACAAAGAAAAAGATGCGGAACAGAAATTTAAAGAGATTAAAGAAGCTTATGAAGTCTTGAGCGATCCGCAGAAAAAGGCACAATATGACCGCTTTGGACATGCCGATCCCAACCAGGGGTTCGGGGGGGCTGGCGGTTTTGAAGCCGATTTTGGTTTTGGAGACATTTTTGACATGTTTTTCGGCGGCGGCCGCCGCAGCACCAATCCGCATGCTCCCCGCAAAGGGGCTGATTTGGAATACCGTTTGACAGTGGAGTTTAAAGATGCGGTTTTTGGGAAAAATGTGGAAGTGGCGATTCCGCGAACCGAAACGTGTGAAAAATGTCATGGTTCCGGGGCCAAACCCGGAACCCAACCGGAAACCTGTTCCACCTGTCAAGGAACCGGTCAATCCGAAGTGGTGCAAAATACGCCTTTCGGCCGCATTGTGAACCGGCGGATTTGTCAGGTATGTAACGGATCGGGTAAAATCATCCGTGAAAAATGCAACGGATGTTCCGGAACCGGCCAAGTGAAACGGAAAAAGAAAATCAACGTCAAAATTCCTGCCGGGATTCATGAAGGTGCCCAACTGCGCGTGAGCGGGGAGGGAGAACCCGGCCAAAACGGCGGACCGGCAGGGGACTTATACATTACCGTTTATATCAAACCGCATGAATTCTTCAAAAGAGAAGGTGACGATTTGGTCTGTGAACTGCCGATCACCTTTGGACAGGCTGCATTGGGAGATGAAGTGATCGTCCCCACCTTAAACGGCCGTGCCAAACTGAAAGTTCCTGCCGGCACACAGACCGGAACCGAGTTTCGCCTTCGCGGAAAAGGTGTTCCCCGTTTACGCGGATACGGGGAAGGGGATTTGCGCGTGAAAGTCCGTGTGGTCACACCAACCAAATTGACGGAGGAACAAAAAGAAGCCTTGCGCCATTTCAGCCATTTATGCGGCGAATATATCAAACAAGAACAAAGCACGAACTTTTTCGATAAGATGAAACAGGCATTTCGAGGCGAGTAAAGAGGGAAACGGGCAATTTCGCCCGTTTTTTCTTTGAGGTGAAGGGAGCAATGAGCGGATGGATTGGCTGGAAGTGAGTGTCCGTACAAGCCACGAGTCGGCAGAAGCCATCAGTGAATTCTTACAGGAGATGGGGGCCGACGGGGTTGCCATAGAAGATTCGAACGTCTTGAATCAGGATTTTGAAAAGCGTTATGGGGAAATCATCGAATTGACCCCGGAGGATTATCCGGAAGAGGGCGTGGTCATCAAAGCTTATTTGTCTGATTTGCAATCGGTCGATCCGGAAATCCTGAAAAAAAGAATCAAGGAGAAATTGGAATCGCTGAAGCAATACGGATTGTCCCCCGGGCAAGGGTTGGTGGGGATCCGAAGCATGAGTGAACAGTCTTGGGAAAATGAATGGAAAACATACTACAAGCCGGTCCGGGTGACGGATACGATCACCATCAAGCCGGTGTGGGAGGATTATCAGCCGGAAAGCCCGGATGAAAAAATCGTCCGGCTGGATCCCGGAATGGCCTTTGGAACCGGGACGCATCCGACAACCAAACTGTGTATCCAGTGTTTGGAAAAATATTTGCCGCGCGATGCCAAGGTGATAGATGTGGGATGCGGAAGCGGCATTTTAAGCATTGTATCCGCCATGCTCGGTGCGAAAAACGTTTTGGCGTTGGATTATGATCCCCTGGCCGTGGAAAAGGCAAAAGAAAACATTGGTCTCAATCCAATCGAAAGCGGGATCCGGGTGGAAAAAGGCGATTTGTTAAAAGGGGTGTCCCAAACGGCGGATGTTGTCGTCGGCAATCTGTTGGCCGAATTGATTCTGCCGATGGTTCCGGATTTGCCGCGTGTCTTGGTGCCCGGCGGCATTTTTATCGGCTCGGGGATTATTGAAGAAAAAGCCGATGCAGTGGAACAGTCTCTGGTTTCGTGTGGGCTTCAAGTGCTGGAAAAGATTCATATGGATGGCTGGGTAGCCATTGTGGCAAAAAAATGGTAAAATGGCAGGAGTGTCAAATGCAAAGATATTTTGTATCCGAAGACGCATTTCAAGGTGAATTCGTTTGGTTAACAGGGGAAGAAGTGCACCACATTCGCAACGTGATGCGGTTTCAGCCCAATGATCAAATCATTGTCTGTAAAGAAGATGGAATGGATTATCTGTGCTCCATTTCGGAAATCAACCGCAACGAAATCCTTTGCGAAGTGGTGGAAAAACGGCCTTCGAAAGGAGAGCCGAAAACTAGGATTACTGTTGCCCCTTCTTTGGTGAGAAGCAATAAACTCGAATGGATCATACAAAAGGGGACCGAAATCGGTGCTGTTTCCTTTCAGCCCTTTTGTTCTGAACGTTCATTGATCCATATAGATGATAAAAAGGAAAGAAAGAAGCGGGAGCGTTGGCAACGGATTGCAAAGGAAGCGGCCGAACAGTCGCATCGCGGCAAAGTGCCGGCTGTCTTGCCTGCTTTGTCATGGAAAGAATTTCTCGCTGAGATGGAAAGGTTTCCGCTTGTTCTCATCGCGTATGAAAAAGGGGGAGTCCCCATCCGTCAAGCGATGGCCGGCTCGCAAGCGGATGAAATCATGCTTGTGACCGGACCGGAAGGCGGGTTTACTGAAGCCGAAATCGATGAGGCCAAAGCAAGGGGAGCCGTGCCGGTCACATTGGGAAACCGGATTCTCAGAGCCGAGACAGCACCGCTGGTTGCTCTTTCTTGCATATTGTTTGCAAGACATGAATTGGGAGGTGAAACACAGTGAAAACGGTGGCTTTTCATACGTTGGGTTGTAAAGTGAATGCCTATGAAACCGAAGCCATCTGGCAAATGTTTAAAAAAGCGGATTACAAACGGGTGGAATTTGAAGAGGAAGCCGATGTTTATGTGATCAACACTTGTACGGTCACCAATACGGGAGACCGGAAAAGCCGGCAAATGATCCGCCGGGCGATCCGGCGCAATCCTGACGCGGTCATCGCGGTGACCGGTTGCTATGCCCAAACCTCCCCTGCCGAAGTGGCTGCGATTCCCGGGGTGGATGTCGTGGTCGGGACACAAGGGCGCGAAAAGCTGATCGATTATGTGGAACAATACATGCGGGAACGTGAACCGATCAACGCTGTGGGGAACATCATGAAGCAACGCAAGTTTGAAGAATTGGATGTGCCCACGTTTTCGGACCAAACCCGGGCATATCTCAAAATCCAGGAAGGATGCAACAACTTTTGCACGTTCTGCATTATTCCCTGGGCGAAAGGGTTGTCCCGCAGCCGTCAGCCTGAAAATGTCCTGAAACAAGCGCGCCAGTTGGTGGATGCCGGTTATAAAGAGATTGTCCTGACCGGTATTCACACAGGTGGTTACGGGGATGACTTTGAAGATTACAAGCTGGCTGACTTGTTGTGGGATTTGGATAAAATTGAAGGGTTGAAAAGAATCCGGATCAGTTCCATTGAAGCCAGCCAGATCGATGACCGGGTGATCGAGGTGTTGAACGCATCCGAAAAAATGTGCCGCCACCTGCATATTCCGTTGCAGGCGGGAGATGACGCCGTGTTAAAACGGATGCGCCGCAAATATACGACAGAAGAATACAGGGAAAAAATCATGAAGTTGCATGAAGCCATGCCGGATGTGGCGATCACCACCGACGTGATTGTCGGCTTCCCGGGAGAAACGGAAGAACAATTTGAGCGCGGATACCGTTTTATTGAAGACTTGAAAATGTATCAGCTGCATGTCTTCCCATACTCCAAAAGAACCGGAACCCCCGCCGCCCGCATGCCGGACCAAGTGCCGGAAGAAGTGAAACACGAACGGGTCCGCAAGCTTATTGAACTGTCCAAACGGTTGACGGTGGAGTATGCCCGGCGTTTTGTGGGCGAAGTGGTGGAAGTGATTCCGGAACAACCGTTTAAAGAGGACCCGGACAGCGGGCTTTATATGGGTTATTCGGATAACTACCTGCAAGTGGTTTTCCCGGCTGATCCCGAATGGGTTGGAAAAGTTTGCCGGGTGAAAATTGATCGTGTTGATCCGGAGTATTGTTACGGCACTTTCGTGCGTGTGGTGGATGAAGTGCCCCGTCCGGCCAGGGTTGGTTGAGGTCGGGATGGAAAAAGGTTGTTAACCGGTCGGGGTTGACAACCTTTTTTCTTACCTTTTTTTAAAGGAGGAAGGAAGTTGAAAGAGATTTCTGCAGGCGGTGTTGTGTTTCGGGAAAAGCACGGAAGATACGAGATTTTGATGATTAAAGACCGTTTTGAACATTGGACGTTGCCGAAAGGAAAACAAGAGCCGGGCGAAACCGTTGAGGAAACAGCCTTGAGGGAAATCGAAGAGGAAACGGGGATCAAAGGGGAAATTCTGCGTCCCCTGGTGACCGTGCAGTATACATATGAACATCCGCAGCACGGGGAAACGGACAAGGTTGTGCACTATTTTTTGGTGAAAGCGATGGACGGAACAGAATCCCCTCAGTTGGAAGAGATAGATGATGTCACATGGCTCACGGTGAAAGAAGCGTTGTCAAGACAAGCGCTTCACGGCTATTCGAATAATCAGGAGGTCATGGATCAGGCAGTTGATTTCCTGACCAATGAGTGCGGTTAAAAGCTTGCTTTTTCGGGAACCAGACGGGTGATAAAGCGGGCGAATTGGTCGCAAAACGGAAGCACCGCGATGGAACAAATGAGATTGAACAAGGTCTGAATGTGGGCGATTTGCGTTGCCGGATCTCCGGACAAATACGGAGCCAGCCGGGCGATGACCGGTATGAACGGGGTGAACAAGATGGCGCCTGCCACATTTAAGATCAGATGGGAAAGGGCGACTTGTTTGGCGGCAGGGATGGTGCGGATGGACGCCATGAGTGCTGTGACGCAGGTGCCGATGTTGCTTCCGAACACAACGGCAATGGCAAAAGGAAGCGGAATCACCTGGGCGGCATAAAATCCCATGGCCATGGCGATGCAGGCGCTGCTGCTGTGAATCAGCGCCGTAACCAGGATGCCTGCGGCAAGACCCGAAACAATGGGGTTTCCGCCGTGATGGATGAGCCAGGAAACCCATCCTTGTTCCTTCAGGGATTCCGTGATGCTTTGCATCCATTCGATTCCCCAAAAGATGGCTCCAAATCCGAGACAGACCGAGCCGGTGTTTTTGAGGAACGGATTGGAAAGCAAAGTGAGGCCGCCGCCGATGACCAACAGCGGAATGGCAAAATCTTCGATTTTCAAGGCCAGGATTTGGGTGGTGATGGTGGTTCCCACATTGCTTCCCAGGATGATTCCCAACGATTGGGAAAAAGTGAGCATACCGGCATTGACGAAACCGATGGTCAACACCGTCACGGCACTGCTGGACTGCAAAAAAGCGGTGGTGACCGTTCCGGTCCAAAAACTGCGCACCGGTGTTTTCGTGAATCGCAGCAACACGGACTGCAAGCGGTCACGGGCCAGGTTTTCCAAGCCTGTCCGCATCTTGGAAAGTCCCCATAAAAAAATAAAAAGACCAAACCCGAACGGAACCAACAATTGAATCGGCATCGGCTTGTTTCCCTCCTTGATTTGATTTATATGTGGACATGCGGAGGGAATGACCGATAAAATAAATAAAAGCCCTGCAACAGGGCTGGCGCATTATGCTTTTCTTTCTTCCGGTGCTGTTTCAACGGACAGGTCGCCCGGCTTTTCCCGGGGATGTTTCGGGATGAACGGGGGAGCGTCAAACCCGGTGAAGTCTGGGCGGTACAATTCCGGAAAGCCGGGCAAAGCACGTGCATGTTCTGAGCGGGTTTGGACCGGTGCCAGTTCCGGTGTCCCGAAAATGGCCCAAGTGCCCGTATGGGGATCTTCCGCCATGCGCGGCGGTTTGATGGACGGCCCGTCTTCCATTTGTTCCGGCAGCGAAGCGGAATTGTTTTCCTTTTTTGACTCCGCAAAGAATTGGCTCAGTTCTTCCCGGACGATTTTCCGGATCAGTTTCCGCAGTTGCGATGCCGATGGATGATTGCGTTGTGTCATGGTTTTCACCCCTTTTTTCCTTTCAGGCTGATATAGTGTATGTCAAACGGGAAAAATGGGTGAATACATAGATTGCCCTGAAAAAGTAGGGAGGGAACTTGTATGGCGGATTGCATTTTTTGCCAAATCGTGGAAGGGAAAATGCCTTCCAAAAAAGTGTACGAAGATGAATATGTTTACGCTTTTCATGACATTTCCCCGGCTGCTCCGACGCACATTTTGGTCATTCCGAAAAAACATATTCCGACGATCATGGACTTGAAGGAAGAAGACCAGATGCTGGCAGGGGAAGTGATGGCGGCAATTCAAAAAATTGCAAAAGAGTATCATTTGGATGAAAGAGGATTTCGGATTGTAAACAATGTCGGAAAAGAAGGCGGACAAACCGTCTATCACATTCATTTCCATTTGTTGGGTGGACGGACCCTGACCTGGCCTCCGGGTTGATTTTGACAGGAACCATTCTTATAAGATATAATATAAAATGATTATTTGTGTCTCCAACGGTGGTTCTCAGACGACTGTCTTGGAACCTTATTTTGGGCATCGTTGGCTGATTTTTTGAGCAGGTGTTGTTGTGCTGACCCTCCTCTGGGGGAAGGCCGCTCTCTTGTTTTTTTGCTTGAAATGTGTGGGTCTTTTTCCTTTGTTAGGCTGCCGGCCCAAAGCGGTCTAGCTGACCCGTGGAGGGAGGGAATAGCATGGTTGAAACTCGCGTTCGCAAAAACGAATCACTCGATGCCGCTTTGCGTCGTTTCAAGCGTTCTTGCGCCAAAGACGGGATTTTGGCCGAATACAGAAGACGCGAGCGCTATGAAAAGCCGAGTGTAAAACGCAAAAAGAAGTCGGAAGCGGCACGTAGAAAGCGCCGTTAGTGAGGTGGCATTTTTTGAGTTTGACGAATCAGTTGGATCAAGAGATGAAAATGGCACTGAAAAATAAGGATAAACAAAAATTATCCACCATTCGCATGTTGAAATCAGCGATAAAAAAAGAAGAAATCGATAAAAAGCGTCCGTTAAACGACGATGAAATCATCAGTGTCATCATGCGTGAAGTAAAACAACGCAAAGATTCATTGGCTGAATACAAAGCTGCCGGACGCGATGATTTGGCAGAGAAAGAGCAAGCTGAAATTGACATCCTCTCTGCTTATTTGCCGGAACAAATGTCCGAAGAGGAATTGAAAGCCCTTGTGAAACAAGTCATTGAAGAAGTGGGGGCCGGTTCCAAAGCGGACATGGGCAAAGTGATGAGTGCGATCATGCCCAAAGTGAAGGGACGGGCAGAGGGAAGATTGGTCAATCGAATGGTTCAAGAAGCACTTCAGTAATGATTGCAGCGTGTTTATCCAAACACGCTGTTTTTTGTACCGGGAGGGGAGGGCGAACCGGGATGGAACTATCGGAATTTTTGATGAATCCCGCGGTGATGATGGTTATCCTTACCATCGGGCTCGTGGGTTTGCTGGTGGAGTTGTTTTCCCCGGGAGTCGGGCTTGGAGCGTTCATCGGTTTGGCCAGTTTTGCCGTTTTTTTCGGGACTTATATTCATGCCGGAACGGCCGGTGCAACCGAACCGTTGCTTTTTATCGCCGGAATCATTCTGATCTTGTTGGAAATTTTTTTGCCGACACTGGGGATTGTTGGAACAATTGGTTTGATTTTGGTGGCGGTTTCCATTTTCAATGCCGTTCCCATATTGAGCGAGGCCATTTGGATCGTGGCCGGAGCGGTCCTGCTCACGGCGGTGATCGTGTGGATCTTGATCCGTTTTTTGGGATGGGAAGTGAAATGGAACCGAGTGGTGCTCCGATCGTCTCAATCCAATGAGGAAGGGTATACGTCTTCAAAAGACCGGAACGAATTGCTCGGGCAAGTCGGAATCACTTTGACTCCGTTGCGCCCGTCCGGTTTTGCCAAGTTTGGCGATCGGAAGGAAGATGTTGTCAGTGAAGGAGAAATTATATCAAGAGGAGAAGAGGTAAAGGTTATTCATGTTGAAGGAATGCGTGTGGTTGTGAAGCGTGTGAAGGATTTGGATTCTGACCATTAACAACAAAAAGGAGAAATGGGTATGGATTTTGGTTCGTTGTTTTCGGTTATCTTGATTATCATCGCGATTTCCCTGTTTTTTTCCTTTGTTCCGGTCATGCTGTGGATCACGGCCATGGCCTCGGGGGTTTACATCGGTTTGACCACCCTGATCGGTATGCGGTTGCGCCGGATTACTCCTGCCCGCATTGTCAATCCGTTGATCAAGGCGCGTAAAGCCGGATTGAATGTGGATATTTCCCAATTGGAAACGCATTATTTGGCAGGCGGAAACGTGGATCGTGTGGTGGATGCTTTGATTGCGGCACAACGTGCCAATATCGACCTGGTGTTTGAACGGGCGGCGGCCATTGATTTGGCTGGACGGGACGTGCTGGAAGCCGTGCAGATGAGCGTCAACCCCAAAGTGATTGAAACCCCGGAAGTTTCTGCAGTTTGTAAAGACGGAATCGAAGTCAAGGTGATTGCGCGGGTGACGGTGCGTGCCAACATCGACCGTTTGGTCGGAGGCGCCGGTGAAGAAACCATCATTGCCCGCGTGGGGGAAGGGATTGTCACCACCAACGGATCGGCGGAAAACCACAAAGAAGTATTGGAAAATCCCGACATGATCTCCAACACTGTTTTAAGCAAAGGTTTGGATGCAGGGACAGCGTTTGAAATCTTGTCCATTGACATTGCGGATGTCGATATCGGAAAAAACATCGGCGCTTCTTTGCAAATTGACCAAGCCGAAGCGGACAAGAAGATTGCCCAGGCGAAAGCCGAAGAACGGAGGGCCATGGCGGTGGCCGCGGAACAGGAAATGAAAGCACGCGTTCAAGAGATGAAAGCCAAAGTGATCGAGGCGGAGTCCCAGGTTCCATTGGCTTTGGCCGAAGCGTTGCGTTCCGGAAAAATGGGCTTTATGGATTATTACATGTTGCAAAATATTGAAGCCGACACCAAAATGCGCCGTTCCCTGCGCGGAGATGACCTCAAGGAGAATGGTGGAGATAAAGAATGATTTTTGAAGAAGTGAAGGAGAAGGTGGAAGGGAATCAGAGAGAGGAGACAAAAAATGATCCGGAGGCATCGCTTTGGCTGACCCGTTCCGAGCTTCGCCGGGGATTTTTGATGAGTGAAATTTTGGGAGCGCCCCGGGCCTTGAAACCATTTTCCTGGGTCCGGTATCGCCGCTTTTAATGCATATCAAACAAAAAGTCCGTTCCTTGCGGGGGAACGGACTTTTCTTTTTTATCCCAACCAAGGAAATAAATCTCTGTCATGGATTCAATCCGTACACTCATACTAAAAAAACAAAGGAGGTGAAGAAGGTGGCCAACCGTTCCAACCGATTGCTCGTTCCCGGTGCCCGGCAGGTCTTAAACCAGTTCAAAGAAGAAATTGCTTCGGAATTCGGAGTGAAGTTGGGCTCTGACACGGCGGCCCGTGCCAATGGTTCCGTCGGCGGTGAGATCACGAAACGGCTCATTTCGCAAGCGCAAAAACAATTGAATGAATAAACGGGTTGACAAGCATGGGTGATTCACGGTTCCCATGCTTTTTTGGTTGGAAGGAACGAAACATAACGGAGTACATCGAAGCATAAGGATGGTACAAAAGAAGGGGCGGGTGGAGAGGAAGGCTGAAAACCATGCGCAAATGGGCTTCGGATTGGTTGGATTTACCGGTTCATGTGGCAAGTGATGCTCCGCGGATTGAGATCATCGGCTCAATGACCATGCAAGTGGAAAATTATCAGGAGATTGAGAAATTTAACGCCGATGAATTGTTGCTAAAGACAAAAACCGGAATTTTGAAGATCGAAGGAAAGCAATTAAAAATCAAAGCCATTCAGCCTGAAGTGGTATGGGTTGAAGGAAAAATTCAGGGCTTTCAATTTCAGGAATAAGAGGAGGACCCGGCGTGTCATCCAACATCTTACCATCCAATTTCAAAGGAAAAATCGAATGTATTTGCGAAGGGGAGCATTTGACTTCTTTGCTAAACCAAGCGGTTCAGCAGGGGATGGAACTGGAAAATATCGAATGGCTGGACGGGCATCGCATCCGGTTAAAAGTGCCACTGTCGGAGTTTCTCTCTTTCTACCGGATTGCGCGTAAATCACGCAACCGGGTGAGGATTGTGAAAAAAGAAGGACTTCCTTTTTTATTAAAGCGCTTGAAAAGGAGGAAGTTCTTCGTTGCGGGCTCTGTTTTGTTTTTTGTCTTGATTCTTTTGTTCACCTCGCTGGTGTGGAATGTGAAAGTGGAAGGGACGGAGAAGATTCCCGTGCAACACGTACAAGCTTTATTAAAAAAAGAAGGCGTGTATCCAGGCCAATGGAAGATGCGTTTGCCGGACCGGGAAGAAGTCCAATACCGTTTGCTGTCCCAACTGCCGCAGGCTTCCTGGGTCGGCGTCCGCGTTGAAGGGACACGGGTGGTGGTGACCGTGGTGGAAAAAAGGGAGAAGGATCCGTCCGGGGAACAAAACGGCGATGCCGGACCCGTGCATTTGGTTGCCACCAAAAACGCATTGATTTACGATCTGAAAGTGGAACGGGGCAATCCGATGGTCGAGGTGAATGATGTCGTCAAAGAAGGCCAAATTTTGGTATCGGGAATTTACGGGGACTTAAATGATTCAAAATCGAAAAAAATAGTGGGTGCAAAGGGAAAAGTATGGGGAGAGGTTTGGTATGAGTCCAGTGTCGAGATTCCGCTCGAACGAAAAAGAAAAGTGTATACGGGACGACGCGAAAAACATGTTTATCCTTATCTGTTTTCCCATGTGATGAAAAATCCTTTTCACAGAAAACCGCCGTATAAATCAACCGAGGTAATGGATCATTTTCACTTTCTGAAGTTGGGCCGGTGGGAACTTCCTGTTGGCTGGGTGGAACGGGAAGAGTTGGAAATGGAGTGGATGAAAGAACGGTTGTCGGTTGATGAAGCCGTTCAGGAAGGACTGGTTCACGCCAAGGAGGATTTACTTAAAAAAACCGGATCGGACGGGCGGATTTTGGGGCAAAAAGTTTTGCAGAAGCGCCAAGAGAATGGTAAAGTTTATTTGAAAGTACACTTTGATGTGATTGAAAATATCGCTAAAATCCAACCGATTCTGCAAGGAGAATGAGCCATTGCAAAATCCACGTGAAGAGAACAAAACCGTAAAAATTCATTTGCGCAACGGGGCGGAAGCCCTGAGCCTTTTTGGCCCCCATGATGCTTATTTGAAACAAATTGAAAGAAACACCAATGCCCAAATCATTTCGCGCGGGGGAGAGGTGCTGATCCAAGGTCGGCCCGGGGACGTTGAAATATTGGAGGAATTGTTCCGGGTACTGATCACCCTCATTCGCCGCGGGATGCAAGTGACCGAAAGGGATGTGGTGTATGCTCACCGCCTGGCGGAACAGGGGATGGCCGATGAATTGCTGGAATTGTACCAGGAAGAAATCGGTGTGACCCAAAAAGGGAAAGCCATCCGGGTCAAAACGTTGGGACAGCGCCATTACGTGACGGCCATTCAAAAATCGGACATTGTTTTTGGTGTGGGTCCGGCCGGAACCGGTAAAACGTTCTTGGCGGTGGTGATGGCCGTGTCGGCACTGAAAGCCCATCGGGTGAAACGGATTGTTTTAACCCGCCCGGCTGTCGAAGCTGGAGAAAATCTGGGCTTTTTGCCCGGGGATCTGCAGGAGAAAGTGGATCCTTATTTGCGTCCGCTTTATGACAGCTTATATACGATGCTGGGCACCGAGCAAATGAATAAAATGATGGAACGGGGGTTGATTGAAGTTGCCCCGTTGGCTTACATGAGGGGACGGACCTTGGAGGATTCGTTTGTGATTTTGGATGAAGCGCAAAACACGACCCCTGAACAGATGAAAATGTTTTTGACCCGTCTGGGGTTTGGTTCCAAAATGGTGGTCACGGGAGATGTGACGCAGATTGATTTGCCGAGAGGCAAAAAGTCCGGTTTGAAAGAAGCCGAACGGATTTTGAAATCGATTCCGGAAATCAGCTTTGTTTATTTGGGACAAGCCGATGTTGTCCGCAATACCTTGGTACAGAAAATCATTGATGCTTATGAAGCCGATTCAAAAGAAGAGGAGAACAGATAAGGAGCCGGTTTCGATGAAAGAGAGCAAAGAACCGACCTCTGGTGTGAGCCATTGGTTTCTTTTAAAGGATTGGAAAACAAGCTGGCGTGTTAAGATTCTGATGTACGCGATCTTCGGGATCGCGTTCTATTTATTGCTGATCCATCATGTGTTGCCCGACCAATATGATATCACCCTCGGGGAGCCCAGTCCGGCAACGGTGGTGTCCCCCGTTACCAAAGTGGATGAATATGCGACCAATCAGGCAAGGAAAAAAGCGGCTGCATCCGTGGAGCCGGTGTACATCAAAGATGATCATTTAACCATGCAGCAAATCGGAAAGATTGATTCCATTTTTGTGATGGCCAAAGAAATTTTGGAGAAGCCGGTCGATGCGGATGAAAAGCGGGAGAAATTAAAAAATGATTTTGAAGCCACTTTTTCCTTGGGGTTTTCAGACGGGTTTTACCAAAAACTGTTGAATGTTTCGCTGAACCGCCTGCAAGTGATTCGTTTGACCGCCCGCCAAATTGTGTCTGAAATCTTACAAGAAGGGGTTCGGGAAGACGAACTGAAAAAAATGCAGGAAAAAGTGGATCAGACCTTATATCTCAGCGTTAACACCCTGAACAATGAAGAGCAGGCCCTGGTGAGTGAACTGGCGAAAAAAAGCCTGGTTGTCAATGAATTTTATGACAAGAATCAGACCGAACAGCAAAAACAGGCTGTACAGGAGGCGGTCAAGCCGATTCCCATCAACAAAGGGCAAATCATCGTCGCTTACGGAGAAGTGGTGACGGATGACCAGTATCGAAAATTGCAAGAATTGGGCCTGCTGAAAAAAGATACCCAATTGCAGACACATCTGGGAATCCTTTTGTTTGTCTTTACCATCATGGGTCTTTTATATTATTACATTTACCGCTTTGATCAGGAAAATCACCATAATAACCGGAACTTGTTGTTGCTGTTTTGCATCTTGCTGCTCACGCTGATCGGGATGAAAGTGGTGTCTTACGGCCAAAATCTCGAATGGAGCAAAATCGGATATCTGGTTCCGGTCGGATTGGGATCCATGCTGATCACTTTATTGCTCAACATACGCTTGTCTTTGATCTGCACGGTCTTTTTGTCGATCTTCTGCAGTGTGTTGTTTAACGGGGATAATCATTTGCTGTTTGATTACCGGTACGGTCTGGTTTCACTGGTGAGCGGGATGACGGCGGCGTTTGCGTTGGGCGATGTGCGAAAAAGAAGCGCCATTTTGAAGGCGGGGCTTATTTCTTCGCTGGCTTCCGTGATTCCGGTGATGGCCATCTGGTTTATGATGCCGGTGGAGGGAACCTTGAATGAATTGTTGCAGTCGATCGGTTTTGCCATGTTGGGCGGGATCTTTTCGGCTGTTTTGACCATGGGTTTTCTCCCCTATTTGGAAACGCTTTTTGGCATTTTGTCCCCGATGCGTCTCATTGAACTCGGAAATCCGAACCATCCGTTGTTGCGAAAGTTGCTGATTCAAAGTCCGGGGACTTACCACCATTCGGTGATGGTCGGAAACTTGTCGGAAGCGGCGGCCGAAGCGATCGGCGCCAACGGATTGCTGGCGAGGGTGGGGGCTTATTATCATGATGTGGGCAAAACCAAACGTCCGCAATTTTTTATCGAAAATCAATTGTCCAAGGAAAATCCCCATGACAAAATATCGCCCAATTTAAGCAAAAGCATTATCATTTCCCATGCCAAAGACGGGGTGGAGTTATTAAAGTCCCACAATATCCCCAAACCGATTCAGGATATCGCCGCCCAACATCACGGAACCACCTTGATCAAATATTTTTATTTTAAAGCCAAAGAACAAATGGAGAATGTGCGTGAAGAAGATTACCGTTACCCCGGGCCCAAAGCACAATTTAAAGAGGCCGCGATTGTCGGAATCTGTGATTGTGTGGAAGCAGCTGTCCGGTCGCTGTCCAGACCGACTCCGTCCCGCATCGAAAACATGGTCAAAAAGATCATTCGGGAGCGGTTGGAGGACGGACAGTTCAATGAATGTGACCTGACCCTGAGGGAGCTTGATTTGATTGAAAAATCGGTTTGCGAAACCTTGCAGGGAATCTTTCATTCGCGCATCGAATATCCGGATGAAACAGGAAATGCCAAAGGAGTCAAGAAAGAATGAGTTTAGTCATCGATTTGCAAGTGGAAACTCCCTTAAACGAAGCCGAACAAGAGTCACTTTCGGTGATATTAAAAGCGCTCCGGGCCGCCGCCCGGGCTGAAAACCTGCCTCCGGCGGATGTGGCGGTCACGGTGGTGGACAATGAACAGATTCATGCGTTGAACAAGGAGTATCGCCAGGTGGACCGTCCCACCGATGTCTTGTCGTTTCCCCTGTGGGAACCGGGGGAGGAATGGGTGATCTCGGAAGAAGAAGAAACCGTGCCGCTCGGGGATATTGTGATTTCTTACCCCAAAGCGAAGGAGCAGGCGGAAGAATACGGCCATTCCCTCGAACGGGAACTGGGCTTTCTGGCCGTACACGGTTTTTTGCATTTGTTGGGATATGATCATGAAACGGCGGAAGAAGAAAAGGAAATGTTCCAAAGACAGGAGGAGATCTTACAGCAAGCAGGTTTGCACCGGTAAAAGGGAGGATGTCTTTCATGAAAGTGACCAAACTGTTACGCAGTTTTGTCTACGCTTTGGAAGGATTAAAATACACGATTGTGACGCAACGGAACATGCGGTTTCATTTTTTGGTGGCATTGGGGGTTCTTTTGCTGAGCCTCACGCTCCCGATGAACAAAGTGGAAGTTCTGGTCTTGTTTGTCGCAATCGTCCTCGTCCTGTTTGCTGAATTGATTAATACGGCCATTGAAGCCGTCGTCGATATGGTCACCGGTGAGTATCATCCGCTTGCCAAAGTGGCCAAAGATGTCGCAGCCGGTGCGGTGCTTCTTACCGCCGGATTTGCCGTGATCATCGGAATCAGTGTTTTTTATCCGCATCTGGATGCTTTGTTTACCCTGGCCATCAACCAAAAGACGATTCCGGCCAATATCAGTCTTGCAGTCATCATTGTGTTTGACTTTTTCCTCACGCTTTTCATAAAGGGCTGGTTGCAACGTATGGATCGTGGAAGTTGGGAGCCCAGTATGGTTGCATCCATTGCCGGTTGTGTTTCGGTATTACTGATCGGTGTCATCGGTCATTTTTTGATCACCTTATTGGTCCTTGTGCTTTTTGCCATGTTGATCGGCACCCGCCTCCGCTTCCGTTCTTCGCGGAAACCGGTGTTTTTTGGCGTCTGCCTGGGGATTTTGGTGGCCCTGATTGGCGCGCAGTTCTTGTAAGAACCGGCCGTTTCCGGTGAAAATAGATAAAGAAAAAGACCATTGCTTGGCAACCATTCTTTACAAGAAGGGCCAAGCAATTTTTGAAAGGGGATATTGACTTGGGAAGTGAATTTCGTTCAGGATTTGTAGCCTTGATCGGGCGACCGAATGTGGGAAAATCGACTTTGATGAATCATGTGATCGGGCAAAAGATCACCATTATGTCCGACAAACCGCAAACCACCCGCAACAAGATCCGGGGGGTTTACACCGAAGAAAACGGACAAATTGTTTTCCTGGATACACCGGGGATTCACAAGCCGCAATCCAAATTGGGGGAAATGCTGGTCAGGGCATCGCACAATGCCTTGGAAGAAGTGGATTTGATCCTGTTTCTGGTGGATGCGGTCGCAGGAAAAGGTCCCGGGGATGAATTTATCATGAACCATTTAAAGGATGTCAAAACACCTGTTTTTTTGGTTGTCAATAAAATCGACCAGGTGCATCCGGATGATCTGTTGCCGCTCATTGACAAATACCGCAAAGATTTTTCGTTTGCGGAAGTGGTGCCGATTTCGGCGCTGAACGGAAATAATACGGGAACGCTGATCCAACAGGTTTTTCAGTATTTGCCGCAAGGGCCGAAATATTATCCGTCCGACCAGGTGACCGATCATCCCGAACGGTTTATCGTCAGTGAATTAATCCGGGAAAAAGTCCTCGAACTGACCCGGGAAGAGATTCCGCATTCGGTGGCGGTCGTTGTCGAGGAAATGAAGCGGAGACCCGGGAAGGACATCGTGGATGTGTTGGCAACGATATATGCTGAGCGGCCTTCACAAAAAGGCATCCTGATCGGAAAAAAAGGAGCCTTGCTGAAAGAAGTCGGCACGCGTGCCCGGGTTGAAATCGAGCGTTTGCTGGGTGTGAAGATTTTCCTTGATTTGTGGGTCAAAGTGAAAAAAGACTGGACCAATGAAGATATCATGTTGCGTCAACTGGGTTACACGGAAGAAGAGATCTGAAAAAATGACAAATTTTCCTTCTTATACTCTCCCGCTCAAAAGGTCATCCTAAAGTTGTAAAATACGGAAAGGGTGATACTGGTTGCGCAATTTCTTATGGAGTTGCTTTGAAGTGACTGGCAGTATCGATGCATATCTCTTGCTCAAAAGCCTCGAAAACATAAAAGAGAATGAAGAAAAAGCGCAAAAAGAGCGGGATGAGGAGGAAAGCGGCTGACACGGGAAAGGGCGGTTAACCGGTGTTAAACAAATATGAGGGGATTGTCCTGAAAGCTCGCGATTACGGAGAGAGCCATCAAATTCTAACCGTTTATACGAAAAACCAGGGGAAAGTTTCTTTTATGGCCAGAGGCTCCAAGAAAACGAAAAGCCGTTTTGGAGCCGTGACCGAGCCGTTTACCCGGGCTCATTTTGTCAGTTTTGGAAACGGGAACATCGCGACGTTGTCGCAAGCTGATCTCATTTCTTCTCATCATTTATTGCGTTCTGATCTCTTGTTGACGTCATATGGCGCCTACTGGCTGGAGTTGATCGACAAAACGACGGAAGAAAAAGAAGCGGATCCTTCTATGTACGATTTGTTGACCAGCTTGTTGGAGCATTTGGAACAAAAAAAGGACCCTGACATCTTAACCTTTATTTTGGAACTCAGAGTGTTGAGGACGGCGGGATACACTCCGGAGACGGACCGGTGTGTTTCTTGTTGTTCCGGACGGCGTCCTGTCCGTTTCAGTATCCGTCAGGGCGGTTGGTTATGCGAAAGTTGTCAGGATCAGGATCGAGACGGGATTTTGGTATCGGAGGCAAGCATCCGGATTTTGCGGATCCTGCAACAAGTCGATCCGCACCGGCTCGGTAAAATCGATGTGAAACCGGAGACCAAAGAGCAGTTGGAAAAAATGATCCGGGGATTTGTTGAAGAGTATTTGCCGGTTCGGCTGAAATCCTTGCAACTGCTGGAGCAGTTCAAAAAAATCTGGACGTGAGACTTCCGGATTTTTTCATGGATATTGACATTTGAAAGGATTTTTGCTATACCATTATTAAAATTTGAAGATCGGCGCGATGAGAGAAAAGGAGTAGCCAAATCTGTCTGTGTGAACAGCGAGCCGGGGATGGTGGGAGCCCGGTCCGGGCAATTGGTGAAGGCAGTTCTTAAGCGCTGTATGATAAAAAGCGGGCCTGGACCAAGTCCGGGTCAAATAGGGTGGAACCGCGGGAAAACCTCTCGTCCCTATGAGAAAACCATGGGTTTTGTCAGGGATGAGAGGTTTTTTAGGTGGAAATTTGACGGAGGTGGAAAGCTGTGAACATGCAGGAGATGATCAAACGATTGCAAGATTATTGGGCTTCGCATGGTTGTATCCTCGCCCAGCCCTACGATACGGAAAAAGGGGCCGGAACCTTAAATCCAATGACTTTTTTAAGGGCGTTGGGTCCGGAACCGTGGAACGTGGCGTATGTGGAACCTTCCCGGCGTCCGGCGGATGGCCGTTACGGGGAAAATCCCAACCGCCTTTACCAGCACCATCAATTTCAAGTGCTGTTAAAGCCGGCACCGGACAACATTCAGGAAATCTATTTAAAAAGCTTGGAAGCGTTGGAGATTGACCCGTCCAAGCATGATATCCGGTTTGTGGAAGACAACTGGGAAAACCCGACATTCGGCGCGGCCGGACTGGGATGGGAAGTATGGCTGGACGGGATGGAAGTGACCCAATTTACATATTTCCAACAAGTGGGCAGTCTGGATGTGGATCCGGTTTCCGTGGAATTGACTTACGGATTGGAACGCTTGGCCTCTTACATTCAGGAAAAGGAAAATGTCTTTGACCTTGAATGGGTGGATGGCGTAAAGTATGGCGATGTGTTTGGCCAGCCGGAATATGAGCATTCCAAATATACCTTTGAAGTCTCCAATAAAGAGTGGCTCTTCCGCCAGTTTGACGACTTTGAGAAAGAAGCGATGAGGGCTTTGGAGGACCAATTGGTTTTCCCGGCATATGACTATGCGCTGAAATGCTCGCATGTCTTCAATCTGCTGGAAGCCCGGGGAGCGATCAGTGTGACGGAGCGGACCGGTTATATCGGACGGGTGCGAAACCTGGCCCGGAAAATCGCCAAAGCTTTCGTCGAGCAAAGGGAGAAATTGGGTTATCCCTTATTAAAACAAGAAGGGGGAAGAAGCAAATGAGCAAGGATTTGTTGCTGGAAATCGGTTGCGAGGAAATTCCGGCCCGGTTTGTGGATGATGCGGCGGCCCAGCTGAAAGACAAGTTGACCGGTTGGCTGGAAGAAAACCGGGTTCAATACAGCCATTGCAAAACCTATGCAACCCCGCGCCGGTTGGCCGTTTGTGTCACAGGCGTTTTGGAACGGCAAGAAGACGTGTATAAAGAAGTGAGAGGGCCTGCGGAAAAAATCGCCAAGCTGGAGGATGGCACCTGGAGCAAAGCGGCTCAGGGATTTGCCAAAAAACAAGGGGTGGATCCCGAACAACTTGTTCTCAAAGAGGTGAAAGGGGAAAACTACGTTTTTGCCAAAATTCACCAACCTGGAAAACGGACGGCGGAGTTGTTGCCGGAAGGGATTCCGTCTTTGCTGAACCAATTCCATTTTCCAAAGACCATGCGCTGGAATTCGCGGGTCAGGTTTATCCGTCCGGTGCGCTGGCTGGTTTGTCTGTTGGGAGACGAAATCATTCCCGTCCGGTGGGCGGGGCTGACGGCAGGCAATCAAACCAGGGGGCATCGCTTTTTGGGAAGCGAAGCGGTGATTCCGGAAGCCGGTGCTTATGAAGAGGTGATGAATCAGCAATATGTTTTGGCCGACGTGGAGACGAGAAGAAATGCCATTTTGAACCAGCTGAGAAGGTTGGAGGAAGAAAAGGGTTGGGTGATTCCGACAGAGGAAGGCTTGTTGAAGGAGATTACCCATCTGGTGGAATACCCGACGGTGTTGTACGGGCAATACGATGAAGAGTTTCTGATTCTGCCGCGTGAAGTGTTGGTCACCACCATGCGGGAACATCAACGTTATTTTCCGGTGGAAGATCAAAACGGCCGGTTATTGCCTTATTTTGTGACGGTCCGCAACGGAGATGACCAATATTTGGAAACGGTGGCCAAAGGAAATGAGAAGGTGCTCCGTGCCCGCTTGTCTGATGCCCGCTTCTTCTATGAAGAAGATTTAAAGCTTGCGTTGGATGATGCCGTACAAAAATTGGATCAGATTGTGTATCAAGATGAATTGGGAAGCCTGGGAGATCGGGTGCGCCGGCTCGTAGCACTTGCCGCACAACTGGCTGACGGGATCGGCCTTTCGGAAAAAGAGCGGTCTCAATTAAAACGGGCGGCGCACATTTGCAAGTTTGACGCCGTGACCCAGATGGTCGGGGAATTTCCCGAACTGGAAGGAATCATGGGGCGCACTTATGCACTGAATGCCGGAGAGGAAACGGAAGTGGCCGAAACCGTGTATGAGCACCATTTGCCCCGTTTTTCCGGAGATGCCCTCCCAAGCCGGAGAATTGCCGGATTGCTCTCGCTTGCTGATAAAATCGATGCAATTGTGTCCAGCTTTGGAATCGGGATTCAGCCGACCGGATCACAAGACCCCTACGGCTTGCGCAGAAAAGCGCAGGGGATCATCCAGATTTTGTTGGCCGGGGATTACCACAAGCTTTCTTTAAAGCAATTGTGGCAACTTTCCTTGGCGCAACTGGACGATGCCGGATTGCTTCAAAAGCATCCCGGCGAACTGGAAAAAGAACTGCATGAATTCTTTGCGCTCCGCCTGCGTACGGTATTGCAGGAGCAGCAAATCCGGTATGATGTGATGGATGCGGTATTGGCCTCCGATCTTTCCCATCCCGTGCAAGTCGTGGAAAAAGCCCGGGTATTGATGGGGCAAGTCGGACGGGAAGCGTTTAAAGAAGAAGTTGAAGGGTTTACGCGTGTTGCGCGATTGGCGAAAAATGCCGAAGATTCCACGCCGGATCCGTCCCTTTTCCGGGAGGATGCTGAAAAGGCGCTTTACCGCCGGTTGGAAGAAGTGAAAGCCGGTTATGAGGAAGCGGAAAAGCAACAAGATTTCCTTGGCATGTATCAAGCCCTGGCGCAAATGGCACCCGATATTCATCACTTCTTTGACCGGGTGATGGTGATGGTGGAAGAAGAGGAAATCAAAAGTAACCGCCTTGCATTGCTTAGTGACGTCACCCGATTGATTCACCGGTTTGCTGATTTTAACCAGATCGTTTTCGCTTAAAAAAGAAACAGCTTCAAAGCTGTTTCTTTTTTTGCTCAGCTTTTTTTCAATTGATGGAGGGTTTGGATCATTTCCTCCAAATGTTCCCCCGGGAGAATGACGGGGGTTTGCTCCCGGATCAGCTCGGCAAATTGAATCAATTCCCCGTAAGCAGACGGAGGGAACGGGATGTGGTGAGTGGTTTTGGTGTCCCCCCAGCTGTGGGCATAAGAAAGGCGGACCAATCCCACATGGTTTTGAATCTGTTGATAAAAATCCACCCAGTTGTTGGTTCTGTGGGTGATTTCTTGTTCGGTTGCCCCAGCAAACAAACTCCGGGATCGGTGCATGTAGGTGAGCACATTGGACGTGATGCAGGCGTTGGCAGTGTCAAAACAAAGGCGCACACCCGTGTTTTCGGCGATTTCCAGTAAATGTCGGGGGGTTCGCAGAGCCGGATACAAATCGGCGCGTCCCGGTTCAAAGTAGTGTTCTCCCCCCATCGGGGCATTTTCCAAATACAGTTCAAACCCAAGGGGCCGGCAAAGTTTTTGAATCTCTTCCAGTTGGGATGCGATGGTTTTCACATATTGATCTTTAAAGTCCTGCAATGCGGAAAAGTCCGTGGGATGACGGTCCAGGTATTCAAATATAATGCCGAGCGGAACTTTCCGGCCGCTGCAGATGAGGCGGCGGCCTTTTTCATCGGTGGATTGATGCAAAAGATGAAGCCATTTTTCCCAGTCTTCAGGGTTGAATGCCCCGGTTCCAAGCCCCGCGGAAGGCGGCATCCGAAAAGCGACGGGCCGGAGCCGGCCGGTGTTGATCATGTCCCGGAATTGGCCGGGATCAAAGGGCTTTTCAGGAAGTTGAACTTCAATATACTGCACATCATGGGCTTTGGCATGATGAAAACAAGAATAATCACACGAACAACTGACTGCAATCGGATGGTTGAATAACATGGTGTGTCCTCCATCATCGGGATTCAAATCTACCCTTATGTTAACTCAAAAAGCGATAAAAATTACACTGGTAAGAAGGATGAAAAATGTTATATACTAGACATGGATTTTTGATCAAAAGTATGTCACAATTAATAAAAGCAAGGCTTTCGTGGGAGGTGTGAAAAAATCGAGCTCACAAAGCGTCAAGAGAAAATCCTGGAGATTGTCAAGGAAGAGGGTCCGATTACAGGAGAACATATTGCCGACAAACTTCACTTAACCAGAGCCACGTTGCGGCCTGATCTGGCAATCTTGACCATGGCCGGTTTTCTTGAAGCCAGACCGCGTGTCGGCTATTTTTACTCGGGAAAGACCGCGAACCAACTGATGGGGGAACATATCCGTCATTTGCTGGTGAAAGATTACAAATCCCGCCCGGTGGTCGTACAGGAACACACATCGGTTTATGACGGGATTTGCACCATGTTTTTGGAAGATGTCGGTTCGCTCTACGTGATAAAAAAAGAAGGCAATCTGGTCGGTGTTGTGTCACGGAAAGACTTATTGCAGGCGGCGATGGGAAAACAAGAATTGCAATCGATGCCCATCGGGGTCGTGATGACCCGGATGCCGAACATCATCACTTGCAAGCCGGAAGATACCCTTTACTATGCGGCGAAACAGATGATGCGCCATGAAGTGGATTCTTTGCCGGTGGTTCGCCCGGTCGACGGGGATGAACAGCAACTCGAAGTGATCGGCCGGATCAGCAAAACGACGCTGGTCAAAGTATTTGTCGAGCTTGGACAACCTTGAAGAAATTAAGGGAGGGAGTATGACCTTATATGTCAGAAAAGCAACGAGTCGTATATGTCGTTTCCGATTCCGTGGGAGAGACAGCAGAACTGGTGGTCAAAGCTGCTTCCAGCCAATTTAACGGGGGAGAAATCGAAATCCGCCGCATCCCTTATGTGAACGATGCGGATACCGTCATTGAGACGGTACAAGCCGCCAAAGAGGAAAAAGCGCTGATCGCTTTTACTTTGGTGGTTCCGGAATTGCAAGAGCTCCTGATCACAGAGGCCGGACGCAAGCAAGTCCCTTATGTGGATATCATGGGGCCGATGATTCAAGGCATGTCTGAGCTGTTTCAGCATGAACCCAAATACAAGCCGGGGCTGATCCACCAGTTGGATGAAGATTATTTCCGCAAAGTGGAAGCGATCGAATTTGCCGTGAAATATGATGACGGCAAAGATCCGCGGGGCCTTTTGAAAGCCGATGTCATATTGGTGGGGGTTTCCCGGACTTCGAAAACACCGCTGTCCATGTATTTGGCCCACAAGCGCTTTAAAGTGGCCAACGTCCCGCTTGTTCCGGAAGTGGAACCGCCGGAAGAGTTGCTGCAAGTTCCCTCACATCGCATTATCGGCCTGACCATTGATCCGGAACAATTAAATCACATCCGGACGGAAAGGCTGAAAGCATTGGGGCTGGCTTCCGGTGCCAACTATGCGAGCATGGAGCGGATCCTGGAAGAGCTGGATTATGCAGAACGGGTGATTCGCCGCCTGGGATGCCCGGTGATCAACGTATCCAACAAAGCCGTGGAAGAAACAGCAAATCTCATACTGGATATCATTCAAAAAGGGGGACAATAGCAGTGGGTTTGAAACAGGTTTACCGTTTTCATGAAGGAAACAGGGACATGAAAGATTTGTTGGGAGGCAAAGGGGCGAATCTGGCAGACATGACCCGTGTCGGTCTGCCCGTTCCGCCGGGATTTACCATCACCACCGAAGCGTGCAATGACTTTCTGAAAAGCGGGGAAGGGTTAAAAGAAGAATTATTGGAGCAGGTGAAAGAAGCGATATCCGGTCTGGAAAAAGAAACCGGAAAAAAACTGGGCCATCCCAAGCGCCCGTTGCTGGTCTCGGTCCGTTCAGGCGCCAAATTTTCCATGCCGGGCATGATGGATACGATTTTGAATCTGGGGCTCAATGACCAAACGGCGGCCGGCCTGGCCGGGCAAACCGGCAATCCCCGCTTTGCCTATGATTGTTACCGCCGGTTTATCCAAATGTTCGGGGATGTCGTGTTGGGCGTGGATCATTACAAATTCGAACAAGTCATCCAAAAGGTGAAAGAGAAAAAAGGCGTTGAACTGGATACCGAACTGGATGCAGAGGATTGGCAGGAAGTGATTCGCGCGTTTAAAGAACTGATTTGGAAGGAAACCAAAAACCCTTTCCCCCAGGAGCCGATGGAGCAATTGAAACAAGCCATTGTAGCCGTGTTCTCTTCATGGAATAACAACCGGGCCAAAATTTACCGGAAAATGAACGGAATTCCGGATGATTTGGGAACGGCCGTCAATGTGCAAACCATGGTTTTCGGGAACATGGGGAATGAATCAGGGACGGGGGTTTGCTTCACACGAAACCCTTCCAGCGGGGAGAAAGAGTTATACGGGGAGTTTTTGTTTAACGCGCAAGGGGAAGATGTGGTGGCCGGCATTCGCACTCCCAAACCGATCGCCGATCTGGAAAAAGAGATGCCGGATGTTTATGAGGAGTTGGTCCGCATCTGCAACCAATTGGAAAGCGCTTACCGGGATATGCAGGATATTGAATTTACCATTGAAAATAAAAAATTATACATTCTGCAAACGAGAGTTGGCAAAAGAACTTCGCAAGCTGCGGTGAAGATTGCCGTTCAGATGGCCGGGGAAGGAATCATCTCGCGCGAAGAGGCCCTGATGCGGGTCGAACCGGAGCAATTGGAACAGATGTTACACCGCCGGATCGACCATAACGCCAAGCTGACCGCATGGGCCAAAGGATTGCCCGCATCGCCTGGAGCGGCTTCCGGACAAATTGTTTTTGACGCGGACACGGCGGAAGCCTGGGCCAAAGAGGGCAAACGGGTGTTGTTGGTCCGGCCGGAAACGACGCCGGAAGATATTCATGGTGTTTTGGCGGCACAAGGGATTTTGACAAGCCGCGGCGGAATGACAAGCCATGCTGCCGTGGTCGCCAGGGGAATGGGAAAAGCATGCGTATGCGGATGTGAACAGTTGAAAATCGATTTGCGCCAAAAAACGGTGACCGTAGAGGATGTGACCCTCCGGGAAGGGGACGTTTTGTCCATCGACGGGGGAACCGGACAAGTGTTTATCGGCGAAGTTCCGATGAAGGATCCCGAATTGACTCCCGAGTTCCGGGAATTGCTGAAATGGGCGGATGAAATCAGAAGGTTGAAAGTGCGCACCAATGCTGACAATCCGGAAGATGCGGAAAAAGCACGGGAACTGGGGGCGGAAGGAATCGGATTATGCCGCACGGAGCACATGTTTATGGATCCCAAGCGGATTCCGATCGTGCAACGGATGATTCTGGCCGATGACCAGGAAGAAAGACAACAGGCGCTCGATGAGCTTTTGCCCATGCAAAAAGAAGACTTCAAAGGAATTTTCCGGGCGATGGACGGATTGCCGGTCAACATCCGGCTGTTGGATCCACCGCTGCATGAATTCCTGCCGAATATGGAAGACTTGCTGGTGGAAATCACCAAAATGCAAGTGGCGGGGCAAGAAGGCACCGGGGAGTACCGCCAAAAAGAACATTTGCTTAAAAAAGTGCGTTCCCTCCATGAGTTTAACCCGATGCTGGGGCACCGGGGATGCCGTCTGGGGATCATTCACCCCGAAATTTACCGAATGCAGGCAGAAGCGATCTTCCAAGCGGCAGTGGAATGCATCAAAGAAGGCATCCGGGTGGAGCCGGAGATCATGATCCCGCTGGTGGGGCATGTGGAGGAATTGAAACGGATGCGTGCCTTGGTGGAACAAGTGGCGGCTGAAGTCATGGCGGCTGAAAATGTAAGCGTTTCATATCAGGTGGGAACCATGATCGAGATTCCGAGAGCAGCCTTGACGGCAGACCAAATTGCAGAAGAAGCCGATTTCTTCTCTTTCGGAACCAATGATTTGACCCAGACGACGTTCGGCTACAGCCGGGATGATGCGGAAGGCAAATTTTTGCATACCTATGTGGATCAGAAAATCCTGCCGGATAACCCGTTCATCCGCCTTGACCGCGAAGGTGTCGGGGAGCTGGTTCGCATCGGGACGGAAAAAGGAAGAAACACAAAGCCAGCCTTAAAGACCGGCATTTGCGGGGAGCACGGCGGAGAAAAAGAATCCATCCGATTTTGCCATGAAGTCGGGATGAATTATGTCAGCTGCTCTGTCTTCCGGGTTCCGTTGGCAAGGCTTGCCGCCGCACAAGCCGTCATTTTGGAGAAATAAGCTTGCAAGAATATGAAAGTAGTACTAGAATAAATTTATTTAAAAAAATACCCACGCGTTGGGTATTTTTTCTTTAAAAAGATTTCTTTACAAAATTAAAATAAAATGCAATGATATGATGATGAATTCATTCCCCTGGTTTTTTATCCTCCTGATTTTTAAAAGAAGGCACCTAGAAGGAGAAGCGATTTTTAATGTAGAATAAGGGGATAGGGAAAGGTCAAAGCACTTTTTGCAGATATTGCCATTTTATAAAAAAAGGATTGAAGGAGGAGTTTGCCGAATGTTGGCGAATAGTTAACATTCGTGCAGGGGAATCAATCCATCCATACCTTTTATTAGGAATTCTTTAGAAAGCAGTGATGGATATGAAAGGAAGGATTCCTGATGAAGTCATTGACCAAGTCAGAAAAGAGTATGATATTGTCGATGTGATTGAACAGACCGTTTCCCTGAAAAAAAGCGGTAAGAATTATTTTGGATTGTGCCCTTTTCATTCAGAGAAAACTCCTTCCTTTTCGGTCGCGCCTGATAAACAGATTTTTTATTGTTTCGGTTGCGGGAAAGGCGGAGATGTGATCAAATTTGTCATGGAGCTGGAGCAGTACACGTTTGTCGAAGCCGTGACGCATTTAGCTGAACAAGCCGGCATTCCCGTTCCCAAGCCGGTTGCGGAAGATCTTTCCGATGAAGAGGAACAAATGCGCCGGCAAATGAGAAAAGCTCTCGATCTGACTGCAAAGTTGTATCATTATGTGCTCCTTTCCACAAAGTACGGCCGTGTTGCAAGACAATATCTCAAGCAACGGGAAATCCTGCCGGAGGCCGTCAAAGAGTTTCAACTTGGCTATGCACCTTCATCTTTTCAATTTCTACTGTCATTCCTTAAAAAAAGAGGGTTTTCCGAAGAGATCCTCGAAAAAATTGGATTAATCACATCGCGTGAACAAGGATACACTAAAAAATATTATGACCGTTTTCGACATCGCCTGATGTTTCCGATTCATGACGCCCAGGGAAAAGTGATCGGCTTTGGCGGACGGGCATTGGGAGACGGACAACCGAAGTATTTGAACAGTCCTGATACAATATTATTTCATAAACGGAATCATTTATATAATCTTCATCGTGCACGTTCTCACATACGTAAACATTCCAAAGCCGTTCTGTTTGAAGGATACATGGATGTGATCTCTGCCTGGCAGGCAGGGGTTCCCAATGGTGTTGCGACGTTGGGAACGGCTCTGAGCGAAACCCAAGCACGAATCCTGAAGAGAAATTCAGACCATGTCATTTTGAGTTACGATTCCGATGAAGCCGGGCAGAATGCGGCTTTCAGAGGAATTGAATTGTTAAAAAATGAAGGATGCACGGTCAAAGTCGCGCAAATGCCCTTGGGATTGGATCCGGACGATTACATCCGGCGGTTCGGAAAGACGGCGTTTAAAGAAGAAATTTTGGCGGCGGCCATGCCATTAACGGCATTTAAATTGGAAATCCTAAAGAAAAAATATGATTTGCAGGATGAAGACGAACGCATGAAATATCTGGCCGAAGCGGTCGGTGTCATTGCCAGGTTGCCTCAAGCCATTGAACAAGATCACTATCTTCGCCGGTTGGCCGGAGAGTTTCATCTTTCATTGGATGCCCTGAAAGATGAACTGCGGAAAGCAAAGCGGATAAAGCAGAAAAGCAAAAGGGATAAAGATGGCTCCAAGTGGAATAATGGGTATCAAGAGATTGGCAAACATTTGATCGGAGGTGCTCAACCCCGGTCGATTGCCGAGAAATCGGAGATGTATCTGATTGCCCATATGATGAGAAGCAGATCAGTGACGGAATGGGTGAAAACCCATTTGGGAGCTGATTTCAATACAGAAATTTATGCCGTGTTGGCAGCTTATCTTTATTCTTACTATGACCGGGACAGCCCGGAAGATCCCGGAGCCTTTATCCGTACATTGACCGACCCCGATCTGGAATCAGTGGCCGCAAAACTTGCTTTCATGGAGTTGCCCGATGAGATTTCGGAAAAGGAATTGAGGGATTGTGTTCACCATATACGAGATGTTCCTCTCCTGAAACAGATTGAAGAAAAGGAGAGACAGATTGAACAACTATCGCGTGCTGATGAACCCGTCAAAGCCGCAAAGTTGTTAAAGGAAGTTACGCAGTTGCGTAATCAGTTGCATATGCGGATTTAGGAAACGAGTTCATCAGAAAGGAGGAGGAAAGGAACTTGGCGAACAAACAAAATGAAATGGAACTAACTTTGGATCAAGCCAAAGAACAATTGGTGGAAAAAGGCAAAAAGCAAGGTGTTTTATCTTATAAAATGATCATGGAAAAAATGTCTCCTTTCGACCAAAGTTCCCAACAAATGGACGAGTTTTTTGAACACTTGCATGATCAGGGAATCGAAGTGGTCAATGAAGAAGACGATTCGGATTTTGATGAAACCGAGGTCGATGACGAGGAGTTTGTGGATGATGATTTAAATGTTCCGCCGGGAGTTAAAATCAATGACCCTGTCCGGATGTATCTCAAAGAGATTGGCCGTGTTCCTTTGCTGACTGCGGAAGAAGAAGTCGAATTGGCTAAACGGATTGAACAGGGGGATGAAGAAGCCAAGCAGCGGCTGGCTGAAGCCAACTTGCGCCTGGTGGTCAGTATCGCCAAGCGGTATGTCGGACGGGGAATGTTGTTCTTGGATTTGATTCAGGAAGGAAATATGGGGCTGATTAAAGCCGTTGAAAAGTTTGATTTCCGTAAAGGATTTAAATTCAGCACGTACGCAACCTGGTGGATCCGGCAAGCCATCACCCGCGCCATTGCCGATCAGGCCCGCACTATTCGAATCCCGGTTCATATGGTGGAAACCATTAATAAATTGATTCGCGTGTCCCGTCAATTGTTGCAAGAACTCGGCCGGGAGCCGACACCGGAAGAAATTGCCGAAGAAATGAGTTTAAGCCCTGAAAAGGTACGGGAAATCATGAAAATTGCCCAAGAACCCGTTTCGTTGGAAACGCCGATCGGAGAAGAAGATGACTCCCATCTGGGCGATTTCATTCCGGATGATGATGCACAAGCACCAGCGGATGCCGCGGCTTATGAATTGTTGAAAGAACAGTTGAAAGATGTGTTGGATACCTTGTCGGAACGGGAAGAAAATGTTTTGCGTTTACGTTTTGGATTGGATGATGGACGCACCCGCACTTTGGAAGAAGTCGGGAAAGTCTTTGGCGTGACACGGGAACGGATTCGTCAGATTGAAGCCAAAGCACTTCGCAAATTGCGTCATCCAAGCCGCAGCAAACGTTTAAAAGATTTCCTCGAATAAAATTTGGTGGTTTGACGCACCCAACCGGGTGCGTTTCTTTTTTGTTGATTCAATTTTATCCCTTTTCAACCCTCATTGCAAATAAGTTTCGGACAATTTTGGGCCCGTTTGGGGCGAATAACCGAAAATTATTGAATAAATAGAATAAAAAAATTTATAATAAAAATGAAAACGCTGTCATTCGGACCGAAGGAGTGGGGAAACATGAACTACGAATTGACATCCGAGCAACAAATGATCCGATCTTTGATGCGTGATTTTGCCGAAGGAGAGGTGGCTCCGGGAGCGGATGAAAGGGATCGAAGCAAGCAATTTCCCAAGGATATTTTTCAGAAAATGTCCAATCTTAAATTAATGGGGTTGCCCTTTCCGGAAGAATACGGAGGAGCGGGTGCAGATACGATCAGCTTTGCCATTGCCGTGGAGGAATTGAGCCGGGTTTGTGCTTCCACCGGAATCACTTATTCTGCTCACATCTCATTGGGGTGTGCTCCACTCTATCTCTTTGGAACCAAAGAACAAAAAGAAAAATATCTGGTTCCGTTGTGTGAAGGAAAGACCTTGGGGGCTTTTGGGCTCACCGAACCCAATGCCGGTTCCGATGCCGGAGGAACCAAAACCCGCGCTGTCAAAAAAGGGGACGAGTGGGTCATAAATGGCAGCAAATGTTTCATCACTAATGCCAGTTATGCAAAGTATTTGGCTTTGACCGCCGTGACCGGCCAATCCGGAGACCGCAAAGAAATCACCGCGTTTATCGTTCCGACGGATGCGCCCGGGTTCCAAGTGCTGGATCATTATGTGAAGCTGGGGTTAAACAGTTCCAATACCACCGAATTGGTGTTGGAAGATGTGCACGTTCCGGAAGAAAATATTTTGGGGGAAAGGGGAAAAGGGTTTAAACAGTTTTTGATCACCCTGGACGGGGGCCGGATCGGGATCGGGGCCATGGCGGTCGGAATAGCGCAGGGAGCCTATGAATTGGCTTTGAAGTATGCGAAAGAACGGAAACAATTTGGCCAATCTCTGTCCAAGTTTCAGGCGATTCAGCATAAATTGGCGGATATGCACATGAAAATTGAATTGGCCCGGACTTATGTATATAAAGCTGCCTGGTTGAAGGATCAGGGAAAACGGTTTACCAAGGAAGCTTCCATCTGTAAATTGTTTGCTTCGGAAGTGGCCATGGAAGTTGCCAATCAAGCGGTGCAAATTCATGGCGGCTGGGGATATATGCACGATTATAAAGTGGAGCGGTATTTCCGTGATGCCAAATTGACCGAGATCGGGGAAGGAACCTCGGAGATTCAGCGCAATATCATTGCACGTGAAATCGGCTGTTGAAAAGGGAGGTCATATCTTGGCGGAACTGGTTCATTACACGCTGGGGGATTTGTTGGACGAACAAGTGAAGCTCCATGGAAAAAAAGAAGCGGTGATTTATCCGGAGAAAGGCATTCGCTGGACTTATGAGGACTTTCAAAAAAAGGTGATCGAAGCTGCCAAAGGATTGATTAATCTGGGGTTGGACAAAGGGCATCACCTGGCCATCTGGGCTCTGAACCAACCGGAATGGTTGATTTCCCAATTTGCCACCGGCATGACCGGGGTGGTTTTGATTACGGTCAACACCAATTACCGCGTGCGCGAACTGGAATATTTGCTGAAGCAATCGGATACGGAGACACTGATTTTGGAGAGGGAAGTAAAAGGCGTTTCCTATGTCGATATGCTTTATGAAATATGCCCGGAGTTAAAAGAATGTCCGCCCGGCCGGTTAAAATCCAAGAGATTGCCCAAATTGAAAAATGTCATACTGCTCGATGATGAACCGGCCCCCGGGATGTTTTGCTGGAAGGACCTGATTGAAATGGGGAGGGAGGTCCGGGAGGAGGAAGTCAAAGCCCGTCAGGCATCTTTGCATCCGGATGATGTGATCAACATGCAGTACACGTCCGGCACCACCGGATTTCCAAAAGGCGTGATGCTTTCTCACCACAATATCATCAACAACGGGCGAAATATCGCAGAGTGCATGAAATTGACGGAGAAAGACCGCCTCTGTATACCGGTGCCTTTTTTTCATTGCTTCGGGTGCGTCCTGGGCACCCTAGCCGGCATCAGTGTCGGGGCGGCCCTGGTTCCCTTGATCACCTTTGACGCCGGAAAAGTGCTGGAGATTGTGGAAAAGGAAAAGTGTACAGGCCTGCACGGGGTGCCCACCATGTTTATTACCGAATTGAATCATCCGTCCTTCCGAAAGAAAAAGTACCCCCATTTGCGAACGGGGATTATGGCCGGTTCCAATTGCCCGATTGAAGTGATGCGCAAAGTGACCGAAGACATGGGGGTCCGCGAAATCACCATTGCTTACGGCCAAACGGAGTCTTCACCGGTCATCACCCAGACCCGGACGGATGACCCTTTGGACGTGCGTGTGGCCACCGTGGGAAGGCCCTTGCCGCATGTGGAAGTGAAAATCATTGACCCCGAAAGCAACAAGCCGTTGCCTCCAGGAAAGCAAGGGGAGCTTTGCACCCGGGGTTACCATGTGATGAAAGGCTATTACAAAATGCCTGAGGCGACCCGGGAAGTGATTGATGAAGAAGGATGGCTTCACACCGGTGATTTGGCAGTGGAAAATGAAGATGGAACCTACCGGATTACCGGACGTTTGAAAGATATGATCATTCGCGGGGGCGAAAATATTTATCCGCGGGAGATCGAGGAATTTCTCTATACGCATCCCAAAGTTTTGGACATTCAAATTGTGGGAGTGCCGGACGAAAAGTATGGTGAAGTTTCGGTGGCTTTCATCCGGAAGAAAGAGGGGGTCGATTGTACGGAAGAGGAAATCATTGAGTTTTGCAAAGGGAACATTGCCCGGTACAAAATCCCTTCCCAAGTCATTTTTGTGGACAAATATCCGATGACCGCCAGCGGAAAAATCCAAAAGTACAAGTTGCGGGAAGCCTTTATCCGAAAGGACTTGTCCGCCTATCAACAAGCGGGCGGCAAAGCTTGACCCTTGTCTTTTTTCCGGCTTCCCGGTACATTTAGAATGAATATCATCGGTCTGTATGGATTACAGCAAGAAATGGAGAGTCAAAAATGGAGCGAATCCCTCCGATCTTGATGGATTTTCCGCATTCTTTCGAAACCGAACGTTTATGGATTCGTTTGCCTTTGCCGGGAGACGGGGAAAAAGTGTATGAAGCCATGGTGGAAACCGAGGAGCTTTTGCGCCAATGGATGCCATGGGCGCAAACTCCCCCTTCCAAAGAACAAGCCGAAATCAATGTCAGGCAGGCACACAGCAAGTTCTTGGAGCGAACCGACTTGCGTTTCCATTTGTTTCACAAAGAGACCAAGGATTTTGTCGGGAGCAGCGGACTGCACCGGATTGACTGGAGCGTACCGAAATTTGAAATCGGTTATTGGTGCCGCAAGTCTTACATGAGACAGGGGTACATCACTGAAGCGGTCCGGGGGTTGTCCGTATTTGCTTTTGAAATTTTAAAAGCCAACCGGGTGGAGATCCGCTGTGACCAACGAAATGTACGCAGCCGGAAAGTGGCTGAACGTTTGGGGTACCGGTTGGAAGGGATCCTGCGGAATTTCCATGTGTCCCCGGATCGCCAATTGGAAAATACGTGTGTATATGCAATGATTGCTGAAGACTTCCACAGTCTTTCATTACGGAAAAGCGGCGGTGCATCAATGTAGATGCTTGCGCTGTTTTTTTTTGCATATTAATCTATAAATGACAGATTATTTTATAAAGGAGGAATATTCTTACATGAGCGATTTTTTCCCAATCCATGATGTAGACTATTTAGAGTATTACACAGGAAATGCGAGGCAAGCTGCATCTTATTTTTGCCAGACGTTTGGATTTCGTCCGGTTGCTTACAGCGGATTGGAAACCGGAAACCGCGAAACCGTTTCGTATCTGGTGGAACAAGGGAATGTGCGCTTTTTGATTACCGGGGCTTATTCTCCGGAGCATGAGATTTCCTCCTTTGTCAGGCAACACGGTGACGGAGTCAAAGATATTGCCCTTTTGGTGGACGATGTGGAAAGCGCTTTCAAAGAGGCGGTTTCCCGCGGAGGCATTGCCATCAAAGAACCGTATGAATTGAGGGATGAACAAGGGGTTTTGAAAAAAGCTGTCATCGGCACCTATGGGGACACCGTCCATACGCTTGTGGAGCGGAAAAATTACAAAGGGTTGTTTGCGCCGGGCTTTATCCCGTGTGAAATGAACCTCCCCGTGCGGAATGCCGGCATCACCGGTGTGGACCATGTGGTGGGCAATGTGGAAAAAATGGAGACATGGGTGGCTTATTATGAGAAAGTCATGGGCTTTAAGCAGTTGATTCATTTTGATGACGAGGATATCAGCACGGAGTATTCGGCGTTGATGTCCAAAGTGATGCAAAACGGATCGGGAAGAATCAAGTTCCCCATCAACGAACCGGCGGAAGGAAAGAAAAAATCACAAATCCAGGAGTTTTTGGAGTTTTATCACGGTGCGGGCGTTCAACATGTGGCGCTCCTTACCGATGACATTGTGAAAACCGTGGAAACGATGCAGAAAAACGGCGTGGAGTTTTTGGACACCCCGGATACGTATTATGAAGATTTGTTTGAACGCGTCGGCGACATTGATGAAAAGCTGGATGATTTGAAACGGCTCCGGATTTTGGTGGACCGGGATGATGAAGGATATCTGTTGCAGATCTTCACCAAACCGATTGTGGACCGTCCGACCTTGTTCTTTGAAATCATCCAGCGCAAAGGCGCCAGGGGATTTGGTGAAGGAAACTTTAAAGCTTTGTTTGAGGCGATTGAGCGGGAGCAGGCCCGGCGAGGCAACTTATAAAGAGAAAATCATGAGACCCTGAGATGACAAGACGGCTTTTCTCTGTCATAAATCCTCAATATTAAGGTCATCCTATGGAAGAATCCAATTGACCAAATTGAGGTGACACAGATGAAAGGCCGTGTTTTTTCGCTCGTTCTCTCTTTGATTTTCGCCTCTTCGGTTTTGACCGGAATGGCGCCCCGTGTCAATACAAGGGAAGGGGTCGCTTATGCGGACCGCCCTTTTTATCAGATGGATACAACCTTTTATCCGGAAAAGGATGAGTTGACGGGACATATGGTGGTCACTTTGCCGGAAAAAAGAAACGAACCGCAAAATGAAGTATATTTCAGGCTCTATCCCAATGCATTTCAAAATTGGAAGCACAAAGCCTCCAAACCGGAAAAACCGGGTTACATCCGCGTTTTTCATGTGAAAGTGGATGGCAAAAGCGTGCAGCCCGATATCAAGGAAACGGTGATGAAAGTGCAGTTGCCCCGTTCCCTTCAAGACGGACAATCCGCCCGCATTGAGATGGATTTTTTATTGCATTTGCCCCGTGGAGGGATGCGGCTGAACACTTTCAAAAACACGGCCTTTTTGGCTCAGTGGTACCCGATGCTGGCCGTCAGGGATCAACACGGATGGCATACCGAACCGTACACCACGACCGGCGATCCCTTTTACTCGGTGATGTCTGATTTTGAAGTCACTTTCCGTCTCCCCGAAGGTTACCGGGTGATTTCCACGGGAAATGACAAAAATCAACCGGTACGCTCCAAAATCACCATCAAACAGGATCAAGTCCGCGACTTTGCAGCGGTTTTAACCAAAGATTACCGGTCGGTAAGCGGAAAGTACAAAGATATTCAAGTCAACCTTTGGTATATGAACGGGATGGAGGATGTGGCCAAACCCTTGTTGGAAGCAGCGGTATCCGGAATGAAATTTTACAGTGAAAAATTCGGACCCTATCCTTATGAAGAAGTCGATGTCGTGTTGGGGGAAACCGGTGAAGGAATCGCCGGGATGGAATATCCGGGCCTGGTGACCTCCATTCCAAAAATCGGGACCAAAAAAGGGATCCAACCGGCCGTCAATGTGGTGGTGCACGAGCTGGCGCACCAGTGGTGGTACGGGGTGGTCGGCAACAACCAAGCCAAAGAACCCTGGCTGGATGAAGGGTTGACCACCTTCTCCGAGTTTTTGTATATGGAAGAGCAGATGAAAGAAGATGAACGGGAGCTTTTGAAGAAAGCATCGGAAAAAGCCGATGAAATTCATCAAACGGTGGGGATCAGTTCGGCTCAACCGTTGTATGATTACCCGGAACCGGTGTACGGTCTGATGGTGTACATTCGTCCGGCAGCCATGTTGTATGAACTGATGGACGAAATCGGAAGAGAGAAAGTCCTGGAGATCTTAAAAACCTATTATCACCGTTATCAATACAAAGTCGCCACCACCCGGGATTTTATCCGGACCGCAGGTGAAGTGGCCGGCAAAGATTTGACTCCTTTTTTCCAAAAATGGTTGTACTTCAAGGAAGCTTAAATTCGAGGGGGAAGGAACCGAAAACAACCAAGCGAAGGAAGTGATGACCCGTCACTTCCTTCTTTGCTGTCCGGAGACGGCTCAACCAAACCGGTTGCTTTTTTGTTTAAAGGGTTCGTGCTATTATTCTAAGAGGCGTAAAGGTCTAAGTTTCAAGGGGGAGGGAAGAGGTTGTCGGATGATCCAATTGTCCTGTCGGCGCGCCTTCAGAAATTGACGGAATGGATCCCTTCCGGGGCGCGGGTGGCAGACATCGGCGGAGATCATGCCTATTTGCTGATTCATCAGGCCAAGGCCGGTTGTTTGTCACATGGAATTGTGGGAGAGTTAAACAAGGGGCCGTTTGAAAATGCCCGCCGCACCATCCGCATGGCAAAGGTGGAAAAGATGGTGGAAGTCCGCCTCGGAGACGGATTGTCAGTGTTAAAGCCGGATGAAGTCGATGTGGTTGTGATCGCCGGAATGGGCGGGGCTTTGATTGCTCAGATTTTAAACGAGGGCAAAGAAAAACTGCACGGTGTGAAAAGGTTGATTTTGCAACCCAACATCGGCGGCCACAATGTCCGCAGGTGGTTGAAAGAAAACGGATTTTGCCTGGTGGATGAATCATTGGTGGAAGATGCCGGCATCTTGTATGAGGCGATGGCGGCCGAACCCGGTGAGGAGAGGATTTATCACGAAATGGGCGGGGAGTTTTCGGAATCCACCTTAATGGAAGTGGGGCCGCTGCTTTTTAAGAAAAGGCATCCGCTTTTGAAAAGAAAAGTGATGCAGGAATGGGAATCGAAACAAAAGGTGTTTCGTTCATTGAAAAACGCGAAATCGGCACCAGCTGTCACCAAAAGAGAACAACTGGCGGAACAATTAAAAGAATGGGAGAAGGTGAAAACATGTCTGTTCGCGGAGTCGACCTGATCAAAGCGATGGAATCGTATGCCCCTTCCGCTTTGGCTGTCGAAAAAGACCGGATTGGTTTACAGGTGGGGGATCCGCAAGGGGAAGTCCGGAAAGTGCTGGTCACCCTGGATGTGAATGAAGAAGTGGTGGATGAAGCGATTCGCATCGGGGCCAATTGGATCGTGGCTCATCATGCGGTGATTTTTCATCCGTTGAAAGAAATCCGGACCGATGAGCCGGCAGGCAGAATGTTTGCCAAGTTGCTGGCACACGGCATCCATGTTTACATCGCGCACACTAATTTGGATGCGGCTGAGGGTGGAGTGAATGATGCCTTGGCCGACCGTCTCGGGCTCACCGGCACCAAGGTTCTGATCGGCTATAAACAGGATGCATTGAAAAAACTGGTCGTCACCGTGCCGGTGGCTCATCATGAAGCGGTGCTGAATGCCATCAGCAGGGCCGGGGCCGGATGGATCGGGAACTATAGCCACTGCACGTTTAATGTGGAAGGAACCGGAACCTTTTTGCCGCGCGACGGGGCCAATCCGTTTATCGGCCAAACGGGGGAACTGGAAAAGGTGAAAGAGATCCGTTTGGAGACCATCATGCCGGCATCGATCGAAAAACGGGTGCTTGAAGCCATGTTCAAAGCCCATCCATATGAGGAAGTGGCTTATGACATTTATCCGTTGGATTTGAAAGGCGAGCCGCTCGGGTTCGGACGAATCGGATCCTTGCCGGAAACGATGAAATTGGATGAATTTGCCCGTTTCGTCAAAGACGCTTTTGAATGTGACGGGGTTCGTGTGGTGGGGGACCCGGAAAAAGAAATCCGGAAAGTGGCGATTTTGGGAGGATCTGGCGGCCGTTACCTTCGCGATGTCAAACGGCAGGGGGCCGATGTTTACATCACGGGGGATGTGGATTATCATACGGCGCAAGAAGCCATGGATTTGGGAATTTCACTGGTGGATCCGGGACACCATGTTGAGCATTGGGTGGTTCCGTATGTTTGCAAGGAGCTGGAAAAACGGTTGAACCGCCAGGTTCCGGTCGAACCGTCGAAAGTGAACACCAACCCCTTTCGGTTTTGTGTTTGAGCAAGTGGAAAGAGGTTCCTGTTGATATGACCCTGCTCCATTGTTATAATTAAATTTACTGTACAAAGGAAAGTAAACAAGGCAATCGCCGGTGGTGTACCGCAAGGTCCCACGGGAGGAAAGTCCGGGCTCCACAGGGCAGGGTGCCGGCTAACGGCCGGTGGGGGCGACCCTAAGGCTAGTGCCACAGAAATGCAGACCGCCGATGGGGACGAATTTCGTCTCACAGGCAAGGGTGCAACGGTGCGGTAAGAGCGCACCAGCAGCATGGAGACATGCTGGCTAGGTAAACCCCACCCGGAGCAAGACCTGATAGGAGATCAGCATCTTTGGATGCAGCTGTGGCCCGCAGTGATCTCGGGTAGGTCGCTGAAGTTGTGTAGCAATACACAATGTAGATAGATGATTGCCACTCCAATGGGTGGGAGACGTTCAAGCCGTTGCTTGGACCACCCGGAGAACAGAACCCGGCTTATTGTTTGCTTTCCGACAAATCGCTTGAGAAAAGACGCGAACGCGTCTTTTTTTATTTTTACGGACTTTTGCGGACTTTGAATAGGAATGAAAGGGAAGGCCATGCTAAACATAGAATCTTTCAAAATGAGGTTGGTTCAGATGAACGGGGACTTTACATCTTACGAGGCTTATTTGGAGCGTTATCAGACTTTTTACGATGAAGAATTGGATGACCGCCCTCCCGTGTTGGATCGTGAGCAATTCACCCGCTTGTTTCAGTTGCTGAAAGAAAGTTACCAAACCTATGAGGAAATGCTGCGCATGGGAAAACAGGAGCAGGCGGGGCAGTATTACCGCAGTGTGATTAACGGTTTGGAAAATCAATTGGCCATCAGTGATGCTTCTGACAATTTCCGTATACAACTTCTTCATTCAATGTAACCGGCCGGGAAAAACGATGGCTTGTTTTCAAGCCATTGTTTCTCGGGTGATATTTATCGGAAAATTCACACGAAGAGAGAGGGTTTTGGCGGGCAATTGCCGGTGTTGTGAATTTTTGCCGCGGAACAGGCCGGACCGGGGTATAAATCGCAAAACGTTGCAAAACTTAACAAAAGATGAACATGAAGGAGGATATCTATGCAGCTGTTGAAGGAACTTACCGAAGCCAACGGGGTATCCGGGTTTGAAAAAGAAGTCCGCGAAGTCATGAAAAGGGAACTGAGCAAAGAAAATGTGGAAATTCAAACCGACGGGCTCGGAGGCATTTTCGGGATTAAAAAAGGGACAAGTGACCGGCCGCGTATTTTATTGGCCGGACACCTGGATGAAGTCGGCTTTATGGTGACCGAAATCACCAAAAGCGGTTATTTGCGTTTTACTCCGCTCGGGGGATGGTGGAGTCAAGTTCTGTTGTCACAGCGTGTTTTGATCATTACGGAACAAAGAACCTTTACGGGGGTCATCGGTTCCCGGCCGCCGCATGTGTTGACACCCGAAGAAAAAGGAAAATTGATTCCGATTCGCGAAATGTTTATTGATATCGGTGCCCACAGCGATGAACAGGTGAAAGAATGGGGGATCCGCGTCGGAGATCCGATTGTGCCGGTGTGTCCGTTTGAAATTTTGCCGGATCGCGACACCATTCTGGCTAAAGCGCTGGACAACCGTGCCGGTTGTTATCTGGCTTTGGAAGTGTTAAAACAATTAAGTATGGCGGATCATCCCAATACGGTGATTGCCGGGGCCACGGTGCAGGAAGAAGTGGGCCTCAGGGGAGCGACAACCGCCCCGCGCCTGCTGAAGCCGGACGTTGCGATTGCTCTGGATGTGGGGGTTGCGGAAGATTCCCCGGGCAGTGAAGGACAAAACAAAGCCAAGCTGGGCAAAGGCCCGTTAATCACATTTTTGGATGCGACGATGATTCCCAATCTGTCCTTGCGCAATTATGTGGTGAAAGTGGCCGAAAAACATGGAATCCCTTTCCAAATCGACACGATGACCGGGGGTGGAACCGATGCCGGACAGTTCCATCTCTACGGCAAAGGCGTTCCGTCGATCGTCATTGGTGTGGCGGCACGGTACATCCACAGCCATGTTTCCATGATCAGCAAGAGTGACTTGGATCATGCCGTCCGCTTGCTGGTGGAAGTGGTCAAAGGGTTAAATCAGGACCAATACAATGAATTCATTCAATATGTCTGACTTGTACCCATCATGGGACGGTGACTCCATACCGTCCTCCTTTTATGCTATGATGGAGAAAGATCAAAAGGAATGGGGGAAATACAGCACGGTAAAACGAAAGGATTCAGGCGGGATGGATGAAGTTCAGGGAGCTTGCCGGCCAGGATGAACCGGCGGACAAAAAGCAGTATTTTTCAGCATCGGAATTCGTAAGATATTTTTAGAATGAGACGTGTCCAAAAACGGGGTTGAGTTATGGAACAAGCATTGTATATCTTGCAGGAATACGGGTATATAGGAATCTTTCTGTTTCTGGTGTTGGGGCTGATCGGACTTCCGTTGCCCGATGAGATTATGTTAACTTTTCTTGGTTATTTGACAACCATCGGACAATTGAATTTTTACCTCACCATCCTTTGTGCGTTTCTCGGATCGGCGGGTGGAATCACCATCAGTTATTTGCTCGGCATTTGGTTGGGATACCCGTTTTTGAAAAAATACGGGCCCAAGCTTTTCATTACCCGCCGGCGATTGCGAATCACGCAGTTGCTGTTCCGTAAATACGGAAATTGGCTGTTGTTTGGCGGGTATTTCATTCCCGGCGTCCGCCATGTCTCGGCCTATCTGGCGGGGATAACCCGGATTTCTTATTGGCGTTTTGCCATACATGCCTATGCAGGCGCCGTTTGCTGGTGCACTGCTTTTATCGGTTTGGGGCATCTTCTGGGAGCCAATTGGGAATGGGGGTTTTTTCTGTTGCACAAGTATGGGACCCGGATTTTATTCATTCTGTTGCCGGTTGCTCTGGTTTTTGGCGGATGGTATTTTTGGAGTCAAAATAAATCGTTAAACACAAAATAGAAAGTGGCGAACGGTACCATCATCCCCAAAAAAGTTGGTGGTGGCTTTTCTTTATGGAATCCGGTGATTGCTTGTCAAAGGTGGAGAGATAAAGATATAGTGGAAGAGGTTAAGGAGGGATGGGGATGACGATACAAATTTTGTCGCTCATGGATGATAAACATCTGATCCAAATCTTATCCACACAGCAAGCGGCGTACCAGGTGGAAGCAGAGCGAATCCGTTCCTACAATATTCCCACACTGAAAGAAACCATTCAATCCATGCGAAAATCGAAAGAAACGTTTATCGGTATATATAAAAAAGATCAATTGGCCGGTTTTTTATCGTACATAAAAGAGAAAGACCGGATGACGATCTGCCGTCTGGCGGTTCATCCGGACTATTTTCGGCAGGGGATTGCCTCCCGGTTGTTGACGGAGGTTTTAAACCAACCCGGGATCAAAAGCTGGGTCGTGACCACGGGAAAAGAAAATGAGCCGGCCATTCGATGTTATGAAAAGCACGGATTTCAGAAGCAGGAAGAAATCATGACAAGAGAAGGGATTCCCATCGTGCGAATGTTTAAAAAAGTTGACGGGTAGATCATTCTATGTTTAGAATAAAGAAGATAACATCATATTGAAATTATCCACTAGGGGTGCACGGACGTGCTGAGAGGAACATGGTTCCAACCCTTTGAACTTGAACTGGGTCATGCCAGCGAAAGGAAGTGGGGAAGGTTCGTTATGACTTGATGATGCATAAAAACCGGTATCCCCATGGATGCCGGTTTTTTTGATGGGGGATTCGTGTATGGAATTGCATGTGATATCCAGCCCTTGTCAAACACTCAGTGGTTTGATCGAACAATGGACCCGTTTGGCTCCTTATGCCGATGCTTTTCATCTGCGCTACAAAGAAAAAAGCGAAGGGGAAATCTTGGAGATGGCCCGTCTGCTTTTGCAAGAAACCCCGATTGAGGCGAAATCGTTGATCATTAACCGGCATGCCGCTGTGGCGGAAGAATTGGGGGCAGGGGGCCTGCATCTGACCGAACATCAAGTGATTTCCCGGGAAATGTTGCAACGGTTGCAACGAAAAATGCGGGTGGGACGTTCCGTTCACTCTGTCCGCCGCGCGGTTGAAGCAAATCAGGAAGGCATGGATTATCTGATGGCAGGGCACATTTTTCCTTCCGCTTCCAAACCGGGATTGCCTCCCTTCGGGGTGGAATCGTTGCGGCGATTGGTACAAGCCTGTTCGCTGCCTGTCATTGCCATCGGCGGGATCGGACCGGACAATGTGAATCAAATCCGACAAACGGGTGCTGAAGGAGTGGCTGTGATTTCAGCCGTCGCACATCATCCTTCCCCTGAAGAAGCGGCAAAGGAAATGAAAAGAAGGTGGGTTGATGAAGCACAGTGATGTTTTAATTATTGGCGGAGGGATCATCGGCATTTCCATTGCTTATCACTTGGCCAAAGCAAAAGTAAAAGTCGTTATCCTTGAACAAGACCGGGCAGGCGCTCATGCCTCAAGGGCGGCCGCGGGAATGTTGGGGGCCCAGGTGGAGATGCATCATCCGGGGCCGCTGGCCGATGTTTGTTTAAAAAGCAGGTCCATGTTTCCTGAACTGGCGGAAGCATTGCGGGAGCAGACCGGGCTGGATATTGAATTGAACCGTTCCGGGTTGATCAAACCCGCCCGGTCGGAAGAGGAAGCGGCCGGTTTAAAAGAACGGATGAAATGGCAAAAAGCCGTCTGGCTGGATCGCAAGGAATGCTTGGAGAAGGAAAGAGGGCTGGGCGAAGAAGTGATCGGCGGCTTGTTTTTTTCTGAGGAATTTCAAGTTTCTGCCCCCCGGTTGACCCAAGCTTTGATCCGGGCTGCGCAACAGCAGGGAGCAAAATTGATCGAAGATTGCAAAGTCATTGATTTTTGCGTTGAAAACGGACGGATCCGGAAAGTGGTCACCCCGCATGAAGAATGGGCGGCGGACACGGTGGTGCTCGCTGCCGGTGCTTGGACGGGGATTGCTTCGCGGCGGTTGGGATTGAACCTGCCGGTCTATCCGGTCAAAGGCGAGTCCTTTGCCCTGAAAACCACCCGTCCTTCCCTGAAACACACGATATTCGGCAATGATGTGTACATCGTGCCAAAAGCAAACGGTGAATGGATCATTGGCGCCACCGAAAAAGAACATCAGTGGGATCCCGGCGTGACAGCCGAAGCGGTTTACCGGCTTATCGCCGATGCCTCCCGTTACTTGCCTGGTGTCAAAGAATTAAACATCAGCCGGATGTGGGCAAGCGTCCGTCCCGGAACGCCGGATAAGCTTCCTGTGATCGGCCGGCTGGAAAACATCGATCATTGCATTGTGGCCACCGGTCATTTTCGAAATGGCATTTTACTCAGCCCTTGGACCGGTCAAGTCGTGGCCCGTCTCATTTTGGGAGAAACAGAAGAAGAATGTCTCCCGTTCAGTCCCCGGAGGTTTACCGGATGAAAAGGAGGGTGTTCCGTGCAAATTCAGTTGAACGGGGAGATGCAAACGGTCCCCCCTCATCTGAAAACGGTGGATGATCTCATCAAACACTTCAAACTAAACAACAAAATTCTTGTGGTGGAACACAACCGCCATGTATTGACAAGGGAAATGCATCCCACGACCCGGTTGTCGGATGGCGATTGCATTGAAATTGTTCATTTTGTCGGAGGGGGATAAGCCGGTGTTGAAAATCGGAAAACATACTTTTCAATCGCGTTTGTTTCTCGGCACAGGGAAATTTTCCAGTTTGGATGTACAAAAAAAAGCGGTGGATGTTTCCGGAACCGAGGTGTTGACTTTTGCGGTCCGCAGAATGAATCTCTTTGATCCGGAGCAACCCAACTTTTTGGAAATGCTTGATTTGAAAAAATACAAACTGCTGCCAAATACAGCAGGGGCCACAACTGCGGAAGAAGCCGTACGGATCGCCCGTTTGGCCCGGGCCTCCAACTTGTGTGATATGATTAAAGTGGAAGTGATCGGCGATTCCAAAACCTTGTTGCCTGATCCCGTTGAAACGTTAAAAGCCACCCGGATGTTGGTGGAAGAAGGATTTACCGTTCTTTCTTACACTTTGGATGATCCGGTTTTGGCCCGCAAATTGTGGGAAGCCGGGGCCCATGCGATCATGCCCGGGGGGTCGCCGATTGGTTCGGGGCAAGGGTTATTGAATCCCCTTTATCTGAAGTGGATCATTGAGAATTCGCCGGTGCCGGTGATTATCGATGCCGGAATCGGTTCGCCGAAAGATGTTGCGGAATCCATGGAATTGGGAGCGGACGGGGTGTTGCTCAACACGGCCGTATCTCAGGCGAAAGATCCGGTCAAGATGGCAGAAGCCATGAAATATGCCATTATTGCGGGAAGAATGGGGTATGAGGCCGGAAGGATCCCAAAACGGGAATATGCCAGTGCCAGCAGTCCTTCCGAGGGATTGCCGGCCAATTAAATAACTCTTTCAACGAAAAATCCCCTGGCCGGATGAATCCGGCCGGGGGGATTTCTTCTAACTATGTACCTGATGAATGGTGGGTGAGGAAAATTTCACTTTGCTTTTTACATTCCGGTAGCGGGAGATGTTCAGCAAAATGCCCAACGACACCAACTTAAACACCAGTGCCGTTCCCCCGTAACTGATCAGCGGAAGCGGAACTCCGGTCACCGGAAGCAATGCCGTGACCACGCCCAAATTGAAAATCGTTTCGATTGCAATCAAAGTGACGATCCCTGTTGCCATCAAGGTTCCAAACTGATCCGGTGCCTGGAGGGCAACCAAGATGCCGCGTACAATGAGCAAGGCAAACAAAGCGATAATGATGAACCCTCCGATAAACCCGAGTTCTTCGGCAATGATCGAGAAGATGAAATCGGTATGGGATTCCGGAAGGTAAGCCAGCTTTTGAATGCTTCTTCCAAGTCCCACTCCCGTCAAGCCGCCGGGGCCGATGGCCATCAGTGATTGCATGATTTGATACCCGTTTCCGGTCGGATCACTTAACGGATTAAGCATCGATTGAATCCGGTCGACGCGGTAGTCTCCCAACAACATGACGCCAATGAGAACGGGAAGGCCGGATAATGCCAACAAAAAAAGATGTTTCAGCCGGGCGCCGGCGCAAAAAATGATGGTGAAACATATTCCCATGATAATCACCGTTGCGCTAAAATGAGGCTGTAACATTAAGAGTCCCAAGATCAGAAACAGGACGATCAGGGGAGGGAGCAAACCACGCCGAAATTGATGCAAGACCGGTTGCTTTTTGACCATGATGGAAGACATGTAAATGATCATCCCCAGCTTGACAAATTCCGAGGGTTGAAAAGAGATGGCCCCGTAACCCAGCCAACGTTGCGCTCCGTTTCTGACCAGACCGATCATCGGGACGAGGATTAAAAAAATGAGCGAAAGGAGCAAGATCGGGCCGACCCATTTGCGGTAGGTGTGATAGGGGATATTGGAAACCGTAATAAATAAAATCAAGCCAATCAGGGCATAGATGGATTGCTTTTTGAAAAAGTAATAGGAATCATGGATGCCCGGATCGATATATCCATTGAAATAACTGGCGCTAAAAACCATGACAAGTCCAATTCCCAACAGCAAAAAGGTGAGAAAAATCAACCAAAAGTCTGGTTTGCCACGCTTCATAGTAAAAATCTCCTTCTGCAAAAGGTTTTGATGTTTCATGCATTATGATAGGATGAAATCCGAGCAGAGAAAAGGAGAATGGAAATCGTGATGAACAAGAAGCACCAAATACAACAAATTGATTTTGCCACCGTGTTGATCTTCATCCTGCTTGCGGCTATTAGCATTGTTGCCATATCGAGTGCGACTTACACCGGAAACCAGGATTTTTACGAAAAACAGATCATGTGGTACATAGTCGGGTTTCTCTGTATGTTCGGTGTTCTCCTGTTTGACTATAAAATTTTGTTACAAGGGAAACTCTTGTACATTTTATACGGGATCGGCATTTTCTTAAATCTGCTCGTCATGATCCCGGGCATCGGCCAGGAAGTGAACGGTGCGCAATTGTGGATCCGGATTGGCGGTTTTTCCCTGCAGCCGTCGGAGTTGATGAAAATCTTTGTTATCTTGATATTAGCAAAAATGATGTCCCGGAAAAAAGGGGAGATGTGGGAGGATTTTCATACGCTCGGAAAGAGTTTGCTGGCTGCGGGCGTCCCGTTTCTGATCATTTTGATGCAACCCGACTTGGGTACGGCACTGATCTTGTTGGCCATCACCGCAAGCATTTTACTGGTGGGCGGCTTGCACTGGAAATGGTTGGTTGGCGGCCTGACGGTGATTGCAATCATCGTCGGCTCGGTCGTTTTTCTTTACCTGACGGATTCTCCTTTGCTCCACCTCTTGTTGGCGGATCACCAAATTGAACGGATTCAAATCTTTTTGGATCCGGCATCCGACCCGACGGGAGCGGGATATCAGGCAACCCAGGCCAAAATCGCCATTGGTTCGGGAATGCTTTTGGGAAAAGGCTATCAGCAGGGAACGCAAGCTCAGGGCAACTGGATTCCGGAGCCCCACAATGATTTCATCTTTGCGGTGATTGCCGAAGAGTTCGGCTTTTTGGGTGCCGGTTTCCTGCTTGCATGTTACTTGATGTTGCTGTACCGCTTGATTCGCATTGCATTAAAATCAGCCAATTTGTTCGGAACCTGCATCGTCAGCGGAATCGTTGGTATGTTTGCTTTCCAAATATACCAGAATATTGGAATGGCGATCGGTTTGATGCCGATTACCGGTATTCCGCTTCCGTTCATCAGTTACGGAGGCACTTCCATTGTCACGCAAATGATGGCGATCGGTTTGGCATTGAATGTAGGAATGCGTTCCAAGGCGGAACAATTGCAATTTACCATTCATTAAAGGGAGGCGAATCCATGAAAATCACTTCTTTGTCACTGGATATCCGGGAAAAGGATTTTGAAGAGTATGAGGAGACTTTGATCCAAAGAGGATGGAAAAAGGTGAAAGGCCAGCACATTTATCAAAAAACATTCGGCGAGACGGAAGTGGAAATCCGGGAACATATTGCCGCATTCAGTGCCGAAGTCACGTTGAAATTGACGGCGCGAAACGAGCAGGGAATCAAACTGGACCGGATCATCCAATTGCTGCAAGAGTTGGACAAAGCTGATCACACCCCGGATCAAGAGTAAAAAAGCCGCCCTTTTCGAGGCGGTTTTTTTGTACTTTTTTTGCTTTTTGTCCCATAGAATCATAAGGGGTTCAGGAAGAGGCGGATTTTTTCTCCGGCTTTGGCAAAAACACCTTTAAAAGCGGCGGAGTCAAAACGGTGGTGATCAAGATTACTGCGACCATGACCGGAAACAGGGAGGCCGGGAACAGCTTGTTGTTTAAACCGATGCTTGCAATGATCAGCCCGACTTCTCCCCGGGCCACCATGCCGGCACCGACGGCGAAAGAATCCTTTGCCGGGAAACCGCCCAATTTCGCCCCGATGGCACCGCCAGCCAATTTGGTCAATACCGCGATGACGGTAAACACAATGATCTGAATCAAAATGGTGGCATTGACGGACTCAATTTCGGTCATTAAGCCGATACTGACGAAGAAGACCGGCACAAAAAAGGAAAAAGAAATCGTCTCCAGTTTCGGGAACAGTTCGTCCTGAAATTTGCTCGTGCTGAGTATGAGTCCGGCAAAGTATGCACCGACAATCCCGGCCAGCCCGAACATTTCGGCAAGAAAAGCATAAACGAGCGCCACGATGATGCCGATGGTCAGGATGACTTCTGTCGTCATCATTTGGTTGGCCCATTGAAATATTTTCGGAAGCGGCTTGCGGCTCAACCAGATGAATAAAAAGAAGACGATGATTTTCACAATCAATACCGGAAGCGACGGGCTGTCGTCCCCGTTTTTTCCCACAAAGCCAATGACAATGGATAACGTGATGATTCCGAGAATGTCATCCAGGACGGCCGCACCCAAAATGGTGTTGCCCGCTTTCGATTTTAAACAGCCCAATTCGCGCAACGTCTGAACCGAAATGCTGACGCTTGTCGCCACCAATGCGGTTCCGATAAAGATGGACGTGGCAAACCGGTAATCAAACCAGAGACCGCTGGCCAGTCCGCCGAGAAACGGAAAAATCACCCCGATGACCGCCACCATGGTGGAGGCAAAAGCGGCTTTTCGGAATTCCTTTAAATTTGTTTCCAGCCCGGCCAAAAACATCAACAAAATGACACCGATTTCGGCCGCTTCTTCAATAAACGCATTCATATGGATCCAGTCGAGCACCATCGGCCCTAAAAGGATGCCGGCCAAAAGTTCCCCCAGCACGGAGGGTTGCCCCCATTTTTTGCTCAGATGCCCCATGATTTTTACTGCCAGCAGGATGATTCCCAGCTCATACAAGAAGCCGAATTGTTCCAGTTTGCCGAAGTCGAAGAATTGATCTGCTAACATGGTAACCCTCCCTGTTGTTAGGATGGATTTTTTTGTTTATAAAAATACATAGGTGCCCGCTTTTTATCGCTTAGTTTTCATTTTGGTTTTTGTTAGAATAAGAGTGGGTATAGTTATTATGTGTATACAGGCTTGAGTTGAGGAGTGAAGGGTCATTGTTTGGATTATTTCTGTTGCTGTCTTTAGCCGGTTTGGTCTTGACCTTATGGGCACAGGCCAAAGTGAGGGGAAATTATTCTAAATGGTCAAAGGTGCCTGCACGATCCGGATTGACCGGTGCAGAAGTGGCGCGGCGCATTTTGGACCAAAACGGATTGTACAATGTGGCGGTTGAACCGGTACGCGGGATGTTGACGGATCATTATGATCCGGTATCCAGAGTGGTCCGGTTGTCGGAAGGAGTATACAGCTCCAGTTCCATTGCTGCCATTTCGGTGGCCGCGCATGAGTGCGGGCATGCCATTCAACATAAAGAAGCTTATGGCGCGCTTGTCCTGCGCCATCGGATGGTTCCTGTCTTAAACATCACTTCGGGATTGGCTCCTTTCTTGTTGATGGCCGGTATTTTCTTTAAAATGACGGGCATGCTTTTGCTCGGATTGATTTTCTTTTCCGTGGCTGTTTTGTTTCACCTGGTGACATTGCCGGTTGAGTTTAATGCCAGTTCCCGGGCCAAGACGATCATGGTCAGGGAAGGATTTATTAACGGAGCCTCGGAAGAAAGAGGCGTCCGCAAAGTCTTGGGAGCGGCGGCGCTCACCTATGTGGCCGGTGCGGTTGTCGCCTTGGTGGAACTGTTGCAATATGTTGCTTTATTTTTCCTGCAACAGGACGATTAAAGAAAAAACCCTCTTCGGAGGGTTTTTTTTTGTGAACGGTTGATCATCTTTTCCTGTTTTTCCCTCTTTTGCCGTCTTTATGACAGAAACCGGGTACATAGTTTGAGGGCCGGATAACAATAATAATGGCAAATCAAAAGCAAAAGGGGGGAAAACAAATGAACCGAATGGCCTTGTGGATGCGTAGCTTCATGAGTTTATGCCTGGTTTTTGTATTGAGTGCGTGTGCCACTTCCCAAGAGCAAGGAGTGGACCGGGACACGCTGAGGGATGACGTGACAAGAATTGCCAACCGAAACAACATGAACGAACGTGCACAAAACTTTACCCGGATGAATGATACGGATGACAACAACTTGGCTCGTGGTGTCCGGGTTTCGGATGAAGTGGCCGGCGAAGTGGCCGGTTTGCCGGAAGTAAAAAGTGCCGCAGCTATAGTGATGGGCAAAACGGCTTATGTGGCGGTGGTTCTGGATAAAAAACGCGGAGACGGAAAGGTGACGGACCGATTAAAAGAAAAGATCACCAAACACGCCAGAGCCGTGGATCCCACTTTGCGGGATGTGTATGTTTCCGCCAACCCGGATTTCGTCAAACAAATGAATAATTATGCCAATGACTTGCGGAACGGACGTCCGGTCAGCGGATTGATCAAAAATTTAAATGATATCATTAAGAGAACATTCCCGGAAGCCAAATAAGCCTTTTTACGGATATAGACCTCTTTTGAGGTCTGTTTTTTTTATATATAATTAGGACAAAGAAGGAAATTGAAGCAGGGAGTGTCGGTTTGTGAAAAGGTTAACGCCCATGGAGATTTTCAATAAAGATTTCAAGCAATCGTTGCGGGGTTATGACATCGAAGAAGTGAACAAATTTTTGGATCAGGTGATTGCAAGTTATGAAGATGTATTGCAGGAAAATGAATATTTGAAGGAAGAAATCAAGAAGTTGAAAAGCGGTGGAAAAAAGGTGTCCCAGGCAACGGGCCGCAATGCCGCCGTTAAAAACGATGACGTGATCAGTGACATCCTCGCCCGGTTGGATCGTTTGGAGAAAATCGTCCTTCGCTAATACATAAAAACAAGTGTGAAAAATGGCTGGCATCCGTATCAGATCAAAATCAATCGGTTTCCTTCGCTTTCGTCATGGATATATATTTTTATTAAAAATAATAATCAAACCTTCTTCTAAGGAGGTTTTTTGAATATTTTGCTGAATTAAAAAATAGTTTGATGAAAAAAGGGGGGCATCGATTGAGAAAAATATTGACGATGGGGATGGCAGCCATTTTTCTTTTGGCTGTGATGCTAAGCGGTTGCAGTTCAAAAGCGGATCAAGGCGACCAAACGTTGAATTTGAATATCACCGGCGAACCGACTTCCTTGGATCCGGCGCAAGCTTTTGATGAAGATTCCCTGGATATCACCCATAATCTGTTTGTCGGGCTGATGCGCCTGGACGAAAATCATCAACCGCAGCCTGCCATTGCGGAGAAAGTGGAGACCAGTGAAGACGGACGGGTCTATACCTTTACGTTGAGGCAAACCAAATGGTCCGACGGAAGTCCGCTGACCGCCCATGACTTTGAGTTTGCTTGGAAACGGGTGTTGAACCCGGAAACGGCTTCAAAAGCGGCTTTTCTGCTTTATTTTATTAAAGGAGCGGAAGCGTACAATCAAGGAAAAGCCGGTGTGGAAGGAGTCGGAGTTCAAGCGTTGGACGATGACACGTTGCGGGTGGAGCTGGAAAAGCCGACGCCTTCTTTCCTCGAACTCACTGCCTATCCGGTTTATGCCCCGGTGAGCAGGCAGGCATATGAAAAAAATCCCGACATGTTCGAAAATACCCAAAACTATGTGATTAACGGCGCTTACCGGTTGGCTGAATGGAAGCACAACAATTATGTGAAAATAACCAAAAACGAAAATTTTTACAAAGCCAATGAAGTCAAACTGGATGGAATTCATTTTTCGGTGATTACGGATAACCAGACCGTTTATCAAATGTTTCAAACCAAAAAATTGCATGTGGCGTCCAAAAGTTCCATCCCCGGGGAGATGTTAACCCGGCTGATCGGGGAAGAGAAAGTGAAAACCATGGAAGGAAGCGGGCTTTCCTTTTTTCGGTTTAACGTGAAAGAGAAACCGTTTACCAACAAGAAGATCCGTCAAGCGTTTGCGCTGGCGGTGGACCGCAAATTGATCACGGAACAGATTGTGGGAAGCGGGGAAGAGCCGGCATACGCTTATGTCGCTCCTTCCGTGCCGGACAATTTCCGCAAGGAAGGGGGAAATCTGATTTCGGACGGCCAGTATGAAAAGGCACGGCAACTCTTGGCTGAAGGGATGAAAGAAGAAGGATGGGACCGGTTGCCGACGGTGACGCTTATGTACAGTAATGCCACTGACAAAAACAAAAAAGTGGTGGAAGCCGTACAGGAAATGTACCGCAAACATCTGGGCGTGGAAATTCAATTGCAAGCCAAGGAGAAAAAGGTCTATTATGCCGATCAGGAAAACACCCGGTTTGTGATGAGCACCTCCAGTTTCTTGGCAGATTACAACGATGCTTATAATTACTTGGAAAGTTTCCAAACAGGTCATCCGATGAACCGAACCAATTGGAGCAATGAAAAATATGATGCGCTTCTCAAGCAGGCTTCCGAAACGGCTGATCCTGAATCAAGAAAGAAACTGCTGCATGAAGCGGAGGCGATCTTGTTTGAGGAAATGCCGGTATTCCCGCTTTACTATTACAACACGGCATATATGGAACAGCCGGGAGTCAAAGGAATCATCCGCCATCCGGTCGGCCCGAAAGATTATACGCATGCCGAAGTGAATTAAACCCTCTTGGCATCCGGAAGTCCCAAGTGGATTTTTTTTACAAAGTAATTTTGCTTGAAACACACATACTAAGGACAGATCCGGACCGTTTGGAGGGTAATGATGGAGAATCGAGACAATCAATTTCAAAAGCAAGAAGAACGTCAGGAAGAACGTATGGAAAATCGCACCTATCAGGAAAACAATCACAATCCTCAGCTGGATGAAGAGGTGGCACAGGAGGTTGCTCCCAATCCGGCTCTGGCGAAGGACAGAAGGGAGAACAATAAAAGAAAGGAAGAGGCGGGAGGATTCGGCATTGGTTTAACCGCCTTGATTCTGTCCGTTCTTTCATTTTTTGTCTGGCCGTTTGTTTTATCCATTGCCGGGATTATTGTAGGGATTTTTGCCGTTCGGAGAAGAAGTGCTTTAGGATGGTGGGCGATTGCAGTCGGGATCGTTGCCCTGATCGTCGCACTCTTTTTATTTCCGTTCCGACTACTTTTTTAATCACGTCCGGATCAGGTGAACAAGCCTTTCTGAAAAAGAAAGGCTTGTTCTTATGATAGGAATATGTTATAATTTAAAGTGAAATTAGCGGATGTAGTTCAATGGTAGAACACTAGCTTCCCAAGCTAGGAACGCGGGTTCGATTCCCGTCATCCGCTCCAGTTTATTTTCTGAACGGACTGGAAGCGCTTTTAGGAAATGCACAAAAAAGAGGGAATTATCCTGGAACCCCCTCCGAAATAAAAGCAGAGGCATTACTGTTTTCAGTAGTGCCTTTTTTATTTGATTTCAGAAAAAGTAGCCAAGGGTGCGCCCGATCGAATAAAATAATAAAAATAGCGAAGAAGGAGGGGCTTGCATGCAGGAAATACAATATATCCGTGAGCAATTTACGCGTGAAGAAGATGAAGTGCTCAAGTCGATCAGCGCCGGGTTAGAAAAACAAGGGTTCCCGCAAATATCCGTGCCGCCGGAAGTCGGAAAAATGTTACATATGCTTGTTAAGATTTCCAATGCATCCTGTATTTTGGAAATCGGTGCATTGGGGGGCTACAGCACGATCTGGATGGCCAGGGCGTTGCCGGAGCATGGGAAAATTATTTCGTTGGAGTTAAAGGAGGAGCATGCACAATTTGCCCGCGAGAATATTGCCAAGGCGGGGCTCAGTGAACAGGTTGAATTGATCGTCGGCGATGCTTTGGAAAGTTTAAATCAATTGGAGAAAGAACAAAAACGGTTTGATTTCTTTTTAATTGATGCGGACAAGCTGAATTACCCGAACTATCTGGAGAAAGCCATCCGTCTGTCAAATCCGGGGGCCGTAATCACTGCTGACAATTTATTTCTTCGCGGCCGGGTGTTTGATGAGAAAAATCAGGCGCCTTCTCCGGTGACCATGCGCCGGTTTCACCAGCAGATCGCCTCGGATGACCGCTTGGAGTCCCTGATTCTTCCACTGGGTGATGGTTTGGGCGTTTGCCGGGTAAAGGGGTCCCGTTAAAGTTAAAAAAGGAACCCGAATTTTCCGGATTCCACGGTTTCTGTCTGATTCTAATTTTTCTGTGCCGAGCCGGACTTCACAAGAAAACGAGCCATCCATTCATCTGATTTTCGGGCGATGTTCGGATATCGTTTCCGAAGTTTGAGTACGATTCGTGCTGCCCAAGGAGTGGTTTTGGAAAGCAATGCCAATCCGATAAATGTGAACAAAAATCCTTGGAGAAATGGTGCGAAAAAACCAATGATTCCCAATATTAAAAAGGTCCAACCGAGAATGTTTGTCCAAAGTGTTTTCATGTGATGTTCAAACCCCTTCAGCCCGTTAATATATTTTTAGTATATCCCAGACCTCCGGGAATCAAAATGAAGTTTTTTTGGCAAATGTAACATAAATATGACCGTGACGAAGGGGGCAAAATGATGAGTTGTTTGGAAGAAATTTTGTCATATAATGAGAGGTTTGTAAAAAATAAACAATATGAAAGTTACACCACGGACAAATATCCCAATAAACGGTTATTGATTGTTACTTGCATGGATACCCGGTTGACGGAGTTGTTGCCCAAAGCCCTGAATTTGAGAAACGGGGATGCCAAAATTCTCAAGACGGCCGGTGCATTCATATCGGAACCGTATGGAAGCCTGATGCGAAGCCTTTTGGTGGGCGTAACGCTTTTAAAAGTGGAAGAAGTGATGGTGATTGGTCATCATGACTGCGGGCTGGTCGGTTTGACGGGCGAGCGGGTGCTTGAAAAATTAAAAGAGAGAGGAATCACCGAAGAGAAAGCGGATGAAATAGAAAAACAAGGAGTGGATGCCGCGAAATGGTTGTCCGGCATTCAAAGTGTGGAAGAAGGCGTGATGGAAAGTGTCCGTTTGATCCGAAACCATCCTTTTTTTCCCCGGGATGTGTTGATCCATGGCTTAACCATCGATCCCGAAACGGGAAAATTGGAAGTGGTTGATGACGGTCGGAAAAAATAATCTTCTTCTTTTCAGCAAAAACTGATAAAATATGTGGTAATTAAAAGGAGGCACTGCTTATGGCACTGGCTACTTTTGGAGCTGGATGTTTTTGGGGGGTTGAAGAGGTGTTCCGCCAAATTCCCGGTGTGAAAAACACCACTGTGGGTTACATGGGTGGAACCACGGAAAACCCGACGTATGAAGAAGTTTGCACGGATCAAACCGGCCATGCCGAAGTGGTTCAGGTCGAGTATGATCCGGAACAAGTCACCTATGAAGATTTGCTGGATGTATTCTGGAATAATCACAATCCGACGACACTGAACCGTCAGGGCCCTGATGTGGGAACCCAGTACCGTTCGGTCATTTTTTACCATACAGATGAACAAAAGCAGGCTGCGGAAGCGTCGAAAAAACAATTGGATCAATCCGGCAAATGGAAAGATCCGATTGTGACACAGATTGAACCAGCCGGCACTTTTTGGCGTGCGGAAGAATATCATCAACGTTACTTGCAAAAACGCGGCTTAAATGCCTGCCATTTATAATCAGAGAGAAAAGGCGCTGACATCGGGCGCCTTTTTCTGTAAGGAAGTGAAGCGTGTGAAAGAAATGGTTGTCAAAGGCAAAGTCGTGGATGGTATGACCCGTTGTATCCATTACCATTCGGAGTTGGATATCATAGCGGTTAAGTTTGCCTGTTGCGGGCAATACTATCCATGCTATTTTTGTCATCAGGAAGCGGAGAATCATCCGGTCATTCGCTGGTCGGTCCGCCATCTGCATGAAAAAGCGGTCTTCTGCGGTGTGTGCCGGCATGAAATGACCCTGAAGGAGTATTTGCAGGGGACGGGAGCTTGTCCCTCTTGCCGCGCCAAGTTTAATCCGGGTTGCCGGAAACACTGGCAATATTATTTCGACAGGTCTTTGCTATCTTGTATCCGAACAGAAGTTTGAACAAAACAGGCGGATCTCCCGGCACCTGAATGGATGGCAGGTGTTTTGTTTTGTGTTAGAATGATGGAGTTATGAAAACAGGCATTCTTGTACAGCAGAAAGGAGGGGGGATCGGTGGTTTATTTGGATAACAGTGCAACGACCCAAACCGATCCGGCTGTGATTAAGGTCATGGGGGATGTCATGCGCGAAGTGTACGGAAATCCCTCTTCATTGCACGGTATCGGAGTGAAAGCCGAGCGGTTGCTGCAGCAGGCGCGCAAAGTGATTGCCGATCAACTCGGCGGATCGCCGCAGGAAATCATTTTTACTTCGGGAGGAACCGAAGCCAATAACATGGTGATTCGCGGAATTGCCGAATCTTACCGCAACCGGGGAAACCACATCATCACGAGCCAGGTTGAACATCCGTCTGTGTATGATGTTTTTCAGTACCTGAAACAAAAAGGGTGGAAAGTCACTTTTCTGCCTGTGAATGAAAAGGGGCAAGTGAGGACCGAAGACGTCAAAGCCGCTTTGACCGATGAAACGGTTCTGGTTTCCATCATGCATGTCAATAATGAGACGGGAAGCATTCAACCAGTCGGGGAAATCGGGGAATTATTAAAATCTTATCCCAAAGTGATGTTTCATGTGGATGCGGTCCAATCTTTCGGGAAGATCCCGCTGAAACCGGCCGATGCCCATATCGACTTTTTAACCATGTCCGGCCACAAGATTCACGGACCGAAAGGCATTGGTTGTTTATATAAACGGAAAAACCTGACCCTTCCGCCGCTTTTGATCGGCGGGGGACAAGAACAGGGATTTCGCTCGGGAACCGAAAATGTCCCGGCTGTTGCCGGCCTGGCCAAAGCGGTGGTGATGGCTGGCCAATCGGAGAAAGATTTTATCCAAAAATGCCAACGATGGAAAGAAATGCTCTTGGAGCGGGTGAAAGAGTTAAACGGTGTGAAAGTGAACGGAGATACGTCTTCCCGCGGTGGAGCCCCGTATATTTTAAACTTGTCTTTCCCTGGACTGAAGTCCGAGGTGGTGGTTCATGCCTTGGAAAAAGAAAAGGTTTATGTCTCCAGCAAATCAGCCTGCTCCTCGAAAAAAGAAGAGCCTTCCAGAGTGTTGAAAGCGATGGGGTTGACCGATCTGGAAGCGATCGGTTCCATCCGGATCAGCATGGGGAGGATGAACACGGACGAAGATATCCGCCGATGCGGCGATGCACTGGTGCGTGTCATCCCGGAATTACAACAAGTCATGAAGGTGCATAAAGGATGAAAAAGAACTGTATATTGTTGCGATATGGAGAGCTTGCATTAAAAGGCAAAAATAAAAAAGAATTTGAGAATCAGTTGGTGAACAACATCCGCCAAAAAGTGAAACGGTTTCCGGGCACGGTGGTGACCAAAAGTCCGGGCCGGATTTATATTGACCTGAGTGAAGAACACTTCGAGCCGGTCATTCAGGCTTGTTCGGAAATTTTCGGTCTGGTGGGGATCAGTCCCGCCATCCGGGTGGAGAAGGATTGGGAAAAAATCAAAGAGGCGGCATTGGCGCTGTTGAGTGAACAAAAGGAACGGGTGCACACGTTTAAGATCAATGCGAAACGGGCCGATAAGCAATTTCCCATCCCCTCCCAGGAGATGAATCACCGGTTGGGCGGATTTTTGCTGGCCAAGCTGCCGCATTTGAAAGTCGACGTCCACGATCCGGATCTGACATTGTTTGTGGAAGTGCGGAAAGAACATGCTTATGTATATGGCGAGGATCTCCCTGGCTTGGGCGGTTTGCCGGTTGGAGTCAGCGGAAGGGTTTTGTTGATGCTCTCCGGAGGGATCGACAGCCCGGTCGCCGGATATCTGGCGCTGAAACGGGGCGTGGAGCTGCAGGCAATTCATTTTCACAGTTATCCGTATACCAGCGAACGGGCCAAACAAAAAGTGATCGACCTGGCCAAAATCTTAACCCGTTACGGGGGACACATCCGGTTGCATGTGGTTCCGTTCACCGAGATCCAAACGGAGATCAACAAGCATTGTTATGAATCGTACAGCATCACCATTATGCGCCGCTTTATGTTCCGCATCGCGGAGCAAATCGCCAAAAAACACAAAGCGTTGGCGCTGGTGACCGGAGAAAGTCTCGGCCAGGTGGCCAGCCAGACACTGGAAAGCATGCAAACGATTAATGCCGTAACGACAATGCCCGTACTAAGGCCGCTGGTGGGGATGGATAAACAGGAAATTATGTCCATCTCCAAGCGTATAGATACTTATGAAACTTCCATTTTGCCGTATGAAGATTGTTGTACGGTTTTTCTCCCGAAAGCACCGAAAACCAAGCCTCATCTGGACGTGGCCGAAAGGCAGGAGCGTTTGCTGGATGTGGAACGGTTGATCCAAGAAGCCGTGGAAAACACGGAAATCATCGACTTGCGCCCGGAAGATGAAGAACAATTTTCCTACTTTTAAGGTTGCGTTTGGCATGCGGTTTCCGTTCCGCATGCCAAACGGTCAAAACAAACATGACCGAAACGGGGGTCCGATGTATGATTCCATTTCAAGAGGAAGTATACCGATTGACAAAAAAATTGGTTGAACACCCCAGTATTGTCGGAACTTTCGGTGAACGGGACATGGCTTATCTGATTTATGAAATATTGCAAGAGACCCCTTATTTTCAAGAACATCCGGAGTATTTGCAGATGACGCCGACCCGGCAGGATGACCTGGAAAGATATAATGTGCTCGCTTTGCTGAAAGGCGGCAAAGAGAATGAAAGCGAAACCGTGATATTGATGGGGCACATGGATACGGTGGGAGTGGAAGATTACGGGAAGTGGATGAATCTTGCTTTTTCGCCGGAACAATTATTGGAAGAGTGGAAAAAGAGCAAACTGCCGGAAGAAGTGAAAAAAGATCTTGACACCGAAGATTACATCGGCGGACGCGGGGTGCTGGACATGAAAAGCGGGATTGCCATTCATTTGGCGATTGTCCGGTACTTTGCCCGGAACCGGCATTTATTGAATGGGAATTTGCTGTTTGTGGCCGCTTGTGATGAAGAACGGAATTCGCGCGGGATCCTGTCTGCCCTTTCCGATATCTTGAAATGGGGAAGGGAAGAAAATCTTACTTATATTGCGGCAATCAATTCGGATTACACATCGCCCCGATTTCCGGGGGATCGCGACCGCTATATTTATCTGGGGACGGTCGGTAAATTGTTGCCGGCTTTTTATATCGTGGGCAAGGAGACCCATGTGGGGCAGGCATTTGAAGGATTTGATCCCAACTTGATTGCGTCGGAGTTAACGGCGCGAATCGATTACCAAACCGATTTGTGCGATGAAATGTTTGGCGAAATTACTTTGCCCCCGGTTTCATTGAAACAAACGGACCTAAAAAAACAATATGATGTGCAAACGCCCAAAACCGCACTGGTCTACTATAATTTTTTCGTTCACAGTTGGTCGCCGAGGGATGTGCTGGAAAAGTTGAAGCAGGTGGCTATTGACGCCTTTGAATCAGCCGTCATGAAGTTTCGGGGCCGGTCGCGCCGGTATCATGAATTGAGACGCCGTCCGTACCGGGACATTGACTGGAAGCCGCGTGTTTATACATATGAGGAGTTTTACCGGAAATGCCGGGAAAAACACGGACAGGAATTCGAACAGGAAGTCTTGCGATTGACCCGTAACATGCTGAATCAGGAAAACATGGATGTCCGCGAGCATTCGCTGCGGATGGTGGAGGAGTTGTGGAAATGGGGCGGCGACGATGAACCGGCGGTGATTCTTTTTTATGCGGCTCCTTATATTCCCCGTGTGGTTTTAAATGAAAAAGATCCGCGTGATCTCCGCCTGATCCGGGCCGTAGAAAAATCGGTCAAAGAGATTGAGCCTTTGCAGGAGAAAAAGATCAAAGTGCGCAAATTTTTTCCGTACATTTCGGATATGAGCTTTGTGGCAATGAGCGATGATGAACGGGAAATTCAAACGTTTGAAAAAAACATGCCGGTGTGGGGGGCAAAATACCATATGGACATGGAGGCCATCCGGCAGCTGGATGTCCCGGTGATCAACATCGGTCCTTACGGAAAAGACGCTCACAAAAAATGGGAACGGTTGGAAATTTCCTATTCGATGCAATGGGTCCCCAACTTGACCGTGCGTGTGATACGGTATCTTTTCAATTCTGTGGATGCTTTTTGACAACGTCTCATCGGATGAAAATTTGTGTTATCGTATAAAGGAGCAGATACCGAAAAGGAGAGTCGACATGGATACGAGTTGGATGGAGCCTGCCTTATGGCTTGCTTTTTTTAATATTATCATCATCGATTTGATTTTGAGCGGGGATAACGCGGTTGTGATCGGGATGGCTGCACGCAAACTGCCGCCGGCACAAAGGAAAAAAGCGATCGTGTTCGGTGCGGGTATCGCCGTGTTGTTACGGTCCACCCTGACGGTCGTGGCCGCATATTTGTTGAACATTCCTCTGTTGATGACCGTGGGCGGAATCTTGTTGATTGGCATTGCGGTGAAATTATTGGTTGAGGAAGATGACGGAGTGGATGTCCATGCCGGGGACACTTTGAAAAGTGCCATTAAAACCATCATCATCGCTGATGTGGTGATGAGTCTGGATAATGTATTGGCAGTTGCCGGCGCTTCCCACGGGAATGTTTTTCTCGTATTGATGGGACTGGCATTGAGCATTCCGATCATCATGTGGGGAAGCAATATCATTGCCGGATTGCTGAACCGGTTTCCCTGGCTGCTCTATGTCGGAGCCGCCGTACTCGGGTACACGGGCGGACAATTGATCGTGGAAGACCCGTTCGTTCATCAATTGCTAGCCGGGCTGGATGTCTTGAACATGATCATCCCGGTGGCGCTGGCAGCGATTGTCGTTATCAGCGGCTATGCGTGGAAACATAGAACCAAAACAGTGTAAATCAAAAGCCGGCTTGTCCGTTGTTGCGGATGAGCCGGCTTTTTCCGGTTAAAAGGAGCCAATCTTTTTTGGCTGGGGAAGCAGGATTCGAACCTGCGCATCACGGAGTCAAAGTCCGTTGCCTTACCACTTGGCTATTCCCCATTGCTTTCATTCTTAGAATGGATCCATCCGGACCGTTTTATACATCGCACAAGGCATAAAAGAGAAAAAAATCGAAAACAACCAAAATCAAAAAAATGACAAAATTCAGGAGGATCTTCCCTTTTAAAGGGGAAATTGTAAAAATATGTCGTTTGCATGGGGAAAGGGGTATTCAGCGTGGACATAGCTTCTTACATCAATCAATTGTTGCATCAGGCCGTGCAGCTCCGGGCAAGTGATGTCCATATTGAACCGCAACAGGATGCATTGCGCATCCGCATGCGGGTGGACGGACAATTGACGGAGACCGGAAGGGTGGATCTCTTCCATGCGACAGCGATTGTCTCAAGGATCAAAGTGATGAGCCGGTTGGATATCGGGGAAAAACGCCTTCCGCAGGACGGGGTTTTTGTTTTTGAGCGGAACAAACAACCGCTTGAGATCAGGGTATCCACCCTGCCGACGATTTACGGGGAGAAAGTGGTGATGCGGCTTCTTCGCCTTCGCGAGAATCCTTTCACCATGGAAGAGTTGGGGATGGAGAGCGACCAGCAACAAAAAGTGAGGCATCTGTTAAGCAAGAACAGCGGCCTCATGGTTGTCACCGGCCCCACTGGCTCAGGCAAAACCACGACGCTTTACACCTTGTTGCAGACATTGAATCAAAACCGGACCAACATTGTTTCTTTGGAAGATCCGGTTGAATTGCAACTGGACGGGATCAATCAAGTGCAGATCCATCCCAAATCCGGCCTCACTTATGCCTGCGTATTGCGGGCGGTGATGAGGCAAGATCCGGATGTGATCATGATCGGGGAAATCCGGGATGAGGAAGTGGCAAAGATTGCCGTGAGTGCCGCATTGACCGGCCATCTGGTTTTGACGACGTTACACACGCCCGATGCGGCGGGAGCCGTGATACGTTTGCTTGATTTGAAAGTGGAACCGTACCGCCTGGCCGCATCGCTCATTGGGGTGATTGCGCAAAGGCTCGTGCGGCGGATCTGCACCGGCTGTGGCGGTGAGGGGTGCCATCATTGCCGGCAAACCGGGTACCAGGGAAGAACGGGAATCTTTGAAGTGCTGGAGATGAGTGATGATCTGGCCGGGCAGATTGCCCGTCAAAATACATGGATGAAAATTCGCAAGACGATGAAAGATTCGGGGATGAAAACGCTGGAAGACAGGATGAAGGAGTATGTCCGTCAAGGCGAAACGACACTGGAAGAACGGGTGAGGAAGGTCGATGGGGATGTTGTGGATAAGGAAACGGTGGAATGCGGAGCAGTACATGGTGTTTAGCCAACAAATGGGACATCTGTTGGAAAGCGGAATACCATTATTGGCCTGTTTGGAATTGCTGGCGGCACAACGTTTGATCGACGAACCGGTTTATCAACGGCTGAACGGGTTGCTGCAAAAAGGGCAATCGTTGTCCGCTGCTTTGAAAAAACTCAATTTTCCGCCGATTTACATCGCCTTTGTGCGGGCGGCGGAAGAACACGGGGATTACGTATCGGGGTTTAAGCGCTGTGCTTCTTACTATGCAACTAAAGCCAATTGGCAGCGGGAAGTCAAAAAAGCATGCACTTATCCGGCGATCGTTTTTCTCCTTGCCGTTTGCGCTTTTGTCTTTATGTTTGCAGTGGTGATGCCGAGGTTTTCCCATCTGTATGCATCCATGAATATTTCCATGCCGCTGGTTACACGCCGTTTGTTTCGGGTTTATGATGCGATGCCGCAGCTTTTGGCAGGGGGGATGCTTCTCATCCTTCTGGTGGTGGCCGTGGGTTTCATCCTTCGGTTGAGCCCTTTTCCGGTCCGGGTTTGGTGGGGAGCCTGCTGGATCCGTTTGCCGTTGGTCCGGCAGATTTGCCGGTACCGGCACACTCATTTTTTGACCATTCAGCTGTCTTCTCTTTTAAAAGCCGGGGTTTCGTTGGTGGATGCCCTGCAGTTGATCCAAAAACACACACCATGGCCGGTGCTCGTTCACTACCTGAACCGGGTGAACAAAGAACTGTTGACGGGGAAATCTTTTGCTGGTGCCTTGAGCCAAAAGGGCAAATATTTCTTTTTGCCTTCTTTGCCCCGGTTGGTTGCCATTGCCGAAGAATCGGGGAAATTGGTGGAAACCTTGACCAATCTGGCGGACGGGACCGAAATGATGATCCGTTACAAGTTGGAACGGGTGGCCAAAAGCATTGAGCCTGTTTGTATTTTTGTGATCGGCCTTATGATTGCAGTCTCGGTGGTTGCTTTGTTTTTGCCGGTTGTAAAACTGGTGCAGGCGCTCTGAAAAAACGAAAGGGGGAGGAACATGAATGTCCGTCGTTCGCATGGAGAAAACGGGTTTACTCTGATTGAAATGTTGGTTGTCCTGTTTATTATCGGTTTGATTTTGGCAATTGCCATTCCCAATTTGAAAGCGGCGGGATTAAAAGCACAGGAGAAAGCGGATCTGGCCAACCGGCAAATGATTGCGGCCCAAGCGGATCAGTATTTTTTGGAGTACGGGGAATATCCGACGGTTGAAGAATTGGTGAAAAGGGGTTATTTGCGTTCCATCCCACCATGTCCGTCCGGAAACGGGAAATATGTGATCCATCCAGAACCAAATCTTCCTTTTGAACGGAGAGTCACTTGTCATGCCAAATGACGGAAAGTCGGGCGGCCAAGCGGGATGGACGCTGATCGAAGTTATTTTTGCTTTGTTTTTGTTTGGATTGTTGGCCGCTTTGTGTGTTCCCGCGGTCATGTCGCTGGGGGAGCGGGTGGAAAGAAAGCTGTTGATCGAGGAGCTTGCGACCCAACTGCAACTGGCGCAAATGGAAGCTGTCACGAGACAAGCGGAAGTGACAGTGCAGTGGGAAGCAAAGGAAGTGAAAGTGATCGAGGATGGGACGATATTAAGGAAAATGGATATCCCTCCGCCATACCGGTTGGACAGCAACTATCCGGGGCAACGGCTCACTTTCCGGGAAACGGGACAGGTGCGCGGTGGCACGGTCACTTTTTATGTAAAAGACAAGCCCGTCGGCCGCATTGTGATTCAAGTGGCTTCAGGACTGCCGATGATCGAGGTGTTCGTCAATGCCGTCTGACCGTTTCAACAGCTCAAGCGGATATTCGCTGGCCGAACTGGTCAGTGCCGGCTTTGTCCTGGGGGTGTTTGTGTTTTTTGCTTTGCCTGTGATGAAAGAAATGCGGATGCACTATGCTTCACAAATGTTGCAGATGGAGATATCAGAGGCCATGCAAAGCAAAATGGAAGAGCTTCAACATGCCGATCCAGGGCAATGCAAGGGGCAAGAAAAAGTAAAAAGCCGCAAGATCCCGCAAAAAGAAATCCTTATGCGCTGGGATTGCAAAAAGGTGCAACCTTTCTTATATCAATTGGAGTTGAAGGCTGAATGGGAAGGATTCGATGGAAAAACCGAAAACCGGCGATGGTTCACCCACCGGTTTTACCCGTGAAAAAAGAAGCCGGATTTACATATATTGAATTTTGTATTGTTTTGTCCGCTTTGATCGTTTTTCTGCCGGCCTTGTTTTTTGTGTCCTCAACCACCGAGAAAGAAATCAAAGAAATGATTCATCACTCCCGGTTGGAGATGGATTACCTGTCTTTTCTGGTATGGCTGGAAAAAGACGTCCAAAAAGGAGTTCATTTTCGGGAAACGGATGGCGTGTTATACATTGAGCAGGATCAACAAGTGATGATTCGCTACATGCTGAAAGACCGGCGCTTGATCCGAAGCGTCAAAAAGCCGGAAGACAGGGGTTTCAGGGGCACGACCATTGTTCTGAACCATGTTTATTATGCGCATTTTTTACCGGATGGAAACGGGGTGAAGTCGGATGTCGGATTGCAAAACTGGTATGCCCATCAGGAATTTCAAACGTACTTTTCAAAACGGTCACAGGAGGAAGACCCATCCCGGTGAGTGCGGCATGGCTCTGCCGGTCACCCTCATGGTCGTGACGTTTTTATTCACGCTGATCATGCTGTCGGTTTCGCAAATGGTTCAGGTGAGAAATATGCAAACGCTGTATCAGGAAAGAGTGAAAAGCCGGTATGTGGCTGAAAGCGGGATCGCCGTCGTCCAGCAACAATTGCGGTTGAACGGGCAAAACCGGGCAGACGCGCCGGATGAAACCATGATTCAGGTGGAGGACCGGTATGTCTTGGTAAAAGTGGAAGTCAAGCCGTCCCGTGTCCATGTACAAGCCACCACGTGGGGGGAACAGGGAGTGGTGCAAACCGTGGAGGCCTTTCTCCATCCGGATACCTATGCTGTTTCGCGGTGGATCCGGTAAACCGGTATTTCCTGGTTTAAAGTTTTTTGTGCCGGGCCATGCTAAAGGCTGAGGTGATTCAATGTCATTCAGGGATTGGTTTACCTATTTGTTGGAAAGATTCATCTGGTATCTTGAAACCCCCCGGACCGAACGGAAGAAATTGAAACAATCGCGAAAAGAACCTTGGAGTGTCCGCTGGTTTGGATTGATCCCTTTCTCGATGAAAATGACCATTGACAAACAACGAAGCAGATTGCGAGGGAAGCAAAGTGGAAAATAATTACCGGTTGATGAATTTGAAACAGGAGCCGAAGTTGTTGGAGCAAATTCAAAAATGGGAACGGGAACTTCATGAAAAGACCGGAAGCCATGTGGCCCTGATTGCTTACGAAGAAAAGCAAACGGAACAACTTCACAAAAAGGAGCGGGAGTGAAGCTCCTTTTCTTTTTGTTCTGTGTTATACTTTATAATTGAGTTTCGACCTTATTAATCGATTATAGATTTACCTATATTTAAAAGGAGCGAATCCTTGATGGTACATCGTACAAAAACCCGACCGGTAAAAGTGGGAAATATCCAAATCGGGGGAAACGACCAAGTTGTGATACAAAGCATGACCACAACCAAAACCCATGACGTCAAAGCAACCGTTGAGCAGATTCAGAAGCTGGAAGAAGCCGGATGCCAGATTGTACGCGTGGCTTGTCCCGATCAGCGTGCGGCAGAGGCCATTCCGTTGATTAAAAAAGAAGTGAATGTCCCCTTGGTTGCGGATATTCATTTTGATTATAAGTTGGCATTAAAAGCGATTGAAGGCGGGATTGACAAAATCCGTATCAATCCGGGAAACATCGGCCGCCGCGAAAAAGTGGAAGCGGTCGTCAAAGCCGCCAAGGAACGAGGGATTCCCATTCGGATTGGTGTGAATGCCGGATCTTTGGAAAAACGCATCTTGGAGAAATACGGCTACCCGACGGCAGAAGGCATGATTGAGAGCGCATTGTACCATATCGGCATTTTGGAAGAGTTGGATTTTCATGATATTATCGTTTCGTTAAAAGCCTCGGATGTCCGGTTGGCGATTGATGCATATAAATTGGCGGCCGAAACATTTGATTATCCTTTGCATTTGGGAATCACTGAATCGGGAACGTTGTTTTCCGGAACGGTGAAAAGTTCGGCCGGTTTGGGTGCACTCTTGGCGATGGGAATCGGAAACACTATTCGGATCAGCCTGAGTGCCGATCCGGTGGAGGAAGTGAAAGTGGCCCGCGAATTGCTGAAATCGTTCGGATTGGCAGCCAATGCCGCCACTTTGATTTCTTGTCCCACCTGCGGCCGGATCGAGATCGATTTGATCTCCATTGCCAACGAGATTGAAGAGTACATTGCAAATATCCAAGCGCCCATCAAAGTGTCTGTGTTGGGATGTGCCGTAAACGGTCCGGGTGAAGCTAAAGAAGCGGATATCGGAATTGCCGGGGCCCGTGGAGAAGGATTGCTGTTCCGTCACGGCAAGATTATCCGCAAAATTCCCGAAGAGAAAATGGTTGAAGAACTTAAAAAAGAAATCGACAAGCTCGCGGAAGAGTATTATAAAAAACAAGAAGCAGAGAAACAAAACGTTCTCAATGCTTAAAGAACAGCCATCCTTAAAAAAGGATGGCTTTTTCATTGGCACGGAAAACGGGTTTCCGGCATTTTTCCAATTCCATGTATAAATCCCGCTTTTTTTTGTGATACTATTGCTGATCCCAAGTTAAAGGAGGGACCTCATGAGAAAATTAGCTTTGATCTTGGTGATTATTGGCGCATTAAACTGGTTGTTGGTAGGACTTTTTCAATGGGATTTGGTATCGGCCATTTTCGGAGGCGAAGCTTTCAGGGAATCCTCCTTTCTCAGCCGCATCATTTATGCCCTGGTCGGGATTGCGGGGATTTATGCGATTCGCTTCCTCTTTGACGACCGTACAAAAGCCGAATCCCAATAACATGAGTGAAACTCCGGGCAAATCCGTCTGGAGTTTTTTCGGGGATAAAAAATTTGATTCTTTCGTAAAATCAGGAAATAAGTTAAGATCAAAAAAGAAAGGGGGAGGCAAAAATGAAACCGCTCATCGGACTGACGATGTCTTTGGAAAACGAGATCAAACAATATCTTTCCAAAGCTTACAGTGATGCGGTGTTTGAAGCCGGAGGGATCGCCCTGGTCATTCCCTATACCGTGGAAGATCACGTGATTCAACAACTGAGCTTAAAATTGGATGGATTGATTTTGACCGGGGGAGGGGATATCGATCCGACCTTGTTTGATGAAGAGCCGCATCCCGGATTGGGTGAAATCGTTCCGGACCGCGATGAGATGGAGATCGCGTTAATTGAACAGTTCATGGAGCAAAACAAGCCCATCCTGGGGATTTGTCGCGGTTGCCAGATCTTAAACATTGCGCTCGGAGGAGACATGTACCAGGACCTTGCCGCCCAAAAGCAAACCCTTTTGCAGCATGCACAGCGGGCGCCAAGGGATCATGCTTCCCACACCATTACCATTGTGGAAGATACCTTGCTCCAATCGATTTATCAAAAAGGGCTGGCCAAGGTGAACAGCTTTCACCATCAAGCGGTCCGCAATGTCGTGGAACCTTTTCGTGTTTCGGCCGTGTCTAAAGACGGGGTCATTGAAGCGTTCGAAAGCAAAGAACACCCTTTTATGATGGGAGTGCAATGGCATCCGGAGGACATGGTGAAAAGGGATGCCGATGCACACCGTCTCTTTTGTGCTTTTGTGGAGGCTTGCATCAGAAGAAAAAGGGGGGAAACCTGAATTCGACAACCTCCGGTTCCTGTGTTAATATGCGGAGTATGGTGATGATTTTATTGATTCTTGCTTGGATGATTTTAAACGGATTTGGTTTTTTGCTGATGGGATGGGATAAAGCCCAAGCCATGAAACGGAAATGGAGGGTCAGAGAAAGCGCCTTTTTTTTGCTGTCTTTTTTTGGAGGGGCCACCGGGGTTTGGATGGGGATGAAAGCTTTTCGCCATAAGACCCTGCACCGGTCTTTTCGCATCGGGGTTCCTGTGCTCTTTGCATGGAACTTGTTTTTTCTTTATGTTTTGTGGGAAATCATCTAGCCGTTTTTTCATACCCGCCTCCTTTTTGATGCAAACTATGGATCAAAAAGGGGGTTTCATTTATGAAGCGAACTAAACCGATTTTTCTCTTTATTCTTTTTTTGTCAAGCTTGTTTTTCTTTCCGGAAGCGGCATGGTCTTTTCAGGAAAAAAAGGATCCGGAAGTCCGGTTGATGGTGAGGTTTGGCGAAAACGAGTGGAGTTTGGATTTGCGTGAAATCGGTTTTGACGGGATCGACCCGACCACTTTGAATCAGGATGCGCTCATGAATCAAATCCGTGAGACTATCGAAAAAGAGGTGAATCGCAAGCCTCAACCGGCATACTACAAGGATCGCAAGGTGGTTCCTCATCAACTTGGAGTCAAGGTGGACCGCCAAAAAATCAAATTATGGTTTGACGAAATTCATGATTACATCAATCGCCCGGTTGATTTGCCCGTTCAGTGGTCCATGCCGGAACTTACCACGAAGGAACTATTGCAATTAAAAGAAAAAGTATTGGGCAGTTATACCACATTTTTTAATTACAGAAATGTAAACCGCTCGCATAATATCTATTTATCCGCCAAAGCCATCGACCATCATGTGCTGATGCCCGGGGAAACCTTTTCCTTTAACAAAGTTGTCGGAATTCGTTCCAGAGCGCGGGGATACCGGATGGCGAAGATCATCGTAAAAGGGGAATACAGCGAAGGGGTGGGCGGCGGCATTTGCCAAACTTCATCCACTCTGTTTAATGCCGTTGATATGGCGGGGCTTGAAATTGTTGAACGAAACAGCCACAGCCGCCGGGTGGCTTACGTGCCCAAAAACCGGGATGCCACCGTATCCTGGGGAGGGCCAGATTTCAAGTTTAAAAATACGCTTTCCAAACCGATTTTGATTGAAGCCGGCGTCAGGAAAGGAATGTTGACGATTCATATTTATGCTCCGAGCGATGCCCGTCATTTTCCGCGTGAAGTTCCCGAGCCTCCGAGTGAAAAAGAATCCATTCGGGAGGAAGTGAAAGAAAAAAAGGCGAATCTTGGATAAGCCGGCGACATATCTTTAATAAAAATGGGTGATTATTTGACAAAAGTTGGTGACTCGTAGATCATTCCGGGAACATTTGCTATAATCAAGTCATTGTTTCAGGCTCACCGAAGGAGGTATTGGATGAACAAGACCCTTCTCAGCAGCCTTGCGATGATTTTTCTCCTGCTGGCAGGATGTTCCGGGTCTTCCCAACAAGTGGAAGTCACGTTCAGTGACCAATCCAAAATGATCAAGCTTGAATCAAGTGATCATACTTTGGCAGAGGCGTTGGAGGGGGCTGGTTTGAATGTGGCGGAGTTGAAACGGAAATATTCGCCGAGCATTCAGTGGAACCAACCTCTTAAAGGACATAACCAAGTTCAATTGATCTGCAAATGTGAAGTCTCGCTTCAAGTCGGCGGAAAGGACATGGGAACGTTCGAGACTTCGAAGACGACCGTTGGTGATGTCTTGGAAGAAAAAAACATTCAAATTTCCGAGTGGGATGAAGTCAATCAGCCTCTGAATCAGAAAATCAAAGACGGCGTGAAAATCGTCGTGGATCGTTATGAACAGCGGATTCAGAAAAAAATAGAACTGGTGCCTTATAAAACCAAGGAAGTTGAAGATAAAGAATTGGCCAAAGGCGAAAAAGAAGTGGAGCAAGAAGGGAAAAAAGGGAAGAAAATCTACGAAGTCGCCATGATGTATAAAAACGGGGAGCCCATGGAGGAAAACGGGAAACAAGTGGTGAAGCAAAGATTGGTGGATACGGTTCAGCCTGTCGAAGAAATTGTAAAAATTGGCACGAATGAAGAATTGGCTGAAAAAGAAGACACCCAATTGGCGTCTGCCGGCACATTGACCGTTCAGGCCACTGGTTACACCCATACAGGCAGCAGAACCGCAACAGGTACATACCCGCGTCGTGGAACCATTGCCGTGGATCCGGATGTGATTCCTTTGGGAACAAAACTGTATGTTCCGGGTTACGGTTATGGAGTGGCGGAAGATACCGGAGGAGCAGTGCAAGGCCATATCATCGATTTGTTTTTTGAAACAAGAAGTGAAGCGATCCAATGGGGAAGAAGAACGGTAACGATCAAGATTTTAAAATAAAATAGAAAAAAGTGGACCTGCAATCAAAAGAATTGCAGGTTTTTTTTGTTGAATAGGGAATTATTTTTATAGCAGGGAGTTCTTCTTGGGTGAAGAGACATCGTTTCCTTCGCAATGATCTCCAAACGGCCCCGGCTACACCATCCTTCCATGAAGCATTCAAACCATCCGATCATGCCGTCACATTTTGGTTTAAATTTCCTCAGATAGAGGAATATTGTTAGTGAGAATAAAGTGATGTATGGGGGAAATGCAAGCAGATATTTGGTATATTTTGTGATATTTTCTTTGTTTTCGGTAGCTGATTGAGCTATACTTGAAAACAAGGAATCTTTCATCCGAGGTGTGACGATGGTAGGTCGGAATGAATCCTGCCCGTGCGGCAGTGGAAAAAAGTACAAAAAATGTTGTGAAAGGGTAGTGACTCTGTCTGTAGCTGAAAAAGCAAGAGAAGATCGGGAAAGTCAACTGAAGAATGATTTGCTGCATGAGTTTAATCAATGGTTCCATCGACACATGCCACCAGAAATGCAATTGGATTGGGTCGACCGTTTTAAGCAGTTGCTGAACATTCCGCCTGAAAAGCCGATTCCGCACGACATGTCCGCTTTCTTCCGATTTTGGCTGTTGTTTGATGCACCCAGCCTGAATCATAAACGTCCCGTAGAGATCTGGGCCTCCACACTTATGAAAAAAAATCCCTACCAAAAACGACTTGCAAAAAGCTTTTGCCAATCCCGCTTTACTTGTTACGAGTTGTTGGATTTTGATGAACAAAAAGCGGTCTATCGGATGCTGACGGGCGGCGGGGAGATGACGGTGAAGCATCCGGCAGGAGAATATCCGCCGGCACCTTTGATTTTCGGGCGGTTTGTCCGAATCGGCAATCATTATGAACTGATTGGCCCTTATACATCCTTCTTGCATGAGATGAGAGGGGAGATACTTTTGCAACTAGAGAAATACAACCACTTGGAAGAAGAAAATAAGTATACGACTTGGGAGAACGGTTGGAGAGTTTTTGGTTGGTCCATTCAACGTGCAGAAGAAATGGAAAATTCAAAATCTGTTCAAACAGGGCCAAAAGTTTCAGAAGAAAAAACCTCCGGATGGCCTGTCTTGGAGGAGAAAAATGAAACGTTGCCTTTGTATGTCATGCAGCAATTTGAACAATTTTTCATTCAATATGTTTCTTCTTTCCAAAAAGGGACGCAAGCTTTGTACAGCCAATCGATCGATAAATTGTACCAATACCTGTCCTCCCGGTTCGGAAACCGGTTTCGCTGGGAGCATTTGGATGAAGAGGCGTTTATTCATTTTCTCAGTAAATGGTATTTGGATCAGGGAAAATGCACACCTCAGGGTTCCCGCGTTTTCCTCAACACACTGAAGTATTTTTTCCGCTGGTTGGAAAGCGAAAAGATGGCTCACGTTTATCCGGTGTTCCGGAAAGTTTACATTTATTTGATCCGTACCTTGCCGGTTGCGGTTGAAGTGCGTAAATGGCTTTTGGATCATGGCATTTGTCAGGCTGAAAAGAATCCGGAAACGGTTGAAGAGAAACAGGAAATGTCGATGTTTACTTTTTCTTCTTCCGGACCGGTGGTCTATCTGGAAGGGAAATGGAAACCTGTCCATCTGTCGGCGGTTCCCTCGTTTACAACAGAACAGCGTTTTTGGATCCGGGGAAAGCTTGCAAAAAATGAAACGGGTTGTTATTTTACGCAGATCGACGGGGTCTATCCGGTGGTGGTTTTTGACAATCCGGCACAACTAATAAGTCAGAAATGATAAAAAGAAGCCATAGCAAGGAGTGGCTTCTTTTTTGTATGCAAAAGAACAAAAAAGAAAATAATAAGCATATCACTCAACCAAAAGGGGGATCTTCGAATGTTCCGCTTTCTCAACCAATTATTTGGACGGGAAAAAGATCAAAAACAACAACGCAACAATCAACAAGGGCAAAATAAAAAACAGGTCGAAGAACTGATGAATGAAGTGGGTCGTGAGTTGGGTGTGAATGAAAATACGCGTTCAACCAATCAGGACCCGAAGCAATTGGCGGAACGGATGAAAGAGGAGATCAAAAAACGGAAGTAAAAGGTGTTGAGTGAGGAGAGTACCCGGTCTGAAGCGGGTACTCTTTTTTTGTACTACAAAATTCAACGGGCCTGGATTCCTTTGTCCGGATGAAAATCCTGCCCGCAGGAGGGATTGAAATGCGTTGTTTGCCCCTGGACATGCCTCCATCGAGTTTGATTTCATGCCGGACTTCGTGTTTGATGTTACAGAGGGAGTGAATCCGGATGCATTCCAATTCCAACCATGAAATGATTCACTTTACGAATTGGCGGGAGCAATGGCAGCGGCAAAAAGAAAAAGAGTTTCAAACCATGCTTCAAGAAGTGGAGCAATGGGCCCGGCGGTTGATTTCCATCCGGGAAAAGATGCGGGCTCTTTATTGGTTTCAGCGATGTACCGGTTACCAACGCACCAAAGAATCAACAGCGGACATTCTCCCCGAACAAATATTTCAGCAGTGGTTTTTGTATGACTATTTTAATGTCAAACAGGAAAGGATGGTGGAATTCGTACTGAAAGAAGCCAAGCTTCATGATTATTGGGAATATGCTTCCAAGTTGATTGCGTCTTATTATTCGTTATATGAGATGCAACAAGAAGGCCAAACGGTGAAGCTTCGCTCTTTGCTGGAAGATGCGGCCGAATGCCGTGTTGAGTGGTCCGGGACGGATGGACCGGGGACAGGGTGCACATACTATGCCTTGTTGAGGCCGGTCAAGGTGGGAGTCAGGTTTTATCCATTAAAGCCGGTTGTTTTTTTGACGAAAGAGCAGGCACAAAAGATGCAGGCATGGTCTTTTGAAAAGCGGAAGAACCGGACGGTTCCGGTGCGGATCTGGATGAAAGGCGAAGGGATGGGGCTGTTTCGGTTTGTTTTTTGAATCAATGAATGGAGGGGTTTTGCATGGGGAAAGTGGATTTACATGTGCATACAACGGCTTCGGATGGCTTGTTTTCTCCCGCCGGTGTGGTGCAGCTGGCGGAGGAAGCCGGGTTGAAAGGGATCGCCATCACCGACCATGATACCGTCGAGGGAATCGAAGAAGCCCGGGCAGAAGGAAGAAAACGGGGAATTGAAGTGGTGCCCGGTGTGGAAATCAGTACAATGTGGCAGGGGAAAGAAATTCACATGCTGGGATACCATATTGATATGTATGACAACCGTCTCCTCAAAATATTAAAGAAACAGCAAGAAGCCCGGCATCAACGCAATTTGAAAATCATTGACCGTTTAAACGAATTGGGGATTCCGGTTACTTATGAGGAGGTCATCGCCAAAAAGAAAAGAAATGCCCGAAAAAATCCGGGGAGGCCGCATATTGCCGAAGTATTGATCGATAAAGGCGTCGTAAAAACGATGGACGAAGCGTTTGATCAGTATTTGGGGAAAGATGGGAAAGCTTATGCGGTGGTTGAGCGGATTTCTCCGTTTGAAGCGATTGAATGCATTCATCAAAGCGGAGGAGCAGCCGTCATTGCTCATCCCGGTCTTTATGAGCAAGACGACTTGATCCCGCTCTTGGTGGAGAAAGGATTGGATGGCATAGAGATGAACCATCCTGATCATCCGGCCGATCAAAAAAGACATTATGAGGAGTTGGCGGATCAACTGGGAGTGCTGAAAACAGCGGGCTCGGACTTTCACGGGGAGCGAAACGGTTCCATGTATCACGCGCCGCTGGGCACATGCACAACAGACATCTCCGTCATAAAGGACTTGAAAAAACATCGCCTTTATCTTTAGAAAATTTTTTCCATCCGCATGTGTAAGATCCCGGCATCTTCAAACGGGGTGCCAAAAGCGACATAACCCAACTTCTCGTAAAAGGGCAACGCGGAGACTTGCGCATACAGCAAGACTTTTTTGGCCCCTTTTTGCCGGGCGAAGGTTTCCAATGCCTCCATCAATTTCGTGCCGGCACCGGTTTTTCGGTACTCTTTTAAAACGGCCACTCTTTCCGCTTTGCCCGTATCATGGTCAATAAAACGGAGGCGGCAGGTTCCGACGGGAATGTCTTCCAGCCAGGCAAGGAAATGGACGGATTTTTCTTCCCATTCGTCCATTTCCAAGTCTTTTGGCACTTGTTGTTCCTCGATGAACACCTTGGTCCGGATCGAATAGACAAGCTCCATTTCTTTGGAGCCGGTCGCTTGTTTTACGGTGGTGTCTGCCATTGCATACCTTCCTTTCTCAGTCCTTGGCCAGCAGGAAAGATTGATGAATGCTCCAAGAACCGTTTTCCAATTGGTACATCAAATGAAAACGGTCAATTTTTGATTCCATTTGCACATTTTTCATTCGCAAGCTTCCGTAAACATCATGCAACTCATCTTCCGCCATTTTTTGCCCGATCGTGAGATGAGGGATGTATTTGTAGGGAGCTTCGACGCTTTCAAACACCTCGCTGATTTTATTGTGCAATTTGACCAAAGGCTCTCCATTTTCAATGGCATAATAGATGGTGTTGCTGGTGGGATGAAAGTGGCTGATTTTATGGAATTTAATTTGAAACGCTTTGACTTCTTTGGCGATTCTCTCCAGATCTTGAACCGCTTTCTCGAGTTTGTCGTCAGAAAGTTCGAATTTCTCTTTTAAAGTGATATGCGGGGGAATTAAGGAATAATGCGGATCATAGCGTTTTCGTAAAGCGTTTACTTTGTCTTGGACATGTTTCTGTGGAAAGGCAACAATGCCGTAGTACATCTGAATCCCTCCTCAAAATAGTGACTCCTATTATTATAACTTTTATTTAAGCAGAACGCATCTGTCTGCAAAGAATAAGACAGGCCGCAAAGATCCGGCCTGCCTGCTCAGAGGAGGGAATGTAGAGGTGTTGCAATGGTTGTTTTATTTTATGCGTTTCACATTGAACGGTTATGAAACCAGGCAAAAATATGCGTTTATCCAGGCATGAAAAGGAAGCGCCGCGGAAAAAATAGACATACAGGGAGGGTGTGAAAAATGACAAAGTGGATTTATTGGGCCAAATTGTTTGACAGTTCGTTTCAAGCGCGCTGCCTGGCAACACGCATGCAGGAAGATTGGTGGCTGTATGGTTACGACAGCCCGGAGGAAGTGGAAGTATTCCGCTCCAAAAAAGGGAAATACGGGGTGCGGTACATTTGGAGAAAAAAATTTTAAAAAACCCCTTGCATGTTCCAGAGAATTATTGTATATTAAAACATGTCGCTGATGACAAAGCGGAAAACGACGCGGGGTGGAGCAGTCAGGTAGCTCGTCGGGCTCATAACCCGAAGGTCGCAGGTTCAAATCCTGTCCCCGCAACCAAATGTGGAGCTGTGGTGTAGAGGCCTAACATGCCTGCCTGTCACGCAGGAGATCGCGGGTTCGAATCCCGTCAGCTCCGCCATCTTTAATGGGCCTATAGCTCAGTTGGTAGAGCAGTCGGCTCATAACCGATCGGTCACAGGTTCGAGTCCTGTTGGGCCCACCATATCACTTCCTTTTCTATTCACAAACTATTCAAAACTTGGGCAGTTAGCTCAGGGGGAGAGCGCTTCCTTGACACGGAAGAGGTCGTTGGTTCGATTCCAATACTGCCCACCAAATCGAACCCCTTCTTTTGCGAAGGGGTTTTTGCTTGGTAAACGGATACGCTGTGTCAGATCCGTTTCAAAATTGACGCCGGCCGGAGCCCGCTTCTTTTCATGGGGGGATTTCCATGAGGGGAGCGGGCTTTTTGTGTCTTCATCCAATCCCGGTTGTCCGGTCCGGACAAAAACTTTTGATTTCAATACGAATGAATTATCCGGAGACCAAGGTAAGGAGGGATTGGATGAAGCGATGGATCTTATGGGGGGCAACGCTTTTGTTCGCAGGGGGTGTGTTGACGGGTTGCTCCACGCAAGGACAAAAAGCGGAGCCGAAAGCGGAAAATCTCGCGGCGGTCAGTGAGGAAAAAACGGATGCCGAGGAGAAACAAGAACCGACCAAAGAGGAAAAAGTGTTTCAAACCGGTGAAACCGCGGCTGTTGACGGGCTGGAGATCACCGTCCAAAGCGCCGTTTTAAAAAACGGAAACAAATATATTCCGCCGGAGAAGGGAAAAGTGTTGGCGGTTCAATTTCAGTTGGCCAACCAGAAGGATGAACCGGTGAGTGTGGGGGTAGAAGCGTTTAATTTATATGATGAGGACGGGAACGCATTGCAAAGTTATTTTTCCTATGATGACGGGTTTATGAAGGCCGATTTGCAAAAAGGGGAGACGAAAAAAGGCGTCCTCTATTTTGATGTTCCCCAAAAAGAAAAATATGTGCTCCTTTATAAGCCTAATCTTACGGATGAAAAAGAAATCAAATTTGAAGTGGCATTGCAACACTCCTGATGACAGCTGATGATCCGGGCAGGGAGAAATGGAAGCACCGTTTGCCCGGTTTTTTTGATCCACTGTGAAAGCGGATTTATCAGCGCAAAGGAAAATGGTTTAATAGGAGTAAGTGGTTATACAGCCTGTCCGGATCAAAATGGAACGCCTGTTGTTTTGTTGCATGGGGGAGGCATCGATTCCGCCTGCCTGTCCTAGGGAGTACTGGCACCGTTGTCAAAAAATTTCAGGTGTATGCGCCGGATCTCCCCTTGGCGATCTTTGAAAAATGCAAGCATTGGCCGCAAAGAGAACAGCCGGACAAATTCGTGCGGACTGTTACATCGTTTCTCAATCAAAAGGAATAACATTTACAATCGGGTGATTCAATGAAGTATCATTATGAAATCGAAAAGAAAGATTATCGTGATTTTGCAAGCGGACGGGTGTTGTACAATGTCCCCGGTTCCGCGCCGTTTCCCGTCCGGTTGGCAAGCGAAATTTTTTACCGGGCGCAATCGTTTTTAAATGAAGAAAAAAACGGGTTCAAGCTCTATGATCCGTGTTGTGGTTCGGGTTATCTGTTGACCGTGTTGGGTTTTTTGCATGCTTCCAAGATCCGTGAAATCGCGGCTTCGGATGATGATGAAAAAATGGTGGCGTTTGCGCGGAAAAATCTGTCCTTGCTTTCTTTTGCAGGGCTTCGTCGCAGAGAAGAAGAAATCCGGAAATACGTTAAGGAGTATGGAAAACCTTCGCATATAGAAGCGTTGGACAGTGTGCAGGTGTTAAAAGCTTATTTGAAGAAGGAACCCATCCAAATCACTTGTTTTCAAAGGGACATCACGAAGCCGGATGAAAACCCGGTCCAACGGGTCCAGGTCATCATCACCGATCTTCCATACGGGAATCTGGTTTCCTGGCGTGGAAATGATGAAAATCCGGTCCAATCCCTGTTTGAAAATCTGCGGAAAGCGATGGACTTAAACAACTCCGTCGCCGTCATTATTACCGGTCAGAAGATAAAACCGGAGCATGAGGGATTCAACCGGGTTCATCATTTTAAAGTCGGCAAACGGCATGTTTCATTTTTTAAACCGGTATCCTCATGAATTTTTTCAGCCGCTGATCAAAAAAAGCTGTCTGTGAAATCACAGACAGCTTTCGACTTCATTATTGAGAGACAGATTTTGCGGCATTGACACGGCCGTGTGCCCAATATTGGCCGGTTCCGGAGATTTGGTCAGCCGTTCCTTCGATGGCTTGACGGATTTCACTCGCACTTTTGCCTTGGGAGGCGAGCAATGCTGCCTGACCGGCAACCAGCGGTGTGGCCATGGAAGTTCCGGAAGCCGTTTGGTATCCCCCGCCGGGAACCGTGGATAAAATGTTTACCCCCGGAGCGGCTACATCAACCCAGCTTCCATAGTTCGAGAAGGAAGCGATTTTATCGTTGGAGTCGGTTGCGGCAACTGCGATGGCTTTTTCATAATAAGCCGGATAGCTGGGAGCGCTGGTGGATTCGTTCCCGGCTGCCGCCACCACAACAGCTCCTTTGCTTGCGGCATAATTCACGGCATTTTCCAATGTTGAAGCGCCTTGGGGAGATCCCAAGCTCAAGCTGATCACGTCAGCACCTTGGTCAGCGGCATGGGTGATTCCTTGTGCAACGGAATCCAGGGTGCCGGATCCGTTCGCATCCAAAACACGTTCTGCCAGAATTTTCACTTTCGGAGCCATACCGGCAATCCCGACGCCGTTGTTGGTCAAAGCAGCCGCGATTCCGGCACAGTGCGTTCCGTGCATATTTTCATCCATGGGGTCGTCATCGTTGTCAACGAAGTCTTTTCCTTTGATCACTTTTCCTTGCAGGTCGGGATGGTTGTAGTCAACCCCGGTGTCCACGATGGCCACCGTCACATTGGAAGAACCTTGGGTCACATCCCAGGCTTCTTCAGCACCGACGAGTTGAGGAGCATATTGCTCGCTGTATCTGGGATCATTCGGAGTGAAAAAGGCATGCACTTCATGGTTGGGTTCCACATATTCCACATTGGGGTTGGATTGGTATTGTTTCAGTACGTCTTCCATGTTTTGACCTTCGTTTACTTTCACCACTTGATAACCCAGTTGTTTATTGGTGGAAGTGATGGAGGCTTTTGCTTTGGCATGCAAGGCGGAAACGTCAGAAGATGTTGCGTTTTGTTTGAATTTTACGATAATTTCCTGAGGCTGTTTTTGAACCGTCTCCGCGTTGGCGTTGGATACGGTCGGAATGGACATAAACGTTCCCAATGCAAAGATGGCCGCCAGAGACAATACACGTTTCAGCAATGGGCTCATCCTTTCTATACTAAAATATTTTCAGTTAGGATTCTATTTTCAATTTGTTACAAAAGTTTAACGAATTTTATTCATTATTGTAAAAATGAATTTATATTAAAAAATAATAAAAATAACCTTTCAGAAAATAGAGCGTTGCCGGAGTTCCCGTCGAAAAATGCGGAAGTGTTTTCTTGTCCGCTTGACCGAAAGACGGAAGGAAACTTTTTTTTCATCGTATGAAGGCGGCGAAAGATGAGTTCCGGATTCCATCCGTGCTATAATGGGCGTGACGAATTGATGATGGGTGAAAATATGGACCAAACAAAACTCAAGATGTTGATACAAGCAGCCAAAATGTATTACCAGGAGGATTACAACCAGCAGGAAATCGCCAACCAGTTGGGGGTTTCGCGTCCGACTGTGTCGCGCCTTTTGCAACAGGCCAAAGAAGAAGGAATTGTGCGGATTGAAATCGTGGATCCTTCTCTTCGTTTGGATCAACTTGCAGCTGCTTTAAAAGAAAGATACCGGATGAAAAAAGTGTTGATTGTACCGGTTCACAACTATGACGAAAAAACGGTGAAAAAAATGCTTGGCAGGCAGGCGGCCTTGTACTTGGACCAAATCGTTGCAGACGGGGATTTGATCGGTGTTGCCTGGGGGACAACCTTGTATCAGGTTGCGCTTCATTTGAAGCACAAGCCGGTCAATCATGTGCATGTGGTGCAATTAAAAGGAGGCGTCAGTTACTCGGCGGAGCATACTTATGCCTCGGAAATCATGCAAAGGTTCGGGCAAGCTTACGGAACGATTCCGCATTATCTCCCGCTTCCCGCCATTGTCGACAAGGCGGTGGTGAAAGAAGCAATCGAAGCCGACAAGCACATTCAAAAACTGCTGAAAATGGGGAGACAGGCCAATATTGCGGTTTATACCGTCGGGGAAGCGTTGTCCGATTCCCTGTTGTTCCGGTTGGGTTATCTGAACAAGGAAGAGTTGGAACTGCTCTCCGCCAAAGCCGTCGGGGATATTTGCTCCCGTTTTTATGATGAAAACGGCAAGATTTGCGATGAACGTTTAAATCAACGAACCATCGGCATTGAATTGGACGAATTGAGAAAAAAGGAGCACTCCGTTTTGGTGGCGGGGGGATTGAATAAAGTGAAGGCGATCCGCGGGGCTTTGCGGGGACGGTATGCCAACGTGTTGATCACAGATCAGCACACGGCCCGATTGCTTCACGAACAAAGCGGCGGAGAAAACGAATGAGCGACGATACGGGGCATTCGGATTGAATGCTCTTTTTTATTTTCCGTTTCGCCGATCATAATAAGGAGAAAGAGGATTGGAAAGATGTTGGTTTTACATTTGTTAATATTTTAATTTACATATGTTCACCCCTTTGATATATTTGCTTTGAAGGCAGGAATGGAATAAGTCGGATGGCTTTGTGCGATAAAGAATGAAGGGAGTCGTTAGGAAAATGCGGATGATCGATTTGATCGAAAAGAAAAGAGATAAAAAGGCGTTGACCGAAGAAGAGATTCGGTTTTTGGTGCAAGGTTACACCCGGGGAGAGATTCCGGATTATCAAATGGCCTCCTTTTTGATGGCGGTTTATTTTCAAGGGATGACTCCTGAGGAAACCGCTCATTTTACCATGGAAATCGTCCGCTCGGGAGAGCAGATCGACTTATCTTCCATTGAAGGGATCAAGGTGGATAAGCACAGTACCGGAGGCGTGGGGGATACCACCACATTGGTGCTGGCGCCGCTGGTGGGTTCGGTCGGTGTGCCGGTTGCCAAAATGTCCGGCCGCGGGCTGGGGCATACCGGCGGAACGATTGATAAACTTGAATCCTTTCCCGGATTTCATGTCGAGGTGGATAATGAGCAATTCATCCGGCTGGTGAATCAAAATAAAGTCGCCGTCATCGGCCAGTCCGGAAAGCTGACGCCTGCCGATAAAAAGTTGTATGCCTTGCGGGATGTGACCGGAACCGTCAATTCCATTCCGCTGATTGCCAGTTCGATCATGAGCAAAAAAATTGCTTCCGGTTCGGATGCCATTGTATTGGATGTGAAGGTGGGAGCCGGGGCTTTCATGAAGAGCATGGAAGATGCGCGGCAACTTGCCCGGACCATGGTGGAAATCGGCGGCAATGTGGGAAGAAAATCCATGGCGGTGATCTCGGATATGAGCCAACCGCTCGGTTTCGCCGTCGGAAATGCCCTCGAAGTCAAAGAAGCCATTGACACGTTGAAAGGAAAAGGGCCGAAAGATCTGGAAGAGCTTTGTTTGACGTTGGGCAGCCACATGGTTTGCCTGGCCGGCAAAGCCCAAACTCCGGAAGAAGCCCGATCATTGCTCAAAGAATCCATGAACAACGGAAAAGCGCTTGAAACCATGAAGCAATTTATCCGGGCGCAAGGCGGGGACGACCGGTATGTCGATCATCCGGAGCAGTTGCTGACCGCAAAGTATACGATGGAAGTGAAAGCGAAAGAGGACGGATATGTCTCCGAAATCACAGCCAATGAAATCGGAACGGCCGCCATGATGCTGGGAGCCGGACGGGCCACCAAAGAATCCGAAATCGATTTGGCGGTGGGATTGGTGTTAAACAAAAAGATCGGCGATTCCGTCCGCAAAGGAGAGACACTCGTCACCATTCACAGCAACCGTTCGTCGGTGACAGACGTCATTGAAAAAGTGGAACAGGCTTATGCGATCAGCCAAAAACCGGTTCAACCGCCTGCTTTGATTCACGACATTGTTCAAGGATGACAGGAGGAAGAAGAAATGGAAAAAAGTCAAATTGCCAAACTGATCGATCACACTTTGTTGAAACCGGATGCAACCAGGGAACAGATTGTCCGTCTGGCGGAAGAGGCCAAAAAATATGATTTTGCGTCCGTATGCGTCAATCCGGTTTGGGTTCCGCAGGTCTGTGAAATTTTAAAAGAGACTGATGTGAAGGTGTGTACGGTGATCGGATTCCCGCTCGGGGCAACCACACCGGAGACCAAAGCCTTCGAAACCCGCAACGCAATTGAAAACGGGGCGACGGAAGTCGATATGGTGATCAATATCGGTCTGTTAAAAAGCGGCCGGTATGAAGAAGTGGAAGAAGACATTCGTGCAGTGACCAAGGCGGCCGAAGGAAAAGCGTTGACCAAAGTGATCATTGAAACCTGTTTGTTGACGGATGAAGAAAAAGTCCGGGCATGTGAAATAGCTGCCAGAGCCGGGGCGGATTTCGTCAAAACGTCGACCGGTTTTTCAACAGGAGGAGCCACCGTGGAAGATGTCGCACTGATGCGCAAAACGGTGGGAGACGATCTGGGCGTGAAAGCATCCGGAGGCGTACGCAGCCTGGAGGATCTGATGAAAATGGTTGATGCCGGAGCCAACCGCATTGGAACCAGTTCCGGAGTCAAAATCATGGAAGCAAAATAAGCATTAAGCAGAAAGGTTGAGATCCATGGACCGTGACCAACTGATTGAGGAAGCCAAAAAAGGGATGGAACGGGCTTATGTCCCTTATTCCAAATTTAAAGTCGGCGCCGCTCTTTTGACCAAAGAGGGGAAAGTGATCCGCGGGGCCAATATTGAAAACGCTTCTTACGGACTGACCAATTGTGCCGAACGGACCGCCATCTTTAAGGCCGTTTCAGAAAACGAACGTTCTTTTTCCGCCATGGCCGTGGTGGCGGATACAGACGGGCCGGTTTCGCCTTGCGGTGCGTGCCGCCAGGTGCTTTCAGAGTTTTGCTATACGGACATGCCGGTTTATCTGTCCAATTTGAAGGGGGATGTCATGGAGACGACCGTTGGAAAACTGCTTCCCTATTCGTTCTCCAAAAAAGACTTATAGATCCACGATCTCTTGAGCCTTGCGAAGCCGGTTTCGCAAGGTATTTTTAATTAAAAGAAAATTAATCATTTTCTACATATATTTATTGACATAAAATAGCGTTTTTTCTAATATTAAGAGGAGCACCCTGAATGTCGGGGGTTCATGAATTTGCTTCATTTATCGGTGTTTTGAGATCCTCAAGAAGACAGAAAAAAGGGGGAAACAATTTGAGTATACTGATTTTCAACCGATTGCCCCATTATGATGTTCCTTATAACCAATGGTTGAAGGAACTGAATGAGGATCTGTATCTCATGACAAACACCACTTATGCCAAGGATTTTACTCAATATGTCCAAGTTTTTGCTTTTGAAAATTATGATTATAATTCTGCCATTGAATTTCAAGCTTTGCAATTGTACCGCGAACATCCGTATCACACCATCATTGCAACGGCCGAGAGAGATATCCTGCGGGCAGCCAGGCTGAGGGAATATTTGGGGATTGAAGGGCAATCCTGGGAAAGTGCCATCGCGTTCCGCGATAAAGTCAAAATGAAATCCATTCTAAGCGAGGCACGCATTCGGGTTCCTCAATATGCCCGTTTGAATTCAGCCATTGATTTGTATGCGTTTATTCAGGATCATCATTATCCGGTGGTGGTGAAGCCGGTTGACGGAATGGGGTCGAGGAACACCACCGTTCTGGAGAATGACCGCGACACCATCCGGTACCTGACCAAAGGCTTGGAGCATAATCTGGAAGTGGAACAATTTATTGAGGGAGAAATGTATCATATTGATGGTTTGATTCTAAACGGCGAAATCGTTTTATGCTGGCCGTCCAAGTATTTGAATGATTGCTTGGCTTTTCACGAGGGCAAATATTTGGGAAGTTATTTGTTGTCACCGCAAAATCCGCTGACGGCGCGTATGCAAGAGTATGTTTGTTCCGTTTTGAAAGTAATGCCGACGCCTGAGCACACTTCTTTTCATGCCGAAGTGTTCCATACACCGGATGATGAATTGGTCTTGTGTGAGGTGGCTTGCCGCACCGGGGGATCCCGGATTTGCGAAGAGTATCGCCAAGCTTTCGGGGTTGATTTGACGAAATTTTCTGTACAAGCCCAGTGCGGGATACCGGTTCAGCTGCCAAAACGGTTGCAGAAAGAGAAAAAACCAAAAACCCAATTTGGTTTTGTCGGGATTCCCCCGAAATACGGCACGTTTGTAAAGGGACCCAAAGCGGAAGAATTGCCGGAATGGATCACGGAATACCGGTTGCTCGCCAAACCGGGGCAATCTTATGCCGGAGCCAGCACGAGCGTGGATTACGTCGTGACCATGGTGATTACCGGACGGACGGAACAAGAAGTGCTCAGCCGGATTGAAGAGGCGGTCGAAATGGTGAACAGAAAAACGGAGTGGAAGTAGATCAGTATCGTCTTGGATATTTTTATCCAAGACTTTTTTTATTGAATGTATGATAATGGTGGAAAAGCAAAGAGTTTGAAAAGGAGGAGTTGGATGAATCAAGATGCATGGATCACCAGCCCTTTGGGAGTGGGGGCCGTAATCACTTTACTTATTTGGTTTTGCTTTTGGCTGGATCAAAAATACCGTTTTTTCTCTTTTCTCGGAACCGCGATCCTGGTGATCACCGGCGGGGCGGTTTTGGTCAATTTGCATGTGATTCCTTCTTCTTTGGGGGAATCAAATCCCGTTTATCAATTTGCCGGAGATTACGGTGTACCGCTGTCCATTGTCCTGTTACTGTTATCCACGGATTTTCGAAATTTGCGCCGATTGGGAAAACCGGCGTTTATCGCTTTTGGCCTCGCCGCCATCGGTACCGTTTGCGGGGCAGTGTTGGGAGGGCTTTTGACGGCCGGCCGGATCGGGGAAGAGAGTTGGAAAATCACCGCCCAATTTGCGGCCAGTTACATCGGCGGCGGGATTAATTATGCGGCGGTGGGAAAAGCGCTTGAAACATCAGAAACCATGTATGCGACCGGAGCTGCCGCCGACAACATCATGACCAACGTCTGGATGGTCGCGACAGCCGTGATTCCGGTGTTATTCCGCCGCTTTTACCCTTCGGTTCAGGACAAGGGAGAGAAAGGGGAAAAAGCCGGTGAAGGTTTCTTCCAACCCAAAAAAGTGACGATTTTTGATCTGGCGGCAATGCTTGCGGTTGCCTTTTCCATCGTGGCAGTCTCCGAATGGGTCACGCCATGGATTCAGCAAGCCAGCGGCCTTGAAATTCCAAGTGTGATCTGGTATACCACATTGGCTCTGTTGTTGGCCTGGTTTACGCCGGTCTCCCGGTTGCAAGGGGGAGAGGCGATCGGGAATTATTTGCTTCATCTGTTTTTTGCCACCATGGGCGCCGGGACTATCTTGAATACATTGGTGGAAAAAGGACCGGTGGTGTTTCTATTTCTCGTTCTTGTCATCGCCATACATGCACTGATTGTTTTCGGTGTGGGGAAATGGTTCAAACTGGAAGTGGAGATGTTGGCGGTGGCCAGCCAGGCGGCCATCGGAGGGCCATCGACGGCCCTTGCGCTGGCATCGTCCAAAGGTTGGGCTTCATTAATGACTCCCGCCGTGTTAATGGGGATCTTCGGTTACGCGGTGGGCAATTATATCGGGATCATGGTGGGGAACCTCATGAGAATGATTATCTGAGATTTTTGGTTTTCGGTCAAAGGGACTCCATCCTTGGGCAGCCGGTGCGTCGCCTGTCTGTGTCTGCCCAAGGAACACCCCGTTATGTGTTGAACCACCCGCCCGTTTCCGGCCGGATCGGTTTCACCACATGATAAAACCTGTTCCACGGTCACTCCCCCTGATCCGTTAATTCATCCGTTTCGGGATCGGCCGGAGTCGGGGGGATGCTTTTGGGTTGGGGCAGGTTTTCCACTTTGTTCAGTTTCTTTTTCATGGTTTCCGTTTGCCGGCTCGCCTGGCCGATGGTTTTTCCGGCTTCTTCAATTTTTCTTTGTGCTTTGGCCAGGTAGTCTCCGAACCGGTACAAATCATTTTTTAAAATGCTGAGCCATTCCCAAGCTTCATGGGTATGCTTTTCAATTGCCAAAGTGCGAAAGCCCATTTGCAAACTGTTTAAAAAAGCGGACAATGTTGCCGGCCCGACAATGGAGACACGGTATTTGCGCTGAATGCTTTCCCATAATCCCGGACGGCGCAAGATTTCGGCATATAAACCTTCCAAAGGCAAAAATAAAATGGCAAAGTCCGTTGTTTTCGGGGGGGATATATATTTTTCGCTGATCTTTTTGGCTTCTTGTTTGACCCGGTTTTCCAGTTTTTTTCCGGCCTGGGCCATTTGATGGACATCTCCGCTTTCCTGCGCTTCCAACAGGCGCTGATAATCTGCGAGGGGAAACTTGGAGTCGATCGGAAGCAATACAAATTTCCCTTCTTCCTGTTTCGAAGGCAGTTTGATGCAAAATTCCACATTTTCCTTGCTGTTTTCTTTGACACGCACATTTTTTTCATATTGTTCTGAAGACAACATTTGTTCCAAAATATTCTCCAGTTGAATTTCGCCCAACACCCCGCGGTTTTTGACATTGGATAATATTTTCCGCAAATGGTCCACACCGGTGGCCAGATTTTGCATTTCCCCCAAGCTTTTATGTACTTGTTCCAGACGTTCGCTGACCAATTGAAAGGATTCACCAAGACGTTTTTCCAAGGTGTTGTGCAACTTTTCATCCACCGTTTTGCGCATTTCCTCCAGTTTTTTCTGGTTTTCGGTTTGGATGGCCGCCAGTTTTTCTTCGACTTGGGTCCGGAGATGATCAAATTTTTGTTCGTTCATCCGGGTCAGATCATTCAGTTGTTTGGAAAAGCTGTCCAAGAGATCTTTTTGTTGCGATGCCGATTCGCGTAGCGTGGATAAAGTGGCTTTGGTCAACGTGGTGAAAGACTGCTGCAATTCTCTCCGGTTTTCCAGTGAAGACGTATTCCACTCCTGACGGTTGTACCCCATTTCTTCCCGCACTCTTTTTTCCAATTTTTCTTGCTGGGCTTGGAGCGTTTGCAGCTGGTAAAAAAGATCGTTCCAAGGATTTTCTTTCGTTTTCGTGAGCGATTGCCGGTACAAAAAATAGAGAACCCCCCCGTTCAGAAGAAGAGAGAGGATGGCGATCAGTGTACTCACTCTGCATCCCACCTTTTTGTCTTTGGTTAAAAATTCCTTATCTTATTATAGCGATCTTTTTTTCTTTCGTCTCCGGGAGCGGAAGATCAAGGATCGGATTTGTCGTTTTTTTAGGTGTTGGAAAAAATTAAACAGTTTACCGGACCTGAATGTTTGTTTTCCACAATTGTGACCAGATTGATCCATGTTGTTCAATAAATCTTATAGAATACAAGCCGTGGAATCTTGACCCTCTCCGTATTCCTTTTTAAAATGAAAACACAGGACGAAGCGTTTTAATATAAGGAGTGAAAAATGAACAAAACGTCTTTTTTGATCATCGTAGCTTCTGTCATGACTCTGATCGTACTGATGCCACCAAGCAATAAAATATGGCTGAATCATTGGGAAATGCTGCTTCAGTCGGGAGGAATCGAAAAAGGCGTTTCTGCTGAGAAAAATCCGGAAAAACAAACCACCCTGTGTTGTTACATAAAAGAACGGTTGGAAGGGTTGGCGACGGAATGATGGATATATCCTTTTTGGAAGAGTTGCACCATGGCAATCACCAATGCTGAAAACGGGTGTTAATCTTCTCCCAAGATTAACACCTTATTTACTTTTTCTTTTTATCGTTTTTCTTCATCAGGGGTGCTGAGACAGACGGAGGTGAGGTCTGATGAAAAGTTTGACATCCTGGTTGTCCCGATCGGATCAATTTTTGATCCAACTGGTGAATTGCCATTTCAAGTGTCGTTTGTTGGATTGGCTCATGCCCCGGGTGACCCATTTGGGAGGGGCCACGGCGACCATCGTTTTTTTGTTGGGCTGGCTTCTTTTTATGCCCAAGCCGGTGAAAGGATGGGCGTTGGAGGCATTGATTGCGCTGGGGACAAGCCATTTGGCCGTCCGGTTTTTGAAAAAGTATAAGCCAAGAATCCGCCCTTATCTGAAATTAACGCATTTGCACACATTTCCAAATCCGCTGACGGATTATTCTTTTCCTTCCGGCCATACCACAGCCGCTTTTTCCATTGCCATGACGTTTGCCCTTCATTCGTCCGTCATGATGATGATTTTGATTCCATATGCCATGATCATTGGATTCTCCCGCATGTATCTGGCTTTGCATTATCCGACCGATGTGTTGATCGGAACCTTCTTGGGAAGCAGTTTTGCTTTCATCGTGGTCAATCTATTTGAGAGGATATAAAGGGAGAGAATTTCCTTTTTTTGATTCATTCTTTTTTCTTTTCAAAAAAATATGGTAGAATAAGCGTATCTAAATATTTAATTACCCCATAAAATGTTGGGGTTTTTTCTTTCTTCAGGGGATGTTTGGGTGCTTTACCCCGTCATGACATAAAAATTAGCTGAAAATTTTATATAGTGTTACATATGTGGTGAAATTTGATCAGGTGTCAGGGATGGTGAAGAACGTGGACTATATTCATCCAATTCAAATCGGGGAATTGCTCCGAAAAAGGAGAAAGGAATTGGGACTGAGGCTGGAAGATCTGGCCGACGATTTCATCTCTCCTTCCACGATCAGCAATATCGAACGGGGGATTACTTATGTCAATGAAGAAAAAGTGCGGTATATTGCGGAAAAGTTAAATGTGAATCTGGATCGGGTCCATGATTTGTTGGCCAAAGAAAAACAAGAAGAAGAGCAAATGGTTTTAAAGTTGACCGCCATCGAGAGCATGGTGGATTTGATGAATCCGGACAAGGGATTGGAACGGCTTCGCAAATTGGATGTGCCCGCCAATCATAAGCTGGCCGGCATGATTCATTATTTGCGGGGGAAAATTTATTTAAAGAAGAAAAACTGGGTGAAGGCCAAAAACTACTTTCTGGAAGCGATCCGGATCATGGAACAACGGGAAGACCGTTCCATGACCAACATCAAAGCAGCCAGTTACCATGAATTAAGCCGCATTGCTTATGAAAACAGAGAATGGAATCAAGCATTAAGCTATATCGAGGAAGGAATCAGCCACTTTAAGGAAGAGGGACAACGGAGCCATTACAAATATCTTTTGCAGGTTTCACGCATCATCTATCTGAATGAAGCCAACCGTCTGGAAGAAGCGTTGCGCCAAATCGAAAAATTCTGGAAGGAGATCAGCTGCATTGAGAGCGTTGATACTGTGTTGGAATTATACATGGTTCGCATCAAGGTGTTAATGAAGTTGAAGTTGCATGACGAGGCCATCCGGTATGCCATCCAAGGAATCGAACTGGCGCGGATCAACGGGAAAGCGGGAAAAGCGTGCAGGTTATGGCAATTGATGGGAAAGGTGTATTTGTTGATCAAAAAATGGGAAGAGGCCGAAGACTGTTTCCTGACGGTATTGAGCCTGCAGGAAAGACTGAAAAACGATCTGTTAAAAATCCGGGGGCAAACGCACCTGGGCCTCAGTTATTTGGGGCAAAACCGATGGAGCGAAGCGGAGGAAGTCTTGAAAGAAGCCGCTTTGGGTTGCGAACGATCCCGGCAGACGGAAGTGAGCCGGGAAACGTACATGGCTTTGGGCGATTGCTACCTGCAACAAGCCAGATATCAAGAAGCCATTTTGTATTATGAAAAAGCGCGGGAGTTGGCGGGAAAGGAAGGCGACCGGGAGGAGGAACACAAAATCATTTTAAAACTGGCACAGTGTTATGAACGGGTGGATCTCAACAAGTTTCAGGAGTATGTGACCGAGCTTTACAAAATCGAGATGGCCGTGGAACAAGAAAAAGAATTGTCCGTCCATTGATTGTTTTAACCGTTTTCCTCCACCTGAAGGGACAAACAGGTGGAGGAAAAAAATTATTTCCGGTTGTTGTAATACATGACCCGGCCGTTAAACAAGTGGAGTTCTCCCTTTAACTGTTTGGCAAAAAACTTGGAAAACTCATTTCCTTTGGCAAGGTCCCCGTGGGATGCATTGGCAGGAAGAACAATTTGGATATAATGGACGCCCGACGCTTCTTCCTTGCTTGTTCCAATGATTAAGCCGTTATATTTATCCGGGCTTTTGCCTTTGAGGTATAGATAAGAAATGCCGTCTTGCTCCTCGTGGCTCACCTCATAAGGAAAAGCCGCCGCTTCATAAGACCACCCCAATTGTTTTCCCGTCAGACCGGTCATTTCGCAGTAGGTGTCGAGCAATTGTTTGACCCCGTCCAAATCAATGGTTTCTTGTTTGGAACCGGGAACCAGTTTTATGTATGCGCTTTTACTCACGGCGATCGCTCCTTCATATCAATACTTCTTTCGTTATATTAACATGTGTATGAATATTTCATCAAATTGTTTGATGTTTTGTTGGCTTGATCAATAAATTTATGTTTGAGCATGATAATATACGGGTATATATTATTTATCTTCTGTATTTTAGGATTCGCGTTTGAAATGATATTCTTCTAAATTAAAGCGAGGAGGAGATAAGATGAGCCTTTATGAACGTTTGTATGACGAGGCAGAAAAGGCCAAAGTGCGATTTGTCGGTTTTATTTCGGATAACGGCCGTTATGATTATGGCATCGTCTACACCAATCTGTTCTTTGGAAAGCCGTTAGTGGTTTGTATGCAGACGGGACGCTCCTCGTTGCTTTCTTTAGAAGACGCCGAAAATTTAGATTATTTGAAAAGAATTTTCCATCTCCGATCCATGGATGAAGCGAGAGAAGTTTCGATCTTTTTGAAAAGCTGTCTCCCGGCATTGGGGAACCAGGCCGAACGGGAATATTGACAGAAAGAGCAAGTCTCCGGATTTGCTCTTTTTTAATGGAAAAATGAAGAATATGACATCCCATCCTCTCCTTTGACAAAATTAGTATATCATAATATACTATTAATACATCATAATTGAATCGTTTTCACTCTTTATGAGATGTTATTGGAGGGGGTTCCTGTGTTGGAAGTCATCGTATGCCAAACCTGCGACAAAGTGATTGCTTATGTCGAATCAGAAAAAGCAGGCACCTTGTACGGTTCCTGCCAAGGTTGCGAAGATCATCCGTCCAAATCGTCTGAAAAACAAGTGGAAGGCGTGGCTTAAAGATAAAGAAGGACAAAGGTGGGTATAAAAAAAGGCCGCATCAAGCGGCCTCTTTTTTATTCAATCACCCGGATCATTTTTACGTTCGGATCTTCCGTTCCTTTGACAGGCAATCCGGCGTGGATGTGCTCTTTGATATAGTCGATGTTTTCTTCCGTGATCCGTTCACCCGGCGCAAAAACAGGGATCCCGGGCGGATAAATCATGATGAATTCGGCACTGATTCTTCCGGCGGCTTCTTCCAGCGGAACCGACACCGTCGGGCTGTAAAACGCCTCGCGCGGCGACAAAACCAGTTCCGGAATTTCCGGGGTTTGAATGGGAACATGATTGGAACGTCCAGGCTGATAAAAATGATCGGATAAATCCTGAAGGGCATCTATTAACGGAAGAATCGTTTCTTCGCTGTCGCCCGGCGTGACCAGACACAAAATGTTGTATAAATCGCTCAATTCGACTTCAATGCGATGATGTTCCCGCAACCATTTTTCTGCATCATATCCGGTGATGCCCAAATGTTTTAAATGGATGAGCAGTTTGGTTTCATCGATGTCATATAATGCATCGCTTCCCAGCCATTCTCTCCCGATGCAATGCAGCCCGGGGATTTCATTGATCCGTTTTCGTGCCGTATCGGCCCAATATAATGTTTGTTCAATGATATCACTACCGTTTACGGCCAGATAACGGCGGGCGGTATCAAGGGATGCCAGCAAGGGATAGGAAGTGGAGGTGGTCGTCAACATGCTGATAATGGATTGCACCCGGTGGGGATTGACCAGTCCTTCCCGTAAGTTGAGCACCGAGCTTTGCGTGAGCGATCCGCCCAATTTGTGGACACTGGTTGCGGCCATGTCCGCACCGGCATCCATAGCTGACAAAGGTAACCGGTCATGAAAATGGGTGAGCACGCCGTGTGCTTCATCCACCAAGACGGGAATGCCGTGCCGGTGGACAACCTCGACAATTTCGCGCAGATTTCCGGCGATTCCGTAATAAGTGGGATTGATGACCAGCACCGCTTTGGCATCCGGATGTCGGTTCAACGCTTTTTGAACCTGACTGGCGGTGATGCCGTGGGCGATTCCCAACCGCTCATCCATTTCCGGGTGGACAAAAACCGGGTAAGCACCGGCCAGAATAATGGCTGTAATCACTGATTTGTGCACGTTTCTCGGCACAATAATTTTTTCCCCCGGATGGACGACGGACATCACCATGCTCATGATTGCTCCGCTGGTTCCCTGAACGGAAAAGAAGGTATGGTCGGCCCCGAAAGCTTCGGCAGCCAGCTCCTGAGCTTCCTTGATCGCCCCCTTGGGAAGATGCAAATCATCCAACGGCTCTATGTTAATGAGGTCGATCGACAGGATGTTCGACCCGACAAACTGGCGAAATTCCGGATCCATTCCCTGCCCTTTTTTATGGCCGGGGATGTGGAATTGCAATGGATTTTTTTGTGAGTGTTCAATCAGCTTGGAAAACAGTGGTGTTTGATATTGTCTTTGGTTCATTGCTGTTGCCTGCCTTTTCGAGTAAATCATGCACGACCGTTAGTATAACAAAAAGCATTCTTAAACAAAAGAAAAAAATCCATAAAAAAACCTGCAAAACCCTCAGGATTGCAGGCAAGAATCAAGGTCAGGAAGAAACTGCCAACCGGTACAAAGGATAAAGCGTTTGAAAGACCGATTCGCTACGTTGGATGATGTCTTTACCTTTTAGGGAAACCGCTTCATCCCGGGGGATGAGAATTCCGCACAAAAACTCGGCTTTTTTCACCTTTTCCAGCCGGTCCAGCCCTTTTTCCACATCCCAATCCTTTTTGGGAGTGGTTTCAGGAACGGTGTGATCTTCCGAAATGTGGAAGTGGTCAGGAATCGCCGGCCAGATCTCGTCCAATTGCATACGAAGGTTGCGGGCAAAACTTGGTTTGCGTCCGCATTCATAAATCAAAGCAAACCAGATGAAAAGATGCGTGTCGCGGATTCCCAGTTGAAAATGCGGATGGGCTTTATACCCGCGTTTGTTGGCGGCCCAGGCCATCCAAGTTTCATCCGGCGGATTCACGGTCCGGCGGGCATGTTTTGCAATATGCAGATAAAACGGTTCTCCGATCATTTGCTCAAGAAACGGAGTAATTTGTTCCCCGATGCTTTCAAACTTCGGCCGGATCCGTTTCTTTAACTCTCCCATGCGTTCTTCAAGGCCGTTTACTTGAAAGACAGCAAAATCTTCTTCCGTAAATGAAGGAATTGCCATCGATTTTCACCACCCTTTTCCGTTTTGATCACTATCTTACCACAAGGCAGTTCCATTCTGAAAATCATCCACTTTGTCAAGTGTCGTTCCGTTTGCAAGTTTTTAAGCATAGATTATAGAAAATCAGAACCGGAGATTTCGAAGGGACAAAACGTTTTTCCGGGCAGGTTTATTTCTTGAAAAACAGGCAATGCTGTAGCCAAGCAACAAGATGGCAGGCATCCTAAGATACCCGATTAAAAAATAAGGGGTGTAGCGGAACCATGGAGGATTTGATGAAGGCTTACCGTTGTCGGGATGCGGAAGAAAGGATCCTGGTGTTGAGAATGGAGTTGGATTATGAGCTGTTAAACCTGTACGATGCTCTCAAAGAAAACCATCCCAATAAAATCGACCAATGCAAAGCGCGACTGGAGGAAATCAGAAAAGAGATGATGATGCTGGAAGCGTTATGATCTACATCCGGACCCGCTCACGTGGGTCTCTTATTTATGGCGATAAATTATTTAAATATTATAAAAATTAAAAGGGATGAGAATTATTGATCGTGCGAAAACCGGCGAAAGAACAAACATGCCAAAGATGTATATAAGTATATATATTGTATATATTCATATTTCAATCCGCTTGATGCTTAGTTGTGTCTGTTATAAAACAATTTCGTCTATTTATCCAAGACAGGAAACGGGTCTGATTTTGTCGAAACTGTTACATGCAAGAATTTTTACAGAGATAATGCACTTTTAATTTAAGACATCCAGAAACCGATTTGGGGAGGCGTTTGAATGGAATGGAAATTGACGAGAGAACCGCTTGCTTCATTGTCTGCGGATGCGATTGTGGTTTTTCATTTTCAAAAGCGCGAATCTTTGCTGGGCGTTACCCGGGAAATCGATGAAGCACTCGGTTTTCGGATTTCCAATCTCATTTCGCTGGGGGAAATCACCGGAAAGTTCGGTGAGATTACGACTCTTCACAATTGGGGGAAAATTCCGTCCGGTCGTGTCTTTGTCGTCGGTTTGGGCAAAGAGGGCAAACTGGATTTGCCGGCGTTTAAAGATGCCGTGGCGGCCGTGGCCCGCACCGCCAAAAAGAAAGGCATTGACAGTTTGGGAATCGGTTGTCCTTCCATTGTCATTGAAAGGTACAATCCGGTTGATGTCGTACAATCGGTCGTTGAAGGCATGGAATTGGGTACTTATGAGCATCACACCTATAAACAAGAGCAATCGAAAAAGAAAATCAACGCTGTGTGGATTTCCGACGCAACGCTCCGGGAATCGGCGTTTGAAGCCGGAAAACAACGCGGCCAAATCTTTTCCAAGGCCACCAATTACGCCCGTTATCTGGTACATGAACCGGGCAACCGCATGACTCCGGACCAATTGGCCGAAGAAGCAAGACAAATCGCCGAAAAACGCAATTTGAAAGCTGATATCATCACCACCGGCCGGTTGGAGGAGCTGGGGATGTACGGGTTATTGAGTGTGGCACAAGCCGGAGCCCATGATCCGTACATGCTTGTGCTGACGTATCAAGGCGCGCCGGACAGCCAGGAAGTTCTGGGGCTGATTGGAAAAGGAATCACTTTCGACTCCGGCGGATTGCAAATTAAACCGGCACGCTTGATGGGGGAAATGAAAGACGACATGGCCGGGGGGGCAGCGGTCTTGGCGGCGATGGATGCCATCGGTGAATTGCAGCCGCACTTTAATGTATGCGCTGTCATTCCGGTGTGCGAAAACGGAGTGGGTCCGAAAGCATACCGTCCCGGCGATGTGATTTCCACTTTTAGCGGCAAAACGGTTGAAATCCAACATACCGATGCGGAAGGCAGAGTGGTGTTGGCTGATGCGATCGCTTATGCGAAACGGTTGGGAGTGACCCGGATTGTTGATGTTGCGACGTTAACCGGGGCGGTCCAAGTGGCGTTGGGCTATGAGGTGACCGGTTTGATGAGTAATGATGAGAAGTGGGCAGAGGAAGTGAAAGCAGCTGCACGCATCGCGGGGGAAAAGGTGTGGGAGCTTCCGCTGTACGAAGAATATGATGAATATCTGAAAAGCGATATTGCCGACTTGAAAAATGAAGGAGGTTTTCCGGCCGGAGCCATCCAGGGGGGCATGTTTTTAAAAGCTTTTGCCGGAGACACCCCGTTTGTCCATTTGGATATCGGCGGAACGGTTGAATCCCCCAAAGAAAAAGGGATATTCGTCAAAGGGGCAACCGGCGTGATGACGCGCACGTTGATCCAACTCGCCGTCCGGTTGGGATGAGGGCATCTTTTTTCCCGAATTGACAAGGAATGCCAAAGCGGCGTGTGGAAATCAACAGGAAAGAACGAAAGTATTGTGGGTGGAATCGGTGAGTTTGACCAAAGTGTTTGCCCACCGGGGCTTTTCGGGGGCGGCTCCGGAAAATACGTTGTCTGCCTTTGAAAAAGCCGTGGAAGCCAAGGCGGACGGCGTGGAGTTGGATGTGCATTTAAGCCGCGACGGGCATGTGATTGTGATGCATGATGAAAAAGTGGACAGGACCACCGACGGAACCGGATGGATCAAAGACATGACGCTGGCAGAGCTGAAACAACTGGATAATGGAAGTTGGTTTCATCCATCCTTTCAAAACGAACCCGTTCCCACATTGGGTGAAGTGCTGGAAAGGCTCGAAGGGGTTCCTGTTGAGATCAACATCGAGCTGAAAAACGGCATCATCCGGTATCCCGGATTGGAACAGAAAGTGATTGCAGAAGTGGAGCGGTTTCACGTGCAGGGCCGGGTCATTCTCTCTTCTTTCCGGCATGAGTCGCTGTTGGCTGTGAAACAAGCCCGTCCCGGCATGCAAACCGGTGCGCTTTACGCCTGCGGCATGGTCGATCCTTGGGTGTATGCAAAGTATCTGGGGGTGGATGCGGTTCATCCGCATCATCTGGCCGTCACCACCGGGATGATTGACGGTTGTCACCGGCATGGAATCCGGGTCCGTCCGTATACGGTGAATGAGGAAAAAGAGATGAAACGGTTGATGGATGCCGGGGCGGACGCAGTGATCACCAACTATCCGGACCGGATGAGAAAGTTGCTATCGCCAAAGGAAAAGTGATAAAATATGAACGTGAACGGCGCCTTTACCTCAGGCGCTTTTTGTCTTTACAGGAGGAGAAGTCCATGAAAATCGGTTGTCATATCAGCGTTGCCAAAGGTTTTTACAAAGCTGCGCAAAAAGCCCGCGAATTGGGAGCGGATTCGTTTCAGGTGTTTACGAAAAATCCGCGTGGCTTACGCCCCAAAAAATTAAATCACACGGATGCCGGGCGGGGAAGGCGATTTTGTGAAGAGCACGGCATTTCGTTGGTTTGCCATACACCTTATATCACCAATTTGTCCACCCCCAAACCGGATCTTCATGAAGTGACCATTCGTTCCATCAAGGAAGATTTAATGATTGCCGAAGCTTACGGCGCTGTCGGAGCGGTGGTTCATTGCGGAAAACATGTGGGGGAAGGGGAAGAGTACGGTCGTGAAAGAATGGTGGAGACACTGAATAAAATTTTGGCGGATTATGAAGGAAACACCAAGCTGCTGCTGGAAAACACCGCCGGGCAAGGCAGCGAATTGGGACTTACGATTCAGGAGCTTGTCGACATTCGGGAAGCCACCGATGCGCCGGAGAAAATCGGATTCTGTTTTGACACATGTCACGGGTTTGCCGCCGGGATCTGGACGGAAGAAACCTTTTCAGATCTTGTGAACGAAATGGAAAAGACGAAGTATCTTGAAAATTTGGTGGCGATTCACTTTAATGACAGCAAAGCCCCGGCCGGAAGCCGGAAGGACCGGCATGAAAAAATCGGCAAAGGGGAAATCGGGGAAAAAGCCTTGTCGCTGTTTCTGAAAGAACCCCGTTTTGAAGGATTGCCCGTGGTTCTGGAAACGCCGGTGGAGGATGAACAAGAATACAGTGAAGAGATGAAATATCTCCATCAATTGAAAGGATAAAAGGGGTGTAAGATGTTGGCATGGCTCAATAACTGGTTGAATTCTTTACCGATTTCAGGCATTTATCTCGTGATTTTGGTGTTAACGGCCGTGATTTACAAAACGGCATTTGCGGTCCGGCTGCCCGTGTTAAAAACGGTGTTGGTTTACATTACTTTGGCTGTCGGCTGTTGGCTGCTCGCCCTTTTTCATCTGATGGGACTGCCCATCGTTCCCGCGCTGCTGGTCACGGTGGTGTTGATTGCAGTGACGCGGTTGCGGCTTTATCTGGTGCGAAAGAAAGAACAAGACGAAAAAATGGCATGAAATCAGGGAGAGATGACCATGCAACTCAAGGATGCTCTGTTTAACTGGCTGCAAATTCAAGTGGTTCAGGATGCAAGGCCCAGCGATCGTTCTGCACGGGACACCGTGCAGTTTTTTGAGGAAATGTTGCGGGAAGATCACCGCGTGGAAAATTTGGAAAAGAGAAAAGAAAAAGACCGGTATGTGGTTTGTTATCAGGTGGATGGAGAAGAAAAAGAGGAGATTTTCCCAAAAGACACGGCGGAACAATTGCTCCGCGACATCATGGCGGAACCAAAGTACAATCAAGTCTTTGAAGATTGATTTTTTTTCCGTTCCGTCACTTGTTTGGTGATTCGTTCGTGACATTGCGGACAAATTTGAATCCGGTGCGGATGCTTTTTGATTTTTTTCTCTGTGAGCGGGTCCGGACGGAAAACTTGGTCACACAAAATGCAAATCACTTTCATGAGGCATCTTCCTTTAACGGATCAAATAGGCTATTTTCTAGTATACTATATTTTATGAAAGCGGAAGGCAAACAAGTTTGATCAATTGATTAACAAAAGAAAAAGAAGAAAAGCAAACATGGGAAAATCCCGATGTTTGCTTTTTTATTTCAGCCGCTGTTGATCTTCCTTCGAGGGGGGGTGTTCGTTTTTCTCGGTTTCCCTGGAAGGTTGCGGAACGATACGGGCTGCGATTTCGGCCAGTTCTTCCATCACTCCTTGAACCGGACGGCCGTTTTGAAGATCTTCATTCAGTTCCCGGATCCGCTGTGTGATGTCGGGGTCCGCGGTGACCAGTGCATTGGCTCCTTGCGGATCTTCTTTCAGGGCTTGGGCCACCGTATATTTGATGGTGCCGGTTCTTCCCCGGTCCAGGGTCGGATCCAGGTCCACCCCGACAATGGTGTATTTGCCAAGCACGATGGCGGAGGCCCCTTTGACGTTCGGGACGTTTTGAGCAATGGTCACCAGGCGGTTTGCAACGGCCTGGGACGACTGGTCTTTCTTTTCGTTCGGAGCGGTCTGCCTGACTTTCACAGTTTGCGGTGGCTGATTGGGTGAAGGCGATGCATTGTCCGCCGGAGGTTCATTTTTTTGCGAACAAGCCGAAAGAATCAAGACAAGGCCGGCAAGACCGCTGATGGTTTTCAGAAGTGTGTTCATCCGGTCCCACTTCCTTTCCGTATATTTGTGTTTATTTTGTCCGAAAACGGAACTTCCATGTACCGTTTTGCTGAAAAGCGCATTTTCAGTGTAGAATGAGCATAAATCCGATGAATGAGATGGGGTGAGAAGATGAAGGTGGAATCTTTTGTATTGGGGCCGGTGATGGTCAACACTTGGTTGCTTTATCTTCCGGATGAAAAACGCGGTGTGGTGATTGACCCGGGCATGGAACCGGCACCATTGGTTGAACGGATTCAGGAATTGGAACTCAAGATTGAAGCGGTGCTGTTGACGCACGCTCATTTTGACCATATCGGCGGGCTGGAAGAGGTTCGTTCATTGACCGGGGCTCCGGTCTATGTCCATGAGGCGGAAGCGGATTGGCTGACCAATCCGGATCTGAACGGCTCCTCGTTTTTCGGGTTGCCGAAAGTGCAAGCGAAACCGGCGGACCATTTGCTGAAAGGCAAAGAGGTGCTGACTTTGCTCGGAAAATCATGGGAAGTGATACATACGCCGGGCCATTCGCCGGGCAGTGTGACTTATGTGGTGGATTCCCTTTTATTGAGCGGTGATGTCTTGTTTCAAGACTCCATCGGGCGAACGGATTTGCCGGGAGGGGATCACGAGACCCTGATGCGCACCATTCACGACATCATCATGGAGTTTCCCGAAGAAACCCGTGTTTTGTGCGGACACGGACCGGAAACCACGATCGGGAGGGAACAGATGCATAATCCGTTTGTGACCGGAATGCTGTAAATAAGGTTTAAAGAATCCGGCCGTTGACATATACTTTGGACAACGAAGCAATGAGTCCATCATCAAAGGGTGTTTGCAATGAACAAGCGACAAACCGTTATTGCCGCGGTTTTGGCTGCAGCGGTGGCAGGAGCCGTCTTCATGGCCGTTGACAAACCAAAAGGAAATTCGACTTCCGTGATGAACCGGGTGGTGTGCCAAGGGGAACCCAAACCGGCACAAGGATTTTGTGCGCCCAATTTTAAGTTGCCCGTCTTATCCGGTGAAGAAGTGGAGTTATATCAAAACCAGGGGAAACCGACCGTCGTGAATTTCTGGGCTACCTGGTGCCCGCCATGCAAGGAGGAGATGCCTTATTTCCAAAAATTGCATGAAACATACGGCGAAAAGATCAATGTGATCATGGTGAATGAAACCGCGATGGAGCGCGATGAAAGCGATGTCAAACCTTATCTTGACAACCACCGGTACACGTTTCCGGTCGCCCTTGACCGGGACCGGAACGGGACGGTGGTCGGTGTGGACCAATATCAATTGTTCAGCATTCCCGCCACGTTTATCATCAATGAAAACGGAAAAATCACCCATCACTTTATGGGGGCCGTTTCGGAAAAACAGCTTTTTTCTGCGGTGCAAGAACTGATGCAATGAAAAAGGGAGGGAAGAAATCATGGTTGAGCAAGTCAGCTGGTGGTTGGCTTTTGGAGCGGGGGTGCTTTCCTTTGTCTCTCCGTGCTCTTTGCCGCTGTATCCGTCCTATCTTTCCTACATCACGGGAATTTCAGTCAACCAGCTGAAGGAAAAACGCCGGATGCGGGAAGTCATGTTGCATACCGTTTTTTTTCTTATCGGTTTTTCCATGATTTTTTATGCCATTGGATTCAGCGCAAGCTGGTTTGGCGCTTATTTTAAAGAATACCAGGATCTGATTCGGATGCTGGGGGCCGTTCTCATTGTGGCGATGGGTTTGTTTATGCTGGGGATTTTTCGGCCCGCTTTTTTAATGCGTGAGTATAAATGGCAGGTGTCCAAAAAAAATGTCAGCTATTTGGGTTCGCTGGCCGTGGGGATCGGTTTTTCCGCCGGATGGACCCCCTGCATCGGCCCGATCTTTGCCGCCATCATCACGCTTACGGCTTTGAATCCGGAAATGAGATTTGTTTATGTGACGGCTTATATTTTAGGATTTTCGATTCCATTTTTGCTGATGGCATTTTTCATGGGAAAAACCCGTTGGATTTTGCGGTATTCGGAAAAATTGATGAAGGCCGGCGGGGCATTGATGGTTTTGCTGGGGGTTTTGTTATATACTGATCAGATGACGGTTTTCACCGCCTGGCTGGCAAAAGTCACAGGTTTTCAAGGATTTTGATTTGAGGTACATTGGATTAGAAAGTCGGGTGAGGCCATGGACAAAAAAACGAGGTACTGGGTGCGGCGCATCTTGTTTCTTGTGATGGTGGTTTTAATTGGTTATGCTTTATATCAGGCCGTGACCCAGGATTCAAAAAGCAGATTGCAGGAAGGAGAACCGGCACCCAACTTTACCCTGACGACATTGGACGGGAAAACGGTGCAGCTGAGCGATTACCGGGGAAAAGCCGTTTTACTCAATTTCTGGGGGACATGGTGTGAACCTTGCCGCACAGAAATGCCGGCGCTGCAAAATGCTTATGACCAGTACAAAGACCAGGGGTTTGAGGTGTTGGCCGTCAATATTGCGGAAACCGATGTGGCTGTTTCTTCTTTTGTGGAGCAATATCAATTGAATTTTCCGGTTTTGTTGGACCGAAATCGTGAAGTCACTGAGCTTTACGGCATTGTTCCGATTCCGAGCTCTTTTTTCATTGATAAAGAGGGAAAAATCCGCAAGATAGTGGAAGGTCCCTTGAACCTTGACCAACTTCGCATTCATATTTTACCCATTTTACCAAAGGAGTGACCGGTGTGAGCAAATATCAGGATATTGAAGCCAAAGAATTAAGCAAGGCTTTTGACCCGGAGCAATATGTGGTGGTGGATGTGCGCACGGATGAAGAATATCAAGAAGGGCATATTCCCGGAGCGGCCCACATTCCATATGATGAAATGGAAAACCGTTTTCATGAATTGGAACATGCCAAAGACAAACCGATCTTGCTGGTTTGCCGGAGCGGCCGGCGGAGTGTGATCGCGGCAGAGGTTTTGTCCCAAAAAGGTTTTGAACAATTGTTTAATTTAAAAGGTGGAATGTTGGAATGGAACGGACCCGTCAGCAAAGAGTAAGCGTTGCGGAAAATATTTTGGAATTGGTGGGCCGGACCCCGATGGTCAAATTAAACCGTCTGGTTCAGCCGGACTGGGCGGATGTGTATGTGAAGCTGGAAAAATTTAATCCCGGTGGAAGCGTCAAAGACCGCACGGCGCTGAACTTGATCCTGGATGCGGAAAAACGGGGAGTCTTAAAACCGGGGGCAACCATTATTGAGCCCACCAGCGGCAACACCGGAATCGGATTGGCACTGGTCGGTGCCGCGCGCAACTATGAAACCATTTTGGTTATGCCGGACAATATGAGCCAGGAACGGATTAAACTCTTAAAAGGCTACGGGGCCAAAGTGGTGTTGACACCGGGCAGGGAAAGGATGCCCGGGGCAATTAAGAAAGCGGAAGAACTGGCCAAAGAAATTCCGAATTCCTTCATGCCTTATCAGTTCCAAAATGAGGCCAATCCGGAAGTTCACCGCAACACGACCGGACCGGAAATCTTGGAGCAGATGGAAGGAAAGATCGATGCATTTGTGGCAACGGCCGGTACGGGAGGAACCATTACGGGAACCGGAGAATATTTAAAATCTCATTTGCCGGATTTATTTATTGCGGTGGTCGAACCCGAAAACTCCCCCGTCCTGGCGGGCGGCAAACCCGGACCGCACCAAATTCCGGGGACAAGCCCCGGGTTTATCCCGCCGGTGTTGAATCAGTCCATTTATGATGAAATTTTTCATGTCAGTGATGAAGACGCCATTGAAACCACACGCAAGTTGGCCAGCCAAGAAGCCCTGCTGGTCGGCCCTTCATCAGGAGCATCGGTGTGGACGGCTCTGCAAGTGGCGAAGCGGTTGGGAAAAGGCAAGAAAGTGGTTTGCATGGCTCCGGATACCGGCGAACGGTACCTGAGCGCCAATGTGTTTGATTTCTCATAAGGGGAGCTTGTCATGAGTAATTCTCTCTTGGACGGGTTGATTCAAGAAATTGAATCGACCCGCCTCCGTGCCATCGGGTTTCCCCGGTTTATGGAACAGGCGTTGTATCATCCGGTATGGGGTTATTACGCAAAAGAACAGACCAAATTGGGGAAAAAGGGTGATTTTTTCACCAACGCGCACGTGGGTGACCTGTTTGGCAAGGTGCTCAGCCGTTTTTTTGCAGACTGGCTGAAAAGAAACCAAATCCGGTCCCGTTGGACGATTGTTGAATGGGGAGCCGGTGACGGCCGCATTGCCGAACAGTTTGCGCAAGGTTTGATGGAGCAGGGTTTTTCCCCGGAAGAGATCTCATTTTACTTAATCGAAACCAGCCCGTATCATCGCCGTTTGCTGGAAGAACGTTTCGCCTCGTCCCCGGTCGGTTTTCGGACCGTCAACCGCTTGAGCGACATTCCTGCACGGCCTTTCTCATTTATTTACAGCAACGAGCTGGTTGACGCTTTTCCGGTTCATCGGATAAAAAAAGATCAGGGCAGATGGACTGAGGCGTTTGTGACCACCATGAACCGGAAGCCTTATTTGAAGGAAAAGTGGATTCCTTTGTCTGAAGACAGTCCCGTCCGTCAACAAATGGAAAGTTGGCTTATGAAATTAAAAGAAGGCCAAGAGATGGAAATCTGTCTGGCGGCGCGTGACTGGCTGCAGGAAATTGCCGGCTGGATGGAGCAAGGAGTGCTGGTTACCATTGACTATGGCGGGACCGGCGAACAATTACTGCAAAAGGGAAAAACCATCCGCGCCTATCAAGCGCATCGGGTTTGCCATGATTTCTATTCGGATCCGGGTGAAAAGGATCTTACATATGACGTGAATTTTTCCCATTTGATCGAATGGGGCCGGGAGGCCGGGTTTACGGGGGAGCAGTTATGGTCCCAGTCCCGGTTTTTGATTGAGGCGGGCGTGTTTGACTGGCTGCCTGAATCCCCCGGGAGGGATCCGTTTGGCGAGGATGCAAAGCGGCTTCGGGCCATCAAGCAGCTCATTCATCCCGAAACCATGGGCGAAGCATTCCAAGTGCTCATCCAGACCAAATCCACTGGTGAAAAAAAATGAATGAAAGAGGATGAAAGATGATCATTAAACCGAAATTTCGCGGCTTTATCTGCACAACGGCCCATCCGGACGGTTGTGCGAAGCAAGTGCAAAATCAAATCGATTATGTCAAAAGCAGGCCCAAAATTGACGGGCCGAAAAAAGTGCTGGTTATCGGTTCTTCAACCGGTTACGGACTGGCTTCGAGGATAGTGGCGGCTTTTGGTTGCGGAGCCGACACCATCGGGGTGTTTTTTGAAAAACCCAGTGTGAAAAACCGGACGGCCACGGCAGGCTGGTACAACACGGCGGCTTTTGAGAAAGAAGCCCGTAAAGCCGGATTGGTGGCAGAGAGCATAAACGGGGATGCATTCAGCAAAGAGATCAAAGAACAAACGATCCAAAAGATCAAAAACCGTTTGGGGGGCAAAGTGGATATGGTGGTTTACAGCCTGGCGGCCCCCCGGCGAGTCCATCCGGAAACGGGAGAGACCTTCCATTCCGTTTTGAAACCGATCGGAAAACCCTTTAGCAACAAAGCGGTGGATTTCCACAGCGGAAACGTGTCCGAAATGACGATTGAACCGGCCACCGACGAAGAGGTTCATGACACCATTCAAGTCATGGGCGGGGAAGATTGGCAGATGTGGATGGACGCTTTGAAAGAAGCGGATGTGTTGGCAGAAGGCGTCACCACCATTGCCTATTCCTATATCGGTCCGGAATTGACTTTCCCCATTTACCGGGAAGGGACCGTCGGAAAAGCCAAAGACCATTTGGAAAAAACCGCTCATGAACTGGACGCAAAACTGAAAGACTTGGGCGGACGGGCATTTGTGTCTGTCAATAAAGCCCTGGTGACGCAATCCAGTGCCGCGATTCCGATTGTTCCGCTTTACATTTCCATCTTGTACAAAGTGATGAAAGAAAAAGGGTTGCACGAAGACTGCATCATGCAAATGTACCGTCTCTTTTCGGAAAGACTTTACCAAGGCGGAGAAGTGCCCGTGGATGAAAAAGGGCGCATCCGGATTGATGATTTGGAAATGATGCCGGAAGTGCAGCAGGCGGTGATGGAGCAGTGGGAGTTGATCGACAGCGCCACTTTGGAAGAAATTTCGGATATTGAAGGATATCGCCGCGATTTCTTCCAGCTGTTTGGTTTTGAAACAGAGGGCGTCGACTATGATCAAGAAGTGGATCCGGCCGTGAACATTCCAAGTATCGATGAAGCATGAAAAAGAGCCGTCAAAAAAGACGGCTCTTTTCTTTTGCTTTCACCACAAAGAAAAGAGCCGCCGGGATGAGGTTTTTTAAAGTGAAAACGCTTTGCAATCTTTTCGTAAATATTACATCATGAAAGTGGCATACCCAACCATACCGATAAAGGAAATAAACATATAACCACCAAACAGATACATATATGTTTTTTCCGTGAAACGCATGTAACCCAATACCGTGAAGAGGATGGTTTGCGCGATGAAAAGGAAGGCCGGGATGTACATTTGGCCAGCCAGGAACATGAGGGCGATCGCAAAAGCCCAGAAACCGAGAACACGAAACATGCGGTCCATGGTCCCACTCCTTTCTATGTACCCTGATACGTTGAGATCTCAGAAGACGATGACAGATTTATTATACCCTCAGTGTCATGCGGCTATCAAGCAATGAAGAAAGGATGTTCCATGATGGAGACAATTCAAGTGAAAAAAACGGGGAAAACCGGATGGATCCGTTTTCACCGGCCGGAAGTCCGAAATGCAGTGAATCAGAAGATGATGGAAGAGTTGGAGTCCGTATGGAATGAATGGGAAAAGGATGAACAATTGCAGGCGGTTGTATTTTACGGCGATGAGAAAGCTTTTTTATCCGGAGGCGATGTGGGGGAATTTCACCAAATGACCAAAACGGAAGAAATCCGGCCCGTCATGTTGCGGATGGGAAAATGCCTGGAACGGATTTACCAGTCGCATTTGCTTTCGATTGCGGCGGTGGAGGGGCCTGCCGTGGGAGGCGGGTGTGAGTTTGCCACCAGCTGCGACCTTTGTGTGTCTTCGGATTCGGCACGGTTCGGGATGATCCAGGTGAATTTGCATATTACTTCCGGGTGGGGAGGCGCCAGCCGGTTGATGAAAAAAATCGGACCGGGACGGGCCTTGCCGGTTTTGTTGTCCGGAAAAGTGATGGAGGCAAGAGAGGCTTTTGAGACGGGACTGGTTGATCGGGTATGGGAGCGTGACCGGTTTTGGGATGAAGTCAAGCGGTTTGTTGATTCCCTGGTGAAAGGTTCTCCGGAAGTCACTGCCCGATATAAATTGCTTGCCAAAGCAGTCCGGGAGGGCAAAGACACTGCGGAGCTTTTGCATCAAGAGGCGGAAAATTGTGCCGCTTTGTGGGAAAGCGAGAGTCACCATCGGGCGGTTTCCGATTTTTTAAAGCGTACCCGCACGAAATGAACAAAGGAAAACCGTAACTTCGATTTCTTTTATTTCGCCCTGCTGGGGTATACTTCTACATTCGGATGGTAATAAAAATTAGTAGATCCATATACTATGATTTATATCAATTGCATATAGTAAGGATAAGGAAGTTGACCTTGTGTGAGAGGGGCTTAAGAGGGATAGGAGGTACGGTTTATGGCAGTGAAACGCCAGGATGCTTGGACTCCTGACGATGACATGATTTTGGCGGAAGTGACTTTAAGGCATATCCGGGAAGGAGGAACACAATTATCCGCGTTTGAGGAAGTGGCCGAGAAGTTGGGAAGAACCCCGGCTGCTTGCGGATTCCGATGGAACAGCACGGTACGCAAAAAGTACGAATCCGCCATTCAAATCGCCAAGCAACAGCGGCAAAAAAAGTTACAGGAACGGGGCAAAACCGGTTACCGTTTCCGGCCGGATTCTTTGTCTTCCGAAAACATGGTTCAGTCCATCGATAAGATCATCCGCTTTTTGCGTCAATATAAAACGGAAGTGAGTGAACTACAAAGGCAACAACAACAATTGGAAAAGGAATTGAAGGAACGGGAAAACCAGATCCGGAAGCTGGAAAAAGAAAACCAAGAGATGAAAGAACAACTGAATGATGTAAAGAGCGATTACCGTCTTGTCAATGATGATTACCGCACCCTGGTGCAAATCATGGAGAGAGCCCGCAAGCTGGCGATTCAAGGGGATGGGGAATTGCAAGACAAGAGCCGGTTCAAACCGGGGGAAGAATCCCTGGAGCAGATCGACAAGTAAAAAAAAGACCCGCATATTGAAACATGTGGGTCTTTCCGTTTATGGGTGTGAAAATCCCTCAATCTTTTAAAGCGACCCCTTCCGGCAACCAGACATAGGGACTTTCGCCGCGGTCGCGTTCCGGGTGGTATTTGACGGGGGTGAAGCCCATTTTTTTCCAAAATTCATCCGTCCGGCAGCGGGCATTGGTTTTGACCGGCAATCCCAAACTTTTGGCGTAGGAGACCAGCGCTTTTCCCATGCCTTGTCGGCGAAACGGGGGTAACACTTCCAACTTCCAAATTTCATAATAATCCTGAGCGGGTGAAAAATAGCGGTCATATTTGGCATCCACCCGGTATAAGCTGATTCTGGCCGCCAGTTTTCCATCTTGGTATATGCCGTAAAAAGGGGAATGGCTGTTGTTTTCCACCATATTCTCTTGCAGATCTTCCAACATGGATAATTCCGGAAGTCCGAACTCATGGAATTGTTGGAATTCCTCGAATGTTTTATAATTAATTTTCAATCTTTCGACTTTTAAAGCATTCATGGTTCCTGCCCCCTGAATTTTTAAGATTTTTATTCTTGTTCCCCCTATTTTACCACAAAACTTTGATTTATTTGAGAAGGAGTAAAAACCGTTTTTGTAGAACAATTTAAAATATAATCATTAATAATGATTATATTTATTTTAGAATAAAGAGGTGAATTATGTCGATAAAAAAGGTACTTGTTGCAAACCGGGGAGAAATCGCCTGCCGTATCATCCGAACGTGCCGGGAAAAAGGGTTAAAAACCGTGGCGGTCTTTTCCGAAGCGGATCAGGAAATGCCGTTTGTCCGGATGGCGGATGAAGCCGTCTGCATCGGTCCACCCCCGGTTCCCAAAAGCTATCTGAATATGGAAGCGATCTTGGATGCCGCTTTTCAAACCAAGGCGGATGCGATTCATCCGGGTTACGGCTTTTTATCGGAAAATGCCGTGTTTGCCGAAAAAGTGCAAGCCAACGGGCTGATTTGGATCGGATCGGATCCTTCCGTCATTTCGCGGATGGGCGATAAAGTCGTGGCCAGAAAAACCATGAAAAAAGCGGGAATTCCGGTCATTCCGGGCTCCGACGGTTTGTCCCGCCCGGATGACGCCGTCGCCGTGGCCGGGGAAATGGGTTATCCGGTTTTGGTCAAAGCAAGCGCCGGCGGGGGCGGAATCGGGATGCGAGTTTGTTTGAGTGAAGAAGAGCTGAAAAAGCATTTTCAATCGCTGAAAAGCCGGGCCAAGGCTTATTTTGGCCATGACGGTTTGTTTATCGAAAAAGTGATCTCTCCTGCAAGGCACATCGAAGTCCAAATTGCCGCAGACCAACACGGAAATGTGGTTCATTTGTATGAAAGAGAGTGCTCGGTGCAAAGACGGAATCAAAAAGTGATCGAAGAGGGATTATCGCCGTCCATTCATGAATCCACCCGCGAAAAATTGAGAAAAGCGGCGGTCCAAGCAGCCAAAGCGGCACAGTTTACCGGAGTGGGCACGGTTGAATTTTTGGTGGATGCATCCGAACAATTTTATTTTTTGGAAATGAACACGCGCTTGCAGGTGGAACATCCTGTCACGGAAGCCATCACCGGTGTTGATTTTGTGGACTGGCAAATCCGGCTGGCGGAAGGAAATTGCTTGCCGCTAAAGCAGGAGGAAATTTCGTGCCGGGGCCATGCCATGGAGTTTCGCATCTATGCTGAGGATCCGAAACGTTTTTTGCCTTCGCCGGGTAAAGTGACCCGACTCTCTTTTCCCGAAGGAGAAGGTGTGCGCGTGGATACGGGGATTCAGGAAGGAAACGTGGTTTCGCCCTTTTATGATCCCATGATTGCCAAGTTGATTGTAAGCGGTTGCAGTCGGGCGGAAGTGTTGGAAAAAGCCGGAGAAGCTTTGCGAAAGTGTAAGGTGGAGGGGATCCAAACCAATCTTCCGCTCTTAAAAAGCGTGTTGGAGAGCGAACTGTTTCAGCAAGGGAATTATGATACGAAATTGATCCAAAACATTTTAAAATGAGGTGAGTCAAATGGCCAAAGTGGAAGCGACCATGGCGGGAACCGTCATGCAAGTATTGGTGGCCGTGGGGGACAAAGTGGAGGCCGGACAGGATGTGGTGATTTTGGAATCGATGAAAATGGAAGTGCCGGTACAGTCGGAATATTCTGGCGTTGTCAAAGAAATCAAGGTGGAATCCGGTTCCTTTGTCAGTGACGGAGATGTTTTGATCGAGCTTTCTTAAAAACTCTGATCCGAGGTGGCGTAATCCAAGTGGATGTCAAAATTGTGGAAGTCGGCTTGAGGGACGGGTTGCAAAACGAGCCCGTCACGTTGGCAACCGAAGTGAAGCAGGAACTTATCGAGCGCTTGTTTCAATCGGGGGTAAAGCATCTGGAAGTGACTTCGTTTGTCCATCCCAAATGGATTCCCCAATTGTCCGATGCCGATCGGTTGGCTTCCGGTCTTCCCCGTTTGCCGGTGACCTATCGAGCGCTCGTTCCGAATCTGCGGGGGTTGAAGCGAGCCCTTGACACCCGCGTCGATGAGTATGCCGTGTTTTTGTCCGCGAGCGAAAGCCATAATCGGAAGAATATCAATAAAAGCATCCGGGACACGATTCCGGTTTTAAGGGAAGTGGTTCAACTCGCACACCAACATGGGAAGAGGGTGCGGGGGTACGTTTCCACCGTCTTCGGATGTCCGTATGAAGGGGATGTTCCGCTTCAAAACGTGGTTCACATTTGTGAACAGCTTCTGGATATGGGGGTTTACGAAATTTCATTGGGCGATACGATCGGGGTTGCCGCGCCTCTTGAAGTGAAAAAACGGTTGAAAGACCTTTTGACAGCGGTTCCAGCTTCGAAACTGGCCGGTCACTTCCATGACACCCGCGGGACCGGATTGGCCAACGCCTATGTTTGTCTGGAAGAAGGAATTCACACCCTGGATACTTCCTTCGGCGGCTTGGGCGGTTGTCCGTACGCACCGGGAGCGGCGGGGAATCTGGCCACCGAAGACCTGGTTTACATGCTGAAGAGGCAAGGTATCGACCCGGGAATCGATCTGGACCGGCTGTGTGAAACCAGCCTGTATGTGCAGAAGTATTTGGGAAAAACGTTGCCCTCCAAAGTGTTGCAAAGTTATGTGGCCAAGAAAAAAGAAAGCGGGGGAGGGAATGAAGATGGCACCGGTGGTCACTGAGTGGAAAGAGCATACGGCCATTGTCACGATCAACCGTCCTGAAGTACACAATGCCCTGAACATGCCGGCACTTCAGGCATTGCAGTCGGCGATTGAAACGTTGACCGATCATCCGAAGGCACGGGCCGTGATTATTACCGGAGCCGGAGAAAAAGCTTTTTGCGCGGGAGCCGACCTCAAGGAGCGCCGCACGATGGATGACAGGGAGGTTCGCCGTTTTATCCGGTTGATTCGGGATACCTTCACCCGCATCGAACAAATGCCGCAGCCCGTCATTGCCGCCATCAACGGGTTCGCTTTCGGGGGCGGGACGGAACTGGCTTTGGCCTGTGATATCCGGATTGCCGAACAACATGCGGTGATGGGGCTGACGGAAACGTCGCTCGGGATCATTCCGGGAGCAGGGGGGACACAGCGCCTTCCACGGTTGGTCGGAAAAGCAAAGGCAAAGGAATGGATATTCACGGCACAAAAAATCACCGCATCCGAAGCGGAAAAACGGGGTCTCGTCAATGAAGTGACGGAGAAAGGAAAAGCTTTGGAGACGGCTTGCCGGTTGGCCGGACGAATCGGAGAAAATGCACCGCTTGCGGTCCGGCAGGCCAAGCTGGCCATTGATCGCGGATTGGAGACTGATCTCATGACCGGGCTGGCTCTGGAAACATCGGCTTATGAAACGCTGATTCCGACAAAAGACCGGCAGGAAGGGCTCAAAGCATTTGAAGAAAAAAGAAAACCCCGCTATACCGGGGAATAAACCGGGAGGGATGGTTTGTGAAAGAATCCGTTGTCGGGCAATTGCGCAAAAACAAAGAAACCGTGCAAAAAGGGGGTGCTCCCAAATATCATGAAAAGCTGAAGCAACAAAACAAGCTTTTCGTGCGGGATCGATTGAAACGGTTGTTTGATGACGAGTTTCAATTGGAAGACGGGTTGTTTGCCAACTTCATGGCCGGTGATCTCCCGGCGGACGGTGTGGTGACGGCGATTGGAAAGGTCAACGGCCAAACGGTTTGCGTTATGGCCAATGACTCCACTGTGAAAGCCGGTTCCTGGGGAGCGCGGACCGTGGAAAAAATCATACGAATTCAGGAGACGGCCATGAAATTGAAAGTCCCCATGATTTACCTGGTGGACTCGGCCGGTGCCCGGATTACGGACCAAATTGAAATGTTTCCCGGCCGGAGGGGAGCGGGCCGCATTTTTTACAACCAGGTAAAAATGTCCGGAATGGTTCCGCAAGTCTGTCTTTTGTTCGGGCCTTCAGCGGCCGGCGGAGCTTATATCCCCGCTTTTTGCGATATTGTGATCATGGTGGACAAAAACGCGAGCATGTACTTGGGTTCCCCGCGCATGGCGGAAATGGTGATCGGGGAAAAAGTTTCCCTGGAAGAAATGGGCGGAGCGCGGATGCACTGTACCGTGAGTGGATGCGGGGATGTGCTGGTTTCGTCGGAGGAAGAAGCGATTCAATCCGCACGAAAGTATTTAAGTTATTTCCCGGCCAACTACCAGACAAGCCCGGAGCCTGTTGAAGCGAAGGAACCGTCCCCAAAGGCGCGTCCCGTTTCGGAAATTGTCCCGGATCACCAAAACACTCCTTTTGACATGATGGAAGTGATTGAAAGCCTGGTGGATGAAGGGTCGTTCTTTGAGATCAAAAGCTTGTTTGCCAAAGAATTGATCACCGGATTGTCTCGGATTGACGGGCAGGTTGTCGGGATTGTGGCAAACCAGTCAAAGGTCAAAGGCGGGGTTTTGTTTGTGGACTCGGCGGACAAAGCAACCCGTTTCATTAACTTATGTGATGCTTTCCATATTCCGTTGTTGTTTTTGGCGGACGTCCCCGGTTTCATGGTCGGGACGCAAGTGGAGCGGGCCGGGATTATCCGGCACGGAGCAAAGATGATTTCCGCCGTTTCGGAGGCGAGCGTGCCCAAAATCTCGGTCATTGTCCGGAAAGCATATGGCGCCGGATTGTATGCCATGGCCGGCCCGGCCTTTGAACCGGATTGTTGCCTGGCCCTCCCGACGGCACAAATTGCCGTGATGGGGCCGGAAGCGGCTGTCAACGCGGTGTACAGCAACAAAATCCGGGAGTTGGAAGAACCGGAGAGAACCCGTTTTGTCATGGAAAAGCGGGAAGAATACAAGCAAGACATCGATATTTACCGTCTGGCCGGCGAAATGGTGATTGACGGCATTGTGGAGCCGGATGAATTGCGGACGGAATTAAGCCGGCGCTTCGAGGCTTATGCGAGCAAACAGCTTCAATTCAGCCAACGGAAACATCCCGTTTACCCTGTATGAGAAAAAGGTTATGATAGAAAATGAAGACGTTTACGAGCCATGATCCCAATGGCTCTCTTTTTTTAGCCAAAGTGAGGGATGAAACGGTGAGAATAGCAGTATGGGGAGGCGGAGCGCTGGGATTGTTATGGTCTGCACGCCTTGCACCCCGAACCGGTCCGTTTTTGCTGGTCACCCGTACGGCCGGTCAGGCCCGGCAAGTAAACAATACGGGAATCACCTTGACAACGTTGTCGGGAGAACGGAAAAAAATCCGGGTAAAGGCCCGGCCGGCCGGTTGGATCCGGGAAGACCCCCCCTTTGATGTCATTTTGGTGATGGTGAAACAACACCATTTGCCATCGGTTATTCCCCTGTTGAAAAACGTGATTCACCCGGAAACACAGGTGTTGTTTTTTCAAAACGGATGGGGCCACCAAAAATGGTTGGAACAGTTGTCTTCCCGTTGCGAAACCTATTTGGCGGTTACGACGGAAGGCGCATTAAAAAACGGCAATCATGTGAGGCATACGGGAAAAGGAACGAGCTGGATCGGCTCTTATCCCGATGGGGATAAAAAAACGTCGCCGGCACTCAGGTCTTTGCTGGAAACAGCGGGAAAAGACCTTCTTCAATATGATGAAGACATCCGGCAAAGGCTTTGGGGGAAGTTGGCCGTCAATTGCGTGATCAATCCGATGACTGCTTGGTATGAAATCCGAAACGGTGCGTTGTTACACCCCAAATATGATGCGGAAAAAGAGGGGATTTTAACAGAAGTGGCGGAAGTGGCGTCACTGGAAGGGATTTCGCTTCCGTTCCAGCAGATATGGGAACAAATTCATGAGGTTTGCCGGCGGACTTCCGCCAATTTTTCTTCCATGCTGCAGGATGTGAAACACCACCGGCCGACGGAAATTGATTATTTAAACGGGGCGATTGTCCGTTTGGGGGCCAAACACCAAAGAAATTTGCCCGTCAATCAACTGTGGACCGGACGGATTCGGGAGAAAGAAAAGTTCATGCTATAATGGGAAGACTGAAGACAATTATGGATAGGAGTACTGTGGGGGGATTGGTTTGTCTCGTCCCAAATCGTTGTCATTTGATACGTATATCATCAGCATGGTTTTCAGCACATTCGATTTGTTGACGGTGGTGCCCGTTCTATCTTTGATTATCCAGGAGTACCATTTGTCGATGAATTGGGCGGTGTGGGCCGTTTCACTCCATTTGGCTTTTTTTGCCTTTTCTTTGCCCATGATGGATAACTGGGTGGCTTCCAAAGGGAAAATGGAAGTATTGTGGACGGCTCTCACTTTCTTTGTGCTTGGAACCTTGCTCGCCGGATTGGCCGTGGAGTGGGTATGGTTCATGTGCGGCCGTGTCATTCAGGCCATCGGAACCGGCGGCATGGTGCCAGTTGTCTCCTCGCAATGCCGGCGCAAACTCGGCAAAATGCCCAAAGGCAAACGCAGTTTGATCATGCTGGCATTTGCAGTCACATGGTGTTCAGTTCCCTTGGCATCCGCCGGGCTGGCAGGAGCCCTGGGATGGAAATCGGTTTTTATTTTGCATATTTTGTTTGCTTTTTTGGTGCTGTTGATATCCCAAACGTGGAAAATCGTTGATCAGCCGAACCGCAAAGGGGTCGGCGGCGAATCCATCGTATTTTTCGGGTTGATCGTCTTGTTTTTGATGATGGCCGTCACCAGCACCGATTTTTCCGGAGGGATCTCCTCAGTCTTGCATAAAGAAGTGTTGCCGCTTTGGATTGTGGCCATTGGAATGGTGGTTCCTCTGTTGATGGTTGAACGCCAGGGAAGCTATCCGTTTTTTGAACCGCATCTGTTTGCCAATTGGCGTCTGTGGATTTTATATATACAGGTCACTTTGCAAGGGTTTCTGTGGACGATTCTGACCTTGCTTCCTTTTTGGTTTGCCCGGCAGTATGAAACCGGGACATACGGCACAGCGGTCTGTTTGAGTTTGATTGTGACCGGTGCCATGATGGCGCTATCTGTCATCGGTTTTTTGTCCAATCCTGTGTATGTGCACCGTCTGGCTTATACGGCTTTTTTGCTTTCGGCCGTCACTTGTGCGGGTTTGATCTGGGGCCCGGACAGCCGGTGGATGCTTTTTGCGTTCAGTTTCTTGGGATGGTTTCTGAGCTTTGCAGTGGCTGATCCCGTTCACCGATATATGTTCAAATGGGTATCGCCCCGCCGGATCCGTTCAGGATTGATGGCTGCCGGCATGTTCAGGGCGGCCGGGGGAGCGCTGGGATTTGTGACGGCGGCCCGCTTGTTTGAACCCGGTGTGCTCATCGGTGAAGAGGTGCGCATCTTTTTGTTTGTTGCAGGAGTTTCTTTTCTGGGATTTTTGTTTAGTCTGTTTTTGGGGACAAAAAAAGTTAGCCACTATAATAATTGAAGTGATATACTTTGTAACGGTGGAGCATCAGACTTTTCTTTTAAAGAGGAGTTATATATGAGGTTACAAAAGATAGCAATGACCAAGAAATCCAGTATATTTGATGAATTTCTTCACGACCGGGAGTTTGCCGGTTCGTTTTATCAGTACCATCCTTGGCAGGAGGAAAGCATTTACGAACGCGCCCGCGATTTGAAAACATCGAAACCGGCCGTTTCGCGTCAGGAATTGGTCAGGGTGCTCCGGTCTTACCATCAGCCGGATTTGTTGCATCCCGAAGTGGAGCGAAATTTGAACCGGTTGGCCAAAGAGGACAGCATGGTCGTGATCGGGGGCCAACAAGCCGGTTTGTTGGGCGGACCGTTATATACTTTTTATAAAGCCATCACCATTATCCGGTTGGCAAAACAGGCAGAGGAACAACTGGGACAGCCGGTGATTCCCGTTTTTTGGATTGCCGGTGAGGACCATGATTTGGAGGAAGTGAACCATGTATGGGTGCAAAACGGCGAGAAAGAACCGGTGAAACACCGGTTTGCAGTGAAAGATCAGCGGAAAATCCCCATTTCCCGGCGTAGGCTGGATGAAAAACAGTACCGGGACTGGCTGGATCAATTGGCCAAGATCCTGCCGGACCGTCCTTACAAAGAAGAATGGCTGGCACAGTGCCAAAAGTGGGGAATTGGCACACGGTCATGGACCCGCTTGTTTGCCAAAGTGTTCCATCATTTTTTCGGCCCGTACGGATTGTTGTTGGTGGATTCCCATGACGAAAATCTGCGCCGGCTGGAGGTGCCGGTTTTTAAAAGCATGATCCGGCAAAGCCAAGCGATTGCCCGGGCGGTGCAGAACGCTTCCGGCCGTCTGGCTGCAAGGGGACTGGAAGTTCCGGTCGATTTAAAAGAGGATCAGGGAAATTTGTTCATTCAAGTCGATGACGAGCGGCAGCTCCTGTTTCAAAAAGGGGGGCAGTGGACCACCAAAGACGGCCTGAAAAAGTGGTCGGAAGATGAATTGATGTCATTGGTCGAACAAGAGCCTGCATTGTTCAGCAATAATGTGATCACCCGTCCGCTCATGCAGGAAGCCTTGTTCCCCACCCTTTACTTCGTGGCCGGACCCGGTGAAATTGCGTATTGGTCCCTGTTGAAAGAGGCGTTTTACGAACTCGGCCTGAAAATGCCGATTGTGATTCCGCGCGTGTTTGTCACGATGATGGACCCGGCGTTGGAAAAACGGATGGACGAGTTTGCTTTGGGGCTTGAGGAACTGGATAATTTGAATCAGAAAAAATTGAAGTGGATTGATGAGCAACAGCCTCCGGATCTGACCGACCGGTTTCAGGAAGCGGCGGATGCCATCATAGGGCATCATGAGCAGCTGGTTGGTTATTTGCACCAAACCATCGGCATGAATATGAGGGAAATCGGAAAAAAAAATGAAGAAAAAATCAAAGCGCAAATCGATTACTTGCACCGTTTTGCCAAAAAAAGCCTGGAAGAGAAACATCGCGCATCGTTACGGAAATGGGACGAACTGATTCACGGAATTTATCCGAACGACAAACCCCAGGAAAGGGTTTACAATATGATATGGGCATGGAATGAACACGGGATGGATTGGGTTGACTTTTTGCTGCGGGCGCCTTCTTACGAAGTGCGGCTGGATGGTTCCGTCCATGTCCTGTTGATTTAGTCTTTTTCCTTTTGGAAGATAATCGTGTATAATAACCACGATTATCGGATTTACATATGGGAACAGGGGGATTTATATGTCAGCAGAAAACAGCATTGTCCGTGATATGAACCTGGCCCCGCAAGGCCGCTTGAAAATGGATTGGGCTTGGGATCATATGCCGGTGCTGAGCCGGTTGCGGGAACGGTTGAGCTCGGAAAAGCCGCTGGCCGGAAAAAAAGTGGCGATTTCCCTGCATTTGGAGGCAAAAACGGCTTGCCTGGCTGAATTGATTCGGGATGCAGGAGCGGAAGTGGCCATTACGGGAAGCAACCCGCTTTCCACCCAGGATGACATCGCCGCAGCCTTGGCTGATTCCGGCGTGACAGTGTTTGCCAAATACAACCCGTCTCCGGAAGAATATAAAGACCATTTGATCAAAACGCTTGAAACGAAACCGGATTTGATCATTGATGACGGCGGGGACCTGGTCAGCATTTTGCACTCGGAACGTCCGGACCTGTTGGAAAATGTTTTGGGCGGATGTGAAGAAACCACCACCGGGATTTTGCGTTTGCGCTCCCTGGAGAAAGAGGGGACATTAAAATTCCCGATGGTGGCGGTCAATGATGCTCATTCCAAATACTTGTTTGACAACCGGTACGGAACCGGGCAATCTGTTTGGGACGGAATCAACCGCACAACCAACCTGGTCGTTGCCGGGAAAACCGTGGTCGTTGTCGGCTACGGATGGTGCGGACGGGGTGTTGCCATGCGCGCCAAAGGCTTGGGTGCGAAAGTGATCGTCACCGAAGTGGATGCTGTCAAAGCAACGGAAGCATACATGGACGGCTTTGAAGTGATGCCGATCAAGGAGGCGGCCCGGCACGGAGACTTCTTCATCACCACCACGGGGAATAAAGGAGTCATTTCGGGTGAGCATTTCCAAGTGATGAAAAACGGAGCCATCATGGCCAATGCAGGCCACTTCAACGTCGAAATCGACGTGGAACAGTTGGAAAAAGCGGCCGTGAAACAACGCGTGGTGAGAAAAGACATCGCGGAGTATGAGATGGCTGACGGACGGAAACTTTACCTGTTGGCCGAAGGGCGTCTGGTGAATCTGGCCGCGGGAGACGGGCATCCGGCCGAAATCATGGATATGACCTTTGCCCTGCAGGCGCTTTCCCTGCTGTATGTGCATGAACATCATGGCGAATTGGGACCGAAAGTGTTGGATGTGCCTTATCAGATCGACGAGCAAGTGGCCCGCTATTTCCTGGAAGCCAATGGAGTGGCGATTGACCGCTTGACGGAAGAACAGGAAAAATATCTGGCAAGCTGGCAGTTGGATTGATTGGAGATGAAAGGAAATATACGGTTGAATCCTGCACATTGCGTGCAGGATTTTTTATATTCCGTGTGGTATAATTACCAGTGTGGTGGAGAGTGGTGGAAAGTGGTGAGGAAGGGAGGCCAGAGGGGAGGACAGCGGTATGTTCATGGGTGAATTCAGGCATAATATCGATGATAAAGGGAGATTGATCATCCCTGCGAAGTTTAGGGAATCATTGGGATCTTCTTTTGTGATCACCCGTGGCTTGGACCGCTGTTTGTTTGCTTATCCTCCTTCCGAATGGACGCAACTGGAACAAAAATTAAAAGCTCTTCCTTTTACCAAAGCGGATGCACGTAAATTTACGCGCTTCTTTTTTTCTGGAGCAAGCGAAGTGGAATTTGACAAACAAGGCAGAATCCATATTGCTCCCCATTTGCGGGAGTATGCTCGTTTGAAAAAAGAGTGTGTGATCATCGGTGTCTCCACCCGTGTTGAGATTTGGTGCAAAGAACAATGGGAAGAGTATTACTGTAACTCCGAAGAATCGTTTAATGAAATCGCAGAAAGTTTGATTGATCTGGATTTGTAGCAAAGGATGAATGAAAGTGTTTAAACATGAAACGGTATTAAGAGAAGAAGCAGTCCATGGACTTTGTATCAAATCGGATGGCATCTATGTGGATTGTACGCTGGGCGGAGGGGGACACAGTCAGTTGATCGCCGAGCAACTGTCTCCATCAGGAACCCTCATCGGATTAGACCAGGACAAGCAAGCATTGGATCATGCCAAAAATAAATTAAAAGAACACACATGCAACTTGCATTTGATAAACACCAACTTTCGACATGTCAGGAAAGTTGTGAATGAACTAGGTTATGAAAAGGTCGACGGCTTGTTGTTTGATCTGGGTGTTTCATCCCCCCAGCTCGATCAGGGAGAACGGGGCTTCAGTTATCACCAGGAAGCTCCGCTCGACATGCGGATGAATCAGTCACAGGAATTAAGCGCCTTTCATGTTGTCAATGAATGGCCGGAGGAAGAATTGGCTCGCATCTTGTTTGAATATGGCGAAGAAAAATTTTCCCGGCGAATTGCCGGCGAAATTGTCCGGACGAGAAAGCAAGCACCGATTCGCACCACTTTGGAGCTGGTGGACGTGATCAAGCAGGTGATTCCCGCTCCTGCACGCAGAAAGGGGCCTCATCCGGCACGTCGTTCGTTTCAGGCGATTCGGATTGCCGTCAATGATGAATTAAACGCTTTTCAAGAGGCGTTGAAAGAAAGTGTGAAATTGCTCCGCCCGCAAGGGCGCATCAGTGTGATCACCTTTCATTCTCTGGAAGACCGGATTTGTAAACAGTTTTTCAAGGAACAATCCCGGGGATGCATTTGTCCTCCTGATTTTCCTGTCTGCACGTGCGGCAGAAAACCGGAATTGAAGATGATTACAAAAAAACCCGTCCTGCCGAGTCCGGAAGAAATAGAGAGAAACCAACGGGCCCGGTCCGCAAAATTGAGGGTCGCGGAAAAAATATAAAAATGAAAGAAGCAGGTAGTGTGAGGAGGATTTATATATGAGAGCGGATCGTTTTCATGGTTCGGCTGCAAAACAGCTCCATAAGCCTTACAGAGTGGAGCGGAAGCAAAAAAGGCCAACCCCTTTTAAAGCGTTTCCGACCGGTGAAAGACTGCTTTACCTGTTCAGCGTTATTTTGTGCGTTGCTTTGGCTGTTCTGGTTTTGTCGCGTTATGCCAAAGTGTCGGAGTTAAATGTGGCGATTCAAAATACGGAACTTGAAATCGAAAAGGTGGAAAAAGAGAATCTCCAATTGGAAACAGAAGCCAACAAATTAAGAAGTGTGGAGCGTATTCGCAAATTTGCTGAACAGAAAGGATTAGAGTTGACAGCACCAAAATACTTACCTTCAACCAGCCCCTGATGCCGAAATAGACACAATATTTGTCAGAGAGATGGGAGAGGCTTGACATGGGTTCGATGTTTAAGAAGAGCAAACGGCGTTCTCTTCTGATCGGGCTCGTTTGGATCGTGGGATTCATCATTGTGATTGGAAGATTGTTTTGGCTGCAAGCGGTGGACCATAACAAATTGCTCGCGGCGGCCAAAGAAACGTGGATCAAAGAAGATGCACTTCGCCCCAAACGAGGCACTGTTTATGACCGGACCAAGCAGCAGCAATTGGCATGGGAAGTGGACGCTTATTACTTTGTCGCAGACACCCGGCAGGTGAAAAATCCTGAAAAAACCGCAAAGTATCTGGCACCGGTGTTGAAAATAAAAGAAGACGAGTTGGTCAAATTGCTGTCGAAGGATTCAGACTCTGTGGAACTCCGGTACAATGGGAAGTACAAGTATCCGGAAGAGACACTCAATCAGGTGGAATCCTTAAAAAAGGACGGGCTTATCCAAGGCATTTATGCTTTTCCCACTTTCATGAGGCAGTATAACGGAACCATGGCCGCTCATGTTTTGGGATTTTTGCGGTATGATGACACAGCCGTTGGCGGCATCGAAAAATATTACGATAAATGGCTCAGGGGAAAAGAAGGTTACATCAAATACCTGAAGGCCAGAAACGGTGTGATGGTCACGGATCAGCCGGAAAAAAACCAGCCTCCGGAGCATGGGAAAGATCTTGTCTTAACCATTGATTCGCGCATCCAACATCAAGTGGAACTGGAGTTGGACGAAGCGATCAGTGCTCATGAGGCCAAAGGGGGAACGGCGATTGTCGCTGATCCCAATACGGGAGAAATTTTGGCCATGGCATCCCGCCCGACTTTTGACCCGAACCGGTATGCCGAGACCCTGAGTGACGAAAACAGTATCAACCGGGCCGTGCAAGGACAGTTTGAACCTGGCTCCACCTTTAAGATTGTGACTTTGGCCGCGGCGATTGAAGAAGGCATATTCAATCCGGATCAAACATTCCCGTCCGGCTCGATCCGGGTGGATGACCGGGTGATCCATGATTGGAACGGAAGCGGATGGGGAAACATCACGTTTCGGGACGGAATCAAACTGTCCAGCAATGTCGCTTTTGTCATTCTGGGGCAAAAGTTGGGCGCACAGAAATTAACGGATTACATCAACCGGTTTGGTTTCGGAAATATCACGGAGCAATACGGGAAAAAAACCGGAATCGACCTGCCGGCAGAGGGAAGGGGATACTTTTTCGGACGGAACCTGTATGCCACGGAATTGGCCACCACCTCATTCGGACAAGGGATTTCGGTCACACCGATTCAGCAAGTTGCAGCCGTGAGCGCCATTGCCAACGGCGGTGTCTGGAAGACCCCCCATATCATGAAATCGATATGGGAACCAGGGTTGAAAAAAGAAGTGAAATCTTTTCAACCCGAAAGCCGTCGGATCGTAAAAGAATCCACGGCAAAACAAGTGCGGGAGTTATTGCGTGGGGTGGTACAAAACGGAACCGGTGTCGAAGCCGATTTACCGGGCTATGGTGTGGCCGGAAAAACGGGGACGGCACAAAAACCGGATCCGGACGGGGGATACATGGAGAATCAATACATCGTATCCTTTATCGGTTTTGCCCCGTATGACAAGCCTGAAGTGGTCGTATATGTCGCCATTGATGAGCCGTCATCGTCCAAAAATGCCACCGGGGGAACAGTGGCCGCTCCGATCGCCAGGGAGATCATGAAAAAATCGCTGCAAATCAGGCAAGTACAACCAAATGACAAATTCGCCGAGACGATTAAATAAAGGGATGGAAAGACCCGCTTTTAAAGCGGGTCTTTTTTTTATGGAAGAAGACAGGCTGTGTCATTTTTTTCCGGCGGATTTCATAGTTTTAGAGTAAGAGATGGGAAGGAGAGGAAGGGGAAGATGCACGGCCAACAAATCACCGTTCGAAAACGATTGTTTTCTTTGTTTTTGATTTCCGTATTTGTATTTATGGTTTTGATGGCACGGCTTGCTTACGTCCAATTGATTGCCGGCGGGGAATTGGCGGAAAAAGCCAAAGACCTGTGGAGCCGGAATATTCCTTATGAACCGAAACGGGGAAAGATATTGGACCGGAATCAAAAGAAGCTGGCATACAACATCAGTTCCCCTTCCGTCATGGCGATTCCGGCCCAAATCAAAGATCCGGCCGATACAGCAAAGCAATTGGCCCGTATTCTCCAGGCACCCGAACAAAAAATCTATGAAAAAATCACACAGCGGCAATTGATTGTTAAACTTCATCCGTGGGGGAGAAAGATTTCGGAAGAGAAAGCACGGCAAATTCAAGGGCTCAGGCTCCCGGGGATTGCCATTGCAGAAGACAGTAAACGGTATTATCCCCATGGCAGTTTTGCCGCCCATCTTTTGGGATTTACCGGGATCGACAATCAGGGGCTGGCCGGGTTGGAATTGATCTATGATGAAAAATTGAAAGGAAAAAAGGGATATGTTTCGTTCAGTGCCACCGCCAGCGGGGACAAATTGCCGGGAGGGGTGGACCGGTTTATTCCCCCTCAGGATGGTCTGGACTTGATGCTTACCCTGGATTACCAGATTCAAACCATCATCGAACGGGAATTGGATCAGGCGATGGCCCAGTATCAACCGGAAAATGCCTTGGCCATTGCCATGAACCCCAATACCGGTGAAATTCTGGGGATGAGCAGCCGTCCCACTTTTCACCCGGATCAGTACAAGGTGACCGACCCGTTGATTTATAACCGGAATCTGCCGATCTGGAAAACATATGAACCGGGATCGACTTTCAAAATTATCACTTTGGCCGCGGCACTGGAAGAAAAGAAAGTGAATTTACAGGATCACTTTCATGATCCCGGTTACATCAAGGTGGGCGGTGCCCGGTTGCGTTGTTGGAAATCGGGAGGCCATGGACATCAGACATTTTTGGAAGTGGTGGAAAACTCCTGCAACCCGGGATTTGTCACGTTGGGACAGCGGCTGGGAAAAGAAACATTGTTTTCCTATATCCGCAAGTTCGGGTTTGGGGAGAAAACCGGGATTGACCTGAATGGAGAAGCACGCGGAATTTTATTTGAGGAAAGTCAAGTGGGGCCGGTTGAATTGGCAACCACGGCATTCGGACAAGGGGTTTCAGTGACCCCGATTCAACAGGTGGCTGCCGTTTCGGCCGCGATCAACGGCGGGAAGCTGATGGTTCCCCACATCGCCAAGGCATGGGTGGATCCGGAAACCGGAAAAGTGGTGGAAGAAGTCAAACCCAAAGTCAAACGGCAGGTCATTTCCGAAGCGACTTCCGCCCAAGTCCGGCAAACCTTGGAGAGTGTCGTGGCGAAGGGGACGGGACGGAAAGCGTTTGTGGATGGATACCGGGTGGGCGGAAAGACCGGAACCGCACAAAAGGTGGGACCGGATGGCAGATACATGCAAAATAACCACATCGTCTCGTTCATCGGCTTTGCGCCGGCGGATGATCCGCAATTGGTCGTCTATGTGGCAGTCGACAATCCCAAGGGAATTCAATTCGGCGGAGTGGTTGCCGCCCCCATTGTCGGCAATATTTTGGATGACAGCTTGCGGTATTTAAAAATCCCCAAACGAACCAAACAAATCCCGCCGGAAAACGGACCGGCAGAAATCCCGATTGTCCCGGCACCCAATTTGGTCAATCAAGACATCGATGAAATTCGTTCCAGTTTATATTCCTTTCCGCTGCAAGTTTATGGAAACGGGCAAAAGGTGATTGATCAAATGCCCAAGCCCGGGCAACGTGTCAAAAAAGGAACGACCATCAAAATCTATTTGGGGGATTCATAGAAAACCCCCGATTGGCTCGTCAACCAGCGCTTCTTTGTTACTTAAATGCAAACAATTTGCAAACAAAATGCAAACATTTCTAAGGGGATTCTGTGGCTTGATTTTGCTCACTCCTTGAATTCTCGGGGGTTTATCCGGTAATTGCAGGAAAGTGCGTACTTGCCAAGGAAAGTGACAAATGATAGAAAGGAGATTAAAATAGGGTATGTGAATAGACCATGCCAGGAATACCCCTGGCATTTTCTGTTGTCTTTCTGTTGTCGAAAAGGAGGAAGAAGATGCGAATATGTGAGTTAATCCGGCCGTTAATGTTGTACAAGACGACAGGGGATCTGATGACCGAAATTCATGGCATCCAAATCGATTCCCGTCAGGTTCAGCCGGGAGACTTGTTTATTGCTCTGAGAGGGACGAAGGTGGATGCCCACCGTTTTGTCGAGCAGGCGGTGGCCAACGGCGCCGCGGCGGTCATGGTGGAAAAACCGGTTGATTTGCCGGGCATTCCCGTGATTCAAGTGCCTGACACACGCAGAGCGATGGCCGTGGTGGCTGCGAAATTTTACCACTATCCGACGCAAGAATTAAAGCTGATTGGAGTGACGGGAACAAACGGAAAGACAACCACGACTTATCTGATTGAACAGCTTCTCAGACACAAAGGTTCTCTAACCGGCGTGATCGGAACCATTCAGACAAAAATCGGAAAGAAAAAGTTTGCAACCAAAAATACAACTCCCGAAGTGACAGATTTGCAAAAAACGTTTCGAATGATGAAAGATGAGGGTTGTGAGTATTCTGTCATCGAAGTTTCATCGCATGCTTTGGACATGGGAAGAACCAGAGGTTGTCAATTTCGGATCGCTGTTTTCACGAATTTGACGCAAGATCATTTGGATTATCATGAGACGATGGAAAACTACCGCGAAGCGAAAAGTTTGCTGTTCAGTCAATTGGGAAATGCTTATGCGGAAGATTTAGAAGATAATGCGTTTGCCGTTTTCAACGCGGATGACAAAGCTTCCGGTTATTTCATGCAACGGACGCCGGCGCAGGTTATTACCTACGGCATCGAGCAGCCTGCTGACGTCACGGCGGAAAATATCCGGTTTTCATCTTCGGGAACGACCTTTACGTTAAAGACATTTCGCGGAGAAGTTCCCATCCGGTCAAGATTGGTCGGCAAATTTAATGTATATAATGTATTGGCGGCCGTTTCCGTCGCGCTGATTGAAGGCATGGACCTGAAACAGATTCAGTCGGCCTTGGCCAAAGTGGAAGGAATCAGCGGACGGTTTGAACCGGTTGATTTGGGACAGCCTTATTCGGTTCTTGTGGATTACGCCCACACACCGGACAGCCTGGAAAATGCGTTGACCACCATTCGCGAATTTGCCAAGGGTCGGGTGATTTGCATTGTGGGTTGCGGTGGGGACCGCGATCGCAGCAAGCGTCCGCTGATGGCGGAAATTGCGGTGAAAAACAGTGATTTGGCCATTTTCACCTCGGATAACCCTCGTACGGAAAATCCGGTCACGATTTTGGAAGATATGTTGGTCGGGGTGGATCAGTATCCCAAAGACCGTTATTTGGTGGTTGAAAACCGCAAGGAAGCGATTTATGAAGCGGTGGCCAAAGCCAAACCGGAAGATGTGATTTTAATTGCCGGAAAAGGTCATGAAACCTATCAGGAAATCAACGGCGTACGCCATCATTTTGATGACCGGGAAGTGGCCGCCGATGCCATTCGATCCATGTGGGCAAAGTGAGGAATGATGAAATGCAACGTACATGTCAATGGATTTTGGAAACAACCGGCGGAAGCTGGAGGGGAAGCCCTGTCGATCTTCACCGGCTGGTGTGCGGGGTGTCGACAGACACGCGGAACATCCGGGCCAATCAGCTTTATGTTCCGCTTGTTGGCGAACGTTTTGACGGGCATCAGTTTGTAAAGGATGCCGGAGAAAAAGGGGCGGCAGCCGTCTTGTGGCAGCAGGACCGGCCGTTTCCGGAGCTTCACCTCCCTGTCATTGTGGTTGAAGACACGTTGAAAGCATTGCAACAACTGGCTGCCGGATACCGCGCGGAATGTCAGGCCAAAGTCGTAGCGGTGACGGGAAGCAATGGAAAAACCACCACCAAGGATCTCATCGCATCTTTGTTGGCTGAAAAATATGCGGTGCATAAAACGAAAGGAAATCTTAATAATCATATCGGTGTGCCTTTAACCTTGTTATCGATGCCGGAGGAAACGGAAATTGCGGTGATCGAGATGGGAATGAACCATCGCGGGGAGATTTCCGTCCTTTCGAACATTGCCCGTCCGGACGTCGCGGTGATCACCAACATCGGCGAGTCCCATATCGAACATCTGGGGAGCCGGGAAGGAATTGCGAAGGCAAAATTGGAAGTTAAAGATGGACTGTCCCCGACGGGGGCACTGGTGATCGACGGAGATGAACCGTTGCTTCGGAACTTGTTGAAAGAGGAGTCCAGGCTGTTGATCAAAACCGGATGGGAAGCCGATTCTGACGAATCTCCGGAACAAATAGAGGTCAGGGGAACCGAGGGGGTTTCTTTTCAATCCCGGAAAACCGGTACCCGTTTCACTTTGCCGTTATTGGGAAGGCACAATGTCAAAAACGCGTTGCTTGCCATCGAGGTGGCCCGGTATTTTAAACTTCGGGAAGAGGAGATTGTCCGTGGCCTGGCAAATGTGACCCTGACCGGCATGCGTTTGGAGACGAAGATGGCAAGAAATGGAATGTTGCTGATCGATGATGCCTACAATGCCAGTCCCACATCCATGAAAGCAGCATTGGACTTGTTGGCAGAGATTGAGCCGGAAAAAGAGAAATGGGCTCTTCTGGGAGATATGCTTGAAACCGGAGAACAAGAGGAGCATTATCATAGAGAGTTGGGGGTGTATGCCATGGAAAAAGGCATTCACCGCTTATATACGATTGGCGAACGGGGCCGGTGGATTCATGAGGGAGCTATGAAAGCAAAAGCTTGTGACAATCAAGCCCTCGTTCATTTCCATACGCCGGATGAAGCTGTAGAAACATTGCTCCGGGAAGGACATCCAGAGACCATCCTCTTAGTCAAAGCTTCACGTGCAGCGAGGCTCGATCAGATTGTCAAAAATATGACTGAAGGAGCGTAGGGGAAGAACTATGGGGAATCTAGAATTTCGATTTATTTTAATTCCACTTGCAGTTGCTTTTGGTATTGCCGTCATCCTGGGACCGATGATCATTCCGGTGTTAAAACGGTTGAAATTTGGTCAAAGCATCCGTGAGGAAGGGCCGCAAGCCCATTTGAAAAAAGCGGGAACCCCGACGATGGGCGGAGTGATTATCCTCACCGCGATTGTGTTGACGGCCGTTCCGCTCAGCAGTTTGACCTTGTTGAACAACAACGATGCCATTATTAACGCAGACCTGTTCTTTTTGGTGTTTGCGACATTGGGTTACGGAATTCTCGGCTTTTTGGATGATTATATTAAAGTGGTTATGAAACGGAATCTCGGACTGACCGCCAACCAGAAATTACTCGGTCAGCTGTTTATCGGTTTGGTTCTTTTCTGGGTGCTTTTGGAAGTGCGGACAGGCGGTCCCAACAACTATATTTTCAGCTTGGACATTCCTTTTACTGATTTGACCATTCATCTGAATTGGTTATATCTGCCTCTTCTCTTGTTAATGATGATCGGTGCTTCCAATGCCGTGAACCTGACGGATGGTTTGGATGGCTTATTGGCTGGAACAGCAGTGAGTGCGTACGGCGCTTATGCCGTGATCGGGATTTTGCAAAGCAACCCGACGGTGACGATTTTTTCCGTGGCCGTGGTCGGAGCGCTTCTGGGATTCTTGGTGTTTAATGCCAATCCGGCTAAAGTGTTTATGGGAGATACCGGTTCATTGGCTCTCGGCGGCGGCATTGCAGCGTTGGCCGTGATTACGAAAACGGAATTATTGTTACCCATTATCGGTGGAATTTTTGTGATTGAAACATTGTCTGTGATGATCCAGGTGACTTCATTTAAATTCCGTGGCAAACGGGTGTTTCGCATGAGCCCGTTACACCACCACTTTGAATTGTGCGGCTGGTCTGAGTGGCGGGTGGTGACCACCTTTTGGTTCTTCGGTCTGGTACTCGCCGGTTTGGGTGTCTTCTTGGAGATGTGGTTGTAATGAAAAATACCGGAATTTGGGCGGGCCGCCAGGTGGTTGTTTTGGGGCTGGCCCGCAGTGGAGTTGCTGTTGCAAAATGTTTGCATGAGTTGGGCGCCAACGTGGTGGTCAATGATTTAAAACCGCGGGAAGCATGTCCCGAAGCCGAAGAATTGGAAGGAATCGGGATCCCGGTTCTTTGCGGAAGTCATCCGGATGATTTGATCCATGATGAAGTGGATTGGTTGGTGAAAAATCCGGGCATTCCTTATCATGCCAAACCGGTGGCTCAAGCATTGGAAAAGGGGATCCCCGTCATAACGGAAGTGGAGATCGCCGGACTCCTTTCCGATTCGCCGGTCATCGGAATCACGGGTTCCAACGGAAAAACCACCACCACAACCCTGGTGGGGGAAATGTTGACCAAAAGCGGAATCCAAAATCAGGTGGCCGGAAACATCGGACAAGCATTGACGGAAGCGGTCCGCTCCAACCCGGACAACGGGTGGCTGGTTGCGGAGCTCAGCAGCTTTCAGTTGAAAGGCACCCGCACATTCAAACCTGAAATCGCTTGTCTCCTGAATGTTTATCCGGCGCATTTGGACTACCATTCGAATATGGAAGATTATATTGCTTCCAAAATGAAATTGTTTCAAAATCAGACGCCGGAAGACATCGCCGTCCTGAACCGGGATCATCCGGTATGTCAAGAGGCGGCCGGACAAATCAAAAGTGAGGTTTGGTGGTTCAGCCGGAAGGAGGAAGTGCCGGAAGGAGTGTTTGTCCGAGAGGGCATGGTGACCGCCCGGATCGGGGACAAAACGGAACCCGTCCTTCCGGTGAATGACATTGCCCTGCGCGGTGAATTCAACCTGGAAAATGTACTGGCGGCCACCGCGATGAGTCTGGCAGCCGGAGCGGACGTGTCTGCGATCCGTGAGGTGCTGAAAAACTTTCGCGGGGTGGAGCACCGCTTGGAATTTGTGGCTGAGATCAACGGAGTCCGTTTTTACAATGATTCCAAAGCGACCAATCCGCAAGCGGCTTCCAAAGCCTTGGAATCCTTTCGTGAACCCGTCATCTGGATCGGGGGAGGATTGGACCGGGGCATCGACTTTAAAGAGTTGATCCCGGTTTTTAACAAAAGGGCGAAAGCGTTGATTGCATACGGCCAAACCAAAGAGATCCTGACCCGGCGGGGAAAGGATGCCGGGCTGAAAGATGTGTATTCCGTGGACGGTTTGGAAACGGCTGTGAAACGGGCATTTGACCTGGCCCGGCCCGGGGATGTGGTGTTGCTCTCCCCGGCATGTGCAAGCTGGGACCAGTTCACCTCTTTTGAGGAAAGGGGAAGCATATTTAAGAAGACTGTGCATAATCTTCAAGTATAAGAGCTTGCCCAAATTTTCAAGAGGTGAAAACGCCCATGAATCCAAAGAGCCAAACACCCGATATCGTCATTGTGGTTGCGATCGTTTTGCTTTTGACCATCGGTGTATTGATGGTGTACAGCGCAAGTGCCGCTTTTGCTTATCATAAATACGACGACGCGTTTTATTTCGCCAAGCGGCAATTCTTGTTTGCATCTTTGGGTGTTTTCTTGATGTTTTGGATTGCAAAACTGGACCCGGAAAAGTTTCGTGAATGGGCGAAACCAGGGATTGTGATATGTTTCATTCTGTTGTTGATCGTCTTGATCCCCGGGGTTGGAATTTTGCGTAACGGTGCAAGAAGCTGGTTGGGAATCGGGGCTTTCAGCATCCAGCCTTCCGAGTTTATGAAACTGGCCATGATTATGTTTTTGTCCCGCATATTTTCCAACCCCGACTATGACATCAAACATTTTACCCGGGGTTTTTTACCTGCACTTCTGTTGTTGGGGCTCGCTTTCGGGCTTATCATGATGCAGCCGGACCTGGGAACGGGCACCGTTTTGATGGGAGCCGGAATTATTTTGATTTTTGCTGCCGGAGCCAGAAAAAAACATTTGGCTTTCTTTTTCTTATTGGGTGTGGTCGGATTCGTCATGCTGATACTGGCTGCACCTTACCGTATTCAACGGATTGTCGCTTTTTTAAATCCGTGGCAGGATCCGCTTGGTGCGGGTTATCATTTGATCCAGTCATTATATGCCATCGGCCCCGGCGGGCTCATGGGGCTGGGGCTTGGCATGAGCAAACAAAAACACCTGTATCTTCCCGAACCGCATACGGATTTTATTTTTTCGATTTTAGCCGAAGAGTTGGGTTTTTTGGGAGCGGCCACGGTGATTTTGCTGTTTGCCGTCCTGGTATGGCGCGGCATCCGGGTGGCCATGGGTGTTCCCGACATGTTTTACAGCTTGGTGGCAACAGGGATCACGGCGATGATCATCATTCAGGCCGTGATCAATATCGGGGTTGTCTCCGGGGTTTTTCCAGTGACCGGAATCACATTGCCTTTTTTGAGTTACGGAGGTTCTTCCCTCACATTGACATTAGCAGCCGTAGGAATATTGATGAATTTATCGCGGTTTGTACGTAAATCCAAATAATCAGGAGGAAGGATCATGAAACGAATCTTGTTATCCGGTGGCGGAACCGGCGGGCATATTTACCCGGCTTTGGCAATTGCCCGGGCAGTCAGAAAAAAATTCCCGGATGTGGAAATCGCTTATATCGGTACCAGTGAAGGATTGGAATCACGAATTGTTCCCAAAGAAGGGAACATTCATTTTTATACCGTGGAAATCCAAGGGTTTAAGAGAAGCGTTTCTTGGGAAAACGTCCACACCTTGCACAAATTCATCAAAGCCGTTCGCAAATCCAAAGAATATATGCGCGAATTTGAGCCGGATGTGGTGGTGGGAACCGGCGGTTACGTCAGTGGTCCGGCTGTGTATGCGGCCCATCAGATGGGAATTCCGACCCTGATTCATGAGCAAAATGTCGTGTTGGGCTTGACCACCAAATTTTTATCGCGGTTTGTGGATGTGGTTGCCATCAGCCTGGAGGAATCGCAAAAATATTTGAGCCGTGCCAACCGCATTGTATTCACCGGCAACCCGAGGGCGACCGAAGTGGTACAAGCCAATGCCGCGAACGGGAGAAAATCTTTGGGAATCACGGATGCCCACAAACCGATTATCTTGATTTTCGGGGGAAGCCGGGGAGCCAAAGCCATTAATGAAGCGGTTCTCGAAATGATCCCCCGCATGAAAGAAATGCCGGATGTCCATTTTGTCTATGTGACTGGCGAAGTTCACTATGATAAAATTCGTGAAATGGTTGAAACCGATGATATCCCCAATCTGGATATCAAGCCGTTTATCTATAACATGCCGGATGTGCTGGCAGCCACTTATCTGGTGGTTGGACGAGCAGGGGCTTCGACGCTGGCCGAGTTGACAGCATTGGGTTTACCCTCTATTCTGATTCCGTCCCCTTATGTCACCAACAACCACCAGGAAGCCAATGCAAGATGGCTGGAGGAACAAGGGGCATCCAAAATGCTTCTGGAAAGTGAATGCACGGGCGAAAACTTGTGGCGTGAAGTGAAACGGCTGATTGAAAATAAAGAGGAACATCATGCGATGAGTGAAGCGGCCAGCCGTCTGGGGCGCCCCCATGCGGCGGAAGTATTGGTCAGCGAGTTGGAAAAAATTGCAGTTACCCATGAATGAGAAAAGTAGGGTCTCTACCAATTAGACGTTCGTCACAATCAGTACGGACCGGCATAAACTATGTTAAGCCAGTGGTTGGAGGGACTCTTTCGGGGTAGGCGAGGAGGGACGATCAAGTGGAACAAATCATACAAGAGATGAAAAGCATCGGAATCCAGGATGTGCGAGTCAATGAACCTTTGTCCCGCCATACGACGTGGAAAGTGGGAGGCCCTGCCGATCTCCTGATCTATCCGCGCAATAAGGAAGAATTGGAACAGGCGATGCAGGTGGTGTACCGGCATCAGATTCCTTGGAGAGTGATTGGCAGAGGGTCCAATCTGTTGGTGCGGGATGGTGGAATCCGGGGTGTGGTGTTCAAATTGGATGAAGGGTTTAACGAGTTGAAAGTGGATGGAACCAGGGTCACCGCCGGCGGCGGGTATTCCACCATCTTGCTGGCAACCATGACCTCCAGACAAGGGCTGACCGGATTGGAGTTTGCGGCGGGAATCCCCGGTAACGTGGGGGGCGCCGTCTACATGAATGCGGGTGCGCATGGTTCTGACATTTCTAAAGTTCTTCATTCCGCGACTGTGCTTTTGGAAACCGGTGAATGGGTGACATTGTCGAATGAAGAGATGGAATTTCGCTATCGTACTTCCGTGCTTCAAACCAAACTGAAAGGAATCGTGACCGAAGCTTCCTTCACATTGGAGTACGGTGAACGGGATGAGATCATGTCGCGGCTGACTTCTTATAAAGACCGCCGGAGAAAGACACAGCCATTACAATATCCTTGCGCTGGTAGTGTTTTCAGAAATCCGCCGGGGGATTACGCCGGCCGCCTGATCCAGGAAGCCGGTTTAAAGGGCTTTCGGATCGGGGATGCCGAAGTGTCTACCACGCATGCGAACTTTATTATCAACCGGGGTAATGCCACGGCCAAAAATGTTTTGCAATTAATCGAGCACATCATTCAAACCATTGATGAGAAATACAATATCCGTCTCGAACCGGAAGTGCAGGTGGTGGGTGAAGAGTAAACGGAGGTGACACATTGGAACGGTTTGTGATTGAAGGTGGCAAACCTCTGTCCGGATCTGTTCGTGTCCAAGGATCAAAAAATGCAACCTTACCCATCCTGGCTGCTACGGTTTTAGCCGAAGGAATTCACCAAGTCGAAAACGTTCCCGGACTGACCGACATTTTTGCAATGTGTAAGATTTTGGAATCGTTGGGAGCGGAAATCGTTCGTGAACGGTCGACGTTGTATGTGGATACACGGAACATGGAAAGACATTGCATTCCGGAACATCTAATGAGGCAAATCCGGTCATCGGTTTTTCTGATGGGGCCGTTGCTTTCACGCCTTCAGCGGGTTCGTGTGACCAAACCCGGGGGATGCAATATCGGTGCACGGCCGATTGATCTCCATCTCAAAGGGCTTGCCATGTTGGGAACGGAAATTGTGGAGACGGATGGGATCATTCAGTGCGAAGCGCCCAAACTGACCGGCACACACATCCCGTTGGAGTTTCCGAGTGTCGGCGCCACGGAAAACATCATGATGGCGGCGGTGTGTGCCGAAGGGGAGACCGTCATTGAAAATGCAGCTTGTGAGCCGGAAATCGTTGAGTTGGCAACATACCTGACCAAAATGGGAGCTCAGATTGAAGGAGCCGGCACGCCCGAGATTCGGGTCATTGGGGTCGATTATTTGACAGCCGCTTCCCATCAGGTCATGTCCGACCGGATTGCCGCGGGCACTTTCGCAATTGCCTCGGCAATCACCGGGGGAAAATTGGTTATGAAAGGGATCAAGGAAGCTGAGATGGAAGGGCTCGCCGAACATCTTGAGCCATTGGGGGTTCATTTCAGTCGGGATCCGGAGGGCATCCGGGTAAAGGCGGGTTCATCCATCCGGCCGGCTTCTGAATTGGTGACAAAGCCGTTTCCCGGATTTCCGACCGATATGCAACCACAAACCATGGTCCTGCTTGCGCTGGCGGAGGGCGAAAGCCGGGTGACCGAAAACATTTTTGAACGGCGCCTGAAACATGTGCATGAATTGAAGAAAATGGGAGCGGATATGCATTTGAACGGGCGTACGGTCACGATTCGCGGGGTAAAAAGACTGAAGGGAGCGGAAGTGTTTGCATCAGATTTGCGTTCCGGAGCGGCATTGGTGATCGCCGGATTGGCGGCTTGCGGCCGGACCATTGTTCATGGCGTTCATCATATTGACCGGGGTTATGAGCCAATGGAGGAAACATTCGGACAATTGGGAGGAAATATCAAACGGATCAAGAAGGATGCTGAACAGTAGCACAGATTGTGCCGCTGTTTTTTTGTGCGAAAACCTTTCAACATCCCATATTTGTGGTAATATATAGGGAAGATTATATTTTTTGCATCTTGGTCAGTCAGGCGAAAGCAGAGGAAAGGAGTATCATTTGGTGGATGAACGCATTCCTCCCTTTCGCAATTGGATTGGCAAAAAACGGTCCCCGTCACCATGGATTTTGGCATTTATCTTTTTGTTTTTTATGGGAGCGTTGTTTGCCATATTCTTGCGATCGCCGCTGAGTAAAATCAAAGAGATTCAAGTGTCCGGAAACCAATTGGTATCAACCGAAACGATTTTAAAGAAAGCGCAGATACAGGAAGGGGTTTCTTTTTTTGGTGTCCAACCCGACGAAATCGCAAGTCAAATCCGGACCATTCCCGAAGTCCGTCACGCAGAGGTCAAAAAATCGTTTCCGGACAAAGTGACCATTTTGATTCGGGAAAAACCGGTTGTCGGTTGGTTTGAAACCAAAGATCAGAAACATCTCCCCATTTTATTGGACGGTACTATTTTACCTCACCGGCAGCTTTCATTCAAATCTGACCGGATTTTATTTAAAGGATGGGATCTTGCCCATCCCATGCTGCAACAAACAGTGAAAGAAATTGGAAAAATCCCTCCGATGATTCAACGTTCCATCAAAGAAGTCCGACCCGTTTCCAAACACCAGGATCAAGTGGAAATTTTAACCGGTTATCATCACCGCATTTTTGTGCGAGTGGAAGATCTTTCACAAAAAATGAATTACTATCCCTCGTTTTTTAAACATCCGCAAGGTACACTGTATTTGTTGGAAAGCATCTGGTTTATTCCGGATGACGGAGCGGAGCCGGCAACCTGATATGAGGTGGAAGATTGTTTAAAAAGAAAAACATGGAAATAGGAATATAAATAAAAATGTTTTGCTTTAGAGGGGATCACTCTGTGATTGTTGAATATGGTTTGTAAGAGTTTCCTCCCTTTTCCTTAATATATTTTCATTCTAAAATGGATACCCATACATTAAGACTGACTCCCGGGCAAGGAGGTGCCCAGAATTGAGCAATGAGGATTTCGTTATCACTTTGGATATTGGATCTTCACAAGTTCGTGTCATCGTAGCCGAAATCAACGCAGACGGAACACCACACATTGTGGGAGTAGGGACGGCAGAGTCACAAGGAATGAAAAAGGGAGCTATCATCAATATTGATCAAGCCGTACAATCAATACGTGAAGCGGTGGATCATGCTGAACGCATGGTTGGCATAGAGATTTCCGAGGTGTTTGTCGGAGTGTCTGGACACCATGTCTCTTTGCAGCCGAGCCATGGTGTTGTTGCTGTTTCCAGTGAAGACAGGGAGATCAGCCTTCATGACATTGACCGTGTGTTGCAAGCGGCGCGTGTGATTGCGTTGCCGCCGGAACGGGCAGTGATTGAAGTCGTTCCAAAGCAATTTATTGTTGACGGCCTCGATGATATCAAAGATCCAAACGGAATGGTCGGTGTCCGGTTGGAAGTGGATGCGATCATTGTCACCGGGACCAAGACGATATTGACCAATCTGCTTCGCTGTGTGGAGCGGGCGGACTTAAATATCGCCGGAATGGTGTTTTTGCCGCTGGCCGTCAGTGAGCTTTGCCTGTCTGATGATGAGAAAAATCTGGGTGTCGTCATGGTGGACATGGGTGGCGGAACCACGACACTGACGGTTTATCAGCACGGTCACCTTGCAGGAACTTCCGTCATTCCGATTGGTGGGGAATACATAACCAATGACATTGCGATAGGACTCAGGACACAGACCAGTTCAGCCGAGGAAGTGAAATGCAAATACGGGGTTGCCTGTAAAGAATTTGCGTTGACAGACAAGATGTTTAATGTGCAAACGATTGGAACGAGCAGAGACCGGATTGTAACCCAACTGGAGTTGGCGCAAATCATCGAACCCCGGCTGGAAGAAATGTTTCAGTTGATCCGCCAACAGGTCAAAGCCATGGGCTTTTCGGAAGAACCTGCCGGTGGTTATGTGTTGACGGGAGGAGTCATGGCAACACAGTATATCCTGCATGTTGCGCAAAACCAATTGGGCGGAGCCGTACGGATTGCCACTCCCCAAAATATTGGCGTCAAAGAACCCTCATACACCGGCGGAGTCGGCATGATTCACTACTTGCATAAACGCGGGGCTTTCCAAACCGAGTCGCATCGAACCTCCCATCACCCTCCTCGCCAGAAAAAGCAGCGTGGACCGTCGGCTTTTGAAAAAATGAAAAACTGGTTAAATGAATTCATTTAAAAAGATTTTGGTAAGCTTTTGTATTGGAGGGACAAGAATATGTTGGATTTTGATCTTGAAATGGAACAAATTGCCCAGATAAAAGTCATTGGTGTCGGTGGTGGCGGAAGCAATGCAGTCAACCGGATGATTGAGGCGGGCGTGCAAGGGGTCGAATTTATTGCCGTCAACACGGATGCACAGGCTTTAAACCGCTCCAAGGCGCCTGTCCGCCTGCAAATCGGGGAAAAATTGACCAGGGGGCTCGGAGCCGGAGCCAAACCGGAAATCGGAAAAAAAGCGGCTGAAGAAAGCCGGGAACAAATCGAAAGCGTCTTAAAGGGAGCCGACATGGTGTTTGTCACCGCCGGAATGGGTGGAGGCACCGGAACCGGAGCGGCACCGGAGATTGCCGCGGTGGCCCGTGAATTGGGGGCGCTGACTGTCGGTGTGGTCACCAAACCGTTTACTTTTGAAGGACGGAGAAGAGCGAATCAGGCGGAACAAGGGGTTGCGGCATTAAAGGAAAATGTGGACACGTTAATCGTGATTCCCAACGACCGGCTGTTGGAAATCGTTGATAAAAACACCCCGATGCTGGAAGCGTTCAGAGAAGCGGATAACGTGTTGAGACAAGGGGTTCAAGGGATTTCTGATTTGATTGCCGTCCCGGGGCTCATTAACCTTGACTTTGCGGATGTCCGCACCATTATGACGGAACGGGGTTCCGCCTTGATGGGAATCGGTTCGGCCAACGGGGAAAACCGCGCTGCCGATGCGGCCAAAAAAGCGATTTGCAGTCCTTTGCTCGAAACCTCGATCGAAGGAGCCCGCGGTGTGTTGATGAATATCACCGGCGGCACCAATTTGAGTTTGTACGAAGTATATGAAGCGGCGGATATTGTGACCCAGGCTTCCCACTCGGAAGTGAACATGATTTTCGGGGCTGTCATTAATGAAGATCTCAAAGATGAAATTTTGGTCACGGTGATTGCCACCGGCTTCGATCATGAAGAGCAAGAGAAAAAGAGCGCCAAACCGCAATCACAGGGAAAACCTTCATTTGGCGGAAGGGAAGATAACAATTTGAACCCGTTCCAACGCTTGCAAAAAGACCCTGCCCCCAAAAAACCGGATGAAGAAAGCATCATGGATCCTTACGGCAACTTGGAAGTGCCCACTTTCTTACGCAACCGCAAAAACAAATGAACGCCTGTTTGTTGCAACCGGACTCCTTCGGGATTCGGTTGCTTTTTTTGTGCATGCCGTGCGGATGGAGCCTGCATGTTGTTTCCCGGTTCGACGAAAAAAGTCAAATGGGGTTGGCAAGTTTAGACAGACTTTGAAATATAGATTAAGATATACTATTCTCACCCCGATTTGGAGAGAGAGCTTATGACAGTGTATGCGGATGTGATTTTCTTTCTCAACAGCGCAATTGATTTTTTGCTCCTTTGGCTTACTTCCGGGATCCGGAAGCAAAAGGCTGTCTGGTGGCGGTTATTGCTTTCTGCCCTTCTGGGCGGGTTTTACTCGATGTTGCATCTGTGGCCGCAATTTTCCATCGCTTACTTTTTGCCGGTGAAAATCATTGTTTCCATTTTTATGATTTGGATTGCTTTTGGTTTTAAGGATCCGGTTGCTTTTTTCAGGAATTTGGGAATGTTTTATCTTATTTGCTTTATTACGGGAGGAGCGATGGTTGCTTTTCACTATGTCATGACCGGTGACAGCCAGGTGGCCGGAGGCATTTTTTACACGGAGTCCCAACATGGTTGGGGATCCCCGGTCTCATGGGGGCTGATCATTTTCGGATTTCCGTTTGTGTGGTTGTACACCCGCTTGTCATTGCGTTCGTTGGATGAGCGGCAAATGTTTCACCAATTCACAGCCGATGTGAAAATCCGTCTGAAGGATCAAGAATTGTGTTGTGTGGGATTGGTGGACACCGGAAATCAATTGCGGGACCCGATCACCCGCGCGCCGGTGATCATGGTGGAATTGGAGCAGTTAAAACTGCTGCTTCCGGAACCTTTGTGGAAAATAGCAAAAGAGCCGGGGTTTGAAAAAGACTGGGATGAGCTGCCGGCGGATTGGATGAATCGCATTCGCCTGATTCCTTATCGGGCGGCCGGAACAAAGAATAATCTCCTGATGGCCCTCAAACCGGATTATGTCATCATTTCGCAAGGAGAAAATGAGAATAAAATCAAGAAAATTCTCATAGGTATAGATGTCGGAAGTCTTTCATCCGACGGGACTTACCAGGCGATCATTCATCCATCCTGTGTATCAGCCGTTTAAAAGAGGGGGTAAATGGGATGTTTGCCAGATGGAAAATGGCGTTTCAATTATTTTGGTATCGTATTTTAATTCATTTCGGGCTGAAGGGAGAAGAAATCTATTATATCGGAGGCAGCGAAGCCCTTCCGCCGCCGCTGAGCAAAGAAGAAGAAGCCCATTTGTTAGAACGGCTTCCAAGCGGGGATTCGGCCGTCCGGGCCATCCTGATCGAAAGAAACCTGCGCTTGGTTGTGTACATCGCAAGGAAGTTTGAAAACACCGGGATCCATATCGAGGATCTGGTTTCGATCGGAACCATCGGTTTGATTAAAGCGGTGAACACCTTTGATCCGGAGAAAAAAATCAAATTGGCCACCTATGCTTCCCGTTGTATCGAAAATGAAATTTTGATGTTTTTGCGCCGCAACAACAAAGTCCGGTCGGAAGTTTCGTTTGACGAGCCCTTAAACACGGATTGGGATGGAAATGAGTTGCTGCTGTCTGATGTATTGGGGACGGATAATGACATCATTTGCCGCGACATAGAAGAAGAAGTGGATAAAAAAATTTTGCGGACGGCATTATCGCATCTATCAGACCGGGAGCGGAAAATTATGATTTTGCGTTTTGGTCTGGATGGCGGTGAAGAAAAAACACAGAAGGATGTCGCGGATCTGTTGGGAATCTCTCAGTCCTATATTTCCCGTCTTGAAAAAAGAATTATTAAGAGATTGCGTAAAGAATTCAATAAAATGGTTTAATTTCATTTTCATTATAAATTCTCCTTCGCAGGACATACTGTAAGTTAGTTCCATCCTGAGGAGGAGAATTTTTCATGGCACGAAACAAAGTGGAAATCTGCGGTGTGGATACATCAAAACTCCCGGTCCTGAAAAACCAAGAGATGCGTGTATTGTTTCAGAAATATCAAGCCGGAGACCTTGAAGCGAGGGAAAAATTGGTCAATGGGAACCTGCGCTTGGTATTGAGTGTGATTCAGCGTTTTAACAACCGTGGAGAATGCGTGGATGATTTATTCCAAGTCGGATGTATCGGATTAATGAAAGCCATTGATAATTTTGACCTCAGCCAAAATGTTAAATTCTCAACCTATGCCGTGCCGATGATCATCGGAGAGATCCGTCGATATTTGCGGGATAACAATCCGATTCGCGTATCCCGGTCGCTGCGGGATATTGCATACAAAGCACTGCAGGTTCGCGATCAACTAACCAACCGGCATTCCAGGGAACCGACGATCTATGAGATATCGGAAGCATTAAATGTCCCAAAAGAAGATGTAGTGTTTGCACTGGACGCAATTCAAGACCCGGTTTCGTTGTTTGAACCGGTTTATCAGGATGGCGGTGATCCGATTTTTGTCATGGATCAATTAAGTGATGACAAATCCAAAGATATGCAGTGGATTGAAGAGATTGCGCTGAAAGAGGCGCTGAACCGGTTAAACGGAAGAGAAAAAATGATTTTGTCCATGCGTTTTTTCGAGGGAAAAACACAAATGGAAGTCGCGGATGAAATCGGCATTTCCCAAGCTCAGGTTTCACGCTTGGAGAAAGCAGCCATACAACAAATGAATAAATTTATTAATTAAAATAAACCGGAGCTTGCCAACGGGTGGAAATGGCAAGCTTTCTTTGTTACGGAAAAAGTTCCACTTAAAAAAGGGATGTCCCAATTACATTTTCCAGCCTGTTTACATATATATAATAAAAATGAAATGGCAAACGGAGGGCATCTTCCCATGAAAATATCCGAGTTGCAGGAAAAAGATGTGGTGAATATTGCAGACGGGCGCAAGTTGGGACAAATTTATGATTTGGAGTTGGATATGCAAAAAGGCGTGATCCAAGCCATTGTGGTTCCCGGGGAAACGAGATGGTTCGGGCTGGTTTCCGGGGGGCATGAGTGGGTGATTCCATGGCGTCACATTGTAAAAATCGGTTCGGATGTGATTTTGGTCCGGTTGGACAGCGGCCGCTCCTCCCCGATGGCACCCCCTTCCCATTCCATGTTACCGGACGGTGATGAGTACCGTTAATCGGTTTGTTCCGGTGTGAAGATATGGTAATATGGTTGGAAGGGAGGGTGTATATGGAGCCTTTTCGTTATCAACAGAAAAGTGGCGTGCCTTATTTTACGGTGGATGCATGGGAAAACGCATTTCCTCATCTGACCGTGGGTTTTAGCGCCAAAGATCACAGAGAAGATAAATTTTGCCGAAATTACGCACTTCATGTCGGTGATCAACCAAAACAAGTCGTATCCAACCGGAAAGAACTGTCTTCTGTGCTTCAGATGCCTTTTTCCGCCTGGACTTGCGGCGAACAGATCCATGGTGTCCATATCGAAACGGTGGAAGAGAAACACCGGGGATATGGAAAAGACGCGCGGAAAACCGCTTTCCAAGACACCGACGGTATGGTGACAAACGAAACCGGAATCTTGTTGGCGGCCTACTTTGCCGATTGTGTTCCGCTTTATTTTTATGCCCCCGATGTCGATTGGATCGGGATTGCGCATGCCGGTTGGAAAGGAACGGTCGGGGGAATCGGTTCAAAAATGGTCAGACGTTTGCAATCGCTTGGAGCAGATCCCGGAAAAATCCGTGTCGTGATTGGTCCGTCGATCGGCTCCTGTTGTTATGAAGTGGATGAACGGGTATACCGGCCGCTGGAAAACATATTGTCTGATGAAGAAGCCGTAAATGAAGTCGCAGTAAGTCGGGGACGGGGCCGCTGGCAACTGGATTTGAAAAAAGCCAATGCTAAAATTTTGGAAAAAGCCGGCGTCCATCCGCGACATATCCTTTTGTCCCGATTTTGTACAAGCTGTGATAAAGATTATTTTTATTCCCATCGTCGCGATCAGGGAGAAACCGGACGAATGGTTGCATACATCGGAAAGAAGGAAAGGGGATCGGAATGAACGAATTTGCTAACCGGTGGGAAAAAGTGAAACAACGAATCGAGCAGGCGTGTCAGCGTTCCTGCCGGGATCCAAAGGAGGTTCATGTGCTTGCGGTCACTAAATATTTAGATACAGAAGCGACTAAAAACATATTGGACCTGGGGTTGGAGCATGTCGGCGAAAACCGGGTGCAAAACGCCCTTCCCAAATGGGAGGAGTTAAAGGACCGGGGAACTTGGCATTTTATTGGCCATTTGCAACGGCGGAAAGCAAAAGATGTGGTTGGCAAGTTTTCCTATATCCACTCGCTGGACCGTTTTTCCCTCGCGGAAGAAATCAACAAACGGGTTTTGCAAGGCGGATATCCGCCGCAACGTTGTTTTTTGCAAGTCAATGTCTCGGGAGAAGAATCAAAATATGGAATTTCTCCTCAAGAATTAGAAGAATTTGCCCGTGAGGTGGCGAATTTAAACACCATTGACATCACCGGCCTGATGACCATGGCACCCATTGCGGACAACCCCGAAGAAGTGAGGCCTGTCTTTCGTGAATTAAAACGATTGCAAGGAAAATTACAACGGTTAAACCATCCCCGTTTGCAAGTACCTCATTTATCCATGGGCATGTCCCAAGATTTTGAAATTGCCATCGAAGAAGGAGCGACTTGGGTGCGATTGGGCTCTGTTTTGATTGGGGGTGAAAAACGGGGTGGCTAGCCTTTGTGTCGGGAGGCGATTTCCTAATGACATTCATGGATCGGATTATGGGTTTTTTCGGCGTGACCGATGAGGATTTGTACGAAGAAACGGAAGAAGAGCAAGGAACTTCCAGTCCGAAGGGACGAAACAATGTGGTTTCGCTCCATACACAAAAAAACATTCGTATGGTATTATTTGAACCGCGCGCATATGAAGAGTCGCCGGAAATTGCGGATCACTTGAAAAGCCACCGCCCTGTGGTTGTCAACCTGCAAATGGTCCGCCGCGAACAAGGGGTGCGGATCATCGACTTTTTAAGCGGTACCGTCTATGCTTTGGGAGGAAACATTCAAAAACTGGGTGAAAATATCTTTATTTGCACACCGGCGAATGTGGATATCCAGGGATCGATCACAGATCTGTTCAAAGAGGAAGAGGCAAAAAATTTGAGGTGAAGTGGAAAAAATGATTTACTCCATCGTGAACCAGTTTTTCAATATCTATTCGATTGTGCTCATCATTTATGTTTTGTCTTCGTGGTTTCCCAATTTCAGGGACACTCCGGTGGGCGTTTTTCTCGCGAAAGTTTCCGAACCGTATTTGAGTGTGTTTCGCCGCTTCATTCCACCGATCGGCGGGATGATTGACATCTCCCCCATCGTGGCGCTTTTTGTTTTGCATTTCGTAGAATTAGGCGTTTATACAATTATCGGTTGGGTGCTATAATTCTGTGATGTCAAAAGAGAATATTTTTATGCATTTTCGTCCGGAAGAACGCCCTTTTGTGGAACGTTCTTTGGACTATGTGCACCGCGCATCCGACAAAAACCAATTCGTTGTCACTCCATTTTTGGATCCGAGAGAGCAGTTTATTCTGACGTCGGTTGTCAAAAGGGAGCCGGCTCTTCTCTTCTGTCTGGATGGCGGGTATCCGGAAGCAGAGCGAAAGCGCGCTTTGATTGCTCCCGATTATTACGGGGAAAATCCGGAATGGACGGATTTGGTTTTTTACAGACTTGAAACAAAAGATTCAAAAGAACTGAAACACCGTGATGTATTGGGAGCTTTGACGGGTTTGGGAATCAAACGGAACATGCTGGGGGACATCCTGCCACACGCAAAAGGATGTGATATTATCGTTGCCGGCGAGATGGCGGAATATATTTTTTTGGGTATTGGACAAGTCGGACGCCATCGTGTTAGTATAAGGAAGATTAATCGCGCGGAACTGACTCTTCCCGAAAGAAACGGAAAGATCCGGACGGCTTCTGTGGCCTCGATGCGTGTCGATGCAGTAATATCAGAAGGTTATCGGGTCTCTAGAACAAAGGCTGCGTCCATGGTGAAAAGCGGTAAGTGCAAAGTGAATTGGAAATTAGTGGATCAACCGGATTATCCGGTGGCGCCGGGCGACTTGATTTCACTAAGAGGATTTGGACGTTTGGCTGTAGAAAGTATTGAGGGACATAGCAAAAAAGGAAGAATATGGATAAAACTGAGTACTTATCATTGATGGGAGCCCGGATGGATTTTTGCAGGCTTTCGGAAGGACGTTTTTTCATTTTGTAGAATAAGAATGCGTGCAATTTTTTCAGGAGGTGCGAAAGATGCCATTAACACCTTTAGATATACACAATAAAGAGTTTAAAAGATCTTTCCGTGGATATGATGTTGATGAAGTGAACGATTTTCTTGACCAGATTATTAAAGATTTCGAACTGCTCACACGGGAAAAACTGGAACTGGAACAACAAGTGGAAGAGTTACAGGCAGAGATTGAGCGTTTGATGGAAGACGAGTCCATGTTCCAAACCGGGCCGCAGCAAATGCAACAACAGCAGCAAGCCGCACAACCGCCGGCGCCGGCACCGGCACCGCAACCGATGCAACGTTATCCGGAGCCTGTTCAGCATCCGTCGCCTCAAGCATTGAGCTCGATGGAACAAAGCATTCACAAGTCGATCCGTGTGGCTCAGGAAGTGGCCGAGGAAGTTCGCTTAAACGCCAAGAAAGAAGCCGAGTTGATTGTTCAGGAAGCAGAGAAAAATGCCGACCGGATCATCAACGAAGCATTGCAAAAGGCCCGTGCCATCCACAGCGAGCTGCTTGATTTGAAACAAAAAGCCACCGTCTACCGTGCACGTTTCCGCACACTGGTGCAATCGCATCTGGACATTCTGGAAAACTCCGATTGGGAATCTTTGGAAGAGTTGGAGTCCGGTTTGGAAGAGCAAGGTAAGAAACTTGAACAATATGCGGAACAGGATCAATCCCGGGAGATGTTGATGGATCAAAACACCCAGGAGTATAAAGACTTCAACACCCAGGAGTATCAGGATTTCAACACCCAAGAGTACCAAGATTTCAACACGCAGGAATTCCAGGATTTCAATAACATGAACAATGTCGAAGATAATGCCGTCATGGACGAAGTCGCCGCTTCTTCTTATTATGAAGAAGAAGAACCACGCCGCGAGTTGCGCAGAACATCCAGAAAACTGAAGAAGAAAGCCATGTTTTAATGGACACGCCGATGTTCTGGGAGATCAGCAAAAGAGAATCAGGGCTAATGGTAAAGAAAGGGAAGAGTAGATAGGTAAACTCGTGTTTGCAGCGAATTAGGGATGGTGTAAGCCTAATCCGAGTTTCTATCGAAAATCACCCTGGAACTGTCACCTGAAATTGGAGTAAGGTCGACCGCGTCATCCACGTTAAGGATGGTTGAGAGGTTTTGTCTCCAATTCAAGGATACGAAGCCAGTAGGGTGGTACCGCGGGAAACCTTCTCGTCCCTAGAGGATGCAGAAGGTTTTTTTATGTTTTTAGAAAGGATAAAGGAGTGATCACACATGCCGGACTACCGTCAAACATTAAACCTGCCGAAAACCGATTTTCCAATGCGCGGGAACTTGCCCAACCGTGAACCGGAAATGCAAAAATGGTGGGATGAGATCGACATTTATCAGCAAGTGCTGGAAAAAAGAAAAGGAGCCAATTCCTTTATTCTGCATGACGGCCCTCCTTATGCCAACGGGGATTTGCACATCGGGCATGCTCTGAACAAAATTCTCAAAGATTTCATTATCCGGTATAAATCGATGAAGGGATATTATGCTCCTTACATTCCCGGTTGGGATACCCACGGTTTGCCGATTGAGCATGCCATCGTCAGCAAGAAAAAAGTGGACCGGAAAAACGTGGATCCGGTCAAATTCCGGGAAATGTGCAAAGAGTATGCTTTATCCTTTGTCAATAAACAAAAAGAACAATTCAAACGCCTGGGGGTCCGGGGAGACTGGGACAACCCTTATATTACGTTGAAACCGGAATATGAAGCCGAACAGATCCGTGTGTTCGGGGAAATGTTGAAAAAGGGTTATATTTATCGCGGGCAAAAAGCCATTTACTGGTCCCCGTCTTCCGAGACGGCACTGGCCGAAGCGGAAATTGAATACCGTGATAAACGCTCGCCGTCCATTTATGTTTTGTTCCCGGTGAAACGGGGCAATGATGTGCTTTCGGATGACAACACCTATGTGGTGATCTGGACCACCACGCCTTGGACGATTCCCGCCAACCTGGCCGTTGCTTTGCATGAGGATTTTGAATACAACCTGGTTGAGGCGAATGGACGCAAACTGGTGGTCGCCAAAGCATTGTTGGAGAAAGTGATGGAAGAGGCCGGCATTTCCGATTACCGGGTGCTGTCAACTTTTAAAGGGAAAGAGCTGGAAGGCGTCATTTGCCGGCATCCGCTGTATGACCGGGAAAGTCCCGTCATCTTTGGAGATCATGTCACTTTGGATGCAGGGACCGGTTGTGTTCATACGGCTCCGGGACACGGGGAAGAGGACTTTTATGTCGGACAAAAATACAATTTGGGAGTGCTTTGCCCGGTGGATGAGAAAGGGCGCATGACGGAGCAAGCTCCCGGCTTTGAAGGATTGTTCTATGACGATGCCAACAAAAAAGTGACGGAAAAGCTGGAGGAAGCCGGTTACTTATTAAAATTGGGCTTTATCACCCACCAATATCCCCATGACTGGCGGACCAAAAAACCGGTCATTTTCCGGGCGACCGAACAATGGTTTGCTTCGATTGACGGATTCCGTGAAGCAATGTTGGAAGAGATCCGGAAAGTCAAATGGACACCGTCCTGGGGAGAAATCCGCCTTCACAACATGATTGCCGACCGTGGAGATTGGTGTATCTCGCGGCAGCGGATTTGGGGCGTCCCTTTGCCGATCTTTTATTGCACCAAATGCGGCCATCCTCATGTGACCGATGAAACCATTGATTATATTGCCAATCTGTTTAAAGAACGGGGCTCTTCAGTCTGGTATGAAAAACCGGTTGAAGAATTGATGCCGCCAAATTCCACCTGTTCCGAATGCGGTCATGACAAGTTCCGCAAAGAAACCGATACGATGGATGTGTGGTTTGATTCCGGCAGCAGTCATCGTGCGGTTTTGGGAGGACGGGAAAACTTGCAATGGCCGGCGGACATGTATTTGGAAGGATCAGACCAATATCGAGGCTGGTTTAACTCGTCTCTGTCCACCGCCGTGGCAACCAAAGGGCAAGCTCCATATAAAGAAGTGCTGAGCCACGGATTTACCTTGGACGGAGAAGGGCGGAAAATGTCCAAGTCCCTGGGGAACGTGATTGCCCCGGCCAAAGTGATCCAACAATATGGTGCGGATATCTTGCGCCTGTGGGTGGCTTCTTCGGATTATCAGGCTGATGTGCGGATTTCGGATGCCATCTTGAAACAAACAGCCGAAGCTTACCGGAAAATCCGGAACACGTTCCGCTTTTTGCTGGGCAACTTGAACGGATTTGATCCCGATTCGGATCGTTTGGCTCTGAATGAACTGACCGAATTGGACCGTTATGCGCTCATCAAGCTGAATCGTCTGGTCGAGCGGGTGAGCAACTCTTATGATGAATATGATTTTCACCAAGTATACTATGACATCCACCATTTCTGCACGGTGTTTTTAAGCCAGTTCTACCTGGATGTGTTAAAAGACCGGCTGTATGTATTGCCCACGGATTCGGAAGTGCGCCGTTCGGCACAAACCGTGTTGTATGAAGTCTTGCTGACACTGGTGAAAATCATCAACCCCATCCTGCCGCATACGACGGAGGAAGTCTGGAAATACATTCCGGGCGATCGTGAAATCAGTGTGCAACTTTGTGATTTCCCGGTTGCAAGAGAAGATTGGTATGACGAAGCTTTAGAGAAAAAATGGGATGAATTGTTGACCATCCGCGATGTGGTCTTAAAAGCGCTGGAAGAAGCGCGGGCCGAAAAATTAATCGGAAACTCGCTGGGAGCGACTGTCGAAATCACACCGAATCCGGAAGCCGGGGAGTTGCTCAGGTCGACAGATCATTTGGATCAACTGTTTATTGTCTCCGATGTCGTCCTGAACGAAGCTTCTTCTGAAGTGACGGCGGAGGAGAAGGTGAAAGTGACGGTTCGTACGGCGGAAGGAGAAAAATGCGAGCGCTGTTGGGTGATTTCCCCGACTGTGGGTCAAGATGCCGACCATCCGCATCTGTGCTCGCGCTGTGCCACCATTGTGAAAAAATTGGGTGTCGATTTGAGCGAATAAAACAGAAAACGCAACAAATCAAAGCCCCCTTCTCAATAAAGAGAAGGGGGCTTTGGATTTGTCGTGCGTAAAATCAAGAAGAAGAGTCGGGCAACGGCTGATCCGCAAGGCCCGATTTGAACCGGGCCGCGCAAAACAGTACGATCATCATGGACAGGAAGACCATGCTGTTAATAATGTTATCCGGATTCAGCAACAGTGTGATGAAAATCACTGACAATACGGCCAGGGTGAAACCTGTCAAATACGGGTATAAAGGAATTTGGAAAAAAGGTTTTTCCTTGTATTGCTTCCGCAATTTCAACTGAGAAAGGCAAATGATGATCCAAAGCATGATGGTGGTGTAACCCGGAATTCCCATCAGATATTGAAACACGCTCTCTTCAGCCGCCATGGCGACAACCGACCCCAGAAGCAGGCTACCGGCGCACAGAATGAGGCTGTAAATGGGCACGCCGTTTTTGTTCAACCGGCTGAAAATCGCAGGGGCCTCTTTTTGTTTTGCCAACGAATACAGCACCCGGGAGCTGGAGTAAATCCCGGTGTTGGCTGCCGAGGTCACGGCGATCAGCAGGATAAAATTCATGATGTGCGCCACGCCTTTTAATTCCAAAGCGGAAAAGACGGTGACAAACGGGCTTCCTGCCTCGCCGACCTGATTCCAGGGCACCAGTCCCATGATGATAAACAATGGCAATACATAGAACAGGCAAATCCGGATAATGATATCTTTAATCACTTTGGGCAAGGATTTTTCCGGATCTTTCATTTCGGTGATGGTGAGCCCGATCATTTCGGTTCCACCATAGGAGAAGATTACAATCAAAAGGGAGGAAATCACGCCTTTCCATCCGAGGGGCAAGAAACCTCCGTGTGCCGTCAGATGGGTGAGATACGGCGGATTTTCCGTCGGAAACCATCCAAACATCAATCCGGAACCCAAAATGACAAAAGCCATCAGTGTGAACACTTTGATGCCGGTCAACCAAAATTCCACTTCTCCGAACAGGCCGACACTCAAAAGGTTTAAACCGACCAGCACCAAAGCGACCATAAAGCTGAGCAGCCAGACCGGAAGGCCGGTAAACCAGTAATGCAAAAAGGTTCCGGCGGCCACGATTTCCACGGCCATCACCAAAATCCACATGATGAAATAAATCCAACCGACCACAAATGAAACTTGGTATCCCAATGCTTTATAAATGAGTCCCCTTATGTCCAATCCTTTGTTGGCCAGCGCCATTTCCGCAAGCGATCCCATCACGATAAACAACAAAACTCCGGCGATCAGATAAGCGATCAGTACCCCGGGGCCGGCGGATTGGATCGTTTCTGCACTGCCCTGAAAAATTCCCGCTCCGATTGCGCCTCCCAAGGCAATCATTTGAACGTGGCGAGGGCGTAATTTTCTTTGCAATTGGCTCATTCGATGTTTTCACCCCACTTTATTACCCAAAAGCATAACAGTATAAAAGTGAAAAAGAAAGGGGTTTAATAAATTTGCGTTTATTCGAAATTATCAAATCGTCAACGGATGGGATACATGAAAAGGAGGTCAGGCGGAGAAGATATTGCTGACTCCATCAAACAGGAGGTGAAATGTAAAGTGGCAAATCCGGTTGTCCAACAAAGGCTGCGTCAAAAATTGGAACAGGAAAAAAGCCAAATTGAAAAACGGTTGAAACAAAACGATTCATACAGCATGGATCAAAGCATGAACGGATCGATCGGCGAATTGTCCGGTTATGATAACCACCCGGCCGATTTGGGGACGGAGATTTTCGAGCGGGGCAAAGATTTGGCCCTGAATGAAAATGATGAGCGCCGGTTGAAGGAAATTGACAAGGCGCTTGAGAGGATGAATCAGGGAACCTACGGGATCTGCAAAGTTTGCGGCCAAGAAATCGCGGAAGACCGGTTGGAAGCGGTGCCGACCACAGAGTATTGCGTGAATCACCATCCGGAGCAACATTCCTCCATCAGGCGTCCGGCGGAAGAAAAAGTGATGGATTCCGGCGGACGCAATCAGGACCAAAGTGACAAGAATTTTTACGATGGAGAAGATGCCTGGCAGGATGTGGAACAGTACGGCACTTCCAATCCCCCGGATTTTTTTGTGGAAGGAAGAAATTATAATGAGTTGATGATTGATTCGCATGAGCACCGGGGGTATGTCGACTTGACGGAAGGGTTTTCGATTACGGATTTATCCGGGAAAACGGATGAGATCACAGAAATCACCCACAATGATGCCTATGCTCAAAAAGAGCGGGAAGAACGGGAAGACGACCCGTTGTCGTAAGCTTGTGAGAAGACTCCGGCCTGTGCTACAATCGGAGGGATAAAAGGATTATCGACGGTGGGGGACAGGAGGAGGACTCTTGAGATATTATTTGATTGCGTTACTCATTCTTTTATCGGATCAAACCACAAAATGGCTCGTTGAACATAAAATGAATCTGTATGAATCGATTCCGGTGATTGACGGTTTTTTCTATCTGACCTCGCACCGGAACCGGGGAGCCGCATTTGGCATTTTGCAGGATAAAATTTGGCTGTTTGTCTCCATCACGCTGATTGTCATTGGCTTTGTGGTTTATTACTTATGGCAGGTCAAAGATGAAAAAAACCCATGGATGCCGACGGCGTTTTCCCTGATTTTGGGCGGTGCCGCCGGCAATTTGATCGACCGGATCCGGTTGGGAGAAGTGGTGGATTTCCTGCATTTCCAATTCGGTGCTTATCAATTTCCGATCTTTAATCTTGCGGATTCATCGATCGTGGTCGGCGTTTTTCTGCTCGTGGTGTTGACTTTTGCCAGTCCCGCGGCAGAAAAAGAGCCTTTAACCAAAGTGAGGGACACGCAATGAACGAGTCATGGGAAAACATGGAGCATTATGAATGGACAATCGATGATTCTGCAGACGGGGAGCGGTTAGACAAATTCCTTCCCCAAAAAAATGAAGAATGGTCGCGTGCACGGGTTCAAGAATGGATCCGTGCCCAATTGGCTTGGGTGAACGGAAAAAATAAAAAAGGAAATTACCGTTTGAAGCAAGGGGATGTGGTCACCCTCAATGTCCCGCCGGTCACAGAGGCCGAAATCCGCCCGGAACCGATTCCCTTGGACATCCGTTATGAAGATGAGGATGTCATTGTGGTGAATAAACCCCGGGGGATGGTGGTGCATCCGGGACCGGGAAACAATTCGGGAACGTTGGTTCATGCGCTTTTGGCCCATTGCGGGGATGAACTGTCGGGGATTGGAGGGGTTGCCCGCCCCGGAATCGTTCATCGCATTGACAAGGACACCTCCGGGTTGTTGATGGTGGCTAAAAATGATCTGGCACACCAGTCGTTGGCGGCACAATTGAAGGAGCATTCGGTTGAGCGGGTGTATGTTGCTTTTTGCCATGGCGTGATTCCGCACGATCACGGCACAGTGGATGCCCCCATCGGAAGGGATCCCAAACACCGTCAGCGAATGGCTGTGATCTCTCAAAACAGCAAACCGGCGGTGACGCATTTTTTTGTGCGGGAACGATTTCAACAGGCGACATGGGTGGAGTGCCGGCTGGAAACGGGCCGGACGCACCAGATTCGGGTACATATGAAATATATCGGGCATCCGCTCATTGGGGATCCGGTCTACGGTCCGAAGAAAAATCCCTATGCGATTGAGGGGCAAGCCCTGCATGCACAAGTGCTCGGCTTTACGCACCCGAGAACGGGCCGGCGTATCCGTTTGGAAGCGGAGTGGCCGGAGGATATGAGAAAAATTTACAAGGCATTAAAGCAGCCGTTTTGTTGACAATCACAAAACCAACCGGTATGATACAGATAAGTGAAAAGGAACCTTTAAATCCAGTCCAGTGAGGCTGGCAAGGGCACGGAAATGTAAAAAAGGGTTGGTATGCCCTTTTTCAGGAGGTCTTTGTCTGCCGTCTGGCAAGACAAAGACTTTTTTTGTGCCGCCGAAATCAAAGAAGGGAGTTCTTGAAAGCATGGGAAAGGAAAAAGTGATCTTGGATGAAGCAGCGATTCGCCGGGCGTTAACCCGAATTGCACATGAAATTTTGGAGCGGAATAAAGGCGTGGATGACTGCGTTCTGATCGGGATTAAAACCAGAGGGATTTATCTGGCTGACCGGCTGAAAGAACGGATCCATCAGATTGAGGGAAAATCCCTTCCTTGCGGTGAGTTGGATATCACGCTTTATCGCGATGATTTGACGGAAAAAAATGATCAACCCGAAGTGCGGGAAACCAACATCCCGGACATCAACGGAAAAAAAGTGATTTTGGTCGACGATGTTTTGTTTACGGGAAGAACGGTTCGGGCCGCCATGGATGCTTTGATCGACCGGGGACGGCCGCAGATGATTCAATTGGCTGTCCTCATTGACCGCGGGCATCGCGAACTGCCGATCCGCCCCGACTATGTCGGCAAAAATGTTCCCACCTCCCGGGCGGAAGTGGTTTCGGTTTATCTCTCGGAAGTGGATGAGGGAGAAGAACGGGTCAGTATCCGACAACAAAATCAAGGATAGCATCAATCCCTTTTAAATCGGTCCAGTGAGTCCGGCAAAGGGATGCGGTTGACAAACAAGCGCTGTATTGTTTTACTGCGTCTCTTTGCGTATGGGCAAAGAGACGTTTTTTTATCCTCAACAAAGGAGTTAAGGCCAATGAGTTCACAAAAAATTGTCATGGATGTGCATGAAAAACCCAAAGCTTTGTCATGGCTCTTTCTCAGCTTTCAACATTTGTTCGCCATGTTTGGCGCCACGATGCTGGTGCCGTTGTTGACGGGGATGAATCCGGCCGTCGCACTGTTATCCAGCGGAATCGGGACGCTGGCCTATTTGATTGTGACACGGGGCAAAATCCCGGCATATCTGGGGTCTTCGTTTGCCTTCATTGTTCCGGTGATCACCATTTCCCAAGGAGGAAAGCATCTGGGTGAAGCGTTATTCGGATGTTTCCTGGTCGGGATTGCCTACGGAGTGGTGGCCCTGATTGTATACCAGTTTGGCGTGAAATGGCTGGATCATTTGCTGCCCCCGGTTGTAATCGGCTCGGTGGTGATTGTCATCGGCCTTTCGCTGGCAGGCACGGCGGTGGACATGGCCAGCAAAAAAGAAGTGATCGTGGACATGCCGCAAACCGCAAGCGGATGGGCGGCATTGGACGGAACCATTCAATCCGTCGATCCGGAAAATGAAAAGGTTCAATTGCAGGTTTATTCTTTGGAGAACTTTATCGTGGCACTTGTCACCTTGGGAATCGCCATCACGGCCAATTTAGCATTCAGCGGATTCCTTCGCTTCATCCCGATACTGCTTGGGCTGATTGGCGGATACCTGACGGCTTTGATGATGGGGATGGTGGACTTTGCCACGGTGAGGGAAGCCCCGTGGTTTGCCGCTCCTGAGTTGACGGCACCGGTCGTTTCGTGGCATGCGGCTGTGGTGATGTTGCCGGTGGTGTTGGTGGTGTTGGCCGAACACATCGGACACTTGGTGGTACAAGGAAACATCATGGGCAGAGACTTGGTGAAAGATCCCGGATTGCACCGTTCTTTGTTGGGGGATGGGCTTGCCACCAGCATCGCTGCCCTGGTCGGCGGCCCTCCGGCCACCACTTACGGGGAAAACATCGGGGTGATGGCCATGACCCGCATTTTCAGTGTCTGGGTGATCGGAGGAACGGCTGTCCTGGCTGTCATGTTCAGTTTCGTGGGAAAAATATCGGCACTCATTCAAACCATTCCCACTCCGGTGATGGGCGGCGTTTCGATCCTGTTGTTTGGTGTCATCGCCTCCAGCGGGTTGCGGATGCTGATTGAAAATCAAGTGAACCTGGATAACCGTCGCAACCTGGTGATTGCATCGGTCATTCTGGTGATCGGAGTCGGAGGGGCGTTGCTGAAATTGGCCAACATCCATCTGGAATTGGAAGGGATGGCGTTGGCAACCGTCACCGGCATTCTGCTCAATCTGGTCTTGCCTGAAAAAGATTCGCGGCAAAAAGAGTTGGCGGAAGCAGCCTGACAGACAGGAGGGATTCAGTTGACTGTGACGAAGCGAAGGTTCGCCCCCAACCATTTGTTTGATACCAAGGATTTATCCAGAAATGAAATACAAACGCTTTTGGACCGGGCGCAGTATTGGGAGGAGCATTGGCAACCGGGACATGCACCGTATCAAGGGCGGTTTGCGGCAAATCTGTTCTTTGAGCCGAGCACCCGGACCCGCTTTTCCTTTGAAGTGGCCGAAAAAAAGTTGGGAATGGAAGTGATTCATTTCTCTCCGGAAGTTTCCAGCACGGCCAAAGGAGAGTCGCTGTATGACACGGTCAAAACCTTGTCTTCGCTCGGAGTCCGTGTCGTGGTGATCCGGCACGCCGACCCCTGTGTTTTTCAGGAATTGGCCGACCGGCTGCCGGAATGCGCGCTCGTCAATGCCGGAGCCGGATGCCTGGCCCACCCGACACAAGCCTTGTTGGATTTGTACACCATGAGGAAGCATTTTAAAGAGTTGGAAGGAAAGAAAGTAGCGATGATTGGCGATATCAAGCACAGCCGGGTGGTGCGTTCCAGTCTCTGGGCGTTGTCCCGGTTTGGCATGGAGATCATGGTGAGCGGTCCGGATGGAATGCGGGATGAAGAGATTGAACAACTGGCGCCTTATGTGCCGTTTGAAGATGCTCTCCGGGAAGCTGATGTGGTGATGATGCTGCGGGTGCAGTTGGAACGGCATGACCAAACGCTGTTTTCTTCTGCACAAGCGTATTTCAGGCAATTCGGGCTGACCCGTAAACGGGCCCGGCTCATGAAGCCGGATGCCATCATCATGCATCCGGGACCGGTCAACCGGGGCGTGGAAATTGCAGATGAAATGGTTGAAGATCAGCGTTCGAAAATTTTCGAACAGATGAAAAACGGAGTTTGGGTGCGGATGGCGGCCTTGGAAAGAGCGATGGGAGGGGATTTTCGTTGCGTATCCTGCTGAAAAACGGGAACTTGTTGGATCCGGAAAGCAAAGAATTGGTGCAAAGAGATTTTTGGATTGACGGGCAAAAGATCCGGGCGATTGCCCCGGAGATCCGTCCCGATGAAGATGTGACGGTGATTTGGGCCGACGGAAAACTGGTTTGCCCCGGGCTGATTGATATGCATGTTCATTTGCGCGAGCCCGGATTTGAGCAGAAAGAGACGATCGAATCGGGATGCCGGGCGGCGGCGCGCGGCGGATTCACAACGATTGCGCCGATGCCGAACACCAACCCTGTCACCGATTCGCCGGACAAAATTAAAGAAGTGATCAATCGCGCAAAGAAAACCGGTTTGGCCCGGGTTTTGCCTTATGGTGCCATCACCATCGGACAGCGGGGGGATGAATTGACCGATATGGCCGGCATGAAGAAAGCCGGGGCAATCGGTGTCACTGATGACGGGGTCGGCGTGCAAAGCGCCAAAATGATGAAAGAAGCGATGAAGAAAGCCGTGGCGGCAGACCTTCCGGTGGTGGCCCACTGTGAGGATGACACGCTGGCCAAAGGCGGATGCGTCCATGAAGGCGTGTTTGCAAAAAAGCACGGCCTGACGGGAATCCCTTCGTCTGCAGAAGCGGTCCATGTGGGGCGGGACATTTTGCTGGCGGAAGAGACAGGGGCGCACTACCATGTTTGCCACATCAGCACCAAAGCGTCTGTCCGGCTGGTGCGGGAGGCCAAAGCCCGCGGGCAAAAAGTGACGGCCGAAGTGACTCCGCATCATCTGCTGTTGTGTGACGAAGATATCCCCGGGCCCGATCCTAATTGGAAAATGAACCCGCCCCTCCGCTCCAAAGAAGACCGGCAAGCATTGATCGAAGGTTTGAAAGACGGTTCGATCGATTTCATTGCAACGGATCACGCCCCGCATACGGCGGAAGAAAAACAGGCGGGAATCGAACAGGCCCCGTTCGGCATTGTGGGTTTGGAAACGGCATTTCCGCTGCTTTATACGCATCTGGTCATAAAAGGTGTGATTACGTTGCACGAATTGGTGGACAAGATGACCTTGAAACCGGCGGAAGTTTTCCGGTTGCCTTACGGCCGCCTGGTGGAAGGGGGACCGGCCGATATCACGGTCATTGATCTGGACCGGGAAAAAGTGATTGATCCAAAGGACTTTGCTTCCAAAGGCCGCAACACCCCGTTTGCCGGTTGGAAATTAAAAGGGTGGCCGGTTCTGACCATCTTGAACGGAAAAGTGACATGGCAAGATGACGATTGCCTGATGTAGTGGAAAAGGAGGAGCGTCCGTGAAAGCAAGATTGCTGTTGGAAGACGGTACGTTATTGGTTGGCGAATCATTCGGGGCAGAAGGGTTTAAAAGGGGGGAAGTGGTGTTCACCACCAGCATGACCGGTTATCAGGAGATTTTAACCGACCCTTCTTATTGCGGGCAAATGGTGGTCATGACATACCCGCTGATCGGCAACTACGGGATCTCGCGCGATGACAACGAATCCCTGCGCCCTTACGCTCACGGTTTGATCGTGCGCGAGTATGCCGAATATGCCAGCAACTGGCGCAACGAATTGCCGCTGGGAACGTTTTTGAAGGAATACGGATTGATCGGAATTTCCGGAATCGACACCCGGATGCTGACCCGCAAAATCCGGATGCACGGAACGATGAAGGGAATCATCACCACCGGCGAAGAGAGTTTGGAGGAATTGAATGAACAGTTGAAGTTTCCGTTGATGCGTGACCAAGTGGCGCGTGTCAGCACCAAAAGCATTCATATTTCCCCGAACAAGGGAAAACGGGTGGTTTTGATGGATTTCGGAGCCAAACACAACATTGTGCGGGAGTTGGTGAAGCGCAACTGCGAGGTGATTACCGTTCCCTACAGTACCTCAGCCGAAGAAATCATGCGCTTCCGGCCGGACGGGGTGATGTTGTCCAACGGTCCCGGGAACCCCAAGGACGTGCCGGAGGGAATCCGAACGATCCAACAATTGATGGGGAAAGTGCCGCTGTTTGGCATTTGCATGGGCCATCAGCTGGTCGCGTTGGCCGCCGGAGCCGACACGGAAAAAATGAAGTTCGGGCATCGCGGCGGAAACCATCCGGTGAAGGAGCTGGCAACCGGACGCACCGTGATCACTTCGCAAAATCATGGGTATGCCGTCACTTCTGACTCGGTGAAAAACACCGGATTGGAAATCACGCACATTGCGTTGAACGACGGGACGGTCGAAGGGCTCCGGCACAAAACCCTGCCGGTGTTCACCGTCCAATATCATCCGGAATCGGCACCGGGCCCGCTTGATTCGGGTTATCTGTTTGACCGTTTTCTTGAGATGATGGAGTCTTTTGCACGGAAGGGAGAGACCGTCAATGCCTAAAGATTCGACCTTGAAGAAAATTTTGGTGATTGGTTCGGGGCCGATTGTGATCGGCCAGGCCGCGGAATTCGACTATGCCGGGACGCAAGCGTGTCAGGCGCTGAAAGAAGAAGGATTGGAAGTGGTTTTGGTCAACAGCAATCCGGCCACGATCATGACCGATACCAACATGGCAGACCGCGTCTATATTGAACCGCTGACTGCCGAATTTATCACGCAAGTGATTCGCAAAGAGCGTCCGGATGGTCTTTTGCCCACCCTGGGAGGGCAAACCGGCTTAAACTTGGCGGTGGAATTGGCCAAACAAGGGGTTCTAAAACGGGAAGGCGTCCGTCTTCTGGGAACCGATCTGCAAGCGATCACCCGTGCAGAGGACCGCGATTCGTTCCGGGCATTGATGCAAGAGCTGGGAGAGCCGGTTCCGGAAAGCGCAATTGTGCACACGGTCGATGAAGCGCTCCGGTTTGCCGGAGAAGCCGGCTATCCCGTGATCGTCCGGCCCGCTTACACACTGGGCGGAACCGGAGGGGGCATTGCCAAAGACGAAAAAGAATTGCAAGAGATTGTTGAAAACGGGCTCCGTTACAGCCCGATCACCCAATGCCTGATCGAACAGAGCATCGCAGGATACAAAGAAATTGAATATGAAGTGATGCGCGATGCCGCGGATAACGCCATCGTGGTGTGCAACATGGAAAACTTTGATCCGGTGGGCGTACACACCGGGGACAGCATCGTGTTTGCCCCGAGTCAGACCTTGACGGACCGGGAACACCAGATGCTCCGGAATGCGGCGTTGAAAATCATCCGCGCCCTGGATATTCGTGGCGGATGCAATATCCAGTTTGCACTCGATCCGCACAGCTTCCAATACTATGTCATTGAAGTGAATCCGCGGGTGAGTCGTTCCAGTGCGCTGGCTTCCAAAGCGACGGGATATCCGATCGCCCGGGTGGCTGCCAAAATTGCACTGGGCTACACACTGGACGAATTAAAAAATCCGGTGACCGGACAAACCAGTGCTTGTTTTGAACCGGCCATCGATTATGTGGTCTGCAAAATTCCCCGCTGGCCGTTTGACAAATTTGTCTCGGCAAACCGGGAATTGGGAACCCAGATGAAAGCAACGGGGGAAGTGATGGCCATCGGGCGGACATTGGAAGAATCGCTTTTAAAAGCAGTGCGTTCGCTGGAAATCGGGCAGGATGATTTGAACCTGCCGGGAGCCGGGGGAATTCCCGGCGACAAGTTGAGAAAACGGCTGCAAAAACCGGATGATGAGCGGCTGTTTTTGCTGGCGGAATGGTTCCGGCGCGGACACAGTCTGGAAGAAGCCCATCAACTCACCCGAATCGACCGTTTTTTCCTGCATAAAATCGGACGCATCATCCGGATGGAAAAAGAGTTGCAAGCATCCGGTTCCCTTGCCCCGGAGTTGCTCAGAAAGGCCAAGCAATTCGGGATGACGGACCGGGCGATCGGCCGCCTTACAAACCGGACGGAAAAAGAGGTTCGCGCGTTGCGGAAACAACACCACATTGTCCCGGTTTATAAAATGGTGGACACCTGCGCCGCGGAATTTGCCGCAAATACCCCGTACTATTACTCGTCTTATGAATCTGAAGACGAAGTGGCGGTAAGCAAAACAAAAAGCATTGTGGTCCTCGGCTCGGGGCCGATCCGGATCGGTCAGGGAGTCGAGTTTGATTATGCGACCGTGCATGCGATCATGGCCATCCAAAAAGCCGGCTATGAAGCGGTGATCATCAATAACAATCCGGAGACGGTCTCGACGGATTTCAATATCTCTGACCGTCTGTACTTTGAACCTCTCTTTAAAGAAGATGTTCTCAACATCATTGAAAAAGAAAATCCGCTCGGGGTGATCGTGCAATTCGGCGGGCAAACCGCTTTGAATCTGGCGAGGGACTTGCAGGATGAAGGCATCCGGTTGTTGGGCACCTCTTTGGAGGAAATTGACCGTGCGGAAGACCGGAAAAAATTTGAACAGTTGATGAGCGACCTCCAAATTCCACAGCCTCCGGGAACGGCGGTCACTTCGGTGGACGAAGCGGTAAAAGCCGCCCGGATCCTGGGATATCCGGTGTTGGTCCGTCCGTCCTATGTGCTGGGAGGGCGTGCCATGGAAATCGTCCATAACGAAATGGAACTGCGCTCTTACATGGAGCAAGCGGTCAAAGTGAATCCGGAACATCCCGTCCTGATCGACCGTTACTTGTTGGGCAAAGAGGTCGAAGTGGATGCGATTTGCGACGGGGAAAGAGTCCTCATTCCCGGTATCATGGAACACATCGAACGGGCAGGGGTCCATTCCGGGGATTCGATTGCTGTTTATCCCCCGCAAACCCTGACCGGGGAGCAAAAAGAGCAGGTTGCCCGGATCACGGAAAAAATCGCCAAAGCGCTTCACATCAAGGGAATCATCAACATTCAATTTGTTCTGTATCAAAATGAACTGTACACCTTGGAAGTCAATCCGCGGTCATCGAGAACGGTTCCCTTCTTAAGCAAAGTCACGGGAATTCCCATGGCGCAAGTGGCCACCAAAATCATGCTCGGAGTCAATTTGCGGGAGCAAGGATATGATCAGTCCGGATTGTGGCCGGAAAGTGAGTTTATTTCAGTGAAAGTGCCGGTCTTCTCCTTTGACAAGCTGACGAAGGTGGATATCGCCCTCGGGCCGGAGATGAAATCCACCGGGGAAGTGATGGGAAAAGACCGGGATTATGCCCGGGCGGTTTACAAAGGCCTGATGGCCGCCGGCATCCAGATGCCGCGCTTTGGCACAGTGGTGGCAACCATCGGGGACAAAGAAAAAGAAGAAGCACTTCCCTTGATGAAACGTTTCTATGAGTTGGGTTACCACATTGTCGCCACCCAAGGCACGGCGGAAGTTCTGGAAAAAGCCGGCTTGCCCGTGAAGCGGTTGAACAAGTTGAAGGAAGGATCGCCCAACATTTTGGATTGGATCCGCCAGGGAAAAGCCGATTTGGTTGTAAACACTTGGACGCGGGGAAGAACGCCGGAGCGGGACGGTTTCCGGATTCGCCGGGAAGCGGTGGAACATGGCGTTGCTTGTTTGACCTCGTTGGATACGGTGCAAGCTCTTTTGGAAACCTTGGAATCGATTCAATTCCATGCGGAACCGCTCAAAAAGCCGGATTTCGCCCGAGTGTTGGTGTAAAGGAGGAAGGAGGAGGAACCATGGAAAATCCGCAAAATCGTATCTTTCTCGCGTTGGATGTTCCGGATGAGAAGCAGGCAGACCGCTTGCTTTCCCTTTGGGACCCGGGCGAACGGCCATTGATCAAAGTGGGGTATCAGCTGTTTTTCTCCGCGGGACCCCAATGGGTGGAGAAACGAAAAAATGCCGGCGATACCATTTTTTTGGATTTGAAACTTCACGACATCCCCAATACGGTGGCCAAGGGGATCGAATCGCTCAGCCGGTTGGGGGTGGATTTTGTCACCATCCATGCTTCCGGCGGCAGAAAAATGATGGAGAAAGCGCGGGAGATTGCCGAGAAACATGCCGGTGGATCCCGCCGGTTGAAATTGCTGGCGGTGACCCAGCTGACAAGCACGGATCAGAGGATGTTAAACCAGGAACTCGGCATCCCGGGGAATGTACGTGAGTCCGTGCAGAAATTGGCGTCGTTGGCCTGCGATGCCGGGATGGACGGGGTGATTTGTTCGGGGTTGGAAGCCCGGTGGGTCAAACAAGCGGCCGGACCGGGATTTTTGGCGGTGACACCCGGCATCCGCCCCCAAGGCTTTTCAAATAACGATCAGAAACGAATCGTCACTCCCCGGGAAGCTGTGGTGAACGGAGCCGATTACCTGGTGGTCGGCCGGCCGGTGACACAAGCGCCGGATCCGAAAAAAGCCTTTCAGTCCCTGGTGGAAGAGATTTGTTAAAAAAGGAGTGGAACAGATGGCTTGGTCCTTGGAAAAAGCGATGAAACGAAGAGAGGTGCTGAAAGAAGGACACTTCCTTTTGTCCTCGGGTCGCCACAGCGCCCGGTATATGCAATGTGCACAGCTTTTGATGCATCCGGATGATGCCGAAAAAACGGGACAAGCGTTGGCCAAAAAATTTGCAGGCATTTCCGTGGATCTGGTGGCCGGGCCGGCACTCGGTGGAGTCATCATCGCCCATGAGGTGGCCCGCGCCCTGAATGTGCCATGTATTTTTGCTGAGAGAAAAGACGGGGTGATGCAACTTCGGCGCGGTTTTGAAGTCGCTCCCGGCCAAAAGGTATTGGTGGTGGAAGACGTGGTGACCACCGGAGGATCGGTCAAAGAAGTGATCGGGCTCTTGGAAGAAAGAAAAGCAGACGTTGTGGGCGTCGGTTCCATTGTGGACCGGACCGGCGGGCAAAATCCGTTTCGCCAGCCTTACCTGGCTTTAAAGAAGGTGGAGATCGAAAGTTTTGACTCCAAAGATTGTCCCCTGTGCAAAAAAGGGATCCCCGTCACAAAACCGGGAAGCCGCGGAAACCGATGACGATCGCGGCCCCAAAGGCTTCGCCAAGGCGGGGCCTTTTTGTTTTGCAAGCCGGTCGGGGGAAAACCCGGAAAAAGCATGGAGCAAGAGCGTGTTCATTTTTCTCATTTCATCATCTGCTAAACCGGTCAACTGCCCAGGTGACCAAAGACCAAAATCCACCGGGGCGCTCAGGCGGCTTGATCCGGAAAAGTGATCCATGATGAAGGGGCAGGCTGCATCCTGTTATTAATTGCGTTTTGCAAAATTTAAGGAGTCAGAGGAAATCTGACTCCTTTCTTCTGTTATTTTAGGTTTTGATTGTTTAAAAGCCGCATAATCACTTCTTTTTCCGGCGTGACATAGATCGTTTGTTGATGATCGTAAGTGACAAAGCCGGGGCGGGCGCCGGCCGGTTTTTTGACATGTTTGATCTGTGTGTAATCGACCGGCACTTGGGAGGAATCCCGGGCTTTGCTGAAATAGGCGGCCAACATGGCGGCTTCCAAGAGCGTTTCGTCCCGGACCTGGCTGGCGCGAATGACGACATGCGAACCGGGAATGTCTTTGGTGTGCAGCCAGATATGGGAGGAAGCGGCCAGCTTGTGGGTTAAATAGTCGTTTTGTTTGTTGTTCTTCCCGATCAGAATCGGGGTTCCGTCACTTGCCGTCGCCTCATAAGGGACGGGAGCTTCTTTTTTACGCGGCTTGTTTTGCCGGGAAGTTTTTTTCAGCCACCCTTCTTCCGCCAATTCTTCCTGAATCTGCTCAATATCTTTTAACCCGGCATTTTCGATTTGGGTAAGGACCGATTCAAGATATTCGATGTCGGCCCGGGATTTTTCGATCTGTTCTTGGTTCCATTTTAGGGATGCTTTTAATTTGTTGTATTTTTTAAAGTATCGTTGCGCGTTTTCCGCCGGGCTGAGGGTGGGATCGAGTTCAATTGTCAGGGCCGGGGCATCCGGGTCGTAAAAATTGATCACCTCAACCGTTTTTTCCCCCCGCTTGATTTGGTGCAGGTTGGCTGTGACCAATTCTCCCAGAATGCGGTAATGGTCCGCTTTTTCTGCTTGTTTCAATTCTTTTTGCAAGATCTTGATCTTTTTCTTGTTTTTATCCACTTCGTTTTTTAACTTGCGCATCAGCTGGGAGGTTTGCTGGCGGATCCGGTCGCGTTCGGCTTTGCCGTAATAAAAATGGTCCAAAAGTTGGCTGATGGAATCCGTGCGATAGACGGTTTCTTCCATATGGGAAAGCGGCCACACGGAAAATACGGTCTTTTTCCCTGTTTGCATGATCGCGGGGGCATACTCGTGATTCTTGGCCTTCTCCATCAATCGGGAGAAAGCTTCCCACAGTTGGTCACGGCTGCCCAATCCGGCCCGGTGAATGATTTCTTTGGCAATGAGCGGGCTGATTCCGGTGAACCGCTGGACGATTTGTTTGTCCAAACGGCCTTGGTTGTAATCAAACCCGGCGATAAACCGCTCTTTTGTCACTTCCAGCGGATTTTCCTTGTTTTGCGATGGCGGTTCCGTGTAGGAAGCCCCCGGATAGATTTGCCGGTATTGGCTCATGGCATGGCTGACCCGTCGAATTCCGTCAAGGACGGTGCCTGTGTCAGGATCCACCAAAATAATATTGCTGTGCCGGCCCATGATTTCGACGACCAGCTTGCGCGAAACGAAGTCCCCCAATTCATTTTTGGCGCGAAGATGGAGGTGGACGATTCGTTCCAATCCGATTTGGTCCACGCTTTCTATGATTCCGCCGTCCAGGTGTTTCCGGACCAAACGGCAAAACATCGGAGGTTCTTTGGGATTCTCGTAAGAAGACCGGGTCAGTTGGACACGGGGATAGGCCGGATGGGCCGAAAGCAGACATTTATGATTTTTTCCTTGCGAGCGAATCACCAAAAGCAATTCAAATTCACCCGGTTGATAGATTTTGGTGATTCTGCCGCCGGCAAGTGCCTGATTGAGTTCCTTCACCACAGACCGGGTGACCAATCCGTCATATGACATAGGTTTCATCCTTTATTCCAGTTTCAAAAGTCATCACACTTTTCCATTTTACAATATCTTGGTTCCGACGGAAATCCGATTGTCCGGTTCAGGTATGTTTGACAGCTCGTCTGAATACATTGAAAGTAATCGTTCCGGAAAAAGGAGGAAGAATCTTGGCAGAGCAAGGACGTTGGATTGACTGGGAGACAGAGGATGTTGCTTCTCACTTTCAGGTGAATCCATCCGTTGGACTCCATGACAAAGAGGCGCAAGAACGACTTAAGCAGACCGGACTCAATCAGTTGTCGGAAGGGGAAAAATCTTCCCTTTTTGCTTTGTTTGTCGATCAATTCAAGGATTTCATGGTTTTGGTTTTATTGGCGGCGACGTTGATTTCCGGATTGCTGGGAGAATACACCGATGCCGTCGCCATCATTGCAATTATCATCTTAAACGCGGGACTGGGATTTTTTCAGGAGATGCGTGCGGAAAAGTCCCTGCAGGCTTTGAAAAAATTATCGGCGCCGGTTGCCAAAGTCAAACGGGATGGGGAGTGGAAAAAAATCGAAGCTTTCCGGCTGGTTCCCGGGGATATCGTGTCGGTAGAAAGCGGGGACCGGATCCCGGCCGATGTGCGCTGGATCCATACGGAAAGCTTATACGTTGAAGAATCAGCCCTGACCGGAGAATCGGTTCCGGTTAAAAAACAAAGCGAAGCGCTCTTGCGGCAGGATGTGGCCATCGGTGACCGGAAAAACATGGGATATATGGGGACCATGGTCGTGCGGGGGAGTGGAACGGGCATTGTCGTTTCCACAGGAATGGCCACGGAGATGGGAAGAATCGCCCATTTAATCAAAACGGCCGAAGGGACGGACACTCCATTGAAGCGCCGGTTGGAGCAACTGGGAAAAGTGCTGATTGTTGTGTCCCTCATTTTGACCGCGATGGTTGTTGTGACCGGAATCATTCACGGGCATGATGTGTATCAGATGTTCCTGGCCGGGGTTTCATTGGCGGTTGCCGCCATTCCTGAAGGGTTGCCGGCGATTGTGACGATTGCGCTGGCCTTGGGTGTGCAACGGATGATCAAACGGCAGGCTATCGTCCGCAAACTTCCGTCGGTGGAAACTTTGGGCTGTGCAACGGTGATTTGCTCGGATAAAACCGGAACATTGACGCAAAACAAAATGATGGTGACCCACATTTGGGCGGATCAGGTGCTGTTTCAAGTGACCGGGAACGGTTATGATCCCGGGGGGGACATTTTGTTTGAGCAGAAAAAAGTGGATGTCCAAAAGTGGGAGTCCTTGAAAAGGCTGATGGAGATTGCGGCCTTATGCAATAATGCGTCATTTATCCAAAAAAGTAAAAAAGGGTTGTTAAACAAAAAGAGTCAATGGGAATTGGACGGCGATCCCACGGAAGGAGCGCTGCTGGTTGTTGCGCAAAAAGCGGGATTTGACCGGAAACATTTGGACAAAAAGTGGGAACGGGTAAAAGAATTTCCTTTCGATTCCGAGCGCAAGATGATGTCGGTCTGGGTGAAACAGGCGGGGAAACATTTTCTTTTTTCCAAAGGGGCGCCGGATGTTCTGTTGAATAAATGCACCCATCTTCTGACGGATGGGAAAGTGGTGCCTTTGACGGAAGCCAAGCGCAAAAAAATCATGCAAATGAATGAGCAATTGGCAGCCAAAGCATTGCGGAATCTCGCCTTTGCCTATCGGGAAATCAAACCGGCCAACCCGGACTCAATAGATTGGCAAATGGAACAACGCTTGATTTTTGTCGGGCTGACGGGCATGATGGATCCGCCCCGTCCCGGCGTGAAAGAAGCCATCCAGCAGAGCCGGCAGGCCGGGATCAAGACGGTCATGATTACCGGGGATCATCAGGCGACGGCCGAAGCCATTGCTGCTGAGCTGGAGATCAAGCGGCCCGGCGGTTTGACACTGACCGGACAAGATCTTTACAATATGAAGGACGAAGAGTTTATCAAGATTGTCAATGATGTGGACGTGTATGCACGGGTCTCGCCCGAACATAAATTGCGGATTGTCAAAGCATTGCAGAAAAAAGGACATGTTGTCGCGATGACGGGCGACGGAGTGAATGATGCCCCGGCGATTAAAGCGGCGGATATCGGGATTGCCATGGGAGGCATGGGGACGGATGTGTCCAAGGAAGCCTCTTCGCTCATCCTGGCCGATGATAATTTTGCCACCATCGTAGCGGCCGTGGAAGAAGGCCGGAATATATACGAAAATATCCGGAAATTCATCAGTTATTTGTTGGCAAGCAATGTCGGGGAGATTTTGATCATGTTTTTGGCGATGCTGGCAAGTTTGCCTTTGCCGCTTGTACCGATCCAGATCTTGTGGGTGAATCTGGTGACGGACGGATTGCCGGCCATGGCCCTCGGAGTGGATCCGGCGGAGGAAAATGCGATGCAGCGGCCGCCGCGCGACAGCCGGGAAAGCATTTTTGCCCGCGGCGTCGGATGGAAAATTGTGACCCGCGGTCTGCTTATCGGATTTTGCTCTTTGGCCGCTTTTTGGATTTCTTATGTCGAAACGCCGGAGAATCTGGTGCGGGCACAAACGGTTGCCTTTGCCACACTGGTCCTTTCCCAGTTGATATATGTGTTTGATTGCCGTTCGCAAGGGACGATTTTCCAACGCACGCCGCTGGATAACCCCATGTTGGTGTTGGCTGTGTTGTCTTCGGCTGTTCTCTTGCTGGGTGTGATTTATTATCCGCCGCTCGGGCCGGTCTTCCACACGGTCCCGCTCGGTCTCAGGGAATGGATCCTTGTAACGGTGACTTCCACGATGCCCGTCATTCTGGCCGGATTGTTCGATGTCCTGCGCACGGTTTTTTACCGCAAACCGATGAAAACCGTCGTACAGCGATGATGGGAAGGAGAAAAGAACGACATCATGAATTTCACGAAAATGCACGGACTTGGAAACGACTTTATTCTCATCCACCAGACCCAAAAGCCGTCTTTTGATGAATGTTCGGCGTTGGCACGGAAGATGTGTGACCGACACACGGGAGCCGGTGCGGATGGCCTGGTGGTGATGTATCCGTCCGATCAAGCGGATCTTTCCATGCGGATCTTTAATTCGGACGGATCGATGGCGGAACAATGCGGCAATGCCATGCGCTGTGTGGCCAAATATTATTATGAAAAAATTTCAAGCCGGAAAAATACGTTTGCGATCGAAACCAAAGTGGGGGTGCAACCGGTTTGGACGGATGGGAAAAACGTGAGGGTGGATATGGGGAAACCCGTTTTGGCACCAGCGGAGATTCCCGTCCGGTTGAGCGGGGAAAAAGCGGTGAACCAAACGATTGAAGCGGACGGGGTCTCATTTCGGTTTTCGGCCGTGTCCATGGGGAATCCTCATGCGGTGATTGAAGTGGAGGATTTAGACAAGTTTCCGGTCGAAAAGTGGGGACCCGTTCTGGAAAAACATGATATGTTTCCGCAAAAAGCAAACATCGAGTTTGTCACGTTCCAGTCGCCGCAAGAGGTATGGATGCGTGTGTGGGAGCGGGGCGTCGGGCAAACCATGGCTTGCGGCTCCGGCGCTTGTGCGACGGTCGTGGCGGGGGTGCTTGCCGGCCGCCTTGACCGGACGGCCCGGGTAAAGCTTTTGGGAGGCGAATTGCTCATCGAATGGAATGAACAAGATCAACATGTTTATATGACGGGGCCAGCTGAATTTGTTTATGAAGGGGTATGGCTGGACTGACGCCATACCCGTGGCTGATTACTTTCGGTTGTCCCAACGGAAGGAAACGGGAGGTTCTGTTGTGGAATCTCCTGTTCTTTTTTTGCTGCGGCGCATGCGGATCCCCCAAATGATCCCGGCGACCAAACCGATGATGGCGATCAGCAAAATCACACTCCATGTATAGGGATTGGGAATGACATAAACAACATAGACAGGATTGGGCTTGGCCGGATCGATCTGCCATGTCAAGGTTTTTCCGCCGTTTTCCACGGAGGTTGCGTTATGTTCGTCCGCTTGAAGCGGAGTGGTGAGATGAAAACGGAAATTCATTTGTTCCAGAATCCATTCCGCCAGGTCTTGCCGGGGCATTTCATCCGAAAAGTCGATCACATCCCGATAAATGATCTGGGAGGTGAAAAATTGATGTTCCACGTTTAAACCGCCGTCGTCTTTTGGCCCCGATGCAGGTGCAGAGCCGGTCGGTTGCAGAGACTCAAAGGTTTTTGATGGTGGTTCCTCGATCACGCTTTGGACCCTTTTTTCGGCCACAAAGCCTTTTTGGGATCCTTCTGAAATCTCCCGCAGCTGAAATCCTTGCTGCTTCAGCCGGGTTTTGACATTGCCCAGATTGGTGAGGATCAAATCATTGGTGAGGATTTTCACTTGGTAGGTTCCGGATCCGTCGCGGTGGATGTCCACATGAATGTCGGCTTGGACACATCCGGTGAAGAACAGAAAAAAAGACAGACAGATCAGCGTCAGGATCAGATGATTTCGTCTGTGCATAACAATCCCCTTTGACTTTTTTCTGGATTATACACGGAATCATCATTTGCTTCAAATGAACCGGAACAAATCGGGGAAATGTAGAAATGGGAACGCTTTCGTTTGAACATGCTCCTTGATTGTTTTTTGAAATGACTTATCGGTTACATTAAAATGAAGATTGGTTTATTCATGGAAAAACCGTAAAACCAGGAATCGGAGAATGAGGGTGAAAAAACATGAAAAACGTGATTACGTTTGATTACACCAAAGCCAAAGCTTTTTTCAGCGAGCAGGAAATCGATCAGATGGCTCCGGCGGTCAAAATGGCGCACGAATTGCTACATACGGGCACCGGAGCCGGATCTGATTTTCTCGGTTGGCTGGAACTGCCGGAAAAATATGACCGCGAAGAGTATGAGCGGATTAAAAAGGCGGCGCAAAAAATTCAATCCGACTCGGACGCTCTAGTGGTGATCGGGATCGGCGGTTCCTATTTGGGAGCGCGTGCAGCGATTGAAATGTTGACCCATACGTTTCATAACCAATTGGCGAAAACCGGGCGAAAAGTGCCGGAAATCTATTTTGTGGGCCATCACATTGCTTCCACTTATGTGGCGGATCTGTTGGAGGTGCTGGAAGGAAAAGAAGTCAGTGTCAATGTGATTTCCAAATCCGGAACCACAACGGAACCGGCCATTGCTTTCCGGATTTTCCGTGAGTACATGGAGAAACGCTACGGAAAAGAAGAAGCCCGTCGCCGGATTTATGCCACCACCGACCGGAAAAAAGGCGCTTTGAAAAAATTGGCCGATGAAGAAGGATATGAAACATTTGTCATTCCGGACGATGTGGGCGGACGCTACTCGGTGTTGACCGCTGTCGGGCTTTTGCCGATTGCCACGGCCGGAATCGACATCGATGAAATGATGGCGGGAGCCCGGGCCGGGATGAAACGGTACGGGAATCCGGAGTTGGCGGAAAATGAGAGCTACCAATATGCATTGGTGCGAAATGCGTTGTACCGCAAAGGAAAAACCACCGAGATTCTTGTCAACTATGATCCGTCTTTGCAATATTTCAGCGAGTGGTGGAAACAGCTCTACGGGGAAAGTGAAGGAAAAGACCAAAAAGGAATTTTCCCGGCATCAGTCAATTTCACCACCGACCTGCATTCCATGGGGCAATACATTCAGGAAGGCTTGCGCAACATTTTCGAAACCGTGGTGTTTGTGGAAAAATCCCGCAAATCCGTCACCCTTCCGGAAGATGCCGGTGACTTGGACGGACTGAACTACCTGGCGGGCAAAGAACTGGATTTTGTCAATCGCAAGGCTTTTGAAGGAACCATGCTGGCCCATACGGACGGCCATGTGCCCAACCTGGTGGTCTCCGTGAGCGAGCACAGTCCGTATGCATTCGGACAACTGGTGTATTTCTTTGAAAAAGCGTGTGGAATCAGCGGGTATTTGTTGGGGGTTAATCCGTTTGACCAACCCGGGGTGGAAGCTTACAAAAAGAACATGTTTGCCTTGCTCGGAAAGCCAGGGTTCGAAAAAGAAAAAGAAGAATTGCTCAAACGGTTGAATTTCTGAAACGTTGCCACTTGGTTTGGACCCATCCGGTTTCATCCTTCCGATGAGCCGGATTTTTTTATTTGCAGGCTTTTTAAGCATGAAAACGCGAGCGGGATGGAGAACCATCCAGAAGTTGATTGACAAATCCGTTTGGAGGCGTGCGGAGCGATTTGCTCTGTTATTGCATATATTATAAATTTTATGTGATAATGAAAAAATAAGTCATTTTTATCGATCCATCACAGAGGCTATAAAGGCAGGAGGACAGATTCTATGGACGCTTTGCAAAATTTGATGGAGGAACTGGTCAATGCCAAAGGGGTTCCAGGAAATGAAAGAGGAGTCAGGCAAGTGTTCCAAAAACATTTGGAACCGTTGTCGGAGGAGATCCTGACCGACCGTCTCGGGGGACTGGCCGGGAAAAAAACGGGAGATGCCGCCGGACCCAAAATCTTGCTTGCCGGGCATCTTGATGAAATCGGTTTCATGGTTACATACATTACCGAGAAAGGCTTTTTAAAGTTTCAACCATTGGGCGGTTGGTGGGCACACAATATGTTATCCCACCGTGTGGTGGTTCAATCCCGCAAAGGCGAATACTTGGGAGTGATCGGTTCGAAACCGCCTCATGCCTTAAAAGCGGAAGAACGGAAAAAAGTCATGAACATCAAGGAAATGTTCATTGATATCGGTGCGAAAAGCCGGGCGGAAGCCGAAGAAATGGGGATTCGTCCGGGAGACAGCGTGGTTCCGGTATCCGATTTTTTCACCATGCAAGACGGAAAGATTTGGGGAGGAAAAGCGCTGGATAATCGCGCGGGTTGTGCGCTGGCCCTTGAGGTGTTGAGGCAACTGAAAGATGAGGCGCATCCCAATGTTGTCTACGGCGGAGCCACCGTGCAAGAAGAAGTCGGCGTGCGGGGAGCGGGAACGCTCGCGGAATTGGTGAAGCCCGACATTGCCTTTGCGTTGGATGTCGGGATGGCTTATGACATTCCGGGCTTTGAAGGACATCCCGGGGAAGCGGCGATGGGGGAAGGCCCGTTGATGTTTATCATGGATTATACCATGATCCCGCATACCGGATTGAGAAATTTGGTGATGGATACCGCTGAAGAGTTGGAAATTCCATTGCAGGTGGATGCTTTGATGGGCGGCGGGACCGACGGGGCAAAATTCCATTTGCACGGAACCGGATGCCCGACGGTGGTGATCGGTTTCCCCACCCGGTATGTACACAGTCATAATTCATTGATGTCCAGGCATGATTTTGAACAGGCTGCCCGGTTGTTGACGGCCGTCATCAAAAAATTGGACCAAAACACGTTGGACAGCTGGTTATAATTACCGGCGGAGATTGGCTGGATACCGTTTATCCGGCCAAACTCCGCTGAAACCGCTTACAAAAAGGATCCTGTTTGTGAAGCCATTTCCTCCAAGTTATACCAAAAATATTTTTTATTAGTTGAAAATAACAAGCAAATTAATTAATATATAAATAGTTTTATTTGAAATCATATTCGTGTTTTTTGTTCCAAAAAGGATGAATTGTTGGAAAAATGGCTAAAGTCGATCAAAGGGAGAGGTGGTTCGTTTTATTTCATCAGTGTATTTTGAAATATTCAAATAAAAAAACAATGGCGTTTTTGTGATGGTTGACCGATTTCGGGACAAAATGAAAAAAGCTGTGACGATTAGTTGATTTGATTGAAATGGACGCCCTATATACAGGAGGAGAGACAGGTGAATTTATTCCGGAAAAAAGACATTTCCAATGCACTTGCGGAGTCGCAAAAAGGAGGAAAATTAAAGCGGGACTTAGGCGCCTTTGATTTAACCATGCTCGGAATCGGGGCGGTCATCGGCACAGGCATCTTCGTGCTGACGGGAGCCGGTGCACTCAAAGCGGGTCCGGCCCTTGCCGTTTCCTTTGTCATTGCCGCCATCGCTTGTGCGTTTTCGGCACTGGCTTATGCTGAATTCGCATCGATGGCTCCGGTTTCAGGATCCGCTTATACGTACAGTTATGCAACCTTGGGAGAAATTATCGCATGGATTATCGGTTGGGATTTGGTGTTGGAATACATGTTCGCAGTCAGTTCGGTTTCGGTGGGTTGGTCGGGTTATTTCCAATCCTTGCTGGGTGGTTTTGGTATTCATTTTCCGGATGCACTGACCGCGGCACCCGGAGCGGTGGAAGGAGTCACCACCTATTTTAATTTGCCTGCATTTTTGATTGTCATGATCATTACGTTTTTGCTCTCGCGCGGAATCACGGAGTCGAAAAAGGCCAATAATATCATGGTGATCATTAAAGTGGCTGTGGTTCTGCTCTTTATCATCGTGGGGGCATTTTATGTGAAGCCGTCCAACTGGGAGCCGTTTGCCCCGTTTGGATTTGAGGGGATTTTTTCCGCAGCCGCTCTTGTATTCTTTGCTTTTATCGGGTTTGATGCGGTTGCTGCAGCTGCAGAAGAAACACGGAATCCCAAACGGGATTTGCCGATCGGTTTGTTGACCTCGCTCGGGATTTGCGCGTTGCTGTATGTGATTGTAACACTGGTGATGACGGGGATTGTTCCGTATCAGGAGTTTGCCAAAGACCTTTCTCACCCGATTTCGCTGGCCTTGCAGAAAGCGCAGCAAGATTGGTTTGCCGGTGTAATCGATCTGGGGGCAATCATGGGGATGACCACCGTGATTTTGGTAATGCTTTACGGGCAAACCCGGATTTTCTTCTCCATGTCCCGGGACGGTTTGTTGCCAAAGGCGTTTTCCTGGGTTCATCCCAAATATAAAACACCGTACACCAGCACATGGATTATCGGAACCATTGCGGCTTTTGTCGGAGCGCTTCTGCCTTTGGAGAAATTGGCGGAACTTGTGAACATCGGAACGCTCTTTGCGTTTACGGTTGTTTCGCTCGGCGTGATTATCCTGCGTTATACCCAGCCTGATTTGCCGCGTCCGTTCCGTTGCCCGGGAGTTCCGGTGATTCCGGCAATCGCCATTTTTGCCTGTTTGTTCTTGATTTCCAATCTGGCTGTCTTTACCTGGATTGCCTTTGCAGTCTGGTTTTTGGTCGGACTTATCATTTACTTCACGTATTCCCGGAGGCATTCTTTGTTAAATCAACAATAAGACAAAATAAAAAAGGCATCTTCAGTTTGCGAAGATGCCTTTTTATTTTTTTATGCAGTGATCCCCGGTTTTTCCGGTCTCAACAGCCCGGTTTTTTTCAGGAAGGACAAAATCAGATGGCCCTTGGGGAGTAGGCGGATTTCATTTTCGCCGATGGTTCGCGTCATCAACAAGAAAATGCCGTAGATGAGAACGGCCAAAATCCCCAAAACAACGCTCAGCAAGGCGTTCGATATACGCGAAATGTGCAAGGGATCAAACCATCCGGTTGTCAATGTATACAAGCCGATTAAAAAGATCCCCATCAATCCGCTGCACAGGGCCGGTTTGACAAACTGACGCGTGACATCGACATGGATGCCGGTTTTTTTGACCACCATCCAAGTGTTTAAAAAGCAGACGATGATATATGCCAAAACCATGGAGACGGCAGAACCGGTAATGCCAAACCACGGCACGAAGACGAAATTTCCGGCCATTTTGCAAACCGCTCCGATCATCAAATGGCGAACCGGCAATTTATTGTAGCCCATTCCCTGAAGGATGCCGGAACTGGTGACCGCCAGGGTGCTGAAAATGGCGGAGAAAGCCAGAACGGACAAGGTCAGGGTTCCGCTGTCGTTTTGATACATCATGATATTTAACGGCCGGGCCAAAATGACGAGGCTGATGACGGACGGCAAGCTGACGATCAAGGTCATCAACCAGGCTTGTTTGACTTTGTGCTCGACCGCTTTCATCTCCTGTTTGGCAATATGGGCGGAGATGGTGGGAATCAGCGCCAAAGTCAACGAAGAGGAAAAGGTCGAAATCACATTGACAAAAGGTTCCCCGCGTCCGTAAATCCCGAACAGCGTGTTGGACATGCTTTCCGAATATCCCATATTCATCAATAACCGCGGGACGGTGAAGGAATCAATCAAGCCGATCAACGGCAGGACCAGGGAACCAAGTGAGATCGGCAAAGCATAAAGGACGATTTGCTTGGCCAGCCGGCCCAAGGGCTCTTTTGGTTTGGAGTCTTGCTCCGTGGTGACGGGTTCTTTTTTGAGTTTCTTTACGTCCCGGAAGTTATACCAAAGCACGACGGCCAGCCCGCCCAGCGCCCCGGCAAAAGCTCCGGAAGTGGCTCCGGCGGCGACCAGTTCTTGCGAAAATTGTGCTTCAACCATCCAGTATGTAAGACCGATCACCACACCCACGCGAACGATTTGTTCCACAACTTGCGAAATGCCGGTTGGCATCATTTGTTGATGTCCTTGGAAATATCCACGGTAAACCGCCATCACTGGAACAATCAAAATGGCCAGGGCCAAAACTTTCAAGGAAGACTCGGTCGGCGGGTTGTCAAGCAACACATGGGATATGAATTTTGCTCCGAAAAATAAAATGCAAAAGGCGACCAATCCGGTCAGGCTCAAAATGATGGAAGCCGCTTTTAATACCCGCCGGGCCCCCAAACGATCCCCTTGGGCCAGCCGTTCCGCAACAAATTTGGAAACGGTGATCGGGATTCCGGCGGAGGCGATCATGAGCAAGATCGTGTAAAATGGGAAAGATATGCGATAAAGACCAACGGTTTCGTCCCCGGCAATATTTTGAAACGGGGCCCAGAACAAAGCACCGAGAATTTTGGTGAATAACGTTGCAATGCTTAATATAACGGTTCCTTTGACGAGTTTATTTGCCATTTTCCTTCTTCCTTTAATTTTAAAATTTATATGGATTTATTCTATCAGGAATCCGTCCGGAAGCATACAATCGATTGGGCGAGAATCGTAAAATAAAATGAAATTCTGCGTCCATCCTCCGTTTGATTTCACCAGAGCAAGTTCATTATCATTAAGATGAACAATGAGATGGAGAGGGCTGGATAGATGGGTACGATAACAAATGCAGTCAGTATGACAGGATATGGACGCGGCGAAATCGAAAGGGACGGAGTCCGGATTGTCACCGAGATTCGCACGATGAACCATCGTTTCCTCGATATGGTGATCCGCATGCCAAACAGGTGGATGGTACTGGAAGATTTGATCCGGAAAAAAGTCCAGCAAGTGATCCGCAGAGGCAGAGCGGACATTTTTGTCACCATCGAAGGGATGAAGCCCCCCGAACGAAAAGCGGAAGTGGATTGGAACCTGTTGGAGAGTTTTATTTCTGCCGGCAAAACTTTAAATGAAAAATGGGGGATTGCTCCCGGATTAACCATGGCGGATTTGATCAACAAGCCGGAGCTGTGGCTGATTGAGGAAGTGAAGCCTTCGGTGGAGGAGTATGAAGAGTCCGTTTTGGCTTCGGTGGAGACGGCTTTAACGTCTTTGAAAAAAATGCGAAGACAAGAAGGCATCCATTTGAGCCGGGATCTGATGAAGAGAGTGGACTGCCTGGATGAGTATGTGGAGGAAATGGAAGAGCTCGCTCCCGAGGTGAGCCGGCATGTCGGAAACAAATTGCGGAAGCGGCTGGAGGAATGGCTGGGTCATTCTGACATTGATCCCGACCGGATCTTGACGGAAGCGGCGATCTGGGCGGAAAAAGCGGATATCACCGAAGAGTTGATCCGGTTGAAAAGCCATATGGACCAATTTCGAAAAACGTTGGAAAAAGAAGAACCAATCGGGCGGAAACTGGACTTTTTGATCCAGGAAATGAACCGGGAAGTCAACACCGTCGGCTCCAAAGCCAACTTAAAGGCGATCAGCAAGTATGTCATTGAATGCAAAAGTGAACTGGAAAAAATGAAAGAACAGGTGCAAAATATTGAGTAATACATTGATTATTAAGGGGAAACGGTCTAAAATAGCGTAGTAGGTAATCAATGGTTTAAGAAATTCAGGCTCTTTCCCAACGAATATTGAACATGGGTGAGGAGGCACTTTGATTTGGGTATTAAATTAATCAACATTGGATTTGGAAATATTGTATCTGCCAACCGTATTGTATCGATTGTCAGTCCGGATTCGGCTCCCATCAAACGGATCATTCAGGAAGCGAGGGAACGCGGTGTCCTGATTGATGCTACATATGGACGCCGGACCCGGGCGGTCATCATCACGGACAGCGACCATGTCATTTTATCCGCGGTTCAGCCGGAAACGGTGGCTCACCGTTTGGCGAACAAAGAGCAACATGAAGAAATTGTGGAGTAGGAAGGGCTTTGAGATGAAAGCAAATTATGTCAATGAAGGGCTTTTGGTTGTGATTTCCGGACCTTCCGGTGTCGGGAAAGGAACGGTTTGCAAAGCATTGCGTGAAATGATGCCCGAACTGACGTATTCGATTTCCGCAACCACCCGTTCCCCCCGTGAAGGAGAAGTGGATGGAGTCAACTATTTTTTCAAGTCCGTCCAAGAGTTTGAAAAAATGATTGAAGAAGATGAACTGATTGAATGGGCTCAATATGTGGGAAACTATTACGGCACGCCCCGGCACTTCGTCGAGGAGACACTGGCAAAAGGCCGGGATGTCGTTTTGGAAATTGAAGTGCAAGGTGCCATGCAGGTGAAGGAAAAATATCCGCAAGGCATTTTCATCTTTTTGGTTCCCCCTTCGTTTGAAGAGTTGCGTCAACGGATCATCCATCGGGGAACCGAAAGCGAATCGGTGTTGAACCTCCGGCTTGAAGCGGCAAGCGATGAATTGAAACAAATCGATCAATACGATTATGTCGTCATCAACGATGAAGTGGACAAAGCTTGCGAACGGATCCGCGCCATTGTGATGGCGGAACATTGCCGGACGGATCGGTTGAAAATCAGTGAAGACGCGTAGTGGATGGAGGGTTTGATCATGTTATATCCATCGATCGATTTATTGATGCAAAAAGCGGACAGCAAATATTCATTGGTGGTGTTGGCGGCCAAACGGGCCCGGAGCCTGTTGGAAGGTGAAAGCACGCAATTGGAGCCCAAATCCCAAAAATATGTGGGAATGGCGTTGGAAGAGATTGCAGCTGATATTCTCGTCCCGACATCACGCGAATGAAAAATAACAACCTGTACAGGTTGTTATTTTTCTATGTGGCACTCATCCTTCATTTCACCATTCATTCCCAGCGGTTGTTTGGATTGGAACAGGCGAAGGGATGTGGTGGCAGAGGGCGAAAGAGCGTATTGATCCGGTGCACCGTGTCACACGGTGCACGGCGTTTGTGGTCCCGATTGCGGACGGATCGAAGAGAGGAGGAAACATCATCGTGAAGGGAAAACGAATTGGATTGGGCATCACCGGAGGCATTGCAGCTTACAAAGCGGCGACCGTGGCAAGTCAGTTGACCCAGCGCGGAGCGGATGTCCGTGTCATCATGACCGGGTCAGCGACGAAGTTTATCACTCCTCTCACTCTGCAGGTGTTATCGCGGAACCATGTAACGGTGGACACGTTTGACGAGCACCGGCCGGAAGTGGTAAATCATATTGACTTGGCGGATCATGCCGATTTGTTCGTGATTGCTCCGGCCACGGCAAACATCATTGCCAAAATGGCTCACGGCTTGGCCGATGACATGTTGTCCACCACGTTACTTGCGACCCGGGCGCCCGTTGTTTTGGCGCCGGCAATGAATGTCAATATGTATGAAAACCAGGCAGTGCAAGAAAACATCGCGATTCTGAGAAAAAGGGGCATTTTGTTCATTGAGCCGGGCGAAGGACAACTGGCTTGCGGTTACGTCGGCAAAGGGCGCATGGCGGAACCGGAGCAGATTGTCAAATGGGTGGAGCACTTTTTCTCCAATCGCCGGCTTTTGGCGGGAAAAAAGGTTTTGATCACGGCCGGCCCCACGTTGGAACCCATTGATCCGGTCCGCTATATCTCCAACCATTCTTCGGGAAAAATGGGATTTGCCTTGGCGGAAGCGGCCCGTGAGGCAGGAGCGGAAGTGATTTTGATCACCGGCCCGGTCTCCTTGAAAACGCCTCTCGGGGTCCGGCGGGTGGATGTCCGGCGAACGGGCGAAATGAAAGAAGCCGTCCGGAAACATTTGCCGGAGGTGGATGTGATTTTCAAGGCGGCCGCCGTTTCGGATTACCGTCCCAAAGAATTTATGGAACAAAAAATGAAAAAAACCAAAGACGAGATGACGTTAAACCTGGTCAAAACGGAAGACATCGCCAAATGGGTCGGAGCGCACAAAAAGCCGCATCAATTATTTGTGGGCTTTGCCGCCGAAACCGAAAATCTGGAAGCTTATGCAAGTGACAAATTAAAACGAAAAGGGATGGATTACATTGTGGCCAATAATGTAACCATGCCCGGAGCCGGATTTGGCAGCGACACCAATATTGTCACGGTGTATGACCGGCACGGAAAAGTTTTTTCCCTGCCCCGGATGAGTAAATTGGAGGTGGCACGGAAGTTGATGACCTTGGTTGGGGACTGGTTTGCAAATGATTGCTGAAGTGATCGTGGATGTGCCGGCTCAGGCCGCAGACCGCCCGTTTGATTATTTGATTCCAAAAGAGCTGGAACCGGATATCCGTGTGGGCAGCCGGGTCCATGTTCCTTTCGGGAACCGCAAGCTGATCGGATATGTTGTGAAAATCAAAGAGAAGGCGGAAACCAAGCGGGTGAAACCGGTTATCGAAGTGATGGATTTCATCCCGCCTCTTACGCCTGAACTGGTTGAGCTGGCCGCCATGATGGCGGAAGAATATATGTGCCACACGATTACCGCTCTGCAATCCATGGTGCCGGCGGTTTTGAAAGGAAAGTACCAAAAAGTGGTTCGTTATGCGGATAATCAGACGGACGAGATCGCAGACGATCTGTCTCTGATTGATTGCGAACCTTTTTTGACCCGGTTGAAAGAGAAAGGCGAGTGTACCTGGGATGAGGCGTTATCGCTTGGCATGAGTGCCTCCCGGTTGCGAAAACTTGCCGCCGTCGGACGGATCATTCTGGAAGAAAGAGTGGGAGACCGGGTGACCCGGAACAAGGTGACCTGGGTGTTTCCCAAAAGCCGGGAAACCCTGCTCCAAGCTTTGGAAGGATTGAGCAAAAGGGCAACGCGCCAGCGGGAAGTGCTCCGATATTTTTTGGCTCAAGAAAGCGAAATTCCGCTTCCCCGGTTGCTCAGTGAGCTTCAAGTATCCCGTTCGACGATCCAAAGCCTTGTCCAAAAAGGAATTTTGATGGAAGAGGAGCGGGAAGAATTCCGGGATCCTTATCGGCATCAACAATTTCAAAAAACCAAGCCGCTTCCTTTAACCGGCGAGCAGCAGAAGGCTTATGACGCCATGATGGAATCCATCCGTGAGAACAAGCCCCGTACCATCTTGTTGCAAGGGGTGACCGGAAGCGGAAAAACCGAAGTTTATCTTCAAGTGATTGCGGAAGTTTTGCGGCGGGGACGGGAAGCAATTGTGCTGGTTCCGGAGATCTCCCTCACCCCGCAGATGGTGGAACGGTTCAAAGGCCGCTTCGGTGATCAGGTGGCGGTTTTGCACAGCCGTCTGTCCGGCGGCGAACGGTATGATGAATGGCGAAAAATCCGCCGCGGGGAAGTGAAGGTGGCCATCGGTGCCCGGTCCGCCATTTTCGCACCGTTTCAACAGCTTGGATTGATCATTATTGATGAAGAACATGAGTCTTCCTATAAACAAGAGGAAAATCCCAAATATCACGCGCGGCATGTTGCACAGTGGCGGATTCAAAAACACGGGGCAACCTTGGTATTGGGTTCCGCCACGCCGTCGTTGGAGAGTTACAAGCAAGCTTGCGAAGGGCATTTTCACCGGGTGGAGTTAAAAGAACGGGTTCACGGACGCCCCTTTCCGGAGATGAAAGTGGTGGATATGCGAAAGGAGCTGGCCGACGGCAACCGGTCGATGTTCAGTGCATGTTTGCGGCAGGAACTGACCCGGTGCCTGGACCAAAATGAGCAGGCGGTGTTGTTTTTAAACCGGCGCGGCTTTTCCACTTTTGTCATGTGCCGGGAATGCGGCGAATCGGTGATGTGTCCCCATTGTGACATTTCGTTGACTTATCACCAGACGAACCGGACGGTGCGTTGCCATTATTGCGGATATGCGGAGCGTGTGCCGGAAGTTTGTCCGTCATGCGGCAGCAAATATATCCGCCATTTCGGTGTCGGAACGCAAAAAGTGGAGCAGGAATTGGTCCGCCATTTTCCCGGTATCCGCGTGATCCGGATGGATGTGGACACCACCAGTCGCAAAGGGGCGCACGAACAGCTCTTGAGCCAATTCGGGAGAAAGCAGGCGGATGTTTTGCTTGGAACCCAGATGATTGCCAAAGGGCTGGATTTTCCAGATGTTACATTGGTGGGGGTCATTGCGGCGGATTCGATGCTTCATTTGCCCGATTTCCGCTCGGCGGAACGCACATTTCAATTATTGACTCAGGTCAGCGGCCGGGCAGGACGGCATGAAAAGCCGGGAAAAGTGGTGATCCAAACCTATAGTGCCGATCACTACAGCATCCGGATGGCAGTCCGCCGCGAGACGGAACGTTTTTACCGGCAGGAAGCGGAAGTCCGCAAAAAACATTTTTATCCCCCTTATTGCGGATTGTTTTCTTTTTTGATCAGTCATCCGGACCGGGTGAAGGTGATGCGTGCGGGGCAAGAGCTGGCTTTTCACCTCGGAAAGGATTTTCCGTCCGATTGTGAGCTCTTGGGACCGGTACCGGCTCCCATTCCGCGGATCAAAGACCGTTACCGCATGCAAATGTTGATTAAATATCCGCCCGGCAGCCCGTCCGTTCAGTGGTTGAAACACCGGGTGAGAGAAATGCTTTATTCGATGGAGGATCCCCAATTGAAAATCAGTTTGGACCGGGATGGAATGGAATCGTTGATTCCGGCCACTGCTTTATAAAGAAAAGACAGGAAAGGAGCTTGATGATGGCAATTCGCAACATTGTTCAATACCCGGATCCGGTCTTGAAGAAAAAAGCCCGGCCGGTTCAAAAATTCAACGCACGGCTTCACAAACTGCTCGATGACATGGCAGAAACCATGTATGATGCAAAAGGTGTCGGGTTGGCGGCTCCGCAAGTCGGGATATTAAAAAGAGTGATTGTCGTCGATGTCGGGGAAGGGTTGATGGAAATCGTGAATCCCGAAATCGTTGAGAAGAAAGGGGAACAACTTGCTCCGCCGGAAGGGTGCTTGAGCATTCCCAATCTGTTGGGGGAAGTGCGGCGGGCACAATGGGTGAAAGTCACCGGGCAGGACCGGGACGGAAATCCGGTTGAAATCGAGGCGGAAGGTTATTTGGCCCGGGCATTGCAACACGAAGTGGATCATTTAAACGGTGTATTGTTTATTGATATTGCTGACCGCGTATTCCGTCCGGAGGAGGAATTGGATTGAGCAAAGCCAGAGTGTTATTTATGGGCACGCCGGATTTTGCTGTGCCCTCTTTGCGTTTGTTGCTGGAAGAGAAGGATCAGGTGGAAGTGATCGGGGTGGTGACCCAGCCGGACCGCCCCAAAGGCAGAAAAAAAGTGTTAACGCCGCCCCCGGTCAAGGTGGAAGCCATAAAACATGATCTGCCGGTGTTCCAGCCGCAAAAATTGAGATCAGAAGAAGCCATCCGTCAGGTTTTGGAACTTCAGCCGGACTTGATTGTGACCGCGGCATACGGACAAATTTTGCCGGAGCCGGTTTTAAATGCCCCCAAATACGGATGCATCAATGTTCATGCCTCGTTGTTGCCCAAATACCGGGGAGGGGCTCCGATCCACCATGCCATTATCAACGGGGAAAAGGAAACCGGGGTGACGATCATGTACATGGTCAAAGCGCTGGATGCCGGGGACATGCTCTTGCAACGGGCGATTCCGATCACCTCCGGGGATAATGTGGGGACCATGCATGATAAATTGGCAAATCTTGGCGCAGAATTATTAAAAGAAGTTCTTCCTTCCATTCTGGACGGCACGGTGCAGGCCGTTCCTCAAGATGATGAGCAGGCGACTTTTGCCCCCAATATCACCCGCGAAGATGAAAAAATCGACTGGGAACGAACTGCTCAGGAACTGGATTGTCAAATCCGCGGCTTGTGCCCGTGGCCGGTGGCCTATACATTGTGGAAGGGAAAACCGTTTAAAATTTGGAAGGCTTCGGTGGTGAATGAAGAAACCCAAGGCGAGCCCGGCACGGTAATCCGGCTTGATAACAATGGCATTGTGGTGGCCACCGGCAAAGGATTGCTGCGATTGACGGAGGTACAGCCTTCCGGAAAAAAACCCATGCCGGCCAGGCAATTTATCAACGGCCGGCAGATGAAGGCAGGAGATCGGTTCGGTGACTAAACAAAGGGAGGTCAATGCCCGGGAAACCGCTCTTTCCATTTTGGAGAAATGGGAAGAAAGACAAGCATACAGCAATTTGCTTTTGAATCAGGCGCTGCAAGCGTCCCCGTTGAATGAGAAGGACAAGCGCCTGGTGACTGAACTGGTTTATGGAACGATCCAACGGAAAAACACACTGGATTGGATTTTGAACCAGTTGGTGAAAAAAGGTGTCGGCTCTTTGGAACTCTGGGTCCGCCAATTGTTGCGGCTCGGGATTTATCAATTGCTTTATCTGGATAAGATTCCGGAGCGGGCGGCGATTTACGAAACGGTGCAAATCAGCAAAAAGAGGGGGCACCGGGGCATCAGCGGCCTGGTCAACGGGGTGTTGCGTTCTTTTTTAAGGAACCGGCACCGGTTGACACCGAAAAAGAATCCGCAAACCCTGGCGGAAAAAGCGGTTTCGTATTCCCATCCCGAGTGGATAATCGAACGGATGGAACAGGCATACGGGGAGGAAGAAACGAAAGCGGCATTGCTTTCCAATCACTATCCCCCCCGGGTGAGTGTCCGGGTGAACAGGCTGAAGATGGATCCGGATGTATTCATCAAAGAGTGGAATGCAACCGGAACCGGCCAGGCAGAGGCATCCGGAATCGCACCGGAAGGGGTCACGATTTCAGGCGGTGGAAACCCGGCGTTCACCCCGTGGTTCCGGGAAGGGTATTGCACCATTCAAGATGAAAGCTCGATGTTGGTGGCGCGAGTTTTGGCGCCGGCACCCGGAATGAAGGTGTTGGATGTCTGCGCGGCTCCCGGAGGGAAAACGACGCATTTGGCGGAATTGATGGGGAATCAGGGACACATTGTGGCCTGTGATGTCCATGACCACAAACTTTCCCTGATCCGGTCCAATGCTTCGCGACTTGGAATTGATATTATTTCCGTCCGGCAACTGGACGGGCGGAACCTGCCCGGACCCTTTCAACCGCATACGTTTGATGCCATTTTGCTCGATGCCCCCTGTTCCGGATTGGGAGTGATCCGTCGCAAACCGGATTTAAAATGGGGCAAAGAAGCGGAAAATATTGAGGCGTTGGCACAATTGCAAAAAGAGTTGCTGGATGCGGCCGCCCCGTTATTGAAACCGGGCGGGGTTCTCGTGTACAGCACCTGCACATGGGAATCGCGTGAAAATTGGGAGCAGGTAGAGTCCTTTTTAAAAAGGCATCCGGATTTTTCCGGTGACAACACCTGGAAGGAAAAATTGCCGGACCCGTTGAAAAACCGGGTCCATTCGGGGGACGGTTGGATTCAAATCCTGCCGCACGATTTTTTAAGTGATGGTTTTTTTATTTCACGGATGATCAAACATTGATAATATGTTCAGGGTGGAGTGCGCCCATGTGCCATGAATCAGCGGGAACAACATCCCGCTGATTTTTTATTTCAATCCACGATGCATGATTTCCCGGGCTTGGTGGGAAGTTATGGATGGTGATGCTTGATGAGAAGACCGAATCGTTTCTTAAAAAGGGAATGCAAAAAGAAACAGAAGTTGGAAGAACATAATGAGCAACAATTAAATAAAGCAGTAAAAGAGGAAACACCCGTCTATCCGGATTTGGACCAAAACTTGGAATTTATCAAAAATGTTCTGGGTGATTCTTCAGATTTGGTGATTCGCGAATTCACGATTGACCAACCCCGGAAGAAAGCGGCCGTGATCTTTTTTGATGAGTTAATCAATAAAGAGTTGATCCAAAATTTTTTAATCCGGCCACTGATCAAGCTGGAAAAAACCGGGGCAGAGTTGTCGGATCCGTGGAAAGCGGTTGTCAACGAAGTGGAGGCCGGAGAGACGGAAGAAGTCGATCAGATGAGAAAAGTCTTGGAAGGTGTGTTGGGAGGGGACACCGTTTTATTGGTGGATGGTTCCGAAAAAGGGTTGATTGTCGGCTCGAAAGGTTGGGCCACCCGGGGTGTCGATGAACCACGGGCGGAACAAGTGGTGCGAGGGCCCCGTGAAGGATTGAGTGAAACCCTGAATTTCAGTTTGTCCATGATCCGCCATCGTCTGCGGGATCCATCCTTGCGTGTGAAGTATATCCCGGTGGGAAAAAGGACAAAGACGACGGTTGCCGTCTTGTATATTGAAGAGATCAGCGAAAAATACATCGTGCAAGAAGTGGAAGAGCGGATCAAACGCATCAAAATCGACGGGATTTTGGAAGCTGGTTATATTGAAGAGATGATTCAGGATCAAATGTGGACGCCGTTTCCGCTGTTACAAAACACGGAAAGGCCGGACACGGTCGTCTCGCATTTGTTGGAAGGGAAAGTGGCCGTGCTGGTGGACGGAGCCCCCCAAGCGCTGATTGCCCCGGCGGTATTCAGCCAGTTTTACAACAGTCCGGAGGATTATTACGAACGTTATTTGATATCGACGTTCCTGAGGCTTATCCGTTTGCTCAGTTTGTTTATCGCATTATTGTTGCCGGCGCTTTACATTGCTTTCATTTCGTTTCATCCCGAAATGATCCCTTCCGACCTGATGCTTGCGATGGCTGCGGGGCGGGCCACCGTGCCGTTTTCGGCGATTGTGGAGGCATTGATCATGGAAATCAGTGTGGAAATTTTGCGGGAAGCAAGCATTCGCCTCCCGGGACCAATCGGGCCGACCATCGGGATTGTCGGGGCGCTGGTCATTGGAAACGCGGCGGTGACCGCCGGATTGGTTTCCCCCGCCTTTGTGATTGTGGTCGGTTTGACGACAATCAGTTCGTACGCCAATCCCAATTACAACGCAGCCATTTCGATCCGTCTGCTTCGCTTTCCGTTCATGATCGTCGCAGCGATGTTCGGGTTATTTGGCATCATGATCGGATTGATGCTTTTGCTTTTGCATCTGGTCCAGCTCCGGTCTTTTGGCGTTCCGTACATGTCTCCGTTTGCCCCCTTGAATTTGAGGGATCTCAGAGACTCCCTGATCCGCATCCCGTGGCCGTGGATGAAAAAACGACCGACCATCTATCAGCCACATAATAAAATCCGCTTGAAAGAGGGAGGGACCAAAGATGGATCGTAAAACCGCATCCAAACAAGTCATCACTTCCTATCAGGCTTTCACGCTTCTTTATTCAACCATTTTTGGAGCCGGTGTCTTGAGTTTGCCAAGGTCGGTCGGGGAATCGGCCGGAAACGATATGATTTGGGTGATCCTTTTGTCCGGGGTGGTCGTGGCGATCCTAGTGTATTTGATAACCAGACTTTGTCAGCGGTTTCCCGGAATGACACTGGTGCAGTTTGCCCCTTACATTTTGGGATCCCGAAAAAGAAAGTGGGTCGGATATGTCATCAGTTTTCCCTTTTTGTTGATGGTGGCACTTTTTTTTGTCATGGGGACGGCGTCAGTCGTGCGCATTTTTGGGGAAACCGTCGTGACGACCATGTTGCCGCGCACCCCCGTGGAAGCCGTGATGCTTATTTTTCTTTTGGCGGCGGCTATTGGTGCGGGAAGTGATCTCGGAGTGATTGCCAAATTGAACGAGTTTTTGTTCCCGATCACGTTGATCCCTTTTTTGTCCATGATATATGCCTTGTTTCAAAGCGGGGAAATCACCAACATTCTGCCACTCTTTCAACTGGATCCGATGGTCTTGCCGAAAGCGTTGATGGGAGGCGCTTTTGCTTTTGCCGGATTTCAAGTGGTGATGATTTTTTCCGGGTTTTATCAACAACCGGAGAAAATGAAAAAAGCAAATATGATTTCCATCCTCGCCATCACCATTTCGTATTGGTACTTGTGTGCCATTTCCTTAAGTGTTTTTGGAATTGACGAGGTGAATAATTTGATGTTCCCCGTCTTGGAAGTGGCCAAAGTGGTCAAGATGGAAGACATTTTATTTGAGCGGATCGAATCCGCCATTTTATCAATTTGGCTGGTTGCGGGTTATACATCGGTGGTCAATTTGTTTTCGGCTTTGGTTCAAATCATCATCGAGTATTTTCGCCTCTCCGAACGGTACCGCCGCTGGATTGCTTTTCTCGCCGTCCCGGTTTTTTTGTACTTGGCATTGATTCCGGAGAATACACAGGAAGTGGGGATTTATGCCGATCGGATCGGGCTTTATGATGCCGTCATTTCCGTCATCATTCCGGTGGTTTTGTTGTTGGTTGCCGTGATTCGCAAAAAGAAAGGAGAAGTTCGCGATGAAATTTAATCTTCTCCAAAGAAAAAGATGGGTGATCATTCTTTCAGTATTCTCACTGCTGTTGACCAGCGGATGTTGGGATGCGATCGAAATTGAAAAACGGGCCGTTGTGGTGGCATTGGCGGTGGATCAAAGCCCGTTGGGGCATAAAGTGTCAATCCAAATCCCGAACCCCCGCAAAACCGTCGGCGGCGGTGGCGGTGAAGACGATGGGGGTGGAGGCGGAGGAGCCGGAGCTGTCGAATTATTTTCGGAGGAAGGACGCACCCTCCAGGAAGCATTCATGCAAATCGAGAATGAAACCAATTTCCCTTTGTTTACGGGACACACTCAAATTTTGTTGATCGGTGAGGAGTTGGCGAAAAACGGGACCAGGGATTTGATTGAAGGATTGAGGCGAAATCAACAAATCCGGCGCCATTTGTGGCCGGTGATCATTCAAGGCGAGGCGAAGAATGCCTTGGACGTTCAGGTTCGTCTCGAAGAAATTCCCATTGATTATTTGCGGGAATCGATCGAAACCGGAATCAAAAATGGGCGTTTTCCGTCGATGGTTTTGGGGGAGTTTTTTGAGGAATTGTCCAATCCGGCCAAACGGGCACCGATCTTGAATGTTTTCCGCGTCTCCGATAACCGCTATGTTTGGAACGGAATCGGCATTTTTAAAGATGACCGCCTGCTCGGGGTTTTGAAACCGCCTTTGGTCAATGCATTGCTAAATGTCCGGGAACACAAACCCGGATGGCCGGTGATGATCGATTGCCCCCAACAACAGAAAGGGCAAATTGTGTTTTACCCCAAATCATCCTCCAGCAAAATTCACATTTCGGACAAGGAACCGGCGATCGATGTGAACGTGAGCGTGGAAGGAGAAATTACCGTCAAAGAGTGTACTTCGTATAAGCTGGATCAACCGCAAAAATACCAGATGCTCAGTAATATGGTTCAACATGAATATGATAAATCTGCGAAAAAGCTGATTGATCTGGCCCAAAAAGAGTACAATACAGATATCTTTGCCTTCGGCAAATTTGTGAATGCATACTACCCGAAACTGTATCACCGGTTGAACTGGGAAAAAGACTTTTCCAAAATACCGATCCGCATCCATTATGACGTGGACTTGCGAAGAGCCGGGTTGGAGTCGAAGTGACACAGGGGGGAGGAGAAGCCGCAATATCTGTCAGAAAGGACACAAAAATCTTCACGAGCTGTCCCTTTTCTTTCATTAGGACTATGATATAATAAGAAAAGTTTTGAACAGGCGTTCCCTGTTCAAGATGGATGGCTAGTTAGGAATTGGTGAGATCATTTATGAAACCTTTTGCATACGATTTGACTTATGAAATGTGGATGGAATGGATGAAAGAAAGGAATCAACCGGCATTCCGGGCCAAACAGGTGATGGATTGGCTTTATGTGAAACGCGTTGATTCATTCCGGGAGATGACGAATCTTCCCAAAACGTTGAGGGAAACCTTGGAGGAGCATTTTCATCTGGCACCGCTTCAAATCATCACCCGCCAGGTTTCCAAAGACGGTACGGTGAAATTCTTGTTTGGTTTGCATGACCAACATGCCATTGAGACCGTGGTCATGCGGCACAATTACGGAATCAGCGTTTGTGTGACAACCCAAGTGGGTTGCCGGTTGGGATGTACGTTTTGTGCATCCACACTGGGCGGATTGAAACGGAACCTTTCCAGTGGTGAAATTGTCGCGCAAGTGATGATGGCTCAAAAATATTTGGACCAAACGAATGAAAGAGTAAAATCGGTTGTTGTCATGGGTTCCGGTGAGCCTTTTGAAAACTACGATGCCACCATGCGTTTTGTTCGCACGATCAATGATTCGCATGGTTTAAATATCGGGCAAAGACATATTACCGTTTCCACCAGTGGAGTGGTGCCAAATATTTATCGGTTTGCCGATGAAAATTGGCAAGTGGGTTTGGCCATTTCTCTGCATGCGCCCAATCAGGAATTGCGCAAGAAATTGATGCCCATCAGCCGGAAGTACCCGCTCGCTGAACTTTTGGAAGCGTGTTGGTACTACATCAATGAGACCGGACGCCGACTCACTTTTGAATACGCCTTGATCGGCGGGAAAAACGACCAGGATGAACATGCCCACGAACTGGGGCAACTGCTTCAAGGGAAAAATTGTCTGGTCAATTTGATTCCGGTTAACTACGTTCCGGAACGCAATTACACCCGGACGCCGCGGGAACAAATTTTTGAGTTTAAACGGATTTTGGACTCATATCATATCAATACAACCATCCGCAGAGAACAAGGACATGACATTGATGCGGCATGCGGACAATTGCGGGCCAAACACAACCAGTCAAAATGAAGAATTTTTCGGGCGGCATGCAATCGATTCCCGAGGAAAACGCGAAGGTTGAGAAACGTCATTTCCTCTTTATTGCATTTCAACCAAGGGAAACTGAAAGGGAAAGGGGTAACCGGAATGGAGCTAGCTCGGCGCACAGACATCGGACGTGTGCGTGATCTGAACGAAGACAGCACAGGTCTGATTGTGACCAAATCCGGGGCTGTGATTGCCATTGTTGCGGATGGAATGGGCGGGCATCAAGCTGGAGACGTAGCCAGCAGCAAAACCGTGGAAACCATTGAACAGGTGGTCTCAGCCCAACCCTTGGATATATCTACGGATGAAAAAAGTGACTTACTTCTTCATGCAGTAGGAAAAGCGAACGAAACCGTATATAATATGGCAGCTGAGAATAACCAATATAAAGGGATGGGTACAACGGTGATCGCATCCATTGTGGACACCAAAGAAGTTGTCTTGGCCCATGTTGGGGACAGCCGGGCATATATGCTGCATAATGGCGGGCTCTATCAATTGACCGAAGATCATTCCTATGTCAATCTTTTGAAAAAACATGGGCAAATCACCGAAGAAGAAGCGGCGAATCATCCGCAACGCAATATGATCGTCCGGGCAGTCGGAACCAGTGAAGAAGTGGAAGTGGATTTGATCAATACACCGTGGAATCAGGGAGACACGTTGCTCCTTTGCTCAGACGGACTGACTACAATGGTTAGCGAGAGGGAAATCGGGCTTGTCTTATCTTCCAGAACCATGTCCTTGGATGAGAAAGCGGATCAGTTAATAAAAATGGCGTTGGACGCCGGCGGAACAGATAATATTTCCCTTATCTTACTAAGGCATACAGGAAGGTCAGCGACATCTTAATCGGGTGCAAGGAGGAACGAGGTGACCATGCAGATGGAAGGGAAGAAGCTGGGGGGACGTTATGAAATCGTCAGCCGCGTCGGCGGCGGAGGGATGGCCGTTGTATACAAAGCAAAAGATGTGCTTTTAAACAGATATGTCGCCATCAAGGTTCTGAGTGAATCCCTCAGTAATGATTCGGAATTTATACGTCGATTCAGCCGGGAAGCCCAGGCTGCTGCAAGTTTGTCTCACCCCAATATTGTCAATGTTTATGATGTGGGGCGCGATCACTTTACGCATTACATCGTGATGGAATTGGTGGAAGGTCCGACCTTGAAGCAGTACATTCAGGAGCGCGGTCCACTGCCCGTTCAGGAAGCGGCAACGATTGCCGTTCAGATTTGTGACGGATTGGCCCATGCCCATGAGAATCAGATTGTGCACCGGGACATCAAGCCCCACAATATTTTGCTCGGTCCCAACGGGCGCGCCAAAGTGACAGACTTCGGAATTGCCCGTGCCGCCAGCTCGTCCACGATCACCCAACAAGGATCGGTGATGGGGTCGGTTCATTACTTTTCACCGGAACAAGCCCGGGGCGGGGTGATTGGCGAAAAATCGGACTTATATTCGTTGGGAATCGTATTGTATGAAATGTTGACCGGAAGAATTCCGTTTGACGGGGATTCAGCCATCAGCATTGCATTGAAACATTTACAGGAAACACCTGAAGACCCCCGGAAATATAACTCGAATATTCCGGATAATGTTGCGGAAATCGTCATGCGGGCCTTGAGCAAAAATCCGGAAGACCGGTTCGAATCAGCCCGTGACATGATGAAAAGCATCCAGTATGCGGTCCAATTGACGCCTCATATGGAAGCCAATTGGGTGAATCACCAACGGAATCAAGGACAGGAAATGTTCCAGACGATTCCGTTGAATGAAGAATCGTCGAACAATGACGAACAATATGAGTCGCCGGTACAGCGTCCGGAGATTCGCTCCGGCAAAAAAGAACCGTCCCCGCAAAAGGGCCAAACGCAAGGGCTCGGGGAGCGCACGCTGACCAATCTGGAGCGGCTGAAGAATGTTTCCGGTGACAAAGAAAAAACGGTCCTGCAACGGACGGTTGTCTGGCTCGAAAATGTGCAAGCCAAGTTGCCCTGGTGGCAAAAGCTGTTATTTGGCCTCTTTACCATTGCAGTCATCGTCATGTTGAGCATCTGGGGCTTTACCACCGTTTGGGGACTGTTTACCGGGGATGGAAGTGATTCGGCCGGTAAACATCAGGAGCAATTGGTGGCCGATGATTTTGAAACATTGGATGAATTGAATGCTTTTATTAAAGAGCACGGTCTGCCAGAGGCTCAGGTTTCTTACGTATCCGGAGATTTAAATAAAATTGTGGAGCAAGAACCAAAAGCCGGAGATAAGATTGATTCTTCGACAGTGTTTAAGGTGAAAGTGGGCGCTGGCGATGTGACGGTTCCAAATTTTTTAGGTAAGTATGAATCGGCACTTCGTCAGTATAAAAATGCCAGTGATTTTAACTTTGAGCTTTGGAGATGCCCTGATTCCGGCGGGAAACCGGCTGATCATGCACAAGTGTATGATCAGGATCCCAAACCGGGCACGCCGATCGAAAAAGGGGCCACTGTGAAAGCATTCACTTATATCAAGACAATGCCTGAATGCAGAAAAATTGATTCTTGGTAAATGATGATGGAAAAAGGAGGTCTCCGATGCCCTTTGGACAAATCGTAAAAGCAATCAGCGGGTTTTACTACGTGCGCACGGATGAAGGGAAAGTGATTCAATGCCGGGCGCGTGGCGTTTTTAAATTTGAAAAGAAAAAGCTGACTCCGCTGGTTGGCGATTTGGTGGAAATCGAACAAACGGGGTTGGACGAAGGCGTGGTGACCTCCGTTCAACCCCGTTCTTCTGAATTAGTCCGTCCGCCGATCGCCAATGTGGATCAAGCGATTGTGGTGGGTTCCCTCAAACGTCCCCGTTTTCAGCCCATGCCGCTGGACCGTTTCCTGGTTCACGGGGAACGCGAAGGGTTGAAGATGGTTATTGTTTTGACTAAAAAAGACTTGGTGAAAAATGAACAAGAAATTGAAAAAATCCGGTCGGTATATGAACCGGCAGGTTATCCCGTTATTGAGACGAGCATCAAAACCGGAGAAGGAATTGATGAACTGAAACAACACCTCAAAGGAAAAGTCTCCGTTTTCGCCGGTCAATCCGGTGTCGGAAAGAGTTCTCTGTTAAATGAATTGCTGCCCGGGCAAAAGCTTGAAACCGGGAAGGTGAGTGACAAAATCGGGCGTGGGCGCCATACTACCCGGCAAGTGGAGCTGCTTTCTTTGCCGGAAGGAGGTCAAGTGGCGGATACGCCCGGTTTTAGCCAACTCCATTTCAAAGGCATGGAACCGGCTGAGCTGGGGGATTGTTTTCCCGAGATCCGCCAGCGCGCTCCGGAATGCCGGTTTCGAGGTTGCCTGCACATCAATGAACCGGATTGTGCGGTCAAAGAAGCGCTCCGTCAGGGACAGATGGACGAAAAGCGGTATCAGCACTATACACAGTTTTTGACAGAGATTAAAGAGGCATTGGAAAGGAGATATACCTGATGATTAAGATTGCCCCCTCGATATTGTCCGCGGACTTTGCCAATTTGAAAAAGGAGATTCAGGAAGTGGAAAAAGGCGGAGCCGACTGGATCCATGTGGATGTGATGGATGGGCATTTTGTGCCGAATATCACGATGGGGCCACTGGTTGTCGAAGCGATCCGCCCCCATACCGGTTTGCCCTTGGATGTCCATTTAATGATCGAAGAGCCGGACCGGTATATTGACGATTTTGTCAAAGCCGGGGCCGATTTGATCTCCGTTCATCAAGAGGCCTGCCGGCATTTGCACCGGACGGTTTCTTATGTGAAAGAACGGGGAGTGAAGGCCGGCGTGGTGATTAATCCGGCAACGCCCGTGCAAATGCTGGAACCGGTTTTGCCGGAGGTGGATCTGGTTTTATTGATGACGGTGAATCCGGGGTTCGGCGGACAACGGTTTATTCAAAATGTGTTGCCGAAAATCCGGGAGGTCCGGAAAATGTTGGACGAGCAGGGCCGGATGCATGTGGATATCGAAGTGGATGGCGGCATTCAGCCGGAAACGGCCCGCTTGGCGGTGGAGTACGGAGCCAATGTGTTGGTGGCAGGTTCGGCAATCTTCGGACAGAAGAAGCGGGCAGAGGCGATCAAAGCCATCCGGCAGGCGGCTGAAAAATAAACAAAAAGGTGGAGAAAATGGCGGGCAAAAAACTGGTCACAATGATTGAAATCGCAATGATGGCTGCAATTGCCATAGTACTTCATAAGTTGATGATTCCGTTTCATTTATGGCCCAACGGTGGTTCGGTGACCTTTTCCATGGTTCCGATTGCGGCAGTGGCTTTTCGCCGCGGGGCCAAAGCGGGGGTCATTTGCGGAGGAATCACCGGGTTGTTGTTATGGATGTTGGGAGGCACTGTGATTCATCCGGCTCAGGCCGTTCTGGACTACCCGCTTGCTTTCGGGGCCTTGGGGGTTGCCGGATGGGTCCGGATGGGTGAAGCAGCGAAAAGGCCATTGCTCTTCCTTTCTTTGGGACTTCTCTTGTCCGGCGGATTGCGGCTGACGGCCCATTTCCTGTCCGGGGTTATTTTTTTCAAAGCATTCACTCCCGCCGGCCAATCCGTCTATCTGTATTCGCTGGTGTATAACCTGTCGTACATTTTGCCGGAAGTGATCCTGACCTTCCTCATCATGGCGGGAATTTGCCGGTCGGCGCCGCAACTGATCAGAAGACAGGGATAGATGGTGAAGAGATTGGAAAAAAACAGGGTGGTTGTGATTGCCGGCGGTGATTTTACCCGTTTTGAGGCGGGACTCATTCGTCCGGAAACGGATCTGATTATTACGGCGGATGCAGGGGCCATGAGCCTGGAAGCACACGGATTGGTTCCGGATATTGCCGTGGGGGATTTTGACACCACGGGCATTGGCTATATCGAAACGTTGAAGCAAAAGGGAGTGCGGGTTATTCCGCTTCCCGCCGAAAAAGAAGTGACCGATTTACATTTTGCTCTCCTTTGCGCCATCCGGCAAAAACCGAACGAAATTTTGATCCTGGGAGCGCTGGGCGGAGACCGGGCGGACCATATGCTGGCCAACATCGGATTGTTGGAATGGTTAAAGGAAGAGGGCAAAAATGCAACCATGCTTCATCCTGCGAACCGGTTGCGGTTGCTTTCGGGACCGGGAAAGATGAGGATAGACAGCAAAGATTTTCAATATGTTTCGTTGCTTCCGGTTTCCCGGAAAGTGACCGGGATTGAGACGGACGGATTGAAATATCCGCTCAAAAAGGAAACGTTGTACCGGGGACGAACCCGGGGGATCAGCAATGAGTTGGTGAAAGTGCCGGCTTTCGTTTCGGTTGAAAAAGGGATTTGTTTGGTGGTCGAAAGCCGGGAATAAACAAAACCTGCGGTGTGCCGCAGGTTTTTCTTGTTTCGGGAAGAAAAATTCAGGCTCGTCTTTCAGGATTTTTCCGGAGGTTCTAGGTACACATTCTCATCTATAGAATATAAATAAGTTGAAAAATAGGGTATTCTTCCTTTTGTCGATCCTGGTGAATTGTTGAAATGAGGGGTGATCCTGGTGAAATTTTACACGTTTAAATTGCCGAAGTTTTTGGGCGGGATGGTAAAAGTTATCCTGGCCGCTTTTAAAAAAGATCCGCAATAAAAAAAGAAACCACAAAAAAAGCACCTCTTCACGGTGCTTTTTTCCTGGCATTATACACGGGTAACCTTGCCGGATTTCAATGCGCGGGTGCTTACGTACACGCGCTTTGGTTTTCCGTCTACAAGAATGCGGACTTTTTGGACATTGGCGCCCCATTTTCTCCGCGTTTTGCGGTGAGAATGGCTTACTTTATTTCCAGCATGCCCTTGTTTTCCGGTTACAAAACAACGACGAGCCATGTCGACACCTCCTGTTTCTCACTCGTTCCAACCGATGAAACGTTACCAACCGGTAACTTTATGGACTAAACACCTGGTCATTTTAGCATACCTCCCCGCTGCTTGCAAGGAGTTGACAGGTTCAGTATGATGAATATTATTGCTCTTTTATTCGTTATGTTAATATTGTACAATTGACCTAGCTGGAATAAGTACCTCATTTGGGAGGAATCAAAATGAGCGTTGAAATAGCCACACAACTTGGACAGATTGAAGTGACCAATGATGTGATTGCCACGGTTGCCGGGATCGCGGCAATGGATTGTTACGGATTGGTCGGCATGGCATCACGCAGTCAATTGAAAGACGGGATTACGGAATTATTGCGAAAAGAGAACTTGAGTAAGGGAATCGAAGTCCGTGAAGAAAACGGCGAGATTGTGATCGATCTGTACATCATTGTCGGCTACGGCACCAAAATTTCGGAAGTGGCGAGTAATGTGCAGTCAAAAGTGAAATACACGCTCAGTGAAATTATTGGAGTCAAAGCCAATAAAGTGAACATCTTTGTACAAGGTGTTCGACTGGTGAATGAAGAGTAAGGAGGAGCATTGTGACAAAGCAACAAATCCATACATCACAGTTTTTACAGATGATGCGGGCGGGTGCCAGGGCACTCAACAAAAACGCAGAAAAAGTGAATGCATTAAACGTCTTCCCCGTGCCTGACGGTGATACGGGAACCAACATGAGTTTAACCATCAGTTCCGGTGTCAAAGAGATGGAAAAAGCTTCTGCAACCGCCGGGACCGTTGGGGAATTGGCGCAAGCGCTCGCAAAAGGTTTGTTAATGGGAGCACGAGGAAACTCCGGCGTGATTCTTTCTCAGCTATTTCGTGGTTTTTCCAAAGCAGTGGCGGATAAGGAGTTTATTTCGTCTCACCAGCTGGCCGATGCGTTTCAGCGAGGGGTCGATACGGCTTACAAAGCAGTGATCAAGCCGGTGGAAGGAACCATTCTGACCGTGGCGCGCGAAGCGGCAGAGGCTGGAAAGAAACAGGCGCTTGCGGCCGATGATCCGTCCGTTGTGATGAATACCGTTTTAACCGAAGCAAAAAAAGCGTTATCAAAGACCCCGGAGTTCTTGCCCGTGTTAAGGCAAGCCGGGGTGGTGGATGCCGGTGGACAAGGCTTGGTCTATATTTATGAGGGAATGCTTGCCGCCTTGAGAGGGGAAGAGGACGATGCTTCCGAAGTCCTCCCGGATGATCTGTCGTCCATATCGGATCTGGCTCATGAGTCGGCGCAGTCCAAATTGGATCCGGCTGACATTCAGTTCGGATATTGCACCGAATTTATGGTGAACCTGATGACGGACCGCCGGGAAACCGAAGTCTTTGAGGAGGCGGAATTCCGACGGGCATTGGAGCAATTTGGGGATTCCATCTTGGTCGTCTCCGATGACGAGCTGGTGAAAGTCCACATTCACGCCGAATATCCCGGAGACGTGCTGAACTTTGCAATGAAATTCGGCGACCTGAAAAAAATCAAAATTGAAAATATGCGCGAGCAATATGACGATGTGGTCAACAAAACACCGGCACCGAAGGCCAAAGCGGAAGAAAAGCCGGCTGAAAAGACTCCATATGGCATTGTGGCCGTCGCGTCCGGGAAAGGAATTGCGGACATTTTCCGTTCGATGGGCGCGGATGTGGTGATTGAAGGCGGCCAAACAATGAATCCGAGCACGGAGGATTTGGTTCGTGCCGTGGAACAACTCCATGCAGAGCATGTGATTATCCTCCCGAATAATAAAAATATTATTTTAACCGCAGAACAAGTGGGAGAAGTGGTGGGCCAGCCGGTGCATGTTTTGCCGACACGCACGATTCCGCAGGGGATGGCAGCGTTGTTGTCTTTTGATGCAACCGTTTCGCCTGAAGAAAACAAGGAGAATATGACGGAAGCTTTCCAAGAAGTGAAATCGGGCGAAATCACCGTGGCTGTACGTGATTCCCAAGTGGATGGGTATCAGATTGAGCAAGGAAATTATCTTGGCATCCTGGAAGGCAAAATCGAAGTCGTCGACAAGGACTTAAAGCAAACGTCCTTGGCTTTGCTGGCTGACATGATTGAAGAGGACACGGACATTGTGACGATCTTCTATGGAGAAGCGTTGGAAGAAGCTGAGGCACAAGACCTGGTGCAAACCTTGGAAGATCAATATCCCGATGTGGAAATCGAATTGTATGACGGCGGTCAGCCGGTTTATTACTACTTGTTTGCGGTTGAGTAAGGGGAGGATCAAATGGGGAACGTTAAAATCATTACAGACAGTACGGCAGATATTCCCAAGTCACTTGCAAAAGAATTGGACATCACGGTCATCCCGATCAATGTGCATTTGGAAGGGGAATCTTATCAGGACGGAATCAACATTACTCCGGATGAGTTTTATCTGAAAATGAGCCGGACGGATCAATTGCCAACCACTTCACAACCTTCTCCGCTGGATATTGTCAGCGCGTTTAAACGAGCCGTTTTTGACGGGGCCAAAGAAATCATATCTTTTCATATTTCATCGAGAATGAGCGGGACTTATCAATCTGCTTTGCTGGCAAAATCAATGGTGGAGGAAGAATATCCCGATGTCAAAATTGAAGTGGTTGACACCAAAACCGTCACCTACTGTTTGGGGGTGATTGTCGTTCTGGTGGCGCGTGCCGCCAAAGAAGGCAAGCCGTTTTCGGAACTGTTGTCCATGGCGATGAAGATCCGGCAGGAACAAAAATTGCTTGCTTTGGTCGATACCCTGGAATATTTGCATAAAGGCGGCCGGATCGGAAAAGCGGCTGCCTTTGTCGGTACCTTGTTAAACATCAAGCCCATCATTACTGTCAATGATGACGGGGAAGTGGAAGCTGTTGATAAGGCGCGGGGAAATAAAAAGGCGGTCCAAAAAGTGTTTGACGGTTTGAAAAAGAAAGCGTCGGGCCGTCCGGTTGCCTTGGCGGTGATCCATGCAGCCAAAAGAGAGCAAGCGGAACAATGGATGGCACGGGCTCAGGAACTGTTTGACATCCGGGAACAACATGTAGTGGATATCGGGCCTGCCGTGGGGACACATGCCGGGCCCGGAACCATCGGCTGCATCATTGTGCCCCTGGACCGGCTGTGAGCCGGGAAAGCAGTCTGAAGAGGTGGAGTTTATGAAATATCGGACGGTTTTTGATATTATCGGCCCGGTGATGATCGGGCCGTCCAGTTCCCATACGGCAGGTGCAGCCCGTATCGGCAGAGCGGCACGGACCATTTTCGGACGAAAACCGAGCCGGGCAGAGATTACATTGTACGGCTCCTTCGCCAAAACTTACCGCGGCCACGGGACGGATGTCGCTTTGGCAGGCGGATTGCTCGATTTTGACACTTTTGACAAGCGGATGGTGCATGCGCTTCAAATCGCCGAACAAGAAGGCATAACAATCCGCTTTCATGAATCCGATGAAATCACGGACCATCCCAACACGGCCCGGATCCGGCTGGAGGACGAAGCGGGAAGTCTGGAAATCGTCGGGGTATCCATCGGTGGCGGAAAAATGGAAATTGTGGAATTAAATGGTTTTGAACTTCGTCTGTCAGGGAACGGGCCGGTTTTGTTCGTATTGCATCAAGACAAATACGGAGCGGTCGCGCGTGTTGCCGGTGTCCTTGCCGAGCATCAAATTAACATTGCATTTATGCAGGTGTCGCGCAAGGAAAAAGGTTTGCAGGCACTGATGTCCATCGAGACGGATCAACCGGTGGACGAAAAGGTGCAAGCGGAAATTCGCGACTTGGAGGATATCCATGCTGTAACGGTTTTATAGTTTCACCACCGCCGTTTCTTCACAGATGACGGCGGTTTTCTATGAAAAGGGGGTTTCGTTGATGAGATTTCGTACCGTGAGGGAATTGACAGAAGTGGCTCAAACCCTGAAAATCCCGATCTCCGAAGTGATGATCCGGCATGAGGAGGAAGTGATGAATCGTCCGCGGGCAGAGATCGTGGAGGAAATGGGAAAAAATCTGGATGTGATGACAGAAGCGATCGAACGGGGATTGACGGAAGAAATTCGGTCTCACAGCGGCATTACCGGTGGCGATGCGAAAAAAATCCGGGAATACCGGAAAAAAGGCGTGTTTTTATCCGGCACCACGGTTTTGGATGCGGTTTCAAAGGCCACGGCCGTGTCCGAAGTGAATGCCGCCATGGGAACGATTGTCGCAACCCCAACTGCCGGAGCTTGCGGGATTTTACCCGGAGCCATTCATGCAGCGGCTGACAAATTGCAATCGGACCGGGAAACGATGGTTCGCGCTTTATTTACAGCCGGGGCCATCGGATTTTGCATTGCCAATAATGCATGTATTTCCGGAGCCGCCGGGGGATGTCAGGCTGAAGTGGGTTCAGCGACCGCCATGGCCGCCGCCGCTGTGGTGGAGATGGCCGGAGGAACCCCTTCGATGTCGGCAGAAGCGGTTGCCATTGCGTTAAAAAACATGTTGGGGCTGGTTTGCGATCCGGTTGCCGGTTTGGTGGAAGCGCCCTGTGTGAAACGAAATGCCATGGGGGCTTCCATTGCGCTGGTTGCGGCAGATATGGCGATGGCCGGAGTGAAGAGTGTGATTCCTGCCGACGAAGTGATTGATGCCATGTACAAAATCGGCCAATCCATGCCGGCCGCCTTGAAGGAAACGGCTCTGGGAGGGCTTGCGGACACTCCGACGGGAAGGGCATTGGAACAGCGGGTTTTCGGGAATTCCGGAAAATGAAGAAACTGAAAGAGATTTCCGTGGAAGTTCTTCCCGGAGTGGGGAAACAGAAAAAAGAAGCCCTTGCCGAGTTGGGGATCCATTCGATCGCTGATTTATTGTCCTATTTCCCATATCGTTATGAAGACTATCGACTGAGCGACTTGTCTGAAGCCCGGCATGAAGAGCGGGTCACGGTGGAAGGGCAAGTTTACGGGCAACCAAGTGTTCGTTGGTACGGAAAGAAAAAATCAAGAATGACGCTGAAACTCCTGGTTCGAGGCATTCCCGTCCAAGTGGTTTGGTTTAACCAGGCGTTTTTAAAAGATAAACTGCAAGCCGGCAAAACGATTGTCGTCTCCGGAAAATGGGACCGGAACCGGATGCAACTGACAGCGGATCGCACGTGGATCAGTCCGTCGGAAATCGAAAAATATGCCGGCCGGTTTGAACCGGTTTACTCCGTCAGCGGAAAAGTCAAGGTGAACTGGCTCCGCAAATTGATTCATTCAGCCTTTCAAGCGTACGGACAGGAGATCGGGGAGATTTTGCCGCATGCATTAAGGAACAAGTACCGGTTGATTCCGCGGGCCACCGCCATGTATTATCTGCATTTTCCCAAAGGAAAAGAAGAAGGGAGACAGGCGCGGAGGCGCATGGTTTACGAAGAGCTGTTTCTGTACGAATTAAAAATCATGTGGTTGCGCCGGATCCACCGGACGAAGGGAAAAGGGCTGGCGCATGCGTTTCCGGATGAAAAAGTGGAGCAATTCATCGCCGGACTTTCCTTTCCCTTGACCGGAGCCCAACAAAGGGTGACACGCGAAATTCTCAATGATCTCCGCGAACCGGTTCAGATGAACCGCCTGCTGCAGGGGGATGTTGGTTCCGGAAAAACGGTTGTGGCCGCCATCGCGTTATATGCCAATTATTTGAGCGGGTATCAGGGGGCAATCATGGTGCCCACCGAAATTTTGGCGGAGCAACACGCTTCTTCGTTGCAGGGGTTATTGTCTCCTTGGGGGTTAAATGTGATTACGCTGACGGGAAGCATGACGGCGCGGGAAAAAAGAGAGGCGCAAGGCCAAATCAAGATGGGGCTTGCGGATGTGGTCGTGGGGACCCACGCTTTGATTCAGGAAGTGGTGGAATTCCGGAAATTGGGCTTGGTTATTACCGATGAGCAACACCGTTTCGGGGTGAAACAGCGGGCGATGTTCAGGGAAAAAGGGGAAGTGCCGGATGTGTTGCACATGACGGCAACGCCCATTCCGCGGACGCTGTCCATTACAGTGTTTGGCGAAATGGATGTTTCCACGATCGATGAGATGCCAAAGGGAAGACAACCGGTCGATACGTATTGGGTAAAAAAAGAATTGTGGCCGCGCATCGTGAATTTTATCCGGAAAGAATGCCAAAACGGGCGGCAAGCCTATGTGATTTGCCCGCTGATCGAAGAATCGGAAAAACTGGACCTGGAAAATGCGCAAGAAGTGTTTGAACAGCTTGTGACCGAGTTGGCGCCCCTTCGGGTCGGATTGTTGCACGGGCGCATGTCGCCAGCGGAAAAAGAAGAAGTGATGCGTTCGTTTGCCGAAAATGATGTGCAGGTTCTTGTATCCACCACCGTGGTGGAAGTCGGAGTCAATGTTCCCAATGCTACCGTCATGGTGATTTATGATGCCGACCGGTTCGGGCTGGCTCAGTTGCATCAGTTGCGCGGCCGTGTGGGCCGGGGAGGGGGGGCTTCCACCTGTATTCTGGTGGCCAACCCCAAATCGGAAACCGGCAATGAGCGGATGCGGATTATGACCGAAACCACGGATGGATTTGAGATTTCCCGACGCGATTTGATGCTGAGGGGGCCCGGCGATTTTTTGGGGGTGAAGCAAAGCGGGCTTCCTGATTTTAAAGTGGCGGATCTAAACCAGGATTTGACCGTTTTGGAATACGCCCGCGCCGATGCGGCGGAATATGTCAGCCGCGATGATTTTGCGACCTCGGAAGAAACCAAACCTTTATATGAATATCTGTGTGCACAAAACCTGACGGAAGTCAATTTTGACTGAAACAGGTCTGAAACCGGTCATGGATGGCCGGTTTGTTTTTTTATCACAAACTTTTTCTTGCCGAAGACATAAGATATATTGTTCGAAACCGATCCGCCGACGGGTAAAGGTGGTGGATATCACGGCAGGAGGAGTGTTTTATGAATCAGCGTGACGCTTTTTATGTGGAGCTGGCAGAGGAGATCAACCGGACAGTCGGCAGAAATGCCGTTTCTCCCAAAAAAATTAAATCCTTGATCAAACAGGCCAAACAAATTCGCAGATCTTACGGCAAGATGGGGCTTTGGGCTTTTGCCCGGGAATTGCCCTGGCAGATCTTCACCCCCCGGGAAATCGACCGTTTGCAACGTTCGCCGCGTTGGCATGAATTATCCAACCGTTTTGTGGATGCGATGGTGATGGAAGGGGTCATTACTCCGATTGAAGCCAACATGATCCGCCGTTATTTGTAAAAAAGCATGGGCCTTTCAATCAGACGGATGCCGGGGTGTTGTCATATCGTATAGAGAAATCCAAGTGGAAAGGAGGAGAAGGATGGGAAAAAGAAATCGGGCAAAGAAAAAAGCGATTCGCAAGGCGAAGGCCCCTTCCGACAAAGTTGACAATCTGAAGGTCGAAGAAAATTGGGATGATCCCAAGCCGGAAGAAGCAGCACCGGTGGCTGTCAACGAATGGGAAGAGGACTGGTTGTTCGGGGATTTGTTTTTGCAACCGGAAGCAGATGAGCCGGCAGAACGCAAAGACTTCGAAGAAGAAAGATAGGATCGTTTCCATGCAAAAAAAAAATGGCTCGCCTCAATAGCGAGCCCCATGTTTCTTACGCATCCATGCGTAAGTCTTCAATGGGAGAGGAGAAACCGGAGGAAGAGCTTATTGGGGAAACGTAAGTCTTCTCCGCGGTTGACAGCATCGCAGCAGATGCTGTCATCATTTATGATTTCCATTTTTCGGGCGTTCATACCTCTTCTTTGAATGTTTTTTACAGATTTTCTTTTGCCGGTTCTTTATGGTAGGATAAGAAACGTAATGCATTCATAATCCATTCATAAAGTCAGGTGTAAAATGATATGCGAATCATTGCTGGAAAAGCCAAAGGAACCCGTTTGAAAATGGTTCCCGGCAAGCATGTTCGCCCGACGGCAGATCGTGTCAAAGAATCCTTGTTTCAAGTGATCGGTCCTTTTTTTGATGGCGGCATGGCCCTGGATTTGTTTGCGGGCACCGGCGCATTGGGGCTGGAAGCTTTGAGCAGGGGATTGGATAAAGCCGTTTTCATCGATTCTTCGCGGACAAGCTGTGATGTGATCCGGATGAATGCCGGTGCTTCCAAATTAAGCGATTCCGTTGAGGTTTACCGGAATGACGTCCAACGGGCGTTGCCGCTTTTAAAAAAGCGCCGTTTACAATTCGATTATATTTTCTTGGATCCTCCTTATAAAAAAAATTTACTGGCTCCCACGATTGAAAAGATTTCCAAGCACGGGTTGTTAAAAGGGGATGGCTTGATTGTTGCCGAACATGAGGCGGAATGCGTTCCCCCGGAAGAGATAGGGGCTTTCCGACGTTATCGCTTGCTAAATTACCGGGATACATCGATTTCTTTATACGAATGGGGTGAGCCGAGTGAAAGTGGCAGTATATCCGGGAAGTTTTGACCCGATTACGTATGGCCATTTGGATATCATTGAGCGCGGAAAAAAAGTGTTTGACAAGATCATCGTGGCTGTCCTGATTAATTCTTCGAAAGATCCATTATTTTCAGTAGAAGAAAGAACGGAAATGATCCGGGAGGCGACCCGGCATCTTTCCAATGTCGAAGTGGACAGCTTTAACGGCCTGTTGGTCGATTACTTGAAAAAAAGAAATCCCCATGCCATCTTACGCGGCCTTCGGGCGATTTCCGATTTTGAGTATGAATTGCAGATTGCCTCCATCAACCGAAAATTAAACGACAAGGTTGAAACCTTTTTTCTGATGACAAGCAACGAACATTCCTTTATCAGCTCGTCGATGGTCAAAGAAGTGGCCCGATACGGGGCGGATGTCAAAGATTTGGTTCCCGGGACCGTGGAGAAAGCGCTCAGAAAAAAATTCAGTGAAAAATTTGCCCGCTGAAACCAGGATCAGCGGGTTTTGTTGTAACGGAAGGATTGGGCGACGGCTTTCGTTTCCTGATAAACCAGCGCCAAAAACCAAATCAGGGTGACGGTGACCGCAAAACCCTGTAAGATTCCCCAGACGGAAAAAGCCACTGGGGAGGTGACCGGGTGAAAGACGGAAAGAATGGTTGTGTCATTTTGCAGAGAATAATTGAAAAACGGAAAAATGATGATGGTGATCAGTGCCGCAAGGAACCCGTGCAGGATTTTGGCGGCAAAGTAAGGATAATACCGGATGTCTGTCCGGCTGATCATGCTGGCGATTTGGGCATGGATGGAAAGGCCGTTCCATCCGATGATCAAGCTGACAATGGCCAATTTATAAAGAATCGGGACGGACGGGTCGACGGAACTGGCAACTTGCGAACCGACGGTGATTTCAAACAACCCGGCTAAAATGGATTCGGACAGTTCCGGCGGAAATGAAAAAAAGGTCAACAGATTGGAGATGCCTTTCAATAGCGGTGCCGTGACCCCCACATAGTTGATCAGATGGGTCAACACGGAAAACATCATGATAAACCCGCCGATTAAAAGCAAGGTCTGAATGGCGGATGTGACGGATTGCCCGATGAGTTGCCCCAGTGTCCGGCCGTCTTGAATCCGGGCCCGGTGCATTGCCGCCATGGCACGGGTCAAAATAAACCCTTTCTTGATGCCGGGGGGAGGGGTCGGCGTGGCTTGTTTTTCATAAAAGCGCATGGAAAATCCGACGATAAATGCGCTGATGTAGTGGGCAACGGCCAGGATCAAGCCGACGGATTTATTTTCAAAAAAACCAACAGCCACCGCTCCGAAAATAAACAAAGGTCCGGCGGTGCTGGTAAAGGATATCAAACGCTCCCCCTCTTCTTTGGAAACCAGATTTTGTTCCCTTAAACGGGCGGTCAGTTTGGCGCCCATGGGGTTGCCGGAAATCAAGCCCACGGCCATGACAAAAGCACCGGCACCCGGAACACGGAAGATGGGGCGCATCAAAGGCTCCAACAATACGCCGAGAAAATGGACCACTCCGAAGCCCATCATCATTTCCGCCGTGATAAAAAACGGCAACAATGCAGGAAAAACGACGTCCCACCAAATATGTAATCCTCTTAATGATGATTTCACGGCTTGCTCCGGGTACATGACCAGGATCACCGCGATGAATAAAGCGACGGATGCCAGCAAAACGGTTTTTAATTGACTTCGGAGAAGGGCTGGATTCATATGCATTCTCTCCTCACAGTAGCTGCATCAATACCATGTCTACGCAACGGGATGGTGGATTAGACCGCTTTGTCCAAATGTTTCGGAAATGCAGATGAGAAAGAAAGGTGGGAAAGGGATGACCAGACCCAAAATCGGATTGGCTTTGAGTTCGGGAGGGGCCAGGGGGTTTGCCCATTTGGGCGTTTTGAAAGTCCTGAAAGAAGAGGGTATTCCCGTCGACTGTGTGGCCGGAAGCAGCATGGGAAGCATCATGGCTGTTCTTTTGGCCAACGGCCTGGATCTTGACATGTGCGAAAAACTTGCTTGTTCTTTAAAAAGAAAATATTGGCTTGATTTTACGGTTCCGCGAAAGGGATTTGTCCCGGGGGAAAAGGTGAAAGCGTTGATTTGCCTGCTTGCACATCATAAGAAATTGGAAGAATTGCAGATTCCGACCGCGATTGTGGCCACTGATCTCGTTACAGGGGAACCGGTTGTGTTTACCGAAGGGCCTGTCGATCAAGCGGTTCGGGCCAGCATTTCCATTCCGGGCATTTTTGAGCCGGTGATCCGGGGAGATCAGGTGCTGGTCGACGGAGGGGTGGCGGACCGCCTGCCCGTTTCGGTGGTGAGAAAACTGGGGGCTGATTTCGTGATCGCCGTGGATGTCATCCCGAGGGCGCCGCAAGCTGAGATCCGAAATATTTTTGATGTAATTACACAAACTTTAATTATCATGGAAAAACAAATAACCGGCCAAAAACGGTCAACCGCCGACTTTTTGATCCATCCGGATGTAGGGGACATCCAAGTGACATCTTTTTCCAGGGTGGAAGAATGCATCCGGCGGGGGGAAGAAGAAGCCAGAGCCCAAATCGACAAATTGAAAGAACGAATCCATCACTGGCAAGGAGAGAAAGCATTGAATGAATTCATGGACTAAACGGGAACGGATTCCTGTCATTGCCTTCATCGGACTGGTGGCGGTCATCGGAGCCCTGTTTCTTGTTCCCATCCCGTATTACACGATTTCGCCGGGATCGGCTGAAGATGTGAGTCCGTTGGTGAACGTAAAGGGGCATCCGCCTGATGAGCAGGGGGATTTTTATCTGACGACGGTCTCGATGAAGGAAGGGGTCCTGATTGATTATCTGTACAGTTTCCTGTCCGGGAATGTGGATTTGATTCCCGAAGAGAAAGTGCTGGCCGAAGGCGAGTCGGACGAAGACTATGAACGCAGGCAAGCGGAAAGCATGCAAATGTCACAAAATCATGCTGTGATCGCCGCTTACCGGTATGCCGGGAAACCGGTCACGGTCCGGGTGCGGGGAATCGAAGTTTTGCGTTTGATCGACGGGTCCGGCGGGCTTGAGGAAGGGGACCTGATTACGCAAATCGATCATCAACCCGTCCGGTCGGTGGAACAGTTGACCGGTTACCTCAGCCGGAAAAAAGCCGGGGAGAAGGTTCATGTCCGTGTCGTCCGCCAACAAACCCCCCGGGACCTTCTGGTCCGATTGACTTCCCTGCCGGCAACGAAAGGAAAAGAAAAAGCCGGCCTCGGCATTGTGCCCGTTTTAAAAACCGAAATTCAAACCGATCCTTCTGTCCGGATTGACAGTGCAAAAATCGGAGGGCCTTCAGCCGGGTTGATGTTTTCCCTGGAGGTGTTAAACCGGTTGATGCCGGAAGATTTGACCCGTGGTTACCGGATCGCGGGCACCGGCACCATCTCGCCGGACGGGCAAGTCGGGCAAATCGGGGGCATTGAGTATAAAATCACGGCGGCGGCCGAAAAAGGGGCGGAACTCTTTTTTTGCCCCGCAGACAAAACCCCTGCTGACCAAAATGAAAAGTTGGCAAAAGCGACGGTGAAAGCAAAGAAATTTCCGATGAAAGTGATCCCGGTCCGTTCTTTAAACGAGGCCGTGGAGTATTTGAAACGGTTGCCAAGTCAAAAACATTGACAGAGATTGGTTTGATATCTTATAATAACCCTGTTTTTATACAAGGAGTGGAATTATGCAGATTTCTCTGCACCAATTAAACCAGGCAAAAGATGGGCTGTTGTTTGTAGAGGATACGATTCACTTGACATTGGATGAAGAAGTATCCGGACTTGAACAATTAGCGCCGGTTGACGTGAAAGCCCGTGTGGAGATGGTTGATCCTCATTTTTTTGTTGCCAAAGGGGAATTATCAACCACCGCTGTGTTTTCTTGCGCCAAATGTTTGAGTGAATTCAAGCAGGAAATCAAAGCGAGCTTTGAAGAACATTTTACAGATGATCCGCACCGGGCCGTGGAATCCGAGGAGCAGGAAATTCATTTGGCCGATGAAAATAAACTGGATTTGACTCCGTTTATTCGGGAAGCCTTGTTGCTCCAATTTCCTTATATTCCTGTGTGCCGGGAAGATTGCAAAGGGCTGTGTCCGGAATGCGGAAAAAACCGGAACACCGAATCGTGCCGGTGCCGGGTTGAAAAAATCGACCCCCGGCTTGCGGTTCTGGGGGACTGGTTTCAAAATGATGCGTAACAGTATATGAAACTTCCCGGGCTTGTGTTACATTCTTAGAGGGGGTGAAACAAATGGCAGTACCTTTTCGGCGTACATCTAAAACGCGTAAACGCAAACGTCGTACTCATTACAAACTTTCTGTACCGGGTATGGTAAATTGCCCGCAATGCGGAGCACCCAAATTATCCCACCGCGTATGCAAAGAGTGTGGATATTATAAAGGCTCTGAAGTGGAAGGAGTCGTGAACGACTGATTCACGGGCTCCAAAGACAACAGGACTGGCGCTTTGGTTCGCCAGTCTTTTTTTTGTTGTCAAATGACTCTTTTTTTTATATACTGAATTAGTACCAGGTATTAATAATTGATCATAAAAACGGGAAAGGTGGTGACTCCGTTATGCGGTTATCCAAAAAAGAACGGCAACAGCAAGTGATCCGGGCTTTTGAAGACGAACCGTTCTTGACGGATGAAGAATGTGCCAAACGATTTGGCGTGAGTATTCAAACCATCCGTTTGGACCGGTGGGAGCTGGGGATTCCGGAATTGCGCGAACGTATCAAGCACATGGCTGAGAACCATTTGGATCGTGTCCGGTCCTTGTCGTTGGATGAAGTGATCGGTGACGTGGTGGATTTGCAGCTCGACCATAGCGGAGTTTCCATCCTTGAAATAAAAAAGGAGTATGTTTTTGCACGCAATCACATTGCGCGGGGGCATATTCTGTTTGCTCAAGCCAATTCGCTGGCCATCGCCGTTGCCAACGCGGAAGTCGCCCTGACCGGGGCGGCGGGAATCCGTTTTGTCAGACCGGTTTATCTGGGGGAAAAATGCATTGCCAAAGCCAAGGTCGTCAAAAAATTATCTTCCCGGTTGCAGGTGGACGTGCTGACAAAAGTGAACGGCGAAACCGTTTTTCAAGGCACATTTGATGTGTATTGCCTGGAAGATAAGGAGCTTGTTAAGGAGGAGCTTTGATGCGGATAGCAATTGATGCACATGGAGGAGATCATGCTCCGGACGCAGTGGTGGAAGGGATCAGACAGGCGAAAGAAAAATGGCCGGATTTAAAGATCATTTTAATCGGCCTGAAGGACATGGAAGATCAATTGGCCTTGGATGGCGTTGAGTTCCGGCTGGTGACGGAAAAAATCGAACCGGAAGACAAACCGACCCAAGCCGTTCGGCGGAAAAAAGATTCTTCCATCGTTGTGGGTTGCCAGATGGTCAGAAAGAAAGAGGCCGATGCGTTTATCAGCGGGGGAAACACCGGTGCGCTGATGGCGGCGGGTTTTTTCCACGTCGGCCGGTTGAAAGGAGTCGACCGTCCCGCACTGGCTCCCGTTTTTCCGACCCTCAACGGAAAAGGAATTCTCGTGTTGGATGTCGGCGCAAACCCGGAGGCCAAACCGGAGCATTTAAGGCAGTATGCGACGATGGGAAGCATTTATGCCGAAAAGGTGTTGGGTTTTGAGTCTCCGCGTGTCGGGTTGCTCAATATCGGGACCGAAGAGGGGAAAGGAACAGAACTTACCCGGGAAGCCTATGCGCTGATCGAAAAAGATTTGGCAGCCCGGTTTGTGGGAAATGTGGAAGCCCGCGACATTTTGGAAGGGCCTTGTGAAGTGCTCGTCTGTGACGGTTTTACCGGAAATGTGCTTCTGAAAAACACCGAAGGGGTGGCCAAAGCGGTTTTTGGCCGTTTGAAACAGGAACTCACGGCCAATTTGATGACAAAGTCCATGGCGGCCTTGTTGAAACCGCGCTTGAAAAAGTTTGCCCAAGCGATGGATTACAAGGAGCATGGAGGAGCTCCGCTTTTGGGGCTTAAGGGGCCCGTGATCAAAGCGCACGGTTCTTCCGATGCCAGAGCCTTTTGTAATGCCATCCGGCAAACACGCCGTTTTTTGCAACACGATGTGATTTCGCGGATGGAAGAGGAATTGTCTTAGGAAGAGAGGAGCTGGAAAATGAGGTCAGTGGGTATATTGGGAACGGGATCCTATTTGCCGGAAAAAGTGTTAACCAATGCCGATTTGGAGAAAATGGTGGATACCAATGATGAATGGATCGTAAGCCGGACAGGCATTCGTGAGCGCAGGATTGCGGCTCCGGAAGAAGCTTCTTCCGATTTATCCGTCAAAGCGGCGGAAAAAGCACTGAAAAAAGCCGGGATCCGTGCCGAGGAGCTTGACATGATCATCGTCACGACCGTGACACCGGATATGAATTTTCCGGCGACGGCTTGCTTGGTGCAAGACCGGCTCGGTGCCAAAAAAGCAGCCACGTTTGATTTGTCGGCCGCATGCACCGGTTTTATTTACGGAATATCAACAGGTGCACAGTTCATTGCAACGGGTGTATACAAATATGTGCTGGTGATCGGGGTGGAATGCCTGTCGCGCATTGTTGACTGGACCGACCGGAACACTTGTGTGTTGTTCGGCGATGGTGCCGGAGCCGCGGTGCTCGGTCCGGTGGAAGAAGGATATGGTTTCTTGTCTTTCGAATTAGGAGGAGACGGTTCGGGAGGCAATTTGTTGAATTTGCCGGCGGGAGGATCCCGTCTTCCGGCTTCTGAGAAAACCATCCGGGAGCGCCTTCATTATGTGCATATGTCCGGACGGGAAGTGTTTAAATTTGCGGTGCGCGTGATGGGAAATGCCACGGAAGAAGCACTGGCCAAAGCAGGTTTGTCAAAAGAAGACATCGATTTTCTTGTTCCTCACCAGGCGAATATTCGCATTATCGATTCTGCAGTGAAACGGCTGGGCCTGACCGAAGACAAAGTGGTTGTGAACCTGGACCGCTACGGGAACATGTCATCCGCCTCGATTCCGGTTGCTCTCGATGAAGCGGTGGAACGCGGACTGATTAAAAAAGGGGATACGATGGTTCTCTGCGGTTTTGGCGGCGGCCTGACCTGGGGGGCAACCGTTTTGAAATGGGCGTTGGATTAAAGAAGAGGGAGGAATCCGAGTGAGCAAGATCGCCTTTGTTTTTCCGGGCCAAGGTTCGCAAAAAACCGGCATGGGATTGGAAATATACAAGGCCACGGAGACCGCGAAACAAGTATTTGCCGATGCGGACAAAACGTTGGGGTATGCCTTGTCGCAACTTTGCTTTGAAGGGCCGGGAGAACAGCTTCGCTTGACGAAAAACACACAGCCTGCCATCCTCACGACAAGCATCGCCTTGTGGAAAGTGCTGGATGCGCAGTTGGACCGAAAACCGGATTTTGTAGCCGGACACAGCTTGGGGGAATATTCCGCATTGGTGGCTGCAGGCTCCCTTTCTTTTGCGGATGCCGTTCTCACTGTACATAAACGCGGAACCTACATGGAAGAAGCGGTTCCGGCCGGAGAGGGGGCAATGTCTGCCGTAATGAACCTGGATCGCGACAAACTGGTGGAAATTTGCAAAGAAGTGTCGCACGAAGGACACGTGGTGGAACCGGCAAATTTCAACTCCCCGAACCAGATTGTGATTTCCGGTCACCAAGCGGCGGTCAAAGAGGCAGGGGAAAAAGCGGTGGAAGCCGGGGCGCGCCGTGTGATTCCGCTTTCGGTCAGCGGACCGTTCCACTCTTCGCTGATGCAACCGGCCGCAGACCGTTTGGCGGACCACCTGGCATCGGTTCCGATCCGCGAGGCGAAAGTGCCGGTGGTGGCCAATGCCACGGCACGGGGAGTGACGGATTCCGAAGCGATTCAGCAACTGTTGGTGCAACAAGTGGCTTCCCCGGTTTTGTGGGAAGACAGTGTGCGATACATGCTGGAGGAAGGGGTCACCGTCTTTGTCGAGATCGGAGCCGGTAACGTATTGTCCGGACTGATCAAAAAAGTGGACCGGAAAGTCAAGACCCTCTCCGTTCAGGATCCGGAATCGTTAAAACAAGCGGTTGAAACCTTACAATCTCTCAAATAGGGAAGGAGAGACTGCGGATGTTGACAGGGAAAATTGCATTTGTGACGGGCGGTTCGCGCGGGATCGGACGAGCCGTGGCGCTGTCTTTGGCCGATGCCGGTTGCGACGTGGCCGTCTTTTACGCGGGAAACCATCAGGCTGCGGAAGAAACGGTGGCGGCCATCAAAGAAAAAGGGCGCAATGCCGTGGCGGTTCAAGTTGATGTTTCCAAAGCGGATCAAGTGGAACGCGCTTTTAAGAAAGCGGAATCCACTTTGGGGAAAGTGGATATTTTGGTGAACAATGCCGGCATCACGCGGGACAACTTATTGATGCGCATGAAAGAAGAAGACTGGGAACAGGTGATTGACACCAACTTGAAAGGGGTCTTCCTGTGCACCAAAGCTGTTGCCCGCACCATGATGAAGAAGCGGAGCGGCCGGATCATCAACATCAGTTCCATTGTCGGCATTGTCGGCAACCCGGGACAAGCCAATTACGTCGCGGCCAAATCCGGAGTGATTGGGATGACCAAAACGATTGCAAAAGAACTGGCCGGCCGCGGGATCACCGTGAATGCCGTGGCACCGGGTTACATCGATACCGACATGACCAGCCGGTTGGATGACACGATCAAGGAGCAGATGTTATCCGCCATTCCGCTGGGCCGGTTTGGCAAACCGGAAGATGTGGCGGAAGTCGTCAAGTTTTTGGCTTCCGATGCCGCCGCTTACATCACCGGTCAAACCATTCAGGTGGATGGCGGCATGGTCATGTAATCCGTTGATTGCTTGTCCACAATCAAATGCGTATAATACGAAAGGGAGGTGAAAGAAATGGCAGAAACAACGTTAGAACGAGTGAAAAAAATCATTGTGGAAAACTTAAGCGTTGAACCGAGTGAAGTAACGTTGGAAGCAAACATCAAAGAAGATCTCGGTGCAGACTCTCTCGATGTGGTGGATCTCATCATGGAACTTGAAGATGAGTTTGACATGGAGATCTCCGATGAAGAGGCTGAAAAAATCGCCACGGTCGGAGATGTCGTGGAATACATCGAAAAAAACCAACAATAAGCATTTTTTGTACTTATTCTAAAGTCCCGTATCATGCGGGACTTTACACACCTAATCGTATGAATGAGGAAAGGCGGTGGACCAGATGAACCGGGTTGTCATCACTGGTCTTGGAGTCATTTCTCCTCTGGGCAATGATATTGATACCTTTTGGAATCATTTGATTCAGGGAAAATCCGGAGTGAGTACGATCACGCGGTTTGATACTTCGGATTTTGCAGTCAAGATTGCTGCGGAAGTGAAAGATTTTAATCCATTGGATTTTATGAATAAAAAAGATGCCAAAAGAATGGACCGCTTTGTCCAATTTGCCGTGGCCGCATCCAAAATGGCTCTTGAGCATGCCGGACTGGACATGGACAAAGTGGAAAAAGAACGGGTCGGCACTTACATCGGCTCGGGAATCGGCGGACTGGAAACGTTGGAGGAACAGCACAAAGTCATGATGAAACGGGGACCGCGGCGGGTCAGTCCTTTCTTCGTTCCCATGATGATTGCCAATATGGCATCCGGTATCGTTTCCATTCAAATCGGGGCCAAGGGACCCAACAGCGCGGCCATTTCGGCATGTGCCACCGGAACGCACTGTGTCGGCGATGCTTTTAAAATTTTGCAACGCGGCGATGCAGACGTCATGATCGCGGGTGGAACCGAAGCCACCATTTTGCCGATGGCAGTTGCCGGTTTTTCAGCGATGGGGGCATTGTCCACCAACAATGAGGCTCCGGAAAAAGCCAGCCGTCCGTTTGACAGGGACCGTGACGGATTTGTCATGGGGGAAGGCGCCGGCGTGTTGGTTCTGGAAACCTTGGAACATGCACAAAAACGTGGAGCCAACATCATTGCGGAAGTTGTCGGATACGGCATGACTGCGGATGCTTATCACTTGACAAGTCCTGATCCGGAAGGGGACGGGGCAAAACGCAGCATGCTGATGGCTGTCAAAGATGCCGGACTGGAGCCGGAAGATGTGGACTACATCAATGCACACGGCACGTCCACCGATTACAATGACAAATTTGAAACCATGGCGATCAAAGGCGCATTTGGCGAGCATGCCAAACGTTTGGCCATTAGCTCGACCAAATCCATGACCGGCCATTTGCTGGGGGCAGCCGGCGGCATTGAAACCATTGCAACGGCACTCGCCATTAAAGAAGGCATTGTTCCGCCGACCATCAACTTGGAAAATCCGGATCCGGATTGTGATTTGGATTATGTTCCGAATGAAGCGCGGAAAATGCGGGTGCGTGCGGCCCTGTCCAATTCGCTCGGATTCGGGGGGCATAATGCAACCATTGCCTTGAAAGAATATCAGGAGGCATAAGGAAAAGGGGTGAAACGGAATGGATCTGGCACGATTGGAGCAAATCACCGGATTAAAGTTTCATAACCGAAAACTATTCCAACAAGCGTTCACCCATACTTCATTTACGCATGAGAAAAAGGCGACCGGCGTGCATCCGGATAATGAGCGGTTGGAATTTTTGGGGGATGCCGTTTTGGAATTGGCGGTTTCAGAGTATTTGTTTCAACGGTATCCCAAAATGAGCGAAGGAGACTTGACACGCACGAGGGCCCGTGTCGTGTGTGAAGCTTCATTGGCCTCCTTTGCCAAAGAGCTGGGATTTGGTGAACATGTCCGCTTGGGAAAAGGAGAAGAGATGACCGGAGGACGTTCACGGCCATCTCTTCTGGCTGACGTGTTCGAAGCGTTTATCGGAGCGCTCTTCTTGGACAGCGGGCTGGAGCAGGTGAAAAAGTTTTTGGAGCGCGTTGTGTTTCCAAAAGTGAATAGTGATTGGCTGAAAAACATGCTGGATGCCAAAAGTCAATTGCAGGAAGTCGTTCAGCAAGGACGGCTGGGAACTTTGGAATACCGCATTGTGGAGACAAAAGGTCCGGCTCATGACCGCCATTTTGTCGTCGAGGTGTGCTTGGACCAAAAACCTATCGGGAAAGGGACGGGCCGGTCCAAAAAAGAGGCGGAACAACGTGCTGCTTCAGAGGCGTTGGCAAGATGGAGAACTTAAGCGTATGAACCACCGCAAATATACATTACGGTGGTTTTTGTTTTTGATAAGAGGGGGGGAGAAACATGGAAGTGATTGCGCCTGTTTTTTTTCAAGTTTTTTCAATCATGGCCATCATTCTCCCTGTTTCCGGGGGGATTTTTGCTTTGTTCCTGTTGTACAGAGGGGTGAAAGCATTGGAAGGGATCCGGGACACCTTGGAAAAGTTTGCAGGTGGCCAAAACCCGAAAAATGAGGAGCACCCAGATGAACAAAACTGAAAAGGGGATAGACCTTTCCGTTTGCATCCATTATAATTGATAATAAATATCATTTTCAGCAAGCGGAAAGGGGTTTTCAACATGCCCCCTGTCAGTTATGCAGTGGATATCTTACCGACGCAATTTCATATTGTCTTTCCGGAAGAAAATGATTCCTCTTTCATGTTGCTTTCCGGGCGGGAACTGTTGAAACATGAAGTGTGCGTTCGTTTGTTGGAAGAGTGGTCGGAACGGATGAAGGTGAATTCCTTGAGCGTTGTGGCTTCTCAATTTTCCAAACATTACAGTTTTACGGTTGTGGTTCCTGCTTTGTATGCGATGAGCGCATTAAATGAACGATTGGATTTTTCGCCGGACAATGTGCGGATTCAAACCACTTGGCAACATCAGCGTTTGAACATGCAATTGCAATTGCGCGATTGGAAAGCACAAGCGATGAGGGAGAAAAACCGGAAGTTTTTGCGTGAGCAATTATTGACATCATTATTTACTCATCATATTGCTCCCCTTTGGCATCAATTGCACCGTCTGATTGGCATTCCTTTATCGATTTTGTGGGAAAACCTCGCCGGATATATTTATTGGTTATATGAATCCAAATTAAAAGAAGATGACCAGGTGAATCCGTCCTTGGCCCAAGATGATTTTCATTATTTGCTTTCCGGGGCGGAGGCCGGCATGTTTCGCGAAAAAGTTCAACCCATTGGCCGTTACTATGCCGGTGCTCAGGCAAGAGTCCGAAAAACTTGTTGTTTGTATTATCTGGCCAGTGAAGATCAGGTTTGTTGCCAAAATTGTCCGCGCTTACAACAACGCGGCCCGGCAAATGGATGAAACAAGGACGATATTTCAGGAAAAGCCGCTTCGACATTTACCGGGAGGCGGCTTTTTTTTAGAGGAAATAGCGGTTAAACCGGAAAATCAAGTAATAAGCGGTCTGAAAGGAGAGGAAGGATCATGGATTTTTGTTCGTATCAGGACTTTCAAAAAGTGGAACTGAGGATCGGGCAAATTGTCAAAGTTGCTCCTTTTCCCAAAGCCAAAAAACCCGCCTACCAATTGTGGATCGATTTTGGCGAAAAGCTGGGAGTGAAAAAAAGCAGTGCCCAAGTGACAAAACGGTATCAGCCGAAAGAGCTGGAGGGCCGGAAAGTGGTCGGTCACCAATTTGCCGCCCAAGCAGATCGCCGATTTTCAATCGGAAGTGTTGGTGCTCGGAGTTGATTCGGTCCAAGGCGGGGTGACACTCTTGGACAACGATCATGAAGCTCCTTTGGGAAGCAGGGTTTATTGACAGACGGATGTTGATGAATCTGTGATCAATATGAAAAAAATCAATCCCGCCCGTTTTTTTGTGCTAAAATATATCAGTTCATCCACTTTGTAAGGGTTGTGCTCTTTCTTTACAGACATGAGAAGAGCATTATTTTTTGGGGAGAGGAGGGCTGTTTGTGTATTTAAAACGACTGGAGATGAATGGTTTTAAATCCTTTGCCGACCGGACGGAATTGGAATTTGTTCCCGGGATCACCGCCGTGGTCGGGCCGAACGGCAGCGGAAAAAGCAATGTGACCGACAGCATCCGCTGGGTACTGGGGGAACAAAGCGCCAAATCCCTGCGCGGCAATAAAATGCAGGATGTGATTTTTGCCGGCAGTGACACCCGGAAACCGGTCGGTTTTTGTGAAGTCTCGATGACGTTTGATAATTCGGATCACCGCCTGCCCCTGGATTATTCCGAAGTGACTATCACCCGGAGGGTTTACCGTTCAGGGGAAAGCGAGTATCTCTTGAATAAACAACCCTGCCGGTTGAAAGACATTCATGAGCTGTTCATGGACACCGGAATCGGGAAAGATGCCTACTCCATGATTGGGCAAGGCAAGATTGATGAAATTTTAAGCTCAAAATCCGAAGACCGCCGCATTATTTTTGAAGAGGCGGCCGGGATTGTCAAATACAAAACGAGGAAAAAAGAAGCCGAAAAAAAACTGGAGGACACCGAACAAAACCTGGCGCGCATCCATGATCTGATCCATGAAATTGAAAGCCAGGTGGAGCCTTTAAAAGAACAGGCCGATAAAGCCCAAAGATTTAAAGAATTGAAAGAAACCTTGAAAAATGTGGAGATCGGCTTATATGTACATAAAATTGAATCGTTGCACGATGAATGGGAAAAAGTGACGACGCAAGCGAAAAAATTGAAAAATACACAGGTTTCACTGGCGGCCGAAATCACAAAAAAAGAAACCGCTTTGGAAGAATTAAAACAAACACTGCACGAAGTGGAGACCCAATGGGAACAGGTCCAAACCCGTTTGATCACCATCAGCGAAGAGCTGGAAAAAGCGGAAGGACAAAAAGAAGTGCAATTGGAGCGGGTGAAAAACCGCAAAGAAAACAGACAACAATTAATTGAACGGATTTCCCTGTTGAAGGAAGAATTAAAGCGGTTGAAAAGCGAAGAAGAGCAGGCAGCCGGGGAACTGGAGCGGAAAAAACAAGAATTAAAGGAAAAGGAAAAAGAGCTTGCGGTATTTAAATTGCGACTGACGGGAGTCACCGGTGATGAGGGCGAGCAACTGCAATCATTAAATGAGAAGTGGCAGGCCCATGAGAAAAAATTGGTGGCTCTTTCCAGTGAAAAGCAATATACGAAAGATCACCTCAAACAGTTAAAAGAACGGGCCCGGTCGCTCGGTGAGACGAAAAAGCAATTGGAGAAAGAGGAAGAAGAACACGAAAAGCAATCGGAACAATTGGCCGCTTCAATCCATGAAGTGGAGCAGGCATTGAAACAGGCGGCGGATGAAGTGCGCACCCTTGCGGAAGAACGCGAACGGTTGGAAGAAGAAGAGAAAAAATGGACGGGGGAATTGCGCCAGGCCGAGCAGGTGTTTAACCGCCTCCGCTCCCAGTTGGAATGGATGAGGGAAGTGGAAGCGGAGCATCAAGGGTTTATGCAAGGGGTGAAAGAAGTTTTGCGTGCCCGTGACCGGGGCGTTCCTTCTTTGAAGGGGGTTCACGGGGCGGTGGCCGAACTCCTTCAGGTGCCGGAAGAATATGAGGCGGCGCTGGAAACCGCTTTGGGAAGTGCATTGCAACATATCGTCGTGGAAGATGAAGCCACCGGACGCGGCGGAATCCGGTATTTAAAAGAAAGAAGATTGGGACGGGCCACTTTTTTGCCGCTTTCTGTCATCAAGCCACGGAACATGGAGTCATGGGAATTGGACAGTTGCCGCCGGGTGGACGGTTTTGTGGGCGTCGGGTCCGACTTGATTCAGTATGATCCGCGTTACCAAGCATTGTTTTCTTATTTGTTGGGCAGAGTGGTTGTGACACGGACCCTGGAACAGGCCAATCAACTGGCGCGGATTTTATCTTACCGCTACCGGGTGGTGACCCTGGATGGAGACGTTGTCAATCCCGGGGGATCGATGACGGGAGGAAGCCGCAAACAAAGCAAAACCAATCTTCTGGGCCGAAACCGCCAATTGGAAGAATTGGAAACCCGTTTGAAAGATGCCGAAACAAAGGTGCGCCAAGTACAGCAGACCTTGGATGAGATCAACCGCCGCAAGCAGGAATTGGAAGACAAGTGGGAACAGGTCCGCAAACAAGGAGAAGAGCGGAGGCTGAGAGAACAGGAGCTGCGCAGCCGAGAACGCGAATGGTCTTTGGCCCGGCAAAATGTGGTGCAGAAAAAAGAAGAAATCCTGGCAGAGATCGGGCAGGTGCAAAAGCAAAAAGAAGCTTACCGTGCGCAGTTGGAAAACATCGACCGGGAAATCGCCGCGTTGCAAAAAGAGCAGGAAGCTCTTGAACAACTGCTGAAAGAGTCGCAGGAAAAAGCAAAAGAGCAGGCCCACACCCGGGAGGAAGTCAGCGAAAAAATTACGGAATTGCGCATTCAAGTGGCCCAAGTCAGCCAGGAGATCACAAACTTGGAACAAAACTTGCATCGCACGCGGAAAGAAATCAAGCGGGTCACCGGTCAAAAAGAAGCGGCCGCCGGGGAACTGGAGGCGCTCGAAGACCATCAGGAGAATAACCAGGTTCAAATGGACCGGTTGGAAGAAACCATCCGGCATCTCAAAGAAAACAAAGAGCAAGTCCAGATGCAATTGAATGAAATCCGCAAGCGGCGTGAACAGATGTTGCTCATGCGGGAGAGCCAGGAAAAAGAAGTCAGACAGATGCAACAGTCGCACCGGCAACAGGAGCAAGATTTGCATGAATTGGAAGTGCGCGGCAACCGCCTGGATGTGGAATTGAATCACCTGTTGAACAAGTTGGCGGAAGAATATGAGATCAGTTTCGAACGGGCCAAGCAACAGTATCCCGTCCCGGAAGAACCCAAACAGGCGGAAAAGGAAGTCCGTTCACTGAAAGGAAAAATCGCCGCCCTCGGCGATGTCAACCTGGGAGCGATTGAAGAGTATGAACGGTTGAAAGAACGTTACGACTTTCTGAAATCGCAAGAAACCGACTTGCTGGAAGCCAAAGAAAAACTTTTTGAGATTATCCATCAATTGGTTGAAGAAATGGGCCGGCGGTTTGAAGAAAGTTTTGAACTGATCCGCATCGAGTTTCAAGATGTGTTTGTGAAAATGTTTGGCGGCGGCCGGGCCGATTTGAAACTCAGCGAGCCGGACAATCTCTTGGAGACCGGCATTGACATTATTGCACAGCCACCCGGAAAAAAATTGCAAAACCTGAATCTGCTCTCCGGCGGGGAAAGAGCCCTTGCGGCGTTGGCACTTTTGTTTGCGGTGCTCCGGATCAAGCCGGTTCCGTTTTGTGTGCTGGATGAGGTGGACGCGGCTTTGGATGAAGCCAATCTGACGAGATACACGCAATATATGCAGGAATTTTCGGGGGAAACGCAGTTTATTATTATCACCCATCGTAAACATACCATGGAAGGTGCCGATGTGTTGTATGGAATTACCATGCAGGAATCGGGCGTATCCAAACTGGTATCGGTGAAGCTGGAAGAGTATGATGATAAAGTGGAAGTTGCCGCCACAAAGGAATAATGCAAGAGATGGGAGGAACAACATGAGTTTTTTCCGGAAATTAAAGGATCGCGTGTCCAAAAAAACGGAGACGGTCACCCAGAAGTTTGTGACCGGATTGAGCACGAGCAGGGATCAATTTGTCGGGGCCATCTCCAACCTGTTCAGCGGACGCAGCAAAATTGACGAGGATTTGTATGAAGAATTGGAGGAAATTCTCATTGGCGCCGATGTGGGGGTCCAAACCACGATGTACTTGGTGGAGCGTCTGCGCGATGAGGTGAAAGAGCGGAAAATCAAAGACCCCGTGGAATTAAAACCGCTGTTGTCGGAATTGATCGCCGAGATTCTCACGAAGGATGAAGAGGAACAGGGATTGCGGTTTAATGAAGACGGCCTGACGGTCTTTTTGTTCGTGGGAGTCAACGGTGTCGGAAAAACCACCACGATCGGAAAACTGGCACACCGGCTTAAGAATGAAGGGAAGAAAGTGGTGTTGGCCGCGGGAGACACCTTTCGCGCCGGGGCCATTGAACAACTGGAAACCTGGGGCCGACGTGCCGGGGTGGATGTGATCAAACATCAAGCCGGTTCCGATCCGGCGGCGGTCATTTATGACGGCATTCAGGCGGCCAAGTCCCGCAAAGCGGATGTATTGCTTTGTGATACGGCCGGCCGGCTGCAAAACAAAGTGAATTTGATGGAAGAGTTGAAAAAAGTTCACCGCGTGGTGACCCGGGAGGTGCCCGGAGCGCCGCATGAGGTTTTATTGGTGCTGGATGCCACCACCGGACAAAATGCATTGGTACAAGCGAAACAATTCCGGCAAGCCGTCAATGTTTCCGGAATCGTCCTGACCAAACTGGACGGCACGGCCAAAGGCGGAATCGTGATTGCCATTGACCATGAGCTGGGATTGCCCGTGAAATTGGTCGGGCTGGGGGAACAGGCGGATGACTTGCAGGAATTTGATTCTGAACAATTTTTGCACGCCTTGCTGCAGGACATGATGGAAGAGGAAGCTTCCGAAGGCTGAAAAATTTTCTCTTGCAAGGAAAAATCCTTGACATCGCTTTGGGTCTCCGATATATTATACAACCGTAAAGGTTATTGCCTTGACGGCGTTTGGGGGGATCACTCCCGTGTTGGATCAAACTACCCAAATGAATTTGCTTTATGATTTTTACGGCACGTTGTTGACGGAAAAACAACGTTCGTTGCTTGAACTATATTATGTGGAAGACTGGTCATTGGGTGAAATCGCTGAGCATCAGGGAGTCTCCCGACAGGCAGTCTATGAGGCGATTAAGCGAGCCCAATCCACCATGCTTGATTTGGAAAAAAGTTTGGGATTGGTGAAAAGTCACCTGAAACGGCAACAATTGATCGAAACGATCAAGAGCCGGTTAGATCAAATGCCAGAAGCAGCCAAAGCAATCGGGCCGTTGATCCGGGAGTTGGAGAAGCTCGATTAATCAGCCATGTGAGGAGGGGGCCATCATGGCGTTTGAAGGTTTATCGGAAAGACTGCAATCCGTCATGCGGAAGTTGCGTGGCAAGGGGAAAGTGACTGAAGCGGATGTAAAAGAAGCGATGCGGGAAGTCCGCTTGGCATTGCTCGAAGCGGATGTGAACTTCAAAGTCGTGAAACAGTTCATCGACCGTGTGAAAGAGCGGGCGGTCGGACAAGAAGTGATGAAAAGTTTAACCCCCGGCCAGCAAGTGATCAAAGTGGTGAATGAAGAGTTGACCCGGCTGATGGGGGGAGAACAAAGCAAACTGCATCAAGCCCAGAAGTCACCGACGATCATCATGATGGTTGGATTGCAGGGTGCCGGTAAAACGACCACTTCTGGCAAATTGGCCCGCTATCTCAAAAAGCAGAATCGCCGTGCCCTCTTGGTGGCGGGAGACGTTTACCGGCCGGCGGCGATCAGACAATTGGAAGTGTTGGGGGAAAGTTTGGACACGCCCGTTTTCTCCATGGGAGATCAAGAAAGCCCCGTGGTGATCGCGGAGAAAGGCGTCCAAAAGGCCAAAGAAGAAGGCTTTGATTATGTCATCATCGATACGGCGGGGCGCCTGCACATCGATGATGAGATGATGGACGAGTTGAGGCAGATCCGCGAAAAAATTTCGCCGCATGAAATCCTGCTTGTGGTGGATGCGATGACCGGGCAGGATGCGGTCAATGTGGCAGAACACTTTCATCAGCAACTGGGGCTGACGGGTGTGGTTCTGACGAAGCTGGATGGCGACACCCGCGGAGGAGCGGCTTTATCCGTCAAAGCGGTGACCGATTGCCCGATCAAATTTGTCGGAACGGGGGAAAAAACGGATTCGCTTGAACCGTTCTTCCCGGACCGGATGGCATCCCGCATTTTGGGAATGGGCGACGTGCTGACGTTGATCGAAAAAGCCCAGTCTGCGGTGGATGAGGAAAAAGCCAAAGAGATGGAACGGAAAATGCGCACCTTGTCTTTTACTTTTGATGATTTTTTGGATCAATTGCAACAAGTGCGCAAGATGGGCCCGCTCGAGGACATGCTTTCCATGTTGCCGGGAGCGGGGGCGATGAAAGGTTTGAAAAACGTTCAAGTGGATGAAAAACAGCTGGTGAAAGTCGAAGCGATCATCCGTTCCATGACGCCACAGGAAAAATCCCATCCGGAAATCATCAATGCCAGCCGGCGCAAAAGGATTGCACAAGGCAGCGGTACCACGGTGCAAGATGTGAATCGCCTGTTGAAGCAATTTAATGACATGAAGAAAATGATGAAGCAATTCTCCCAAATGGCAAAAGGCGGGAAGAAGAGAAAACGCAGAGGTTTTCCTTTCCCCTTTATGTGATAAACATCATTCTTGACTTTGATGAGGAGGTGAAAAGTGATGGCAGTGAAAATTCGTTTGAGAAGAATGGGAGCCAAAAAAGCACCATTTTATCGTGTGGTCGTGGCTGATTCCCGCGCTCCCCGTGACGGACGTTCCATTGACGAAATCGGATACTACAATCCGATCACGGAACCTGCCACAGTGAAAATCGACGAAGAAAAAGCCCTCTCTTGGTTGGCCAAAGGTGCGCAACCTTCCGACACGGTTCGCAACCTGTTCAAAAGAGAAGGGATTCTGAAAAAAGTTCACGAACAAAAACATGGCAAATAATGAAATGGTCTTGATCCGACAGGAGGACCAAGATGAAAGAACTGAAAGAACTGATTGAATACATGGCGGCGCCACTGGTCGACCATCCGGAAGAAATCCGGGTGGATGAAGTGGAGAAAGATGATGTCATCATCTACCGATTGTCCGTCACCAAAGAGGATTTGGGAAAGGTTATCGGCAAACAGGGACGGGTTGTGCAGGCGATCCGTTCCGTGGCCAAAGCTGCTGCCTGGAAGGAGAAGAAACGGGTATGGGTGGAAATCATGAATACTTAAATGTGGGCCGGATTGTCGGAACACATGGCATTCGCGGGGAAGTTCGTGTCCAATCCAACACGGATTTTCCAGAAGTCCGTTTTGCACCCGGCAGCCGGCTGATCCTCCTTCCTCCGCAAGAAGAGGAACCGATGGTGCTGACGGTGGAAAAAAACCGCATCCATCAATCCGTCTATTTGGTCAAGTTCCGCGAATGGGACAATATCAACCAAGCCGAACCTTTCAAAGGAGGACGATTGGTGGTCCATAAAGAAGATCAGGTGCCTGTCGATGAAGAAAGTGGAGAATATTATTTCCACCAGATTGTCGGCCTGACGGCTGTCACGACCGATGGACAAGAACTGGGCCGGGTCAAAGAAATCTTGCCGCTTCCGGCCAATGATGTTTGGGTGATTCAGCCGGCCGATCAGAAAAAAGACATTTTGATTCCTTATATTTCCGAGATTGTCAAAGATGTCGATCTCAAGGAAAAACGCATCACGATTGAGTGGATGGAAGGACTGGCGTAACCTTGGCACACATTCATTTCGATGTTCTCACCCTTTTTCCCGAGATGTTTGAAGGCTTTATGCAAACCAGCATGATTGCTAGGGCTCGTGAAAAAGGTTTGATCTCAGCGAATCTGGTCAATTTTCGTGAATATGCAACAGACCGGCATCGTACGGTGGATGACACGCCGTATGGTGGCGGCGGCGGCATGGTCTTAAAACCGGAACCGCTGTTTCGTGCCGTCGATGATCTGACACAAGGCTCACCACGTCCCCCCATCCTGTTGATGTCACCGCAAGGTGAAACCTACACGCAAAAAAAGGCCGAGGAATTGGCACAGCACTCCCGGTTGATTATCCTTTGCGGTCACTATGAAGGATTTGACGAGCGAATCCGGGAGCATCTGGCCACCAAGGAAATTTCCATCGGCGATTATGTTCTGACCGGCGGAGAATTACCGGCGATGATTTTAATTGACAGCATCAGTCGTCTGGTTCCCGGAGTACTGGGGAATGAAACTTCAGCGGTGACCGATTCTTTTTCCACCGGGTTGCTGGAGTATCCCCAATACACGAGGCCGGCGGATTTCCGCGGTCTCAAAGTGCCTGAGGTGCTGTTGTCCGGGCATCATGCCAAGATTGAAAAATGGCGGCGTGAGCAGTCATTGCTTCGGACTTGGCAAAGAAGGCCCGATCTTCTGGAAAAAGTCCCATTAACCGAAGAGGATCGCCGCTTTTTAAAAAAGCTGTCGGATTAGGATGGCGAAATTGTATTCAATTAGTGGCTGTGGTAAAATATCCCCGTTCTGGTCGTTCGACGGCATTGGACGGAGAGACTGATGAAAGGAGGTTTGGATGAGATGCGTCCAATCATTCGTGAAATTACCGAAGAACAACTTCGTAAAGATATTCCTCAATTCCGTGCAGGGGACACCCTCCGTGTTCACGTGCGCGTTAAAGAAGGACAACGGGAACGGATTCAGGTGTTTGAAGGCGTTGTGATTCAACGTCGCGGCGGAGGCATTTCCGAAACATTCACCGTTCGCAAAATTTCTTACGGGATCGGTGTGGAACGTACCTTCCCGTTACATTCACCGCGTATTGAAAAAATCGAAGTGGTTCGCCGTGGTAAAGTTCGTCGCGCCAAATTGTTCTACTTGCGTGAACGCCGCGGAAAAGCCGCTCGTATTAAAGAACTTCATCAAAAATAATAAGACAGAAGAAAAAGGGCTTGAGGATCAAGCCCTTTTCTCACATTGACGAGCCAATTGGGGGAAATCCAATGACCTCATATGTCCCTCGTACAGAGAAAAACAATCAGGAATACGGGAAAGGCGGAAAAGTGCTGGATTGGGTTCGTGCATTTCTGATCGCCGTTCTTTTGGCGGTGTTGATTCGTATCTTTGTTTTTGAACCTTTTGCCGTATCTGGTCCGTCGATGGAAGAAACGATGTATACCGGAGATCTGGTTTTGGTCAATAAGTTGATTTACAAAATGAGAGAGCCTGAACGAGGAGAAATCGTTGTTTTTCACGAAAGTAAAGACAAAGATTTCATCAAACGGGTGATCGCCTTGCCGGGGGAGACGGTCGAAGCCAAAAACAATAAAATTCTGATCAACGGGAAGATCGTGGATGAACCTTATCTTTCCGACCATATGCGCACCATGGATTTTGATGAGGTGCAAGTGCCGCAAGGCAAGGTTTTTGTTCTGGGGGATAACCGGTTGAACAGCACGGACAGCCGGGTGATCGGAGCGGTTTCGATGTCTCAACTGGTGGGAAGGGCGGAATTTATTTATTGGCCCGTTATTGAAATGAAATGGTTGTGATTTTTTCAATTGAAGGAGCCTTTTTGAAAGCTCCTTTTCCATTTGACACCGATTGGAAAAATCCCCCTGTTGGCAACAGGATAGAAGAGGTGTGACGTACATATGACCATTCAGTGGTTCCCGGGACATATGGCAAAGGCGCGCCGGCAGGTTGAAGAGAAACTGAAGTTGGTCGACATCGTGTTTGAATTGTTGGATGCGCGTTTGCCGTTATCCAGTCGAAATCCCATGATGGATGAAATTCTGAAAGACAAGCCCCGTCTCATTTTATTGACCAAATGCGATTTGGCGGATGAACGGGTGAATCAGGCTTGGATGAAATATTTTCAAGCCCGTCGGATGCCGGTGCTTCCGGTTGATGCACAAACAGGGAAAGGGGTCCAACAGATTATTCCGGCGTGTGAAAAAATCCTGGCCCCGCTGTTCCAACAAAGAGAGAAAAAAGGGATTCAGTCCCGCAAATTTCGAGCGATGGTGACCGGAATTCCCAATGTGGGAAAATCTTCGTTGATCAACCGCCTGGCCAAACGTTCCGTTGCCGAAACCGGTGACCGGCCCGGGGTGACCAAAGCACAGCAGTGGATCCGGGTCGGAAAAACCATGGAACTGTTGGACACCCCCGGGATTTTGTGGCCCAAATTTGACGATCCCGTCACCGGCTTGCGTCTGGCGGCAAGCGGCGCCATCAAAGAAACGATTTTGCCGATCGATGAAGTGGCTTTGTATGTATTAAATTATTTAAAAGACCGGTATCCGGATCGTTTGAAAAAACGGTACAAACTGGAGGAAACGGAACAAGACGGAGTCACGTTGATGGAGGAGATTGGGAAAAAACGGGGGTGTTTGTTGCGGGGCGGAGAGATTGATTATGAAAAAGTGGCTGAGCTTTTGTTGCATGAGTTGAGAGTCGGTCGTTTGGGGCGGATTTCTTTTGAATTTCCGGAGGATTGGATCGGAAAAGAGGAGATGGGAAATGCAGGGGACGATCGCGGAAATTAAGAAATGGTTGGAGAAGAAAGAGAGGCTGAGCCCGCAGGAATTGGCGGAACTTCAAAACGATTCGCGGGCGGGTGTGCAAAAATTGGCGGCCCAATATATCAGAAAACAGGAACGAAGAAAAAAAGAAGAAGAACGCTTGGAACAAATGTGGCATTACGAAAAGAAATATCGCCAACAAGGAATCTGGATGATTGCGGGGGTGGATGAAGCCGGACGGGGGCCTTTGGCCGGTCCCGTGGTGGCGGCGGCGGTGATCCTGCCGGAATCGTTTCCCGTGGAGGGGTTAAATGATTCCAAACAAATGACACCGCAAAACCGGCAACGCCTGAAGGAGCGCATTGAGTCCGAAGCGATTGCCATTGGTGTGGGAATGGCGGATGAGCTTTATATTGACCGGCACAATATTTTGCAAGCCACGTACCATGCGATGCGAAAAGCCATCGAACAATTGCCGGTGAAACCGGACATGGTGTTGGCTGACGCGGTGACCATTCCGGATCTCGGCATCCCGCAACAAGCGATCATCAAAGGAGATGCCAAAAGCCATTCGATTGCTGCTGCATCCGTCATTGCCAAAACGGTTCGTGATGAGTGGATGATGCAAATGGCCGAAAAGTATCCAGAATACGGGTTTGACCATCATATGGGATATGGAACGCCGGAACATCTCAAGGCGCTTGAAGCGTTCGGCCCTTCACCCATTCACCGGAAAAGCTTTGCGCCGGTCCGCTCGTGTATGAAAAACACCGCCCGTCTTTTGTTGCAAGGAGAATCACGATGAGAAAAGACAAAAGAAAACAGGTCGGCCGGCTTGGGGAAGAGCTGGCGGCCCGGTTTCTGTCGGAAAAAGGGTATATCATCTGGGACCGGAATTGGGCAACCCGGATGGGAGAACTGGATATCATTGCGATGAAAGACGGGCAACTGGTGATTGTGGAAGTCCGGACGACCCGGAGTGCCAAATTTGGTTACGGTCTTGAGTCGGTCGGTTTCCGAAAACAACAAAAACTGCGACGTTTGGCGGTGCTGTATGTGAGCCGGCACCGTCTGCACCATTTGCCGCTTCGTTTCGATGTCATTTCCGTATTGTGGGATGAAGAAAATCCGCAACTGAATCATATCGAAGGCGCTTTTTAAATAATGAAAACCACCACTTTTCACGGTGAAAGCGGTGGTTTTTGTCAAACAAAGAGTCAGATTAACAGATGGAACAGGCGCGGATCGTTGTTGATTTCGATAAACGGGAACCCTTTCTTTTTCATCCGCTCAATGAGTGAAGGATAATCCTCCCGGTATTTCAGTTCGATTCCCACCAGTGCCGGCCCGTTGTCTTTGTTGTTTTTCTTGGTATATTCAAAGCGGGTGATATCATCATTTTCGCCGAGGACATCATCCAAAAACTCGCGCAAAGCGCCGGCCCGTTGGGGGAAGTTGATAATGAAATAATGTTTTAACCCCTCGTAAATGAGAGAACGTTCCTTGATTTCTTGCATCCGGTCGATATCATTATTGCCGCCGCTCATGATGCAGACGACATTTTTTCCGCGAATGGCTTCCCGGTAAAAATCCAGGGCGGATATGGCCAATGCCCCGGCCGGTTCCGCAATGATGGCATTCTGATTGTATAAGTTCAAGATGGTGGTGCAAATTTTTCCTTCCGGAACCAAAACCACCTCATCGATATTTTCCCGGCAAATTTGAAAAGTGAGCTCGCCGACATGTTTCACTGCCGCTCCGTCCACAAAAGGGTCGATTTCTTTTAATTCAGTAACTTTTCCGTTCTCAAAAGACGTTTTCATCCCCGGGGCCCCGGCTGGTTCCACACCGATCACCTTGGTTTGGGGATAAACGCTTTTTATGTAAGAACTGATCCCGGCAGCCAGTCCTCCGCCGCCGATGGCGACAAAAACATAATCCGGGGGTTGGTTCAGGTCATTCAGGATTTCGATCCCGATGGTTCCCTGCCCGACAATGGTGCGGTAATCGTCAAACGGATGGATAAAAGACATGTGATGTTTTTTGGCATAAGCCACGGCTTGATGATAAGCGTCATCAAAGGTGTCCCCGGTCAAAACCACTTCTACAAATTTGCCACCGTAATGTTTGACTTGATTGATCTTTTGCCTCGGTGTGGTGGTCGGCATGAAAATTTTGCCGGGAATTTTTAAATGATTGCATGAATAGGAAACCCCCTGGGCATGGTTTCCTGCACTCGCGCAAACCACCCCTTGTTGCCGTTCTTCCTCCGGGAGGCTGATGATGGTGTGATAAGCCCCGCGGATTTTAAAGGAACGGACCACTTGCAAATCTTCCCGTTTCAAATGGATTTGACAGCCGTATTTGTCGGACAAAAGGGGATTGTGCTCCAAAGGAGTATGCCTGCAAACTTCTTTGAGCCGCTGATTGGCAATGAGGATGTCCTCCACTTTGACCCGTTCGGTTCTCAGATCCAACACTTTGCTCATCTCAACTCATCCTTTGGCTAAGAAGTATTTAATGAAGTATTTTAGCACAATCCTCTCATTTTTGGGAATATTAAATGAAAATTTTAAAGAGGAGGACAGAAAAAAGAAAAAGCGCCGATGATGCGGCGCTTTCCACCGGTTAACAATGTTTGCAACGAAGCAGAACGGCTTCACCCGGTTTCAGACAAAGACGGTGGACTTTCCGGCATCGATCCGGGTGCCCGCAGGTGACCACCGCTTTGCTGTGTCCACAATGAACTTTGACGGCTTCTCCCCGTTCCAAAACACAAGTTTTGGTATGGTGTGCATGGTGGCAGCATTTGATCAGGACGGATTGCCCGCGTCTTAAATGGACAAATTTTCTTTTTCTTTTCTCCGGATCCAGTACAACCCGCCTTCTCCGGTGATGGCATGAACATGAATGGCTCATCATCTCTTCCTCCTTGTTGGAATTTGGATCCTTCGGATCCTCTATTAAGTTATGAAAAAACAGAAAAATTCGTTTGTATTCTTGTGGAGAAAGACGAAAGAAAGCGATGGATTGTCAAAATATAGTAAAATATGAAAAAATAGAGTTGGTTTGTCGCAAAGTGAGAAACAGGGCGGGGGTGAAAAAATGTACAGCAAATTATACAGTGCCAGTTTGATGGGCATCGACGGGTTGATTGTCGAAGTGGAAGTGGATATCAGCAACGGGCTTCCTGTCTTTGATATTGTCGGGTTGCCGGATTCTTCCGTTCGCGAGTCCAAAGAACGTGTCCGGGCTGCGTTAAAAAACAGCGGGGTTTCGTTTCCGCTGCAGCGGATCACCACCAACCTGGCCCCGGCTGACGTGAAAAAGGAAGGGGCCGGATTTGACCTGGCGATTGCCATTGGTGTGTTGGCGGCCAGCGGTCAATTGGAAGGGAAGCAACTGGATCGCTTGTTATTGATCGGCGAGTTGTCATTGGAAGGAGGGCTTCGCCCTTTGAGTGGGGTGTTGCCGATGGTTATGGCAGCCAAAAAAGCGGGTTTTACGGAAGTGATTCTGCCAAGCCGGAATGCGGGGGAAGGGGCACTGGTGGACGGGATGAAAATCGTGCCGGTGGATTCCTTGAAGCAGGCGATCGGTTATTTGCGCCAAGAATGGAGCCCTCCGGAAGTGTCCGGCGAAACAGAAGAAGAACCGGAACATTTTTTGGCTGACTTTTCGGATGTCCAAGGGCAGGCCCATGTGAAAAGGGCCATGGAAGTGGCCGCTGCCGGAGGGCATAACCTGATGTTGATCGGTCCGCCCGGTTCAGGCAAAACCATGCTGGCCAAAAGAATTCCCACCATTCTGCCGCCGATGGATTTGGAAGAGTCCTTGGAAGTGACGAAAATATACAGCATTGCCGGATATATCAAGGAAAAGGGAAGATTGATCCGCTTTCGCCCGTTCCGGTCTCCCCACCATACGATTTCCAGCGCCGGTTTGATCGGTGGCGGAGCCGTTCCCAGGCCGGGAGAGATCAGCTTGTCGCACCAGGGTGTTCTTTTCCTGGATGAATTGCCGGAGTTTTCCAAAACGGTGCTGGAAGTGCTCAGGCAGCCCTTGGAAGACGGGACCGTCACCTTGGGAAGGGCAAGAGCGGTTTACACTTATCCGGCGGAATTTATGCTGGTCGCTTCCATGAACCCGTGTCCATGCGGTTTTTTTGGTTATGAAGAGGATCGCAGTTGCACCTGCACCCCGCACCAAGTGCAGCGATACCGGTCCAAAATTTCCGGTCCCTTGCTGGATCGGATCGACATTCACATCGAGGTACCGAAGGTGGATTTTCAAACATTGAGCAAAGGGGAAAGCGGAGAATCCTCCGCTTCCATCCGAAAACGGGTAAACCAGGCGCGAAAAAGACAGCAGGAACGTTTCCGGGGAAGCGAAACGAAAACCAACAGCACCATGAGCACAGCCGATATCCGCAAATACTGCAAGTTGGATCCGGCGTCGCTCCGGCTGATGAAGCAGGCTTTTGAAACCCTCGGTTTGAGTGCCCGGGCACATGACCGTATCCTCAAGGTGGCCCGCACCATTGCCGACTTGGCAGGAGAAGAAAACATCGGGCCTGCCCATATTGCCGAAGCGATCCAGTACCGGAGCCTGGACCGGAAGTTTTGGGAGTGATTTATCTTAGACAAAGGGATTATGCGAAAAAAAAGGCTTATCGCGTGTCCGGGGATTATCAGTGAACAACGAATGACGGCGGGCTTCCCAAGCCGAATTCTCAAAAACTCGTGTGCCTCAGTTCGATGAACGTCGGATGGAGAGCGGAGTTGGGTGTCTGTTTTGACACACTCTCCGCTTGTTAATCAAAGCGGCTCCATATCAAAGCAAACTCACAAGCAATTCAAGCCGGCTGGGGTGCCACCTCATGTTGCAACATCATAAAAATCCTGCTCTACCATCCAGGAGCACAAAAGTGGTTTGATGGATTTGGCCAATATAAATATGGAATGGAAATAAAGCAGAGAGGAATGAATCATGCAGATACCACCAGAAATGCAATTGGCACCGGAGATCAGGGCAGCATTGGAGAAGATTGATTTTATTAACAGGTACAAAAATATGTCTGCGAAATATGACTTTGACGAAGAATTTGATTATGATAATGAATTGGGTTATCCGGCCCGTAACGATAAAAGGGAAAATTTCTTTCAAATTGTGGAGGAATACCCTCCTTTTCAATTTAAATTCAATATTTCTCTCAGCTATGCTCTTTTGGAATTTATCCGGTGATCCGAATGGATGGGGAGTTGCTGATTGGTGATCCATGGGACTAGGTTAAAGCAGTTATTGGATGGTACAGACGAACGTTTCAGAGCAGCCGGATTCCGCAATTATGATGATTTAAGGGAAATATTGAAAGAAGCATTTGAGATGGATGAGGATTTCAAACGGACTTTAATGTAAATGCTCTGATCCGGAAAGAGGATTTTGTTGGGCGATAAAGAGCTATATCGCCCTTTTTTGGTTCTTTTATATCTTAGCGTTTGGATTTCACAAACCCATCATCTTCAGCGGGAAAGATAAAAATTGAGGAGGAAAATTTTTTGGAGAAAAAAGGATATGTATCCATGTTCATTGGTGACGTAAGTTCGTTTGAAGAGCTGGAAAGCTATGTGATGCAAAGTTATACAGAGGACGGGGATTGGGTTAATTCGCAATTTGAAAAGGATTTTAGCATTGAATATTACGATGAAGATTTTTTAGAAGTGGAGTTTTACAATGAACCATCAAATGATTTGAGAGTTATTCTTAAGGGGTTTTCATATGATGAAAAGATAATTCCTGGATTTATCGGGATTTGCGGTGAGTATCTGGATCAAGAAGTGAATTCAGTTATTTTACTTTATAACTTTGCCTATGATGGAACCGTAAAAGAAACAAATCGGTTTCGGTTTTTGGGGGCGTTACCATATATGTAAATGAATAATGTTCCCATTTAAAGCATTGTGATTCCGTTTACAGGGACAACCCCAACACCATGGATCACTTCACATGGAAAGGAATTCAAAAGGCGTTAACCTTGGATGTGAAATAACAATTTTCCTGGCGGGTAAGATATGCCACGAAGTTGCTGAAATATGGTCTTTCGGGTAACGATTTGGGATCAGAAGGAGTAAGAGACTTGGATGAAGAGGATCCCACTGAAAAGTGGATTAAAGAAGTTTGTGATTTGACTGTTCATTGAAACCCATAATCAACTTTTACCCTTTTGCAATGGTTAGAACTTAAAAGGCTTAGAGGATTATTGGGAATTATTAGAAGAAGATGTCTTTCAGGATATCACCATCGATTTATGGTTATGAAGAATTAGTTGTTGTGTCGTTTGGTATAGAAGAGTCAAATTACGCAATCCGGTACCTCAAGCCTCTTATTGACTGGTACCATTAGCTCTGGGGTTGATCGACCTGTTAGATTATAGAAAATTTTTTCAATTCGCTTTCGGGGCCGCTTTGGGGAGGTGTCGGTCGGGTTTATTGCCGCTTGGTTAGGCATTCCCTCCTTTTCCTATCCGGTGGTGTTGGCGGGACCATGCTTTTTTGTCTGCGGGGGTGGTCCTGCTGGGGGTCATCAGCGGTTTGATCACCAGTATGTTGACCCCTTTTTTGCCGGTGATCATTAAAAACAGCGGATTCTCCATTACCAGTGTCGGGGTCCTCATGGCGGTGATCACGTTGGTTTGGGTGATCGTCTCTCTTTTTATTAGTGGAGAAAAAATCCATCACAGAAAAGTCCTGTTGTTTACCGGATCCCAAATTTTGACCGGTGTGGTGGTTTTGCTTTTGATGGTGAAATTCCCGCCCCTTGTGGTCATTGCCATTTTGGTTTTACGATCCGTTTTTTTATCCGTCTCAATCCGCTTTTTTCGTCGGAGATGCACTCGGGGGATCGGTGGGAGGATGGCTGTACAGTTATCACATGAATGTTGCCATTCTCGTTTGCGGGGGGCTGACTTTGCTGAATGCGCTGTTGGTGCCTTTGTTGTTTGCAATCGTCAAAGCCAAAGAAAAACACCGGCTGGTTCATGATCAGTCTTTTCATAAGAATGTGTGAACTCCATGAAACCGCACAAATGTTGCGGGAGCCGGGTGCACCTTCAGACGTGAAAAACATATGATAAAAAGAGACACCAGCACGGTGTCTCTTTTTGAGAGAAGAAAAAAGGGTGTTGAGAATGTGATCTATGTGAGTTGTCCGTCCATACAGAGATGGTTGTCTTCGATGTTCAGAATGGATCTCTTATGTGATGTTGCTGAAAACGGTACTTTGCAAGTGCCGCTGCGATATTTCCACAGCGATGGCAGCAATCAATATCTGTCCGTATTTCAGAATCAGTAAGAGAGATCGGCAGTGGACCAGGTTTTGCATTTGGGGCAGCGGACCATGCTGCCGGGAAGTGCTTTGCACACTTCGGTTTTACATTTGTGGCAAATCACTGTGACGAGCTGGTCTTTTTTTGAGTGCATGCTGCTTCCCCCCAATCGGGAACGTGACTCCTAACATCGATTGTACATATTTTTATCAATTTGTAAATAATATTATAATTTTTCAGTAACCTGGTGGGGGGTTCGTAATTGGGTTTTACATTCGGTAAAATAAAACAGGCAATTTGATTTTAAAAGAAAAACAAATAGGCTGTCCAAAACGGCCGGCCCATTTAAGGAGGGGTGATGAAATGGATGAGAAGTTGATCCGGGTGTTGCTTCATGCGAGCATCTGGTTTGCTCCGATTTTGGTGCCGTTGATTGTGTTTTTGTTTGGAAGTGACCGGGAATTAAAAAGATTGGCTTTGCAAGCGGTGGTTTTTCATGGTTCCGTTTTGTCGCTGTTATGGATTTCTACAAATTTATTGTGGATTCTGATCGGGTTCCCGTTCATCGTGGTTTTCGGACTGGCGGCTTTGTTTGTCCCGTTGACGGGCATTATTCGTGCGTTGCAAAATCGTCCGTTTCAATATCCGATCATTAAGAAGTGGATTTAAATTTTCTTTACCGAATTTGATTTTTAATCGGGAGTGTGGTAATTTAGAAAAGAAGTACAAATGGAAATATATACAGTTGGATCATGAAAAAAGGAGTAGGAATGGTGAGGAGTTTCAAAAAGCTGTCGATTTTGGGTTTGTTGGTTGCGTTGCTCATAGCTGCCGGCTGTGGAAATGATGAGAAAGTGGAAGTGCCGAAAAAATCCGTCACCGTGATTGACGGGGACACGATTAAAATCAAGTTGAAAAATAAAGAGGAGACCGTCCGGTTGCTGTTGGTGGACACGCCGGAAACCAATCATCCTCAGCTGGGAAAACAACCGCTCGGAGAGGAAGCCACAGCATTTACCAAGCAATTGATCGAAAAAGCCAATCAAATTGAATTGGAAAAGGAAGAGAACAAAAGAGACAAGTACGGGCGTTTCCTTGCCTATGTCCATGTGGACGGCAAACTGTTGCAGGAAGAGTTGGTGAAAAACGGTTTTGCCCGGGTGGCCTATGTGGATGATCCAAAAGCCAAGTATCTGGAAGACCTGAACCAGGCCCAAAAAGAGGCGGAACGTAAGAAAGCCGGCATTTGGCAATGGGATTCGTATGTCCAGAAAAACGGATTTAAAGTTGAATCTTTACAAGATGAAACCAATATTTTTGTTGCAAGCAAAAACAGCGATGTTTATCACCCGATCGGATGTGAAGCGGTGAAAGACATCAAACCGGACAATATCATTTATTATTATTCCGAGCAGGATGCAATGAAAGACAAGCGCAAACGCAGTCAGGTGAAAGAATGCTGGGATCGGTATCATGAATTGATGATGGGAAGGTGATAAAAAGTGTTGAAAGATCTGATGGCCCGGTTTGGCAAAGGGGCTGCAAAGGTGGATTTGGTGCTGGATGAGAGCCGGTTCCAATTGGGGGACACAGTGGAAGGAAAATTGCTCATTCATGGTGGCGAGGTTGAACAAAAGATCAACAAGATTGATGTGAAGCTGGAAGTCATCATCCGGCACGGGGATACGGATCATGTTCATACCATCACATCGATTCCTTTTTATGAATCATTTACCATCCGCCCCGGCGAAACCAGGGAATTTCCGTTTGCATATCAATTGCCTTATGACCTTTTGATTTCAGGAAACTACGTCACCTATTATTTTCACACTGATTTGGATATTGCCGGCGGGGTGGATCAAAAGGATCGCGATTACATAGAAATCCTTTGTCCCGCGCCATTGCAAAAAGTGCTCGACGCTTTGGGCCAATTGGGTTTCAGGGAAAAGCATGACTCCCGGGAGTTTAACGGACGGGTGCAGGAATTTGAACTTTTCCCGACCGGTTTCTTGCAGGGGCAAGCGGAAGAATTGGAGTTTGTCGCCGCCGTTCAGCCGGACGGAATCAGGTTGTTGCTGGAACTGGAACTTTACTCTTCTTTTGGAGGCAAACAAGAGATCAAGCGGGAAGTTTTCATTTCCAATGAAGAATTGGAGCCTGAGTCTGAGTTGGTCGGGCGGTTGCAGCAAATTTTGAGCGAAATGGCGGAGGCCCAAGGTGGATATCATGGAAGCTTTTCTCATGAACCGGTTTACCATGAACACAGTCACGGTCACAGCCACAGTCAAGGTTCTTCCGGGTTGGCCGGAGCCATTGGCGGCTTTGCTGCCGGCATGATCGGCGGGATGATCATGAATGAAGTGATTGATGGATTGATGGATGATGACGATGATGACGACGATGATGAAGCATTGGAAGCATTGGAAGATTTCTTTGAAGATGAAGATTAATCCAAAAAGTGGTGAATGACCCGATGGTTATTCATCACTTTTTTTATTTTCGGGCGGTTCACAGTGGAAGAAATCGAAAGAAAGAATATTATAAAATGATAATGGTAGAATTTAAGATTAACAGATTCCAATTGGAGTAGAAGGGTTTATTTTTTGTTATGAAGAATTAATTCTAATGGAGAATGAATTATCTGAATATTGTGGTTGTCAATCTGTTTCAGGGGGAATGTCGATGAGCGTGTATGTTGTGATTGACCCGGGGCACGGCGGGAAAGACCCGGGAGCAAGTGCCCATGGATTGGCGGAAAAAGACGTGGTTCTTCAAATTTCCAAAAAAATGAATGATTATTTTGGGGAGTATAAAGGGGTTACTGTTTCCCTGACCCGTTGGGATGACCGTTATCTGGATTTGAATGAGCGGTCCGATTTTGCCAATGCAAGAAACTGTGATCTCTTTTTATCAATTCATATCAATTCGGCCAGCTCTTCGCAAGCAGAGGGATTCGAAACGTATATTCACCCCAATGCCGCTTCCAAAACCAAGAATTATCAAAATCAACTGCATTCGACCATCACCAATTATTTATCCCAATACCAAATAAAGGACCGGGGAAAAAAGCAAGCAGACTTTGCGGTGCTTCGCAATACAAAGATGGCGGCCATATTGATTGAAAATCTCTTTGTCACCAATGAAAGGGAAAATCAATTATTAAAAGACGGCAAGTTTATCGATGGTTTGGCCCAATCCATTGTGGAAGGGGTTGCCCGTATTTACGGATTGGAAAAGAAAAAAACGGAACCGAAACCAATGTACCGCATTACGGTGAATGGAAAAGTGGTCTATGACACAGCGTATGAGTCTAAAATCACGGAAGCCATTCTCGAGGCGGTAAGAAAAGGAGCCGATGAAATCCAATTGAACAAATTGAATTAAAGAAAGGGAAGGAGGATGTATTCCTCCTTCTTATATTTTATTCACCATATCCAAGCGGTATTCTGAATAAAAATAACTATATTTATTTTGCATATATAAGATCTTTTATAATAAAATATTTTAAAATATTGAAAGAGAAAAGAGATCCATTGGACAAGGCTTCGGATGAAGGATGGAGCAATTGTTCAGACAGGGGGGTAGTGGAGGTGTACCGGATGAAGAAATTGTTGAAAAATATGACTTTTCAAGTTCTGTCAGCCATTTTTATCGGGATCTTGCTGGGAGTCTTTGTACCGGATGTAGCCAAAATGATGAAACCATTGGGAGAAATGTTTATCAACATGGTAAAAATGGTGATTGCACCGTTAATATTTTTTACCATCGTGCTTGGCATTGCCAAAATGGGAGACATGAAAAAAGTGGGCAGGGTCGGGGGAAAAGCCCTGATCTATTTTGAAATCGTTACCACTTTTGCTTTGGTTATCGGACTGATTGTTGCCAATTTGGTGGAACCCGGTGAAGGAGTGAACCTTCAAGCAACCCAAGCCGAAAGCGACCAAGTGAGTGAATACGCCCAAGAAGGGGAAAAAATGAAGCTGTCCGATTTCATCATTCATATCATTCCGTCTAATGCAGTGGAAGCTTTCGCGAAGGGGGATATTTTGCAAGTTGTTTTCTTTGCGGTTTTGTTCGGGTTTGCCCTGGTTTCGCTGGGAGAGACGGGAAAGCCTGTGATTGATCTGTTTGACCGGATTTCCAATGTATTCTTTAAAATCGTCAACATCGTGATGAAAGCGGCTCCGGCGGGGGCATTCGGGGCGATGGCTTTTACCATCGGAAATTATGGTTTGGCGACGTTGGTTCCGCTTGGAAAATTGATGTTGTCGGTTTATGCAACCATGTTTTTGTTTGTGTTCGTGATCCTGAATTTGATTTGCAAAATGTACGGTTTCAGTCTCCTGAAATATTTAAAATATATCAAGGAAGAGTTGCTGATTGTGCTCGGCACATCTTCGTCGGAATCGGTCTTGCCGCAAATGATGGAAAAAATGGAGAAGGCAGGGTGTTCCAAATCGGTGGTCGGCTTGGTCATTCCGACCGGCTATTCCTTTAATTTGGACGGAACCAGCATTTATTTGACCATGGCGGTTGTGTTTTTGGCACAGGTCAGCGGAGTGGATTTGACCCTGACCCAGGAGCTGACCATCTTGGCCATTTTGATGTTGACGTCCAAAGGGGCCGCCACCGTAACCGGGGGAGGGTTCATTGTTTTGGCTTCCACCCTGAGCGCCATGCAAGTGATTCCCATGGAAGGCTTGGCGTTGTTGTTGGGAGTGGACCGGTTCATGTCTGAAGCACGGGCCATTGTCAATATGATTGGAAACGGGATTGCCACTTTGGTGGTGGCCAAAAGTGAAAAAGAGTATCATCCGGACGGAGAAGATACGTTGGAATGACAGAAAAACCACACCTTAAAAAGGTGTGGTTTTTTGTTACAACCCGTCAGAAGAGAGGGGATCAGGGGAGGTCGGATCGAATGTGCCGTTTTTGGCCCGGGACAATATCTCAATCCGGACGTTGATTTGTTTTTCGGCAAAGCGCCGGATTTTTTTCATATCCACTCCCAGCGGGCTGATTCCTTCCTGGTATCGGGATACAATTTCCATACCGTATGGCGCCAGTTCTTCCATTTTTTTGACGAACCGGTCAAACAGGGAAGGTTTTTCATGAATCAACCGCTGCAAGAGATAGGTGCCATAGCTGATATGGCGCGATTCGTCCAATTTCAAATAACCGATTCCTTCCATCAACCCCGGCATCAGACCGGATTTGTCCAGCCCTTCATGGAAACTGGCGTAACCGGTTTCCGCCAACACGCCTTCCACAAACATGTTGTAAGTGGTGGCGGCATCCACGATCGCTTCGGGTGAAGCATCATGCAACAAGCGGTTCATGGATTCCGGAAGCATTTCGTTGAAAATTTTGCGGTATGCGGGGGAATGGTATCGGGATAGATCGTCGGTTTCCCCGATTTCATTGAGAAACAGCCGGAAAAATTCCGTATGTTTGGCTTCATCGAATAAAAATGTCGTCAGATACAATTCCTCTTCCAGGCGCCCTTCTTTGGCGATGACCATGATCAGAGGCAGCAAATCAACAGTGACCGCCTCTTCTCCGGCCAAAAAACTGGACGACCGTGCTCGGATTTCTTCTTTTTGTTGTTCGGTCATCCGTTCCCAATCTTTTTTGTCCTTCGAAAAATCGATGGACTCCGGGTTCCATGTACCGGCACGTTTGGCTTTTTGATAAAGCTGATAAGGAAATGAATCAATCTGGAGACCTCCCGGACGGGTTGACTGGAACTCCTTGCGCATGTGTCGCATCGCCTCCTTTGCATTTCAAGCGTTGATGGGTTGGTCAAAAACTTCACGAACGATCCTTAAGATGGTCTCATCAGGAATCGGATAAATCCCTGCCGGATCCTGTTTCACCAGCGAAACCAATTCCTGCCCGAGTTCAGGGGTGAAATGCCAATCAGCAAATGTATCCGGCAATCCCACGTCTTTTCGGAATTCTCTCAGAAACCCGGTGACAGCATCGAGCGTCGGTGGAACTCCGATGATTTTGGAAAATGATTCGATTCGCGGCTGATAGAATGAGGGCAGGGCTTCCATGACAGCGGGCAACAAGACTGCATTGGCCAGCCCGTGCGGAATCCCGAACCGGGCGCCGAGGGCGTGGGACAAATTGTGAACGGGGATGGCTGTCAACGAGTAACAAAAAGCGATAATGGCCAATGAACTGGCAATCAGCATTTGTTCACGGGCTTCGAGATGGTTTCCTTTGTCCACCGCCACCGGAAGGTGTTTTAAAATCATTTGCATGGATTGGATGGCGAATGCATCCGTGTACGGATGAGCGGTCGGTGAAAAAAAGGCTTCCACCGCATGGGTGAGTGCATCCATTCCGGTTGCAGCCGTCATTTTGGGCGGCAAACTGACGGTCAGCTCCGGATCGAGAATCGCAATATCGGCAGCGATATAGGGATGAAACAGATTGGCTTTTTTCTGATATTTCTCATGAAAGATGACAGCCACCGGAGAAACTTCGGATCCCGTGCCGGCCGTGGTCGGGATGGCGATATGCGGAATCGGAATGGGTTTTGCTTCCGGCAGGGTTATTTGTTCAACCGGTTTAAGGGATTCGTGAATATCTTGTTTTCCCAAATGCAAAAGCCATTTGACCCCTTTGACGGTATCCAGGACACTCCCGCCTCCCAAAGCGATGAGTGCATCAGCTTGGCGGTCACGGAAAAATTGGGCCGCACGATTGATTTTTTCCCCCTTGGCGTCTTGCTCGATTTCATCGAATATTCCGACCAATTGCACCGGTTTGACCGTCTGGTCCAGGAGCTTTTTGATTTTTTCCGTGATGCCGGCTTGGGTTAAACCTTTGTCAGTGAAAAGGACCACCCGTTTTCCTCCCAGTCCGTGCACGAATTCAGCCAAACGGGAACAAGTCCCTGAACCGCTGTGGACTTGGGAATGGAGAAAAAATTGGAAGGAAGAAAAAGTCATTTTTTCACCCCTGTATATGTTATATTGATAAAAACAAATGAATATTTACAAGGATCGGTCGGCCTGTGGCTTATAAAAGCAACCTCCCTATTTTATTATACAATGTTTTCTTTTTTGAAAGCGATTAATATTAATAAGATTCTAATTGTCTTACATTAATATTTGTGAGATATTTAGAAATATATTTGTTTAGATTATAATGTTTGTAATGGAGAGGTTAGACTTTTTTTCGCGAAAGGAGTACAGGTATGAAGCATTTTTCGAAAGTTTTAGTAGCCAATCGTGGCGAAATTGCTACCCGGATTTTTCGCGCTTGCACCGAACTGGGGATTCGCACGGTCGCTGTCTACACCGAGCAGGACAGCTTATCCCTCCATCGTTACAAAGCGGATGAAGCTTATCTGATCGGCGAGGGAAAAGGCCCGATTGAAGCGTATTTGGATATTGATGCCATTTTGGAAGTAGCAAAACGCCATGATGTGGATGCTATTCATCCCGGTTACGGCTTTTTGGCGGAAAATACCGAATTTGCCAAACGGTGCGAAGAAGAGGGGATTGTATTTATCGGTCCGTCCCCGGAGCATATCAAAATGTTTGGCGATAAGGTGGAAGCCCGTGACATGGCTGTTAAAGCCGGGATTCCGGTCATTCCTGGTACCCCTGATCCGATTCAGTCACTAAAAGAAGCGCAAGAGTTTACAGAAAAGCACGGATTTCCGGTCATCATCAAAGCAGCTTCCGGTGGAGGCGGCCGCGGGATGCGGATTGTCCGCAAGGCGGAAGAATTGAAAGACGCGGTCGAACGTGCCCGGTCCGAAGCGAAATCCGCTTTTGGAAATGCCGCGGTTTATATCGAGAAATATTTGGAAAATACGAAACATATCGAAGTGCAAATTTTGGCAGACTCTTACGGGAATGTCATTCATCTTTATGACCGGGATTGTTCCATCCAACGCCGCCATCAAAAAGTGATTGAAGTGGCGCCGAGTGTGTCGTTGGATGAGAATTTGCGCGAACAGATTTGCGAAGCGGCTTTGAACCTGATGAAAAAAGCCGGTTACATCAATGCCGGAACGGTTGAATTTTTGGTCACCGGCGATCAAAAGTTTTACTTTATCGAGGTGAATCCGCGGGTGCAGGTGGAGCACACCATTACGGAATTAATCACCGGTGTGGACATCGTGCAATCCCAAATCCGGATTGCGGAAGGATATGCTTTAACCGATCCGGAAGTGGGCGTGCCGGCGCAGTCGGAAATCACCACCCGCGGGTATGCGATTCAATGCCGTGTGACCACCGAGGATCCGGAGCGCGATTTCCTGCCGGAAACGGGAAAATTGCTTGCGTACCGGTCCGGAGGCGGATTTGGCATTCGTTTGGATTCCGGTAACGCGTATCCCGGGGCTGTCATAACACCGCACTATGATTCCTTGCTGGTGAAAGTTTCTTCTTGGGCGATGACTTATGAACAAGCAGCCCAAAAAATGTTGCGCACGTTGAGGGAATTCCGGGTTCGCGGAGTGAAAACCAATATTCCGTTTATGGAAAATGTGGTGCAACATCCGGTGTTTTTAAGTGGGAAATATGATACTTCGTTCATTGACACAACACCGGAATTGTTTGAGTTTCCAAAGCGGAGAGACCGTGGAACCAAATTATTGAATTATATCGGTCAGACGGTTGTCAACGGGTATCCGGGATTGCCCAAAGACAAAAAGCCCAATTTTCCCGAACCACGTGTGCCCGTTGTTCCTTATGACCGGGAATATCCGTGCGGAACGAAACAAATTTTGGACGAGCAGGGAGCCGAAGGACTGATTGACTGGATTAAAAACAGCGAGCGCCTTTTAGTGACGGATACGACCTTTCGCGATGCCCATCAGTCTTTGTTTGCAACCAGAATGCGCACCTATGATTTGTTAAAAATCGCTGAAGCGACGGGAAAACTGGCTCCGGGATTATTCTCGCTGGAGATGTGGGGAGGAGCCACTTTTGATACGGCAATGCGCTTTTTAAATGAAGATCCTTGGGAAAGGTTGCACTTACTTCGTGAACGGATTCCCAATATTTTATTTCAAATGCTGTTCAGAGGCGCCAATGCGGTGGGTTACACCAACTATCCCGATAATGTGATCCGGAAGTTTGTGCAACTGGCTGCAAAGAGCGGCATTGACGTTTTCCGGATTTTTGACAGCTTAAACTGGATTGAAGGCATGAGGGTGGCAATCGATGCCGTGCGTGAAACCGGGAAAGTTGCCGAAGCGACCATATGTTACACCGGGGATATCACGGATCCGTCCCGCAACAAATACTCGCTGAAATATTATGTGGATCTGGCCAAAGAGTTGGAAAAAGCGGGGGCGCAAATCCTGGCGATCAAAGATATGGCCGGATTGTTGAAACCATTTGCGGCATATCAGCTGGTCAAAGCATTAAAAGAAGAGATCGGCATTCCGATTCATTTGCATACGCATGATACCAGCGGGGTGCAGATGTCGACGCTGATCAAGGCTTATGAAGCCGGGGTGGACATTGTGGATACCGCCATCAGTTCCATGTCCGGATTCACTTCACAGCCCAGCCTGAATGGTTTGGTTGCCGCATTGCGCGGTGATAAGAGAGAAACCGGATTGGATTTGCAGGAGATCCAAAAGCTCTCGGATTACTGGGAAGATGTGCGGGCTTATTATGCCGGTTTTGAAAGTGACATCAAATCGCCGACCGCCGAGGTGTATGTTCATGAAATGCCGGGCGGACAATATTCCAACTTGCGCCAGCAGGCGAATGCGGTCGGTCTGGGCGATCGCTGGGAAGAAGTGAAAAAAGCTTATGCCACGGTAAACAAAATGTTTGGAGACATTGTCAAAGTCACTCCTTCTTCCAAAGTGGTCGGGGACATGGCCCTGTTTATGGTGCAAAACAACCTGTCGGAACAGGATGTTTATGAAAAAGGCCACCGTTATGACTTCCCGGAATCGGTCATTCAGTTTTTCCAAGGATATTTGGGACAACCGCCGGGGGGATTCCCGGAAAAGTTGAGGGATATTATCTTAAAAGGCCGCGAATATTTCACTTGCCGGCCGGGCGAATTGTTGGAGCCGGTTGATTTCGGGGAAGTCCAAAAAGAGCTGGAAGAAAAAACCGGCCGGACGGTCAATGAGTACGATGTGATGAGTTACATCATGTATCCGAAAGTGTTCTTGGACAAAGAAAAGAAAACCAAGGAATTCGGGGATCTCTCCGTGTTGGATACACCCACGTTTTTCTACGGGCTCCGTTACGGGGAAGAGATCAAAGTGGAGATCGAAACGGGTAAAACCTTGATCGTCAAATTGATTACAGTCGGGCCGTTGGCTCCGGACGGGACACGGACGGTGTATTATGAATTAAACGGACAACCGCGTGAAGTGAACATTCGCGATTTGTCAGCCAAAGCAACGGTCGATTCGCGCCGCAAAGCGGATCCGGATGTGGAAGGCCATGTGGGAGCCACGATGCCGGGGCATGTGGTGAAAATCCTGGTTGAGAAAGGGGACAAGGTGAAGAAAGGAGAACACCTTGTCGTCACCGAGGCCATGAAGATGGAAACGACGATCCAGGCGCCGTTTGACGGTGTGGTCAAGGAAATTCATGTGAAAAATGGAGATGCCATCGAGACCGGGGACTTATTGATTGAAATGGAGTAGAGATTGACAAACCGTCCGGATGTCATGTATATAAATGTATAAAACTTGCATATCAAAGTGCGATGACAGAGTGAATCAATCCGGAGCGATGCACAGAGAGCGGGTTTCGCGGCTGGAAAAACCCGTCATTTAACCGGATTGTCCCGCCTCTGGAGCGATCCGTGAAAAGCGGATTCGGTGGCTTGGCCGTTATCCAGTAAAGGGGATGCGTCTTACGGTGGATGTGGGACGCATCAATGAAGGTGGTACCGCGAAAAAGCCTTTCGTCCTTCAGGGATGAAAGGCTTTTTTTGTTTAGAGGGAGGAAGAAGCATGGGAAAAAAGCGTGTTGTGGTGAAAGTCGGCTCCAGCAGCCTGACGGAAGCAGGCGGCGTCCTGTCAGAGAAAAAAATCAATCCATTGGTCGGGCAAATCGCCGCCCTGATCCGGCAAGGAATGGAAGTGATCCTTGTGTCGTCCGGTGCGGTTGCCGCCGGGATCGGACGGTTGGGATGGACCCCGGCTTCGATTACCATTCCGGAAAAGCAGGCGGCTGCCGCTGTGGGCCAAAGCGCACTCATGGATACGTACCAGAAATACTTTCAACAACATGGTCTTCCGGTGGCCCAATTGTTGCTCACACGCTTGGATTTGGAAGACCGGAAACGGTTTATTCACATTCGCAATACCATCGAAACGTTGTTGAAAAAGGGGATTGTACCCATTGTTAATGAAAATGACACGGTGGCCGTTGATGAAATTCGCGTGGGGGATAACGATACTTTGAGCAGTCTGGTGGCCATTGTGGCCCAAGCAGACCTTTTGGTGATGCTGACAGACATTGACGGTTTGTATACCAAAGATCCCCGAAAAGATCCCGAGGCCGAAAAAATTGAGGAAGTGCATGTCATCACCAAGGAATTGGAAGAGATTGCCGGGGGTTCCGGAAGCATCGTGGGAACCGGCGGAATGCGGACCAAAATGACCGCGGCCAAAATCGCGGTCCAATCCGGAATGAAGGTGGTGATTGCGTCCGGCAAAGAACCGGATGTATTAAGAAAAATTGTGCAAGGGGAAAAAGTGGGAACCTGTTTCCATCCGCACAGCCGCTTGCCGAGCAAAAAATCATGGTTGGCGTTCAGTACCCGTGTCAAGGGGAAAATCACGGTGGATTCCGGTGCGAAAGAGGCGCTGGTCCGGTTTAACAAAAGCCTTCTGTTGGGCGGAGTGATCCGTGTCAGTGGAACTTTTTTGGAAGGAGCCGTCGTGGAAATTTGCGATCCGTCCGGCCGCTCTATCGGCAAAGGGATCTCCAGCTTTTCCAGTGCCGACCTCAATCTCTTGCTGGAACGGAAAGCTTGGAATCAGGGGAATGAACGGATTCATGAAGTGGTTCACCGGGATATGATGGTGATTTTGAAGGAGGAGGAGCTAGTCTTATGATGACGGTTGATTTGCAAGACATGGTGAAAAAGAAAACATGCAAAGCCAAACAGGCTTCACGGAAGTTGACGATGGTTTCCGCCCGGGAAAAAAACGAAGCATTGATGCGCATGGGCGAGAAATTGTGGCAGATGCGGGAACGGATTTTTGAAGCCAATCAAAAAGATTTGGATGCCGCCATCCAAAACGGATTGTCCAAAGCGAAACAGGACCGGCTGCTGTTGAATGAGAAACGCCTTGCCGACATGATTGAGGGGCTGAACGTATTGGTCCAAAGCAGCGATCCGGTCGGCGAAGTGATGGAAACCCATTGCCGCCCGAACGGATTGAAAGTGGATAAAGTGCGCGTTCCGTTCGGGGTGATTGCCATCATTTACGAATCACGTCCCAATGTCACCGTGGATGCCGCCGGTCTGGCATTGAAAGCCGGCAATGCCATTGTCCTTCGCGGGGGGAAAGAAGCAATCTTCTCCAATCAGGCACTGGTTCGGGTCATGTGTGAAGGGCTGGCGGAAACACAGATTCCGGTTGATTCCATTCAATTGATTGAGCGGACCGAGCGGGACACGATTGATTATTTGATCCGGGACAAAGAATCGGTCGACTTGGTGATTCCGCGCGGGGGAGCCGGATTGATTCAACGGGTCGTGCAAAATGCCCATGTGCCGGTCATTGAAACCGGTGTGGGAAATTGCCACATCTATGTGCATGCTTCCGCGGATTTAAAGATGGCCCGGTCGGTGGTGGTCAATGCCAAAACCCAACGGCCTTCGGTTTGCAATGCCATGGAAACCCTATTGGTCGATCAGGGCATTGCGGAGGAATTTTTGCCTTTTTTGGCCCGGGAGTTGGCGGCCCGGGGGGTGCAGGTGAAAGGATGTGAACAAACCTGCCGCATTTTGCAAAATGAATCTTCGCTGAAAATCGAACCGGCCGCAGAAGAAGATTACGACACCGAGTTTTTGGATTTGATCCTGGCTGTGAAAGTGGTTCGGGGAACCGGGGAAGCGCTCCGGCACATTGAACGGTTTGGGACGGGCCATTCCGAAGCCATCATTGCCGAAGATCAAAAAGCGGCGGATGCCTTTTTGACACAAGTGGATGCGGCGGCCGTGTATCATAATGCTTCCACCCGTTTTACCGACGGGGCTGAGTTTGGATTCGGCGCCGAAATGGGGATTTCCACCCAGAAGTTGCATGCACGGGGCCCCATGGGATTGAAAGAGCTTACCAGTTACAAGTATGTGATCCGGGGAACCGGCCAGGTCCGGGAATAAATAAAGAAAGGGAATGGCAAGCGTTGCCGCTTTGCCATTCCCTTCTTGATTACATACTAGGTAGCATCCAGTGATGGAGAAAACTCAGCTTTTCCCCATACTGTTGTGTCGCCCAAAACAAAAGTCCGGTCAGAATCGAGATGATCGGAATGATTTTAAACGAGAATTTGAGGATGGGCGTTAATTTTAAGTCGTTGAGCACTTTGTATATGATCAACATGACGCCGATGCCCTGTTTTTTCATGTATTTGCGATAGCCGACGGCATAGAACCAAATAATATGTAAGGCAATCAACGCAATGATCCACCACATCACCGGCGCCCCGACTTGATTGTACAGCCAGCTGCCCACCAACGGCCCCCAACTCAATCCGATCTGGGCCAGATTGGCGGCTCCGTAATAGGCACCGCGAAACCGGTCATTGCTCAACTGGTCAATCATTTGGCTGCTTACCGGGAAAATGAAAATCTCCCCGATGGTGAATAAAATGGTTCCGCTGATAAAGATCAATTCCCGGTCTCCCAGCGAAAGCGAGGCATATCCCGCGGAAAACAGCAGGACCCCCAGCAAAATACTGCTCAACGGGTTTCTCTGTTCCGCCCAGTTGGTGATAAAGGGCTGGAACAAGATGACAATGGCTGCATTGATCATTAACAAGAAGGAATAGATTCGTTCCCCGTTCACGATTTCGTTGGTCAGAAACATCGGCAAGCTTGTTTCCAATTGTGCATAAATGCCGTAAAAGATCATACTGCCTATGATGTAGTATCCCAATGTTTGGTCTTTTCTCATGAGATGCAAGCATTCGGACAACTGAACCTTGCCTTCATCCCTGGAATGTCGGATTTTCTCCTTGTACTTGAGCAAAAACCCGATTTGCATTAGGGAGTAAAGAGCATATAACAAACCGGTAAGGACAAAGGTGTAAGGACCGATCGACTGGAACAAAAAAGTCCCCAGCAAAGGACCGATCACCATGCCGATATTGATGGCCATATAACGGTAACTGAATACTTTCAGTCGTTTTCTTTGTACGGTTAAGTCCGCCATTAACGCTTGGGAAGTGGGTTCAAAAAAAGCGCGCCACAAGCCGTGGAAAAAACTCAACAGGATAAACGTGACATACCCCTGTGCCAATACGAACCCGAAAAAACAAAAGGTCCAGGCAACCAAAGAAATGACGATAATAAACCCGCGACCAAACAAGTCAGACAGATAACCGCCAACAAATCCCCCTAATGCCGCACCCAATCCCATCACTCCGAGGATGATCCCGACCTGCATCGGGGTGAACTGGATGTGATGGGTTAAATAAAACACCAAAAATGGCAGGCTCATAAAAGAGGCAGTTCTGGTAAAACCGGTTCCAAAAAGAAGAAACAGAACCATTGGATGCATTCGTTCTTGTTGATGCCGTTCTCTTCTCGACATCAAAACGGGTTGATGGTTTGTAATGAGACACCACCTCTTTGACGGGGATCAATCGTTCAACAAAATGATGCTCATGCTACACTAGTAAAAACAAAAACAGGAAGAAAACATCCCATCTCCATCTTAACGGTTATTTTGAAAATTACAATATATAAATTTTGAAGTTCCTTTTAAATAGCTCGCCGATTTTTCTATTAACACCCTGTTTTGAAATAATTTAGGTGATTAGACTATAAAATATATAATATTATTATATAAAAACAATTTATTAATAAAATATAATATTTTCAAACATAATTTCGCGGGAATTTGGCGGTTTCGGATTTGGTTGAGTTTGTATTCATTTTTTATTAGAATTTATTCATACAGTTTTTGAATTGTTGAGTTGATCAAAGAAGAGACAGGTGGTTGAGGAGAGTATGAGCAGAGAACCAGTCGGAGCGAAGGAAGATGTGTTGCAGAGAGAGTTGACGCCCGGGCAGTTGACGATGATCGGCCTGGGAAGCGCCATCGGCACCGGACTGTTTATCGGTTCCAGTTTGGCCATTCATTATGCCGGACCTGGTGTCATTGTGAGTTATGCTCTTATTTCTGTAATCGTGTTTATGATGGTGTTTTGTCTTGCAAAATTGTCCATGGAACATCCGACGACGGGATCATTCGGGATTCATGCCGAGAAATATCTCCATCCGTGGTTGGGTTATCTGGTCCGGTATACGTATTGGGCGGCCAATGCCATTGCCATCGGAGGCGAAGCGACGGCTGTCGGGATTTACATGCAGTATTGGTTTCCCGAAGTGCCCCGGTGGATCTTTGTGGTTGCTTTTTCACTGATGATTATTTTGATCAATGCCTTGTCCGTCAAAAATTTCGGCATGTTTGAATTCGGGTTTTCCACGGTCAAGGTGACCGCATTGTCGGTCTTTATTGTTTTGGGGTTGCTACTCATTTTTGCTGAACCGGCTGAAAGCATGAACCGGCTGGCCGGTGACGGACAATTTGCTCCTCAGGGATGGTTTGGGATTTGGATGGGAATGGTGATGGCCTCCTTCAGTTTCATGGGAACAGAAATTGTTGCCGTCACGGCTGGAGAAGCCAAAGAACCCCGTCGGGCCTTGTCCAAAACCATGAAATGGATGGCACTTCGATTGATTCTTTTTTATTTGCTGTCCATGGCCGTGATGCTGGCTTTGATTCCCTGGCAACAAATTGGCGGGGAACAGTTGGAACAAAGCCCGTTTGTTAAGATGTTGCAGCTTTTGAACATTCCCTATGCCGCCGGCTTGATGAATTTTATTGTGTTGACGGCCGCTTTGTCGACCATGAATGCCAATTTGTATGCTTGTACGCGGATGATGTTTTCGTTGGCCAAAAGTGAGTTTGCGCCCGAAAAGTTGGGGAAGGTCACCCGAAAAGGAGTGCCGGTCCCGGCATTGATCATTTCGTCCTTTGGACTGATGATTGCCATCTTGCTCAATGTGACGGACGCGAAAGCCTATCAAACGTTGTTTGGCATCGCGATTTTCGGCGGGATCTTCACTTGGATGATCATCTTTTTAACCTATTTCCGCTATCAATGGTTAAAAACGGCACGTTTTTCACCGGTTGCCACCATTGGGTTTGTCGTGCTGCTTTTGGTATTCATCACCATGTTTTTGCATCCGGCGTGGAAATACGCGATTTATATCGGGGTGTTTTGGGTGATGATTTTAAGCGTCTTTTACGGGCTTCAGAGATGGCGGAAAGCGAAAAAACAGGAATAAGCGGAATCAGACTTTCATAATTTATAGCGGGTGATGCCGAATTTTGGCATGACCTGCTCTTTTTGTTTGAAGCGGAAAGATAGGATCCGGAAGAACCGGTGGAGAATGGAATAAAAAGGGAAACGAACAAAGATGGAGGTGAACCGATTGCCTGAGCCCCGAGTAATTCGGAAATCATCTGAAAATTGCTATCATTTGGAGGATTTCCCCCGCCTTCCCGATGAAACCGATGATATCGGGAGATTTCGGCGGGCCATTCATGCAATGCCTTCCGGATCCCGGCTCATGGTTCCGCCCGGCCGTTATTTTTTGGAGGAGATTTGCATTCGCAAACCGATTTCCATCTGTTTTGACAAAAAGGCGGTCGTGGAACCTGTGCACGTCAATGCCCCTTATATTTTGAAATGGGAGGGCGGGACGGGTTACCATGATTATTGCCTCGCCCATGACCTGAAAAGAGGGGACCGGAGTTTTTGGATTTTGCAAACCCCGTGGGATATCAAAGCCGGAGACATGATTGCATTGACAGATGATTCCACGAGATGGTCGGACGGTCAAAAAAATGTGAATGTGGAAATCCATGAAATCAAAAGCATTCATCCGTCAGAACAAGAATTGCTCCAGGACGGCCTGAATGAAAAAAGTTGGGCCGGTCCGGTTTGGAATCACCAAAGCACGTTGGGCAGGAATGCTTCTTTTGCCTGGGATCCCGGGGAATCTGCTTTAAAAATGGAATTAAAACCGGTGACGGAACCGGGATATGTTTCCTTCGAACAGAAGGTTTTCGGGATCCAGGAAGGCGAACGGTATAATTTGCAGTTGATTTGCCGGGTGAAGACAAGCCGGTCGGTCACGGGAAGCTGTTATGTTGCTTGGTATGACAGACGGGATCAATTTCTTTCCCGCTCAAAAGTGAAGGAATTTGACCCGTTACATTGGCAGAGAATCGTGAACGGGAATCTGAAGGCGCCTTCCGGTGCGGCAGCGGCGCGGGTGATTGTTTCCGTCCATGCGTTAAAGCCGGGGGATTGCGGTACGCTTTGGGTAAAAGGGGTATCCTTTAAAAGCGCAGTGACCCGGATGGTCTTGAAAGACCGGGTCCGCCTCCCCAAGCGTGCTTCCGGCCAAAAAAATGTTTACAAGATCAACCCGCTCCGGTCCGTCTGCGTGGAAAATTTTTGTTATCGCTTAAAAGAAGGTTCCAGTAAAGGGTTTGGTATTTTGGCCTTCAATATGCATGGGTTTTTCGTCCGGGGATTGAAAGGGGAAAGAGGGGCGGAATCGGCCATTCAAGTGCAGCGCAGCATGGATGTGACCGTGGAGGATTTTGATTTGAGGGATCCGCAGGTGGTGGGATCCGGTCAAGGTTACGGGATCCAATTCTACGGCGGAAACCGGAAGATTGTGGTCCGGAACGGATATACCCGGCGGATGCGCCACAGTGTGGATTTAGAAGGGACTTTTGATGCATGGGTGGAGAATGTGGTGGACGAAAAAGGAAAAGGGGCTTCATTCATGATCTCGCATAACGGCTGGTGTTCGGATATCACGTTTATCCACTGCCGGTCCGTCGACTCCGGTTCGTCGGGATTTGTTGCGGAAGCCCAAGGGGTGAAAGATCCTTTCTCTTTGAAGCATCACAATATCCGGATTCTCCATTGCGAATGGCAACGCACACGCCGTCTCGCCGATCCCGTTTGCTATGGATTCGGCATTTGGCTGAAAGCGCCGGCGACCGGGAAAATCATGCATTTTAAGGCGATGTGCGGAAATGGCGAAAACCCCACGGCTCTTCAGGACAACGGGGCGATTCGGTTACTCCCTGTCGGCAATGACCTTTTGGTCAAGCACGTGACAGGCGAAGGATTGAGGCGGGGGGTGTTGATCGCCTTCCCGTCGGCCGTTCCGGAGCAGGAATACCCGGGGAAAATGGTGTTTCGCGACATCTGTTTGCGAAATTGCCGTACCGGCTTTTTGATCAATGACGGTGAGGGAAAAAGGGTGTTTCTTTATGATTTGAAGTTGGATCAAATCGATTCCTGGTTGTTTGAAGGAAACGGGCGGGGCAGTTACGAACAATTTGTGTTGGACGGATTGAAGGTGGTGCGTTCCGGCAAAGCCGGATTGATGCAGTCCAGGCCGCAGCCGGTCCAAGGTTCGGTGCTGCAGGGAAAGATTGCCCGCATTGTGTCGGATCAAAGGGGGGCGTTTTGTTCGCTGAAAAAAAATTGGGCGCTGTCTTTAACCGACTGTTTGTTAAAAGGAGACGGGGAGACCATTTGGTTTTCAGGAAAAATCAAAAACTCCTGCGCCCGGGGGATTCCGGACGGGATTGTGGAGGGGCAGCGGTTAAAATTGGTTTCGTCCTCTCCGGATACGTTTACGGTGTTTTCGGACAACATTGCGGGGGGCAAGGGGCGCGGCATCACCCTGTCTCCCGACAAGCCGTCCGTTCTGTTGGTCTGGCAGGAGAAAAAGTGGATTCCTGTTCAATAAAATTGAGAAAAAATATGTTAATATTTTATGGTGTCTGTTTGGGGTATGGATCAAAGAATCAGAATTAGAAAGTGTGAGTGAAAATCAAAACAAAGCAAAAAACCGTAGATTTGGACAAATTGGAAGAGACGAGCAAGAATCCCATGGTGAAGGAGTACGGCGTGACTTGGACGTTATACAAATGTGAGACATGTAAATATTTAGAAGCGCATGGTAAAAGTTTTCGTTGCAGTCACCGCAAAGGACGCCACTATCCCAGTTGGGATGCTTGCGGCTTATATCGTCCGCGCTCTTAAAACTCTCGCAAAAAGCGAGAGTTTTTCCTTATAAGTAATCCATGACAATTTGTGCGCCATGGATGGCGGAGCCGGGTTTTCCGACAAGGGTTGCATTGGTCTGCATTTCTTGGAGGGGATCCGGGTGTTCGATCAAATAGGTGAGTTGTTTGGGTAAATGTTGCGGTTGGTCTTCCCGGATGGCCACTTGCTTGTTCAGCAAAAAACGGCTGTTTTTTTCTTCCTGGCCGGGGATCGGTTTGCAGATGACCATGGGGAGTCCGGTGGCCAAGGCTTCTGAACTCGTCATTCCGCCTGGTTTGGTGACGATGAAATCCGATGCGCACATAAAATCAACCATGTTATGCACAAACGGGAAGAGATGGACATGGGAGAGGTTTTTCAGTTCCCGGGATAATTCCTTATATAACGGTTGATTGTTTCCGGTGATGATGAGCAATTGATAATCTTGTCTCAAAGCCATGTTTTTTAATGCGTCCAGACAAGAGTAAAACGGCCCGATTCCGCTTCCGCCGCCCATCAGCAAGATCGTAAAGCGGTCGGGAGAAACGCCGATCTGTTTTCGCGCTTCCTTTTTCTCTTTTTGTTCCGTGAAAAAAGCCGGGTTGATGGGAATGCCTGTGCTGTAGAGATCGGCCTGGCTTCCTTTTTTTCGGATCTTCAGCCCGATTTCTTCATGTGCGGTAATATAAAAATCAACTGCGGGATGAATCCAGAAGCTGTGAACATCAAAGTCGGTCACCACGCCACCCAACCGAAAGCGGCTGCAGGAAGTATGGCTTTTCAAGTAGGCGCAGGCGCTCAAGCAAAAGGCATGCGTACAGATGATCACCTGTGGTTTTAATCCCTCGATGAGAGTCCGGAGTTTATGAGCCACAAATTTTCCCATCGGGTCCCGAAACAGTTTGCTGAACCGGGAATCCCATTGATAGCAAGCGCCCCAGAGGTTCGGGGCATAGCGCAACGTCTGCAAATAGCTTTTTTTGATCAATGATTTCAACTGCTTGCTGATCATTGGCAGGATGGAAACGATTTGAACTTCACTGCTTGGATATTCAAGTTCAATCCCTTTCTTTAATGAGCTGGCGGCGCTGTAGTGACCATAACCGGCAACGGTTTCGGTTAAAATGAGGATTTTGTCCATGGCTCAGTCACTCTCCAAATCCGTTTTAATCCTTCTTTCAACATTAATACCCGCTGAGCAAGCAAAGTCCTTTCCGTCTGAAAAAAATTATCCGGACCGGCAGGCGGCATCCGGGTCCGAATCCGCGTATATAAAACGGTCGGATCCCGGAAGGGGCGGGGCGACGCCCGTTGCAGAGATCTTTCCGACGGGGTGGTCCGGACCCGAAATATGTTATTACCTTTATCTGTATTGATTAAACCCGTGCATCATTGGGTATTGGGCAAAAGCGGCCGGGGATGTGACGATGAACGCAATCATGTGTTCTATTTTCTCTTTAACATAGAAAATTATTCAAATAGAAAGAAAGCCGGGGCATAAAAAAAGAACCCTGCATGGTTCATGGATGCAGGGTTCTTTGCGGGCTTTTAATCCAACAAAAAGTTTTTGACTTTTTTCAAAAATCCTTCTTCCTGTTCACTCACGTTGAGTGTTTTCCATTCGGAAGGGGTGGCATATTTGACCTGCATTTGGAGCATCTTTTTGTTGGAGCCGTCTTTATTCATGATGTAAAAAGAGCTGGAGTCTTTCTCTTTTTCATTTTCTTCGTTGATGGTGAACAAAATTTGTTTCCCGTCTTCCGACCAAACGGCCCCGGAAGCGGCTTTGTCAAGATCCGCCGTGATGTTTCGGGCCTGTTTGGTGGCCAGATTCATGACATAAATGTCGGTTTGTCCGTTTTGGCTTTTTTCAAACAAAACCGATTTTCCATCGGGTGAAAAATGCGGGGAATACTCAGAGGATTCCTGATCATTTTGGCCGGTTAAAGGCGAAATCTGGCTGCCGTCGGCGTTCATGATGAAAAGGCCGGTATTCCCGTCTTTATCCGTGGAATGGAAAACGATTTTTTTCCCATCCGGAGACCAGTCCGGGCTGGAATGAAAGACTCCGTCTTCGGCTTCGGTAAGCTGTGTCACTTTTTTGGTTTCCAACTCGATGGTGTATAAGTTTCCGTCGCTCCTTGCAAAGACAATTTTTTCCCCGTCGGGAGAAAAGCGTGGGGAAGAATCGAAATGGGGAAATTTGCTGCGGGTGAGACGGACTGCGTTTTTCCCGCTGCTGTCGGCAACATAGACGCTGTCATGCTTAATATAAGTAATCATGTCACCGGAAGGAGAGACATCGACGGAATTTCCCGAAGTGATCCGTTTGGTTTGCAAAGTTTCAGGGTTGAATTGATAAATGCTCTGCGTATGTAAACCGCCACTGAACAAAATGGTGCCGGGTTGTGTTTCTTGATTGGCATAAACCGGCAGAGCAAGAGAGGTGGAAAGAATGAGTGCCCCCATCACCCCTGTTACTTTTTTGGAAATTTTTTTCATGGATTCTCTCCTTTCTGGTACCGCATTTAAAAATTATTATAAAGGATTTTTTTATGTTTGCGGATGTTTGTTGCAAAATTTACAAATATTTTTTCTCATATTTTCATTTTGTTTTCATAGAGAAAAATTTTGTTTGATTTCTGTCTATGCATTCGCTAGACTGTGTAAAGAAATTGGAAAGAAAAAGGAGGATATGCATCGGAAACCGGATGCAGGATGAACATGAAAACGTTCGTGATTTCAGGTCTCAAACCGGAATTTTTTCGGGATATTGAACTGATTGCTCAATTGTTTTTTGAAAAAGTCCGTGTCATCGACAGGGACGAAGAACAAAACGGTGATTATTTTCTGGCTTTTTCCATCCATGAAGGAAAGCCGGTGGAAGTAAACATCCGGCTCGAAGATTTAAAGAGCCGCCAATGCCATGAATCTTTTCACCAACGCGAAGTGGAAGCGGAAGTGGAAGGAAAGGAATATGTGAAACGGGTCCGGCAAGCGGTGAAATATGTGTTTTTGGAAGTCATGGAAAAAGCGACCGGAATTGATCAGCCTTGGGGGATCCTGACGGGCATCCGTCCGGTCAAATTGTTCCATTCATTTTTGCAACAAGGCTTTTCCGAAGAAGAAGCGGCGCAAAAATTGCAAAAAGATTATTTGCTGCATCCGGAAAAGACGGAGATTCTGGCGGAAATTGCCCGGCGCCAAAAAAGCGTTTTGCCCGATTTATATGATCTGGACCGGGAAGTCAGCATATATATCGGCATCCCGTTTTGTCCGACCAAATGCGCGTATTGCACATTTCCCGCTTATGCCATTCAAGGGAGAAACGGAACCGTCGAAGATTTTTTGGCAGGTCTTCATGAAGAAATCAAAGCGGTTGGCAAGTGGTTGGAAGAAAAACAGTTGAAGGTAACCACCATTTACTTTGGCGGGGGGACGCCGACGTCCATATCCGTCCCGCAAATGGATGGTCTCTTCCGGCTGTTGAAAAAGCACATCCCGCATTATGAAAACGTGCGTGAGTTGAATGTGGAAGCCGGGCGGCCGGACACGTTGGATGAAGCGATGCTGGATCTTTTGAAATCTTGGAACGTGGACCGGATCAGCATTAACCCGCAAAGTTTCAAAGAGGAAACCCTGAAATGGATCGGCCGGCACCATACAGTGAAAGAAACCTTGGACAAATACCGGCTCGCACGGGAGAAAGGATTTACAAACATCAATATGGACTTGATCATCGGGCTCCCGGGAGAAGATATACAAACGTTCCGGGAAACCCTGAAGACCATGGGGGAATTGAAACCGGAATCGGTGACCGTTCACACCCTTTCCTTCAAAAGAGGTTCGGTGATGACGCAAAACAAAGACAAATATCAAGTGGCCGGGCGCGAAGAAACGAGAACCATGGTGAAGTTGGCGCGGGAGTGGGGCAAAGCCTCCGGATATGTTCCGTACTATTTGTACAGGCAAAAAAATATCCTGGGAAACCAGGAAAATGTCGGGTATGCATTGCCCGGGCAGGAAAATATGTACAACATTATCATTATGGAAGAACGGCAAACGATCATCGGATTGGGATGCGGGGCCGTCAGCAAAATCGTTTCTCCGCATACGGGACGGATCACGCGTTTTTCCAATCCCAAAGAACCCAAGGCCTATATTGATTCCTTTGCCCGCTATCTGGATCAAAAGATCCGTCACTTGGATGAAATCTACGGTCAAACCGGTTCCCTTTAATGGCGGAGGCGAAGAGGGTGTCCCGCCCTCTTTGGCCTTCTGAATCATTCGCAGATCAAACAGGAAAGCCAACGATAAACCCCTTGGCAGTCGGTACCCCGTTTAAATTCCAATTCATAGGTTTTCCCTTTGGTCCTGATTTCCAAGACATGTGCGCGGTTCCAGAACCCTTTGACATACAGCCCGATGCTGTCGATGCGTGAATACGGGATGGAAAGAATCCCTTTTTCCCTTCCGAAGAGGGTCCGGTCGATCAAGACGATCCGCCGGGTGGTCAGGACAACCATATCGAGCAGCAACCCGTAAGTATATATGGTTTCTTCACCCTCATACAGCCATTTTTGTATTTGTTCCCAATGCTTTGCGGAATTTTCAACACGGTTTTTTTCCATCTTTCCAGCATCCTCCCCTTCATTCATCATAGCCGGAATTTTTCCATTTCAACCGGTACGACGCCTGATAAAAAAAGATCCACCTTTTTAAGATGGATCGGACTCTTCGGGTTTTCCGCGATTCATTCCTCTTTCCGGTTTAAACCGGCCACTTTGACACCCAGGACGGCCAACAGGATCCCGATGACGGGAACTGTATAATTGAAAATCGCGTAGGGAGCATATTGAAAGGTGTTCACGCCCAAGGTGGAGGTGATGAAAACACCGCAAGTGTTCCATGGCGGATGTGACCGTGCCCCCGTCTTCCAGCGCACGGGACAGGTTTTTGGAATGAAGGTTTCTTTTTTGTAAGCGCTTGCAAACATGCGGCTCGGAAGCAGAATGGAAATATATTGTTCCGCGGCGGTGACATTGGTGACAAAGCTTGAAAGAATGGTGGTTGGAATCAGGCTTTTTGCCGATTTGGCCAATTTCAGGATTTGATTGACAAGGGCTTTTTGCATGCCGGTGGATTCCATGATTCCCCCGAATGTCATGGCCACAATGGTCAGGGAGACGGTGTACATCATGCTCTCGATTCCGCCGCGGTTAAACAATTCATCGACCCATGCCTGTCCGGATTCAATGGTGTAGCCGTCATGCATGGCCCGGATCGCATCGCCGGCCGGATCTCCCTGGACAAAGACCTGGCAGATGAATCCCGACAAAACCCCCACCGCCAAAGCAGGCAACGCCGGAACTTTTTTGGCCACCAGAAAAATGACCAGCATGGGAACCAATAAGAGCCAGGGCGAAATGACAAAATGTTTTTCCAAAGTGGAAATCATGGTCTGGATATTTCCATCCTGGATGTTGTGGGCGCTGAACTGCATTCCTGCAAAAAAATAGAAGGACAGTGCGATGACAAGTCCCGGAATGGTGGTGTAAAACATATGCCGGATATGTTCGAACAAATCGGTTTCCGTCACCCCCGAAGCCAAATTGGTTGTATCGGAAAGTGGGGACATTTTATCGCCGAAATAGGCTCCGGATATGATGGCTCCCGCCACGAAAGGGTGGAATGCCCATGCTGATCCCGATTCCCATGCCGGCGACGCCGATGGTCCCCATCGTGGACCAGGAACTGCCGATCGCAAGGGACACGACACAACAGATCAAACAGATGCTGACCAGAAAGAGGGAAGGGGTCATGATCTTCAGTCCGTAATAAATCAAAGAGGCGATAATTCCCCCGCCGATCCAAGTGGCGATGATCAGTCCGACCAGAATGATAATTAACATGGCGGGTAAAGCCAGGCGGATGCCTTGATACATCCCTCCCTCCATATTCTTCCATGAATGGCCGTGAAAGTGTGCGACCAGACCGGCCGTGATGGTGCCGACGATCAGCGGGATGTGGGGGGGTCCTTCAAACCGGATGATCGTAACGGCCATGGTGACGATCATCACCAGAAGCGGGAATAATGCCCAAAGAAACGGAATATCCTGTTGCTTGGAATGCTTCATAAATTTCCTCCTTTGTTTCGCCTTGGATAAATGTTGATTTTTGGGGAATATCTATTAGTTTATAATAAATTAATTCAGAAATAAAATTTAGTTACGATCATTTAGCCAAGTCTTTTTTTTGTGGAAACGAAAAATATTGCATCAAAATCCACGCGTAAAAAAAAGAGGGCGGTTGCCCTCTCGTGTCGGATGGAAGCGCAGTTGCGCTGGTTATAAGAGGTTGCTGGTGGAGTTGCCGCTTCCACCGCAGATGGTTTGTGCATCTCCCAAGTTAATCGGGATTTGCAGGTTCAAGTTGATGAGACCGGCACTTTGAGCTCCGGTGGTGGCTCCGTTATTCACCCGGGCTTGGCATCCGCCGCGGCGGCGTCTGCGACGGTGTGGCACAACCACTACAACTTTCTTTCTTCTCGTGCAGCAGGACATACCGCGTCACCCCCTTTCACAAGGATTGCCGGACAAAGACGGGTCGGGAGAAGTGGATGTCAAATCAGGAAGGGAAGGGGGAGATGAACTCCCCCGGCATCATTCATCAGAGGAGATTGCTGGTCGAGTTACCTCTGCTGCCGCTGAAGGCCTGAGCATCTCCTAAGTTAATGGGTACTTGCACGTTCAGGTTGAGCAAGCCGGCACTTTGTGCACCGGTCCGGGGAGCGTTGTTGACGGATGCGCGTGCGCTGAAGGACCGGCGGCGTCTGCGGCGGGCTACAACGACCACGACTTTCTTTCTTGCATGGCAATGCATAAGCCTTGCACCTCCTTTCAGGGAAAATGATCACATTGGATTCGGATTACTCTTTCTTTTCAGAATCCGCAGCGGATTGCTTGGAGGAGAATTGTTGTTTGATTTGCTGTTCAATTTGCTTTTTTTGTTCTTCCGTCACCGGAACTTTTTTCGCGATGACATTGACCAGATTGGGAGCCAGGGATTGCATCAGGGATGCGCCGGTTGTCGTTCCTCCGTTTCCGTTGCCGATGAGGATCGACATCAACAGGTTGACGAGTGCCGTGATGAAATCAATGAGGATGCCTGTTGCATTCGCTACGGCTACTCTGGCAGATCCGGTGAGGGCTCCGGGCAAAGTCAGGATATAATTGAGAAAATCAATCGCGGTTTGTTGCGCTTCCACTTGTTGGGATTGCGGGACATTTTCCCGGATGGCTTCGTCCAAAATGGCGCGGATTTGTTCCAACTCTTCGGGGGTAAAGGAGTTTTTACTCATCCTGTTTCACCTCCTTTCAATGGGGTTCACAGAACTTACACGGCATTGGATACCGAGTTTTGGTCACTTTCATTCAACGATGTGGAATCACCTACATTGACGGGGATTTGGACGATGATATTAATCAGACCGCTGATCGCGCCATCGATGGTCGCGGCGTTGTTGACGGAGCTGTCTGCGGAGGAAGGGCGTGTCGGACGTCTTCGTTTTTTGCGGGGGGAAACGTTTTTTAGCAGAAGCAGTCTGCGGCAGTGCCTGCACAAAGTCGGTTTTTTCTTCCTTTTCCGGAGTTTCTTTCGCCGTCTATAACAGGTCATTGTTTGCGCCTCCTCTCGTCCGGGAGGGCGCCGATTTGTTTCGGTGCAAGACATCTTGTTGGATGAGTTGCTTTATCTTGTTTTTGGTCCCTGGTTGGAACACTTCTGCCAAATTGATTAAATTCTGCAGTTTTGGGGGGAGTTTTTCATCATCCAGACTTTTGATCAATAAGTTGTATATTTTCATTCTCATGATTTGTTCCATTTGTCCCGAAAGTTGATCGAGGTGTTTCCGGTTGCCATTCAATGACGACACCTCCTTGTTTTCAACTGGCATTCTTTGAAGTTACTATAGTATATTATTTGCTCGCAAAAAGGTGATTATATATTTTATAAATAGTTTAGTATCTTGGTAGAAAATAAAGCCGCCTTCCATTCGGAAAGCGGCTTTTCATCAGCCGGGGGTTTCCGTGAAATATTCCGGAAATTCCCGCATAAATGTTTGTACGACTTCCGGATATTCGTTTTCGGCGATTTCGAAGATTTCCTCCCCTGAATATTCAAAAAAGAACAGGGATTTGTCGGGATGATCCGGGTCATAATACATGGCCATGGTTCGCTGTTGATGGGTGAAAGTGGCGCCCAAAACCGCCAGGAATGTCCTTCCTTCCACTTCCAGCCGTTGGAAGAAAAGCGGTTCCAACTCTTGCAGAATCAAATCGCTGTAGGTTTCCCCCGGATAACGCAAGACCATTTCGTCTTCTTTTTCTTCTTCAATAATATAGATTTCTCTTTTTCGTTCTTTTTTCCACAACAGCAGCAAATGCTTGATTTCTTGATGGATGAAAACATATTGATAAGGCGTTTGAAAGCGGATGTTCAATGATTTTCTCCCCTGTTTTAAAATCGTACTCTTTTTATATTAAAACACGGACGAGCCTTAAAACAATGGACTGGCTTGAAGAAAAGGCCTGCGGAAATGCGGTTGCTAGAATCCGGCAGGCAACAGTATAATACCAACGTAAGGATTTATGAAAGGGACCATGATTGGGAAAAATGGAATGGGAGAAGGAGGGAAATCCATGAACACGTCCGGCAAGGAAACGCCCCGTAACCAGGAAAATGATTTTATTGACGCCGTGAAAGGTGCATTGGGAGCCGCCGGGGTTTTCTTATTGATCTTTATTATTTTAACTGCGATTGACTTATTGCGGTAAAATTTTTAAAAACGGGAGGGTCTGAGGCGGAATCCTCTCGTTTTTTTGTCGGGAACCGGAAGTGCCCGGTTTGCTCCCGGTTGGCAAAAGCAAAACCGTGAGATATACTTCAGAATGTGGCCAAACATTAAAAAAAGATTTTCTGTCTGACTGGTACCCGGTTATGTAAGGGGATACAGAAGGATGGAATACATAAATCATGAACCAGGGTTTGGCGTGTTTTTTGTGGTTATGACCAAGGATTGGGGGATTGCGGAATGAATGTTCATGAGTATCAAGGAAAGCAAATCCTGAAAAAATATGGCGTTCAGGTTCCGAACGGCTTTGTCGCGTTCACAGCCGATGAAGCGGTGGAAGCTGCGAAAAAGCTGGAAGGAGACCTGTGGGTTGTCAAAGCGCAAATTCATGCCGGGGGCCGCGGAAAAGCCGGTGGCGTGAAATTGGCCAAAAGTTTGGAAGAAGTCCGTCAATATGCGGATGAATTGCTCGGGAAGACGCTGGTGACCCATCAAACCGGTCCGGAAGGAAAAGAAGTCAAACGATTGTTAATTGAAGAAGGACTCCCAATTGAAAAAGAATATTATGTTGGAGTGGTGATTGACCGGTCCACCCAACGTGTCGTCATGATGGCTTCCGAAGAAGGAGGAACCGAGATCGAAGAAGTGGCCGCCAAAACTCCGGAGAAAATCTTTAAGGAAGTGATTGATCCGGCGGTTGGAATGATGCCGTTCCAAGCGCGCCGTTTGGCTTATTCGATCAACATCCCGCAAGAGAAAGTCAATAAAGCGGTAAAATTTATGTTGGGCCTTTATCAGGCGTTTGTCGACAATGATTGTTCCCTGGCGGAAATCAACCCGCTCATTACAACGAAAGACGGACGTGTCATGGCATTGGACGCGAAATTGAATTTTGATTCGAATGCATTGTTCCGCCATCCTGATATTTTAGAAATGCGCGACTTGGATGAAGAAGATCCGAAAGAGGTTGAAGCTTCCAAATACGATCTGAACTATATTGCACTCGATGGAAATATCGGCTGCATGGTGAATGGAGCCGGCTTAGCCATGGCCACCATGGACATCATCAAACATTATAACGGAGAACCTGCCAACTTCCTGGATGTCGGGGGCGGCGCAACCGCGGACAAAGTGCGGGAAGCTTTTAAAATTATTTTGTCGGATGAAAATGTCAAAGGAATCTTTGTCAATATTTTCGGCGGAATCATGAAATGTGACGTGATCGCCAGCGGAGTGGTGGAAGCGGCAAAACAAATCAAACTGGACCGGCCGTTGGTGGTTCGTCTGGAAGGCACCAACGTCGAACTCGGCAAGAAAATCCTGCAGGAATCCGGCCTGGAAATTGTAGCAGCCGATTCTTTGGCGGATGGCGCGCAAAAAATCGTGGAACTGGTGAAGTAAGATTTTGATGACAGATCGCCCGAGAAAGGTGGGAGTTTTAGATGAGTATTTTTGTAAATAAGGATACAAAAGTGATCATCCAGGGAATTACAGGGTCAACCGGATTGTTTCATACCAAACAGGCGATTGAGTACGGGACACAAGTGGTCGGCGGTGTCACCCCGGGGAAAGGGGGACAGGAGATCGAAGGAGTTCCCGTTTTCAACACGGTGCAGGAAGCCGTGGAAGCGACCGGGGCCAATGCTTCTGCGATTTATGTGCCTCCGGCCTTTGCAGCCGATGCCATCATGGAAGCGGTGGATGCCGGATTGGAGTTGGTCGTGTGCATCACCGAAGGCATCCCGGTATTGGACATGGTGAAAGTAAGACGGTACATGGAGGGGAAAAAGACACGCCTGATCGGCCCGAACTGTCCGGGTGTCATCACTCCGGGCGAGTGCAAAATCGGAATTATGCCGGGATACATTCATGTTCCCGGACATGTCGGGATCGTATCGCGGAGCGGAACGCTCACCTATGAAGCCGTCCATCAATTGAGCACACGCGGGATCGGCCAATCGACGGCAGTCGGCATCGGGGGCGATCCGATCAACGGGACAAACTTCATTGATTGTTTGAAAGCTTTTGAAGAAGATCCGGACACCAAAGCGGTGATCATGATCGGGGAAATCGGCGGTACGGCAGAAGAAGAAGCGGCCGAATGGATCAAAGCCCATATGACAAAACCGGTGGTCGGCTTTATCGGCGGACAAACCGCACCTCCCGGAAAACGCATGGGACACGCGGGTGCGATTATCTCCGGAGGAAAAGGAACCGCTGCCGAAAAAATTGCCACGTTGGAACGCTGTGGCGTAAAAGTGGCGGAAACACCGGCTGTCATCGGCGAAACCCTTGTGAAAGTCTTGGAGGAAAAAGGGTTGTTGGACGAAGTGACGGCAAAGTGATGAATGAAGGGAACCTTTTAGGTTCCCTTTTTTTATTGGGAAGGGCCGCGGCAGTGATGGTTTTTGGGGAAATCAGGATCCGGCGGAAGGAGAAATGGCGGGGAAATGGTACTTTGTAATATTGGAAAAAAGACCTGAACGCATCACAGGTGTCGACTTTAAGAAGATATTCATTTTCTTGCAAAAGAGGTGTTGGCCGTTGCATGCTTACTCTTGGCTGATCGCATTGGATCACATTCAGTCGGTGGGATGGCACACCATTCATTCATTGATTCAAGCGGGATGGAAACCGCAAGAGCCCGTGCCGGACGATTTATTGAACCGGTTGACGCGGTCCCAGGTGAGGCAAATAGTGATCAGGAAGGTGAAAAGCGAATTAACTTCCGCGTTGGTTGAAAAAGTGATGCGAAACCTGGGAAAAATGCAGATTCAGACCGTGACGTTTTTTGATCCGGCCTATCCTTCTTTGTTGAAAGAGATTGCCCAACCGCCGTGGGTGTTATATATTCGTGGGGATTCATCTTTGTTGGCGCAAAAATCGCTTGCCGTGGTTGGAACAAGAAAACCGACGCCTTACGGACTCCGGGCAACGCGGGAGCTGGTGACGCCGTTGGCGGAACGTGGGTGGACTATCGTCAGCGGGATGGCCAACGGAATCGACGGAGAGGCACACCGGTCCGCACTGCGGGTGGGAGGCAAAACCATTGCCGTTTTGGGGACGGGGGTGGATGTCATTTATCCCAAAAATCATCGCCGGCTTTATGAGCAGTTGGTGGAGCACGGGGCGGTAATTTCCGAAATGCCTCCCGGCACCCGGCCCCATCCCGGGGTCTTTCCCAGACGGAACCGGATTATCAGCGGCCTTTCGTACGGAACGCTGGTGGTGGAAGCTGCGGAAAAATCGGGGTCTTTGATCACTGCCGGGTTCAGCATGGAGCAAGGAAGGGAAGTTTTTGCGGTTCCGGGGATGATGACTTCCGTCCAAAGCCAGGGAACATTAAAACTGATCCAGGACGGGGCAAAATGCGTGCGCCAGCCGTCAGATATCCTGGAAGAGCTGGAGGGACTCTCTTTGACCGGCACCCTTCCGGACGGTTTGCATAATTTGAGTCCGATTGACTTAAATGATATAGAAGAGCAAATCTACGGACAAATTCCGTTGGATGAACCAATCCACATCAATCAGTTGTTGGAGCGGTTTGATCAACAAAGGGCTCCGGGAGAAATCCATCAGGCACTGGTCACCTTGGAGATGAAGCAGGTGATTGCCTCCCTTCCCGGAGCCCGGTATATCCGCAAGTGATGCAACAAAGCATCTTCAAACCAAGTGTCCGGAAGTTGAACACTTTGGTCACAATTTGGTATTGTATCAAATACGAGTGCAAATAAGAGAAGTGGCAAGAATGAGGGGAGGGCCATAGATGGCCGATTCACTAGTGATTGTTGAATCACCGGCTAAAGCCAAAACCATAAAAAAATATTTGGGAAGCAAATACATCGTGAAAGCTTCCATGGGACATGTGCGGGATTTGCCCAAAAGCCAGATGGGCGTCAATGTGGAAAAACAGTTTGAACCCAAATATATCACCGTCCGCGGAAAAGGGGATATCTTAAAAGAATTGCGTGATGCCAAGAAAAAAGTGGAAAAGGTCTATCTGGCGGCGGACCCGGACCGGGAAGGTGAAGCGATTGCCTGGCATCTGGCACACAGTTTGAATGTTCCGCTGGAGCAAAAATGCCGGGTCGTTTTCAATGAAATCACCAAACAAGCCGTCAAAGAAGCATTCAAGCATCCCCGGGAAATCAACATGGACTTGGTGAATGCCCAACAGGCGAGGCGGATTTTGGATCGGCTGGTGGGTTATAACATCAGCCCGCTGTTGTGGAAGAAGGTGAAAAAAGGCTTGAGTGCCGGACGGGTCCAATCGGTGGCGGTCAAGTTGATCATCGACCGGGAAAATGAAATCCGGGAGTTCAAACCAGAAGAGTACTGGACCGTGACGGCCGTTCTGTTAAGCGGCGAAGAGCCTTTTGAAGCCAAATTTTACGGTTACGGAAAAAAGAAAACGAAGTTGGGTTCCAAAGAAGATGTGGATCAACTGCTTGAAGCAATCAAGGGAAAGCGCTTCGTTGTCGAAGAGGTGAAAACCAGCGAACGCAGACGAAATCCGGCCGGCCCGTTTATCACGAGCACGTTGCAGCAGGAAGCCGCCCGGAAGCTCGGTTTTCGCGCCCAGAAGACGATGGCGGTCGCCCAGCAGTTATATGAAGGGGTGGACATTGGCAAACAAGGAACGGTGGGGCTGATCACCTATATGCGGACGGATTCCACCCGGATTTCGAAAACGGCCCAAAGCGAAGCGCGCGAATACATCACCGAAACATTTGGAGCGGAATACTTGCCGAAAACACCGCACTCGCACAAACAGAAATCGGGCGCGCAAGATGCCCACGAAGCGATTCGTCCGACCTCTGTCTTCCGGGTTCCGTCAGAAATCAAAAGTTATTTGTCCCGGGACCAATACCGGTTGTACAAATTGATTTGGGACCGTTTTGTGTCTTCTCAAATGGCGCCGGCCGTTTTTGATGCGGTTTCGGCAAATATTCGGGTCGGGGAAGCGTTGTTTAAGGCAAGCGGATCCAAAGTCAAGTTCCCGGGATTTATGAAAGTGTATGTGGAAGGCGAGGATCAGAAGAAAAAGGAAGAAGACAAGTTTTTGCCGGAGCTCGCCAAGGGGCAGGTGTTAAAGCGGAAGTCCGTTGAGCCCAAACAACATTTCACCCAACCTCCGCCCCGTTATACCGAAGCCAGCCTCGTCAAAGAGCTGGAAGATAAAGGGATTGGGCGCCCGAGTACTTACGCCCCGATTTTGGATACCATCCAGAAACGGGGATATGTCCTTCTGGAAGATAAACGTTTTGTTCCTTCCGAGCTGGGGGAAATTGTGATTGATTTAATGCAGCAGTTTTTCCCGGAAATCTTAAATGTGGAGTTTACGGCCAATCTGGAAGAAGACCTGGACAAGGTGGAGGAAGGAAAAGCCGATTGGATTGAAATTTTGGACCGGTTTTATCATCCGTTTCAAAAACAGTTGTCCGTGGCGGAAAAAGAGATGGAAGAAGTGGAAATCCAAGACGAAGTGTCCGGGGAAGTCTGTGAAAAGTGTGGCAGCCCGATGGTATACAAGTTCGGCCGCTACGGGAAGTTTTTGGCTTGTTCCGCTTTTCCGGATTGCCGCAATACCAAACCGATTGTCAAATCGACCGGGGTCCCGTGCCCCAAATGCAAAGAAGGGGAAATCGTTGAACGGAAGAGCAAAAAATCCCGACTGTTTTACGGATGCAGCCGATACCCGGAATGCGATTTTGTTTCGTGGGACCGGCCGGTTCCCCGTCCATGCCCGAAGTGCGGGAACCTGATGGTGGAGAAAAAAGCAAAGAAAAAGCAGACCATGATTCGTTGTACCGTTTGTGATTATGAAGAAGAAAAAAATTGACGGAGGGGACGTAAAAAGATGACACAAGTGACTGTTGTGGGAGCGGGGTTGGCAGGAAGCGAAGCCGCTTGGCAAATCGCCGAGCGCGGAATCAAAGTGAAATTGTATGAAATGAGGCCCGTGAAAATGACACCCGCCCATCGCGGGGGGCAATTTGCCGAATTGGTGTGCAGCAACTCGTTGAGAAGCGCATCGTTGACCAATGCGGTGGGCGTGTTAAAAGAAGAAATGCGCCGCCTCCATTCCATTGTGATGAAAGCGGCAGACCGGCATGCGGTTCCGGCCGGCGGAGCGCTTGCCGTGGACCGGGAAAGTTTTTCGGAGGAAATCACCCAAACGCTTTCCCGCCATCCCAACATTGAAATTTATCATGAAGAAATCACCGAATTGCCCGAGGGGCCGACCGTGATCGCCACCGGTCCGCTCACATCCAAGACGCTGTCGGAAAAACTGAAGGCTTTGACCGGCGAGGAATATTTGTACTTTTATGATGCAGCGGCTCCCATTGTCGAAAAAGATTCAATCGATATGGAAAAAGTTTTTGTCCAGTCCCGTTATGATAAAGGGGAAGCCGCTTATATCAACTGTCCCATGACGGAAGAAGAGTTTGACCGTTTTTATGAGGCGTTGATTCAAGCGGAGACAGCGCCCTTGAAGGATTTTGAAAAAGAAATTTTCTTTGAGGGATGCATGCCGGTTGAAGTGCTCGCCAAAAGAGGGAAAAAAACATTGTTGTTCGGTCCCATGAAGCCGGTCGGGTTAACCGATCCGCGGACCGGAAAACAGCCGTTTGCCGTCGTGCAACTGCGGCAGGACAACAGTGCCGGCACCCTTTACAATATTGTCGGCTTCCAAACCCATTTGAAATGGGGGCCGCAAAAAGAAGTCATCCGGATGATTCCCGGTTTGGAAAATGCCGAGATCGTCCGGTACGGGGTGATGCACCGGAACACATTTATCAATTCACCCAAACTTCTTCTTCCCACCTATCAATTCAGGAAAAATGACCAACTGTTCTTTGCCGGCCAAATGACCGGAGTGGAAGGTTATGTGGAGTCGGCGGCGTCCGGTCTCATTGCGGGCATCAATGCCGCCCGTCTGGTAAAGGGGGAAGAACTGACGGTTCCGCCCCGGACGACAGCCATTGGAAGCCTGGCTCATTATATCACCCATACCGATCCGAAACATTTTCAGCCGATGAATGCAAACTTCGGATTATTTGAAGCTTTGCCCAAACGGATCCGCAACAAGAAAGAGCGGGCGGAAAAATACGCTGAACGCGCTTTGGAAAGTATTGAGGAATTTCGCAAACAAGTCCCCGTCTCTTCTTGATGCGGCATTTTCAAACGATCATGCATGATTGACGGGAAATTTCGATTGGCCCGGAAAAAGGGGGAACCAAGATTGGGAGATTTTCATGCAACGACCATCTTTGCCATACAGCATGAAGGAAAAGCGGCCATGGCCGGAGACGGTCAGGTGACTTTTGGCAATCAAATGATCATGAAACACGGCGCGAAAAAAGTGCGCCGCTTGTATCACGGAAAAGTGGTGGCCGGTTTTGCCGGATCCGTCGCGGATGCGATGACGCTGTTTGAGAAGTTTGAAAGGAAGCTGGAAGAATACCATGGGAACCTGGCGAGGGCAGCGGTGGAACTGGCCAAGGAATGGCGTTCCGATAAGGTTTTGCGGAAACTGGAAGCCATGATGATCGTGATGAACGTGGAGAAATTGTTTTTGATCTCCGGTACCGGTGAAGTGATCGAGCCGGATGACGGGATGTTGGCGATCGGTTCGGGAGGAAGCTTTGCATTGTCTGCCGGCAGGGCGTTGAAACGGTATGCGCCCCATCTGTCCGCAAAAGAAATGGCTGAAGCCGCATTAACCATTGCCAGCGAAGTTTGCGTGTTTACCAACAATCAAATTCTGGTTGAGGAGGTCTCATGATGGCGCCCGTGTACAACCCTCGAGAAAAATGGACTCCCCGGCAAATTGTTGCAGAATTGGATAAGTACATCATCGGGCAGAATGAAGCAAAACGCGCCGTTGCGATCGCTCTCCGGAACCGTTACCGCCGCACGCTGTTGCCGGATGAACTGAAAGATGAAGTGGTTCCCAAAAACATTTTGATGATTGGCCCGACAGGGGTGGGAAAAACCGAGATTGCCCGCAGGCTGGCGAAGTTGGTCGGTGCGCCTTTCGTCAAACTGGAAGCCACCAAATTCACCGAAGTGGGTTATGTCGGCCGGGATGTGGAATCCATGGTCCGCGATTTGGTGGAGACCGGGGTTCGCATGGTGAAAAAAGAAAAGTTGGAAAGTGTGAAGGATGAGGCGCGTGCCATGGCCAATGACCGGATTGTCGAAATTCTGGCCCCCGGCAAAAAGGCCGCGCCAACTTTTAAAAATCCGATTGAGTTTCTATTCCAACAAAATCAATCCTCCCCCCCGGCCAGTCAGACGCAACAGGATGAAAGCAAGCTGAAAGAAGACCGGCGGATCCTCAAGGAGAAGTTATTGCGCGGAGAACTGGAAGACCGCGTGATCGAAATCGAAGTGGAAGAGCAGGCTCCGGCCATGTTTGACATGTTTGCCGGAACCGGCGCGGAACAAATGGGAATGAACATGCAGGAGATGCTCGGGCATTTGATGCCGAAGAAAACCAAAAAGCGGAGAGTCACGGTGAAAGAGGCCCGCGAAATATTAACCCAGCAGGAAGGGCAAAAATTAATCGACATGGACCAAGTCACCCAGGAAGCTTTGGAACGGGTGGAGCAATCGGGAATCATCTTTTTGGATGAAATTGATAAAGTGGCCGGGAAGGACGGACATGGCCCGGATGTCTCCCGTGAAGGCGTGCAGCGCGACATTTTGCCGATCGTGGAGGGTTCGACGGTGATGACCAAATACGGGCCGGTGAAAACCGATCACATTTTGTTTATCGCCGCAGGGGCGTTTCATGTGTCCAAACCGTCGGATCTGATTCCCGAACTTCAGGGCCGCTTCCCGATCCGTGTCGAACTGAGCGATTTGACGGCCGATGATTTTGTAAGGATTTTAACCGAGCCCAAAAGCGCGCTGATCAAACAGTACACGGCGTTGTTGGAAACAGAGGGCATCCGGGTGACCTTCACCGATGAAGCCATCCGTGAGATTGCCCGCTTGTCGGCGGAAGTGAACAGCGCGACGGAAAATATCGGAGCCCGCCGTCTCCACACCGTTTTGGAGCGGTTGCTGGAGGAATTGTCCTTTGAGGCGCCTGAAATCGGAGCCGGCGAAATCAAGATCACACCGGAATATGTGAGAGAACGATTGCAAGATATAGTGAAAGACCGTGATTTGAGCCAGTATATATTATAAAGAAGGAAATTCGGCGTTTTTTTCGAATTGACGTGTCACGGGAGTTTTTTTCTTGCGATGGCTTTGATGAATATGGTATATTCATCAATGGTGTAAAACACACGTCAAGGAAAGCAGGCAGTGGTGCCATGTGAAAGTGGTTTCTGCTTGCGATGACTTTGGCGGAGGAATAACCAATAAGGAGGATTTTTTAAATGGCAGTTGTATCAATGAAACAATTATTGGAAGCTGGGGTTCATTTCGGTCATCAAACACGTCGTTGGAACCCGAAAATGAAAAAGTACATTTTCACGGAACGCAACGGCATTTATATCATTGATTTGCAAAAAACCGTGAAAATGATGGAGCAGGCTTACAATTTCGTTCGTGACCTGGCTGCAAATGACGGAAACATTTTGTTTGTTGGAACGAAAAAACAAGCACAAGAAGCTGTAAAAGAAGAAGCCACCCGTTCCAACATGTTTTATGTCAACCACCGTTGGTTGGGAGGAACCCTGACGAACTTCCAAACCATCCGCAAACGCATCGAACGCCTTCATGAATTGGAACGCATGGAAGAAGACGGCACCTTTGATGTATTGCCGAAAAAAGAAGTGGTTCTGCTGAAAAAAGAGCAGGCAAAATTGGAAAAATTCCTCGGCGGGATCAAATACATGAAAAAATTGCCGGATGCCATTTTTGTGATTGATCCGCGCAAAGAACGGATTGCGGTTGCTGAAGCCCGCAAGTTGAACATCCCGATCATTGCCATTGTGGATACCAACTGTGATCCGGATGAAATCGACTATGTCATTCCGGGGAACGACGATGCCATCCGTGCGGTTCGTCTTTTCACCGGAAAAATCGCCGATGCCATTCTGGAAGGAAAACAAGGGGAACAACAGCAACAACAGCAACCGAGCGAAACAACAACGGCTTCCTGACCGGAAAATGAAGAGGGTGGCATGACAGGGCTCATGCCGGCCCCCTCTTTTTATACGCTATACCAAAAAAGGAGGAGCATTCATGGCAATCAGCGCACAACAAGTAAAAGAACTGCGTCAAAAAACAGGCGCGGGAATGATGGATTGTAAAAAAGCTTTAACCGAAACCAACGGAGACATGGAAAAAGCGATCGAATATCTCCGTGAAAAAGGAATCGCCAAAGCGGCCAAAAAATCAGACCGCATCGCAGCGGAAGGGGTTGTTGAATCCTACATACATGCCGGAGGCCGGATCGGTGTTCTGGTGGAAGTGAACTGTGAAACCGATTTCGTTGCGAAAAACGAAGACTTTAAAAACTTTGTCCGGGATATCGCCATGCAAATTGCCGCAATGAATCCGCAATATGTACGCAGCGAAGAAATTCCGGAAAGCGTTGTGGAAAAAGAACGGGAAATTTTAAAACAACAAGCGCTTCAAGAAGGCAAACCGGAACACATTGTTGACAAAATGGTGGAAGGACGTTTGCAAAAACATTTCAAAGACATTTGCCTTTTGGATCAACCTTTTGTCAAAGACCCGGATAAAACCATCGATCAACTGGTAAAAGAAATGATCGCCAAGATCGGTGAAAACATCAATATCCGTCGTTTTGTGCGTTACGAAATGGGCGAAGGTCTCGAAAAACGTGAAGATAACTTTGCGGAAGAGGTTATGTCCCAAGTCAAGAAAGGTTGACAAATTACATGGGAACACGAACTTGGTGTTCCCATTTTTTTAGAAGTTCTTTGAACAAACTGGACAAGTTGTATGATTTGAAGGAAAATTCATCTATATTGATTTTGTACGAACGGAGGAAAACGATGAGTACTCCCAAATATAAGCGAGTTATCTTAAAATTAAGTGGTGAAGCCTTGGCCGGAGAGCGGGGTTATGGAATTGATGCTAACGTGATCCAATCGCTGGCCAAACAAATCAAAGAAGTGGTCGAACTCGGTGTGGAAGTGGCTGTGGTTGTGGGAGGCGGCAATATTTGGCGCGGCATTCAGGGATCATCCCGCGGAATTGACCGGGCCACTGCCGATTACATGGGAATGCTCGCCACGGTGATGAACTCGTTGGCATTGCAAGATGCGTTGGAAAGCATCGATGTGCCGACCCGTGTGCAAACCGCCATTGAAATGCGACAAGTCGCCGAGCCGTATATCCGCCGGCGCGCCATTCGCCACTTGGAAAAAGGCCGGGTTGTGATCTTTGCCGGCGGAAACGGCAATCCGTTTTTCTCGACGGATACGACCTCGGCGCTCAGAGCGGCTGAGATCGAAGCAGAAGTCATTTTGATGGCCAAAAACAATGTGGATGGCGTTTACACTGCAGATCCCAAGAAAGAGCCGACCGCCAAAAAATATGATACGCTGACTTATCTGGAAATCTTGAACAAAGGCTTGAAAGTAATGGATTCCACAGCTTCGTCCTTGTGTATGGATAACGACATTCCGCTCATTGTTTTTAATATCTCCGAAGAAGGAAACATTCGGCGTGTGCTTTTGGGAGAGCAAATCGGAACATTGGTAAAAGGGAGTGTGTAAGCATATGGATGAAGTAAAAAAGCAAGCTCAGGAGAAGATGGAAAAGGCACTGCAAGTCTTAAAAAAAGATTTGGTTTCAATTCGTGCCGGACGGGCCAATCCTTCATTGTTGGATAAAGTGGTCGTGGAATATTACGGTTCGGAAATGCCCGTGAACCAAGTCGCCAATATTTCCACTCCGGATCCCCGCACCTTGCTGATCCAACCGTGGGACAAATCGGTATTGCCGGAAATTGAACGCGGGATTTTAAAATCCGAGCTTGGGTTGAACCCCAACAATGACGGTTCCGTGATCCGCATCACCATCCCGGCTTTGACAGAAGAACGGCGCAACGAATTGGTCAAACTGGTCCGTAAAACAGGCGAAGATGCCAAAGTGGCGATTCGCAACATCCGTCGTGATGCCAACGACACATTGAAAAAAATGGAGAAAAACGGGGAGATTCCGGAAGACACCCTGCGCCGTGGCCAAGATGAAGTCCAAAAACTGACGGATCAATATATTAAAAAAGTGGATGATGTGGTTGCGGACAAAGAGAAAGAAATTCTGGAAATCTGAGGAATGATCTCATCGGGTGAAAACCCCTTCTTCACAGAGGGGGTTTTCTGGCTAAATCAGGAAATTGTTGGAGGAAAAAGGTTGATTCGTACCTAAGATATTTTGAGACCTATTTGCGGAGGAATGTTCTATGATCAAATCCATGAAGCGTTTGATGGGATCCAAGGGGAATGAAACTTCATCCGCCGAAGATTTGTTAGAAAAGATCAAAAAAGCGCCCATGCCCAAGCATGTGGCGATTATCACCGACGGAAACGGACGCTGGGCCAAAAAAAGGGGAATGCCGCGCACGGCCGGTCATGCCGCGGGAATGAAACGGATCCGCGAAATTATCCGGGCCGCCGATGATCTGGGGGTTGAAGTATTAACCTTTTACTCCTTCTCAACGGAAAACTGGAAAAGACCCAAAGACGAAGTGGAGTATCTGATGAAGCTGCCCATGGAGTTTTTGAAAACCGATTTGCAAGAGTTGATGAAGCGAAACGTCAAGGTCCGGATTTTGGGCGGGATCAGCAAGACACCGGATTATACGCAAAAAGCGTTGATGGAGTTTGAGGAAAAAACCAAAGACAATACCGGGTTGATATTGAATTTTGCCATTAACTACGGGGCAAGAAGCGAGATCATAGAGGCTGTTCACCGGATTATAGAAGACATTGAAAATGGTCATATTGATAAAGGAGAAGTCAATGAAGAATTGATGAGCGAGTATCTGTTGACCAAAGGATTGCCGGATCCCGATCTGGTTATCCGGACAAGTGGTGAAATCCGGGTGAGCAACTTCTTGTTATGGCAGCTTGCATACAGTGAGTTGTGGTTTACGGATGTGTTGTGGCCTGATTTCTCGTCGGAATGTTTTTACCAGGCGATCGAAGATTTCCAGCATCGTTCAAGACGCTTCGGGGCGGTGTAAATAGACAGGGGAAATAGCGATGAAACAGAGAATTATTACAGGTACATTGGGCGCTGTGATTTTTCTGGGATTGATGAGCCAAGCCTGGTTATATACAATTTGCTTGCTTGTTTTAGGAATTGTGGCCTTTATTGAATATGCAAAAATGAAAAATATTTCGCCTCGCACCCCGCAAATTTTTATCGGGGTTGCTGTGATCTTGATGGTTTTTTTGAGTGTGCTTGCCAATCAACCCAACTTCTCCGGATTCGCTTTTTTGCAAGGAATCACACCGGTCATCCTGGGGCTGATTCTGTATTTTTTGTGGATGGTCTTCAGCCGGAACCAATTTGATCTGTTTCAAATGGCTTATTTGTTTGTGGGTGCCATATACATAGGATATGGATTTTCCTATATGATGGTGACGATTTGGCAAGAGAACGGTTTGGCTTGGTCCTTGTTGATCATTTTGGCCACTTGGGCAAATGATACCGGCGCTTATTTTATCGGCAAGCGATGGGGAAAGCAGAAGCTGATGCCGGAAATCAGCCCGAATAAAACCATTGAAGGATCTCTTGGCGGAATTTTGTGCGGAACTCTTTTGAGCATCATCATCTTTTTCATTTTTCCCGATCTGGGCAATCTGTTGTTTGCCGTGGCCATTGGCGTATTGATCACCATCGTCGGTCAAATCGGGGATCTCATCGAATCGGCATGGAAAAGAAGCACGGGTGTCAAAGACTCGGGTTCACTTTTGCCGGGGCATGGCGGATTTTTGGATCGTTTTGACAGTTTGCTGTTCACGTTTATCATTTTACACTTTGTTCAACTTCTGTGATGACTGAAAGGGGCTATGGAATGTTAGAAAAGGTGGCTATTCTCGGTTCCACTGGGTCCATTGGAACAAGCACACTGGCGGTAATCAGAGAGCACCCTGAACAATTTGAAGTGGTCGCTTTGGCGGCCGGGAACAATGCAAATTTGATGATACAACAAGTGAAGGAATTTCAGCCCCGGTTGGTGTCCATGGCCACCCGGGAAGCGGCTGAAGCCGTGAAGCGGGAAGTGGGGGACGAGGTTCGTGTCATGTGGGGAGACGAAGGCTTGAAGGAGGTTGCAGCAAGTCCGGACTCCACCTATCTTGTCTCCGCTTTGGTCGGAAGCAAAGGCTTGGTCCCGACCCTGGAAGCCATTCGGGCAGGAAAAAAGATTGGATTGGCGAATAAAGAGACCCTGGTCACAGCCGGCCATATTGTGACAGCGGAAGCCAAAAAACATCAAGTGCCGTTGTTGCCGATCGACAGCGAGCATTCTGCACTTTTTCAATGTCTTCATGGTGAGCGGATGGATGATGTGGAAAGGGTGATCATCACAGCGTCCGGGGGGGCGTTTCGTGATTGGAGCCGGGAAGAATTGGTTGATGCAACTGTGGAACAAGCGTTAAATCATCCGAACTGGGCAATGGGAAACAAGATCACCATTGACAGTGCCACGATGATGAACAAAGGATTTGAAGTGATTGAAGCGCACTGGTTATTTGATTTTCCTTATGAGAAAATAGATGTAGTCCTTCATCCGCAGAGTGTCATCCATTCGATGGTTGAATTTAAAGACGGTGCAGTGATGGCTCAATTGGGCACCCCGGACATGAGGGTTCCGATTCAATATGCTTTGTCTTACCCCAAACGGATGCAACTGACGACAAAACGCTTGGATTTTGTTCAATTATCCCGGCTCGATTTCAAAGAAATGGATTTCAAACGGTATCCTTGTTTGAAAATGGCTTATGATGCCGGGAAAACCGGGGGAACGGTGCCTGCTGTGTTAAATGCAGCGAATGAAGTGGCGGTGCAAACCTTTTTACAAGGAAAATGTACTTTTTTGGCCATTGAAGAGATTATCGAGCGGACGCTGGATGCACATCAGGCGGTCAGCAATCCGTCGTTGGAAGAAATTGAAGAAGCAGACAGATGGGCCCGCCAATTTGCACAAGACGGTCTTGTTCCGTTGGCTTAGATTTAAGGCGTGTGATCAACCAGGGTGGTGATGAATAGTCCATGCAAACCATAGTGATATTTGTGTTGGTCCTGAGTTTACTTGTCTTTGTACATGAACTGGGACATTTTATCTTTGCAAAACGTGCAGGGATTCTAGTGCGGGAATTTGCCATCGGTTTCGGGCCGAAACTTTTTGCAACCAAACGAGGGGAAACGCTTTATTCCATCCGGATTTTGCCCTTGGGCGGTTATGTCCGCATGGCTGGTGAAGATGCGGAGATGGTTGAAATCAAAACGGGGACGATGGTTTATGCGACCCAAACTCCGGAGGGGAAACTGAACCATTTGTACCTGTATGATCCGCAAGGGTTGGAAACAGAGTCTCTGATTGTCGGAAGGCTTGTGAAAGCGGATTTGGAAAGACAGCTGTATGTGGTGCTGGAAGATTCCGATGAAAATGAAGCAAAATATTTCCTGGATCCGCAAGCCAATATTCATTACAGTGAAAAAACGGAACTGCAAATTGCGCCGTATGACCGCCAGTTTGGCTCCAAAACTGCCGGACAAAAGGCGATGACCATTTTTGCCGGCCCGCTGTTTAATATTGCGTTGACCATTATTCTGTTTGCCATCTACACATTTGTAACCGGAATCGAAGATCGGTTGCCGGTTGATCAGGCCATTCCGGATTCACCGGCAGCCAAGGCCGGGATCCGGGAAAATGATTTGATTGTGGCCATTAACGGCAAAAAAGTGAATACCATGGATTCGTTGCGGTATGAGTTGTTGGAATCCAAAGGGGAAACGGTGACCATTACGGTGGACAGAAACGGACAAAAACTGGATTTTCCGGTGACACCGCAAAAAAGCGGGGAAGTCTACCAAATCGGGGTTTATTTTAATGTCAATGAGATGAAAAGAGACGCCACCCTTTGGGAAGCAGCCATTGACGGGTTCAGGCAGACGTATGATTGGTCTGTCATGATCATGGACGGATTCGGGAAGTTGGTGACCGGACAGCTGGGTCTGAAAAGTTTGGGCGGGCCTGTCCAGATGGGTTCCATCACCGGTGAGGCGGCTAAGGCCGGATATGAATCACTCATCCGTTGGACCGCTCTTTTGAGCCTGAATCTGGGGATTTTTAATCTGTTGCCGATCCCGGCTTTGGATGGAAGCCGTCTGGTTTTCATCGGGATCGAGGCGGTTCGCGGCCGTCCGATCAGTCCGAACAAGGAAAGTCTGGTTCACTTTATTGGGTTCGCTTTACTGATGATGTTGATGCTCGTGGTGACTTTTAATGACATAAAAAAAGTGTTCTTCACTTGATAAAGCGGAAACCCGGCTCTGATCGATGGGCCGGTTTTCCTTTTTTGTGGCGGATGGATCTTTTTTATTTCAATGGTTTTATGTATGATAAAAAACAATGGCATTTTTTGAAAAGAGAGGGATGAATATGCGGCAAAACAATATGATGGCTCCGACACTTCGGACGGTCGGGGAAGCAGAAATGATCAGTCACCAGCTGTTGCTGCGCGGAGGATTCATCCGGCAATTAGCTGCGGGGATATATACTTTCCTGCCTTTGGGATACCGGGTTTTACATAAGGTGGAACAAATTGTGCGCGAAGAGATGGATCGCATTGGAGGTCAAGAGTTGTTGTTGCCGACACTGCATCCGGCTGAATTATGGCAGGAGTCCGGCCGTTGGGACACTTACGGGCCCGACTTGTTTACGATGCAAGACCGGCATGACCGGCCTTTTGCGATCGGACCCACCCATGAGGAAGTGATCACCGATTTGTTGCGTGGAGAAATCAATTCCTATAAAAAACTCCCGATGATTTTATACCAGATCCAAAACAAATTTCGGGATGAAAAACGCCCGCGTTCCGGCTTGTTGAGAGGGCGGGAGTTTATTATGAAAGATGCCTATTCGTTTCATTCGGATCAGGACTCGCTGAATGATACCTATGAAAAGATGTATCAGGCATACAAAAACATTTTCACCCGCATCGGTTTGGAATTTCGGGCGGTGGAAGCCGACTCCGGTGCCATCGGCGGCAAAGGCACCCATGAGTTTATGGCTTTGGCGGACGCAGGGGAAGATACAGTGGTCATCTGTGAATCCTGTGATTACTCTGCCAATGTGGAAATGGCCGAAGTGGCCGGGGAAGAAAACACTACCGATGTTGCTTCCGTGGAAGAAATGGAAAAAGTGCACACTCCGCAAAAGCGCACCATTGAAGAGGTTGCAACATATTTGGATGTGCCGGTTTCAAAGCTTGCCAAAAGCCTTGTCTTTTTGGTGGACGGGGAACCTGTGCTCGTTTTGGTGCGGGGAGATCATGAAGTGAATGATGTCAAGGTGAAAAATCTGTTGAATGCCACGGTTTGTGAGTTGGCCGATGATCAAACCGTACAGGAAATCGCAGGGGCTCCTGCCGGGTTCGTTGGACCGGTGGGCTTGAAGAAAAAAGTGAAAGTGTTGGCGGATCAGGCTGTGATGAATCAGAGTGAACTGATTGTCGGAGCCAATGAAGCCGATCATCATTTCATTCATGTTCAACCTGTGCGAGATTTTGAAGTGGATGTGACCGGCGATTTGAGAAATATCCAGGAAGGCGACAGATGCCCCCGTTGCGGTGGTGCGATTTCTCTGCGCCGCGGGATAGAAGTGGGGCATGTGTTCAAGTTGGGAACCCGCTACAGCGTGGCAATGAAGGCCGGATTTTTGGATGAAAACGGCAAAGAACAGCCGTTTATTATGGGATGTTACGGCATCGGCATCTCCCGCGCGGTTGCATCCGTTGTGGAGCAGAATCATGATGAACAGGGAATCATTTGGCCCGCTTCCATTGCCCCTTATACGGTTCACCTGATTACGGTGAATATGAAAAATGAAGTACAGGCCAAAACCGCGGAGAAGTTGTACCAAGAATTATTGGAAGCCGGATATGAAGTATTGTTTGATGACCGTAAAGAACGGGCGGGTGTCAAATTTAAAGACGCGGATTTGTTCGGAATTCCGGTTCGGATTACCGTCGGAGCCAAAGCCGGGGATGGTCTGGTGGAGATGAAACTTCGCCGCTCGGGAGATGCGCAGGATGTAGCCGTTGAAAATGTGATCCGCGATTTACCGGAGTGGATCAAACGGGCGGACAATCCATCGTAATTCCTCCAAGGATTTTACAACCCTTCTTTTCTGCATGAGAAGAAGGGTTTTTTGTTTGTTTATTGTTGGAATAAATGGTTTTATAAAAAAGGGTTGCATTTTGTTTGTGGCCGTGATATATTATTTCTTGTCGCCGCGAGGCGGTTGACAAAAAGAAAAAACGACGCACCTTGAAAATGAGATATGGAAGAAGCAAGACGAGGTTGAAGAGGATCGTTTGACGAGAATCTTCACACGTCGCTTGTCAAGTTGCAATCACCGGGAGAAGTAATCTCCAAGAGAGCCAGTAGGGTAAGCTACTAAGGGCACACGGTGGATGCCTTGGCGCCAGGAGCCGATGAAGGACGGGACGAACACCGATATGCCCCGGGGAGCTGTAAGTGAGCGTTGATCCGGGGATGTCCGAATGGGGGAACCCGCCAGCTTGAAGAGCTGGCACCGCCATCTGAATCCATAGGATGGACGGGGGCATACCAGGGGAACTGAAACATCTTAGTACCCTGAGGAAGAGAAAGCAAACGCGATTCCCTGAGTAGCGGCGAGCGAAACGGGAACAGCCCAAACCGGCTGGCTTTGCCAACCGGGGTTGTAGGACGTCTCACACGGAGTTACAAAGGTGACGGATAGATGAAGTGGTTCTGGAAAGGCCCGCCAAAGAAGGTAACAGCCCTGTAATCGAAATCGGTCACCCTCCGAGACGGATCCTGAGTACCGCGGGACACGTGAAACCCCGTGGGAAGCAGGGAGGACCACCTCCCAAGGCTAAATACTCCCTGGCGACCGATAGTGAACCAGTACCGTGAGGGAAAGGTGAAAAGCACCCCGGGAGGGGAGTGAAAGAGAACCTGAAACCGTGTGCTTACAATCAGTCGGAGTCCTTTTAAAGGGATGACGGCGTGCCTTTTGTAGAATGAACCGGCGAGTGACGGTTACGTGCGAGGTTA